>NHCC01000005.1 GCA_002168115.1 Rhodospirillaceae bacterium TMED23 | reverse complement strand
AGAAATTTTAAATAAAAAAAATATAATGAACTGTGATTTATGTAAATATAAAGAAATAGTTCTTGGATTTGAAAGTGAGGTTGGAACCCCACAACAGAGCCATCACCACCATGTTGAGGGACAAGGGGCAATAGCACCTGGTTCAAACATATCGGATTGTGTTTTATGCGATAAATTTTGTACTGGAATGTGCCGATTAGAACAAGAAAAAGAGCATTTCCACCATAAACACGACAATCATAGTCATGGTCATCAACATCCCATTTACCCGAAAGCTGATCATCCGCTAGGACCAAACAGTGTACGTGAATTAAAAAAATAATAATTAACTTACTAGCGGGTTATTTTATTGCTCTTTTAATAAATTTTTAAAAGTTATTTAACATGAGGTTTAAATTTTGAACTGCCTGTCCCGAAGCTCCTTTCCCAAGATTATCTAATTGAGCACAAATAAGCACATGTCCGTTTTTCTGGTTTGAGAAAACATATATTTTCATTAAATCTGTATTATTGAGATCCTCTGGGAGTAATTTATCGATTTCTTGAATATCTCGCTCCTCAACTACCTTTACAAACTGTTGGGATAAATAATGATCTGAGAGAATTTCGTGTATACTCCTTCCATTCATCCCATCTTTTAAAAAGGACAACTGAAGTGGAACAGATACTAACATCCCACTATGGAACCGGCCAACACTAGGTACAAGAATTGGTGTAGTTTGCAATTTACTATATTTCTTTATTTCGGTTATATGCTTATGGTTTAAATCAAGTCCATAGAGGTAAAATGGGGCGCTACTAATCCTTTTATGAGGTTTTGCTTCAAAACTTTCAATTAACGATTTACCCCCTCCACTATATCCAGATACAGCATTAATAGTTACAGGATAATCATCAGGTAGTATACCGGAAGAGACTAATGGATTAATGATAGCTATTGAAGCACAGGCATAACAACCAGGGTTTGAGACTCTCTTTGCCGTTTTAATAATAGCACTTTGTCCGGAATTATACTCAGGAAAACCATAGACCCAGTTTGGATTTACGCGATATGCAATTGATGCATCAATTATTTTAGTCCTGTGGTTGTGAATTAATCCAACTGCTTCTTTTGAGGCATCCTCTGGTAAACATAAAATTACTACATCTGCATTATTTAGCATTTCCTGGCGAGCCGAAACATCTTTTCGTCTATCACCTTTGAGATGTATCATCTCAACATTCTCAATATTTTTTAACCTATCTCGAATTTGGAGGCCTGTTGNTCCCNCCTCACCATCTATAAAAATCTTTACCATAATNNCTAATATTTACCTTTATCCATTAGTTTGGNACNAAATCTGNATTTTNTNATTACTCTAAATACTGATATAAAAAGAATANTGCTCCCAANATCATTATACCTTCAATAATCAGTTTTTGNAACTTTATTGAGACATGTTTTAANATCCAACGCCCAAAAAAGGCACCCGGAANTGAAAAGATGCCCATCATCAAACCTAACATAACNAGCGAAGTGCTTAATAAAGGTGANATTCCAAATAANAANCCTTTTGTAATATTCATAATTAAACCTAGCAAGGANGCAATGGCTGATATCTGGACACTAATCAAACCACTTGCTAAAAAAAATGGAGCNAGAATAAGTCCNGCACCCATAACCAAACCACCCACTAAACCGTATATCGAGCCTACCGATACATAACCCCAATTGTCAACTNACCNGCTTTTCTTNTTGAATATTCTCTGAANAGGNACCGATGAAAATAGAAATATAGAAAAGATTAATANTATTATTTCCTTNGGTAAATATATAAATAAAATTGTACCAAGAATCATTCCAGGCAATGCCGTACTAATAATTGACAAAAAAATTGAATAAATAAGATCTTTTCTAAAAACCCAAGCTCTGGATAGGTTGCTAATGATCATAGATACAGAAATAATTGGAACAGATGTCTTAATATCAAAAATTGGAATCAAAAAGATAAGCAGAATGAGTGCTCCAGCTAATCCACTTACACTATGAATTGTTGCACTAACGAATGCAGCAAATAAAACAAAGACCAGAATTAGGGGTTCATTTCCAACCTCTAGCATGATCATTTGCCACATTTTATTAATTTACCAAAATTAAAGAAGAAAATTAAATATTAATTTTAAACAATTTTTTCGCTGTGCCGTATAGGATACTCTCAATTTCCTCTTCCTTCAGTCCCTTNACACTNAGAATATGGGCAATNGGATTTCGATTTGTCATACCAAAATCGTGGTCCGTACCNAACATTAANTGNGATACTCCNACTTCNTTTATTAAATGCTCTAGATTCTGTGTTCCGTAAACAAGAGTNTCAAAATATANATTCTTGATATATTCACTTGGNTTCTTTTGNTCCAATCCACGACCACCTCGNTCAGCACTATTGTGTCCATGATCAAATCTACCAATATAGGATGGCAGATAACCTCCCCCGTGTGCAGACGCTATCTTTACGCCCGGAAATTTATCCAAAGTACCCTCATANATTAANTGAGCTAATGCAGTTGCCGTCTCAAGNGGATTTCCTATCATATTAGTNAGNAACCCNCTGCCCTGTAACCTAGGTTGCCCTAACTTAGGGGAACGAGGATGAATGAATACAACAATATCCAATTCTTCTGCTTTTTGCCAGAATGGATGAAACTTTGTATCAGAGAGCTCTTGACCCATAATGTTTCCCGTAATCATGCATCCTCTATGGCCCAGTTGTTTNACNGAATGCTCAAGTTGCTCAGCAGCTAGATGCGGGTGTTGCANAGANACTACTCCCAANGGAACGAAACGATCACTNTTAGCCGAACACACCTCTGTTAAACTCTCATTTTGAAGGGTTGCNACNTCTCGCGCCAACTCNNAATCAGCCCACGGAAAATGCTGTTCAGTTCCAATACTTAAAACTTCTATATCAGTTCCCATTTCATCCATTTGTTTGAGGCGCACACTNATATTTTCTGTTTTTTTTAATTGACCCTCATAAGGATTTTCACCCTTTAGCTCTTCTCTCCCCTCAACCATTGGCCAAATATTTGATAATTGACAATGTGCGTGCATATCTATCACGGGCATCCTTTTACCATTGACTGATACCGGTCTAGGCGTCTCCGGTTTTATTGTCGAGGGATTGTTGTCAAAACAAGGGGTCTCTGCGTGATAATGAAGATCACATCCCGTAAAATTTAAATTATTTTCATTGGTACTCTTAATCATATGTCTACCCTCTTTGAATTTATTATATTTAACTTATTTACCTCGAAATAAAGGTGGACGTTTCTCCATAAAAGCTGATGTACCTTCTATATAATCGTCACTTGAAAATGCTTCTTCAACAAGCAATTTTGCCATTTCAAGATTTCGATCGTTCTGATCCTTTTGGGCTTCACCAATATTAAATTTCATCGACTTAATTGTAAGTGGTGCATTCTTTGACATCTCTACTGCATAATCATCTACATATTGGTGTAAATTATCATCAAATATCTTTTGCACCAAACCAACCCGCAATGCTTCCTCGGCATCTAATTTACGCGCTGAGAATGTAATGTCGCTGGTTACTGCTGGACCAACCAAATCAACCAATCTTTTTAAATTATCGAAAGGATATCCAAGCCCTAATTTAGCTGCAGGGAGTGAAAATTTTGATTTCTGTGAGCAAAACCTAATATCACAACATATCGCCAAACCTAAGCCACCGCCAATGCAATAACCTTCAATCTGGGCGATAGTCGGTTTGCGCATGCGCACAACTAAATTATTAACCATTGATACTCTGTGATTATATTCAAAAATTGATTCTTTATTTCCCCTCTCGGTATTAAACTTAGAAATATCAGCACCAGAAACAAAAGACTTCCCGCCTGCCCCAGATAATATAACAACTCTAATAGAATCGTCATCTTCAAAAGTCTTGAGAGCATTTTCTGCAGAACGCCACATTTCTAATGAAACGGCATTGTGCTTCTTTGGATTATTAAAGATCAAACGACCAATTCCGTCTTTCACCTCTGTTAATATCTTATCAGTTGCCATAGAATCCCTCCTTAGGGTAATTTTAATATATACGAGTCGAAGAATATCAATTTTGAGGACTTAAATAGGATGACCACAAACCCGTAAAAATCATTTGGGATTTTTTACACATCTTAAGGTCCCAACTTGCGTCCAGAAACACGGTTTAAAACAGAATCCAAGTCCTCAGGGATATTATTACCGCGCCATGCCACGTACTGATCTGGTCTTATTAAAACCAGATTATATTTATATAAACGAAAAAGATCTTTACTAGTATTTTCATATAAGACCAATGGAATTCTCAGGTTTGCAGCTCGATTAACAAAACTATCTGTATTAATTTTAACAGTTCCCAGTTTTAACAACGTAAAGCCATTACTGAAATGATCAAATAACGCGGA
This sequence comes from Rhodospirillaceae bacterium TMED23, assembly GCA_002168115.1. GTDB lineage: Bacteria > Pseudomonadota > Alphaproteobacteria > Rhodospirillales > UBA2165 > TMED23. The sequence goes on along the minus strand of NHCC01000005.1, from coordinate 65,610 downwards.
ACCATCTTCCAACCAGGCATGAGGCGCCCGCCCACCAGGATGGCTTGTCGGTGTATAATCATAAGGGCCACTGTCCGGTAATAGATTATCCTCATTAATGATTATAGGTGAGTCATCATATCTTGCTCCAAGTTGAATACCTAGACAAAAATACTCTTCTTTTAACTTTTCGAGAATTGAATTAGATAGCTCTCGTCTAATTTTTTCTCCTTCACTATCCGATTTTTCAACACCATTTGGGACTTGTAAAGACGATTTAGCTTCAGCTAAGGCATAAGATTGAGCTAAATTCCGAATAGCTACGGGCCGCCGCTCAGTTTCATATGTTTCGATCAGCGAAACTGTTCCCCAACCCTTGCANATGGCAGCTAATTTCCAACCTAAATTGTCTACATCACCGATGCCCGTGTTCATCCCAAAACCACCAGTGGGAGTGAATAAATGAACGGCATCCCCAGCTAATAAAATACGGCCCTCTTGGTATTTCTCAGCGACTAAGGATAATCCAGCTTGCCAAGGTAGAGCTGAAATCAACTTCACTGGGACCTCCTGGCCAACGGCCTGATAAATATAGGATAAAGGGTCAACTTTATTAGGATCTTCATCTCTTCCGAGCTTAGCCCAAGTTAGGAATTTTCCTTTACCATCTAATGCAACTATGGAAGCCCTTCCATCACTATTCATTGAATGGAATTGCCATGGTGGATCAGTTTTCATTATTTTATATAAATCAGGCGACTCGAAATAGATTGAGAGCATTCTACCCATCATAAAATCTACTTCATCTCCGCTCTTTCCTGTATATTTAATACCAAGTGTTTTCCTAATTTTTCCTTGCGCGCCATCACAACCAACCAAATAATTAGATGTTAGTCGCTCAACCTTATTGTTTTTTAAATTACGAATTTCCAGACTTACATTCTCATTGGACTGAGAAAATGTTTCCATCGACCAACCAAATCTAACGTCAATAAATTTAGATTTATCAATTTCGTCTTTAAGAATTTTCTCAACAAACATTTGTGATGCGCGTTGAAAAGTCTCTGGCCCNATTTTAAGATCATCGGATCCATTCTTANTACGNTCTCTAAGCGTTGGTATATTAATTCTACATAGNTCATGAGAATTAATTCTCGTAACGAAAACNGCGTCACCAGAATGATCTANAGGCANGCCAACTTCTCTAATTTTATCAGCTAGNCCTAACTTCCTATAATGCTCCATAGTCCGTAGATTATGCGTATTCCCTTGGGGATGCTTAGAAGTTGTAAAATTTTTCTCAATAATTAAACATTGCACTTGTCGAAGAGCTAAATCCAGAGCTAAATTCATTCCAATCGGGCCGGCTCCAACAATTATTACTGGAAANTTTGATTTTATTTTTAACATTANCTTTTTACTCTNAGGNTATATTTTNTTNTNTTTATTTAACCAATCGCTCCCGATAGGCTATATATGTGGCACTTCCGAATATTAATCCTCCACCAACAAAAGTCCAAATACTTGGATTTTCACTAAAAAAGAATATTCCAAACAAACTCGCCCAAATTAATCGCGAAAAATCGAATGGCATTATTAAAGAAACGTCTGCTATTTTCATCGACTGTGTAAATAATAATTGACCAATTGTTCCTAATCCAGCAAGAAAAATTAACCACCAGAATTGTTCTAAAGTTGGCCATTGCCAAAAATATAAAGCTGGAATAAACGTAAATAACGTTAGAAAAAATAAAGCGTAGATTGTCATTGTAACCGTCGAATTATCTCTTGATAAATACTTTATCAAAATGACAGCTATAGACCAACTGAATACCGCAATCANNGCATAAACTGCTCCCAACCCAAGAATGCCAGAGCCTGGTCTTAAGATTATAAGGGCTCCAATAAAGCCTAATATTAATCCGACAATTCTGCGCGGNCCAAGTTTCTCATGAAATATTAAAACAGCAAGTAGAGTTATGAGTAACGGTGATGTAAAACTTAACGAAGCGAGGTCAGCCAAAGGTATCAGTGTTAATGCNAGAAAATAAAAAAGCATTCCTCCAGCATGAAAGATTCCTCTTAAGGCCATTCCGCCAATATTATTTGTTTTTAAACTAACAAAACCCCGCTTTAAAAGGATCGGTAATAACATAATCAAACCAATAATATTTCTAAAAAAAGCAATTTCAAAAGGGTGAAGGTCGCTCGATAAATTCCGAACAATGACAGTCATAGCAATTAAGAAAAATGTTCCAAGCAGCATATAAAGTATGCCACGAAGATTAGTTGAGATAATCGTTACTTTTGAGTTCATTAANGTCCAAAATACTATGAAAAANAATATGACGCCATCTGGCGCNAATGTGGTTTAGGCAAGCAAGTGTTANTATNAGTTTTATNCTGATATNAATAAATNTTATCTTTATTTAAGGGTATCTTGCTTATNGGAACAAGATAAAACTAAATTAAANATATTATAATTCAATTATTATTTCTGATTATATAAGTAAAGCTATTGTTCTAGAACATATTTAGANAAACTATCCCGCATTGACTTTTCTGAAATATCTTTAAAAATTATAATTAATCGAGANAACGAATCTTCCGAAGGCCATTTTTCTATTATTNTTGGATNATAAAANGTTGTCCCAACAGCCTGAAGTAATATNGGCNTCTCAAAAGTATTTAACTTAACAATACCTTTCAGTCGNAGCATTGAGAAAGGCCNAAGAGAATAAAGCATTGCCAACCAAGTCCGTAGTCTAGACTCGTCGACATCTTCACTAATTANAAATGAACAACTACGCACATTGTCGTGCTCTAATAGATGATAATCTTGGTCCAAATGATTATGTTTATGGTGCNAATGATGATTTTCATCGATTTCAATTAATCTATCTAATTGTAAATTCTGAAACAAATAATCAGGATCAATNTCACCATTTTTGATGTGTTTATAATTAGAAATTGGATTTATCTTATCCAGATTTTTTTCTAGCAATTTAATTTCACTCTCTGATGCTAAATCACACTTTGTTATAATGCATAAATTACTTTGAGATATTTGGATTTTTGCCTCATTATGTTGTTTGATTTGCCGAATACCTTGGGGTGCATCGACCAATGTAATGACATTATTTAATTCACATTTCTTCGAAACTACAATATCATCGGTTATGCTAGCGACAATTGGCCCTGGTATAGCCAATCCAGTAGTCTCTATGATAATACGATTAAAACTTGGGATTTCATTATTCTCAGCCTTAGCAAANAGATTAATGATTGTATCTACAAGGTCCCCTCTAATAGAGCAGCAAATACAGCCATTTTCTAGTACAAGTGTATTTTCAATNGAACTTTCTATTAGAAGGTTATCTAAGCCAATCTCCCCAAACTCATTAATAATTANAGCTATTTTATCCATTTTTGGTTTTTTAATAAGCTGGTTAATTAGAGTAGTCTTTCCACTCCCTAAAAACCCTGTTATAATAGTTACTGGAACCATAAAAATTAGCCTCTACCAGAAATTATTGCGAAAACACCACGTGCAAAGAACTTTAATATATTATATTCCGAGCCTTTCAACAATTGCATAATAAAGTTAATATAGAATGAGAAATATAATAGCAGGNAATCATTAAAAATATGTCTGAAACTCTCTCAAAAAATATGCGCCTACTTGATCATAACACATTGGGCGGCTTCGGAGGCGTCGGTGAAGGAATGGCGCTGCAAGTAACAAAAAAGGGAAAGAGAGTTCTTTGGATTGCCCATGAAGGTCCNCCAAAAAATTTTACTGGCTTAGATGTAACAGACCCAAAAACTACNAGGGTTATCTGNCAAACAGAGTTAAAACATCAAAATATGCGNTCTAATTCATTGGAGGTTACTGGTGATATCTTAGCCGTTGCCTANCAAGTTTATGAACTTGGACTTGAACCCGCGGGTGTTGAACTGTTNGATGTAAGTGATCCAGAAAACCCTAAATCCATTGGATTTCATTCAACAGCTGGCCCCCACTCAAGAGGTGTTCATTGTTTATGGTTTGTTGANGGTGAGTACGTGCATATTGCCAGTGGTGCACCAGACTTTACTCCGCGTCACCCCCGTGATGATCAAATATATCAAATAATTGATGTCCGAAATCCCAGTAAGATGGAGGAAGTGGGAAGATGGTGGTATCCGGGAACAAGAGAAGGTGATGCTGAACCATTACCAGAACGCATTATCCCAGAACCTCTTGATGAGCTAAGGGGTGGTGATGCATTTAGACTTCATAATTCTAACGTATATCCTGAAAGGCCTGATAGAGCTTATCTCGGGTACATAGATGGCGGTGCTTTTATTTTAGATATATCAAACAAATCTAAACCTGAGGTAGTTTCTCACTGGACCCCTCACAATCCTTACCCTGGTTTTACACACACCGTCATGCCACTTTTTGAGCGTGGCTTAATTTTAGTTTCCGATGAATGTATCAAGGACGATGCTGAAGATTGGCCTAAGCTAACTTGGGTTNTAGATGCCAGAAATGAGAAAAATCTAGTGCCTATAAGTACACTTCCCCTTCCTCCAGTTGAAGANTTTGGGCATAAAGGTGGCAGATTTGGCTCTCATAACCTGCATGAGAATAGACCTGGTCCCTCTTTTCATAGTGAAGAAATTATTATTGGGGCATTTTTTAACGCTGGAATACGGGTCTATAATTTAAAAAATCCATATCAACCTGAATTAATAGCCTATTTTGTTCCACCTGGACCTGAAAACTCTCGAGTACCAACCATTCAAATGAATGAAGTCTATGTTGATGAGAATGGAATTGTCTATGCGGGTGATCGATGGGCAGGNGGAGTTTATGTCATGGAGATGGATATATAAATACCTTTATAANTTATGGACGAATAACAAATCCAGAAACTGTTATAAAACGTCTTGAAACTGACTTAAGTAAGCATAAGGAATGCTTAACTAGTAATCTAGCTATTGTAAATTTGAATACCTCTGGATTTCGTTTAAATAACCGAGGTTGGGCAGACTTTAACAATGCNGGCCCAATAAANATTGAGTCAACTTCGACAATGTTTGAAATCGTTNGAGAGAAAATAAAATCTAAAATTTCCCCATTNTCAAAGAATACAAATAATTTNATTNGTGATTATTTAGATTTTATTGAGGTTCAAGTTACTAAAATAAACATATCTAAAACTCATAATGAATTATTTGACCAATATGACTGGATTTTCTCAGCGTGGCTACCATTGACGCACGCATATATTCTCATAGACGAGCCAAATGATATTAAACCCATGGAGTTTGCCGAGTTTGATATTTGTTATTGGACCGGCAGAAAGCTTTTATGCATAAATTTGGGAAATTCAAATTCGATAATTAAATCGAAACAAAGAAGAATTGATTTCCTAAAAAATAACAACCCCTTAGTTGAAATTATAAACATACCCACAAATATTGATTTAGATAAAGAAAAGAAATTCGCATCTCATTTATTTGATATCGATTTTAAGGAGTTTTGGAATGGATTGAAACTGCCATTAGGGCCAAACGGGCCCCCTATCTTATCCAAANATTTTTCTGAACAAAATATNAAATAAATTAGAATTATATGTATACTGATTAGCCTAAAAAAAAATCTTGTCTCTATTCTCAGGAGAGATTTCAAAAGCGTTTAAGGTCATTGCTACATTACAGTAGTAACCAACTATAGCAACAATATCGACAAGCATTGGAGAGCCAAATTCTCTTAGTGCAACATCATAGAGCTTATCTGATACACACTTATTTTCTAAAAGCTCGCAACAGAACTGATAAATAATTTCCTCATCTTTATTAATAAATAATGGATTGACCTCAACTCTTAATGCTTCAATCACATCGGAAGACATACCAGCTTCAATTGCGAGAGGCTCGTGAACTTGCCATTCAAGATAAATATTCCATTTCCTTGCAACAATTAAAATAATAAACTCTGATAACCGCGGTGACANTGAGGTATTAAATCTACAAAAAGAGCCCAATTTCTTATTACTATCTGCCAATTCAGCGTTTCGTAACCAAGGAATAAAGGGACCCGCTATCTCACCACGAGATGCTATTATTTCATCTGCAATTATTTTTTGATCTTCTGACATCTCGTCAGGTTTTAAAGGTTCCAAGCGTGCCATAAATAATATACCTTTTAACCTTATTGGATTGAGCCTAATTAATACCTATCACGACAGATTTATGCTCTGTATAATGATTGATTGCTTCCTCACCCAAGTCACGACCAATACCAGACTGTTTGTAACCACCCATAGGCATAGCAGGATGAGGAAAAGGAGTTGAGTTCACATAAACCTGTCCAGCTCTAATTTTGGGCACTAATTGATGAACCCGTTGTATATTTTGGCTCCAAAGATATGATGATAGTCCATAAGATGTGTCATTAGCTAAATGAGCTGCNTCATCTAAATCATCAAATGGAATAGCTGTTATAACGGGGCCAAAAATCTCTTCCTGCACAACTTTTGAAGATTGGGAAACATTTGATAATACTGTTGGCTCAATATAATAACCAGGCCCTTCGATAACCGATCCTCCTGTAATAGTCTCGGCACCAGATTTAAGACCCGCATCGATATATGAGATCACTTTATCCCGATGTTCCTTTGAAACTAATGGTCCAATTTTAGTTTCCGGGTGCAATCCTGGACCGACTTTCAATGAGCGAGCTTCTTTAGATATTCGATCTACAGCCTCATCAAATACGCCCCTTTGAATATATAAGCGCGACCCGGCAACACAAACCTGTCCAGTATTACCAAATATACCCATAGATATACCTTTTGAGGCCTTCTCCAAATCAGCATCGTCTAGTAGAATAACCGGTGATTTACCCCCAAGCTCTAAAGTTACGTTTTTTAATGTATCAGTCGCAGTTTTATTAATTAATTTCCCAGTCGTTACTGATCCTGTAAAACTTATTTTGCTAACTAAAGGGTGTTCCACCAACGCCTGTCCTGCCTCATTACCCAACCCATTAACAACGTTTATAACTCCCGGAGGGATACCAGCATCAAGAGCAAGTTCTGCCAATCTTAAGGTAGCTAGAGGCGTAACCTCAGATGGTTTAATAACGATAGTGCAACCAGTAGCTAGGGTCGGAGCAATCTTCCACATAGCAATCATCAGCGGCACATTCCATGGAATTATTGCGCCCACAACACCAACAGGTTCCCTTTTTGTGTATGCGAAAAAACGTTTTTCTGGAATTGGCTCTCCAATATCCATGGTTTTACCGTTTAATTTGGTAGGCCATCCAGCCATGTAACGTAATGTTTCAATAACATTTCCAACCTCAACAAATTGGCCAACAACGCTCGGCATACCAACATCAAGGGCTTCTAATTGTCCTAACTCTTCCGCGTGGCCCTCAATTAAATCCGCAAATCGGTGCATTAATTTCTCACGGCTTGCGGGTGGCATATCCCTCCATAATGGATCATTTAGGGTTGTGTTTGCAACTTGAACCGCCTCATCAATTTCCTGATAAGTGCCTTTAGGAATTTCAGTTAGAACACTACCGCTTGACGGATCAATGACTGAAAAGGAACCACTGTCTTTACTTTTAACCCAGTTATCTCCGATTAAATGTTTCATTTCTTGTTCAAGAAANCGACGGGTATCTGGGATCAAACTATTAAAATCATTCGCCATAACATTCATTTGATAAAGCCCCACTATTATTACTTGATGTATTTTTCTATGTTGTAGTATTTTTAACCAGACTGCAATTAAACTTTAGTTATATTTTTTGATAAAATTCGCTCCTGTATCAGATAAAAAATTAACTGCTCCCTATGAGTGAATTAATTGATTATTAAAATATTTTTTAATTTCGAATTCATAATTTTATATAAAAATATCTTATTTCAATAGGTCATTAAGATGTACTTCCAAGGACTTTTCTCTGTATTTTTATNAACTTTAACCTCAATAAGTGTCGGGCCTCCGTCCGAGATTGCCGACGTTAACGCTTTTTTTAGGCCTAAAGAGTTTTTAACAGAATAACCTTTTATATCATATGCTTCTGCTAATTTCNTAAAGTCTGGATTTAATAGTTCACTACCGAGCGGTTTGCCTTTATAAATTCGTCGCATGTCACGTCTAACATTTCCAAAAGCTGAATTATTCATTACGATCGTTATGAGACCTATACCCTCTTGCGCAGCTGTTGCAAGTTCCTGTACGCCAAACATAAAACCACCGTCGCCAGTAACCGAAATAACAACTTTATCCGGATTTGCGACCTTTACTCCTAAAGCTGCCTGAAAACCAAAGCCTAGGTTACCCTGGAAACCACAGGTAACATAAGTTCTCGGCTCATAAACGGGAAATGCAAACTGTGAAGTAAACCCGATTTGTGTTATTTCCTCAACAAAAAAACCATCTCGTGGCANAACTTCTCGAATTACACTCAAATATTCAGCATGAGGTTTTACTTCTTTAACCTTATCATTCGCCCAATCATTAGCTTTAGCTATTTCTATACTTCTCTCTGGTGTTGGCTTATAAATCGACTTTAAGGCTTCATTTAATGCCTTAGTCGCGCCCGCGGCATCTCCGACAATCCCAGCGTGAGGCACCAAACGGTTCATTTCTAAAGGATCAATGTCAATTCTAATTAAGTGNGGTGGAGCAAGAGGATTNGTTACTGCCCCCAGAGGATTTGACCACCTCATGTAAGGCATTTCAAGCCTAGACCCTATACCAATTAAAGCATCGGAATCCCTCCATAAATCATGTGCCGCCACCGAAGATACGCCTAAATAATGATCCTCACTAACAACACCGCGACCTCCTCTAAATGCACCAACAGGAGCCTGAAGTGTTTCTGCTAACTCGAGGACCTCTTTTGTTGCCCCTTGCGCTCCACTACCTACTAAAATAATCGGCTTCTTAGATTTTTTTATAATTTTTGAAGCTTCCTCGATTTCGTTCTTCTTTATTTCTAGATCTTTTTCGACCTCAACAGGTGGAAGAAGGCCAACCATTTCATTCTGAGCCATATCGTCCCAACACATCTCAACAGATACAGGGCCCGGCCTACCGGACTTCATAACCTTGAATGCCTCATTAATAATCTCGGGCGCGTCCGATGCTCGCTCAATTCGGACCGACCATTTTGTTAAAGTTTCCAGCGTAGCTATTTGATCAGGCAATTCATGTAAATGTCCTCTAAATTTTCCCATTGCTTCTCTTGGTATTTGACCAGTAAGACATAAAATTGGAACATTTGCGCCCCACGCTGTACATAAAGCCGCCATAGTATTTAAAACCCCAGGACCTGGAACAACTGAGTATACACCAACCTTACCTGTGGATTTTGCGTACCCAAAAGCCATATAAGCCGCTGCTTGTTCGTGCCGAGCACCAACGGTTCTAATACGTGACCGCATACGAGATAAAGCATCAAAAATAGGATAAGTTTGAGCTCCGGGTATACCAAAAACAGTATCAACTTTATTGTTGAGAAGCGATTGAACGATTGCTTCGCCGCCGCTCATTACTCTTTTTGATAAATTATCCATAACTTTCCCTTAAAAACCCTTTTAAAAAGAAATAAATTAAAAATCCTAATTGCGGATAAAAATTAAAAGTNACCGTTTAATGTAAANGTNTCGCTTCTTAATTGATTAGCTTCAAAAGATTAGCGGATCAAAGATTATTTTAAAAGCATCAAATAAGATCCAAATCATCATATAATCTTTACACTATATAATGAAAGCTTAGCTAAATATGTTTTTGTTTGCGCTCTAGAATAATTTGATGGAACATATTGCCTGCAAACCCTCTCTTAAACCCAAGCGAATGTAGCTGAAAATAGAGCTCTATGAATAAACCAATTGTCGGATTTAACCCAGAGGCAAATATTAAATTTATAGGATCTGCATTATTAATAATGCTCTCAGTTTCTCTTTTTACGGCTTCCCATGGTTTTGTGCGGGGTGTTGGCAAATCGATTCATCCTTATGAAATCGCTTTTTTTACAAGTTTGTTTTCTTTTGCATTTTACTTACCATGGATTATTCGTACTAAATTTAGTTTAATGCGAACCGATAAGTTAGGNATGCACTTTATTAGGTCGTTCTTTAACGCTGGAGCAGTTGGCGCATGGTATACCGCGTTGTCACTAACACCGTTGGCTGATGCTACCGCACTTGCACTCACCAGTCCCTTATTTGTTACGCTTGGAGCTGTTTTGTTTTTAGGTGAAAAAGCTAGAATGAGAAGATGGATAGCAATTGGCGTAGGTATTTTTGGAGCTCTTTTAATTATTCGACCTGGTTTTCAATCTTTCAGTATAGGTTTTGTATTTGTAATACTATCCATTATGCTAGGTGGCGGTTCAAGACTATTTGCGAAACATCTTACTAAATGGGACCAACCGATGACGATTGGTGCATGGGTTGCTCTATTACAAATCCCAATAACATTTTTAATGGCAATTTACTTTTGGAAATGGCCAAATATATCGCAATTAATAATGCTCGCAGCCCTAGGATTGCTTGTTGGCGGTGCGCATTACACAATGGCCTTAGCCTATAATCGAACTGATGTTAGCGCTCTAGAACCATTTAATTTCATTCGACTAATAATAGCCGCTTTAATAGGCTATTTTTTCTTTTCAGAACTGCCTGATACATGGACTTGGGCTGGCGGTTTAATTATTATTGGCTCAACAACTTATGTTGCACGACGAGAGGCTCAACTTAATAAAGAACTGTCGTAATTTATTATTTATTTTATAGCTTCAACTAAAATATCGAGCCCACGGCTAACTTAAGCGCCATAACGGTTAAGATAACTCTAAGTAAAACCGAAAAAATACCTTCACTAATCCAGTTCAGCGTTTGCTTTCCAGCNAACGTGCCCAATAACCCTAATATTGTNAGAACCAAAATTATTGGAATGTACTGAATAAAAGAGAAACCAATAAATCCAAATACTAANATTTTAAACGTATGTTGAATGCTCATTAAAGCTGCGTGTGTGCCAACAACTTGTTTTCTTCCTTTACTCGTGGCAATTACAAACGGCGTTATTACGGGTCCGGTAGCCCCAACAAACATTGTTATAATAGCTCCAAATACTCCAACAGTTAAAAAACTTATTTTACTTAATCGATTGGCTAAAAAGTCCGGTGCCCAAACACTATACAAAATAAATACTGCTAGTACCATCTGAAGGGCGTGTGTTGGCAACTCAACCACTAAATTTCCACCGACTAATGCTCCAATTATCGTNCCCAAAATAAATAAGGGAATGATTTCTATATTAACGCTTTTATGCATCAAAATGGCTCTACCAAAATTTGAACCAAGTTGCACAACTCCATGAATGGGAATTAAAATCGCTGGCGAAAAAATAAGTGCCATGGTCGCGAGGTTTAGCGTCCCACCCCCTAGTCCAAACGCAGCAGTTATGAAACTTCCAAGAAAAGATACAATACAAAGGGNAACCACCTCCCAAAGCTCGATACCACTCCCAGTAGCTAAATATTCAAAAAAGGTACTCATTTTGATCTTGTAAAAACGACTAAGTATTTATTTTGGAGCCATTCTTAGTGCACCATCCAACCTGATCGTTTCACCATTAATATAATTATTTTGGCATATATGTTTTACTAAGGATGCGTATTCATCAGCCTTCCCTAATCTCATTGGAAATGGAACACTTGCAGCAAGAGATTTTTGGGCCTCTTCAGGTAAAATATCCATTAATGGAGTAAGAAGAATACCGGGTGCTATAGTACAGGTTCTTATACCAAAACTCGCAAATTCTCGGGCAATTGGGAGTGTCATACTATGAATACCTCCCTTGGAAGCAGTATAAGCAGCTTGTCCAATTTGACCATCAAACGCGGCAACCGAAGCAGTCATTAAAATTACGCCACGCTCCCCATCTTCCAAGGGCTCTAACTTACCAGCTTCAACGGCAAAAAGGCGCGTGACGTTAAATGTGCCAATAAGATTCACAGTAACGATTTTTGAAAACATTTCCAAATCGTGCGGACCATTTCTGCCCACAACGCGCGATGCAGCAGCGATACCCGCACAATTTACAAGTATTCTACTAGGACCATTGCTCTCTCTTGCGTGAGATAAACCGGCTTGAATACTGCTACTATCTACAACGTCGCATTTGGAGAAAATTCCGCCAATATCATTCGCAATNCTTTTACCGCGTTCCTCGTTTAAATCAAGAATTGCAACTTTAGCGCCATTCTTTGATAACATTCTCGCAGTTGCTTCTCCTAAACCAGAAGCCCCACCCGTTACAATAGCAGATTGACCATTTAGATCCATTATGATTTACCTCCTTTTAGGTTATAAAAGCGTGACTGAGAACTTAAAACCTCAAAATACTAGAGACCCCAATAATATTTTTCTATAATTTTAGCCCGCATAAAATTTTTAAGAATTTAGTGCCTTACCACCGCTTGATATTGAATAATTTCGGTCAATATAATTACACAAATGGTCATAAAACGATGTAATCTCGTATTTAAGAGGATTTTGTTCGTTTTGACATCCGGGTAACGGAGCCGACATAACATCCCAGTTTGGATTGAAAAAGAATGCTGAAATATAACGCTCCTGCTTCGGTGGCAGAACCCGATGGGGCGTCGCAATAAAACGACCGTTTGTCCACTTTTTCATAAAATCACCGCTATTCACGCAAATAGCGTTGGGAATGTATTCCCCAGTTATCCATGACCCCTCTTGAGTTTTTACTTCAAGACCCGAGACTTTGGAAACTGGCAATAAAGTAATAAAACCATGATCTGAATGCGGCGCTATTCCATATTGATTTTCTTCACCTTTAACAGCCGGGTAATGAACGTTTCTAGTAAACCACATCGGATCAGTAAAATATTTATCAAAATAATCAGCTCGTAGCCCTAATGCACTGGCATAAAGTGGGAGCAAGGAATAACCAAGCGTTTCCATGGCCGAAAAGAATTCTAGCATAGTTTTTTTAAAACTTGGTAGTAATTTGGAATTTGGCCATTTATTTGGGCCCGTATAACGGCGTCCAGCAAGGATAGAGGGATGATCACTCTTTCTATCACGTATAATTCTATAATTCTCATTTAAATCATATTTATCGTTCTTTGCTACGTCCGAAGTTACATAAATAGTTGATTTGATCGGAACATATCCTGCCGCATTTTCATCCACTTTTAATTTAAGCTTCTCTTCAATAGGTAATGAGTGAAGTTTCTCAATCTGCTTTATTGCCGCACTTATTAAAACTTCGTCAACCCCATGGTTGACCAAGTAATAAAAGCCTATCTTCTCTTGTATCCACTTTAAATCAGAAGCAAAAACCTCTTTTTCAGATGAATTCCCATTAACATACTTTGCAAAGTCTAAGACCGGAATATAATCTACACGAGTTTTATCAAGCATCTATTCCCCCTCTACCTAAAACGAGTACGATCATGTGGTGCTAAAAAATCAATCCCTTCTGGGCCCTTAGGTATTGTTCCAGTTGCATTTACTCTTGAACCTGTCCAATAGTTCACTTTTGCCGCCTCCAGCCAGCAAATATCCGAAATTCCCGGCATTTGATATAAGTCCTTTGTATAATTCCATAAATTTGGATACTCATACAAATGTTTTTTATTACATTTGAACGCATAATGATAAACTGTATCAAACCGATAAAGCGTAGGGAAGGCTCTCCAATCCGCACCTGTAATCATACTTCCAGCAAGGTATCTTTGTTTGCCTAATATTTTTTCCATTGTATCAAAGGCCTCAAAAAGTCCTTCGTATGCATCTTCATATGCTTCTTGAGAGGTGGAAAATCCGGCCTTATAAACACCATTATTAACTTTGTGGTAGACCATATTATTGATAGTCNGTATCTCTGTTTTTAGATTTTCCGGAAAATAATCGTAATTGTCTCCTCCTATTTCATTAAATTCATTATTGAGCATCTCAATAATTTCTGAAGATTCATTATTAACGATTTTACATGTTTTTGCATCCCAAAGTGCAGGAACTGTAACTCTTCCTGTGTATTTNTTATTAGACAAACTATACAATTCATGCAAATTCGTTATTTTTAAATCGGTCCCAGGAACTAACTTTGTGTCATCTCTCTCAATCTCATATCCCTCTTCCCCCGATCGNACCATAATCAGACCAATATCGTCAGCAAGACCTTTTAAATGCCTAAAAATAATAGTTCTATGTGCCCAGGGACACGTTCTAGATACATATAAAAAATAACGTCCGCTCTCCGATCTAAAACCAGAGGAACCATCTTCTGTTATACGATGATGAAAACAAGTGGGAAGATGATCAAATTTTCCGCCTTCGCCTCGACTTTTACCATCATCCTCACTCCAACGACCATTAATCAACATTCCCACTGCTCTGACCTTTTCTATAAATTCTTTTAATAAAAATACCCTCTTTTCACCAGATAAAAATAAAATTGGGTAAGTTTGACTTAGCCTTGTTAGATATGCTTATGTCAATAGAAGTAGTTAAAAATATCTATTTTCAATCAAATATTTTCAACAACTACAGTGAGGGAAGAATATAAATGGGTTTCTATTCAGACTCTGAATACAAAGTTAGAGACGATCTTGATTCNATACATGAAAAACAATTTGAAAACTTAGGAGAACCAGGAAGTTGGGGAACTGGAGTTCAGAGGATAGCCATAGCTTCGCAAGTTAGGGAGGCGTGCTATGAAAAAGGTATTCAAGAAAGACCCAGCCATTCATCCGAACATAATGAGAGTATTCTTCCAAACGTGGCAAAGGAATTGATAAATAAATTATCCACATCACCACAAGATTTTCTAGAAAATTCTTATAAAGAAGCCATCGACGGTGGGTTAACCAATGAAGAGTATGTGGAAATTGTTGGAATTGTATCCCGAGTCACTGACATGGATATTTTTGCACGGGGTATCGGAGTTGAATTACGCCCACTACCCGAACCTAAAGAGGGGCTTCCTGCACGTGATCGTCCGATAGAAGCAAAACAGGAGCTCGCTTGGGTACCGACCATTCCATGCCATCCCGAAGGCGGAAAATTGGCCGAGGATTTATTTGGAACTGGTCATAAAGCCTATATTATGCGTGCACTCAGCTTGGTTCCAAATGAAAATCGGATGCATATGGAGCTTGAAAATATTCAGTACCTACCTGTTAAGAATATACTAATCGCAGACTATCAACATCACGAGGGTCTCTCGAGGGCACAATCTGAAGTGGTAGCAGGCAGAATTTCTGCCTTTAATGAATGTTTTTTCTGAACTTCGGGGCATGCCCGGTTCCTCCGTGAGAGTGGACGGTCAACTAACTTAAATATAAATCTAAAAGCGCTTATTGATACAGATCTGGATATAGGAGTTCCGGGAGGAAGAGAATTATTAAACTTTTCGAACGCGCTTGTTGGTACTAATCGAAAAGATCTTGATGTAGCGCGAACAGCTCTTGCTAATTCAATTGGTGAACACACAATCGCTGGCGTAGCAGCGGTAGCAGCAAATTTTACAAAAAATGATAGAATCGCTAATGGATGTGGAATTCCNACCGAACCAATGGTTTTAAAAGCAACTAAAGAAATAAGGAACGAATTAAATCTAAATGATTTTCGTTCGGCCATAAACTCTTCCCGACATTTTCCAGACGATATGTAGTCATAAATGGATAATTAATGAATAATACAATTATCAAAAATGCCACTATTATCTCCATGGATAAGAAAATAGGTGACTTAATTAAAGGCGATATTCTGATACAAGATGAAAAAATAAAAAAGATTGGTAAGTCCCTTAAATCAATAAATGCAGTAACAATAAATGCACAAGATATGATTGTGATCCCTGGATTTGTAAATGCCCATATACACACATGGCAAACCAGCGTACGCGGAATTGCAGGCAATTGGTCGATACCAGAGTATTTGCATAATATGCACGCTAAAATAGCTCCGCGGTTCACTGCACAAGATACCTATCTCGGTAATCTTATCGGATCGCTTAATCAGATAAATTGTGGAGCTACAACAATTTTTGATTGGTGCCACAATAACTCAACGCCTGAGCATACTGATGCAGCTATCCAAGGATTGAAAGAGTCTGGAATACGCGCTGTATTTGGACATGGTTCTCCAAAACCTGATCCGAAGAAGAATGAAAGGCCTTTTACTCATATTCCACACCCACGATCTGAGATTGAACGTCTGAGAAACGGAATTTTTGCATCCGATGATGCGTTACTTACCTTGGCCATGGCTGCACTTGGCCCAGATTTCTCAACTTGGGAAGTAACAGAACATGATTTTAGGCTTGCCAAAGAATTTAATATTATTATTTCTGCACATGTTTGGGGCGCACCCAATAGAATGAACCCGAACGGTTACAAAAAACTAGCTAAAATGAAGTTGCTTGGGCCAAGGCATAATTTAGTTCATGGAGTATATTTGCGTGATAATGAACTCAAACTCATTGTAGATACAGGCGCTTCAGTGACAGTGACCCCCGAAGTTGAACTACAAATGGGTCATGGAGCACCATTAACAGGTCGTTTAAGAAGTCTAGGCGTCCAACCATCGATCGGGGTTGATGTAGAGTCAAATATTTCAGGTGATATGTTTACGATAATGAGAATGACACTTCAATCACAACGNAATATTGATAATAAATTATTTACACAGAAATTTAAAACACCTGTTCAAAAACTCTCCATAACTCCCCGAGAAGCGCTGAAATGGGCAACTCTAGATTCTGCACGGGCACTGAAACTTGATAAAAAAATTGGGTCCTTATCACCGGGTAAACAAGCAGATTTAATTATGATAAAAAAAACTGATTTAAATCTATTTCCTGCCAATAATCCAATTGAGACTATTGTCTTTCAAGCAAACCAGTCTAACGTTGACACAGTAATGATTGCCGGAGAAATAAAGAAACAGAATGGCAAACTGAAATACAAAAATATAGCGGCTAAACAAATACTATTGCAAAATTCTAGTCGACGAATTTTAAGGGGTTTAAAGCTTTAGCTATTTAATTTGCATAGTTTGGTCTGAATATTTTACATTAACTGAGTAACTACCCTCATTTATAATCCATCGGTCAATGGTATAAGATCGTAAACCAGCGGCATGAAGAGGATCTTCATCAGCTATTTTTCGCGCCTCCTCAAAAGAACTTGCCCGAATAACAACCATTCCTCTTACCGCTCCTTCTACGCCTTCTTCAAACATTGGGCCCGCTGCAAACAAGATGCCCTTTCTCTCAAGTTCTACCTGTCTTTCCAAATGTTTTGGCAAAATTTTGAGAATTTTTTCTCTTGATGCTACCGGAGTTGTAAAAATTACAAATAGTTCCTTATGTAATCCACCTGATCCAGGTTTTTTTTCAACTAATCCTTTAGACATTATGTTTCCCCTATTTGTTTGGGTCTTGGAACGAATATGCTTCTCTAAATGATGATCGTTCTTGAACTTTTGTCCACCAGACCCCAGTTTTAGGTCGTTTTTCCCAATCGACTAATGTATCAATACCATTGGCCTCAAATCTCTCAATAAATGGAGCAATAGCAATATCAGCCAGCGTAAAGTCTGGTCCCGCCAACCATTCACTTGTTGCCAAAGTCTGTTCCATTTGATCCATCGCCTCACCTAAACATTCAGCAGCTAGTTTCTCATCATCTTCAGAAACTCCATTTTTAAATCTTTTAAGCATAACCGCTCTTTTTTCAATTCCAGGNAATCGCTCAATATTTGAGAGTTGTTCCTCTCTCGAAAAAAGTTGATTTGCTCTTGGAACATGTCTTTTATTGTAAGAAATTATATTTACATTTTTATGTATTTTTGTTTCAGCCAAATCGAGCCATAAACGCATAAGTGCGCGTTGATAACTATTTTTTGGTCTCAAGGATTTCTCTGGAAAAACGTCGTCTAAATATTCAATAATAACATTAGATTCGATTATAATTTTTTGGTCATGCTCTATTGCGGGAACAACTCCATTAGGGTTTATCTTTACATAATTAGGATCTAAATTTTCGAGTTTAGAAACGATGTCTATATGATGACTAACCCAATCTATTGCCTTTTCTGCAAGAGTTATCCTAACCTTACGGGAACAGGTTGAACTCCAATAATGATATAATTTTAGCATTTATTCCCCTCTTTAACTTGATTATTTTTGTCACTTTAATTACTCCAAGCCATGGCAACAACATATAGTTTAAAATAAATCTTGCTTTATTTTCTCGCATTGATTTATCTCTATAAATAACTGTAATTTTGGGGATACCTCTAACATGTCAAATAAACTATTACTTGATCAGAACGGCGCCTTTGCAACCATTACAATTAATGATCCAGATAATGGAAATAGGGTAAGTGATGAAATGGCAGCTGCATTAACCAATTTGATTAATGAAACTCAGACTAATAATCAATTTATTATCTTAAAGAGCGCAGGTAGCGCTTTTTGTATGGGANGAGCAGTCATGGGAGAAAAGAAAGGCCCCCTTCCTGAGGCATTGGAGATGCGTAATAAATTTGACGTGGTATTTGATTTATATGAATCCTTTCGAAATTCGCAAATACCAGTTATTGGTATTATTCAAGGCGAGGCTCACGGCTTTGGTGCTGCTTTAGCAGCACTAACAGATATTACAATCTGCAGTGAGAACGCAAAGTTTTCATTACCCGAGACATCGCATAATATAATGCCAACAATGGCTATGTCAGCTCTTATGGGGCGTGTAGGTAGAAAGGCCCTCCTACATATGACTTATACATGCGATGTAATAGATGCCCAATTAGCATTAAATTTTGGTTTAGTAAGCCAAGTTGTGCCCCACACGGAATTAATCCACGCAGAGCATGAGGTAATACAAAAAATAAAACGTATTCCGATATCTGCGATTAAAGCCGTAAAAGAGTTTTCCACAGAGGCTGAGGAATTATCAACTAAATCGGCAAAAGCGTATGCTAGGAACCTACATGCTACCATTAATAGTTCAGAGTCACTCAGAAATTAGAATAAAATTTATTCTATTGAAAAGAGCGTTTAATGTTAGATAGCATGAGATCCCCAAGCATTTCTCTTTTGGAGTATTTGCGAGTAAATTCTTTACGAGAAACAGAAGTTCAGACTCAACTAAGAAAAGAAACTAACTTATTGCCTGAAGCGGGTTGGGAGGTGGCTCCGGAACAATCCCAATTCTTGGGACTTCTTGTTAAATTATCAAATGCACAGCAAGTCCTAGAAATTGGAACTTTTACAGGGCACTCTTCCTTGGCAATAGCAATGGCTCTACCCACTGGAGGACACTTGACCACCTGTGATATGGTAGATAATTACACTAATATCGCACAAAGGTTTTGGAAGAAGGCGGGTGTAGAGGATAAAATAACTTTAATAATGGGACCAGCGAGTTCCACTATGGAAAACTTATTAATACAGAAAAAAAAGCCCCTATTTGATTTTATTTTTATTGATGCAAATAAAAAGGATTATGACACCTATTACGAATATGCTCTTAAACTGATAAAAAGCAATGGACTAATAGTCTTAGATAACATGTTTTGGGGTGGTCGAGTTTTGGATCAAAATGATAATGAAAAATCAACTATAGCACTTCGTCAACTTTTAAAAAAACTTCATAAAGATGATCGAATTGATTTTTCCTTGCTTCCAATTGATGATGGTTTAGCGCTNGCTGTAAAAAAGTAAAAGTCTAATATCATCAGTTGTGGTTATTGATCTGACGGTTCGAACATCTTATGCTTAACCAAATCACCGACTTTTATCTTTAATTTCTCTATTGTNCCGCCATTTAATTCCAATACTGCCCTAGCAGGAAAATTTGAAGAAATAATTGATTCTGACTTGGGGATCGTTCGCTCCACAATTTTAATAATTTGGCCTTTTTGATTTATAAAAACCATATCTAACGAGATAAAAGTATTTTTCATCCACATCCTTATNAACTTTGATGAACCGTAATCAAATAACATTCCAGAATTCTCTGGTAAAAAAGTTCTATACATTAATCCTTGAGCTTGTTGCAGGGGTGTGAGAGCAAGTTCAATTGAAAATTTATGATTTTNACCTAAACTATTGATTATAATATTAGTCTTAGAAAACTTTTGGTCTATTTGTGTATAAGCATTAGGTGAAAATANCCATACTAAAAACATGGGCACAAATAATGCTATAAATTTAAAAAATATCTTGTTTCGCATTAACACAGTCTAAAACGAGTTTCGTATTGTGCCAATACCTATAACATGTGTATAAAGATTTTATATTAACCACTGGGGGGAGCCATTTTTGGCTGAGAGGTCTGATTTGTAGCAGACGACTCCAGAACCTGATCCGAGTTAAACCGGCGTAGGAACGAGTGAGTGCTGAATTTGCCAAAAGATCAAAACTTTTCTGTAGAACTAAAAATCAAANAATTCGCCTATAATCATGAAATCTTATTTAAGAACCTTAACTTAATTTTAAAAGCTGGTGAGTGGAGTTGCTTGTTAGGAGGCAGTGGCGTTGGGAAAACGACACTTCTTCGATGTTTCGCGGGTCTACAAACTAAAAACCATAATATTGCGGTTTCATGCTCAGATGGCGGCCAGCTTGATACTAGAATAAGTTATATGGCGCAAAATGACTTACTTTTCCCATGGCTCACAGCGCTTGAAAATATTACAATCGGAACCAAACTCAGAGGGGCAAAAATAGATAATGAAAANGGTCTATATTTCCTGAATTTGGTGGGGCTGTTTAAAAATAGGTCTGATTTACCAGATAAATTGTCGGGAGGTATGCGGNAACGAATTGCGCTTGCCAGAACCTTAATGGAAAATCGGCAAATTATTTTGATGGACGAACCATTTTCAAATCTAGATACTATAACTAAATTAAAAATGCAGGATTTGGCTTCAGATCTTCTAAAAAGTAATACTGTTTTGATAGTTACTCATGATCCTATGGAGGCAGTGCGCCTTGGCAATAGAATTTATGTGCTCTACGACCGCCCTGGACGTTTAAAAAAAGTAATAAAAATTAATAGCGTTAAACCCAGACAAATCACGGATACTAAACTACTCGAGCTACATGCCCAATTACTAAATCAATTAAGCTTCGAACAAAATAATGGTATAGAAACGTGATATTTTTAAGAGCTATTATTATATTTCTAACAATATTATTAGTTTGGTATCTCGTAACCGCTATAACAGACGCACCCCCATATATCTTGCCCAATCCAACACTNGTAATTAAAGCCCTTATTTCTAATGTAGATCTTTTATTTTTTCATGGACTGATTACGCTTACCGAAATTATACTNGGATTAACAATAGGTCTAATATTTGGAACTATTAGCGCAATATTTCTGGCCTACTATCAACCTGCACGACAATGGCTAATGCCAATCCTTGTAATTAGCCAAGCAATACCGGTATTTGCATTAGCCCCAATATTAGTTTTATGGCTAGGTTATGGCATGGCTTCTAAAGTTGCNATGGCGACCCTGATTATTTATTTCCCNGTAACAGCAGCTTTCTTTGATGGGCTTCAACGAACAAATATTGGGTTTTTAGATTTAGCTAAAACAATGAATGCATCAAAATGGAGAGTTCTCCGATACATTCGTATACCCTCGGCAATGCCTGCATTAGCATCAGGTTTTCGTGTTGCAACGGCTGTCGCCCCCATNGGCGCAATTGTTGGTGAATGGGTTGGTTCAAGTGAAGGGCTTGGCTATTTAATGTTACATGCAAATGGACGAATGCAAATTGACGTTATGTTTGCTGCGCTTTTCACCCTCTCCTTTATGGCAATAGCACTTTATTATACAGTTGATACAATCTTAACGCGTGCTCTCAGCTGGTCACCCGAAACGCGTTTTAATCTACAAAAGGACGAATAATGTATAAAAATAATATGTTAAATTATATAACTTTAATTTTTGGATTAATATTTTCACTTACTGTTGTGACTTCCGTCGCATCTGCAAAAGAAAAAATNACCCTGTTACTTGACTGGTTTATAAATCCGGATCATGCGCCATTAATAATAGCAAAAGAACGTGGTTTTTTTGATCAATCTGGACTCGATGTAGAGCTAATAGCTCCATCAGATCCAAGCATGCCACCAAAATTAGTTGCGGCCGGAAAAGCTGATTTAGCTGTTTCCTATCAACCTCAATTACATATTCAAGTCGATCAAGGCTTACCGTTAACCAGAATAGCCACTCTTGTGAGCACGCCACTAAATTCCTTAGTAGTCTTAAGAGATGGGCCGATACGATCCATTAAAGATCTCAAGGGTAAAAAAGTAGGTTTTTCAGTGGGTGGTTTTGAAGATGCTTTGTTATCGGCGATGCTCTCAAAGCATGGATTAAGTTTAAAAGATTTAACGCTTATAAATGTTAATTTTTCATTATCACCCTCATTAGTCNCAGGCAAAGTTGACGCTGTAATCGGTGCNTTCCGCAATTTTGAACTCAATCAAATGGATATAATAAACAANCCTGGCTTAGCTTTTTACCCAGAAGAGAATGGTGTTCCGGTATACGACGAACTAATTATTGTAGCGCATAAAGATAAAACAAATGATGGTCGCCTTAGAAAATTTGTAAATGCTATTGAAAATGCAATGCAATACCTCGTTAATCACCCCAAAGAGAGCTGGCAAACATTTATAAATACAGATAAAAAACTTAATGATGAATTAAACAAACGTGCATGGAGTGACACAATGGCCAGATTTGCACTTAGGCCAGCAGCTTTAGATACTCATAGGTACCAAAGATTTGCAAAATTTCTAAAAAAACANGGGTTAATAAAAAAGATACGNCCTGTGAGCGAATATTCCACTGAACTGCCTTGATACAAAAAAAAAAAATAGTTAGTCTAGATTTGTTGTAACTTAAATGACTTAATTAATTTGAAATTCTGCTAATTTGGAAGTTAAGTAATTTGCTAAAAGTTGGGCTAACAATATTTTTGTTTGTTTTTTGGCTAATGCTATCTGGTATTTTTGAGCCATTAATTTTATTCTTAGGAATAATATCATGCTTATTGGTAGCGTGGTTAGCTCACAGAATGAATGTTATTGACGATGAGGGTTTCCCTATTCACTTTATTTTACAGGCTATCACTTACTGGCCGTGGCTGATTTGGGAAATACTTAAAGCAAATGTGGACATTGCCTTATTGGTGATTAAACCAAACCTTGAGATAAGTCCTGTGCTTTTTAAATCGAAAGTTAGTCAGAAATCGAATGTAGGCGCTGTTACCTATGCAAACTCAATTACGTTAACACCTGGAACAATAACTCTCGCTTTAAATGATGATAATGTTGAGGTTCACGCATTAACAGAGGGAGCCGCCGACGAGGTGCTCTCGGGCCGTATGGATCGGCGTGTGTGCAAAATGGAGGGTAAATAGATTATGTTCGCAGCTGCAGCAATAGCTATTATTATCGCTATGATACTTATTCTAATTCGCGGAGTATTGGGACCTACCATCTATGACCGTATTTTAGCCGTAAACCTTTTTGGGACCAAGGTCATGCTATTAATTGCCGTGCTCGGATTTTTGGATGGGCGGCCAGAATTTCTTGATATAGCTCTTGTTTATGCCTTAATAAATTTCATAGCAACCATTGCAATTATGAAGTTTTGGGGTGGTACAGATATTTCTCAGTCGACCAAATCTGATCCATTAGGGGATATCTAATGTTATTAGATATTTTTAGTTGGATATTGATTATCATAGGCTGCGTATTCTCAATTATAAGCGCAATAGGCATATTGAGGCTCCCAGATGTATATACCAGAATGCATGCAGCGGGGCTTGGAGATACTCTAGCTTTAGGAGCTTTTGGATTGGGTATGATGCTGCAGGCTGGTTGGACAATAGTTTCAGTTAAACTCTTACTCATTCTGCTTTTTATGTTTTTTGCTTCACCAACAACGACACATGCTTTAGCAAAAGCTGCTATGGCTGGAAAAATTAAACCGATTGTGGCACAGGATCGTCGCAATTCAAGCAAAGAAGAAGTATAATGGCTGGGTTTCTCGATGTTGCTATTTTAGTCCTTATGTCCATAACTGCATTTTCTATATTGCTTTCTCATAATCTTTTTGGTGTTGTAATTTTATCGGGAATTTTTAGCCTTTTAGCTGCCTCTTTTTACGTTCTGCTGGCTGCGGTGGATGTAGCCTTTACAGAAGCTTCTGTTGGCGCAGGTATTTCAACCCTACTAATGCTTGCAACCCTCGCAATTACTCATCAAAAGAAAGAAAAAAAACAGATAAAAAACCCTATTATGCCCATAATAGTTGTACTAGTGACGGGAGCAGCGCTAGTGTATGGCACATTGGACATGCCTCTTTACGGTGATATCAATGCGCCCTCCAATCAATATTTGATTCAGCGATTTATTGAGCAATCAGGCACCGAAATTGGAGTTCCAAATATAGTTACATCTATTTTAGCAAGTTACAGGGGATATGACACTTTGGGCGAAACATTTGTGATTTTTACAGCTGCCGTTGGCGTGCTTGTGCTTTTAGGACGAGGCAGAACTGGAAAAAAAGCAGATGTTAAACAANTAACTAGTTTAAAGACAGATGGAGAAAAAGAATGAAACATTTTTCCATAATAAGGGTTATTACAAAACTTATGATTCCAGTTATTTTACTATTTGCCCTTTATGTTCAGTTTCATGGCGATTTTGGTCCAGGCGGAGGCTTCCAAGCGGGGGTAATTTTCGCTTCTGCATTAATACTATATAGTCTTATTTTTGGTATTCATCATGCAAGGAAAGTTATTTCATCTGGTGCAACTCGNATGCTGTTAAGCGTTGGGGTTATTCTTTATACAGGGGTTGGAATTGCCGGAATAATATTTGGGGGTAATTTTTTAGATTACAACGTTCTCGGGCCGAATAATATAGCAGGACAGCATATCGGTATTCTTTTAGTGGAACTCGGCGTAGGTATAACTGTTGCAGCAACCATGATCACCGTTTTCTTCGTATTCGCGGGTCAGGATTCATAATTAATGAACTTATCATTCGATATTCCTGGTTTAATAAATTATTGGATTGTCATTATCTTTATGATGATCGGCTTGTATATAGTCATNTCTCACGGAAATTTGATAAAAAAAATTGTTGGTTTGAATATATTTCAAGTATCAGTTTTCGTTTTGTACATTTCAATAAGCAAGATAAACGGNGGATCTGCTCCCATACTTGACGAGACAATCAAGGCGTACTCAAACCCCCTTCCCCACGTTTTAATATTAACTGCTATTGTGGTAGGCGTTGCAACTACGTCACTTGGATTAGCGCTTATCGTTAGAATACGAGAGACTTTTGGTTCGGTCGAAGAAGATGACATTCTTAAAAGTGAGAGGTTAGACGACTAATGTTTGAATTTCTCGCACCACATCAAGCAATATTNATTGTTGTCATTCCTTTATTGGCAGCACCAATATGTTTGATATTTAGGCATTCTGCTATTGCTTGGTTAATAGCCTTGATCGCATCATTGGTTTCATTTGCAATATCGATAAACCTTCTTAGTCAAGTTACCATGGTTGGTCCAATTTCCTATCTATTAGGAAGTTGGCCAGCCCCTTGGGGCATCGAATATAAAGTAGATATTTTATCCGCCTTTGTTTTATTGTTTGTTTCAGGCGTCTCTTCAATTACATTAATTTTCGCCAAAAACAGTGTATATTTTGAAATTGATGAAGATAGGATTTATTTATTTTACACAATGTTTTTGCTCGCCTTTGCCGGTTTACTGGGAATTACTATAACTGGAGATGCATTTAATCTTTTTGTATTTTTAGAAATTTCTTCATTATCTTCCTACGTTCTCATAAGCCTAGGTTCCTCCCGAAACGCATTAACCGCTGCATNCAGATATTTAATTCTTGGAACAGTTGGAGCTACATTTTACGTAATCGGCGTAGGTTTACTGTATCAAATGACGGGAACTTTAAATATTTCCGATTTAGCAGACAGAATGCCAGAACTTTCCGATACTAAGACAATTTTAATAGCATTAGGGTTCATCACCGTTGGTATTGGTTTAAAACTTGGATTATTTCCCCTTCATGTTTGGCTTCCAAATGCGTATGCGTACGCTCCATCCGTNGTGACAGCTTTTCTTGCAGCGACGGCGACTAAAGTCGCTGTTTATGTTCTGCTGAGAGTATATTTTACAATTTTTGGGTATCAAATTTTCGATAAATTGATAATAGATGAACTACTTTTAGCATTGGGATTGATAGCTGTAATTTCAATGTCAATTGTTGCAATTTTCCAGACAAATATAAAAAAGCTTTTGGCCTATTCAAGCATAGCTCAGGTTGGATATATGGTTATTGGAATTAGTGCTGTAACCGTAACTGGGTTGACCTCAACTATTCTTCATCTTTTCAACCACGCGCTCATCAAGGGTGGCCTGTTTCTTGCTCTTGCCGCAATATTCCTTCGTATAAAGTCAGTGAAAATTGATGATATGGCTGGCTTGGGTAAATCAATGCCATTCACAATGGCAGCTTTCTTAATGAGTGGATTAAGTCTT
The DNA here is from genome assembly GCA_002168115.1 of Rhodospirillaceae bacterium TMED23. Taxonomy (GTDB): domain Bacteria; phylum Pseudomonadota; class Alphaproteobacteria; order Rhodospirillales; family UBA2165; genus TMED23. The sequence goes on along the minus strand of NHCC01000005.1, from coordinate 38,963 downwards.
ATTGGAGTTCCTTTAACAGTCGGTTTTATCAGCAAATGGTATCTAATACTCGCTACATTAGAAAAGGGTTGGTGGCCAGTAGCTGTAATTGTACTAATTGGCTCTCTTCTATCGATTGTTTATGTGTGGAAGGTAATTGAAATCGCTTATTTCAANNCAACTTCTGGTAAATCAACTGAAATCAAAGAAGCTCCCCTATCCATGCTTATTCCAATCTGGATCCTAGTTGGAGCAAACTATTATTTTGGAATAGCTACAGATTTAACAGTTTCAAGCGCTCTATCGGCAGCAAAAGAACTTATGGGTACTCCATTATGAGTTTAGAAAACACAATTATACTTTCCATAATGGTTCCCTTAATAGGCGCTATTTTCATACTTTTAAGCGGAAAATGGCCTAACTTACGTGAAAGTGTTACGCTGGCAACATCCATCTCAATGTTTTTAGTCGTGGGTTCTTTAACTCATTCAATAATGGAAGGGGAACGCCCTACCATAACATTGCTTGAGTTCTTTCCGGGCCTAAACATTACATTTACGGTAGAGCCTTTGGGTATGTTATTTGGCTTAATAGCCTCTGGTCTCTGGATTATTAATTCTATTTATTCAATTGGCTATATGCGTGGTCATCACGAAAAAAATCAAACCCGATTTTATTTCTTTTTTGCAATTTCTTTAGCCAGCGCAGCCGGGGTTGCTTTTGCTGGCAACATGTTAACTTTATTTATTTGTTATGAGGTATTAACTCTTTGTACTTTTCCTCTAGTAACCCATTCAGGGAAACCTGAGGCGATAAAATCGGGAAGAATTTATCTCGGAATCTTATTGGGAACGTCAGTCGGTTTGCAGCTGCTTGCCATTATTTGGACTTGGTACAGCGCAGGTACTTTAGATTTCAAGCAAGGTGGCATCTTTGATGATAAGTTAACAGGTGTAACGATAGGTATCTTATTGTTTTTATACATGTACGGCATTGGAAAAGCGGCATTAATGCCAATTCACCGTTGGTTACCAGCGGCAATGGTTGCACCAACACCTGTTAGCGCACTATTGCACGCAGTTGCGGTGGTTAAAGCCGGTGTTTTTACTGTTTTAAAAGTAGTCATCTACATCTTTGGAGTTGATACCCTTGCTGGGCTTACAGAAGATAATTGGCTGATGTATGTATCTGGTTTCACGTTAATCACTGCATCATGCATTGCACTGACCAAAGATAATTTAAAGGCACGCCTAGCGTATTCCACTATAAGCCAACTTGCCTATATCGTTTTAGCTGCATCGTTAGCAAATGGAATAGGTATAATGGGAGGTGGAATGCATATTGCTATGCACGCATTTGGTAAAATTACGTTATTCTTTTGTGCTGGAGCCATTATGGTTGCCAGCCATAAAACTGAGATATCCGAGATGGATGGCTTAGGACGTATTATGCCCCTGACATATACAGCATTTCTCATTGGATCATTAAGTGTGATCGGGTTGCCCCCTTTAGGTGGTTCCTGGAGCAAATGGTATTTAATGTTATCTTCTGTGGAAGCAGGTTACATTGTTTTTATGGTTATATTTATGGTTAGCTCTTTACTTAATATAGCTTACTTAATGCCAATCATCGGTCGAGGATTCTTTGCCTCGCCAAAACCTGGTCAGCACTCTCATGAAGATCAAATAAAAACAACTGATTTCTGGTCGGGCCTTAGCTTTGGAACGGTCAGAGAAGCTCCACCCCTTTGTCTATTGGCAATGTTTCTTTCAAGCTTAGGTTGCATTGCTTTATTTTTCTATGCAGATCTAATATTCAGACTACTAGCCCCTGTGGCTGGTTTAAATTGATTGAAGAGGAAATAATGGAAGATAATTCAGAACCAAATAATAAATCGTTTTGGTTGGATAANAAAAAGAATGTCGATAAAATTTGGTATGCTTTGGTAACAATATGTATATTAACCGTTCTGGCGGACTTGTTTTACCATAAGCATGTGGAATTTGAAGTCGAAGACATAATTCCTGGGATGTATGGATGGTATGGCTTTATAGGTTGCGTATTTTTAGTTCTAGCTGCAAAAATTCTGCGTAAGATCATAATGCGTCCAGAAAATTACTATAACGAGAACCAAAATGATTGATTTACCGCCGGGTTTAATTCTTATTATAGGTGCGTTTTTAGTACCTTTCTTCCCCGGAAATATNAGAAATGTTTATATGTTATTACTTCCCATATTAGGCATTTGGGACTTAATAACGGCGTCTAATGGTGTATACTTTCCATTTGAAATATTTGGATATAATTTATCGCCAGTAAGAATAGATCGTTTAAGCTTACTTTTTGGATATATATTTCACATAGCAGCTATTATTAGCCTAATTTATGCATTTCACCTAAAAGATACAGTCCAACAAATAGCAGCTCTAGTTTATGCAGGCGCGGCTATCGGTGGAGCTTTCGCTGGTGATCTTGTAACTTTATTTATCTATTGGGAGATAACCGCAATAGCCTCAGTTTTTTTAATTTGGTCGAGCAGAACAGAGACTTCATTCAAAGCTGGAATGAGATATCTAATTATTCAAGTGGGATCAGGTGTTCTTTTATTAGCAGGCGCTATCATCCATTTCCATAAAACTGGTTCAATAGCTTTTGACAAAATGAACCTGAGTGGGCTGGGTCCAATTTTAATTTTTATTGCTTTTGGCATAAAAGCCGCCTTCCCGCTCCTTCATAATTGGCTAGAAGACGCCTATCCAGANGCNACTGTTACCGGAACAGTATTTCTCTCAGCATTTACCACAAAGCTTGCTATTTATGCCTTAGCTAGAGGTTTCCCTGGTACTGAGATGTTAATTTGGATTGGCGCAACGATGACGGCATTTCCAATATTTTACGCAGTTATTGAGAATGATCTGAGGCGAGTGTTAACTTATAGTTTAAACAATCAATTAGGTTTTATGGTGGTCGGTATCGGTATTGGAACCGAGTTGTCTCTTAATGGAACTGCAGCNCATGCTTTTTCACACATACTATATAAAGCACTGCTCTTTATGTCTATGGGCGCGGTATTATATCGAACAGGAACAATTAAAGGGTCAGAACTAGGTGGGCTCTACAAAACAATGCCTTATACAACTGGATTTTGTATCGTCGGCGCTGCTTCTATATCCGCTTTTCCATTATTTAGTGGATTTATATCAAAATCATTAATTGTGACGGCTGCTGCAGTCGAGGGACACTGGTTTGTATGGGGAGTTTTATTATTTGCATCTGCTGGCGTGTTCCATCATTCGGGAATTAAAATACCATACTTTGCCTTTTTTCAACACGACTCTGGAAAACGCCCACAGGAAGCACCAAAAAATATGCTGGNGGCGATGGGTATAGCNGCATTTTTATGCATAGCTATTGGTGTATACCCGCATTGGTTGTATGACATTCTTCCATATGATATTAACTACAAACCTTATACGANGACCCATGTTGTTACGCAATTACAGCTTTTATTTTTCTCTGCATTGGCGTTTGGCTGGCTAATGAGATCAGGGTTATATCCCCCAGAATTAAAATCTACTAATTTGGATTTCGATTGGAGTTATAGAGTTTTTATTCCAAAGATATTAAATTTTGTCGTAAATGCTATAAAAACCAATAATGCGTCATTGCAATCTTTGATAAATAAGGGGTTGGCTGCCGTTATTGNGAGCCTGAGCAAATATCACGGTCGAAGTGGCATCCTAGCCCGTACCTCTTCTTTAAGTGGATCGGTTACAATGATAATTTCGGTACTTGCTGTTTTGGTTATCATTTTTTATTTTGAGACCTAATTGATATTTTTATAAAATAAATTTTAATATCAGATCTTTAATTAAAACAATCTTTCGATAGAATAACACAACCAACTATTTTTTGCGTCTCTGATTACGTGGGTTCCATGTTTTAACTGTGACGGTGCGCCCTGTATGAGATCTCGCTGTCCGGGAATCCAAAAATTGAATAGAATCAATAGTATATTCTTGTTTTTTAAAGTCATCTACCATATTTTTAAGAAAAATTTCAGATCTTAAACCACGTTTAACCGCCGTTTTATAAGCCGATGACCTAGAACACATCTTGACCAGATAATCAGTAGAATGATGACCAAACCGCTTCCAAATACTGGTCAGAAAAGTTTGTGTATCACTTTTGAATTGTTTTTGCTCACCGAAANCTGGCCTTCCACGAAACCAAGCGGCCTCGACCGATGGTTCAATTGGCCAACTTTCNCCCGCCAAAAAAAGAGCAGGAAAGAGTTTTTCTCCATCACTAATTGTNGCATAGTATGCTTGAGAAATNAATAATAACGAATGCAGCTTCGCTGGTTGAATATATTCCTGATTATTTACACCCTGATCAGAAAACCAGAATGCGACATCAAAAACTGAATCTACAGCTGGAGCCATTGCGTCCTCAAAAAATATCAAATAAGGATAACCATTGGTTCATAACAAAATTAAAAATTAGTAAAATCTATATTTTTTTCTACTATTTATCATGCTTAAACCTTAAAAAAGAAGAAAAGCTATTTTTTTTTGATTTCTTNTGACCTATTTATTATATATACTTCGTATCTGAAGATATTAGAATATATAGTGGAGCAATTTAAATGCCGTCAATTAAGATGACCGTGAATGGTGAAGATGTATCTGGAGAGGTTGAGGGGAGAACTCTACTTGTTCAGTTTATTAGAGAAACGCTGAGTTTAACAGGTACGCACGTTGGTTGTGATACATCACAATGTGGAGCTTGTACAGTTCACGTAAATGGCAGAGCAGTGAAGTCGTGTTCTATCCTAGCAGCGCAAGCAGATGGCTCCGATGTGCTTACTATCGAAGGATTAGCTGATGGTGATACATTACACCCAATGCAAGAAGCATTTCGCCAACATCACGCACTTCAATGCGGTTTTTGTACCCCAGGAATGGTCATGAGCGCAATTGGTATAGTCAATGATAATCCAAATCCATCTGAAATGGAAATTAGAGAAGCGCTAGAAGGAAATATTTGTAGATGCACTGGGTATCATAATATCGTTTTAGCAATCGAAGCCGCCGCGAAAGAAATGCAGCAGGCATAGGAGAGTATATCATGTATGACTTCGAGTATAAAAGAGCAGCGACGAATACAGATGCAACAACAATATATTCCGAGAGTGAGGATCCACGGTTTCTTGCCGGAGGAATGACATTGATTCCAGTGTTAAAACAAAGACTAGATCAACCAACTGATTTAATCGATTTGGCCGATATAGAAGATTTAAAAGGCATCTCTCTCGAAGGAAATAATATAATAATTAAGTCAATGACAACACATCATACGGTTAGTGCTTCTGAGATTATTTTAGATAAAATACCAGCCCTAGCCCACCTAGCTGGTACTATTGGCGATCAAATGGTACGAAACCGAGGCACTATTGGCGGTTCTCTAGCGAATAGTGACCCAGCAGCGAGTTATCCCTCAGCAGTGCTTTCATTAAATGCGACGATTAAAACAGACAGAAGAGAGATTGCTGCAGATGACTTCTTTACTGGAATGTTTGATACGGCATTAGAAGACGGTGAGCTAATTACTGCTGTATTGTTCCCCATACCAGAACAAGCCGGTTACATGCATTTTCCAAACCCAGCATCTAGGTATCCAATTGTTGGTTCATTTGTCTCAAAAANCGATAATATTGTTAGAGTAGCCATTACTGGAGCTGGACCATGCGCATATAGAATTCCTGAATTTGAGGCTGCATTAAGTTCAAATTTTACACCAGAGGCGATTAAAGATATTAAAGTCTCAGATNATGGCCTTAATTCAGATATTCATGCATCAGCAGAGTATCGGGCACATCTTATCAATGTAATGACCCGTCGAGCAATTCCTGAATAGTTGTATTTATGAGGAGAACTAATGCTAGTTCAACCTGATGAAAATTCACTACTGAGTCAAGCTATAGACTGGATCAATGAAGGCAAAAAGGTTGCATTTGCAACTGTTATCGGCACTTGGGGATCTTCACCAAGACCTGTTGGGAGCCAGCTAGTTATAAATGATCAGGGAGCATTTGTCGGTTCAGTATCAGGCGGCTGTATTGAAGGATCTGTAATCGGTGAAGCGTTAAATACAATTTCTGATGGCGAGAGTCGTATCCTTAATTTTGGTGTTACCAATGATGAGGCCTGGGAAGTCGGTCTTGCCTGTGGAGGAGATATCCGAATATTAGTGCAAAATTCTGATAATATCGGAATTCTCCAACGAATCTTAGACGAAATGCCATTCGCGGTTATCTCTAATCTAAAATCTCAAAAAAAATATTATTATTCCGTAAATAATCAAAATTCGACTGATGGCTTAAGTCCAGATCTGTTGAGCAGCGTAAAGGTGGCAATCAATAATAATATTCCTAGTTTAATTGTTGATAATGGGGATGAAATATTTATTCAAGTTTATAACAGGCCCTTAAGGTGTGCGATAATTGGTGCTGTACATATATCTCAAGCATTAATTCCCATGGCAAAAGTATCGGGTTTTGATGTATTACTAATCGATCCTCGAGGCTCTTTTGCCACTGAAGAGCGTTTTCCCGATGTCAATATAACCGATGAGTGGCCTGACGAAGCTATGTCGAAATTTAATGCAGATAATCGAAGTGCGGTGGTTACCCTAACTCATGATCCAAAACTTGATGATCCAGCATTAGAAGTCGCTCTTAAATCAAAAGCATTTTATATTGGATCCTTGGGTAGTCAACGTACACATGCTGCACGGATAGAGAGGCTGATAAATAATGGATACAGCAAAGAAGAATTATCAAGAATAAATGCGCCGGTTGGGCTTAATATAGGGGCCAAATCTCCATCTGAAATAGCAGTATCAATCTTAGCCGAAATAATTTCAGTTAGATATGCCGAACCCGGTATAATCTGATGATTTTTGGTGAAGTTTTGATTGATGATGCGGTTGATACAATTTTAGCGCATACAACTAAAATATCAGACATAACTATTAAAAAGGGTCAGATTTTAACTCACAAAGATATAGAATTACTAAAATACCATAATATTAATAAAATTACTGTAGCTCGATTAGAGATTAGTGACATAAGTGAAGATAAAGCGGCATTATTAATTGCAACAGCTCTCAAAACAACATTAGTCGAAACTGGAAATGCCTTTACTGGGAGATGCAATCTTATTTCACAAACTAAAGGTTTAATGCACCTTGATCAGACTAAACTTGACCGGATTAATTTAATTAATGAAGCAATAACGATAGCGACACTAAAAAATAATGAAAGAGTAAATAAAGGTCAATTAATAGCAACAATAAAAATTATTCCATTTGCAGTTCCAAAGTCTGTTTTAGATAAAGTTATCGACAATATTTCTAGCAATAAAATAATCTCTATTTTACCCTTTAAAAAAAAATCGGTTGGCTTAATCCTCACTAAGCTTCCCAATACAAAGAAAAATATATTAGTAAAAACAAGCGAGACAACAAATGCAAGAATACAACAACTTGGTAGCGAAATCATTCATGAAATNAGATGTAACCACGAACAACAAGACGTCATAAATTCTATTAAACAGTGTGAAAATTTTGGGTGTGATGTTATTTTACTTATAGGCGCCTCTGCCGTTGTAGACAGAGAAGACGTTCTTCCAAGATCATTAGTCAAAGCTGGCGGCACCGTCGACCATTTTGGGATGCCAGTAGACCCTGGGAATTTACTTTTTTTTGGCACAGTTCGTAACAAACCAGTTATTGGAATGCCAGGCTGCGCTCGCTCGCCTAAACTAAATGGATTTGATTGGATTTTATGGAGAATACTTGCCAATAAAAAATTGAATAAAAAAGAAGTAATGCTTATGGGAGGTGGCGGGCTCCTTAAAGAAATAAGTGAGAGAGGACACTTAAGAAANGAAGAGAGAACCTATCACTTAAATATGAATAATTACAAAATAACAGGTATTCTATTAGCGGCTGGCGCTTCTAGAAGAATGGGTAGTCAAAATAAACTTTTATCTGATCTCAATGGCAAGACAATGATAGAAGTTGTTGCCACAGAATTAATAAATTCAAAATTATCCCATATTATCGTAGTAACTGGACATGAATCAGAAAAAATTAAGGCAGCTTTGACGAGTTTAGATCTAAATTTTATCCATAATCATGAATATCAAAGAGGATTAAGCACATCATTAAAGACAGCACTTGAGATAATCCCAAAGGATACCGACGGAATAATTGTATGCCTCGGAGATATGCCTCTGATTAAAGCAATGCACATAGATAAGTTAATTGACGCATTCAACCCTATCGAAGGAAATTCAATTTGCGTTCCTGTTTATGGCAGGAAACGGGGCAACCCAATAGTATGGAGTAATGAATATCTCACACAAATAAGATCTATAGATGGTGATATAGGCGCTAAAAACATATTAGATGAGCACATTGAGCAAATTACAGAAGTTCCAATGGAAGAGAATGCTGTGCTTTTTGACATTGATACACCAGAACACTTGGATAACTATAAGGAGAATTCTTAGTATTTATTTTTTCATTGATATTCCAATAATTTAAATATGAATTAATTTATAGCCTAATATTTATATTTTCGCCATTTCGCGACTTAGATCCGTCAAGGATTGAGTAAATATTTTCATAAATATTTGTAACGACATTAGATATTGGAGAATTATTAGCCTCATAGATCATTTCGTATTGCGACCCATTTTGACTAAAGGAATTAACAAATTCCTCATTATTGTTCTTGATCATGGGGAGACCAAGGGAGCGTTCTTTATCATTGCCNTCAAATAATTCTAACTGACTTTGAACATATCCTTTATTTTCAAGACTAGAAAAAGATGGTTTGGCAGTATCGGGGCTAAAGCTTGAGCGATTATAAATTAGAGCCCTTTCCCCTTCATAGATNGCTGATTTTATATCTTTTAATTCATTTATTGGCGGAACATTAGTTAACGAAGTACTCCCATTTATTTCAAAATGAGTTGCACCCTTTAAACCAAAACTATCACTGCTAATTCGAGGAGCTAAAACCACAATCAATCATCCCAGTAAACATTATCCTGAGTTTACCAGTATAAGGAATTACGTCAACAAAACCTGTTTGAAGAACAAAAACATATAAAATAATTTCTAAAATTTAATCTAAAGCTAAGTGCTTGTGATCAACTATACTCGAGAGTCAACAAACCAAGCGTTTCTGCCAATTTTACATGCCAGTCCGTCCGCCCTACCAATATTTTTAATTGTCGATATCGTCGCCAGAAACTCTCTGCAGTACTTACCATTTTGAGCATAATAGCTTCTTGTCGGCTTGATGGTTCCAGCAATTCCAGTATCCTTGTTTACCCAAGAGTAAACCTCTCCGTCTTTCATTTTATCCATTGCAAATTTCGCTGATTTCTTAAATTCAGCCTGGTCTGATGGCACCAGTTCATCCCCATAGGCATAGCCTGTTAGACCTCCCAAAGATGCNCCTGCAACCATAAATAATAAATTTCCAGAACCGCTACCCAAATAATTACCAACATATGATCCTATAACCCCGCCCCCAATAATTCCTATAACTTGCCCCTTGGTGAGGTCGGTCTTACCAGTACAAGCAGTTAGCACTAGGCTCACTATAATTAATAACACTTTGGACATTGGCTTACTCCGTTCTCGCAACTTAAATAAAACTAACCAAGATTAGACCGGAATTAGTTTAAAAAGTAATAATATAATTAAGGAATTAATTTTTAATTGAAGAATTAATACAATCAAAATGGATCAACGCGGGAGTAGATACAGAGCATATTANTATTTGATTTTTTTTAAATTTTGCTTTTTTATTAAACTTTCGACACTCATCATCTGCCATTTGTTCTAACATTTGCGGCGTTGTTGACCCCATATGATAACATATAGAAACCTCAGTCCTATCGGTTAACTCTCGCCCAAAATCGGCTCTTTCTCGATTAAATTCATGGGGATCATAAATATAGGCTTCACGGTTGCTGCAACCTGTAATTAGGAATAAAACAAAGAGAGAAATACAAATTAATTTCAAGTTTATTTTCATTTAAAGTTTATAACTTCTATTAAAATATAAAACAACTTTAACGAATATAATAAGATCATGACATACATAGTCTCCTGCACAATGAATAGTTAACGTTTTCATATACTTTTTACACGCCCTGAAATGTGAGGCGATANTTCATCATATCTATATACCCTAAACACAGAGTTATTTGGTCCCTTTTCAGTATTAGCAAACCATGGACTGATAAATTCCCAAACAATATTTCCTGTTTTTGTTACCTCCAAGAATCGNCCATTTAATCCCTCACANATAAGAGTATTACCATTTGAAAGACGCTGTGCGCCACTTATATTTGGACTAAACATCGACCATGGTGGTTTATCTGAGAAACCCCAAACCTCATCTCCTGTATCCCAATCAAACTCGATAACTCTTGAAGAAAAGACACCTCCAGGTTTATGAATACCNTTAGCAAAGATAAGTCCGTTACCATTTTCTANACGTTGGCAATCATGTTGTTGCCCCCAATTATCGTTTTGCCATTTTTTAATTACTTTCTTTGTTTTTTTTTCGATTACAACAACCATACTATTCTTGCGAAAACTTAGCATCAAATTACCATCTATTAATTCATGGCATGCATTGCAGTGAAGAAACTCTTTTCGGGTACTCATTATATGAAGCGGGTAATCCTCAATTTTCAAATCTAAATGGGCATGCCACTCCCAAACAATATCCCCTTTATGGTTTACCTCTCGCAAATAATCGCTCCAAGTAACTCCGCCTTCAGCCTCCGACAAAGGCTCAGCTCCTTCCATACGCTTTTGAGCCTCGGAGGGCATTTTTTCCCAACCGATGTATATCGTATTACCATTTTGCAACCGTCGAAAATCATGGTGTTGATTATCGTCTTTGTATTCCCAGATTACATTTCCATTCCAGTCATACTCTCTCAAAAGTCCGCCTTTACCTCCCCCTGGACTCGGTCCATTTGGAGTTTCACCCGCCCATAATAGATTACCTGTCGGCAACAAATAGGCGTAATTCCCAGGTTTATAGGGGTGTATCCAATTATGGAGAACCTCCCCAGTCATTCCTATTAGGTAAGTTTCATTTCCATGCAAAGGGCTAATNAGGGTTAACCCCGAATAAGCCTTATCCTTATTAAAACTTAATAAACCAACTCTAGTATGCCTCATAATTTTTATGTTAACCACTCAAGTCAAGTCTGTAAATAATTAGAAAACTGAACTGGATTTAAGCCTCCTTATGGCTATAATATATGTGTGATTATTAATGCCAACTTGAAATTATCCGCACTTGATCAATCTCCTATTAGACAGAATGGGACGGTTTCTGATGCCTTAAAGGAAACTATTGAGCTCGCTCAAGTATGCGATAAAGCTGGATATCATCGCTATTGGTTAGCTGAACATCATGCATCAGACTCATTTGCGGGATCGACCCCTGAAATTATGATTGGTCAAGTTGCAAATGCTACTAAAAAGATCCGAGTAGGATCTGGCGGCGTAATGCTCAGTCACTACAGTCCCCTAAAAGTCGCGGAAACATTCAGCACTCTAGAGACCCTATTTCCAGGGCGAATTGATTTAGGTATCGGAAGAGCTCCGGGAAGTGATCAGATAACAGCAATGGCTTTAGGTTATGGCTCTGAGATTGGCATAGAATACTTTCCGACGAGGATCGCGGACATGTTATCATTTATTGGGGGAACACAACCTCCAACAGAAATCTTTAAAAATATTAAAATATCACCAAAACCTGAAACGATCCCTGAGTTATGGTTATTGGGTTCAAGCGGTCAGAGCGCCCAATATGCAGCAGAGTTTGGCCTTGCTTTCACTTTTGCTCAATTTATAGCGCCAAATGGCGGCCAAAGTGTAATACAAAACTACATAAAACATTTTCAGTGTTCACCTTTCAATAAAAAGCCTAAGACTAGCCTCTGTGTTTTCATAACATGTGCTGAAACCGAACAAAAAGCGCGTCAATTGGCGAGAAGTAGAGACTTAGTGTTATTAAAAAGATCTAAGGGGGAGAGAGGCCCCTACCCCTCGAGTGATGAAACAGACGCTTACCCATACACAGAACAAGAGTTGAAATTNATTGAATATAATCGGCCTCAAAGCTTGTATGGTGACCCCGACCAATGTGTCAAGATTTTATCCAAAATGGCTAATGATTATCAGGCAGAAGAACTAGTAGTTTTAACTATCTGCCATGAACCAAAAGATCGAATAGCTTCATATGAGCTGTTAGCTAATGCATTTAATGCAAGAAAGAACTAAGGAGGAGCGAATATGAGCAACAATTCATCCTTTCCAAAAATTGACATTCACACACATGTCGCGTTACCGGAGGTCTTGGAATTAACAAAAAAAATAAAAATACGCGGTAACAGACCTGGAATGCAACATTGGGTGCCCAAAGCTTCGCGTGCTGGGCACCTTATACAATCAAAATATCACAAAGATTCTTTATTAAGTCCAAAAATGAGACTTAAAGATATGGATGCAATGGGTATCGACATTCAAGTTATTGGAATGAATTTGCCTACCCCAACCTATTGGACCAATTCAAAAATCGCCCAGAAAGTAGTTAGACAATGCAATAATAGTATTGCTGAGTTTATCTCCAAATATCCTACCCGATACATCGGCATTGGAGCTGTTCCACTTCAGAATCAATCACTGACCCTTAAAGAAATGGATTATTTAGTCAGCATTGGTCTAAAGGGNATCACTATACCTTCGCACGTAAAGTCTAGAGATATTGGGATTAGTAAGTTTAAAAAATTCTGGCAAAAAGCTGAGGAATTACAATTACCAATTTACATACATCCTCGCGGATTTACTCATGACGAACGTTTAAAAGAGTATTTTCTATGGAACTCTATAGGCCAACCTTTGGAAGAGGCCCTCGCAATGGCATCAATAATTTATGAGGGAATACTTGATGATTTTCCAAAATTAAAAATCATTATAGCACATGGTGGCGGGTATTTACCTTATTATTCAGGTAGAACTGATAAAGCTTACGAGTCCCGCCCAGAAACAAGACAAAATATCTCTAAAAAACCAAGTTCTTATTTTTCAAAATTTTACTATGATACCGTAGTTTTTGATCAAAATATGCTAATTCCTTTATTAAAAAAAGCTGGTCATAATCATGTAATGCTCGGTAGTGACTATCCACGTGGCGAAATTGAACATAACCCTGTTGAATTTATTACAACAGCAAAAATGTTATCAAAAACANTAAAAAATAAAATTCTTGGCTTGAATGCTGCGAAGTTATTTAGAATTAAATTATAACGAGATTTTATAGGCAAATTAACGAATAATAATGAATAAACCCCATAAAGATATACAATATGCAGAAACAATTGCCTTAAGAGCCCTTGAATTTATTTTGGTCAATGAAGANCTTAGAGCTGAATTCTTATCAATTTCAGGCCTATCAACGGACGACATAACAAACGGACTCCAAAATCCTGAATTTCTAGGCGGTGTTCTAGATTTTTTGCTGCAAAATGAGCTGCCTCTAATCGCTTTTTGCGACAAGCTGGGAATTAAACCTGAACAACCCATGCAACTAAGGTATTCGCTTCCTGGTGCTAATTACGACCAGTGACGCTAGCGAATAGATTATTATAAAATAGAGCTTCTTAACCATGATTCAATATCTTTAGGTCGCCTGGATCTTGGATATATTCCGACTGTAAGAGGCTCAAGGGTATCATTACGACTAAACTCTAATACACTATTTTGTCGAATTACACCGTAACTCTCTGAGATGTGAGCAGAAAACTTCCTCACATCCCAACTCGAAGATTTTGTGTAAACAAAATCAAATTCGTTATCTTTTGTTTTTATCAACCAGTGACCAACTTTAATCTCAGTTAAGGAACAAGCAGGGTCAAATCGATATGGTATAATTACCGAATGCAAACCCACTCCTTGGAAATTATCATTAATTAGCAATCGATGTTCAGTTTTCTCTAAAATAATCTTTCTATGAGGTATTACAGGGTTTTCCAAAAATTTATATCCCGAATGCGAACCACAAAATGTATCTTTTTCATCATTTACTTGCCATGCATGAAGAGTTGGAATTGCTTCATATTTTAGTGAGAAAAGTTCCTTGTTAGATATAAAACTATTCTGCTCCTTTCCGTCTATAAATGGCGTATTATGAGCAAGCGTACCTCTAAATTCGTTTCTCTTTTTATAATCAGCAGTATAAACAAAAGACCCACTATCAGTAATTATTGGAGAACCTTGTATAACAGCTTCAAAAGAAAGACAGTCATTATGGCCGTGACCACCCCTTCCTGCATAACCCACGGGTGCATTATCGATGAAAACATGATCGTCTCCACTTGCCATTATAAAATAACCTGCATTCTTATACCCTACGGAAGTTGCTTTAAAATTCTCTAATTTTCGATCAGAAACAACTTCATTCATTTCTGGACCATAAGTCCACAAATACTCAGAGTTTTTAAAAATATTTTTAGTTGCTTTGTTTTCCTTATCCCAAGTGCNTTCAATTAAGTCAGGCAGATAAGAGTGATCGTTTAATGATTGCCCCCCGAATGGCAAAACCCGTCCGTCATCACCATCGCCTAATAAAGGCGCCAGTCCATTCGGTTTAGTATAATGCTGAACAAAAGATATCACTCTAAGAAAATATCTAGAAAATGAGTCATCAACAACTAGTCCCGCATCTAACCGATATTTTGCTGGCCAAAAGAATAACTCAGATACAAATCTGTGATATGCAATGGATCCTTCAAAATCGATACCCTCTTGATTTATTTGCTTAGGCATCTCAGTTGACAAAATTTTCCAACCAAGTTTCAACCACCTCCCTGGACTTTTCCCTTTACCAAAGAATAATCCAATAAAAACCAACGCTGCCGCGTCGGCAACGCAATGATTACCGTTTACACCATAATCTTCAATATATCGTTCAATAAAAATACCGTGTTCATAGATTGAGCGTAAGAATAGAAACTTAAACTCACTATCATTCCATGCGTTTGAATTTTTGAAAATATGAAAAAACCATGNCCAACTGAAAACCCTCATGGCAGGTTCCATAGCAACTGCCCAATTAATCCCCGTTGCGTATGGNTTATTTTCAATCCAATCAATAATAACCTTCTTTGCAAAAAAGGCATATTTCTCATCATTGGTAAGAGAGTAAGCTTGGCCCACAGGAATCGCCCACTGTAGTCTAGATAATTCCCATGGAACTTTAACATCGCTTGGGAGGCCAGGGTTAAGAATATCAATATCTCGGAAAAATTTATTTGGCCAAGTGTAATTCGCCTTAAAGTCTGTATGCCAAGGAATTGGAAATTTAAGAGTTACAGGCCCAGAACCTAAAAAGTTAACTGATAANAATAGCGCCTTTTCAGCTAATTCAATTACCCTNTTTGTCTCATTAGGACAAAAAAAATCGAGTTCAGAGGAATTCATTTTATTAGTATATGAAGGATATGGTCTTCCTGATATTTTTTGATATAGATTTTTTATATCTTTTTCGTTAAAAATTCTTGAAAATTCATACTCGTTCATTCCATTTAATGGTGAAGAAAAGACACGATCTCTCATCGTATAAAGCTCACGATACGCGCGCTTGCAAATTTCTAGAGGTGAACGCGAACCTGCTCTAGAAAGACGATCAATCCAAAGACCCAAAATAAATTAATCCTTTTAACTTTTTTAGCTTTAATAGTATACTGCAGAAATCATAATAATCCTTTAAAGCATACGTCTCTAGTCATCTTTATTTTCGCTCAAATTTTTAATGAATAAGTTTAAAAAATTAATAATATTCTCTAATCAGGAGTTGGTAACATACTAAAAAGGGCAATTCCATCCACAGATGAGTATATACCCGCAATTGGATTAGGCACGTATCGATCATTTGATGTTAAGTTTGATCAGAATAAAAAAAACCTCTTAAATGTTATTAAACTTTTTTATGAGGCTGGGGGTATGGTTATTGACACCTCGCCAATGTATGGATTGGCAGAATCAACTCTCGGACAAGTTATATCTTCATTAAACATGAATGATATCTTTTTTTTAGCTACTAAGGTATGGACCAAGGGGAAAAATAACGGCTATCGGCAAATGCAAAAATCTCTGCAAAAACTGGAAACAAAGCAACTTCAGCTTATGCAAGTTCATAATCTTATAGATTGCGACACTCATCTGGAAACCCTTCGAGAGTGGAAGGAACAAAAAAAAATTAAATTTATTGGCATCACTCATTACACAGATAATAAATTTGACGAACTAAGTCGTTATATAAAAAAAAATCCAGACATTGATTTTTGTCAGATACCTTATTCAATAGCGAATAGAACAGCTGAGCTATATTTTCTAGACTTATGCTCAGATTTTGAAATTGCAACATTAATAAATCGACCATTTGAACAGAAAGGTCTTTTTCGCCAGGTTAAACAATCAACAATTCCAATATGGGCAAAAGAATTTGGCTGTTCTACATGGGCTCATTATTTTTTAAAATATATACTAGCTCATAACGCAGTAACATGTGTCATTCCAGCAACAAATAATCCCAATCATTTAGCAGAAAATTTAATGGTTGGAGAGACCAGACTACCTGAAAAAAGAGAATTACAAAAAATGGTCGAATATTTCGAATCAATATAACTATTTTATAACATTATCTTCAGATAATGGAATTATTTATCATCATGGAAAATAATAATAAACTTGGCCAACCTGAAGGATTATCAAAAGTCTCGCATCGTCGGATTCTACAACTGGCTATTCCGATAATATTAGCAAATCTGACAACGCCAATATTAGGCGCTGTAGATACCGCTGTAATGGGACACTTAGACAGCCCATCTTATCTCGCGGCAGTTTCAATTGGGGCTATAATTATACAATTTGTCTTTTGGGGATTCGGTTTTTTACGCATGGGCACGACAGGACTTACAGCCCAGGCCTTTGGACTGAATGATAAGATAGAACTACAAATGAATTTTCTTAGGCCAGCATTATTCGGGATATTAATGGGTTTTATTTTATGGGTTCTTCAAATTCCAATCATAAATTTTTCCCTATATTTATTTGAAGCATCTGACACTGTGGAAATGTTGGCTTCAAAATATTTTGCGATCCGTATCTGGAGTGCGCCAGCAGTTTTAATTAACTATTGCCTTACAGGTTGGTTCATTGGCATTCAGAAAACCAAACTAACTTTAATACTCCATGCTTGGATGAATATAATTAATATTATTCTAGACCTCGTTTTTGTAGTCGTATTTGATTACGGTATCGTTGGGGTTGCAATCGCAACGGTAATAGCTGAGGTATCCGCAACAATAATAGGAATAATTATTTATCGACGCGAGATAAGAAACGTTAAATTAAAAATTAGATTATTAAATCTATTAAATCTAAGCAAAATAAAAAAACTTTTAGGTAATAATTTAAATATTTTTATACGAACGTTTTGCCTAATTTTTGCATTTGCATACTTTACATCGGTCGCAGCAAAGTTCGGTAGCACCATTCTTGCCGTAAATGCTGTTCTCCTTCAATTTATACATTTCCTCTCTTTTGGCCTAGACGGTTTTGCACAAACAGCTGAAACATTAGTGGGCAGCGCGTTGGGCGCAAAAAATCGAATGGCATATAAACTGGTGGTGAAAAAAGTTACTCAATGGTCTTTGATAATAGGAATTTTGTATTCAATCATATACTATTTTTTAGGCCCCTTATTGATCGATTTACTTACAGACTTGACGGAAGTTCGTACATTATCGAAAGAGTTTTTAATTTGGTTAATTTTCTTTCCAATTGTAGCATTATGGGCTTATCTTTTAGATGGAATCTTTATTGGAGCAATGCGTTCCAATGACATGAGAAATGGAATGTTGTTATCCTTAGCAATTTTTCTTGGATCAGTAAATTTTCTGATTGAAAATTATGGATATAATGGTCTATGGGCTGCACTATATATATTTATGTTCTCAAGAGGCATTACCTTAATGATAAAATATCCACAAATAAGTAAAAGCTTAAAAGTGGTACCCGTATCTAATACCGACTGACTCAAGTCCCTCATTAGTGGAACAGAGTTTAGCATTAGAGATATGATCCAAATGCGCCATGATAGAGTGACGACCCTCAAAACGATAACCAATATCTAGAGACTCTCTAAATAGAAAATTACAGCCCAAGGACTTCTTATCAGTTAGATCAGTAACTTTAGAGCCATCATGATACGCACCGCCCAGCGAAAAGTTAGTAAAATATGTTTTTTTAAAAAGCCACTCCCATGTAAGCCCTGCATAAACTTGATTTGTATCTTGAGAGTCATTTAATGATACCCCCAAGTGCGGTTTTGGGTTCCAAATTCGTTTAAATTCATCTGGGCTACTAAATAAGATCTCTAGATTACCGTCGTATCCTTCTTCTTTCCGATGACTAAAAGGACCTTGGTCATGCCACAAAGCCCCTATCCTTATCTCAGATACAAAATTATTTCCCTTTGATTTGGAAGTCGATTGATTGCTCATTGTGTTTTTTTCTGTCGATATCTTACCGAACTCTATAATTTCTATATTATTTATCCGAGGAACAATTCTCGATTTTATCGAAAAATCTGGCCGAGGTTCAGTATTTGTATTTTCAAAAGGATGCGGTTCATTCAAAAGCCTTTTCATATTATAGTTTGCACCTGTGGTACCAGCAAACGCACTGGTTAACACCATGCTAAATAACATAAAGCTTAAACTGCATGTTAGGCCAGAAAATAAACCTTTATTATACAAAACTTCCCCCGTTTAAATTATATTATCCTTTTATTGATGTCACCTTTAACAATGCTTGTCTAGAAAAACACATAATTTTTAAATAAGAAAAATTAATATTTTTCTTGTCTTTTTCTTTCGATAACCTACTCTCTTTCATTACCATTAAAGCCAAAATGTTAAAAAAGAAAGGCGGACAATGATTTACGAATTTCGAACATATGACTTGGTTCCGGGATCTGTTAATGAAGTAATAAAATGTTTTGGCGAGGCCTATAAAAAAAGGAAGGAATTTTCGCCTCTTTCTGCTTTTTTTTACTCTGAAATTGGTCCCCTTAATCAAATAATACATATTTGGCCATATGAAGACACCAATCACAGAGCACAGGTTCGATCTGACGCCGTTGAGAGCGGGGCATGGCCTCCAGCAATTAGTGAGTTCATTCAGCATCAACACGTCGAAATTCTTGTCCCATGGTCATTTTCACCAAAATTATCGCCTGGTTCACACGGTCCATTCTACGAGATGCGAAGTTATATATGTAAGCCTGGAAGCTTGCCTAAAACCAAAGAACGTTGGCTCTCTAAAATAGACGAACGTAAAAAATTATCACCCTTAATTGGTGTATTTAGTGTCGACATTGGTACCGCGTTGAAAATTGTACATATTTGGGGGTACAAAGATCTAAAGCATAGGAGTGAGGTGCGAGCTAAAGCAGTAGAAAAGGGAGTATGGCCACCCTCAGGAAGCGGAGAAGACTATTTTTCACAAGACAATAAGATTCTTCTACCAGCAAGCTTTTCGCCTATGCAATGAGCAAAATACTAGACTAATTTGCTACGTGCCTACCGTATAGAGATATAAGTGTTTTTGGAATAATCTTTTTCAATTGTGATGAATAATTGCCAAACGGATTTTTGTCTAATTTATTCTCCTGAAGTTGACTTACATAGTTGTAGGCGTCGGCCTTGGCTGAATACAAACCTATTATCTGGCCAATACCTAAATTGGTCATAACCATCCAAGTTTTATTTTCAGTATTAAATTTTATAGAATAGCGCATCTTCACTCTCCAATATAATTGGATATCGCAAAAGGCTTAAAAAAAAATAAATTAATACTTTTAATTTATGAAATATCTAAGTTTTTAATTTGTTTAACGCTATTGGCTATGGACTCAATCGAACAATTCAATTGCGTAATTTCTTTTAAAATTAATCTATCGTGTCTTTTCATTGATCTTTGATAAGCTGGATCGTAGTGATCTTTTAATAAGCTTTTTGCAAGGCCTAGCCAATTCTTGTCATCCAGAAGGTTTTGCCAGTAAACAATTCTTTCATTTCCGTATCGTGTCTTCATCCCATGAATAAGGCAGGCCAAATATTTAGTTTGAGATATTAAATTTTTATATGATGAAAAGAGATACTCAGATCGGGCATCTCTAGATACATTTATCATAACTAGCGGAGCTAAACTCATGTGTTTCCATATGTTATTTGGTATCAAAAGTTTTCCAATACGAGAACTCTCCGCCTCTATAAAAATTGGGTGCCGCTTATCAAATAAAGACAATTTCTTAACGAGTTGTGATTCAAAATATTTTTGGCTTGGTTGAGATTGATCTGGTAACGCCCCTAAGAGGGACCCACGATGTTTAGCTAATCCCTCCAAGTTAACGACCTGGGCTCCAATTTCCTCCAATTTAACCAAGATATCCGTCTTACCAGATCCAGTATATCCACCGATTACTATAAATTTAAATTTATCAGCTATATGTTCTAAAGTTTTTACTATTCCTCGCCTGTATGATTTGTAACCCCCTTTTAATAAATGAGAGTGCCAGCCAATCTCACTGCATATTTGTGCAAACGCGCGAGACCTCTGACCTCCCCTCCAACAATAAATTAAAGGCCTGAAATCAGAACCCATTTCCGAGAGTTTTGCCTCCAAATGATGTGCGATATTT
Organism: Rhodospirillaceae bacterium TMED23; assembly: GCA_002168115.1. Lineage (GTDB taxonomy): Bacteria > Pseudomonadota > Alphaproteobacteria > Rhodospirillales > UBA2165 > TMED23. The sequence goes on along the minus strand of NHCC01000005.1, from coordinate 18,106 downwards.
TTAGCAACATAAATAGCACCCCTTTTTCTAGCCAAAAATCGAGATTTCTGAACATAAATTGTACCAATTTCAGCTCGTTCGATATTTGATAAAACAGGCATATTTATTGCCGTAGGAATATGATCAATTCTAAATTCGTCCGGCGACCTCACATCAATAATTTGGTCATACTCGTCTGAGTTCCAAGCAACCACTTCATTTATCGGAGCATTCATTTTTGCAAATTTCATTCACATGTAGATTTGATATTTAATGTTTGAAAGATTTAATTACAAGACCTACAGTTTACAGAAGTATTTAGTATAGCCAAATACAATCGGTACGATTAAGTCATGTTTTTTTAATTTTAAGAAAAGATATATGTGAGGTAAAGAATGTCGTCATTTATTACAAAGTTAAAGAATGAAATCGATACGTCTTCATTAATTATAGATAAATTCGAGATGGCAAAATATATTACTGATTGGCCAGGAAAAATTACTGGGGATGCACTAGCTGTTCTCCGTCCACAAAATACAACCGAGGTCTCAAAAATGCTGGCAATGGCCTATGAGTATAGAATACCAGTAGTGCCACAGGGAGGAAATACCAGTGTTGCTGGAGGATCAGTTCCTGATGATACTGGAACCTCAGTTGTAATTTCGTTGGAACGAATGAATAAAATTCGAGATATAAGCCTATCTGCGATGACCATTACCGTAGAGGCAGGATGTATACTTGAGAAATTACAAGAAATCGCAGAAGACAAGGGGCTTTTTTTTCCCCTTAATTTTGGTGCTAAAGGAAGTTGTATGATTGGCGGTAACCTTGCTACGAATGCCGGAGGCCAAAATGTTGTAAGATATGGGAATACGCGCGAATTATGCCTTGGTTTAGAGGCTGTATTCTCTGACGGTAGAGTAATGAATTTATTATCTGGATTAAGAAAGGATAATACCGGATACGATCTAAGGGATTTACTCATTGGATCGGAGGGAACTTTGGCCATTATTACAGCGGCCACCATGAAGTTATTTCACTTACCAATAGAACGCTCTACAACAATTGCTGTTATTCCTGATATTGACACTGGACTGGAGCTTTTAAACAGAGTTCAATCGGCAACTGGGAGCGCTGTTGAGGCTTTCGAGTTGATACCTCGAGTTTTCCTAGAATTAGTAAAAAAACATGCGCCCCAATTCCAAATGCCATTCCCAAAAATCCCTGAATTATGTGTTCTAATTGAAATTGCTCCAACAACTCCACAAATTTCAAATGGCACCGAGGCAATGGAGAATAATGCACAAGAGCAGCTTGAGATTATTTTAGAGGCTGGCGTAAATGATGGATTGATCTTGGATGCAGTCATTGCGTCATCTGAAGCGCAACGAAGGGAAATGTGGGAAATGAGAGAAAATGCTCTTGAAATTATCACAAAAGAGGGAAATCGTATCGGGTTTGATATTTCACTCCCCCTTAACAAAGTTCAAGCGTTTGTCAAAGAAATGGAATATCGTGCCGGTTCGTTGGTTAAAAACCTTAGAATGTGTCACATGGGACATCTAGGAGATGGCAACCTTCATTATGCTATATTTCCTCCAGAAGGAAATTCAGATGCATTAAATTCAAAATCAGAGGAAATAAAAACAGCGGTGTATGAAGCAGTTAGTTCTTTTGATGGATCGTTCAGCGCTGAACACGGCATTGGGACCTCAAAACTATTTGCAATGAATAATTACAAAGATCCAGTCGCATTGGATATAATGCAACAGATTAAAATGAAACTTGACCCGAAAAATATTATGAATCCGGGCAAATTATTGCCATAGATGTTAATTTAGAAGTTATGGTATAAAGAGGCTAAAAAGATAATAGCCAGGGGAACTTACGCCTCAATCGACCATTTCGGTAAGTTAAAATATTTTTTAACTCAATATCTTTATGTCGAGATGCGATTTTAATACCACTTCTTTTATAAGAGCCTATGTCATCTGTTAGGCTCCTTAACTTAAAAATAGTTTTTTGATTTTCAAATCGTTCTTGCCATTGGAAAACTTTATTAACATATTTTCGCGTGTATCCATGAGGTTTGGCATTGCCACCGCGTCCACTTAGTGTTCCGCCATTATAGTGAGATAAAGCCAAATCCCAGCGTTTATCATATTGTTTAAAAAGTTTATACAGATAATCTACACCAATTTGTATATTTATCTCTGGATTCCACAAACTTCGGGCCGTAGCACCATATTCCTCTCGCGCTGTTTGAGGCATGATTTGCATAACACCGCGAGCGCCAGCGGAGCTTAGAGCCTTTGGCTTAAAATCTGACTCAACTTTAGCCACAGCTAGTGCAAGAGTTGGAGGAACTCCTAAACCCAGGGCTTGATCAACAAGAAGTTTTTTAATTTGTAAACGATCCGCGGAGTTAACTTCCCATGAAAACAAAAAGAAAAAAGAAAATGAAACAAAGGTTATTTTATGTTTATTCAACTTAAGATATTTAAACACTGCTTTTTTTCTTTCCTAAAATAATTTATTATGGAAATACACTTTAATTAAGTTATTATTAATAACAAAAATATTTTATATTTATTATTTAAAACTGAATATTACATTACACCCAATCAAAAAAAAACTAAGCAATTTCTAAATGTATTTATTACAAATGAATACGTACTGAAGTATTCCATTAAAAGCCATCTACTTTTTCCCCAGTTGGTAGACTAAATAAATTATCCGGTAAACTTTTTATATATGAAAGAGTATCCAAGCTTGAATTTACATCTGCGTATTTTGCATGCAGATCGAGAAGTGTCACTGCGTGAGATACATCAGACCGATCAAAACAAGCTTCCTCAACAACATTAACTTTTAGATTATTACTAAAAGCATCAACCGCTGTAGCTCGAACACAACCGGATGTTGTTGTACCTGTTAAAATGATTGAGTCTGCTTTTAAAAGATTTAGATAACTCATAGTTGGAGCTTCATGAAAAGCGCTCGGTTTTTGTTTCCAAACAATAATATCTTGCTTTTGTGGAGCAATTTCATCCATGATATCGTTACCATTTCGATTCGTTTTTACTATAGGCTTTTCGCCTTTATTATTTTCACCCTTAGAATTTTTCCACGACCATCCGCCACGATCCCATCTGTCATCTCGGGCATAACCTGTTGTGTATATAACCGGTATTCCTTTTTCGTGGGCCGCATCTATTAACTTAGTCAGAACTGGAAGCGCATCCCATGCCGACTCACCACATGACAGTTTCCAGCGTTTAATCGAGTCTAAAGTTGCCTCCCGTCTATCTCCACAAAACGCATAACTTACATCGATAACCATTAAGACTGGACGCTGGCCAAAGCCTGACTTTTCTCCGAAGCCGGCAGCCTCAAATACATTGCGGTCACGATCAGAAACATATTTATCCCAGATACGTTCTGTCATGTTCTTATTAAACTCCCATTTAAAATAATCGATTCACTATTCAAAAATTTTCTCTGTTTACAATCCAAGATTAAACTAGATAATTAAAATTATTAAAAGCTCAAAATATAATTGGCTTAATCTGTTTATGTTTAATATCGCATTTATTTAAAATTAAAAAGTTCAAAAACTATAATATAATTCTAATAAATGAAAAGAATAAACCATTATGAAAAACAAAACGACAATAGTTACAGGAGCTGCAGGAGGAATCGGTTCTGCCTGCGCGAAAATACTTTTAAATCTCGGTGCTAATGTAGTCGCATTTGATCCTGAAATTGAAAAAATGAAAAAACTTTTACCCACAGATAACCGTAATCTATTAATTATTGGTGGTGATGTATCAAAAGAGATCGAATGTAATAATTTAGTGAATGAGACTATAGAAAAATTTGGCCAATTAGACTCATTGATCCACTGGGGAGCGACACATTCTTCAGACACATGGAAAGATCTTACATCAGAAGAGTGTAACAGAGTTATGAACATAAATGTAACCGGCTCTTTTTTGATAACACAAGCGACCGCAAAAGAAATGTTAAAACAAAAAAAAGGCTCGATTGTTTTATGCACATCAACGTCGGTGCTATTTGGAGTAACAGGTGGTGATGGTCAGGCAGGCCCCGCTTATGTGGCATCCAAGGGTGCAGTGATTGCATTAATGCGCTCTTTCGCACGAGCATTAGGACCCGATGGGATCCGTGTAAATGCAGTAAGCCCTGGTATAACTGAAACCCCTATGATTAAGAATTATACAAAGGCAAAACGGGATACAATGAAAAAACGTTTTCCACTCGGCCGATTTGCTGAACCTAACGAAATTGCCGAGGCAGGTATATTTTTAATATCTGATAAGTCAACTTTTGTGACAGGAGAGACTATGCATGTAAACGGTGGTTCAAACTTTGGCTAGTTTCCAACAAAACCATGAATAAAAAAATATCGATTTTTATTGAGGCTCTTGACCAATATCGTAAATGATTTCTGATACTATTTTACCGATGTCATTATAATATTTCCAACGCCCCACTTGTTTACCATTCCTATACTGCCCTTCATAGTAAACCTGACCGTTAGAGTAATAGTGTTTCTCTTTTCCTTCTTTTTTATTATTTTTATAAGTTCCTTTTGACCATATTTTTCCGTTGGTTCTTATCCACTCCCAAGGCCCTTCTAATTTACCCTCAAAATAATTTTCTTTCCAAATTGAACCATTAAGATACCTCAGCCATACCCCATGTTTCTTTCCATTTTCAATATTACCCACATACTTTATGGTTCCATTTTTAAAATATGATAAACTTAAGCCTGAGTAAGGAATTAGTTGATCACCTATAAAATACTGACCATTTTTGTTGATTAATTGACTAAGTGAAATACCTTTTGCCAAAACTGACTCAGACACAAAAATAATAATTAGAAAAAGGAATGTTATCTTTATATTACTCATGCACCATCTTCTGAACTTAAATACATTAAGTTTTCTTTTATTAAGTTACGCAAATTAAATAAGTGATAATCCAAAGTATTAACATTTATTACAAATATCAATATAGTTCCTCAAAATTAGCAGCGTTATTTTATAAATAATCACATCAGGTTTTCATCCCAAATCTGATTGAATTTCGATTTTTAAAACACAAAAACACATTATTTTGAGCACAATGAAATAATCAGGTAAATAAGCGTAATCGATTAGACTAATACATCTTAAAAAATATTATCAAAATTTAAAAATGAATATTTATAGAATGGCTATATAGATATTAAATATATTAGATAACAATTATGTAGATCTAAAAAATTATTAATGTTAAACTTTAATATAAATAAGGGCCATAAGCATAGAAAAAGCGAATATTAGAAAAATTTATTCGCTAGAAGTAAAAAAATGTTAGATGGCGTTTCGAGTAATTTTTCAAAAATATATACCTCTGACTGCAATAATTGTGATGCTATTTGCTGCATAGCCCTTGATCTAGTCGCTACGGACTATAAAAAACCAAAAAATATTTTGTGCCATTATTTAAAAACTGAGAAAAGAAAATGTGCAATCTATAAAAAAAGGGCAGAGCATGGTTTTAGCTGTTGTATCCAATTTGAGTGTTATGGCGCTGGTCAAGCAGTAACCAAGCTTTTCCATAAATTATATGGTAGAAAATCTACCTCAACTAAGATTGGAAACCTAAAGAACGATATCTTGGTGGCGACTTTGTTAACTTTAGGCGATAAACTTGAACTCAAATACAAAAATAAAATTGCAGTAAATTCCAATATTTTAAATGCTCTCCGCCCTTTCCTGGATGCTGCAATTACTTTAATCGAGGAAAGACAATAACCCATTAATCGATTTAACAAGTACTTGTAAACCTGAATTAAAAGAAACTAAAATTAATTTATTCTTTAAACTTAACACTATTTATGTCACACCATGACATAACAGAATATCCAAATTATTTATCAAAAACGGTGTGAAAATTAAATGGCGAACTACAGCAAAAAAGAAGCAAAAGCCTTCGCTCAAGAAAATTTCAAAGGTATCTTTGCTGCAGGAATGACTCCATTTAATGATGACCTATCAACCGACGAAAATGGACTTCGAAGTAACTTAAGACATTGGGTTGATGATTTAAATATCTCAGGTTTATTTATTAATGGAAAACAAGGTGAATTTTTTTCAATGAGCCTTACCGAACGCAAAAAGCAATTTGAGATAGTTGTTGATGAGGTTGGAAATCGTTGCAAAACAATCATGTCTTGTTCAGATGAAAATCTTGATACGGTCCTTGAATTAGCCGAATATGCTCAGAATATAGGCGCTGATTGGATAATCGTTCACGCTCCGCCGCTTTACTTTCATTCCGATGTATCATCGGTATTAAAGGAATATTATAGGTATATTGCAGAAAGAATCGATATTGGGATAGCAATTTGGCATCAACCAGATTACAATTATTTACTTGAGCCTGAAATCTGTGCAGATATAGCTGAAATCGAAAACATTGTAGCCATTAAGTATAGTGTAGATCGAGATCGTTATTCCAGACTAACCGAAATGACCAGAGGAAGGTTAATCGTCAGCACCTCCTCAGAGGAGTTTTGGCTTGAGAATATTATCGAGTTAGGTTGGCAGGTTTATCTTTGCTCAACACCACCTTTTTTAATGCAGACAAAGTATGATCAGCGAATGAATGAGTATACGCGTCTCGCAATCGATGGAAAAATAGATGAAGCAAGATTGGTACGAGATAGCTTAGATCCAATAAGGCTTGCAATAAAAACAACCCGACCTCCTGACAAACCTCATGCGCAACAAAAATATTGGGCAGATCTATTGGGACAAAAAGGCGGCCCGGTGCGACGCCCCCTGCTCAATCTTGAGCCATCAGAAAAAATAATAATTAAAGAAGCCTTTGATAATTGTGAACTTAAGTTAAAATGATAAATTTTGAATAAAAATATATTAATAGCTTATAATTGCATGAAACTTTATATTAATATCCATACATAAACTTAGGAAAGAGACGCAGTTACCAATCTCCAAAACCTTTTTATGAACATTGTGACCACACATTCATCCCATTCAAGTTTGGTGTCACGGTCTCACGTTACTTTGCCTAATTTTAAACTTCATATCCAAACGCTTCACAGCTCTCTCTGCACCAAAAATTTTAACTTGGACACCTTTTGGTAAATCTAAAATATTATTTACGTATCAATCGTCCTATGGCATATTTTTATCGTAAATTGCTTGAAAAGAATAATTAAAATCTAAAGTATTTCTTTGCTTACACATTTTCCAAGCATTTCAAAATAATTCTAACTTATTTAAATTTTAAAATATTATTTCAATTGCATTTTAAATTACTTCAATAGAATTATTCCAACATAGTTTATAAAAATTATTTTCTTCAATTCGAGGCCAATTTGGTATGTCAGAATGATTTGGATTACCACCTCTTACAAACGCACCCCAAGTTTTCTGAATACTTCCTGATAAACCAGCTATTTCTTTTACTTTACCGCCTAATAACATAGGTGGATCCCATTCTACTGCAGTATCGAATATGAAAGGTAGCTCTATACAGTGACAAGCTCCAAAAACACCTTCAAAACTGCCCCAATCAAATCTGTACAACCAAGTATTGATGTTAGCAGCGCTAAGACGTTTGGCTAAATTAAGGGTTTGGCCTTCAAAATTACTAATATTCATCCCCATACTAATCATTTCCATGGCACCTGCCCCAGGACGCCTCTTTCTGCATTCATCAAGAATAACATTCCAATTATTTTTAAATTCTCTTTTAAACACAAGTTCAATTTGCTCTGTGGAGGCATTTTCGATTTCCTCTATTCCCGAAAACCACGCGTGCATTTCATCATTATTAAAACCAACTATAATATTCTTACCAATTGCCCCTTCAATGAAGTTCTCATGAACTTCGGCGCTAATGGTATACTGATCTATTACTGGAAGAAATGGTATTCTTGATGATGCAAATTCTGCCTGAGCTTTGATAAATTTCGTCTGAACATTAAGAAAATCCTCCAATGGGAGAGTTTTTAATGCATTAACTTTAACACCAGCAATATGAGCAAATTTTTCTGCCTTGTTATGTGCAGCGTCTAATTCTTCAAAATTATCATATCTTCCACTCTGCAATATCGCATTCGAAACCATTTTACTAGATTTCTTGTTAGCTAAAAGTGCATAAACAGAAATAGCACCAGCTGATTGCCCCATTAGAGTGATATTCCTGCGATTGCCACCAAAATATTCGATATTATTATAAACCCAGTCTAACGCTAATATTTGGTCTTCTATGCCAATATTACCGGGTGATATATCTGGATGACACAGAAATCCTAATGCTCCTAATCTATAATTAACACCTATTACGATAACATTTTGGTTCTTAGCAAAACTAGCTCCCCTATACCATTTTAGGGAACCGGCTCCAGAGACATAAGCTCCTCCATGTATCCAAAAGAGGACTGGTATCTCTTTTTGCCCCGTATCCGGACACCAGACATCTAAAGTTAGCGAATCTTCATCTTGGGGAAGACTAAAATCGCCCATCAGTCTTGACAACCGAGATGACAACTGCGGCGAAATTGGTCCACTTTTTTTTGTAGTAAGAACGCCACTCCAAGGCTCCATAGGTCTAGCCCTTTGAAACCTCCCATCGGTGCCCAAATCTGAGGCATATGGAATACCCAAATAAGCATTTACTCCATCCTCTGAAAAACCCTCTATTTTGCCCAGTTTGGTCCTTACTTCGCTTGGAGTATTTTTTTTTATCATATTAATTACCAAAAGAATATTAAGAACACAGGATACTTTATTTTTGCCTCGATTAACCTAGCCAGATCTAATGAAATTAAAAAAATTGATAAAAAAAATCATATGAAAAATATTATCTTTTTATCTCACTAATCTAAAGGTTCAATTATTTCGTACTCTAAAGTATACACAAATGGAGACAAATTATGAAAAATATTTTTAGTATTGGGTTAGGGTTAACTTTTTTAGCATTAGCTTCAACAGCACAAGCTGGCAGTTGTGGCGGCGGAAACCAAAGTCACTCTAAAGAAGAAATGGCAATGCATATTTTCGATAAAGCAGACGCAAATAGTGATGGGTTTATTACGTTAGAAGAGCATGATGCTGCCAAGTTATCAAAATATGGCACCAAGTTTGGAGCCTACGATACCGATCAGGACAAGCGAATTTCTAAAAAGGAATATATGGCAATGTTTGCTAAGCATCATGGCGATGGTTCAAAAGGCGCGTAAATAGTTTAATTGGGAATTTTAAATATTACGCGTCCAAACCCGTGATTAAGGACTGTGTGGCAATATATTTCTCGATTTCTGGAACGCATTGTCCACAGCACTCTCTCTTAGAAAAACAGGAGAAAACTGCGTCGACTCGATTATTGCCCTGTTCGCAGGCTTTTTCTATGTCGTTTGAAGTTAAGTAGTTGCAGTTACAAATTACCAAGTACGCCTCCTAGTTGTTCATAATGATTATCACTATCATGTAAAATGGTCAATATTTGTTTTGCAAATGATAGATGTTAATGTAAAAATTGTGTTCGTTGACAAGTGAACCACCTTTAGTATGACTTAGAACCAGTCTGAAACGCGAAGGTCGACTGAGCCCACAACCACCTAACATTAAAATCTGGAGAGGATTTTGTTATGAAAGGTAATAATGAAGTAATCGCAAAGCTAAATGAAATTTTAAAAAATGAATTAACTGCGATTAATCAATATTTTTTACACGCACGTATGCTGAAAGATTGGGGATATAAAAGACTTGCGGAGAAAGTCTACGCAGAATCGATTGGTGAGATGAAGCACGCTGATTTATTAATAGAGCGTTTATTAACAATAAATGCACACCCCAATCTCCAAGATTTAGGCAAACTAAGAATTGGAGAAAATGTAAAAGAAATACTTGAGTCAGATTTAGTATCCGAAATGACAAATCAAAGTGCTCTGAAAGATGCTATTAAAACATCCGAAATAAATAGCGACTTTGTATCAAGAGAAATTTTTAACAAAATCCTTGAGGATACAGAAGAACACATTGACTGGCTGGAGACACAGCAAAACTTAGTCAAGAATGTCGGACTTGAAAACTATCTACAGGAACAAATGTTTGAAACTAAAGAATAATAGAAAATCACCTTTTCCAAAATGGGATAAATAATTTCGCCCAAGCAGACCATATAGACATAGTTCTCCTGGACTTTTTAACAGAAACGTTATTCCCAGAAAATTTCTTCATTTTCTCTTTCCTACTGAATTTTTAGCGGACTAAATTACCCTAATGCGTTGTTGCCGCATTATCAAAATTGTGTCTTTGATAGCATCGTCTAAAAATATATTAGGAAAGTAATACTTATAAATTTTAATGCCAATAGCTATCAAAGCAGTCTCCGAAAAATTCTTATTATTAAGGCCATCAAGAGCCCGCGCAATCACGGATAAACATATCTCTCGTTTGTTCTCTTTAATAACCATTTAAAACTCAATCGTTCAAAAAATCGTTGATAATAATTATTACTCTTATTGATATTAATTATTATTGTCAATAAGTATTTCCAATTTATAAAAAAGGAGCGGCTAGGAGAAATCCCAATACTAACCGCTCCAGAACCATATAATAATTTAATCCGGAAAGGATTGATAAAGAACTACGTGATTCGGGATAATATATACTGCAATTAATAATTATTCGCAATAGATAATTCTAAATTATTTAAAAAACTTTTAATCTATAGGTAATTTTACATTACACTTAATAGCTACTTCCTTCAGCCGCTGAATAGTGCCAGTCGCGAGTGGAATACCAGATTTCTGCCTTTTGGTTTTGATAGCGTCACCACGTTCCCCAGGTGCATAGATATTTTTAACACCTTCTGATTTACCAACAGAATGCAGTTGTTTTACTAAATCATCAACTTGCTTTCCAACTAAATCTTTCTCACCAAACATCGAAATATCTAATGCAATCGCAACACCGTTAATTGGCCTTCCGTTTAAAGGAGCACCAGTTCTCAAAACAGGTTCAATTATCGGATTATTGACTGCAAGACTGGTAAGACATTCTATCATCAATGATAATCCTGCTCCCTTTGCTCCTCCGAGTGGGGATAGAACTTTCAACTCATTAGGATCAGTTGTGGAGTTACCCCTATTGTCTAAACCCCAATCATTTGGAATTTTCTCTCCGCTATCTCGAGCTTGAAGCACCTTACCCATACCAACAGTTGAGGTTGACATGTCTAGAAGCAAAGGTGGGTGAAGATTACCCGGTATTGAAATAGCAATCGGATTTGTTGAAACCACGTTTTTATGGGTTCCTGGATAGGCCATCATTGGTTGAGATGCGGTCATTACAATTCCTGCAAAGCCCTTCTCTGCCGCTAATAATGAGAAAAAACCAATAGCTCCAGCATGCGTCATATTTGAAATAGCGCACCACCCGAGATTAAATTCCTCAGCTTTACTTATAGCTTCCTCCATTCCCTTTTTTAGCGCGACAGGACCAGGGGCTAAATCAGAGTGAAGCTTAGCAATCGCCCCCGAGAGCGGGTCTACTTGAAGGTTAGGTGTACTATTGATTATACCTTTTTCCAGATATTCTGTGTAAAGAGGTATTCGAAGAACACCGTGGGAGTCGACACCCCTCAAATTTGCCCAAACTAGTACTTCAGCCCAAAGCGCGGAATCAGCATAATTTAGTCCATAAAACTGAAATACTTTTGTTGCAAAACTAATTAACTCTCCTGACTTAACGGTTTTCAACTCCTTAGTCATTTTTTTAAACCCCAATTAAATTCCAAGTAATAGCATGCCAAATACAGCCCATCTAGAAAGCCTAGACATAAAAGTAATTGATGTACTTAGAATACTATTGTTTTTCAAGAATAATAGAGTATTTTTTTCGCTCTACATGCGCCCAAATCCACAATATACCTGTTACAATTGAACCTGCTAATAATGTTATCGTTAATCCAATAAGCTCAGCCACCCAACCCATTACAGCAGCGCCAACAGCGGGTAATCCCCATGATAATACAGCGGTAATACTAATTATACGTGCTCTTAGTTGGTCTGGCGCTGTATTTTGTATTAATGTTTGGGATGTAATAGAACCCGCGACAATTGTCATGCCAACCAAAGCGATAAAAATAGAACTCATCCAAATATTTTGAGAAAAAAGAAATAATACCATTGCAACAGCAGAAATTACTAAAGACCAGGTAAAAATACTCGTTAAACCTTCAACCTTTCCGTGTCTCGCAAGAAGCACACCACCAACAGTCGCGCCTAAACCGGTAGACGACAAAATGATTGAAACACCCTCGGCGCCCATACTAAAAACTTGATCAGCAATACCAGGAACTAACTCAATGTATGGCCTAATTAATATTGCTGTAACACACAGTAAGAAAAGAAGAAAAAAGATTCCAGAGTTGGAGAGTGCGTATCGAAACCCATCCAAAAGATCACCGAGAATTCTTTTTTTATTCCCTCCAGAATTTACTATTTCATCGTTCTCTTGGAAAAATAAAGCAATATAAAATATGAAAAACATAATAGCTGAAACTAGAATTATAAACGAAATATCTATAAATTGTATAAGTATTCCAAATAAAGCAGGCCCCAAAAAACGAGCAACATTATAAGTTGTTGAGTTTAATGCTATGGCAGCGGACAAATCAGATTTTGGAACTAAATTGTGAACAAAAGACATTCTGGCTGGAATAGTCATTGCTTCAGCGGATCCCACTATTACACACAATATAATAATCAGTTCTACATTGAGAGCCCCGACCAATGCCAATGTGGCTGTTATAAATCCACCAATAACTAATATTAGTTGACTATATTTCATTAAGCGCAAATAACCAATGCGATCAGCCCAAACGCCTGCTATTATGGTCATTATGACCATTGGGAACGTATCTGCGAATGCAACAATCCCAAGCCACGCAGTTGATCCAGTCATTTCCCAGGTTAGCCATCCGACTGACACTTTAAAGATCCACCTGCCAACAGTGTTTGTGCCATTGCTCCACCAAAGCAACCGATAGCCTGAATGAGACAACGCGCGCGCAATACCACCAAAGACGTTATTAAACGACACGACTTATCCAATCAATTTCTATGATATAATTAACACTTTTAATAAGACTTATAATCAAATAAAATTATTCGACCGGTGTTCCAGCTATACCAGTTCGTAAATCTTTACAAGTAAAAAACTTGCAATCTTCATCGGGTGAAACCGCTACACAGTGGACAACATTAGCTGGAAAGTAGACTAACCCCCCTGGACCAGCCGATGAAACTTCCCCATCAACTGTCACCTCCAAGTGGCCTTGAAGAATATAAACCCATTGTTCATTGATATGGAAATGAGGGTCTGAACTTTGACCAGCGGGCAAAGTCATAACGCCTACTTGTGTCAACTCACCCTCAACTACAGGGCCGAACGTCTCCGCGTAACCAGGACCGGCCATTAAGCCATCAAGCTTATCAACATCAAACACATACTTGCCATTACCAGCCTTATAAGCACCTTCTGTTTTTGTTTCAGCCATAATTCAAAACACTCCTTCATTTAAACAGTTTTTTATTTTCTCTAATAAATTTACAAGCAAATTTTTAGCGTTTAAAGCGTTTAAAATATAATAAGTTATACATGTTGAGATGCCATATCTTTACCATACCTGACCCTAAATAGCATGGTACGTTCTCGGCCATTAGTATATTCATGGACCTCACCAGGAGGATGAACAACAAATGAACCTGGAATAATATCAACTTGACTATCATTAGTCTTCATTATTCCACCCCCTTCAAAACAAAAATATATTTCGGTTGCATCGGGATGGCAGTGGTTAGGACTTTTTTGACCAGGTTCCCAGCAAGCTACAGTTACATCACCACCACCAACTGTTTTTAAGATTTTTTCAACATGCTTTTCAGCGTTAAATTCTTGTTCTTTTTCAAGGTCAAAAACATGCATTATTATCTCCCAAAGTTCTGTTATAATACAATAGAATATTAAAAAAAACTTTTATGCAAGATGATCTATCTTATATTATAAAATATTAATATGCCTACAAAAGAAGGACTAAACATGACCATATTTACACGTTATACGAATATATCTAATTTTGTACCGTAGCAGATACCCCAGGCTCGAACTCTTCTTGACCTTTTATTTAGCTCGTTATCTTTATAACTCTCGTTTTCACTGTTAGACTTGGAAGCTTCTAGAATTCTATGTACTGTTCTAAAATGATCGAACTCGCTTCGTACGGATATTGAATTAAGCATAAGTAATTCCCTTCTGGAATTTGATTAAGTTATCTAACGCATATTAAAAAATAATCATCGATAAATAAGCCGCCACAAAGAAAATTGACAGAGCCATAAGTTCTTTTATAAAAATTGATAATTGCATTTTATATCCTTATATGTTCGTTATTTGTTCTTTTTAATACGAAAAGAACATAATAGCAACATTTTTTTCAAATTATTTAATGAATATAAATATTGACAGCTTAAAAAATGATCTCATAGCCCCTCAGAATTTGTTATAGGCCTATTTTATTTCTAGCTATCATGTATTAAATTCTTTTATGAACAAAAAGGAGAAAAAATATGCTTTATTTTTCTTGGGGTATAAATAAAACCGATATACAAAAACAACGTTCGAGCTTGATACAAAAGCACTGGGATTTTATCGACGAATATCAAAATAGATTAATTGTACGTGGTCCAGTCCTAGAATTTAAGGATACAAGCATAGTGCTAGGATCCATACATATAGTCGAAATAGATAATTTAATTGAAGCTAAAAAATTCGTTTACGGCGAACCTTTTGCGCAAGCCGGACTTTTTGAAAACATTATTTGTAGTCAATTTCATAACAAGAGTTCTAATACACAATTTGAGTTTACTCGTAACCTAGAAAATAAAACTTTCTTTTTATATTGCCCCAACTCAATGCAACACAAAATAATAACAGATAAGCTTAAAGAGGAAGCGCTATTATATTATAACGATTTTTCTCAGCATATTCTTTGTTGGGGATCATTGATATCAGATAAAAATGAAGAATTATGCAACATATTCTTCGTTGAATTCCCAAATTTAGACGATACCAAAGATTTTTTAAAGAAAGACCCCTACTCGATTAAAAAAATTTATAATAATCCAAAAATACAACGATGGGCGCCAGGTGGTCGTGAAAACTTAACTTTAGCGGGCACATTAACTTAAAAGATAATTTATAAATTTTTAAAAATAATTAAAAAAAGATTTCTATTTTGTAGCAATCTGTATCAACAAATATATGGCTGTCCCAAAAAAGAATGAGGGAAGACCCAGTGCCAGAGGAACCGTTGAGCGAAGTAACAACGAGCGAACACTAAAAATTAGGCCAAAAATCATAAATAGAGCAGAAATTACATAGGCTAATAAAAACATTATTCTCTCTTATTTCTGAATGATAGAAAAAATGAAGAACTGGTATCAACTCAAATAAAGCTCTAAATTCTATTCACCATTTATAATCTGATGACATTGACTACTTTAACGCAGTATAGCAAACAAGAATTACATTCAAAAACCATTTATCTTCATACTTCAGAAAATCAAAATAAAGAATAGTTGGAAACAGCCAGTTTAAGAAGCATATTACGTAAAACAATCCAAATCGATGAAATTTCAGTTTGATTATTTAGTTAACAATAGATAAATAATTCGAATGGGGTTGTAGCCGTATTTCAAGCCTAAGCACTCCAAAATAATAAAATTAATATAATTATTTAAGGTCTTTTAATGTCATTTTGGGTAATAAGTTATCATATAAACTTTCATATGGATGACGGTACTACGATTACCCGAAACGATATGAGATCTACAGAGGATCCTAAAGTTAATAGTGAAAAGAAAGCAAAAAAATGGCTATTAGATAAATATCACAACTCAAGTGATCCTATGGTAGATATGTCCAACCTTTTTGTTGGCATTGAAAATGAAGAAATCATTATTGACGAAATCATCCATAATACCGAAAGTTTTGAATAAAATTTAAATAGTCAATTAGGTGAAGAGATATGGACAAGAACCATAATGTCGCCAAAGAAAGTAATTTAGCAACAAGGCTTAACTCCAATCAATTTGCAATAACAGCTGAGATTACCCCACCCATATCGGTTGATCCCAGTGATGTTCTTAAAAAAATTATGCCTCTAAAAGATATAGTGGATGCGATAAATGTTACGGACGGTCCAAATGCAAACGTCCATATGTCCAGCCTTGCAGCTTCCGCAATTATGCAGAGAAGTGGTATAGAACCAATAGTTCAAATAACATGCAGAGATCGCAACCGTATTGCATTAATCAGTGATTTACTGGGAATTTCGGCACTTGAGATAAAAAATATACTTATCTTAACTGGTGATAACCCGACATCGGGAGACCAACCGACTGCAAAACCTGTCTTCGATTTAAAAAGTCATGAACTTATTAAAATCGCCTCTCAAATGGCAACTGAAGGAACTATTCCATCACAAAACACGAAAACACCAAATATAAAATCTATTTCGAAAAAAGCTAATTTTATAATAGGTGCGGCTGACGTTCCGACGGACAAATATGTCGAAAAGTGGTCTAATAGTCTAAAAAAAAAGCAACAATCAGGCGCTAATTTTATACAAACGCAATTGTGTTATGATATGCAAATTATTCGTTCTTATGCAAAACTGCTTATTGAAGAGGGATACACACGTGATATGTTTTTTCTCATTGGAAACGGACCTTTAGGGTCGGTTAAATCTGCTACTTGGATGAAAGATAATTTATGGGGAGTAAAAATTCCCAACAACATATTAAATAGATTAGATAATGCAAAGGATTCAGAAGAAGAGGGCATAAAAATTTGTATTGAGCAAATGGAAGAAATTTCGCAAATAGAAGGCATCTCAGGGGTTCATTTAATGGCTCCCTTAAATGCCAAGAGCATCCCAGTGGCAATTTCAGAGGCTAATGTTTTAAAAAGAGATTAAAATCAGATAATAACTCTAATTTTAATAAGAGAAAAAATTTTATTTTATTTTAATAAATAAATTTAGCATTATTTATAATAAGAAAACCTTCAAACTGATAGCATAACAATGATCGCGACATTGAATTGGGTTAAATTATTAATCAGTAGAAATAAATAAATAAGTTTGTATAAAAGGAAACTTTAATAATGACCTGCATTGATATTCACACTCACATGTTCAACACCTCTTGGATCGAATCAATCAGTAAGAACCTAAAATATGGAACCACAGAAGTTAACGGCAATCCAATGATTGCACTTGCCGGACGCCCATATATGCCAATTGAGAGAGAAATGCTAGACTACGAACAACGTATTAAAGATATGAATTCTGCTGGCGTAGACGTTGCTATAGTTTCACTCACAACACCCAGTGTTTACTGGGCTGAAAAATCTGAAGCAATAACGTTATCAAAGATAATAAATGAGGAAATGGCAGAACAACAACGAATTTTTCCAGATCGGATTCGATTTTTAGCGACGATACCATGGCAGCATCCAGAAGAGGCAAAGCTAGAACTAAACGCGGCATTAAGTCTAGGTGCAGTTGGTGTTTTCGTTGGTTCTAACATAGAGGGCACTCCGCTAATCGACCCAAAATTTGCAACAATTTGGGAGGAAATTGATCGTCTATCACTACCTATTCTTCTTCACCCCTCACCACCGTCCAATTCCATAGAATCTGAACTTGGAGATTATAATCTAATTCAATCAGTAGGTTTTGTTTGTGATACCTCAATAGCTATTTCTAGAATGATATTTGACGGCTTTTTTGATCGTTATGCAAAACTAAAACTTATTGCTGCCCACGTAGGCGGAACGCTGCCTTTTATTGCGGGGCGCCTTGATGCCTGCTACGATTTTATGGCACCCTGCCGAGAAAAAATATCTTCGCGTCCGACTGAATATCTAAAGCATATTTATTATGACTCACTCGGGTTTACACCGAGTGCCATTCAAATGTGCATTGAAGTTGGAGGCGAAAATCATGTGATGTT
>NHCC01000004.1 GCA_002168115.1 Rhodospirillaceae bacterium TMED23 | reverse complement strand
AATTTTAACCAACATACTACATAATAATATTAAATAACAATAGAGTCGCGATTGTTGAGTGTTTCCCGGTCATAGCCTGTAATCTTTTTATATTTAGAACCAATGTCATCGATTTCTTTCTGTGTGATAATCGAATGTATATCATCCACGGGCTCTGGCGCTCTCTCAGCCACTATTTCCAATAAATGGTCTGGGCCATCACCACGATTTGCTTCGACAACTGCGCTAGTCGTGGGAATTCGATTTGCTTCATAGGCCTTAAGCGCATCAAGGGGGTTATCTAAAGATTTTAAAAAACCTGCTAGGGTACGAGCATCAAGGATTGCTTGTCCCGCTCCGTTTGCGCCAATCGAATACATGGGATGAGCAGAATCTCCCAATAAAACAACTCTACCAAAATTCCAACAATTGATCGGATCTCGGTCGACCATTGGGTACTCAAAAATTTGCTCAGCATTCTCGATCATTAAAGGAACATTTAACCAATCAAACTGCCAACCAGCATATAGATGGGCAAAGTCTTCCATTCTACCTGAGCGATTCCACTCATTATTTTTATAACTATCAGTTTTGACTTCTGCCACCCAGTTAATTAGAGTTTTTCCCTCTTTATTTGGTTGTGATATCGGGTAAATTACCATTTTTCCTGTTTTTAATGCACCTGCCAAAATCATAGTTTGTCCGGACAGGAAGGATTCTTGCCAAGTAATCCCTCGCCATAAATTTATTCCACCATAAATTGGTTTCCCCTCCTCTGGATAATATTTTTTTCGGATCGTCGAATGAATACCATCAGCGGCAATCACTATGTCGGCTTCCTGTGTAGTCAAATTCTGACCGGTATTTGAATCCTTAAACGATACACTGACTTTATCATTATTCTGAGTAAGATCGACGGCAGTTTGAGCAGTTCTTATGCAATCAGATCCAAGGCGTTGCTGCACAGCCTTATATAACAACATTTGTAATTCACCACGATGGATCGAAAATTGTGGCCATTTATATCCAGCCTTAATCCCGCGCGATTCGCGCTGAATTTCTAAGCCATATTGGGTATAAAAACGCAGCTCATCAATCTCTACTCCAATCCCCCTCAAATTTTTTTGCAATCCCAATTCAGTGAGTTCTCGAATAGAATGTGGTAATAAATTAATGCCAACACCCAATGGTCGAATTTCTTTAGCTTGCTCAAAAATGCGAGATTTAAGTCCGATCTCATGCAAGCTTAACGCTGTCGTCAGTCCTCCAATACCCGCACCAATAATTAATATATCAAGAGAGTTTTTCATTAAAAAATCCATTTACAGTATTTTAAGTATTTCTATACTTCAACTTGTGTTCTACACGTGTTCCTCTAGAAACAGACAGGGTTTTATTTAACCCAATGTATCGATTACTAATTGATGGCATTCCTCTTGAGTTGGTTTTTTTGGTGCCCAAGCATTGAAATGACTATTAAAAGTTTCACTAGTCATAACATCGACATCATCCTTATCATAGCCCATTTCTCGAACGCTTGATGGCATACCTATGATTCGATTGAGATCCGTTATTGTATCTGCTAAATTATCCCCTTCACTGAGATTCATCGCCGACCTAATATTATTGAGCTTATCATCAATCACACCCTCGTAAAACCGCAATACAGCGGGTGTAGATACAGTTACCAATGTACCATGGTGTAGGGGACTATTTCCAAATGTATTTGCTAATGCGTGAATTGGCCCCAAGCCCAAATAGATTGCCATTCCACCCTCTAACCCAGCCATTAACATATTGTAGCGCGCTTCACGGTCACTACCATCGGCAACCGCCCGTTTTATATAGTTTATTACCCGGTTTATACCATCGAGGGTAATAGCCTCAATCGGTGGATTTGAAACATTAGATACGTAACCTTCGATACAATGGCCTAAGGCATCCATTCCTGTTGCAGCTGTAAGGTGTGATGGCAATGTAAAGGTTAATTCGGGATCACAAATTGCCAAATCTGGTTTTATATACGGACTACGAAGACCCATCCCAATAGCGTTCTCTGTAGGATGAATACCTCCCCCAAAGGTAATTTCAGCACCAGTGCCTGCTGTTGTTGGGACAGTAATATATGGAGCGACACTTTTATTAATTTCCAATGAATGATCTAGAAAACTCAACAAAGAACCACTTTGGTGTGTAATGACTCGAAGCGCCTTACCCGAATCAAGAACTGAGCCACCTCCAATGCCTACAATCCCATCACAATCTTCGGATTGAAATACCTTCAAGGCCTTTTCAACGCCTTGAATTGTTGGATTTTCAGGAATCTCACTAAAGACGGCATAATCTTGCTCAGAGGGCAAAGCATCTAAAACCTGTTGCAATACTCCACATTTGACTAACCCATTATCCGTAATGATTATGGGCTTACTTATTCCTCGAGCATCCAATTCTCGACCTAATTCGTTAATTGCGCCAAAATCAAAATGCACATCTGGGAAACTTTGTATAAATGTCATTTAATGGAACTCCTCGATACGTAAATGAAGATGTATGAAATATATGTTTAATCCAAAGTAGTATTTTAGACACTAATTATAAAGTTTACAAAATCTAACTATTCTTTTTTTCCAATCTCGTCACAAACAAGAAACTATAAAAAATAGACAAATAACTAAATAGTTATACTAACCCAAATAGGTGTAATTGTTTATTCAAAATTTTGGCAACTAAACAATAAACTATTTTTAATCTGCTTAAGATAAAATATATAGAAAAATGGTAGCGGAGGAGAGACTTGAACTCCCGACACCCGGATTATGATTCCGATGCTCTAACCAGCTGAGCTACTCCGCCATAAAGCCACAAACGCAAGTTATCATTTTATTCTAATAATAGCGCCTACTTGGAGTGGTTTTAATTTAAATAAACATTAATGACAACGATAAAAACAACAAATATTTTAATCACTTGCATATCCAGCCACCACCCAAAACACGTTCTTTGTCATACATAACACATGCCTGACCTGGGGCCACACCAGAATAAGGAGAAAGCAATATAACTTCCCCAATACTGTCATCCCTCATTCGTAGTTTAGCAGGAAGCAATGGTGTCATCGAGCGGATTTTAACCGAAACATCGATTTGTTCTTCACTTAAAGGCTCATCGCCCAACCAGTTAATTTCGTTTATAATAATGACCGTTTGATTTAAGGCTTCTTTTGGTCCGACAACAACTCGCTTACTTGAAGGCTCCAACTTCAGAACATAAAGTGGATCTCCTCCCCCTATATTTAAACCACGACGCTGCCCAACGGTATAATTAATAATTCCCTCATGCTGACCTAGAATATTACCACTCTGATCAACAATTTCACCAGGCTCAACTGCGCCGGGCCGAAGTTTTTTTACGACGTCAATATACTTACCATCAGGAACAAAACAAATATCCTGACTGTCGGGTTTATTAGCAATCTCTAAACCAAGACGTTTAGCATGATCTCTAGTCTGATCTTTAGTCATACCACCTAGTGGAAATCTTAAGAAGTCTAGTTGCTCCTGCGTCGTCGCAAAGAGAAAATAACTTTGATCTTTCTTATCATTAAAAGCTCGATGCAGTTCGGATTTTTCTTTGCCTGAAACGTGTTGAACATAATGTCCAGTGGCTAGAACATCTGCTTCTAGTTCTTTCGCCCGCTTAATCAAATCTCTAAATTTAACAGTTTGATTGCATCTGACGCAGGGGATTGGTGTTTGGCCAGCTAAATATGTATCGGCAAAATTTTCCATCACATCTTGCCGAAAACGATCTTCATAATCTAAAACATAATGTGGAAATCCCAGTTTATCGGCAACTCGCCTTGCATCATAGATATCTTGCCCTGCACAACAAGTGCCCGGACGCGCCGTCGCATTACCATAGTCAAACAATTGCAAGGTTATACCAACAACATCATATCCCTGTTCATGCAATAAGGCAGCCGTCACCGAACTATCGACACCACCTGACATTGCAACTACAACACGGGTCTCTCCAGGCTCTTTCTCTATTCCCAAACTATTCATAATCATGCCTTTACTCAGCATTCAGACCCATTTCCCAGAAATTAATTTCTAGCCGGGTAGCCTGATTAAATGTTTTTGATAAGTTTGTAAACCGTTCCTCACCACCCCGGCCAGCTGACAGTGTTTCAAGTTGCTTGAGTTGATCTCCAGCTGCAGACTGATAATCTGCAGAGGCATACATCTTAATCCAAGATCCATATGGGTTCTGAGTAATCTTATCTTGAAATTTTTTACCTATCTCCGCATAGCCTATCAGGCACGGCGCCAATGCAACATGAAGATCTAATAAATCACCAGAAAGACCTTTCTCCAGAACAAATCGCGTATAGGCCAAAGTTTCAGTCGCCTCAGAGAGATTCTGCATAGTTTCCTCCGAAATTCCCCATTCTTTGCAATACTCAATATGCATATCCATCTCGAGATTGATAATCGTCGATAATCCAGATGCTGCCTGTTTAATATCCTCAATAGTATCTGATTTATAAGCCGCGAGTGCATAGGCTCGGGCAAAATGAATTAAAAAAAGATAGTCTTGGCCCAAGTATTTTCTAAAACTTTTCTTGGGAAGTGTCCCATGAGCTATTCCTAAAACAAATTGGTGGTTTATATAAGCTCCCCAAAGCTCTGAATTATCTAATCTAAGACGTTCAAAAATACTCATATCATCAAATTATGAGTTTCTAATGGCAAACTCACAACTAACCCATCAAGGTCTTCTGACATAAGAATTTGGCAACATAAACGGGAATATCTGGTAAGTCCGTATGCAAGGTCTAACATATCAGACTCTTCTTCTTTAATCGGTTTTAAGCAATCGAACCAGTTATCCTTAACGATGACATGACAAGTGGAACACGCTAAAGAGCCTTCGCAAGCACCTTCTATTTCAATATTATTTGCCTGGGCGATATCTAATAAGGATTTACCAAGAGGAGCCTCGACTTCGTGCTCTATACCATTAGGCTTGATAAATATAATTTTTGGCATAACAGATAACTAATTAACCAACACTAAAGGACTCTCCGCAACCACATCTGCCAGTCTCATTTGGGTTGTCAAATACAAAGCTCGATTCCATTTTTCCTTCAACATAATCCATTGTAGCACCAAAAATATACATCATTGCAAGGGGGTCAACAAAAACTGTAACTCCATCTTGATGTATTACTTCTTCTAAAGGCTTTTGCTCTTCAGCATACTCAACCAGATAGCTATGACCATTACAACCCATCGTAGTCACACCCACACGCAATCCTAAAACAGGTTTATCTGATTTTCTAATCAACGCCTTTACCCTTTTAACCGCGGCATCTGTAAGTATAATACTAGCTTTTTGTGTATTCGACTGATTCATTGCAATTCCAAACAATTAAATTAAAACATTCCAAGAGCAAGTTTTGCATCTTCGGACATTTTTTCCATATCCCATGCTGGATCCCACACCAAAAATACTTCCACCTCTCCAATTCCATCCACTGAAGCTGCTGCATCAGCAACCTGCTGAGGTAGAATGCCGGCAACTGGACATCCCGGCGCCGTAAGCGTCATTTCAATCCTTGTATTTCCTTTTTCAGCTATATCTAATTTATAAATAAGCCCTAACTCATAGATATCAACTGGGATCTCGGGATCGTAAACTGTTTTCAAAGCTTCAATAACCGGCTCCTTATCAGCTATTTCAACGCCATCATCTAATATTGCTCCGGCTTTACCAACTAAACCACCATTCTCCATGATATCTGGATCCAGACCACCATCCATTGGTGCACCAAATCCCGGAGAGCCAGTTGGTCCATGGGGACCCATGCCTGGAGTATAACTAGGGGTTGTATAATCGTCATCAGTATTCATTTTTATATCCCAATCTTATTCAGTCGAAGCAATTTCATCACCACGCACCGCTGCCTGCATTGCATGCCAACTTAAAGTCGCACATTTTACCCTCATCGGAAACTGTTTTACACCTGACATAACCATTAATTTATCAATATCATCCTCAAATTCACTTGGCGCTTTGCCAAAATCCTCACCGGTACACATTTTATGAAAAATACTAAACAAAATATCAATTTGTTCAATACTCCTACCTTTAACAATGTCTGTCATTATCGAAGCGGATGCAATAGATATAGCGCACCCGCGGCCATCAAAACCCACATCCTCGATTATATTGTCCGCCCCGAGCTTAACAAAAATTGTTAATCTATCTCCACATAGGGGATTATTACCATCTGCTTGATAATTTGTATTTTGTGGCCGCGCGAAGTTGCGCGGATTTTTACCATGATCCAATATTACTTCTTGGTAAAGTTCGCGTAAGCTATCTTCCATTAACCAAATATCCCTTTAGCATAGTTTAAGGCTTCAGCCAACTGATCAATATCACCCTCATTCGTGTACATTCCAAAAGAGGCCCGAGTAGTTGCCGGAACACCAAAGCGATCCATCAAGGGTTGAGCGCAGTGATGTCCAGCACGAACCGCAACGCCCTTGCTATCAATGATCGTACTTATGTCATGCGGATGTATTCCATCCAACTCAAATGATATGATGCCAATTTTCTTTTCAGCATTACCAATAATTCTAAGACCTTCAATCGCAGATAAACAGGAAGTTGCATATTTGAGTATATTATTTTCATGTATTGCAATATTGTCCATACCTACATCTGTAACGTAATCTATCGCAGACGCTAATCCAACAGCCTCAATAATTGGAGGCGTTCCAG
Source organism: Rhodospirillaceae bacterium TMED23 (assembly GCA_002168115.1). Lineage (GTDB taxonomy): Bacteria > Pseudomonadota > Alphaproteobacteria > Rhodospirillales > UBA2165 > TMED23. The sequence goes on along the minus strand of NHCC01000004.1, from coordinate 77,890 downwards.
CTTCAAATCTAGCAGGGGCATCCCGGAATGTGGATTTTTCAAAGGTTACAGTCTCGATCATGTCCCCACCACCTTCGTAAGGTGGCATTGAGTTAAGGATATCTATTTTACCCCAAAGCACACCAATACCAGAAGGCCCATAAAGCTTATGGCCCGTAAATGCATAAAAATCAGCATCTAAAGATTGCACATCGACGCCCTCGTGAACAATACCCTGACAACCGTCTATCAAAACTTTGGCACCAACTTTTCTTGCCAATTGAACGATGGTCTTTATAGGCACTATTGTGCCAAGAACGTTCGAAACATGAGTAATTGCAACTAATTTTGTTTTTGGGCTCAAAAGTTTTTCAAAATCTTCCAGTAAAAAGTTACCTGCATCATCAATTGGCGCTATTTTAAGTTCTATACCAATCGCTTCCATTAGCAGTTGCCAAGGTACTATATTTGCGTGATGCTCCATATGACTAATAATAACTTCATCACCGGCTTTCAAAAAATTACGCCCATACGAATGAGCGACCAAATTAATCGCTGAAGTGACATTTCGGGTAAAAATAATTTCATCAGCAGTTTTAGCATTCATAAAATCAGCCACTGTTTTGCGGGCATGTTCATAGTTATCTGTAGCTTGCTGGCTTAAAGTATAGGCACCACGATGGACATTTGCATATTCATTACGATATGCGTGATCCATCCTCTCTAAAACCTTAGAAGGTTTTTGTGCAGAAGCGCCGCTATCCAAGAATGCTAAGGGATATCCATTACACTCTAAACTTAATGCTGGGAAATCATCTCTTATTAGTCCAATATTGTAATCGCCACTGGAGGCGGAAATCCGATTTTCAATCTCAAACGTCATTCAAATCACCATCCAGTCTCTAATTTTTTCATGGAATACGTCTAAAATGGTCTGCTCTTCAATTCCGCTAAATGCTTCATTTAAAAAACCTTCGACCAAAATAGCACGAGCATTTGGCTCGGTTATACCACGGGAACGTAAATAAAAAAGAGCCTCGTCGTCTAACTCCCCCGTGGTACACCCGTGCGCACATTGTACATCATCTGCATAGATTTCAAGTTGCGGTTTTGCATTTACTTCAGCTTGAGACGACAATAAAAGGTTTTTGTTGCTCATTCGCCCGTCTGTTCCATCCGCCCCTACAGCAACAAAAATTGAACCCTGAAAAATACCTCGAGCACTTCCATCTAATGCTCCTCGGTAATTTTCAACTGAAGTCGTGTTTGGGACTAAATGTTCAATACGTGTTGTATGGTCCGTATGCTGTTGATCACGAGCAGTATATACGCCACTGAGACTCGCATTTGCCCGGTCTCCAGCACAGGAAACATCAATCTCACACCTATTCAGTCGACCCCCAGTCGATAAAACAAAACTATTATAACAAGAATAATCTTTCACAACCGCCCGAACTGACGACAAATTTATACCGTTAACTGCATCCTCAAATATGCGATAATGGTTAATCTTGGAGTGATCCTCAACCAGTATCTCTGTTGCACCATTTGACATATAAACCTCACCACCAAAACCAATATGGCGTTCGACAATATTAATTTCTGCGTTATTACGCGCTATAATAATATTCCGCGGATAATGGCAAGTAGCATTACTTCCAGTAGAAATATAAACGACTTCAATAGGTTTCAACAATTTACAATTTTCAACGACTATTGAACATCCATCTTCAATAAACGCTGTATTTAATGCAAATAAAGGGTTGTCGGCTGTGCTGGCAATTTTCCCTAAATAATTATTAATAAAATCAGAATTCAGTAGTTCATTACAAAGAGCCGATATTCTTATTCCCTGCCCCACATCAATTATTTTTGATAGAGATTTTTTAAAGTAGCCATTAACAAAAACTAACTTATTGGTTTCAACTTCATCTAATAACCATGTTATCTGATCTTGATTAACGGCAACTTCTGGTGAACGTTCACCGGTAACTCCGTTCAGTTGATTAAGATTGGTATATTTCCATTTCTCAATATTTATGTCAGGTAAACCATCCTTTTTGAACGCATCAATTCCATCTGCACGCAATGACTCTAACCATGGTTTTGACTGAGGAAATTGCATTGTTGATTGCTCATTAACGAGATTTCTAGTGATTTCAGACACAAGGGACATGTTACGCTACAGCCTCAGAGTAAATCTCGTAACCATTTTTTTCTAACTCTAAAGCCAGATTTTTATCACCCGTATCTACTATCTTCCCAGAAGAGAGCACATGAACCACATCCGGAATGATATAATCTAATAATCTTTGATAATGAGTGATTACCAGCATACTGCGCTTACTGGAACGCAAAGCTGTGACTCCTTCACCAACAATTCTCAAAGCATCGACATCTAGGCCACTATCTGTCTCATCTAGCACCGCAAGTATCGGATCTAAAACAGCCATCTGGAGCACTTCAGCTCTCTTTTTTTCTCCACCGGAGAAACCTACGTTTACAGCGCGTTTAAGCATATCATCACTGATATTTAAAATTTTGGTTTGTTCGCGAACAAATTTCAAAAATTCCATGGCGTCAAATTCTTTATCACCCCTATATTTTCTTACGGAATTTACAGCAGCTTTAAGAAAATTCATCGTAGATACTCCGGGTATCTCTACCGGATACTGAAACGCAAGAAAAATGCCCTCGCCCGCCCGTTTTTCAGGCTCCATATCCAACAAGTTTTTACCTTGATAAGATATAGTACCCTCTGTCACCTCATACCCAGCTCTACCTGATAAGACATAAGATAGAGTAGATTTACCAGCACCATTTGGCCCCATTATAGCATGCACTTCTCCCGAATTAATTTTCAGGTTTAGCCCTTTAAGTATTTGGGTTTCACCAACATTCACGTGCAAATTATTAATTTCTAACATTTAATTTTTTCTCTCTTACTGTAAAATATAACAATACCGGCAACCGATTATCCTACACTACCCTCTAAACTAATTCCAACTAGCTTCTGAGCTTCTACCGCAAATTCCATTGGCAACTCCTGCAAAACATCTCGGCAAAAACCATTAACAATTAGAGCCACAGCATCTTCTTCAGAGATACCGCGCTGCCTACAATAAAATAATTGGTCGTCGGCAATTTTCGAGGTTGTTGCTTCGTGCTCAACCTTTGCAGATTGATTACGGCTCTCAATATAGGGCACGGTGTGCGCACCGCACTTTTTCCCAATCAACAGTGAGTCACATTGCGTATAATTTCTGGACTCCTCAGCTTTTGGCATCATTTTTACGAGCCCTCGATAAGTACTCTGCGATCTTCCGGCGGAAATACCCTTTGCAATAATTTTTGAGCTGGTATTCTTGCCAAGATGAATCATTTTCGTTCCTGTATCTGCCTGCTGACAATTATTCGTTATAGCCACTGAATAAAATTCACCTACTGAGTTATCCCCTTGTAAGATACAACTTGGGTACTTCCAAGTAATGGCTGAGCCGGTCTCAACTTGGGTCCAAGATACTTTAGAGTTTTTACCTCGACACGCGGCTCGTTTAGTAACAAAATTATATATCCCTCCAACACCATTCTCATCGCCAGGATACCAGTTTTGCACTGTAGAGTATTTAATGTCTGCATCACCAAGCACAACGAGTTCCACAACAGCCGCGTGCAATTGGTTCTCATCGCGCATTGGAGCTGTACAACCTTCAAGATAGCTTACTTTTGACCCCTCATCTGCTATAATTAGTGTTCTTTCAAATTGTCCCGTATTAGATGCATTTATGCGAAAATATGTTGATAATTCCATGGGACAATCGACCCCTTTCGGAATATACACGAATGATCCATCGGTGAAAACGGCTGAATTCAGGGTTGCAAAAAAATTATCAGAATACGGCACAACACTGCCTAAATATTTCCTCACTAATTCAGGGTGATCTTTTACCGCCTCAGAAATTGGACAAAAAATAATACCTTCTTTGGATAAGGCCTCTTTAAACGTTGTAGCCACTGAAACACTATCAAAAACAGCATCCACTGCAACATTTTTTACTCCAGCTAGAACCTCTTGTTCATGCAATGGTATCCCTAATTTTTTATATGTTTCTAAAATTTCTGGATCTACATCGTCTAGTGACTCGGGCCCATCATCACCTGATTTTGGTGCAGAGTAATAGAATGCATCTTGATAATCTATTTTAGGGTAACCCACTTTTGCCCAATCAGGTTCTTTCATTCCTAACCAATGCTCATAAGCCTTCATCCGCCAATCCAGCAACCATGAGGGTTCATCCTTTTTTTTGGAAATAAAACGAATAATGTCTTCATTTAAACCTTTCGGGGCTTGATCTGCTTCAATATCCGTCACAAACCCATACTTATATTTCTCGACTGTTTGGACCTGATCCAATGTTTCTTTTACTGCTACCATTTGAATTTCTCTTTTTTATTCTGCTGCATTTATAAAAATAGAACGTCTACTATCACGTATTTTGTTCACTTCCTCTATTAAACGTTCTCCTGCATAGTTTATCTCAAAATCGCTACTAAATCTCCCCAATCCAATTCTCAAGCTACTATCAATTTCAGCATCAGATAGACCTATTTCTTTTAAAACGTAGGAGGAATCTGAATTTGACGAACATGCTGATCCTGTAGAAAATGCAAGATCTGGTAGAGATGCCATCAAAGTCCCAGTATCCACCTCATCAATACTTAGATTTAGATTTCCCGCTACTCTATGTTTTATGCATCCATTAATATGAACACCCGATAGTTCCGAAGTTAATTTTTCCAATAATAAATCTCTTTTTTTCCTGATCGATATGGTTTCAGCTGCAAGCAAGTCCGTTGCTAATTCGCAAGCTTTACCAAATCCGACGCATAAAGGTGTTGGCAGGGTTCCTGATCGAATACCTTTTTCTTGACCACCTCCGCTAAACAAAGGCATTAATTTTACTTTGGGTATTTTACCAATATAAAGAGCACCACAGCCCATTGGCCCATAAACTTTATGTCCTGTGATGCTCAACATATCGATATTCATTTTTTTCACATCAATAGGAATTCTCCCTAATGCTTGAGCACCATCTGAATGAAAATAGACTTTGTTATAATGACAGATCTCTCCTATCTCAGAAAGCGGTTGTATTGTTCCAATTTCATTCTGGACCGCCATCACCGATACCAACAACGTATCCTTGGTAATTACCTGTTCCAACTTGGAAATATCAATTAAACCATCTTGATTAACGTTAAGATAGGTAACCCTCATCCCTTCTTCAACTAAACTCCTCATACTCTCTAGCACACAGGGGTGTTCAGTGACGCAAGTGACAATGTGGTTCTTTTTTTTACCATATAATCGGGCGATGCCTTTCAACGCTAAGTTGTTTGCTTCCGTTGCCCCAGAGGTAAAAACAATTTCATTAGCTGATGCACCAATGGATTGTGCAATCTGCTCTCTAGCAATATTCACTGCCTCTGCCGCTTCCCAACCAAAATAATGGTTATCCGAGTGCGGATTACCAAATTTTTCTAAGAAGTAAGGTGACATAGCATCAAGGACACGTTGATCCATTTGTGTTGTTGCATGGCAATCAAGGTAAACTGGTTTTAGGCCAATTTTTTTCATTATGCTACTGCCCTTATTTTTTCTACTCCGACAAAATCGAAAATTCGTTTCCATTGTTTAACAAAGTACTCAACTTCCTCGAGCGTATTATCATACCCCAGGCTCACCCTGATTGCCGTCGATGATATTGACTCTTTAACCCCCATAGATTGCAAGACATGAGAATTATGTACTTTTCCAGAGGAACATGCAGAGCCTGCACTAACCATGATACCAGCCAGATCAAATTTCATAATCTGGGTCTCAGCCAAAACTCCTGGCATTGAAATACATGACGTATTTGGCAGGCGCGGAGACTGTTTCCCATGAATAATAGCATTTGGAGTAACATTCATAATTTTACGTTCTAGTTCATTGCGAAGTAATTCGACACCTTCGTTTCGATCCAAGTCGGCCGCTATCTCGGCAGCAAAACCAAAGCCCACAATTCCAGACACGTTTTCTGTACCAGGGCGATAACCACGCTCTTGTCCTCCACCAAAAGAACCGCGATCAAGATCAAATGATTTATTAAGAATTAGAGCACCCACTCCCTGAGGGCCCCCTATTTTATGAGCTGAGAGGCTCATTGCATCAACCCCCAAATCACTCCAATCAAGATTGATCTTACCACAAGCCTGAATAGCATCAGTATGAATAAATGTATCAAAAGGGTCAGACAATCTTACAATTTCTTTTATTGGTTGAATAACTCCTGTCTCGTTATTCGCAAGCATAACCGAGACAATATTTGCGGAATTTTTTTCTTGAAGTAATTTTTCTAGAGCCCCCAATTCTACTACTCCACCTTCATCAACCGAGATTTTTTCATGCATTTTATTTGTTTGCAGAACTGAGTCATGTTCAATCGCAGAAATAAGACAAAAGTCTCGGTTAATACCGTCAATAACTAGATTATTTGCCTCGGTTCCCCCGCTTGTGAAAATTACTTGTTCAGGAGACGTTTTAATCAGCTTTGCTACCTTATCTCTCGATTGCTCAATTAATTTTCGAACGTCACGTCCCAATGAATGAATTGAAGAGGCGTTACCACAGAGCTTCAACGCGCCCATCATCTCATTCATAACAGAATTTTTTACTGGGGTTGTTGCGTTATGATCAAAGTATATTTTTTTCTTCATTATTTCTGTACGCTAATCCGATGCCCGTAGTTCAGTACTTTGAGACGAGAATTCTGCAGTTTCTGAGGAACAATTACTGATTACAAAAGATCTTTCGTTCAAACCCCGCAATCTTTGGTTAACTACATCATCAAGAGAAACAGAGCTCAAAAAATACGATATTTGATTTCCCAGTTCTGACCATAAGTCGTGGGTAAGACATCTTGTATTATCAATACCACATCCATTAGAAAAATTATTTTTGCATCGGGTGGTCTTTATGGGCTCATCAACAGCTAATATTATATCAAGAACTTTTATCTGCGTTGCTGACCTAGCTAGAATATATCCCCCACCTGGACCTCGAACCGATTTTACTTGGGATCCTTTACGTAACTTTCCAAAGAGTTGCTCCAAGTACGAAACAGAAATATTCTGCCGTAAAGAAATATCCATAATACTAACCGGCTTATCAGTCCCAGATTGAGCTAGATCAACCATAGCCATCACCGCATATCTGCCTTTAGTTCCTAATTTCAATAAACAATCTCCTAACTTACTCAATCCCGTGATGCCTATATTGCATTTCTATCCTTTGACTCATTTGGCTCTTCATTTGGCTCTTCAAATCTTTTATTTTCTGCAACCTCTCGCTCTAACTGTATTATTTTCTCACCCAGAAAATTAAGTTGATTGCGAAGACTCTCAAAACTTCTTGCAATTGGGTCCGGCAAACCTTCGGTTGGTGTCCCATAGGCACAGAATTCATCATCTAGAGATTTATCACGGCCCATAACGATTTTCGCAGGAATCCCAACTACAGTCGCACCTAAAGGAACATCCTGCAATACTACCGCATTAGCACCAACCCTTGCAGCATCTGAGACCGTTATTGGTCCTAAAATCTGGGCTCCAGAACCCACAATTACACCATTACCAAGTGTAGGATGACGTTTTCCTTTTTCAAGTGAGGTACCTCCCAGCGTAACTCCTTGGTAAAGTGTAACATCATCACCAACTTCGGAAGTTTCACCGATCACAACACCCATTCCATGGTCAATAAAAAAACGTCTTCCAATAGAAGCCCCGGGATGAATTTCTATACCAGTTATAAATCGACTCAAATTTGAAATGAGACGACCCAAAAGAAGAAAATTTCGCCGCCAAACAGCATTTGCAAAACGATGACATAACAACGCATGATATCCAGAATAACACAACATTACCTCAATTTTCGAGCGTGCAGCGGGATCTCTAACTATAAATGAGTCGACATCCTCCATAAGTCCTTTAAAAAATTTATATATCATCGCTTAAAATCCGTGCATTATTCAAAATTTCGTATTACAAACTGATTCCAATTTATTTAATTACATAATTCAATTTATTGAACTATTGAGTATCGACTAGAATATAGTATTCGCAGTAAATTAGTCAAGTATTCGTAGCAACAACAAATACAAGGGTAAAAATGCCAAATATAATCTTTAATGGGCCAGATGGCAGATTAGAGGGTCGCTATCATCAGAGCAAAAATTCTGATGCTCCGATTGCCATCGTCTTACACCCTCATCCACTTCATGGTGGAAATATGAATAATCGAATAATTTATAATATGTTTCATGCGTTTGTAGAGCAGGGTTTTTCTGTCTTGCGGTTCAATTTTAGAGGGGTTGGGAGATCCCAAGGCGTCTTTGACGGTGGTATAGGCGAACTGAGTGATGCGGCCTATGCGTTTGACTGGATGCAACAATTCAATAAAAATAGTCCCTACTGTTGGATTGGGGGCTATTCTTTTGGGGCCTTAATATCAATGCAACTAATGATGAGACGACCGGAAATTATAGGATTTATATCAATATCCCCACCCGCAAATACCGAAGATTTTTCCTTTTTAGCGCCCTGTCCTTCATCAGGTTTAATTGTACATGGTGAGAATGATGATTTAATTCCAATAGAAACAACTTCAAAACTTGCAACGAAGTTAAATACCCAAAAAAATATTGAAGTTGAGTTCTCCGCTGTCAAAGGCGCTAATCATTTTTACGAAAATAAAATTGATGTGCTCAAAAAAGAGGTAATTAAATATCTAGACACGTCTCTCTCTAAAACGTCATCACAGCCAAAGAAAAAAATATCATCAAGGAAAAGAAAATAAATTTCTATCTGGGAGGAATATTAATAACGCCGCCCGTCATGGCCTTTGAAACTCCGGTAGTATTAGGAAAACTAATTGGCATGCCAAGTAAAGACCTTACAGCTAGAAAAGCAAAGGCCTGAGCTTCTAAAGCATCAGCGTTCCAGCCAAGTTTATTTACAGGAAATACATCAAAATTTAAAGCTTCTGAAATCGCTTTCATCAAAGTTATGTTATAACTTCCACCGCCTGAAACATACCAATTATCCACTACCTGCGGGAAATAATCCTGGGATTTAGAAATAGACTTGGCAATAAACTCAATAACTGTAGCCAGCGCATCTTCAATCTCGCAGTCTAATAGGTCTCTATAGTTAAAACTATTACGGTCTAATGTTTTTGGTGGTGGCCTCGCAAAAAAGGAGTGAGATAGAAACTTTTTAAGGATTGATTTATTTATGACGCCAGATTGAGCTATCTCGCCATTTTTATCAAAACTCAGACCTAGTCGTTTAAAAACAATATCATCAAGTGGCGCATTTCCCGGCCCTGTATCAAAAGCTATTAACTCTTGGTTACCAATGAAAGTCACATTTGAGACCCCTCCAATATTAATAATAGCCAATGGTTTTTTAATATCTTTCGCCAGAGTCTGGTGATAAATTGGTACCAGAGGTGCACCCTGGCCGCCATTCTCAACATCCGAAAGTCTAAAATTATTAACTACTTTGAGATCAAGTAGTTTAGCTAGAAGACATCCGTCTCCAATTTGAAAAGTTAATTTTTCCTCTGGGTTATGGTAAATAGTTTGACCATGAAAACCAATCACATCGATATCTGATTTTGATATATTATTAATCTTCATAAAATCACATATAACATTTGCATGAATAAGCGTAAGTTCCTCCTCTAAAGCTTTAGGAACCGATACTTGCCCTAATTGATTGAAAAGACGTTGCTTAAATCGGGCCTGATATGGAACTGAATCAAATGGACCTATCGACATGATTGAAACGCCATCACTTTTCAAAAGAGCTATATCAACTCCATCTAATGATGTTCCACTCATTAATCCAATTGCAGTAAAAATTTTATCTTCTGTCATTTTGCTTAACCGATTTTATTTTTAATGCTTAAGATATAAATAATAGATATTAGTATTTTATTATAAAAAAGTTATAAACCCATTTTTCTAAAAATCTAAATCAATANNTTTATAAGTAAAAATGCTTGATTTAGTTATAAAGCATTAGTAGTGGTTTTAGCATGACTGTTTACAAATCCGACTTTCTAAATGAAATTACTACCCGTGGTTTTTTTCACCAATGTACTGATATTGAAGCTCTAGATCAAAAGGCAAGTCGTCAAATCATTCCAGCTTATATTGGATTTGATTGTACCGCGGAAAGCCTACACGTTGGTTCGCTTTTGCCCATAATGTTACTTCGCTGGCTTCAGAAAACAGGTCATAAACCAATTGTTCTTATGGGTGGGGGAACTACAAAAGTGGGGGACCCCTCGGGAAAAGATGAGAGCCGACCCCTACTAACAGATGCATTAATTAATAAAAACTTAGAAAGTATAAAAAAAATCTTCTCAAAATATTTAAAATTTGGAAACGCTCCAACAGACGCAATTATGGTAAACAATGATGATTGGTTAAAAAATATAGATTATATTGATTTTCTTAGAGAATATGGACCTCATTTCACAATCAATCGAATGTTGTCATTTGATAGTGTAAAACTTCGGCTCGAAAGAGAGCAGCCCCTTACTTTTCTCGAATTTAATTATATGATTCTGCAAGCATACGACTTTCTCGAGCTATCTAGACGCTCAAACTGCATTATGCAAATGGGAGGCTCAGATCAATGGGGCAATATCATTAACGGTGTTGAACTTGGCCGGAGAGCTGATGGAAAACAACTATTTGGTCTAACGACCCCACTCATGACTACATCTTCAGGTGCTAAAATGGGTAAAACAGCTGAGGGGGCTATCTGGCTCGACAGTAAGTTACTGCCAGCCTACAACTTCTGGCAGTATTGGAGAAACACAGAAGATGAAGATATTGGAAAATTTTTGCGTCTTTTTACTGAATTATCAGTAAAAGAGATCGAGAGCCTGGAAAAACTTAAAGGTAGTGACACAAACGAGGCAAAAAAGATACTGGCCAATGAGGCAACAAAATTATGTCATGGACAAGACGCTGCAGCACTCTCCGCGAAAACAGCCTTGGAGACATTTGAAGGNTTTGGGACGAGCAAAGATTTACCAGCGTTTAAAATTCATAAAAATAAACTTCAATCTGGAATTCCAGCTTTTGAACTTTTTAAATTGGCTTTTAATATATCGGGCGGTGAATCAAGACGTTTGATTAAAGGAAAAGGAGCAAAAATAAACGATATAATAATTTATGATGAAGTAAAAATGATATCAAATCACGATTTGGATGACGACGGGGTGTTAAAATTATCAATCGGGAAAAAACGTCATATACTTATTAAGCCCATAGATTAATTTTGTTATGGAGCTATTTTAGGCTTATCAAATATTCGAAAAAGGTTCCTTAATAACCCAGGGGCAACAACAGATAATGGATTACTAGATATTTCAGGTTCTTTAGGGCTCCCTTTCATCGTATAGTTTGCGGCGAATATTCCCCCATCTTTCTCACCACCAGAGAATAACGTTCCAATTATTGGAATTCTAGTTAAGGCTGTATTTAATGCGTACATTGGAACGATTGTTCCCCTTACATCCATACTCTCAGTATAGGTATTTAACATTCCTGTTGCAGTCAGACCAAGTGACAATCCAGAAACCGACGCACCCCTTATTTTTATAATCTCATCTTTGCTCACAAATGGCGCATATAGTTTAGCAAAGCCTAATCCGATCCCCTGGAGATTTTCCAATATTCCCGTGATTGAGGCAACATTAAGTAACTCGGCCAAAATTGGGGCATTAATGACACGAAAGTCATCAATCCTAACATGACCAGCGAACTCACTATCAGGGGACATACCATTATATTCTCCCCTAAGAGCGAATTTTCCGCCTATCAAGTTATCATAATAATCGAAAACTTTTAACAATGATCCTGCATCATTAGACTCTACATTTAGATACCTTTTCCCCTCCTTCGGGATCAATACTACTTTTAACTTCTTTGCGCCATCCAACCGGGCTTCGAGGTTAATATTAGTCCAAACTAGGCCATCAAAAGATAATACACCATTTACGTTCTCCAATTTCTCGCCATCATATATTTCTGCCTTATCTATATTTAGAGACAAAGTATACATACCCAGCCTTTCAGTTGTATTTTGCTCTTCATCAGTTGCCAACCACTCAATCAAATCAATGCTTTTACCGGAAATATCTATATCCCATCCACCTTTTAAATTAGTAGGCTTGGGAGCCATTATTGCCCTAATATTTGTTCCACCAAATACTAAGCGATTTATTGATACCTTTTTTATACCGCCATCATTCTTGAATGATAAATTACCCTTAAGGTCTAGACCTCCTCCTTTAACTAAAATACTAGGAATACTAGTAAATCTGTTATTTTCAAAAGTGGCGAATAAAGTGGCATTAGCCTGAACTTTTTGCGATTTTCTCCAATTAAATCTTGGTAAATTCATATCAGCATCTTTTAGATCGAAGTACGCCGTTAGTTCACTATGTCCAGATCTTTTCTCCATTATATTTAGCCTTAGCCCAACTGTTCCTGTAATAAATTCATTAGTGAAAGGCATAAAGTTTAAACCCAGATTTTTTACCCATATCTTATCTACAAGCTTGGAAATAATGGAATATTTTCGAGCATATGCACTGTTATCGAGAAAACTTTCTTCCCATACTATATCTGTTTTAGCCCCTCCAATATCACCAAAACCCATAATTTTCATGGACTTATTATCGGCAATCAAATTGAGGTCACCCTTAAGAAGGTTTAGGTTGAATGGCAGTTTAGGTATTTCAACATTCTTCAATCTTGCATTAAGGAAACCATTGACCATTTCAGCTGTTGTTTTTGTTTCAACCAGAAAATTAAGTTTTAATTTAGCTTTTAGGTCACCTTTAATATTACTTTTGGATAGTTCCAATAATCGATTCGACCTTGGCAAACTATTACTTAAGACTTTTATGGTTGAGCCTAAAGGCCCCTCGAGATTAAGATCTACATCTGCATATTGATCAAAATTCTTTAATCCAGAAAAAATAATTCGGCCTGTCTTAATATCTATCTTTCCCGATCTACCCTCAGATATTAAGATTTCAAATTTATTCTCATTAAATTTAATATGCCCAATTCCACCAGTCGCTCTTGGCATTGATTCTAAATAATCAATGGACATATTCGAATAATTCATCGAGCCAAGGCTTGTTTTTATTTCAATACCATTTTGCACACTATATGTGCCGGAAAACCTACCTTGAGCAACGCCTATAACTCCATCATTTAAATTTTTAACAAGCCATGTCCTAATAACTGAATGCCAATTCTCGGGCCATACCTCAGAGATATTATTCACTAGAAGATTGCTAGCCTTGACGCCCAATTCAAAAGAAAACTCGTCATCAAACTCCTGAATGGTCGCTGTTGTATTGAACGTTGAATCTTTATCGTTAAATTGAAAAGCATCTANTTCTATTAATCCGTAATTAAGGTAGTAACTTCCGATCAAAGAGATTTTTCGCACTTTCCAATTATGTGTAATCGGTTTTCTTATTTTTAATATTCCATCATCACCCATATTTATTTGAAAATTATCAACACGCAATATTCCTTTATCTTGATTAAAATTACCTCTGAATTTTGCGCTCTCTATTGTTGTTGATGCATCTATATTTTCTTTAATCCTAAATTTCCCCGCCCTACCCTCAAAATTAAAATCAAATTCAGGAATTTGACCATTTTCTAATATAACCGCATCTAAAGTTCCATTTAAAGGCAAATCAAAAAATTCCATACGTTTGAGTTTTTGAGAAAATGGAGCAAGGTTTCGCGGATTTAAATTATTAAAACCTAGGGTAATTTGAGCCTTTTTAGATTTGGTATTATAATTACCCACTAAATTTATCGTCGTAGGTTCTTGTATTATAGTGTTATCAGATTTTACAATTAAATCTGCGATGATTGATAAAGCACCACTATCTCGACTAAGCCTTATATCTGTATCTGGAGCATTCCATTTAACATCAAGTTTCTGATCATCAAAGAAAACATTGCCGCGAATAATATTTATATATTTTAAATGGCTCAATGGTTTATCTGGATCTTGTTTTACTAATAAATCACCAATTAACCCTTCAAAAAAATTTAACTTTTTATTCACTAAACCATCAGACTCTTCACTATAGTTCACTGGTCCTATTTCAATCTTTCCAGAAGAATTCCGCAATATATTTAACCTAAGGTCAAAAATGCTAATGCTCTGAGGCGCCAATTTACCTTCAACTAAGGCAATAGGACTTATTGATACAGCGAATTCGGGTATCTGAGCTAACACCTCTCCCATAGCATCAACAACTTTAGTGCCTCGCAAACGGATATCAATATTATTTTCCCACCCACCCCAAACTAAAACNGTTTTATCTAACTTTACTTCTAGCTTATTGTTTAAAGCCTCATTCAGAACACCTTCAAAATAAGGACTTAGGAAGGTAAGTGAAATTGGACCCGATGTAAGTTTCCAAAAAAAAACGCTCGCCAATAAAAACACACCTAAAAAAGTAAAAAGTAAAACATTTAAAATATTGCGAAGACCAGATAAAAACAACAAACCAACTCCATTTAAAAACAAACTTAAATATACAAAACTAATCCTATTTTAAGAACGTTAATCGCATAATTTGGTCAGAAAATATTGCAAATCAAAGATAATTGATATTATCACTGGTTACAAATCTATCCGGCTAAAAATATATCTACTTTTTTAAATTACTTAATATCAAAAAAATAAACTCAACTATTTAATTGCAACTTCGATCATAAATATTTTATTCCCCAACCTTGGCCGCAAGAGCTGCTGACATAAAAATATCCAAACCACCATCCAAAACACTTTGAGTATCCGATGTTTCCATTTCTGTGCGCAAATCTTTTACTAATTGATAGGGCTGAAGAACATAAGAGCGTATTTGATGACCCCAACCAATATCTGTTTTTGAGTCATGTTCTGCCTGAATCCTCTCTTCTCTTCTGGTTAATTCCATCTCGTATAATCGCGCCCTTAACATATCATAGGCTGCAGCGCGATTTCGATGCTGAGACCGATCATTCTGACATTGGACAACTATACCAGTTGGAATATGGGTTATTCGGATTGCTGAGTCAGTTTTATTTATATGTTGTCCACCAGCACCTGAGGCACGGTAAGTATCAACTCGAATATCTTTTTCATCAATATCCACAGCAATATCATTATTTATTACTGGGTAAACCCAAACTGAAGCAAAACTAGTGTGCCTGCGAGCGCTTGAGTCGAATGGCGAAATCCTAACAAGGCGGTGAACTCCACTCTCTGTTTTTAGCCAACCGTAAGCATCTGAGCCAACAATTTTTACGGTTGCAGACTTTAATCCGGCCTCCTCGCCCAAACTTCGCTCAAGATATTCAATTTTAAAGCCCCGACAATCTGCCCACCGCGTATACATACGCAATAACATTTGCGCCCAGTCTTGGGCCTCAGTGCCCCCAGCACCAGAGTGAATTTCTAAATAGCTATCATTAACGTCAACTTCTCCTGATAATAGGGCCTGGACCCTAGCTTTTTTAACTTTATCACTTAGACCAATTATTGTCGACTCTACTTCACGCAATAGAGTCTCATCATCTTCACTTTCAACAAGCGATAAAAGATCAACATTATATTCTAAACCGCTACTTATCTCGGTGATTATAGAAATGTTGCTCTTTAATTTATCATATTCTCTCATTGAGACCTGGGCCTTTTCGGGATTTTGCCAGAAATCTTGGCTCTCAATTATTGAACTTAGTTCTTCAACCCTTAGAAGGGCATTATCATAGTCAAAGATGCCTCCTGAGCAATTCAATTGCCTGTTCTATTTCCATAATTATTGTTTGCATATCTGAACGCATGTGATTTACCTTTATTGTCCAAAATAGCTATACTGCTAAATGACTCTGTCAATATCCCCCTAATTTCTATACAATTATGGTGTCAATATAAAGTCCCTATTCCAAGTTTGTTTGACTTTTCCAGTGTTTCCTCCGACGCATCAAACGTTTGCTCAAAGCCTATGGGAGCAGTGCCCGGTTTGAAAGCCTCTAGTATCACTTTCTGATCACCTAACTCTGCCAATTCTCCTGTTTCTGCATTAACACGAACAAGGCTTACTTCTGATGGTATTCGGAAAGGTATTGCTGGTTTATCAGATAATATACTCCTCATAAATTCTTTAAAAATTGGTGCGGCTACACTTGCACCTTGTTCTCTTTTTCCTAGCGAGCGTGGTTTATCAAAACCAACAAAAACGCCAACAGCAAGATCTGGTGAAAATCCAATAAACCAAGTATCCATAGATTGATTAGTGGTACCAGTCTTTCCACCTAGTGGAATTCCTAAATCGTTAATTATTTTCCCCGTACCACGTTGAACTGCCCCGTGTAGCATAGAAACCATCTGAAAAGCGCTAGTTGGGCTGATAATTTGTTTACTTTCATTGATTAGGTTAGGAGCTCCCTGATTCGTCCAAAAATCAGTTCGGCATTGATTACATTTTCGTTTATCATGTCGAAAAATAGTATTGCCGTTCCGATCTTGAATTCTATCAATTAACGTTGTCTCTATTTTCTTACCGCCATTAACAATCATAGCATATGCTCTAGTTAAATTAAAAAGAGTAGTCTCCCCTGCACCTAACGCCATGGACAACTGTATCGGTAAGTTTTTAAATACACCAAAATCTCTTGCATATTTTGATATGATTTCCATCCCGACTGTTTGAGCTAACCTAACAGTCATTAAGTTCCGAGACTTTTCAATGCCAAGACGCATTGTACTGAGACCATAAAATTTACCTGAATAATTTGCGGGTCGCCACTTTGGTTTACCAAAACCCTGTTCAATAACAAAGGGTGCATCTAAAATTAATGAAGATGGTGTAAATCCATTATCTAACGCTGCCAAATAAACAAAAGGTTTAAAGGCTGAACCAGGCTGACGTTTAGCCTGCATAGCTCGATTAAATTGACTGCGTTCATAAGAAAATCCACCTGACATCGCCAAAACTCGTCCAGTGTGAGCATTAATAACAACAAGCGCACCCTCTATTTCTGGTAACTGACGTAGCCTATAATTCAAAATCGAATTTATTTCTTGACTAACTTTAACTTGATCAACAATTATAACGTCACCAATTTTCAAAACTTCATTTGGCCAAGTAATCTTTGGCCCTAATAGTTCGCCTTTTATCCATTTACGTGCCCATTTTAATTCATTTAATTGTATTAAACCCTCAGAGCCGTCATCCACAATGATTGAAACATCAGTTTTGGTCAGTTTTGTTACTACTGCCAAACGCCAACTACCTAAAGCTTTTGGCTGTGGTACTTTGGACAATGCTTGCAACCAATCTTCTGCAACACCTATATTACGAATTGGTCCACGCCAGCCATGGCGTTTGTCATATTTAATCAATCCATTTCTAAGAGCTTTATCAGATAAATGCTGNTATTCTGGTGAGATTGTACTTCGAACAACGAGACCGCCTCGATAAAGGGCTTTATTGCCATATTTTAATGATAGTTCACGGCGCACCTCTTCAGCAAAATAATCCGCTTTAACATACTCAGTTTCTTCGCGTTTTCTTGTGATTAGTGGCGATAAAATAGCTAAATTTGCATTGTTTGGAGTAATGAGCTTATCTTCGAGCATTCTGCCAATCACCCAATCTCTTCGTGATTTAGCTGCTCGAGGATGATTAAACGGATTATAGTTATTAGGCGCTTTGGGCAACGCTGCTAGAAAAGCAGCTTCTGAAATGGTTAAATTATTAAGAGCTTTATTGAAATAGTTTAATGCAGCAGTAGCAATACCATATGATCCAAAACCTAGATAAATTTCATTCAAATAAAGTTCCAGTATCCGATTTTTAGTCAAAGCCCTCTCAATCCTAAACGCCAAAATTGCTTCTTTGATTTTACGGTCGAGAGTAACATCAGCAGATAAAAGAAAGTTTTTTGCAACCTGTTGAGTAATTGTGGAGGCCCCAACAAGCTTACGGCCCGATATAAAACTTTTGATGTTTATTAAAATTGCTCGAATAATGCCCATGGGATCAATTCCAGGATGATAATAGAAATTCTTATCTTCAGCAGATAAAAATGCGTTAACTACTAATTTTGGAATAGCGCCAAACGGAACAAAAACTCTTTTTTGTTCAGCATACTCCGCAAGCAGTCGTCCATCACCCGCGTGTACACGAGTTATCACCGATGGTTCATAATCTGCTAATTGTTTATAATCTGGCAAGCCTTGGCCATACTTAAAAAATATAAAAGCCCCAAAGCCTAATCCAAGAATAATAAGCCCAAATAGAAGGCTTGTAATCAAAATTAAACTTCTAAACATTCTCAACTTTGTCCTTCACTTCAATCACCGGTTTTCTATAAAACTTATGAAATATGTCTTGTTTGTATTAACAAGAAAATAAAGAAAATATTCTTCTAAAATTTTATTTATCTTCTTCTCCGGAAATAATGGTCAATAGCATCGGCAATAATTCGAGCTAATTTAGCTCGACGAATAGGGTCACTTAACACTTTCTCATCTCCCCGATTAGATAAAAAGCCCATTTCAATTAGTATTGAAGGCATATCTGGTGATTTTAAAACAGCAAATCCAGCGAAACGGTGAGCATTGGATAGGGTTCTACTAAATTTGCGAATATATTTTACTAATTCGTAAGCCAATCGAGAGGACTCATTCATCGTTTCACGCTGAGCCAAATCTATAAGAATATTTGCTACTTCTTTAGACTCTGTAGATAAATCTATTCCCGCAATAAGATCTGATTTATTCTCTTGTTCCGCCAAATAGGCAGCCTCTTTATCAGAAGCTCTCTCTGAAAGAGTATATATCGAGAGACCACGTATATTTTTATTCCTAATCGCGTCAGCATGAAGTGAAACAAATAAATCTGCTTTATAATTTCTGGCAATGGTTCTCCTCTTTCGAAGACGAATAAACGTATCTCTAGTTCGAGTAAGGAAAACTTTATATTGTCCCAACGACTCCAGATGTTTTTTCATCTCCTTGGCAGCAGAAAGAGTTATATGCTTTTCAAAGATACGTCCGCTCGTTGATCCAGGATCAATACCGCCGTGTCCCGGGTCAATCACGATTACCGGAACTCTCGTAGATAGAGTTTCACTTGAATTATCATTAACAATTAGTGGTTTTTTATGAGGCGGCAGGATATCATAAACACGGTATTTTGACCTTTTATCTGAACTTTTTTTTCCAGCTTTTCTAGTCAATTCGACCGAGTCTAAGTACTTATTCTGTTTAATAACCTCTAAATCAATGACTAATCTATATTGCTTTCCCTCATTTGGACTCAATATAAAAGATTTCTTAACTTTAGCCGGTTTTTCAATATCAAGAACTACACGAGAAAGGCCAGGGCGGAAATATCCATACCTGAATCGATTAATGATACCAAACCTTAAAGCGCTCTGTCGCTCCATTATATCATCAGGCAACTTCCAATCTACATCAGGTAAATCAATAACTATTCTCGAAGGATTATAAAGCGTAAAGATATTAAATTCGACACTTTCAGAAATATCAATAACAAAACGTGTTTCATTTTTATACTCGCCGATTCGTATATCTGAGACCACAGGAAGCTCTGAACGAGCATTGTTTGATAAAACAATAAACGCAAATAATAGCAGAATTTTTCCACTCGACTTAAATAGTTTTGTACTGAACTTGCTCAATATACCACCAATATAATATTTAATTACGAAAAACACCTATTACCTTTTTTAATAGATTCTAATGATACAAGATTATAAAGTTTACAACTTTTTTTAAAACTCCATACAGACATTTAATTTAATTGTACAAGAAAATTGTTTTAAATGTTATTGTAGAGATATACTATCACGGCTATGCTATGACATATAAAATTTTTTCAAGCAGAATCTGACATAGTGCTAGAAAAAACCCAAATATAGAAATTCATATCTAGAGTGTGTGGATCTAGGAACTAGAATATAATGGAATTTTCGATGCTTGCGAGTGAAGTACATCCGTATGAGATTAAGTTAAAACCACCCGTCATTTCATTAGATGATAGGGAAAAGTATTTAATTACGTCTGATGACCCCGCAAGTTTTTTTCAAATAATGCAATCTATTTACTTTGTTATCCTAATAATAGTATTGCTGTTGTGGAGTTTAAATAATTATGATTACCAAAAGAATGCTAATAGATGCGGCCCACCCGGAGGAAGTAAGGGTTGCTGTAATGGATGGAAATATACTTGAAGAACTAGATATAGAAGCTTCTGCTCGAAAACAATTAAAAGGAAACATATACCTAGCCAAAGTAACTCGTGTAGAACCTTCGCTTCAAGCTGCGTTCATAGATTATGGCGGCAACAAACACGGTTTCTTGGCTTTTAGTGAAATACATCCAGACTATTATCAAATACCAATAGTTGATAGGGAAAAACTTCTGGAAGAAGAGCATGAAGAGACCCACGAAGAACCGATTTCCGAAAATAAACAATCTCACGCCGAAGAATATACTAATGAAAATAAAACATTAGAAACTATTGGTGGTGATGACATTGATGAGGTCCAACAGCGACCAAGATTTTTTCCAGCTAAACGTTATAAAATACAAGAGGTGATCAAACGTAGACAGATTCTTCTTATACAAGTTAATAAGGAAGAGCGAGGTAACAAGGGGGCAGCACTTACCACCTACTTATCTTTGGCTGGAAGATATTGCGTATTGATGCCAAATTCTGGGAAAGGTGGAGGAATTTCAAGAAAGATCTCCAATAATAATGACCGAAAGAGGCTAAAAAGCATTATATCTGAACTAGACATTCCTCAGGGTATCGCAGTTATTGTACGAACGGCCGGATCAGATAGAAGTAAGGCGGAAATTAAACGAGATTATGAATACCTAATAAAATTGTGGACGAGTATACGTGATTTAACTTTAAAATCTACTGCGCCTTGTCTAATCCATGAAGAAGGAAGCATCATTAAACGAGCAATACGTGACCATTACAGCAAGGATATCGAGGAGGTAGTAGTATCTGGAGATGGTGGCTACCGACAAGCTAAAGATCTAATGAAAATGTTAGTTCCCAGCCATGCAAAAAAGGTGCAACCTTATAAAGATAATTTAGTAACGCTATTTAACCAATATAATATCGAGTCTCAACTATCAACTATAAATGTTCCTCAGGTTCAGTTAAAATCAGGTGGTTACATTGTAATAGATGTAACCGAGGCCTTAATCGCAATTGACGTCAACTCTGGTCGGGCTACTAGAGGTAGAAGCGTTGAAGAGACAGCTTTTAAAACAAATTTAGAAGCAGCCAGTGAAGTAGCGCGCCAGTTAAGGCTTCGCGATTTGGCTGGTCTTGTTGTAATTGACTTTATTGACATGGAAGTTAATAGAAATCAAACAACTGTCGAACGTAGATTAAAAGACGCTATGCGCAAAGATCGGGCACGTATTCAGATTGGGCGCATATCGCCTTTTGGTCTTCTAGAATTATCTCGACAACGTTTAAGAACTAGCATCACTGAAACTATAACAGAAATTTGCCCGCATTGTGATGGGTCGGGTCATCGAAGATCAATTGAGTCCACAGCTCTTCACGTACTCCGAGGTATTGATGAACATTGTAGCCATAATACATCAGATGAAGTTGGAGTGTTAGTACACTCTCAAGTCGCACTTTATATACTAAATCACAAACGTGATGCGGTTGCCACAATTGAAACTAAATTCAAAGTTAAGTTAATTTTATTGGAAGACGATAAATTAATACCTCCCGAGTTTGTTATAAATAAAACTCCAAATAATAAACCGCAGAAAAATAATTTCCAAGAAAAACAAACAGATAATTCAGATGGGCATCCAAGAAATTCTCAAAAAAGAAAAAAAAGAAGTCGTTCACGAAAAAGTGATTATGAAAATTCTAAGATTGAAGAGGCGTCAGATACCACTAATCTAAAAAATAAAGATGAAATCGAAGTTAAAGAGAATATAATAAAAAACAACAAAACGGATCACCAAAATTCAGATGCCAAGGAAAAAAATACTCGTCGACGTCGTGGGCGCAGAGGTGGCCGAAATAAGGGTAGAAATACAGTTGAGCCAGATTTAATAGATAATCAGAAAATTCTATCACCCAATGTCGATTCAGCTGAACAAATACAAAATAGTATAAAAGTTATTGAAAATATCAATGTTCAAGATTTGAAACAAGAATTAAATCAACAACTGAACTCACCTAAGATAGAAAATGACAATAGTAGCCTTGCAACAGAGGATCTATTTAATGAAGCAGTAGTCAGTAATCAAAATAGAAAAGGTAATAATAAATTAAAAAGTGAAAAAAATACAGACTCATCATCAAATTCTTCTTATAGTCCAAATATAACTATGGTAGGAGAAGATAAGCCCAAAGATAAGAAAAATACCCGCGGTGGTTGGTGGAAAAAAATTACTAATGGCTAGATTTTTTTTTACTGAGAAATTGATCCAACCTTTTAATTGCTGAGCTTATATTAAAAGTAGAAGAGGCAAATGATAATCTGATAAAATAGTTGCCATTTCGACTATCAAAATCAGTACCCGGAGTAATAGCGAGTCCAGCGTCGGTCAACAAATCTTGGCATAAAGAGAAGCTATCATTAGTATAATCGCTAACATCAACATACAAATAGAACGCACCATCTGATGGGGCAAATCTTTTTAGACCTATTTTTGGCAACTCTTCTTGTAAAATATTTCGATTATCAGCATAACGTAAAACATTACTATCTAATTCCTCTAGACACTCGAAAGCTGATACCGCTGAAAGCTGAGAGATTGTTGGTGGTGAAATAAATAAATTTTGAGCTAACCTCTCAATGGTTCTAATTAAATTATCAGGCACTACCATCCAACCTAGACGCCAACCAGTCATACAAAAATATTTCGAAAAACTGTTTATAATTATTGCATCATCGTTATACGATAGAGCTGTTTCGGCTTTTTCATTATATGTAATACCATGATAAATTTCATCCGAAATTACTCTAACTTTTTTTTGGGCACACCAGTCTAATATCTCTTCAAATATTATTTTTTTTATCATACTTCCTGTTGGATTTGAGGGACTTGCAATTATTAAACCATCTAATTTGGTATCTAAACTTTCCAGTATTTCGCGATTAGGTTGAAAACCTGTTTCATGACTTACATGAATTTCTAAAATCTCAACACCTATTGCCTTTAATATATTTTTGTATGCTGGATATGTAGGGACAACGAGACCAACTTTATCACCGGCTTCAAATACACTCAAAAATGATAATAAAAAGGCCCCTGATGAACCCGTAGTAATTATAATTCGGTCTGAAGAGATAGCACAATTGTAATAATCTTGATAATAAGCAGTTAAGCGCTTTCTTAAATCCGCAAAGCCTAACGCGTCCGTATATCCAAGTAAATTTTGGTCCAATGCGGTTTTTGCTGTTTCTAGAACGGCTCTTGGTGCCTTTGTACTTGGCTGACCGACTTCTAAATGAATTATATCACTTCCTTTCATTGAAAGACGATTTGCCATTCGCATAATATCCATAACTATAAATGGAGAAATCTCCGAACGCCCTGCGACTTTCAAAACCATATTATTTTGTAGCTCCCTTTGCTAAGCCACTCCCTCGCGGGTCAGTCTCGATTTGACATGCTTCAACTCTTGGAAGACCTCCTGGACAATAAATAGCATTTACTAGACCCAAATTCGGTATTTCTAGCATTTTATGTCCCCCGTTTAATAAGTATTTTTGGATGACTTTATCCAAAGTTGGCTCATAAAAAGTAATACTTGGTATTCCACCATTATGAACTCTTGGCATATAAAGCGCCTCCCGAAGAGTTTTTTTATTAATCATTACCCCTGCAAATACGTGCATTAGCGCAGTTATTGATGGCGCACCGCCAGAGGCTGTCCCAGTAAAAAATAAATTTTTTGAATTCTTATTTCTAACAATTATTGGACCCAACGCTGAAGGGCCTTTTCCAATATTGATGGGAGCTGCAGCCAACATAATGCCAGTGCCTGTGGCTAAACGTCCATTCCCAAAAATATTATTCATCGTGAACGAGCATGTAATTGTTAAACCCTCACGATCTACTACCACCAGCCCAGTAGCTGAGGGGTTTTCAATTTTTTTATTTAGTCGAGCGTGTTTTGAGCTTAACTTAGTATATCTATCTTTTTTGAAATTTTTCATCAATTTATTGGCATATTCATTAGAAATCAAATCACTCACATTGCCAATCAATGAAAAGTCATCTGATAGCCAACGCTGCTTATCCAGATTTACTCTCCTTACAGCTTCCACCATAATATGAAACTGTTCTTGCTCCGAAGCATCCTGAAACAGATTATTATTATCAAATATTTGGAATATTTGTGCAGCAGTTACCCCACCATAAGCAGGAGGTTGCACAAAACTTATTTCGTTTAAACCAAACTTTAGATTTAGTGTCTCACGCCAAATTGGACGAAACTTTTTAAGGTCTTCAACTTCTAAAGTTCCATACACACCTTTGACAGAGTTGACTAATACTTTAGCTAACCTTCCATTATAAAAATCGGTAGGCCCAAACTGCCTGAGATTTGAGAGAGAAACAGCCAAAGCAATCTGACGAAAATAGTCCCCTTCTTTAATAACACTTCCATTTTTCTTAATAAATATAGATCTACTACCTTCATCAGCTAAGAGTGCTCCTTTGACCTGTCTTATATCTCTTACTAAAGTACGAGAGGCTTGAGTACCAAAACGTGCTAATTTCTCGCCAACTGATACTAAACTCGACCATTGAAATCGGCCATATCTTGTGTGCAATGCAAAAATTCCAAGTGGATTGCCAGGTATAGCGCTTGGGCGTGAACGTGAAGCCTCAATGTCCGACGGCAGACGACTCAGAAAATCAAGTGACTCGACTTTATTTGTTTTGGGATCATAAACGATACAAACCCCACCACCACCAAGACTAGCCTTTGATGGCAAAGTAACGGCCAAAGTAAAATAGGCAGCTGTAGCTGCATCAGCAGCACTTCCGCCAGATGCTAGAACCTTATTACCCTCGAGGACGGCCCTTGGTTCATCTGCAACAATTCCGCCCATGAAGCCTTTAATGAATCCCTCTTTGCCTAGTTCTTGTGGAGTATGTGAACTACAAGATACCGATAAAAATCCAAAAAATATTAGTATAAAATATTGCAGGCTTTTATAATTCAGCTTATTCATTATTTAAGCACCTTATATTTGACATAATTTATAATGACTTTAGCTTAACGAGAGCATTAGTAAAAGCCAAATGGCACCCAATATAATGAATCAAAGTTTAAAGAATAGATCAAAAAAATGGAAAAGAATGAAAATCTTCGCTATTTCGTTTTTTATTTTAATCCAATTAAATATCACAAACACCTTTGCGAAGGGGATACCCATTCTCCGTGATGCTGAAATTGAAAATATCTTATACCAAGCAACTGGCCCTTTATTTAAAGCCGCAAATTTAAATCCCAAATCAGTAACATTATACTTAGTAAATGATCAGTCCTTAAATGCATTCGTCGCTGGTGGCCAGAAAATCTTTATCCACACGGGTCTCATTTTAAATAGTTCGAATTTTGATCAAATTCTTGGTGTACTAGCACACGAACTGGGCCATATATCAGGTGGTCATTTAATACGAGCGTCTCAAGCACGAAAAAGAGCATCTACTTCGTCTCTAATGGGCTTGATGCTCGGTAGCGTGGCTATTATGTCTGGCAATCCAAATGCTGGCGCGGCAGCAATCCAATTGGGAAGAGACGTTGGAATAAAAAAATATTTAAGTTTTAATAGAACTCAAGAAATAGCGGCCGACCAAGCAGGACTAAAATATTTGGAAAAAAGTGGGCAGTCGGCGATCGGGTTATTAGAGTTTATGGAGAAACTTCAAAATCAAGAACTATTGAATAAAACCCATCAAGACCCATATGTGAGAACTCACCCACTAAACCAGAGCAGAATACAAGCAATTCGCTTTCATATAAAACACTCTAAATTTTCAAATATAACGGTGTCAAAGAAATTAAAAAAAGATTACGAAATTATGAAAGCAAAAATTTTTGGGTATACTAAGCCACTCTCAGAAACTCTGCGTGTTTATAAAAGATTAAAAACGAGCCCATTCAGTAAATACGCTCACACAATGGCTTACTTCCGAATAGGTGACATGCGTAAAGCAATTAAACTGATAGATCAGTTGACGAGAGAATACCCATCTAATCCGTTTTATGAAGAATTAAAAGGACAAATTTTTCTTGAATTAGGACAACCTAAAAGAGCCCTCAATTCTCTCAAAAAATCTGTGCAATTAATGCCAGATTCACCATTGCTTCGCTCTGAACTTGCCAATATACAAATTCAAATTAACGAGCCAGAATATCTTAACCAAGCGATAATTCATTTGGAGCATTCATTATTAGCCGAACGAAACAATCCTCGAATGTGGCGTCAACTAGGCATTGCATACGGTAAACTTGGTTATCTCGGGAGGAGTTGGCAAGCGCTGTCAGAAGAATCATTTATCCGTGGACAATACCAAGATGCATTAAGCTATGCCAAGAGGGCACAACAAAAATTAAAAGCTGGGTCTTCAAGTTGGTTACGAGCTGAGGACATAAGCTTAGCCTCACAGCGACGTCTAGATATAGAAAAATGATCGACAAAATAGTGCCAAATTATAATTGTTTTTTATTAATCGCCATAATTTTGATTTCAACAGGCTGTACTTTTCC
Source organism: Rhodospirillaceae bacterium TMED23 (assembly GCA_002168115.1). Lineage (GTDB taxonomy): Bacteria > Pseudomonadota > Alphaproteobacteria > Rhodospirillales > UBA2165 > TMED23. The sequence goes on along the minus strand of NHCC01000004.1, from coordinate 50,955 downwards.
CAAAACTCAGGTTACACCAGAGGGTAAACTCGATATATTTCGCTCATCATTGTCGCCCAAAAACCCTTTATTGAATTCTGAATGGCTATTGGACACTGGCAAGCAAAATAATTTTTTCCACGAATTTGCCCAAACAGTTGGTCAAGTTAAGAACCTAAAATTAAATTTATTAAATCAAAAAGATCCCTATATTCTTATTAAAAGGATAGATGCAAATTTATTAGCTACTCCTTTCTTATCATGGAATTGGAGAATTCCTATATTTGAAAGTATGGATCATCCGGTATGTATTTTGGTTGGATTTTATGGGGGACAATCAAATTCAAAATTTTGGAATGATAAATTCATTGCCTACAGCCACGCAGGATATCCAACATATGATCGAGTACTTAAAATAATATGGCATCGAAATGCTCTATTACGTGGAACATTAAGATTTAATGATCAAATTCCAGAATATGTTGCTAGAGGAGGCCTTGAAAATGTTGATATGTGGCACTTAGAAAACATAAATCTTGCATCTGTTTATCGTAAAATCTGGCCTAACGATAGTATGGAAAATACTCACATCGTTTTTTTGGGTTTCTGGGTTAGAGGCAGCAAATCTTATAGAAAAAAAGAAATCATCTCGTCATTTTCTAATATTGTTTTATCGAAGTAAATAAACTAAATCGATTCAAAGAGTAAAGAGCCTTAAGTGATAAGAGTTTTATACTTTAGAATTTAGCAAATAAGACCAAGGAGTCGTTCATTAATGTTAATAAATACTTGTAAATTAATCAGCTTATTATTGATCATACAATTAATCTCAATATTAAAGCCCCCAATAGTTTTTTCACAACAATTAAATGAGGCGAAAACTCTGACTTTAAGTCAGAAAAAAGAAGTTAGAGATTTAATCAAAAAATTTATTAAAAATAACCCAGAGCTGATTGTTCAATCAGTCCAAAAAATGCGCAAAAAAAATCAACGACAGATATCTGATACTCATAAGAAAAATATTAAAAAATATAAAAATCTAATATTTTATGACAATCAGACGCCGGTAATTGGAAACCCAAATGGAGACATTACTATTGTTGAGTTTTTTGATTATAATTGTGGCTATTGTAAAAGTTCACTCAAAGTCATTAAAAAACTATTGAAAGAAGATACTAATATTAGATTCGTTTTGAAAGAATTGCCAATTTTAACGCCATCTTCAGAATTTGCAGCTCGTGTCGCTTTAACCAGTTGGATCTATGATAAAACACTATATGAAAAATTACATTATAGTTTCATGAGCATGTCCGGGAAACTCTCCAAAAACCGTGTTATGGGCATAGCAAAATCGTTCGGTGTTAGTGAAAAACTTATGAAGAAAAAAATGTTTTCCGATCCGGTAAATCAAATACTTGAGAATAACAAACTATTAGCTAACAAACTAGGTATATCCGGAACACCGGGATTTATTATTGATACGAAAGTCATTCCTGGAGCAATTGAGCTATCAACTTTTAGGGAAATTATCTTAGAAATTAGATCAAAATAATTGTTACTTATTTAAAAGATAACTATAAATGCTAAAACTATCATTTAGTTTTTATTAAAATGAGTTAATATATACATATTAAAATTTAATCACGACTCTATGATAAAATAGTTTAGGTTATTTTTTTATGGCGTGTTTAAACCCTTATAACTGATTATGATAAATGCAATCTCTCAAAATTGTAGTTTTGAGATAAAAATTAGGATGGGTGTTAGTTAGTGAAAATTTTAAGTATTTTTGGAACTCGTCCAGAGGCTATAAAAATGGCCCCAGTGATCAAAGCTCTGGAGAATGAAGCGGGTATTGAAAGCTTAATCTGCGTTACAGCTCAACATAGAGATATGCTTGACCAAGTTTTAGAGTTATTTAACATCAAACCGGATTATGATTTGGACATTATGACACCAAATCAAAATCTAATAGATCTTACGACAGTTTGTTTAAAGAGACTTAACGAAGTGTTAAGCGACTGCATACCAGACAGAGTTCTAGTCCATGGAGATACAACCACAAGCTTCGTTGCTGCTTTAGCCTGTTATTATTCAAAAATTCCAGTGGCTCATATTGAGGCCGGCCTCAGAACCAATAATATTTACTCGCCTTGGCCAGAAGAAATGAATAGACGATTAACTGATACAATTTGTGATTTACATTTTGCACCAACACAAAAAGCTAAAAACAACTTATTGCAAAATGGTATCCCTGAAACCAGCATTCATATTACGGGGAATACAGTAATTGATGCGTTACTTGATATATCTAACCGAATTGAGAAAAAAAAGGATCTAGTCCAATCAATAAATACAGAAATATTAACTTTGATTAATGAAAAAAAAACAATATTAGTCACTGGACACCGAAGAGAAAACTTTGGTAACGCGTTTGAAGAAATATGCAGAGCTTTAGTAATAATAGCTGATAGAACAGATGTACAAATTATATACCCGGTACACTTAAACCCTAATGTACAAGAACCTGTTACGCGAATACTAAGTGGGCATACAAACATTCATCTGGTACAGCCGCAAAATTATCTAAATTTTGTTTATTTAATGATACATTCATTCTTCATTATAACAGACTCCGGTGGCATCCAAGAAGAAGCGCCAGCTCTAGGGAAACCAGTTTTAGTGTTGCGAGATGTCACTGAGCGCACTGAGGGACTAGATGCCGGTACAATTAAACTAGTGGGCGCTGATAAAAATAATATTACAGATGAAGCTTTTAAGTTACTAGACGATAAACTGACATATAAAACGATGTCAAACGCACATAATCCTTATGGCGACGGCCAGGCTAGCTCTAGAATAATGGAGAAACTCATAAGTGAGCACTAAAAATATTACAAAATATAAAAAAGTGTCGGTTTTAGGTCTTGGCTATGTCGGACTTCCAACAGCGGCAATTATTGCAAACAAAGGCCTACGCGTTATTGGTGTTGATACAAATGCATCAACGGTTAAAACCATTAATGAGGGTAAAACACATATTATTGAGCCAGACCTCGAAGTTTTAGTTCGCAGTGCAGTTAACTCTAAAAATCTCGTTGCTTCGACAATTCCAGAACCCGCTGATGCTTTTATAATCGCTGTACCCACACCTTTTACAACGGAAAAGAAACCAGACCTGACTTTTTTGCAACAAGCTATCGAGTCTATTGCCCCAGTCATTAAGGGAGAAAATTTAATTATATTGGAGTCAACATCTCCAGTTGGAACTACGCAGAAAGTTGCAGAGTGGCTCTCTAATGTCCGACAAGATATTGAATTTTCAGAACTAAATAATATTGCGACGATAGATAGTAAAAATATTTATATTGCACATTCTCCGGAGCGTGTTTTACCTGGAAGAGTTTTATTAGAGTTAGTAAATAATGATCGCGTAATTGGCGGACTTACTGAACAATGCGGTAGTGAAGCGGAGAGCTTATATCGTCTTTTTGTAAAAGGCAATTGTCACGTTACAAATGCTCGAACTGCTGAGTTGGTGAAACTTACTGAAAATGCTTATAGAGATACAAATATAGCCTTCGCTAATGAAATATCGCTTGTTTGTGATAAGTTGGATATTGATGTTTGGGAGCTAATAAAACTTGCAAACCGTCACCCACGCGTTGATATTTTAAAACCAGGACCCGGTGTTGGAGGGCATTGTATAGCTGTGGATCCATGGTTTATTGTAGACTCTGCACCTGACGAAACGCCGCTCATACGAGCAAGCCGCTTTGTTAATGATAACAAACCAACTTGGATAGTTCAAAAAATACTCAACACGATAGATGAAAATGCGACCCTTGCGTGCCTCGGTTTGACTTATAAATCGGATATCGATGACCTTAGAGAAAGCCCATCAATGGCAGTTATTGAAGAACTCGCAAAATGCCATAAAGGTCAAATATTATTAGCAGATCCTAATATTGAAAGCTTACCAGATAGTTTGAGAAAAATTCTTAATATCAAATTTTGCGATTTTGAAGAAGCAATATCAAGATCCGAAGTAATTATTCTTTTGACAGATCATCGGGAATTTATCGAAATCAACAAATCAATTTTGAGTAACAAAACAGTTTTTGATACTCGCGGAATTTGGCGCAGTTTTCTAACACGTAATAATTTGGAGAGCGTTGTTGACTAAAAAGGTAGCACTAATCACAGGAATTACAGGACAAGATGGAAGTTATCTAGCCGAATTCTTACTTGATAAAAATTACATCGTTCATGGCATTAAACGTCGATCATCTTCTTTTAATACAGCGCGCGTAGATCATTTGTATCAAGACCCGCATGATAGTGTTAGAAATTTCTTTATGCATTATGGTGACCTCACTGATCCTACAAATTTAATAAGATTGGTGCAAACTATACAGCCTGATGAAATTTACAATTTAGCGGCACAAAGTCATGTTCAGGTGAGTTTTGATACACCCGAATATACAGCGAATGTTAACGGCCTTGGTACACTCCATATTCTGGAGGCTATCAGAATTCTTGGCCTCACAAAAAGCACTAAGTTCTATCAAGCTTCAACGTCAGAGTTATTTGGGGGAAGTTTAGAATCTCCCCAGAATGAGGATACACCGTTCTGTCCTTTGAGCCCATATGCTACCGCTAAACTGTTTGGATTTTGGACAACGGTAAATTATCGAAATGCCTATAATATCCATGCATCCAATGGAATTCTATTTAATCATGAGAGCCCTCTTAGGGGTGAAACTTTTGTAACTAGAAAAATAACAAGAGCTGTCGCTGCTATCAAATTAAATAAACAAAGTACACTGTTTCTTGGGAATATTGACGCGGCTCGTGACTGGGGTCACGCCAAGGACTTTGTCTATGGCATGTGGAGAATGTTGCAAGAAGAAATTCCTGACGATTACATTCTAGCGACAGGTGAACAGCATACTGTAAAAGAATTTGTGGAACTCGCATTTGCTGAAATCGGACGTGAAATTATTTGGCGAGGAAGAGGGGTTGATGTAACCGGCATTGACACAAAGACTGGGGACGTTTTGATTAGAATTGATCCCCGGTATTTTAGACCCAATGATGTCGACAGTCTATTGGGAAACGCTGAAAAGGCTCGTAATAAATTAGGTTGGACGCACCAAACAAGCTTCAAAGAATTAGTCAGTGAGATGGTACAATATGATTTAAAAAATTTGAACAAATTAATAGAAAAAAATAATATTAGGTAATATCTTGATCGAAATATTTGAACTTAAAGGTAGAAAAATCTGGGTAGCGGGCGGCACTGGAATGGTAGGAAGTGCTATAATCCGAAACCTTTCAAAAGAAGAGTGTTTAATTATAGCACCCCAAAGAGACGAATTAGACCTACTTGATCAGTTGAGTGTGAACCAATTTCTAAAAATAAATAAACCAGATATAGTTATTATTGCCGCCGCAACAGTCGGTGGTATATTAGCAAATTCTACTCGACCAGCAGAATTCATATATGAAAATATTACAATTGCTAATAATATTATTCATGGGGCTCACATAAATGAAATAAACAGGCTCTTATTTCTAGGTTCAGCTTGTATATACCCAAGAGAGGCAGACCAACCAATGACTGAAGAGGCCTTGCTCCAAGGAAAACTCGAACCAACAAACGAATGGTATGCCATTGCTAAGATTGCGGGTATTAAGATGTGTCAGGCATATAGAAAGCAATATGGGCGAAACTATATTTCCGCTCAACCAAATAATTTATATGGTACCCACGATAATTTTGACGTAAATAGTGGACATGTAATCCCAGCATTAATGCACCGCGCCCATCTGGCTAAAGTTAACCTTGAACATGAATTGAGTGTTTGGGGTACAGGATCCGTATTTCGAGAATTTTTACATGTTGACGATTGTGCCGATGCCCTAATCCACTTATTAAAGTTCTATAATGAGAAAATTCCAATAAATATTGGAACAGGTGAAGAAATAACGATAAAAAACCTAGCTTTAAAAATTTGTGATGTCCTAGACTTTAAAGGCAAATTGATCTTCGACGATAGCAAACCAGACGGCTCACCAAGAAAACTGCTCAATAGTGAACGCATCAAAAAGCTTGGTTGGAAATCAAAAATAAACCTGGAAAAAGGGCTTAAGGAGACTTATGAGTGGTATAAGCTAAATATTGTTCCTAAACAAATCTCATAAAAGAAACCATATTATAAAAACCATAAACAGCCAATAAAATCATACTGATTTGTGCGATATATAAATATATTGGTCTTTTAAAATCAAACCTAGTAAAATTCTTTTAACGCTTTTTTATCTATTTTACCAATGGTAGTTCTTGGGATTTGATCCACAATAAAAATACTTTTTGGAATTTTATATTCTGCCAGCTCTAATCGACAATAATTTAGAATCTCACCTTCTTTAATTTTTGATCTTCGATTTACTGTCACGAACCCATGTAAAACTTGCCCCTTATATTCATCAGCGACGCCAATGACAGCTGCCTCTATAATATCAGTGTGGTTATATAAAATTTCTTCGATTTCTCTGGGATAAACATTATAGCCACCAGTAATAACCATATCCTTTTTACGATCGAGTATGAATAAATTTCCATCTTCGTCAAATTCACCTATATCTCCGGTATAAAGCCAACCATTTCTTAGAGCTTCGTCTGTTTCTGCCTTATTATTTCTATACCCAGACATTATTTGAGGTCCTTTAACGCGTATTTCTCCTTTTTGATTGATATCAAGTATTTGTTTACCAGTTTCAACATCAACAATCTCAATTTCGGTATCAATTAAAGCTTTACCCACTGAACCGACAATAACTTCCGAACCTTGAAAATTAGCAGAAACGAGAGGTCCGGCTTCAGTTTGTCCATAACCCTCTAATATTATGCACCCAGTGGCCTTTTCCCAACGTTGTAATGTAATATCTGGCAAGGGTGCTGACCCTGAATATGCGATTCTTAAAGTTGAAAAGTCTATAGTATTAAAAATTTCGCAGTTCATTAGGCCATGAAAAATTGACGGGCCAACGGGTAATAAAGTAATTCCAGTATTTTCTATTTCCCGCAAGACCAACTCTGGATGGTATCTTTTCAAAATATGCATCTGGCCTTTACTAAAAGCTGATAAATAAAGAGCCATTGAGGTAGCAAATACATGAAATAAAGGCATAACACAGAGTATTTTTTCCTGGCCCTCAATTGTCGGCCAACTTACTTCCCGTTGAGTTATGTTTATAGATATTTGGCCATGAGTAATATTTACGCCCTTTGGTGAACCAGTCGTACCTCCGGTATATTGTAACGTGGCTAAATCTTCTGGTTCTGGCATTGGAAAAATATCCGCGTCTTCTTTATTAGGCCATATATCAAAAGACATATCATTTTCTTCATCGACTTTAATAAAATACCTAATTTTAAGCCGGTTAATAATAGGAAGAACTATTGTTTCAATTGTTTTATCAAAAATAACAATTGTTGGATCAGAGTCGTTTAAAATAAAGGTTATTTCTCGAGTTGTATAAATAGGGTTTATGGGTACTACTTGCGCGCCTGCTGCATGCACTGCAAATAGACTAATAGCCATATCAATAGAATTACTGCAAATGACGGCTACTCTCTGGCCTTTTAGAGTTTTTAGATTAGCCATAGACATCAAATGCTGCGACAAACCCATTACACATCGAAAATAGTCTTTGTAATTCAATTCTTGCTTTTTATAAACTAAAGCTATTGCACTGGGGAATTTAATAGCTGCATCTTGCAGCATATGTACAACTGTTTTATGATATTTGGGATATTTAGTTTGGCCACCAATCATTTATAGAGTTTCTTATTATTTTATATCTGGAACATCATATTCATTCATAAAGTCATCAACTATACCATTAAAAAAATTCCAGTCGGTTTCTCGGTGAGAGTGATTTCTGATAATAAATGATGCTCCCGCATAGAATTTTTCATATTGCTGTTGTCTACCAGCAAATTCTGAACCAACAAAATCCCATGCCAACCGCATAAGTTTCATTCTATCGAGGGCCTCCATTTGAGGCGTCTGGAAGTATTTTTCAAAATCCTCTTTTAATTTTTCATCATGCATAATATTCACACTAGCAGGCATTTGAAAAACTCCACCACCACATAAAGTTCGGAGTTCATCAATAATCCCAGAATATTTATCCGTGCACCAATCTAAAGCCGCATACATGATTCGTCTATTATAAGTTAGATAGTTTTCTGGCCAACTTTCTGCCGCTTCAATTTGTCCATAAATCATTCCCGACAATGTCGCCTCTTGTGCTGACATTTTTCCAATAACCTCTCTTACTGCCGGAATTTGGTCCGCTCCTGTCGATTCAGTAATTTTAGAACAAAGACCTAATATTAGCTGCATTTTTGACCAGTATCTTACATTTGCCTGATGGTTGCCATAACAATGGCCCGGAGTTTTTATATAAATCTCTCTAGCCAAAATTGCATCATCCAAAACAAAGATTTTGTTCCATGGGATTTTTACTTCATCACAAATTACAAGAACATCAGTTTCATCATATTTCCATGTTAACGGGCTATCAAACTCATTATCGGCATTAAGTGATATAGGCTGTCTCATCCAAAGAGATAATCCTTTGGCGTTGCATGGTACGGCGCAAGTAACCGCCTCCTTCACCTGAGTAGGCGCTAAAGGCAGAAGGTTACCAACCCAGATCTCATTGCAAAAAACAGCACTGGTCGCCAACATTTTCATTCCTGAGATTACCACACCATCATCTTCTTCTCTAACAACCCGGAGCGTCGGAACTGGAAGATTCTGCTTTTCATAGAAATCTGGATTTCTTGCCGCCTGTGGCGGTAAAACTGCATACGTAGCAAAAATATCATTCTTCCGCATATGATTATAATAAGAAATTAGATTCTCACTAAATTTATGGTTACCTAAGTCAAATATTGTCGGATTAGTTGACATACCCGTTACAAAACTAGCGACATGGTCGGGAGATCGCCCGAATAAACCACAAGAAAGATCAGCTATACGTTTATGTGCAGACGTTCGTTTTCTGAGATCATCCCGGGTCTTAGCCTTGAGGAACCACATAGAATATCTTTCATTGTCTTCCTCATAAGATAGCACATCCCGATATTCAGGTTCGTGCTTTGCATCATATAACGCCGCAACTGTTTTAGCGGCATTAATAAAAGCCGGATGCGAGGTAACATCACCAACCTTTTCCTTACCAATAAAAACGGTTCGTCCATCTCTAAGACTCTCTAGATGTTGAGCGCCGGTCTTTAGCATCTTGATACTCCCAAAAGTTACTTCTTGTTTTCTTTGGACTCCCCTTTAATTTCCTTAATATTAAGAAAAAAGTATTTAGAAAATGATTGTCCACTAATATCTGAGGTTTAATAGGTACTTAATTATGTTTAATCAGGTTCATAAAAATAATGCAATTCAAACATAATACAACCTCCCACCGATTTAAACGGTCCATGATAAACTCCTGGCGGCCGACATGCATATGTAGGAGCATCAAATTTCTCACCGCCTTCACCATTCTCATCGTTACCAACTATCATGTCTCCCTTAACCAGATACACCTCCTCCCAATGTTCATGAACAAATGGCGCAGTTGAATAGACCCCTGGCTTAATACGAAGGAACCGAGAACGGCTTCCTGTTTTTTTCTCTTCGTCTAAATCTGATGTTAAAACTTTCTGTTCCATCCCCTCTGGATAACCCAGAGGCACTTCCCAACCATCTTCCATATCTAATGGCATAAATTCTATATGAGGTTTACCTTTGCCCATTTTAAAGCTCCATTTATTCTTCGGCTGGCAGGCTTATAGCCCGATAATCAAACTGAATTGTACGACCCATCTTAACATCTTTCAAGCTACCATGAAAAATCTCCGCTGAGCGCACTCCACCTTCAACTGCTAAGGTTCCACAAAACATCAATGTACCCAAATCAAGTTTTCCACCATTTGTATAAAGTGAAATCAACTCTTCTGGATCACGCATGGTTGTCACTGGCCCCTTTTGATAAGGCTCTTCGATCCCACCGTTCTTAATTGTGGAGCGCAGGAATAACTCGTCCCAATGATCCTTGACATCATCAAATCGCCATAAATTATTTGCGATAGGTTTAGAACACATTTGCTTAGAGAGCGTCACATCCGTCGCTTCTACAACTCTATCTGTATGATCTGAACCAAGGCCTATCCAATATCCATCCTCTAAAGAAAGAATAATAAACTCAATTTCGCCACTTGAATTGTTTCCAATTACTTGGAACTCATGATCGGTCGTCAACTGATTCACAGAACACCTATAAAATATGGGCATCCGGGATGGCCTAGTAATCCCTAATTCCTCTAATTCAAGAATATGTGCTTCCATGGCCTCAACATTGCGACCTGTCCAACCGGCAACAACAAGATTATTTATGGTAATTTCTCTTTCATCTTTTTCATCAAACAGAAATTTAAGACTTTTTCCGGGCTTCATTCTTTAACACCTCATTACTTAGCAAGTTAGAAAAAGGATTATTAAATGGAGGCACTATAATTACCTACATTTCTCAATAAAATATAGAAATTTCTATACCCAAAAAGTCTTTTCATGATGAACTTTCAATTTTTTTGTCGCGCGCATCGGTCATTATGACCTAATTGATCGCAATAATACAATTTTCACTTCATTTTTACATAGACCGAAATACTTTCAAAGCAGCTTCCCTAGATAACCGAGCCGCATTCTCATCATAACCCTGTTTGTAAGGCATTCCAAAATTATGGCCGACACCTGAATAAACTCCAATATTCGAGTTAGAGAGTTTACCATATGCCTCCTTAATTTCATTCACTTCATCCATAGGAACTACTGGATCATCCCCACCAAAGTGATGGCTTACAGGGCATTTTATATTTGATGTTTCATCTAAATGCTTACCTATCAAAGCACCATGAAAAGACGCTCCACCATTAATGTCTAAACGTGCCGCACTAAGGTGGACGTAACGTCCACCAAAACAAAAACCAAGAACGCCAACTTTACCATTACACTCTTTACGAGCTCTCAGATCAGCAATTAAGTCTTCAATGTCTCTCATTCCTTGATCTGGGTCAAAATCATTCATCCGGCCCTTCGCAACTTCAATATCTGCAGTTGGTCCAGGCACCTGACGCCAAAATATATCCGGCACTGATACAATAAAACCATCACTAGCCCAAGCATCAGCTAACTCCTTCATCTCGTCATCCACACCAAAAATCGCTGTGATTAACAAAATTCCAGAGTAAGATCCCTCCTGTTTTGGTTTTGACAAATAACCACTAAAGGTTTCATTATTTCGGGTAGAGTATTCAATTTCTTGGCCTCGCATTTAAGTTTCTCCTTCGAAAATATAAGAAAATAATCAACGAGTTTGGCTAATAACTCGTCTCATTGTTTTTTAATAAACAGCCACTACTCGAATAAGTCAACAATGGCTCTCCAAAATATTGGTGCATGCTTATTTAAAAATATACCCAGTTAGGATGACCCACCATTAATTAAAAATACTTCTCGATACCATATATATATTCCACTAGCCACAATAAGAAATGCTCCAAGGCACATCATAATGGTAACTGGATCACCCAAATACATAACACTAAGAATTATCGCGATAAGAAGTTGAGAATAGAGGAAAGGGGCTAAAAATGACGCCGTCGAATATCTCAAAGCTTTTATAATTGCCAAGTGACCTATTGCGCCAAGACTACCTTGAGCCAACATAAAAAACCATTCTTCAGAGGTAGGTTGTCGCCAAAAAAAGGGGGTAACACTGATAAAAAAAATTGTACCTATAAGTGTTGAGTAAAATAGTGTTGTATAAGCATTGTCAATTGATTGAAGGACGCGCGTCTGAATTAAAAATATAGCTAACATAAAAGCAGCAATCAGGGGCAACAGCATAGCCCAACGAAACTCTAAACCTGGTTGAACAATAATTAACACACCACAAAATGCTATAATAACAGCAATATACCTTCTTTTCCCTATTTTTTCACCAAGAAAAATTCCGGAAATTAAGGTAACAAGAACTGGCGCAGAAAATTGGACAGAGGCCGCATCCGCTAATGGCAGGTAATCTAGTGAGACATACATTGCAATCGTAGCGACAAATAACGTAAATGACCTCTGAATTTGAATTTTAGGTTTTTTACTTATAAAAACTGATTTCGAACAAAATAGAACTAAATATCCAAAAACAATAACAGAATGAAAAAAATATCTACTCCACAACACTTGAATAACTTCAAAAGACCCTATCAATTGTTTGCTAAGTGCATCCATAGTTCCTAAAACGCATCCAGCGAATATTGTTAGAAAGATTGCGAACCCTCGTTTCTTTCGGATAATATTTTGATTAGGCACGTTGCCAATCTCCATGGAAAACGATTGTATCTTTCGTCAAAAGGCAGCGATTAAAAGTTTCTATAAACATCATGTAAGAGTTTGCGTCAGAAAACCCTAAAAAAATAATCATTAAGCCACTCAAGAAAGGTGAAATTAAAATCAATTAGCGCCCAACGGGAACTATGTCTACATTTGCTATTAAAACTTTTTTAAAACTTATTCCAAACGATCAATGGGTTTCAAACCATTATTCTTTTTTAAATATCTTTTCTGAGCGATACATCTTTTAGTTTAGTATCCTGGCCAATAGGGGCATTATCTATCGCATCCTCCAGAGAAAACTCCTCAGTCCATTGCTCTGGCGGTCGAGCTGAAGCACCAGGTTCCACTTGATCCAATCCCCAGAATATTTCTAGCCAATGGCCATCAGGGTCCAAAAATTCAACAGCAACTTGAACACCTGCTCTGCGGCGACCTTCAAATTGAATCTCAATATTATTTTTTATTAAGTAATCTCGAGCATGCATCACCTCATCGATTGAACTAACTTCAAAAGCCATGTGATGCAACTCAACATTCTGAGACGATTTTGTGACACCACCAACGAGAGCAACGCCATGATGATCATTGTTGCAACGCATGAAAACCATCTTACCTTCTACCATACTTTCGGGATATACGTCAGAGACCCTAAATCCAAGAATCTCAGTATAAAACTTAACTGACTTCTCTATGTTTTGACATCTTAAAACAACGTGACCTATCTTTGTGATATTGAAAGGAATATTATTTGGGGTCTCCTTATTCTTTATCGCGAGTATTTCAGGCGAATTAATTCCATTAATATCCACAACACCTCTTGGCATGAAAACTTCTCCTATTTTACAAAAACTGAACCTTCGAATATCTTTCGTGCTGTTCGAAGAAAACCAGACTCTCTTAGAACTATGTTTTCTCCGTTTATTTCAACCTTAATACGGACGCCCATAGCTCCAGATGGNTGCTCAACAAATAATTCATCATTTGTGGTGACAGCCTCATCCATCACTTCTGAGGCTAATGTTCCTGGTATTAAACTAGCGGTTGCAACAGTAACTGCGGCGAAAACACCAATTGATGAATGGCACACATGTGGGATAAACGATCTAGTTGAGATTAAACCTCCATCTTTTGGGGGTGATACAAGCGTCATTTTAGGTACAGACTTTTGTTCAACATCTCCAAGATTCATTCGTGGGCCAATATCTAATCTTATTTTTTCAAGCCGCTGTTTTAGATTTTTGTTCGACTCAAGTTTATCTAAAGTCTCGGTTCCTGTTAAGTCAAAATCAGATGCCCTCATAATNACTAATGGCATTCCATTATCAATACAAGTCAATCTTATACCCTCGGACACATCTTCTCGATTACCCGTGGGAAACAGCGAACCGCAAACTGAACCTTCAGTATTAAGAAAATTAAGGGGGACAGCCGCAGCAGAACCGGGCACCCCATCAATAGAGGTATCACCATCATAATTTATGATTTTTTTAGGGGTACTTACCGTAACGATTGCATTATCATTACTATTTACCATATTAACAACTATTTTTGTAACCGGGTCAGCAGCGGCAACCAAACCCTTCTCAATGGCGAATTGCCCCACACCAGCCAATATATTCCCGCAGTTTTGAACATAACTGACAATAGGCCTTTCAACAGCAACTTGTCCAAAAAGATAATCGACATCTACGCCATCCTTTTTAGATTTATTTATAATTGCGATCTTGCTGGTTAATGAATTTGCGCCACCAATTCCATCAATTTGGCGACGGTCAGGCGAGCCCATTATATCCAATAATACCTTATCACGATCACTCGGGTCATTGGGCAGATCTGACTTTAAAAAATACACTCCCTTAGAGGTTCCACCTCTCATAACAGTGCAAGGTATAGATTTCGACATTTTAGAAAACGACTCCGTATAAACGATATGATTTTATCTTACAAAATTTGATTCCTAAGTGTTCCGGCTAGAGTAACCAAGATAAATAAATTTTCAACTGCCCATTCATGAAATTAGAANTCTGATTTATTGAGATTAGGATCAGGAAGCAAAAAAAACTTACGCATTTATTATCAATCGTTTTTTACTCGTTTTAATCTTTTCACTTATGTAAATTATCGAGAAAGTTAAGGGTCCGTGAGCGAGCATCTAAGGTAGCCGCTTCAAAGTAAAAATCTGGTCGAGCATCATTTGCAAAAGCGTGCCCAGCGTCATAAGCATACAACTCTGTGTCTGGGATATTTTTTTTAACTAACTCTATGATTTCAGGAGGTGAATGAGGATCGTTCTCTCCAAAATGGAATAAAGTCGAGCATCTTGCTCCACCAGCTGTATTCTCGGTGAGCATTGTTCCATAGTAGCTTACCGCACCTCTAATATTAATTAAGCTGGCCATGCGGGCTGCAGCCCCACCCCCCCAACAAAATCCTATTAATGAAACTCCGCTGCTATTTTCAATATATTCAACCGAAGACTTTATATCGTATAAAACATTATCTGGATCTAATTGCTTCATCATTCCTTGAGCAGTTTCCATATCAGAAAAAGGAATAACAGTACTCGCCTTTATGCGATCATACATTGCAGGCAAAATACAATTATACCCCTGACTAGCCCAGTATCTAGCAACATTTTTTAATTGTTCGGTCATGCCAAAAATTTCTTGTAAAATAACTAAACCACCTTTCTCTTGACCCTCTGGTTTAGCGTGAAATCCATCAAAAATATGGCCATCTTCCGAGGTAATTTTCACCATTTCTTCAAGCATAATGACTTCCTTTAAATATTATAGTTTATAAATTATTAGTTTTAATTTAATTTCCCATTATGTAACTTTTAAATGAGATGAGCAATAGATAGCGACCAGAAAAGAAAGAGCCATAGATCTCATTTAAAATAATCCCAATTCGTTTTTACATTCCCAACTCATTTGCTAGAGCTATTTCTTGATTGAAAACTTTTTTACATCAAAATTCATTTCACAAAATTATATAACTAAGAACACGAAACTGGTCGATCTGTTCAACAGTGGGGGTATATTTAAATAATTATATAACAAAAATATTTAAGGTAGGATGCAAATTATGTTTGAAGGCCAGCAGATAAGTTATGCTCAAGTCGAAAAACAATTATCTATATTATTGATTATTTCAAAAAAAACCATCTTTGACACAAATTGCTTCGGCCCTAAATGTTAGTCCATTCGACTTTCAACGTATACGTGCTGAATGGTCAGGTGTTGACTAAAAAAAATTTATACAATATGTCAGCTTAACACACGCAAAAGAGTTATTGGAAAATCACATGAAATTATTGGACGTGCGCATCGAACGCATGACTCCAAGCGAATTTAAAAACGGGGGCAATGGTTTGGTTATCAATTATTGCTTTGCCGAAAGTCTATTTGGCAAAATAATTATTGCGTCGACACATAGAGGCATATGCCATATACACTTTGAAAATGATGAAGCTAAAGCTTTCAATTGTCTAAAATCTCGCTTTCCCAATGCATCCTATGATCAGATCAAAGATAATTTTCAGCAAGAGGCTCTCGTTTTTTTCAAAGGGGACTGGAGGCAACTTAATCAAATTGACCTTCACCTATTGGCTACAGAGTTTCAGATTAAAGTCTGGAAATGTTTGTTAAAAATTCCATTGGGCACACTATCGACCTATAGCGATATTGCACATTATATCGGCAAACCAAAAGCATTCCGAGCGGTAGGTACAGCTATAGGCAACAACCCAATAGCGTTTCTCATCCCATGCCATCGCGTAATTCAAAGTAGCGGGAGCATTGGTCAGTACATGTGGGGATCAGAGAAAAAGGCTGCCATAATCGGCTGGGAAATTTCTAAAATCAAGCGAAAGAACATATAATATTTTAAAAATATTACGCGACGAAAATAATGGATCTCTTTGATAACATAAATAAAATACCGCAAAATCTCCTATCCCATGACGGTATAGTGCTCTATTACGGACCTATCATACCGCATAATGTAGCTAACAATTATTTTAATACGTTAATGCGCGAAGTTGCGTGGGAGCCCGATCGTGCTGTTATTTTCGGCAAAACTATTATCACAAAACGTAAGGTTGCTTGGTATGCTGATAAGTCTTTTTCCTATACCTATTCTAAAACTACAAAAAAAGCACTGCCGTGGACTAAAACACTCTTGCAATTGAAAGTAATTGCTGAGCGTGAAAGTGGAGAAATATACAATTCGTGTCTTTTGAATCTTTATCATGATGGTAACCAAGGCATGTCGTGGCATAGCGATGGCGAGAAAGACTTGCAAAAAAATGGAGCCATCGGTTCAATCAGTCTAGGTGCAGAGCGCAAATTCGCTTTCAAAAACAAGAAAACAAAAGAGGTTATCACAAAAAACTTGGAGCATGGCAGCCTACTCGTGATGAAAGGAACCACTCAAACCCATTGGCTACACCGGCTACCGCCGACAAGAATTGTCGATAATCCGCGTATTAATCTAACTTTTCGCAAGATTGCAACCGGCTAAAATCCAGTGCCTATTAAGAATTATAATTGATGTCTAATAGATTGGCCTAATCATAGCTTATTAATTTCAACTACCATCTTTAAACTGATCCGATACTTAAAATATCTCATCACGTAAATTTTGGCGCATTTTACGAATAAGTTGCATGAATAAACGACGATCTGGACCTTTTATATCTTTATTGATTATTTTATTAATTTCATTCATCGAGGGTACAAGTTTTTGACGTAAATTTCGTCCTTTCTTTGTTAAATATACGCGATAGGCTCGTTTATCCTCTTCATTACGGGAACGCTTAACTAACCCCTGTTTCTCCATTCGAAGGATTGCGCTTTGAGTTGTGGGCTCTGTTGTGCACACGCGATCACTCAACTCCCTTTGACTTAATCCCTCTGTCTCCCAGAGTATACGTAGCAAAAAATATTGGGCTGTAGATAAGTCATCATCTTTTATTTTTGCCCGAACTAGGACTTGTAAATGCATCATTGTATCCCGTATTAGAAGGCCAGCACTATTATTTGGGTTTGCATTCACATTTTTAATTGATTGTTTAGTCATACTCATTTCAGTATTCGTTACAGGCAAATAAATCTGTTAACTCGTTTACCTATATGTGAGAACATAAAGGAGATTTTTTTGAAACTAATCTAATTGTAGAAAGGAGTAAATATGAAAGATCAAATTAACTTAGCAGAACAAATTGATGAGCTTGTTTTAGCTAACCATATTTTAGCGAATGAAAATGTTGTAGACTCCTTTGGCCATATCAGTTTGCGTAACCCAAAAAATCCCGACCAATTCTTTCTTTCGTGTTCACGAAGCCCAGAATTAGTAACTACTGAAGATATAATGGAATTTGATCTAAAAGGTAATTCAGTTGATGGTTCCGTATTAAGGCCATATGGAGAGAGATTTATACATGGCTCAATAATGGAGGCTAGGCCAGATGTTCAATCAGTTGTTCACAACCATTCACTTTCCGTAATTCCTTTCACAGTGACAAAAACAAAACTACAACCCATAATTCATACTGGTGCCGCCATTGGGAAGGATATTCCCGTATGGGATATTTATGATAAATTTGGGGATACTGACCTTTTAGTTAGAAATGTTGACCAAGGCCGTGACCTTGCTCGAACGATGGGAAATAATAATGTTGTTTTAATGAGAGGCCACGGATGCGCTGTAACTGGAGGAACAATAAAAGAAGCGACATTAACTGCCGTCTACCTTCANATAGCAGCATCTGTCCAGCTTCAATCAATGCCATTGGGTGANATACGCTATTTAACNGATGGTGAGACAGAAAAATGCACTGAAATGTTTTATAGCGACCTTTCAATGGACCGCGTATGGGAAACTCTGGCNAGACGAGTAAAGAATATTTAGTCTAGTTATTTTGNTTCTTCGATNCGTTTTTAATCANGTATAAACTAGAAATTACAATAATTACTGCACCGACAAAGCTCCAAACGNCTGGTACCTCTGAAAATAAAATTATACCGAGTAAAAAAGAATATACTATCCTGAGATAGTCGAATGGCATAACAAAACTGGTCTCNCCTAAACCAATACCATGAGTAAATATACCTTGNCCAACTATTCCAAANACTCCGGCTANAATCATCAGAATTAATTCTAACNTTGTCGGCGTCTGCCAAGTCATAACTGCAGGAATTAGAGAAAAAATTGTAGTGAAAGCTGCAAAATAGAACATTATTGTCACCGTATGTTCTGTTCGAGTTAAAATTTTTACAGTCAGAACAACCAAAGAGGCGAAAAAAGCTCCACCTACCGCGGAAAAAACCCATGGATTAAACTCTCCAAAAAATGGGTTTGTAATCATAACAATTCCAATAAAACCCGTCACGGTAATCATCTTCCGAGTGGTATTAACTTTTTCACCCAAGAATAAAGCAATTATTAGAATAATGAATAGAGGACGCGAAAATTGAATTGTTACTGTATCAGCGAGAGCAATGTGAATTAGAGCGAGAAAAAATAATAAATTACCCATAAAACCATAAAAACCTCTGGCGAAATGATANTNAAGTTTCTCCGTATGAAAGATCTTTATTCCCATGCGGAAAACTACAGGTAAAATAATCAAAAACCCTGCTAAAAATCGAACAAACAGAACTTGGTAAGCCGGGAGAGTTTGCACCAGATGTTTAACAATCGCAGCCATTATAATGAGCAATAATCCACCCAAAGCAACTAAAAGAGCCCCTTTGATATTATTAGAAATATTTCGCCAAATAGAGATAAAAGAGTGGTACATTTTCCTAATCGGTCTCGGATATGGTTTTATAACTACTATATTATCAATGAAAGTCTATACGTGAAATATAACAGTTAAATTTTTTCTCAAAGGTTTTGCTATGCTAGATTGCCGATGATATTAAATATGGTTAGGAATTGAGCTAATAAATTATTTAACGTATGGGGATTTGCCCTTAGACAAATTTATAACTAGCCTAACCTAAGATGTGCCAAATTTCTATAACAATAAATTGTATTAATGATTTTTCACCTCCCTAACTTATTAAAAAAGCAAGAAATGCAGGTAATTATTACCATAACAATGGTAACTATGATGGGAGGATCTGTCATCTCGCCCGCATTACCAGTAATTCAGAGTGCTTTCAGTATTCCAACAGCTTCTATTGGATTGGTAATGACAGCGTTTAGTATTCCAGGTATTATTGCTATTCCAATAGTTGGCGCATTAACTGATCGATATGGTCGTAAGCAAGTTATTATACCCTTATTATTATTGTATGGCTTAGCTGGTGGTTTATGTTTCTTTGCCCCCAACTTTGAAGCTCTTATTGCCCTTCGTTTTCTCTCTGGGATAGGAGCGAGTTCTCTAGCAACTTTAACTCTAATTTTATGTGGTGATTTCTTCATCAACGATGAGCGCTCTGAGGCGCTGGGTTATCGAACCGCTTTTGGACAATTTGCCAACGGTACACTTCCGGTTATTGGTGGAATATTAGCCGTGTTAAGTTGGCAGTTCCCATTTCTCTTATATTTGTTAGCCCTACCGGTAGCATTTTTCGCAATGATGACCCTCTCTGATAAACCTTCAACCGAAAAATTAAAAATGGCTGAATACCTCACAAATTTAAAACTTGGACTAGCAAATTTTAGAATACGTTGTTTGCTTACTATTGCTCCAACTTTAATGATTTTTAATACAGGCATTGTTTATACGTATTTACCTATTTATCTCTCTCAAGAGTTTAAAATTTCACCCGCACTTATTGGGTTGATTATTTCGACTCGAATAATTGCCAGTACTTTCGTTGCCTTCTTAATTGGCAAAATAACAAAGATAGTAAAAGAAGAGTTTCTAGTCATCTTTTCATTTTTAATATTGGCTATAGCCTCCACAATGGTACCTATGATAAAACCTTTGGAATACATTTTTGTACCAGTATTACTAATGGGGCTTGGAATAGGAATAGGCCTACCAGCTTTCCAAAAGCTTTTAATAGACGAAACTACTGCCAAATTAAGAGCAGCTATAATGTCTGCGAACGGAGTAACCAATCGCCTTGGTCAAGCGAGCGGACCAATCTTNGGAGGCTTTTTATACGAATTTGGNGATTTTGAGACTGTATTTTTTGGNAGTTCAGCTTTTCTTATTTTAATGATATTATTTATAAGCCTTACTCTTTTTACTGATAAGCTCAGAAATATTTGAATATTATTTTTATTTAGCCTCTTAATCGCAGTTTTTTGATACTTGAAAATAATTTAGTTGGATACGCTGATTAATTCCATTAACCCTAACACCTTGATGCCATTGATTGGAATAGGGCGTTCTTGGATGAAAATTTTTCAAATTAAGCCATAATCGCCAGAGCGTTCTCTTTCGATCAGAATCCGGCCAGTCATCAAAAGCCGTACGAGTATGAACGACAGTATAATTATTAACGAACTGAATATCTCCTTGTTTTAATTCCATTTTCGCATGAAAATCTTCGGCAATTGACTCCATCAGTAAAATGCCCTCAACTTGCTCTGGTCGCATCTCCGGGACTCCTTCGAGGGCATGTCCCTTTTTGATATGTTTTGGACCAAAAGCAATGGATAGTGTATTATCTATAAAATTAAAAATTGGACTTTTGTAATAAGGAGCTTCACCAGAATTTTTCTCAGAATGTTTGGTCCAATAAAATGGCTGGCACATCAACTCAACTAGATCCGGTCGTCTCTTTAATAATTCGTTATAAATTAAGATAGAACTTGAGAGTTTTGAGAGACCTCCACTTTTGGCAGTATTTATACATAACAAACATACAATATCTGTCTGATCACAATGATAATCCATAGTCGCATTTGTTTGATACCCCCGATGATTGGGATCATTTAAATTTCTTTGTGCATCTACTACATGCCCAATCATATCTCCTTCTGAATTATTGGACTGAGCTTTACCAATATGTTTGCCAATTCCCCAATAAATTAACGCTGTCTCTAAAAGCGAGAGGTCATGCGTAGGCAACCCCCTATAAAGGCCAACACCGGGACCGTTTCTAACGCACAACATAATATTTCTCAATCGATCTCTAAATGGCCCCAAATCAAACATTTGTGGTGTCATTTTAAGTAAATTATTAGGGTTGTTTTTAAGTTTGGGAGCTAACTGCCGTGCTAAATCTACAAAATGCAGAATTTCTTGGTCTTTTGCTTCAAAAAGCCAAGATTTATCTAATTCAAAATCTTCGCCTTTCCAAATTGCATTTGTATCTAATATTTTTTTACCTTGAATAGCTTCAAAGGCTTTTTCCGACCCAAAATTAATNCCTGAATATTCTTCCATTTATGCAATTAANCTTTCCCTAAAACTTGTTGTTAATCGTTAAATATAATATTCCAAAAACTACTTTGCAAAGTAATCCCGTGTTCGGTTTGCAAAAGCTACAAGAGACAACATTACTGGAACTTCAACGAGAACGCCTACAACAGTTGTTAACGCAGCACCAGAATTCAAACCAAATAAACTTATAGCCACAGCTACGGCCAATTCAAAAAAGTTTGATGTTCCGATCAGAGCGCATGGCGCTGCAACATTAGACGGCACTCTCAAAATATAAGCTGCTCCATACGCAATAAAAAAGATACCATAGGATTGGATTATTAAAGGCACGGCAATCAAAAATATAAGNAATGGCTGNTCAATTATTATATGTCCCTGGAAACCAAAAAGAAGTGTGACCATTGCCAAAAGAGCCACAATTGATAGGGGCTTAATTCGTGTAGTAAACTTAGCTAATGATTTATTGACATCATTTGGTCGAAACAAAATCTTAAAGCGAGCTCGGGTCGCTATACCGGCTAGTAACGGCACTGCAACATATAAAACAACAGATAAAATTAAGGTTGACCATGGAACAACGATGTCAGTTACACCCAGTAAAAGAGCTACGATTGGAGCAAACGCAAATACCATAATTACATCATTTATAGAGACCTGAACTAGTGTGTAGGTTGCGTCACCCTTTGTTAATTGAGACCAAACAAACACCATTGCGGTACATGGAGCCGCCCCAAGCAAAATTAGTCCAGCCATATACTGCTGAGCGTCCTCTGGTTCAATAATATCAACATAGAATACCTCAAAAAAAATAATACCGAGCACAGCCATCGTAAAAGGTTTTAAAAACCAGTTAACAACAAGTGTAATTAATAATCCCTTAGGCCGATCTGTTATATGGCGGAGGCTTGAAAGATCCACATTGACCATCATCGGATAGACCATGAACCAAATTAAAATAGCAACGACCATATTAACTGAAGCATATTCCAAAGTAGCCAGCACCTTGAAAAACTCTGGTAAGTTGTTTCCAAATATGACACCTAAGAACATGCATAGGGCAACCCAAATTGAGAGCCATTTTTCAAAGAAGCCAATCTCATTTAGTGTATTATCGGAATTCACTTTTCGAATAATCATATTAATAAAAGAATAAATAAATTTTGATTGTTAAATTAGAAAGTGGGTTGGTGAAAATTACCAGATTATGCATAATTTTAAGGTATCTTAAATTGACTATGGCAATTTTTGCATGTTCTGGCGATTGATCTAAAAGACTTAACTAGTTCATTAATGTTCGGCCGTTCANAGGATGTTAACCGCCTCTCTAATCGTTCAGACTGGTCAAATAAATCGCGAGCAATTCCCGAAAAGCTGGACCAGAATTCCCATATAATTGGATTTGCTGCTGAGGTCATATCNATACTTTTTTCTAAAAACTGCTTTGTTAGGTTTTCTCCGCTATGGTCTTTAATCTCTATAATTATTGAACGTAAAGATTCAATATTATAATTATTCTGAGCTCTAAGAGTTAATGAAAAGGCCTTCATTGCCTTCCCTAAATTTTTCATTAAATCCATNCGCTCTTTAACTATACCAGTGGAATTTTCATGAGCCATTACAAAATTAATTTTTAATACGAAAACAAAAAGTATTATTATATTAAACTTTAAATACCTTATTTTTTATCTCCTAAAACCTAATGTAAGTATGCGAATAATATTATCCTAACGATACTTAAATAACCTTGCTTTATCCTATACTGAGATTTTACTTCGAGTGCGCGTGGGTCTTGCCCCCATATAAGTTATACCACTTGCNTTAACCCCAAGGTTCACCATTAATTTTGCAAGTTCAATAGATGCTGTATAGCCCTCTAACACAGGAACATCCCAACCTCGATCTCTTAAACCCTTCTCAATGTGGGGCTGAAGAAAAAAAGTCATTGAACAACCGAGTGTTATAACTTCAGCCCCATCTTCAACAATCGCGGCTTCAGCCTGATCAACTGCTCTTTCAACAACAATATTCTGATCACCCTTAGCAACAGCTTCACACTGCACAGTTAACGTATCGGGATCAGTGTCTCCCGGTCTCGGCAGGCTATAACCTATACTCCTAATCGAGCGACATCTATGCTGCAATTGATGTGTACGAATTAGATCTCTGTAAAATACGTTATGCACACCTTCGATATCGATTATTGAAAAACTATCCCCTAACATCGTCGCTAAATACATTTGAGAAAAAGCGTTAGCTGTTACGACAACACCAAATTCTCGACCGATTTCTCTAGACTCTAGAAACCCAGGTTCACCACCACCCAACAAAATAGCGGCGTTATATTTACCAGTTTCGCAAGCTTCTCTAACACAACCCATCCGAGCTGTCGCAGCATGCGCAAACTCTTCACGGGTCTCAACTGACCAATTCCCGTAAGGCGGCTTTGCTCCCGGATGCAGTTCCCAATCAACGTCTTCAAGATGCTTTAGCACAAAGTCATTATTTAGTAACCGCTCTTCCTTGGGTTTATCTTTAGGAATAGAATATCCAGGAACAGTAAACTGATCCTCATCGGGCAAATGAAAAGGTGGAATTAAAATAAATTTATATTTAGAAATACTAGTCACTTGTTTCTCCTGTTTAGAATTATTAATCCATTTTCACAACGACTTTAATAGCGCCATCGGTTTGGTTTTCTGCATAACTTATAGCTGTATCAACTTCTTCGAGCGGAAATGTATGTGTGTGCAATGGTGACGGATCAAATCTCTTTTGCTGCAGCAAGCTCGCTGCTCTCCGCACAGCACTATTACCCTCTCCACGAATTCCAAACATATAAATATTATTACTTACAACATAAGCAAGATCCGTTGGCGTTAGGCCATTAGAAAACGCAGCAAGACACACTTTACCGCCNCGATTTGTCATATGTAAAACTTGATTAACAACATCTGGAACACCAGAGGCTTCCACGGCAAAATCAACACCTTTNCCGCCACTCAGGCTCTTAACTTTTTCTACGGGATCTTCAACTANTGGGTTTATTACAAAATCAGCTCCCATTTTTTTAGCCATTTCACTTCGGTCTGAACGAGGTTCTGAGATAATTACTGGCGACGCGCCCAACGTCTTTGCAATAGCGATAAACATTAAACCAATTGGCCCTCCGCCAGCCACAACTACTGATTGTCCAGCAACCAAACCACCAAGAACGTCCAGCCCATACATCGCTGTACCGGCTGTGACTGTNAGCGTTGCAACCTCATCACTCAGATAATCGGGAACAGGTACAAGTGTATTTATATTATTGACGGCGTACTCTGCGAACCCNCCATCCGTTGTAAATCCATTGGCTCTGTGACCTTTTGATCTAAAACTATAATTGTGGCATGACGTATACATTCCCTCACGACACTTCTGACATCGGCCGCAGCCCGCATGCACCTCAACCGCAATTCTGTCACCCGGCTGCCATTCATCAACATTTGGCCCGGTTTTTACCACGGTTCCCATATACTCATGGCCCATGACAAAATCTTTATTAAAAGGAACTTCCCCTTCTACCATCGCGGGGTGTCCGTGGTGTAACACTTCAATATCAGTATGGCATACAGCAATTGCCCCAACCTTTACTAANACCTCTGATNATCCTGGTTCTGGAACATCTTTTTCTATCATCTTTATCTCATGAGGGCTACCAAGCACCCAAGCTTTCATGCTCTTTGGAATAATATAACTATTTTCCTGTTCAATATTTTTAATCATTTCATCCCCTCACTTAACGGTCATAACTATTTATCAACGTTTATATACTTAACATCTCTGAGAAAGAATATATGGATTGTCCCAAACAAAAACAAACATACTATCTTAAATTCGATTTTAATTGCATATACTAATTTACTATAATTTTAATCTTTTTAGCTTGGAACAGGTGTTCCATGCATACCTCGACGATTTTTTACTACCTCAATGCCACCATGCTTCTCAATAAGCGCAGCTTGACACGAAAATGCCGCCTCATTAACAATTTCAGGATTCAAAAAATCTCTCAACTTTTTTTCAAACTTCATCAGTATTTCTTCAGAAGCAACTAAACCTGATATATCCACTAACTCTTCTGGATCATTGATTAAATCATATAACTCTGGCTCATAGCCAACGTAATGGATATATTTATATNGACCATCTCTTAACATGAATGATCCAGACTTTGATGCTGCTGCGTGATATTCGGAGAGCACAACTCTNNCCAAATCTTCCGGTTCCTGAAGAATTTTGAGTAATGAACGCCCCTTTAGCGTGGAGTCTAAATTATGATCGTCTACACCTGCCAACTCCAGAATTGTTGGAAATAAGTCTATNAGAGAGACAGGTGTCTGAATCTTCATTCCTGATTGTATATCTGGACCCTTCATAATGAGAGGTATTCCAACCGACTCTTCATACATTACAGATTTACCCCAGAGACCTCGCGCACCGAGATTTTCACCATGATCACTCAGATAAATAATGTTTGTATTATTAAAAAATCCATAAGTTTTAAGCGAGTCAATAACTGAGCCCATCAGAGAATCAACGAAAGTACACAGACCCAAATAAGAGGCAATTGCTATTTTGCGGTGTTCATCATCTTTGAAGTATTTGTCAAATGTGTAGCAATTAGTAAATGCGTCCCACCAAGGATGGGATTTCATTAATGCAGAGGCTTTTTTTATAGGTCCAATACTATTAAGTGGATATAAGTCAAAAAATTTCTGAGGAACAATTAATGGAAAATGTGGGGCAATAAAAGACACAAATAGAACCCAATGGCCATTTTCATTTTGCTGAGATCTCAATCTTATCCATTCACAAGCTCTAGAAGCTATGTCTTGATCATATTTTGTATAACTAGTCTCTCCGGGTCCTATCTCCTCAGAATACCTTTTACTCTGAATTCTTTCAGACAAATCCGATCTAATTGATCCAACCAAATCACCAACACCTCCTGAAATATGCATTGGAATAATTTGCTCATCAAAACCAGTTAAGTCTTCTTCAAATCTGTAATGCAATTTTCCAACAGAGTTTACGTCAATTTTCTGCTGCTGCAAGATGTGTCCCCAACTCGGAATATCACCGTTATAGGCTGTCGCATTGTCCCAACAACCGGTTTCATGAACATAACGCCCCGTAGCTAAGCTCGCCCTCGCCGGGACACATATAGGGGAATTTGTGCAAGCGGAGTTGAATATGGAACCGTCATCAGCCAATGCATCTAAATTCGGCGTTTGAACCTGCGAGTTGCCGTAGCAACCTAGAAATTTTCGACTGTGCTGATCATCCATTAAAATTAGCAAATTATTTTTTTTCATCCAAATAATCCTTGAATATACAAACTCAGACAATTTCAACTAGCTTAAAGTTTTCGCCTAATGAAGAAAAGTACGATTTAATATTGTCATCGAAGCATTAGTGTCAATAAGTTTCAATAAATTTTGGAAAACCCGAATAAAAAATATTTGTAAAATTATACGCCGACCTAAGATCATGACATTTTTTTGAATTTGATAACTATTGAAGATATACTTTGTATAAAGAATATATATATTAAAAAACNAACAAGGAGAAAGTTAAATGCCAGTTTATAAAGCCGCAGATATGAAAGCAACACCAGACGTTAAAAATCCAAATATGATGATGAAGCAATTTGGAGGAGACCTAATAAAAGTTGGTATTGTCACCTATAAAACTGGAGAAGCGCCTTTACCACACTCGCATCCTAATGATGAACAATGGCTTTATATGCTGGAGGGTCGTGTAGCACATTTGCTTGATGACGAAATTTTCATCATGGGACCAGGAGATCTTGTCCATATTCCAAGAAATACGGTTCATGGGATAAGAATATTGGATAGCCCATGCAAATTCTTTACCTGCAAAAGTCCGGCTGGCTCCGGGGGATTGAGTGAAGATTATACAGACGTTCCGAATGTAGAGGAGCTAGTAAAGAGATTAGAAGATGTTAAATAAAAAATTATTACGCGTATGGGCTAGTAGATAACAATCTACCCTAAAATATTATCAGTTNTAAAAAGGCAACATAAAAGACCCANTTAGTTNTTTAATTTTTTACCGAGAAAAAAATTTATTTATTGATCTCAGTCTTAATTTTCTATTGACTCTTATATAAGAGTACTTTTATCTAACCTTGTCGAATGTTATATCTCTGGTTACTATGCACGCTGTAATGAGTAAGTAGTTAGGATACTTGTTCGAGGTCTTGAGACAACCCAGTTTCATAGATCAATCTTAATTATCAATGGGAGAAGAAAATGACGAAACAAACTTATCTGCAAAAGGGGATTCTTGCAGCAGTCGCTGGNACAGTTTTGGCGATTAGTGGTGGTACTGCTATCGCTGGTGGACACGGTGCAAAATACCCAAATAAACCAATCACATTTATNGTACCTTATTCACCGGGTGGTGGATCAGATCAGCAGGCTCGCAGACTTCAGCCTGGATTGGAAAAAGCACTNGGAGTTAANGTGCGTATTATATACAAAACTGGCGGCGGCGGAGCTGTTGGTTTCGGTGAGCTATGGCGGTCAAAAGCTGACGGCTATACTATAAGTAATGTGGTCGTTCCAAACATTGTTATTGCCGGTAATAAGCCCAGCGTTGGCTTCAAGGCGGGTAAATTTTCCTACATTGGCATGACAGAACGAGCCGTAGGTGCACTAATGGTACCAAAGGGCAGCAAGTTAACATCTCTGAAGGCCTTTATCGCCGCAACTAAAGCGAACCCGGGCAAAATAACAGTTGCGGGTGTAGGAAGCACCGGTAAAGTGAATATGCAAGCACTCGCTGATATACTAGGTATTAAATATACTTATGTGCCAGTTTCGGGCGGCGTAGGTAAAATGATTCCAATGCTTGTGGGTAATCACGTTAATGCTGGGATGACCGCATCCAACCACGCAGTTAAGCATAAAGCAAAGTTGAATGCATTAGTAGTTGCTGGATCAAAAGCAGTTCCAGCACTTGGTGGTGTTCCAAANGAAGCGAAATGGGGATATATGACGACTTGGGGTGTTATGGCGCCTCCGGGAACTCCNGCTGACCGCGTGAAAACCCTAAACGCAGCGCTTTTAAAAGCAACACGAGCTCCAGCAGTAGCAAATGCGATTTCTAAGGGNGGTTATGAAAATATGTATCAGACGCCTGCTGAAGCAGCAGCATATGTTGGAGAAGCAGTCAAGAAATTCGGAAAATAACCAATTTCCGAATATCAGTTTAACCCAGTACCAATTATATTGGTACTGGGGATAAACTAAACACCCGACATAAAATGTAGGTTATTAAATAACAAGTTACCGTATGCTTAAGAAAATGTCCCTTCCAAGTTCTATTCGATGCATATGATGATAGATTTAGGAAATTCTCAATGATCGAAGGTCTTCTTCAAGCGGTTACGCTATCAACTCTGATGTGGCTCACTTTAGGCGTTATGATCGGAATGATAGTGGGTACTCTGCCGGGGTTGACCGCCACTATGGGAACAGCACTCCTAGTACCCTTCACTTTTGCTTTGCCAACAGGTGAAGGTATTGCCATGCTTGGTGGACTTTACGTTTGTGCAATGTTTTCTGATGCCATTCCGGCATGTCTCGTCAATACACCGGGGACCCCTGCCGCAATGGCAACTGCATTTGATGGGCACCCAATGGTGATACAAGGCCGCGGACAAGAAGCCATCGTAGCTTCGTGTTTCAGCTCCGCATTAGGAACATTATTTGGAGCAGGATGTTACCTACTGCTCGCTTGGCCATTAATTACGATAGCGCTTAAATTTGGTCCACCAGAGTTTTGCTGGCTGGGCGTTTTTGCCTTAACAATTATNGGAAGTTTAGCTGGAGATTCTATTCTCAAAGGACTTGCCGGTGCAGCAATAGGACTTCTAATTAGTTGTGTCGGAATAAGTCATGGTAATGAACTATCTCGCTTTACCTTTGATATTCCTCCACTACAAGGGGGAGTTTCACTTGTTGCTGGACTCATTGGTATTTTTGCAATACCGCAAGTTTTCTCAATGGTTAGCCANTTACGCAAAAAAGAATTTATCGCAGAATATAAACCAAAGAGTGGCGAAACCCTGAAGACAATAAAAAAAGTNCTGGAGCATCCATGGCATGCACTNCGCTCTTCCGCGATTGGNAGCTTTATCGGGATTCTCCCTGGTGCCGGCAGTCCGATTGCCGCTTTAGTGTCCTACAATGAGGGCATACGATGGGCGAAAGATAAAAGCCAATTTGGCAAAGGAGACTTGAGAGGCGTAACCGCNTCAGAAATTGCNAATAATGCGGCTGCTCCAGCGGCAATGATCCCNTTAGTTACTCTAGGTGTTCCCGGCTCCTCTCCAGCTGCCGTTATTGCTGGCGCACTTATGTTAAGAGGCTTAAACCCTGGCCCCGAACTTTTCCAAAATGATGGAGCCCTAGTCTACTCATTTGGCTGGTCGTTATTATTTGCAGGCATTGTGACTTTTATTCTTGGAAGCTTGTTCGCGCCATTACTGGTCTATATAATCCGCATTCCTCTCAGGCTTTTAGCTCCGCTGATAATGCTTTTAGCTACAATNGGGGCCTACGCNATTAGAAATAACATCTTCGATGTTTACATCATGCTTGGCCTTGGGGTGTTTGTTTTCTTTGCAAAACGCTTGGGTTTCCATCCAGGCCCGATTGGACTAGGGCTAATCTTAGGACCCATTATTGAGCCCTCACTTATACAGGCTTTATATATTTCAGATGCCGTTGGGATCGGAAAAGTATTTTTTTCTGGGATAATTAATATTTCTCTTATTACCTTAACNGTTGTCTCAGTAAGCCTAGTGGTATGGTCACGCTGGAAGGACAAAATACAAAAACAAGAGAGTACTTCAGCTTAAAGCTAAAGTTTGTCCATAGAGAAAAAGAGGAGACAGGGGGTATGCAAAGACTATTAGACCGAGATCTAGTAACCGGGCTAGTTCTATTATGTATATATTCATTATTTATAGCAGATAGTAGCGCAGACCCAAAGGACTGGATATTTCCAATTCTAGCTAACTACGTTATACTAGTCATAGGTATAGCTCTAATCNCACGTGGAGCATTCGCCGTTATTATTAAACGNCTGCCAGATATTCTTCACGCAGACCAAGAAGACCGCATTGCCCTAACNGACGTACTTGTATTTTTCTTAATTACACTCG
The DNA here is from genome assembly GCA_002168115.1 of Rhodospirillaceae bacterium TMED23. Classification (GTDB taxonomy): domain Bacteria; phylum Pseudomonadota; class Alphaproteobacteria; order Rhodospirillales; family UBA2165; genus TMED23. The sequence goes on along the minus strand of NHCC01000004.1, from coordinate 19,916 downwards.
CTTATATGTACATAATGTATGGTCTTGGGTTCTGGTTATCTAGCTGGCTCATGCTGTCTGCGACATCAATCTATCTTACGCTGGATAAAACCCCCAGAAATATTAGGATTGCAATGGTTGTTCCATTAGGAACTTGCATAGCGTGTTATTATGCCTTCTTGTATTTTTTCTATGTTCCATTTCCAAGAGCNACTTGGTGGATCGGNTTCATGCCAGACTGATTGCTGTGATAGAACTATGACTTTAATATTATACATAATTGGCGACCTCGCCCTGGCACTTTGTGTTGGTGGCATGGTTTTTTTTGCTATTGTGGTAGCTCCAATGGTTTTTATTCACCTTGATGAAATTAACGCGGGTAAATTTATTCGCGCAATATTTCCATGGTATTACTTATTTGTTATAATAACAGCTTCAATCGCCTCTGGGGTTTATGCTTACCAATTAAACTATGCTTCAATCGGTCTCGGGGTGACAGCGATTGGCGCTCTCTATAGTAGACAAATCTTAATGGGTAAAATTAATATCGCGCGTGATGCAATGATTATTGGAGATGAAGGCTCAAATCATATTTTTGATAAGCTTCATAAACGTAGTGTTAGAATAAATGCCCTAGGTTTACTAACAGCCATCGGAGCAATAGTTTACGTTAGTATAAAGCATTAATACTCTAGCATATGATATAACCCTCAGTGTTCTTAATTTACATCGATTTAGACCAATAAAATTGAATTCTATATATGTTTAAATAAATAGATTGAAAGATACTTCACGTCCTCTTATTTGACTCAAAGAATTTTGGAACAAGATAAGATATTGAATGTGCAAAAAACTAATTTTTTAAAGATTAAGAGTAATACAATTGACAAAATCTGATATCCTTAGCGATGAAAACCGAAAAAATGATAAAATAAGAAGCGTTGAAGGGGAATTTATTCGGGGCTTAAGTAAATTTAGGCATAAATTAGGAAAAGGCTCCAACTTTCCCTCAGAACCTAACCGCTACCACCTATTTATCGCACTTAACTGCCCCTGGTGCCATAGAGTGACTCTAGCCAGAAATACTTTAGGTCTGGAAAAGAGCATAACAATGGATATTGTTTTTCCTAATAGAACAGGTGAGGAAGATCCCATAGCTCAGGGCCTCTGGGAATTCAATCCAGATCGAATTGCAACGCTCACAGGCGAAATTCTACCCGAATGTACCCGAGATACAGGCACTGGCAACAACTATAGGCTGGTTAAACAAATCTATGAAGCGGAGGANTCAAACGAGACGTCCCTNCCTATTCTCTATGATAAAATTCAAAAGACTATTGTTTCCAATGAAAGCTCAGAGATCCTGCGAATGCTAAATCAAGAGGCAAGTTTTCTTGATAGCTCTTTATCTAATAAAGTTCGGCCAAACCTTTACCCTTTAGGGAAAATCAATGCCAAGCTGCGTGACACGATAGATGCCTTTAATCATCAGATATACGAAAATATTAATAATGGTGCCTATAGAGCTGGTTTCTCCTCTAACCAAGAGGTGTACGCGAGAGCATTTTCAAACTATTTTGATACTTTAGGCGAATTAGAAAATATACTTAATTCAGATGGTCGACCTTTTCTAACTGGCGATAACCTCACAGAAGCAGACCTTCGCCTCTTTCCTACCCTTTTTCGACATGATCCCATCTATTTTTTGAGAATGAAATTGAACGGAGCTAGGATTTTGGATTTTCCAAATCTCTGGCGCTGGCTCTGCAGAGTATATGCCATGCCCCGCGTCGCCGAGAGCAACTCATTAATACATTGTCAACAAGGCTATTTTGGACGTTCGTGGAACAATGTTGTTCCACTGGGTCCCCTTCTCCCAATGCGTTATCCAGAGATTTATGAGCACCCAGAGTTAGCCATAAAATGATATAATAATAGAACAGAATCTAGACGAGATGATCAATCTTCCAACCTAAAAATAAATTTTAACATCAAGCTTATAATATTTAAATTTAGTTTAATTAGTTTTTATAAACTCCAATAAATCCAATCCTAACAACTCATCTTTAGTATTTATGTGCATCATAATAGAAATATGATTATGGCCTTGAACCTGTTTTACTGTAGGTAACTTTTTATCACGTTTATAAATCGCATTTATGAGTTGTAGATTTTGATTTTGCACCATTGGCATATCAAATTCGGCATAAGCTATAAAATACGGTATTTTACGCCCTGCGACATGGTTGCTTGGTGACATACGCTCATATTTTTTTGGATCGGTGCCAAAATAGGCCTTCTCACCTGGATGATAAAGAACACCTTTTGGACTAACCTTGGTAGCTAAGTTAAAAGTTGGCAAAGAGGAAAAAATAACTCCGGAAACACCGTCATCTTTTATTTGGTTCTCCTCAAAGAAAGCATATCCTGCCACGTGACCAGCGCCCGCTGAATGGCCCATCAAAAATATTTTATTTGGGTTACCTCCAATTTTAATAGCATTTGATTTAATCCATTTTATTACCCTAGAAATATCTTCGGGACCGGCGGGCCATTTAGCTTTTGGAGCTAAACGATAATTAGCTGTAATCCCTATAACTCCGTTGCGAGCGAAATACATCCCTATATTGAACGAGCCTTTTTTATCACCCCTATTAAAGCCCCCACCATGAAGATAAACGACGATTGGCGCTGGGCTCGACGATTTTTTAGGTTTAAAAACATCCAATTTATGCCGAGAATGAGTTCCATAACTCTGATCTTTATCAACGTCGATCCCATCTTTAGGCATAGTTTTCATCAGTGGACCATAGAGTTTCCGGGTAGTTACGATGACGTCCCGATTGAACTTCGTTCCCATTGAACGTATTTTATCAGCAATTTCTGATGGATTTGCTGACATCTGAGCTTTAGCTCCGGTAATAATAAAAAAGCCCAGAGCAGAGATTATAAAAAATTTTAAAAAGTGTGGCATTTATTCCCCCTCAAAAATATGCAAATTAAGAAATAAGATATTACAAAGAATTGTTCAACCAATAATCTCATAATATGAAAACTGATTAGTTTCTAAGATAGCTATTTTCTAAAAGGGAATAACAAAATCACGGTCTTTTTGTTCTAAGGCAACAATATGCTTCACAGCTGATCGCTGCCAAACTCGCTTCGCAACGGCAGTCCATTTTGGTCGATCCAGGGTTATCCCAATGCGATCATCATCACTCCACAAATACATGATGAACATGTAAGCATCCACAACTGAATATGTATCACCTAGCGTCCAATCACTTCCAGTAAGCCTAGACTCCAAACTCTTAACAGCTCGTTCCAGATTACTTCGACCCGTTTCTCGCACGGCGGCAAGTGCCGACAAATCATCTTCTGGTACGTAAGCTGACGGGCGGAATATTGAGCGAATATACGTATGAATACTGCTAGAGAGAAAGTTCATCCATTGATGTGCGCGATACCGATTTGGATCGCCAATTGCCGGCAACATTGGGCCATTAGGCGCTGTATCACCCAGATATGTAAGAATAGAGTGCGTTTCTGTTAAAACCCAATCACCAACTGATAAAGCTGGAATTGTACCCAATGGATTAAGGGACAAATAATCTAAACCTTTATTACTCGCTGTTCTGAGATCAACAAGAACTCGTTGGTAAGAATATCCAGACTCCTCAATAACAATATGGGGCGCAAGCGAACAGGCTCGGGGAAAATAATATAAGGTCATAGCCTTCTTCATCAAGTTTTTATACCCCTTATTTATAAACGCTATATACTTATATACACTATATTAAAAAGCGGAAAAGAATACCCTTCAATTCTCATTTTCTATATTTAATAATAATCAAATTTGGCTATAAAATAAGAATTAAGGAAAATAATAGAGCTCGGAGAGAAATTCATAAGGATATAGATACTGCATTGATGAATAAACCGTTTGTTAAAATGGCTTTAATGAGAGCACTTGAAAAACTGCAAGAAAATTTTTAGGTTACGCAAACAGCAATGCGCAGTATAATGATCAAATTTTCAGCCTACTTAATTGGAGATCAGCGTAAAAGGTTAGTTAAACAAACTAACTCTGTGTATAAAAAACGACGTGAACATAGAATCAAGCGCTTAGAAAAAATTAAAGTTTATAAAAAAACATTACTCACAACTCAAAAAGGAAATACTGGAACATGCGTAAATCGACTCTTCTTTTTGGTCTAGGCGTTATTATTTTATCTGTAGCTAGTATTTTCTATTTAAACGGCTCGAATAGCCCTGAGGTCTATTATAGGTTAGCAACGATTGAACGTGGTAGCATTAAGAAATCTGTGTCAGCATCGGGAGAGTTGAATGCGGTAGTAACAGTTGAGGTCGGATCCGAAATTTCGGGTCAAATATCTAAACTTTTAGCTGATTTCAATTCTGAGGTTACCGCGGGCCAAATCATAGCGCGGATTGATCCAGAGGGTTTTATCGCTCGAGTTAAACAAGCTGAAGCAGAACTCGCTGTGGCGAAAGCGTCTGTAGCAACCAAGAAGGCTGCCGTCTCACAATCAATTGCTAACCTTAGCAATGCAAGATCAGTATTAACTGCATTGGCAGCAGAGGTTGCCCGAACTAAGGTAACAGCAGCAGATTTTAAAAAAGATTTTGAACGCAAACAAGTACTTAGAAAGAAGGGTGTTGTGGCCATAAGTATTGTTGATAAAGCCCGAGCTACTTGGGGTGGTTCCGCTGCACAAGTAACCGCGGCAGAGTCACAATTAACCGCTCAAAGCTCAACAATCGAAGCTCGAAAAGCGCAAGTTTCAATGGCTAAGGCAGACGTATTGCATGCATTGGCTCAGGTTGATCAAAAATTAGCAGCTCTAAATATTTCAAAAGTTGCTTATGGTAATACTTTTATTAGATCGCCAGTAGATGGCGTAGTGATTGGACGTGATGTTGATGTTGGTCAAACAGTGGCCGCTTCATTGCAAGCCCCAATTTTATTCACTATCGCACAAGACCTTCGTAAAATGCAGGTAGAAACTAATATTGACGAAGCGGACATTGGCCAGATACGCCCCGGCCAAACAGCAAAATTCAGTGTTGATTCATTTCCAGGACAAGAGTTCAAGGGTTTTATAAGGCAAATTCGAAAAAAGCCCCAAACAGTACAAAACGTTGTAACATATACAGTTGTTATAGCAGCCAATAACTCAGATTTAAAACTATTACCTGGCATGACAGCAAATGTAATGGTTGAGGTTAGTAATCGACAAAACGTATTAAAGCTTCCAAACCGGTCTCTTCGTTACCAACCACCTGAGCAAACAGCAAAACCGTCACAAACTGCAAGTAGCGGACAACGGAGGGGACCACCTAATATGGCAGCACGCCGCGCGAGGGCACAAGCTCGAATGAAACGCCTAGTTGAAACCTTGCAACTTGATCAAGATCAGCAAGAACAAGTTCGAGATTTCAACAAAAGCATCCGCCAACGCATTCGATCATTGGCGCAAGCTGGTCGTGGTCCCGATTTTCGTAAAGCTGTTAAAGAACTTCGCGAGGAAAACTCGAAGCGAATACTTACTATTCTAAATACAGAACAAAAACGAAAATTCTCGAATATGATTGCTGCCCGACAATCTAATCCAGAGAGTCCAGGAAAAGTATGGATTCTAGAAAATCAAAAACCCAAATTAGTAAATGTAATGATAGGTGTAAGCGATGATAATTCAACGGAATTGATTAGAGGAGACCTAAAAGAAGGTCAAAAAGTTATTACGGGCATAAAACGCTCATCAAAGAATTCTTAAACAGGATTAATTAATGTCTGAAGAGCTTATAAAAACCAGCAAACTGTCTCGAAATTATTATCTGGGTGACAATGTTGTGATGGCTTTAAAAGACGTTTCAATGACAATAAATAAGGGAGAATTTTTGGCAATCATGGGCCCATCTGGATCCGGAAAATCAACAGTGATGAACCTTATTGGTTGTCTAGATACACCAACATCTGGTCAATTCTTTTTTGATAATTTAGATGTTGCAAACCTATCGTCGGACGAGCTTGCTGAAATCCGTAATGAAAAAATTGGCTTTGTCTTTCAAAGCTTTAATTTATTAGCCCGAACTTCAGCTTTGGAAAATGTACAACTTCCTATGATGTATAGTGGTGCTGCTCGTATCAAGAGAAGAGAGGCCGCCGAACAAGTTCTTAAGCAAGTAGGGTTAGCGGACCGTATGGATCACCAACCATCACAATTATCCGGTGGCCAGCAACAACGTGTAGCAGTAGCGAGAGCTTTGGTGAACAACCCTTCACTTATTTTGGCAGATGAGCCGACCGGTGCGTTAGATACTAAAACAGGTATTGAAATTATGGGACTATTCCAGAAGCTCAATTCATCAGGCATTACTATTATAATTATTACCCATGAATATGATGTTGCGCAATTTGCTAACCGTATTTTGAGATTTAAAGACGGTGAAATTGTGGATGAAGAAATCAATACTCAGCGTATTGATGCGGAAGCGCTTTTGAAAAATTATGGAAATACGCAATCTAAAAAAGTGAATATAGCATGACTTTTATGGACTGTATGCTTGCGGCCCTGGGGGCCATACGTGTCAACGTTTTACGGAGCGTACTAACTGCACTAGGTATTATCATTGGAGTAGCGGCTGTAATAATAATGATTGCAGTTGGTGCAGGTGCACAAAACAAGGTTGATAATTTAATTAAAAGCTTAGGCTCTAATTTAGTTCTGGTTCTACCAGGAACAACAACATCGGGAGGAGCAAGAGGAGCTAGAGGTTCTCGGCCTACGGTCACAGAGGACGATGCAATTGCCATTCAAAACGAAATTGATACTGTGCAAGTTGCGGCTCCGATGGTCCGCGGCGGAGGACAGCTTATTTACGGTAACCAAAATTGGTCAACTGTAATTGCGGGTGTTACGCCCGAATATCAGATTGCCAAGGAATGGCAAATGGAAAAGGGACGCTGGTTTAGTCATAAAGAGACCAAATCAGCTGCAAAGGTTGCACTCATTGGAGAAACAATAGTTGAGAATATGTTCCAAGGTATAAATCCCGTTGGTGAAATTATTCGGATAAAACGCGTACCATTTACAATCATAGGAACACTTGTCGCAAAGGGCGAAACACCTCGAGGAACTGATCAAGATGATACTGTCATTGTGCCGCTCTCAACAGCTAAGAAAAGATTACTAGGCGGAAGGAGACTCAGTGGCAAACTGGTTAATCTTGTGTTTGTTAAATCTTATACGTCTGCAGGTGTAAAGAATACAGTCCAAAGTATGACCGAACTTCTGCGGCAGCGCCATCGTATCCAGCCTGGCCAATCTGATGACTTTTTTGTTCGTAATCTTAGTCAAATTCTAGAAGCTAGATCAGATTCGTCGCGCGTAATGACACTTCTATTGGCAGCCGTTGCCTCTATTTCACTAATAGTTGGTGGCATTGGTATAATGAATATTATGCTGGTTTCTGTAACAGAACGAACCCGTGAAATTGGTCTTAGAATGGCCATTGGTGCAAAGGGTAAAGATATTTTATTGCAATTTTTAATCGAAGCTGTGACGTTATCGTTGATAGGTGGAGCCATCGGAGTTTTCCTTGGACTTATAGGCTCTATCAGTATTGCTCAACTCGGCAACTGGCCCGCCATTATCCAAATTGAGTCAGTTTTTCTTGCCTTCGGTTTTGCAGCTAGTGTTGGTATTTTCTTTGGATTCTATCCCGCGAGGAAGGCAGCTAGACTTGATCCAATTGAAGCACTTCGTTTTGAATAATAATTATTTTAATCTCATTAGAACGTTATTCTTATTATAAACTATTTATCCATACGCGTACGATTTGCATATTCAAAGCATTATTGAGACCCATAAAATAAAGATATTCAACCTTTGGATTTAAGATTGTAAACCGCCCATAAAGGAATGATGGTAAGCGTTCCAGACAGCGATAAAGCAATCACAAGAGGGAACTGGGTGCCATTGGATGCCGATCCAAGAATTAATGATGTTACGGCCCCACATCCTAACTGAATAAGGCCTATCATAGATGATGCTCTCCCAGCGATTAGACCAAACGGGGACATGGCTTCTGCTGTTGCTGCAGATACTACCAGTGGAAACCCAATCATGAAGCCGGCAGCTGGCAAAACAATGCTGAAGGGGTTCATACTTCCAAACATGGCTAAAACGCATGCGGTAATGCCTGATAGGAAACAAATGATAGCACCAGTAGAAATCAATTTGAAACTATCGAGGAGATTTGCGAGTTTACCAGCCGCGACAGAGGCTAAAAGATTGCCTATCATAATAATAGCAAAGTAATAACCAAAACTTGAGGTGCTTATTCCCATAAGATCAATTAAAACTGTGGATAAACCTGCCAATATACACAATAATCCTGCGAATGGTCCTAGTGTTACAATAGTATAATAAACAAAAACTTTGGACTTAAACAAAATCACAAAGCTTTTAAATATTTCTGTAATTTGCAAAGCTTTTTTGTCTTCCTCACCCGACTCTTTCAACCATAAAACGAGCGATAATGTGAGGACTAACCCAAAAACAGCTATTATTAAGAAATTTGGTTTCCAGCCGAATAAATCTGTAATATGACCACCTACAATTGGAGCCAGGATTGGCATTAAGCCTCCGCCAACCATCGTATACGCAAGCATTTTAGTTGCAGTTGTACTATCATAGAGGTCTCTAATAATTGCCCTAACAATTATCATTCCTCCAGCTCCCGTAGCACCCTGAAAAAATCTAGCCAGACTATGAGAACTTGGGGTCGCAGTATAAATAGTTAAAAAGCTTATTAACGTAAAAATTATCATGGAAATTACAATTACTGGTTTTCTGCCATATCGATCGGCAAGTGGCCCATAAATAATCTGGCCAAGTGCTGCCCCAATAAATAAATAAGAGACAGTTTGCTGAATTCTACCAGTCTCAACACCATAATATTCTGCCATGTTTGGAATGGCCGGTAAGCAAATATCAGTAATAAGTGGCATAATCACGCTCAACCCACTAAATATGGCCAAAGCTCTCCAAAAAGACATTGCTTACAACCTTCCTTTATCACGCCCAGCTTTTCTATCACCACTTCTAGCAACTATTAATGGTCTAAAAAAACTAAATGAAGATGAGAATACGCTTAAAATAAGTCTGTTTATTAGTATATAATACACCGCTAACTTCAAGGATTTATTCAGCAGGAGCTTTATATCGCTTACAGCGATGTCAGATTAACTCTCCTGAAATTGACCATTAATCTGGTATGGGTGTANTACAAAGCATAATTAAAAAATGACCTTTAGATAATTAGGAAAACCCTCTCTACAACGCGGACATGAGTATATTTTATACCTCTGGACCTTTGGTTCACGCATCTCCTAGATGCGAAAACCTGCTATTAAATTCATAATTTATTAAAGTTATATTTTGTTTTTTATAAGCGCATGGCGCCTTTTTTAGATACTTGAGTTGAAATNAAATTATCTTTAGTATTCTATAAAAAGATACTCAGTTAAAAGGATTATTTTATGTCAGCATTAAGATACGAGGCACCAACATCAATTGATGCTGCAACTAGTCTCCTAACAGAAAATTTAAAAATCATAAAAGTACTCGCNGGGGGTACAGATGTGATTGTGCAAATGCATTCTGAGAGAATAGAGCCAGAGTTAATTGTAGATATTAAAAATATCCCAGAACTTAAGCAAATTGAGCAAACCACAGATGGGTTCAGATTTGGCGCAGCTATTAGCGGTAAAGATCTAATGCTCAACGAAAATTTTAATAAAGTATGGCCAGGGATCATGGACGGAGTAAGACTTATCGGCTCGCTTCAAATACGGGGAAGAGCATCAGTAGGCGGNAATATGTGTAATGCTTCCCCAGCCGCTGATTCAGTTCCACCAATGATTGCAGCTGCAGCCATTGCCAATATTGCTGGCCCTAAAGGCAAAAGAGATGTTCCTGTGGAAAAAATTATTACCAACCCGGGACAAACCTCACTCTCAAACGGAGAAATAATTGTCTCCTTCCAACTCCCCAATCGACCATTAAGATCGGGCGATGCTTATCTTCGATTTACACCGAGAACTGAAATGGATATTGCTGTTGTAGGTGTTGCTATTAATTTAACACTCGATGATAACGGAATATGTAATTCAGCGCGCGTGGCGCTGGGAGCTGTTGCTCCAACCCCAATTTTAGATAAAGATGCTGCAGAAACNTTAATTGGCACAAAGCTTGACGAAAAAGCCTTAGAGAATTTAGCTAGAGCGGTGCAAAAATCAAGTTCACCCATCAACGACAAGAGAGGCACAGTAGAATTTAGAGAGGATGTTGTTGGTGTATTGGCAAAAAGAGTGGCTGAAATTGCAAAAACTCGCGCCTTAGTGAATTAGGAAAAAAGATGGCAAAAACTCATATACAAACAAAGATAAATGGAGATGATATCGACGTCCTCGTTGAACCCGGCCAATCCCTTCTTGATGTTCTCCGAGATGAACTCGATATGACTGGGACAAAAGAAGGTTGTTCTACTGGCGATTGTGGTGCCTGTAGCGTAACTATCGATGGAAACCTCGTTTGTTCCTGTCTAATCTTGAGCGCAGAAATCGGTGGCAAAAACATTGAAACAATAGAAGGAATGGCGGTGGGTGATGAACTGCATCCACTTCAGAAGAAATTTATTGAACATGTAGCNCTGCAATGCGGTATCTGCACACCCGGCCTACTGATAGCGGCAAAACATTTGCTTGAGGAAAATCCAAATCCAACAGAAGAAGAGGTGCGCTATGGGATTGCAGGCAATCTCTGTCGTTGCACAGGATACCAAAACATTATTAAGGCTGTTATGGATGCAGCATCAGAAATGAGAGGAGCCTAGCTATGGGATTAAAACCTTCACCATACGGAACCCAACTTCCTTTTGAGGAAAAGGACTATAAAGTTGTAGGCTTAAACCCCTCAAACAGACCAGATGCGACAGATAAGGTAACCGGTAAAGCGCGTTATGCAGCGGATATAAGTCTCCCAGGTCAGTTAATTGGTAAAGTACTTAGAAGTCCCCATGCCCACGCACGAATTTTATCTATTGATATATCGAAAGCTGAAGCACTATCTGGTGTTAAGGCTNTTGTTACACAAGAAGATTTTGCCGACATGCCAGTACTTCACGCAGCTGCTGGCGAAATNATGATTAATTTCCGCGATGTTACGCGGACTATGATGGCGCGCGAAAAAGTATTATTTGATGGTCATCCATTGGCAGCTATTGCAGCCACGAGTGAGTCGATAGCAAAGAAAGCTCTAAAATTAATTAAAGTGGACTATGAAATTCTGCCACACGTAATTGATGTNGTCGAAGCTATGCAACCTGATGCTCCAATTCTCCACGAAAATCAATTTACTAAGGGAATCGAACCCAAACCGGACAAACCATCTAACATAGCGATGCGTTTAAAAAGTGAAATCGGTGATATCAAATCTGGTTTTGATCAAGCGGATGTAGTAATTGAACGCGAGTTTAATACTAAAGCAGTGCATCAAGGATATATTGAGCCTCATGCCACTATAGCGAATTATACCAGCGGGGGTAATGCAGAGGTATGGACCAGCACACAAGGGCACTTTGTTATTAGAGCACAACTTGCCAGAGTGCTTGAAATGGATATATCTAAAATAAAAGTCACTCCGACTGAACTGGGTGGCGGTTTCGGCGGAAAAAATACCATATACCTTGAACCATTGGCAGTTATGCTGTCAAAAAAGTCAGGCCGCCCCGTAAAAATGAAAATGACACGAGAAGAAGTGTTTCGCGCTTCAGGGCCTACTTCTGGAACAAATATAATAATCAAACTAGGAATGAAAAATGATGGTACCATTACAGCTGGGCAGGGACTATTGAATTATCAATCAGGCTGTTTTCCGGGATCATCTTTACCGTTATGTATAAATACAGTTTTTACCCGTTATGATATTCCAAATGTGCTTGTGATAGGTAATGATGTAACATGTAATAGACCTCGAGTCGCTGCTTACCGAGCCCCGGGAGCTCCAATGATCGCTTTTGGAGTGGAAACGGTGATTGATGANTTAGCTGAAACACTTAATTTAGATCCAATCGAAATCAGATTAAAAAATGCCGCCAAAGAAGGTACTCAAACTCACTTCGGACCAAAACTCGGAAAAATAGGTTTTATAGAAACGCTCGAAGCCGCCAAAGCACACGACCACATGAAAATAAAATTGGAGCCAAATCAAGGTAGAGGGATCGCCACGGCGTTTTGGAATACCATTGGTATGGAAACTTCTTCAACACTAAATATTAATCAAGATGGTACTGCATCTTTAATATATGGCACTGTTGATGTTGCGGGTGGTTCTCGCGCTGCATTTGCACAAATAGTTGCTGAAGAACTGGGGATACCTTTTGAAAATGTTCGTGCAATACAAAGTGATACCACTTCGCTGGGGTTCAACTTCACCACCGCTGGGAGCCGAGGTACGGCGGCAGGTGGAATGGCAGCTGTTAAAGCATCGCGAGATGCAATCAGCAGAATGTGCGAAGTTGCAGCACGAATTTGGGAGGTAGAGTCGGATCAAGTGGTTTGGGAGGATGGGCACGCACGCCCGGCAAGTTCAAATGTAGGTAACTTTGAACCCCTATCTATTCAGGAAATAGCCACTAAGGCGGGATTTTTTGGCGGTACAATAGCGGGCCATGCAGAAATAAATGTTACAGGAGGAGGGCCAGGCTTTGCCACGCACATCGTCGATGCTGAGGTAGACCATAAAACAGGCGCAGTGAAAATTTTAAGATATACTATTGTTCAGGATGCAGGCAAAGCAGTCTTTCCAGAATATGTCAGAGCTCAATACCATGGGGCAGCGGTCCAAGGCGTTGGTATGGCCTTAAATGAGGAGTACATTTACAACAAAAATGGAATATTAGAAAATCCTGGCTTTCTTGATTACCGCGCACCGGTTGCTTCAGATGTATCCTTCGAAATAAATACAGAAATTATTGAAGTGCCAAATCCACTGCATCCATATGGGATCAGNGGTATTGGTGAAGTTTCTATTATCCCTCCTTTAGCAGCCATAGCCAACGCTATTTATGGCGCCACTGGTGTCCGATTTTATAATCACCCCATGTCACCGCCAAGGGTTTTAAAGGCCCTGAAGGAGAATAAAGTTTTGGAGGCCGCAGAGTAAACTATTCTTTTTTTCATTCAAATCCTATTTCTTTATTCTTAGTTAAATTCTTGAATTTTGGAACTACAATAATTTAATAAAAAGAGGTGCTACATGAGTTTATACGCTGACTCATCCTATCCTGTGAGAACAGACATTGAAAACATCCACTCCGATCAGTTCGACCAACTGCGAGCACCGGGAACTTGGGGAACGTCAAAACAGCGTTTGGCCATTATCAATGAAGCTCGTCAGTCAGCCTATCGTGCGGGTACTCTTGAGAAACCAATTAATCCGGGAATAGTATCCGATTTCGAACTTTCTGGTGTCGCCCGCCGAGTTGTGGGCCGACTTGCAGTCTCACCCAAAGACATGGATCAACAATTTTATAACGAGGCAATCGAAGATGGTCTGAGTGACGCCCAATATGTCGAAATTGTCGGTCTTGTCTCAAGATTTACGTGTTTTGATGTTTTTGCCAGAGGGATTGACATCCCTTTAAGGCCTTTACCCTCAGCAAATTCAGGACTCCCCTCGAAAAAACGCCCGAAAGAAGCCGTAGTTGAAAAAGCTTGGGTACCAACTATTCCTAATTTTCCTGAGGGCGGTGAAATTTCTAGGGTACTTTTTGGCCCATGGCAGCCTTACATTATGCGGGGATTAAGTCTGGTTCCAGAAGAATTTAGCGCGCATTTCAATCTGGAAGAAATACAATATATGCCTTCAGCNCACTTCCTTGAGTTTGATTATCAGCATCATGAAGGTTTGACACGCCCTCAGGTGGAAATTGTTGCTGCACGCGTCTCAGCACTCAATGAATGTTTTTATTGAACTAATGGACACGCAAAAGTACTCCGTGAGGGTGCTAAATTATTAGGATATGAGGTCGACCTTAGGGCATTGATAGATCGTGAAATAGATATTGGGTTTCCAGGCGGAGCTGAACTGCTTGCTTTTTCTGACGCACTTCTTGGACCCAAAAAATCGGAGCTCGATGAAGCTAGACTAGCCTTATCAAAATCTTTAGGGCCGGCGTCCGTATCAGCAGCATCAATTATTGCAGCAACATTTACAAAGAACGATCGTATTGCCAACGGCACGGGTATTCCTGCTGAGCCCCGTATGATGGAAGGTAATGATGACATTCGTGAATTGTTAGGAATAAAAAAATATAAATCAGCAACTAATACATATCGTCATATGTAATAGTCTAAATCAAAACTAGATAATCTAATAGGTTATCAATTATTTTTATGTGGGTTTAGAATTGTAAGAAAATTTCGGATTGATCAGATACGCCCAAATAATAAGTGTCGACTGTTTATTAATCTAATATCTGATCAAACAAAAAATATTCAGATTTTTTTTGGGTGTTACAAACTAACCTAGGATGAAATTATTAAAACTGTTGATTGTTTATTTGGAGACCTGAATCCGAATACAACCTTTGGTTAAGCAGAAATTTGATCGAACGCCTTTGTCACAAGCTCGTTCGTTATTTTTTCTTCCTATATATCCAGTCCATTTCGAAATTGGGAATCATTTTTGTGCCTTTTGCCAGTCTTAATCGGCAATAGCTACTCCAAACGGCNTTATTTATATGTCTCAAAACAACACACTTGATTAATTCTGACATCCACCAAAACTAAACCTTTTTTCATGTAGCCCTCCAATTCAGCAGACACTAATTTAGGAGCTTTGGCTCCTGACACCAAAAACNGCTTCTATAACCAAATCCGATGATGTAACACAAGTTTGAATCGCAATTGATGCCGAATAAACCGTTTTCAGTCCCCCTCCGTAACGGATCTCCGCGCATTTCAATACAAAGTTTATAATGAAAGCAAGGGTCTTGCTGGTGGTAAAAATATATGCGAACTAAGCGCAATGCGAAGTACGTTAATAGGAATTTCTGCACTGTTACTTGGAGCAGGTGCTATCAACTTAGGACTTGGTCTCCAAAGCTCTCTGCTCGGGCTTCGTGCAAACCTAGAAGGCTTTGGCGTAGTCTTGACTGGTCTAATTATGTCGAGCTATTATTTAGGGTTCGTCGTTGGCAGTATATTTTCTCCGTCAATTGTAAATCGTGTTGGCCATATTCGTACTTTTTCAGCCTTTGCGTCTTTGGCTTCAGCTGCCGCTTTATGCCATGCGGTACTTGTAGAGCCAATTACTTGGATGATTTTTCGTGCGATTACAGGCGTGTGCTTTGCTGCCTTATGCTTGGTAGCAGAAAGTTGGCTCAATGAACGGTCCACGAATTTAAACCGTGGCGCATTGTTATCAACCTATTTTGTTATCATATTAGGAGCGACAGCCTTAGGACAGTTGCTTCTACCTATTGCACCCATTGACGGTTATGATTTATTTGTGACTGTTTCAGTTATAATTTCTCTCTCCCTCGTTCCCATAGCATTAACCTCGACTCCAACGCCCGTAGAAATTGAACATGAACGTCTAAGCCTTAAGCGACTATTCGACGTTTCCCCAGTTGGATTTATAGGCTGTTTAGGAGCTGGTTTAACACAGGGAGCATTATGGGCTCTAAGTGCTGTATACGCTGAAAAAAGCGGTTTAATAACGGAGGAGACGGCAATATTCGTGGCGATCATGATACTGGGCGGCTTGCTGACACAGTGGCCATTAGGAAAATTGTCCGACTACATAGATAGACGATACGTTATCGTCACCATATCTTTTGGTATGGTTGGCATTGGTTTTCTTTTCTTCGCTACAACACAACTCGAGAGCAAATGGTTATACGGTCTCGGTGCGGTTGCAGGTGGTTTAGCATTGCCAATTTACGGCCTCTCAATTGCCCATACTAATGATTTTATAGAAACGAAATACTTTGTTCCAGCGAGCGCTACTCTTTTAATGGTTTACGGTGTTGGCGCGACCTTAGGCCCATTTCTGGCAGCCCTGCTAATGCTCATTATTGGACCATCAGGTTTATTTGTTTACAGTGCCATCATTTCCCTAGCTGTTGGGCTTTTTGCACTTTATCGGATATCGCAACGTGATCCTGTGCCAGAAGACGAAGCCGAAAACTTTGCTATGGTTCCACGAACTTCCCAGATAGCTTTCGAATTAGACCCAAGATCAGACGAGTTCGACCGAGGGCATAATTAACTCAATATTCCTTTTCATTCATCGAAGCGAGAGTAATTATGATTAGATATAGATCAAATTTATTCAAAAAGTGGTTCGATTATTAAAACTAATTATCGATGCGAAAATACATTAAATTCAAATAGAGATTTTATTCACTCAGCTCTGGGGGGGATCCCAGTAATTAAAAATTTTTTTATAAACTTCTTGTAGATCATCTAGACGAGTGTTTTTATTGATGAACTCGGCAGAAGTATTTTAGGATAAAAGCATGAATCAGGATTTAGAAATAATTTCTCAGACTTCTGCCTTTGGCGGCGTGCAAGGCGTATTCAGACACAAGAGTAATGCAACCGGAACAGATATGGAATTTTCGGTCTTTACACCAAACCACAGCGGAGAATTTTCTCCACCTGTCTTGTTTTATTTATCTGGATTAACATGTAATTGGGAAAATTTTACTCACAAAGCTGGAGTACAACGCTACGCAGCTGAGCATGGCATTATTATAGTTGCGCCCGACACCAGTCCACGAGGTAATGAAGTGCCAGATGATGAGGCGTATGATTTTGGTCAAGGCGCTGGTTTTTATGTCAATGCAATTGAAGCGCCTTGGGACAAACACTTCCAGATGTATGATTATATAGTGAACGAATTACCATCAATTATCCGTAATAATTTTAATAATGATCTTTCACGCCTTGGAATTTTTGGCCATTCCATGGGGGGACACGGGGCATTAATCATAGCACTTAGAAACCCTAATATATTTCAATCAGTCTCAGCATTCGCACCAATTGTCGCACCTTTACAGGTTCCTTGGGGAAAGAGAGCTTTTGAGGGATATCTAGGACCAAATAAAGATAATTGGAAAAAATATGATGCCTGTGAATTAATTAAGTCTAATGAATGGCAACGCGATATTTTAATCGATCAAGGCCTAGCTGATCAATTTCTTTCTGAACAGTTAAAACCTGAACTTTTTCAAGAAGCTTGTGCTGAAGTTGGTTCAGCACTTACACTGCGCCACCATAAAGGATACGACCATTCATATTACTTTATCGCCACGTTCATCGAAGATCATATTAAATGGCACGCCGCAAAATTAAACAAAATTTAGTTGAGCATTAATATGATAGGTAATTAATCTCACAACGACCGTATTAATTTTAAAAACTTTTATTTGCTCGTTACCTAGTGGCTCGCACCTCTAATAATATCTATTAGTGCAATAGGGGTTTCAGGAATCTCATCTCCGCGCCAAGCAATGTGTTGATCAGGACGAGATAAAATAAGTTTCCGATCATATAACGCCTTCACTTCTTGGCCTGAAATATCTAAAATACAAAGTGGAACACCTTTATCACCCGCAGCTAAAATGAGAGGATCTATATTGATTTCTGGATCAGTCCGCAGCAGCGTATATTCCGGGCCCATTGCATCATAGAGGCTGCGGCCGTTATCAATCATATAGTGAGGTGTTCTACATCCAGGAACAGTTGAGGGCGTGAAATCTGACATCGAATACGGTGGAGGCTCCTTACCATCTTGAATAATTAGTGGCGAATCATTATAGAAATATCCATAATTCAATCCGCCACAACAATATTGCTGTACATTTAAATCATACGCTTTCTTACCGATTACTTTTCTTAAAGCATCACCTTCGGGACCTAGAGCCTCTATATTATCCGGAACTTCTCCACGTTGTCCGGCCATCGCCTCGGCATGATCCATAACAAAATAAGAAACCTGTTGCGTAATTGGTAAACGTTCACGCTCATAACCATCCAAAATATTTGGTGCACCCCAACCGTTCAACTCGGCAGCCATAAGCCAAGACAACCCCACAGCATCGGCAATACCCGCATTCATTCCGTATCCCGCATATGGCACCCAGATATGCGCAGCATCCCCACAAATAAATACCCGCCGATCACGGAATTTATCAGCGACAAACCTATGTGCATTCCAATCCATATTTTTAATTATTTCGTACTCGAAACTACCATTAACGCCGAGAATTGTGCGTATAGACCAATCACGATCAACCTCATCAAAATCATTTTCTGTATCCAATAAGTAATTGTGAACTATGAACTTCTCGATACCATCTATTGCATAGACGTTACCTGAACGCTTAGGATTGAGTGTGAATGTTGCCCAAGCAGGCTCAGCTTTTTGCAGATCCATAAGGCTCGGGGCCCTAATAAAAGTTGACTGTACGCGCTGAATTATAGCATCACCCTCAAATTTCGCACCAATCATTCCTCGGATCTTTGAACGTCCACTATCAGCACCAACAACATACTTACTGTTGATACGAATGCTCTGTCCGTTATCTAGATCTGTCGCAATAGAAATAACTTGATCGTCCGTTTGATCAAAACTTTCGAAAGACGTTCGATTTAAAAATGTTAGGTTTTGCATTTGCGCCGCATGATCAAACATTATTGGTTCAAGATATATCTGATTAATTCGGTGAGGCGGTTCCGCTGTTGGCCAATTGGTATCTGGACCATCTGTCGCATCAAAGCGATCTCGGCGGCACGGTATTAAAATCCGACTTAACTCCGTACCAATAAAAGAAGTTCTATATGAAACATCGTTAGCATGATCAGCGGGAAGACCAGCGTTACGAATTTTTCCAGCAAGACCTAAACGTCGAAATATTTCCATTGTGCGGGACGATACGTGATTGCACTTTGCTTCCGGTTCAGCTCCCCGTTCTCGAATTTCAGCAACCACAACATCGATACCACGCCATGCCAAGTCCATGGCCAATGAGAGCCCAACCGGCCCCGCACCAACCACCAAAACCGACACATCAACCTCTTTTACCATAACAACTACCTAAAAATTTAATCTACAGTATCACTGAAATTATATCGCTTACAACTAGCACTTTTTAGTATTAAATTTTATAATTGAATTAAATAAAAAAAGAAGTCGAGACTTTATTTTATAACTCTTATTTTTAAAGGAATAATATTTATTCTATTTTAGGAATACCTTGAACATCTCGGACGACCCGCTTGGCGTATGTTCCCCTCGCTGCTAAAAATTGTGGTTAATCAAAGAGCATTTATTATGGTATGTGGTGAAGCAGCTCAACTAAATATCATTGTAAGCTGTGTCAGACCAACTCAAAAATCGTTTGAGACCTTCATCTAACTGAACCAATGCCTGAAATTCCAATTGAACACTGGCCTTGCGAATATCTGGTGCACGGCGGTTTGGCTCATCATTGGGATAAGAGTCTGGATGTTCAACGATGTCATAATTGATAGGTTGCGCCAATATGTTTTCAATTTTTCGCGCGAGATCAATAATGGAAATTTCCTGATCCGGATTGCCAATATTATAGGCTTCCCCTGGGACTCCGTTGAGAATGACCAAAAAGAAGCCAACTATTGCATCTGTAATATAACAAAATGTGCGTGTCTGCTTACCACTGCCATAAATTTGCAGGGGGAGCCCGCGTTTAATCCGAAGAGCAAAATTAGGTAGCACCCTGTAATCTGTCTTTTGCATACCTGGACCAAATACGTTGAACGGTCGAATCGTATTAGTCTTTATATTGTTATATTTATG
>NHCC01000003.1 GCA_002168115.1 Rhodospirillaceae bacterium TMED23 | reverse complement strand
GATATAATAATTCTTTTTGCTGTATAAACTTACTTCGTCTATAAAAGCAGAGAAGAATGTAATTTGCTAGACTTTAATAATCTTATAATCTTCTAATTGCTCAATTTACTATTATTATTAACCTTTTTGGAAAACATATGAAATGTAGATATTGTAATTCGTTGCTCAAGGACATTGTCATTAATTTAGAGGAACAACCATCCGCAAATAGACTTTTAACAGAAAACGAACTCCAATTAATAAAGGGTGGGCAAAAAGAGCATAACAGTCCCCTAATAACATATATCTGTGACAATTGTTCGCTAGTTCAGCTGGGAGATACCACCAAACCCGAAGAACTTTTTACTGAAGATTACGTTTACTACTCTTCTTTTTCCAAATATTGGGTCCAACATGCGCGCGAACTGGTAGAGTTTGCAATCGAGAATTTTAGATTGACGTCAAGCTCCAATATTTTAGAAATAGGCTCTAACGATGGGTACTTATTACAACATTTTGTAGCGAAAAAGATACCGTGTATTGGTATAGATCCTGCTGGTAAGGCCGCCGAAGCGGCAAAGGCAAAGGGCGTAGAAACAGTGGTTTCTTTTTTTGATGAAGTGTCCTCTAGCAAATTAATTCAAGAAAGAGGGACTTTTGATTTTATTAATGGTATTAATGTGTTCGCCCATGTGCCTGCTATAAAAACTTTTATAACTAGCCTTAAAAACTGTTTATCAGAAAATGGTGTAATTTCTCTAGAATTTCCACATCTAGCAAAGTTAGTGGAGCACAGTCAATTTGACACAATTTATGATGAACATTTCTTTTATCATTCACTTGTATCTTTGAATAAGATTTTTCTTCAGTTTGATTTAAAGATTTTTGATTTGCGTGAATTNGATACCCATGGCGGATCTTTAAGAATCTTTATCAGTCATNTAGATAATACTAAATATTCTATAGAAAAGTCTGTTGTTANGGTTTTGAACACAGAATTATCTATGAAACTTGACCAAGTCGGTGGTTTCAACNGGCTAAAAGCTAGATCTCANCANATTAGGGATGATGCAGTGGCGTATATCAAAGCTCAAAAGAAAATAGGCAAAAAAATAGCCGCCTTCGGCGCAGCGGCTAAAGGGAATGTATTTCTAAACTATTGTGGTATTGGCGCCGATTCTATTGACTTTGTAGTTGATGATACTCCAGCAAAACAGGGTAAATTCCTACCTGGAAGTCATATTCCTGTTGTATCCGCGACAGAAATTATAAATAAAAAACCAGATATCATAGTCATATTACCTTGGAACTTAAGAAGTGAAATTAGCAAAAAACTTAAATCGAATGAAAAATGGCAGGGTGAATTGGTTACTTTTATCCCCAAATTAAATATAATCTAATAGACATGAAAACTGTTGTTGTTACAGGCGCAAATAGCTATCTAGGCATCGCATTAGTCGAGCGACTTACACAAATGAACATATCTGTTCATATTGTCGCACGTCCAAAAAGTGATATTTCTCGATTAATCCAGAAAGCTCCAAACGTAAATATTCATAATTATAATGGCAAACAGAGTTCACTTGAAAAACTTCTCGAGGAGAGCCACCCCGATACTATTTTCCATTTAGCTGGAAAATATTATAGAGAGGACAAGCCTGAATATATTACTTCTTTGATAGATTCCAATATTACTTTTGGAAGCCAGCTTTTGCTAGCCAGTCTTAATTCCTCAGTCAGAAATTTTATCAATACTGGGTCTTACTTCCAATTTAGCGGCCATAATGAGTCCGCCGTAAATTTTTACGGAGCAACAAAGAATTCCTTTAACGAAATATTGAATTACTATTCAAGCCTAAAAAAATTCCAGTCAACGACCCTAATTATTTTTGATACTTTTGGACCCGACGATTGGCGACAAAAATTATTCCAAGCAATAACCAAAGCCATTAAAACTAACGAGGTTATGCCAATTCCTGCGGAAAATATTCCGATGTATCCGGTTTATATTTCAGACGTGATTGATTGTTATATTTTAGCTGCTCAAAAGTTAGCAAGTAAGCCCAATGAAATAATAAATAAATGTTTTGCTGTGCGAGGAAATGAAGAAACTTCCATTAAAGAAGTTATTCGCATTTTTGAGCAAGTTACAGATAAGAAAATATTAACGGAGATAGGTGCTTGGCCGGCGTCAACCAGAGAGATTAAAAATATCTGGCGAGGTTCAACAATGGCTAACTGGAGCCCTAAATATAATTTAGCTGAAGGAATAAAAAAAATGTTTGAGGCACATAATGAAGGTTACTAAAACTTCGATAAATGGGGTTCTCATCATTAAACTCAACCCAATATCAGACCTACGCGGCAGCTTTGTCGAAGTTTACCAAAAAAATGACTTTTCTAAATTGGGTATTAATAGTGATTTTAATCAAGATATCGTAACCAATTGTTTGCATAAGAATACCGTTAGAGGTCTTCATTTTCAAAAAATACCTTTTGAACAGCAAAAACTTGTGAGGTGCCAGAGAGGTGCTATTAGAGATATTTCAGTGGATTTAAGAAAAAGCTCGAATACCTATATGAAAGTTTTCTCCATCGACCTTGAAGATACTGACTGGACATGGATATACTTGCCAGCAGGAGTTGCTCATGGTTTTGCGTCGTTAGACGACAATATTCAAGTCACGTATAAAGTCTCTGGTGATTACTCAGCGCAACACGCTACAGGTATTAAATGGGATGATCCTGAATTAAATATTGATTGGCAGATAGAGAAATCAAATATTATTCTCTCTGAGAAAGATAGAAGTCTTCCAAATTTCGATGAGAATAATATCTACTTTTCTTAATTAACCCGAACGACAAAAAAATAATTGGATTATAATTTATATGAAAATTCTTATTACCGGCGGATGCGGCTTTATAGGTTCCTCACTCGTTAAGCTTCTTAACAGTTCAAATAAAAATTCAGTTTTAAATATAGATAAACTGACTTATGCAGCTAACCAGAATAATCTCGCAGGGATTGAAGGGCAAAAGTCATATTCTTTTATTCAAGCCGATATATGTGATAAAAGTGCGCTAAGTAATATTTTTAAAGAATTTAAACCCGAAATTATATATCACTTAGCCGCTGAGTCACACGTGGATAGATCTATTGACAAACCCTCGGCTTTTATAGAAACAAATATTACAGGCACATATAATCTGTTAGAAGCATCTCTAGCTTTTTATAAAAATCTATTACCAGATCAGAAAAAAAAATTCCGTTTTATTCACGTATCAACTGATGAAGTTTTTGGATCTCTTCAGACTAATGATCCCGCTTTTAACCGGCGTTCATCCTATAAGCCTAGATCTCCATATTCTGCATCAAAAGCTTCATCGGATCACCTTGCAAAATCGTGGTTTCACACTTATGGCCTTCCAACAATTATTTCAAATTGCTCAAATAATTATGGGCCCTTCCAGTTCCCTGAAAAATTGATACCTTTAACTATTATAAGTTGTCTCAATAAAACGAAAATACCAATCTATGGTAAGGGAGATAACATTCGGGATTGGCTNTATGTTGGTGACCACTGTGAAGCTCTAAAAACCATAGGCGAGAAGGGGATTGTTGGAGAAACATATATGATTGGAGGCAACGCTGAAAAAACCAACTTAGACATTGCCAATTTTATATGTCAATTTTTTGACAATCTTTTNCCTAATTCAGATGCAGCACAATATGGAAACTTGATAGAGTTCGTTGCTGATCGTCCAGGGCATGACTTTAGATATGCTATTGATATATCCCAAACAACTAAAGAAATTGGTTGGGTTCCAAAGATTAGTTTTGAAGAGGGTTTGGCATCTACAATAAANTGGTACTTAAAGAATAAAAACTGGTGGAAAGAAATCCATAATCGCTCATACAAAGGCGAGCGCTTAGGATTGAATCGTTTATAAAAAAGGAAAAGTAATTTTATGAAAGGTATTATTTTAGCCGGGGGAACCGGTACGCGATTGTATCCCATGACACTAGCTATGAATAAACAGCTATTGCACATATATGATAAACCAATGATTTACTACCCTTTATCAACTTTAATGCTTGCTGGCATTCAAGATATTTTAATAATTAGTTCCCAAGATGCTCAACCTAATTTTGAGAAATTGTTGGGAAACGGCAATCATTTAGGTTTAAATATTTCATACCAACAACAAGAAAAGCCTAACGGAATAGCCGAGGCTTTTATTATAGGTGAAGAATTCATCAGCAATGATCCATGTGCTTTGATTTTAGGGGATAACGTTTTTCATGGGCAAGGTTTAGGCAAACTTCTTTCAAGGTGTGCCGAGCTTGAGACTGGGGCTAAAATTTTTGCTACTTGGGTTTCTGATCCTGAGAGATATGGCGTTGTTGATCTTGATAAAGATGGAAATATTAGGGGATTAATAGAAAAACCAAAAGTTGCGCCATCTAATTGGGCTGTCGCGGGCCTTTATTTCTTTGATTACAACGTTTCATCAATTGCAAAATCTATCTCACCATCCCCACGCGGCGAACTGGAAATTTTAGATGTTATCAAACAGTATTTAGAAGAAGACAAACTAGAAATTGAAAAACTCGGTCGAGGATATGCTTGGTTGGATACTGGTACACCACAATCGTTATTAGAAGCTGCAACATTTGTACAAACCCTTCAACAAAGACAAGGATTGGGAATATGCTGCCCTGAGGAAATTGCTCTATCTCAGAAATTTATTTCTTTAAAACAATTCAAAATTCTAGCTAAAAAATATTCATCAAGCGAATATGGAAAACTTCTCAATAAAACTATTCAAGACACGTCCAAATAAAATAATTTATTCTTTAACTGGCTTTCGGCCAAAAATAAAAGACAGAGTAGCATTGACGATAGCCAGATCTCGGCGAAATCTTTTTTTCTCAAAAACCAAACCATGAAAGATCATCTTTGGGACATGACGCCATAATAGTTTTGCTATCACTTTTTTTGTTTTCAATTCCCCATCATGTTTTTTGGTTACGTAAAGATGACTCCATATAAGATTCCATTCCTTACGCCACTGTATTTCTTTTGTGAGGGGGGCTGATGTACTCTCTTGATGTTGAGCTTTAGAGTGAGGGCACACTATTATTTCCTTTCCTACTTTTCTCAATCTCAAACAAAAATCAACATCCTCACTATATAAAAATATATTCTCATCAAATCCTTGCAATTCAAGCCAATCGTCGCGGCGAAGCAACCAAATCGCTCCAGATACAAACCAAGTGCAAAACGGACCTTCTAGCGGCGATATTGGAGAACTTATTGTATCTCCATCAGGCCCCTTTAAGTGCAACTCCCAACCAGATCCTGGGACGACAATACTCGCGTTATCATTGGCCTCGGCATATTGGTATAAAATCGAAATATCAGAAACTTGCATCACAGCGTCAGGGTTAATTAATAAGGCATATTTTGTTTTTACGACCGATAAGGCTTGATTTACGGCTGAGCCATAGCCTTTATTGACTGAATTCCGAATAATTAAAGAAATAGGTTTTAATTTTTTAACTATGTTAATTGACTGATCAGAGCTTGCATTATCAACAATAATTATTTCTTGTTCATCAGAGAAGTTTTTTAAACAATTTCCAATTACCTCTTGGGAATTATATAATATTATAACTATTGTAATATCTTTAAAATTATGGATTGCAGACAAAAGATTATGCTACCGTTCATTAATGTTAAGAGAAATTTTTCAGGTACCTAAAACAAGACAAACCCAATCGCCAGACCCTTTTTTGTTTAATTCAACAGATTGAGATTTAAATTCTCTAATTTGATCATCTGTAAAAATCGAAGTCTTTGTATTCTTCGCATAGGAACGAGGGTCATCCAAGGGAATATTGTTTAAATATTGCTCGCTACCCCAGAATTGCATGGCCTCTGAGTCGTTCCAGAAATCAAGTATTTTTAACTTAGCTTCCGCAGCTAAAAAACGAATACTTTTGTGGGAATGTAAATACAGATGTCTGGGCGCATCAAGTCCCACCCAATTCTCACGATATTTTAGCCAAGCTTCTGACGTTACCGTAGGTATTCTAATTAAAATACGTCCCTTACTCCCAATAAGCTCGGCCGCTTTTTTGAGTATTTTAAGTTGGCCATCCATATGCTCAAAAGAATGGTGAAAAGTTATTAAATCATACTTGTCACTTAAATCAAAAATTTCTGCTTTTTTTGCTAATAATGATCCCTCGTGCATAACATCACTCTGGATGAACGGGTCAAGGGACATTGCTTTATTAAAACCAAGATTGCGCAAAGATAAAACATGATTTCCTGCGCCACCACCAACATCCAAAATACTATGATCGAGATGTAAACCAATCCGACGGTATACAATATTTATTGGCGAAAGGGGCTTTCCAACAGAAAGAATATGGCCCAATAAATTAGTCCCAAAAATTTGACTTAAAGCACGGGTCTTACGCACATAGTCTCTAATCAATCTCGCCTTTTTTATTTTAGGGGATTGCAAACTATAATAATCTTTGGGGTAGAAACGATCTAAATCCTCTGGAATTGATGAAATTTGAAGGCATCCGCAACTTCCGCACTCATAATACTCAAAGACCTCCCTTAAACCCATCAACATCTCCCTAACATGATAGATTTGGGATATTTCTTCAAAACATATACGGCATTTATTCATAATTTATAATCTTATGATTTTTCCGGATAAGGCATAATAACAAGTATCGTGGCTATCTCATTACTCTTATTAATAATGGATCTGCTCTCGCTCGGCTCAAGATAAATTGAATCTAAATTCTCTAAAGTTACTTCCTCCTTATCTGTTTTGATGGTTATTGCACCACCAACACACACATAACACTTTTCTAAAGGCGTAGACGTATGTGTCGTACCTCCACCGGGAAGAAAATAAGATAGTCCAACCCAAAAATTTTCCAAATCACTCGCTTCGTGGCCTTGCAGTCTAAATCCTTTCATATCAAAATGACCGCCAGCTTCATATGGTTTCACATCTTTTAATCTGTTAACTTTCATAGAGTGTTCCTCAATATATGTATTAAAATAATCTAGAGAGTATCTAAAAAAATTTTATAGTCAATAATGGCTGATTTGTTGATAGGACTATTAAAGTCCCACTAAGTTAAATGATATTATGTTGTATTAAATATTGTAATTTTTGAACTACGACCAATTAATGACCAAACTAAATTTAACTTTAGTTCTAAACAATTGTAATAAAATTAAGTTTAATCTTCATCAATTTATGCAAGGAAACAAAATTTACGAATATGATCTAAAATCGATAAGGTACTGTATTCATTTTATTGCAGAAGTAGGCCACCTTTTTTAAATCCCATAATATGAGATTTAGGTTTACATGTACCGATTGGAGTATATAAATAGGGCGCAAGTGTTCAGGCCTAAATAAGGAATTGAGCAACTAGAAATAATTTTATAATGGAGATTTGCTTATGGGTGCATTTAAGTTCAGCTTAATATTGCTGGGATTGAGAGTTTTATTATGGCTACAATCTAAGCGATATAGTGCATTCAGAGAGCGCCTAAAAGAAAAAAATTTTTCTGCTCAAATGCGAACTAACGATGGATCAGTTGGTAGATGGTTTATTTTCAAGGATGGTAAAATCAAGTCACAAAGTGGTATATTAGATGAACCTGATATAACGCTTACTTTCAAGACTTCTGAAATTGCAGCGCGACTTTTAATGCCTCCAATTAATCAACTCGATCAAATCAATGCGATGAAGGATTTTTTAATAGGGCTGGAGGGACCTGACCATCTGACTTTGTGGTTCACTCAAACAATCATGCAAACACAAACAATAGGTTGGAAATATGGCGTAGAAATGGGCAATGGGGTAACAAGATACACCAACATGACAAACGGCGGTCCAGTTTTTCTATATGTGAAAAACGATAAACTGATCCGTATAACGCCGATTGATTTTGATGATACAGATCCAGACACGTTTACAATTGAAGCAAGAGGAAAGACCTTTAAACCACCACGGAAAACAACACTTGCTCCTCATGGTATGAATTGGAAAAGCATGCTCTATTCTCCGGATAGGCTTTTATATCCAATGAAAAGAGTTGACTTCGACCCTAATGGCGAGCGCAACCAACAAAATAGAGGTTCTTCAGAGTACGAGCGTATTAGTTGGGATGAAGCATTAGATATAGTCGCAAACGAGATTAAACGGATAAAAAAAGAACATGGTCCAGGTGCCATAGCCAATTCTCATGGATCTCACCACACTTGGGGAAATGTTGGATATTATCTTAGTGCAGATTTTAGATTTATTAATGCGGTTGGAATGGCACGGGTATTACACAATCCAGATAGCTGGGAAGGTTGGTATTGGGGCGCTGCTCATCATTGGGGGGGATCCCTTAGGGTGGGTCAGTCGGAAACATACGGGACTGTTGAAGACCTATTAAAAG
Source organism: Rhodospirillaceae bacterium TMED23 (assembly GCA_002168115.1). Classification (GTDB taxonomy): domain Bacteria; phylum Pseudomonadota; class Alphaproteobacteria; order Rhodospirillales; family UBA2165; genus TMED23. Next base: position 41,232 of record NHCC01000003.1, on the reverse strand, counting down.
AAGCTGAGATGGTCGTTTTCTGGTCCAGCAATCCAGAGGGAACAAGCGGTGCTTACGGATCATTCGAAGGGACTGTTCGTCGCAAATGGTTGAAAGAACTAGATATTGATATGGTTCATATTGACCCTTATTATAATGATACTGCGCAATTTCTCGGAGGTAAGTGGTTGGCTCCGAAGCCAGCATCGTCGCCAGCATTGGCAATGGCTATCGCGAATGTATGGATAGAGGAAGACCTCTATGATAAAGAATTTGTTGAAAATCGTACGACCGGTTTTGAAAAATGGAGAGCTTATGTGATGGGAGAAGACGATGGCGTTCCCAAAACACCTGAGTGGGCTGCAAAAGAAACAAACCTTAAAGCGAAAGATATTCGAGCATTAGCGCGGAAATGGGGAAACAAAAAAGTTTATTTGGCCTCTGGTGGCTGGGGGAACGGCCATGGGGGAGCTTGCAGAAATGCTACCGGAATTCAATGGGCCCGTTCTCAAGTCTGTTTAATTGCTATGCAGGGAATAGGAAAACCTGGTGTAAACATGGGAAATCTTCAATGGGGTACGCCGGTTGATACTAATTTTTATTTTCCAGGATATGCAGAAGGGGGCATGTCTGGAGATCTTCATCATACAGCAATGTCAGTAGAACTTTACCAGAGAATGCCTCAGTTACCCAGCCTCAATACTGTTGAGCAGGCTATACCAAGGTTATGGCTTCCAGAAGCAATAATAGAGGGTAAAGCAGAGGGTTATGCTTGGGATGGAAAAAGTATAGAGGCCCAATTTAATAAAATTTCATACCCTAAGCCAGGTTACTCACCTGTCAAAATGCTGTATAAAATTGGTGGCTCTATTTTTGGGACAATGGCTGACTCAAACAGACACGTTAAAATGTATCAATCAAAGAACTTAGAGTTTGTTGTAAGCCAAGCTATTTGGAACGAGGGCGAAACCAAATTTGCTGATATAATTCTTCCAGCTTGTACGAACTTTGAACGCCCAGATATTAGCGAATGGGCAGCTTTAGGCGGATATGCTCATCACGGGCAGACACAACTAAATAACCGAGTAGCCGTCTTTCAGCATCAAGCAGTCAAACCGATGGGCGAATCTAAATCAGATTATACGATATTCTCATTAATCTGTGAGCGACTTGGCTTAAGCGCTTATTTTACTGAAGGAATTTCTGAATTGGACTGGGCAAAACGTATCTTCGAAGCATCTGATTTACCTCAAATTATTACATGGAAAGAATTCATAAGAAAAGGATATGTCGTAATACCCCCGGAAAAAGAAGAAAACAGAGACCCCTTATCTTGGAATTGGTTTTATGAGGGACGAAAAAAAGATGTGCCAGAACCTATGCCATTGCCTTCAGATTATAAGGACGGTTATTTAGAAGGTATCCAAACGCAATCAGGGAAAATAGAGTTTGAGGCCGCAAGTCTTAAAAGATTTGATGCCGAAGATCCAGAACGGCCGCCGATCGTAAAATATTTTAATCCATTTGATAAGAAACAAGAAAAATCATACCCGCTTAGAATGGTAACACCACACCCCCGTTACTCATTCCACACACAGGGCGATGCGAAAGATAGTTTCATAAATAATATAAAAGACCACCGTATTGAAGTGGATGGTTTCTATTATTGGATAATTCGGATCAATGCTGAAGATGCTGCCAAGAGAAACATAAAAATGCACGATCTAGTAAAGGTTTATAATGATCAGGCTGGTGTTGTCTGTGCAGCATTAGTAACCCAGCGCCTACCTAAAGGAACGCTCCACGGTTACGAGTCTTGCGCCACTTATGATCCCCTTGGTAAGCCAGGAGAGTCTGTTGATAGAGGTGGAATATTGAACTCCTTAACACCAAAAAAATCACAAATAAAGAAGGCCCATTCAATGGGCAATTCAACCGCACTCGTCGAAGTTGAACTTTGGGATGGTAGTGTAGAAATTAAAAAAACGACTGCTTCCCGAAAAATAAAAAATAAAATACAGCAACTTGTACCAGCTGAATAAAGGATAAAAAATGGATAAATGGAACTTAATTATCGATGTAGAGAATTGTACGAATTGCAATATGTGCGTTCTGGCATGTCAGGATGAGCATGTTGATAACGAGTTTCCCAACTATGCAGCACCAATGCCCAAGCATGGAGCACGTTGGATTGAAATCATGCGAAAAGAGCGAGGACAAGCACCGATGATCGACGTAGCTTATATGCCGGTGATGTGCAACCATTGCGATAATGCCCCTTGCATCAAGGAAGCCAAAGATGGCGCTATTACGAAGAGAGAGGATGGGATTGTTATAATTGACCCAGTTAAATCTAAAGGACAAAAGCATTTAGTAGATAGTTGCCCCTATGATAGAATTTGGTGGAACGAAGAGCTTGAGATCCCGCAAACTTGGATATTCGATGCCCATTTATTAGATGAAGGGTGGAAGCAACCTCGGGCGTCATCCGTTTGCGCGACAGGCTCCATCGTAGCAAAAAAAATTAGTGACGAGGAAATGGAAAAGCTCGCCCAAGACGAAAAACTTGAGGTATTAGAACCCAAAAAAGGAACCAAACCTCGAGTATACTATAAGAATCTGTATAGGTATAACTCCTGCTTCATAGGTGGCAGTGTATTCGCAAATCAGGATAATATTATTGATTGCATTCAGGATGCTGATGTAACGCTAAAACGGAACACAGAAGTCATTGCTGAAATTAAAACAGATATTTTTGGTGATTTTAAATTTGATAAATTAGCTGAAGGTAGCGGTGATTATCAAATTGAAATCAATGCGGATGGCTTTAAAAAGAAAACAATCAATATAGTCTTAGATGAGAGTGTTACATTAGAGGATATCCAATTATCCAAATAATTTAGTTAGACAAAAAGCTAGTTTAGGGACCTTTAAAAGTGGGCCGGCAATATGAACAGTATTACGAATGTAGCGTTACCCGTCGCTCTAGCATTTATTATGTTTTCTTTGGGACTCGGTCTAACGAGTAGTGACTTTAAAAGAGTCATTCAACAGCCAAAAGATTTTATTATTGGATTATTATCGCAAACAATCATATTACCCATTGTTGCATTTTTACTAGTTATAGCTTTCAAATTAACACCAGAGCTTGGATTGGGATTAATGATTATTGCGGCCGCACCAGGTGGTGTTACATCGAATATTTTGACCTTATTAGGGCGTGGAGATGTTGCACTATCTATTTCACTTACAGCTGTTATCAGCCTATTATCACTTATTACGATACCTTTGGTAATTGGCTATTCATACAATTTTTTATTTAGCGATAATCTGACAAATAAAATTTTCCTTACTAAAATAACTTATAGTATATTTGCAATTGTTACTGTTCCTGTCATATTAGGTATGACTATCAGATATTACTTTACGTCCATATCTTTAAAAACTCTGAACTCGGCGAGGAGAATATCAACCGTCTTATTCGTTATTGTGTTAATAGGAGCAATAATAAAAGAAAAAGATTTTATAATCGAATATTATCAACAAACTGGGTTAGCTACTCTCAGCCTTAATATAATTATGCTGCTCATCGCTTGGCTCCTAGCAACAATATTTGGATCAGGTGTTAAACAAAAAATTTCAATTTCAATCGAATGCGGCCTTCAAAACGGAACCCTAGCAATAGCCGTTGCTACACTCTTGTTCGGTGGTGGACCAACCACCATAGCCGCAGCCACCTATAGTGTTACGATGTTTGTTACAGCAGTTGTGTTTGTCCTATTTTTAAGGCGCAGATATTCCAGCTAATTTTCAACAAACTGCAAGAGCTGCTATTTCTTTATTGATTCTCTAAACGCTGTATTAACCTCTGCGGTATGATGCCGAGCAGCAACATCTCTTCCTGAGAGAATCTCGTCATAAAAAAACTTGGGGAGCTCGTCATCGTCATCGGTAAATCCAGCATCTTTGTTAAATTGCCATTCCATTTCAAGAGCTTCTCTTCCAATTTCTTTCATAAAACCCTCATCAAGATTAGTTCCATGCGCATTGTTTAATGCATCTGCAATAAAAGCTTTCTGAACATTAGTTACGGAACGGCCAAATAAACATAACCCTAAAGAATCAGTAGCAGCACAGTCTTCCTGTATATCAAGGCTCGCCGCAACTAACTCTTTTGTAGTCTTATCCTTACATTCAAATGTAGGTATGTTACCAGCAGTATGATCAGCACCTTGAGCTGTAACCATCATTGAAATTCCAGTTACTTCAATTTGTCGTGGATCGTAAGCACTAATACCTTGTTTCTTTATCGCAGGCACCCGACTAACATTAAAATGTTCGCCAACTCGGGCTGTGCCTTCCGCGTATAGTCGCCCCTTTTCATTTCCATCCCTGATATCTTCCAATACATTTGACATAAACTCAACGTCACCAAAAGAGCCTTCTCCGGCATCCATAAGAACGCCAATGGTAGCCCCAAGTTCAATAGTGTCTATGCCTAAATCATTGGCAACATCATTTAATCGAGCAACATCATCAGGGTCGGTTAATCCACAATTACTGCCAATAAGACCGAGAGTTTCATATTCCATCGGAGAGCAAAGTTCATTTCCGTCTTTATCCGCATAAATATTACTGCATTTTATCATGCAACCAGGCATACATGCATGTGTGGTCTCGCCACCTCTCTCCAAGTTTGTCTTACGTATATACTGCCCGCCAAGCTTAAATGGGCCTTCGTCTTTGCCTACTAACGTTCCTGAACTAAAATTACGTGTCGGTAATCCACCAATTTTATTAGTAAAGTCACCCACCATAGCCGTGCCAAGTTTACGAAAATTATCGATAGCGGGATCTACATCAAGCATTTTGCCATAGGCTTTTACAGATCCCATATATTTCTTTTTATCGCTAAACTCAGGCATTTTATTACGCTCAATAACAATAGCCTTAACCTTCTTTGAACCCATCACAGCTCCTACGCCTCCTCGAGCTGCAATACGTGTTGGACGTTTTTCGGGATCTGTAAATGATATTCCAGCCATCAGTCCACCGTACTCTCCAACAGGACTACAAATACCCAAACTTACCTTATCCCCATATTTATCGTGTAGCATTCTAGCTACCTCAAAATTACCTTTTCCTAAATATTCATCAGCATTTGAAAAAGTAATATCACCCTCTTTTGGGATATGTATAACAACCCATTCATCAGACTGCCCGTTTAATGTAAAACCTGCGACACCCAATTGACCCAAAGCGAACGCAAAAGTACCACCAGCATTCGCCTCCTTTATCCCTCCAGTAAGGGGACTTTTGCATCCTACACTTAATCTGTTAGCATTCGAAAAATTTGAACCTGCGAACGGTCCAGCAGAAAATATTAATGGGTTTTCTGGCCCCAAAGGNTCCGCAGTTGCTGCCTTCTTTTCTAATAATGTTTTGGCAATAAAATGCCTTCCAACCCTAATGACGTCTAATCCATTTAGCTCCTGCTCCTCAATAGATTGGCTTTCTAAGTCGATCTCTAAATATTTTCGCATGATAATCTGCCCTAATCATCTTTAAAATAGTTTTCGTAAACAAAATGTGTGAATACTTAATTTAAACTATACAATAAAAAATACCCAATACAAACCTAACAAATTTCACTTGTGATAATTTATTGTAAAGTCTCGATAGGCTCCGAGTTATCAATAACCTCTGGCGGGGGGGATGCACTAGATTGATGATGTATTATGCGCCATTCTTTATTCTCATTAACAAAAATATTTGTTGCAACAAGGCATATTTTTTCAAAAAGTTCGTAACAAATTACGATCGCTATATTTTCGTAAATGTTTACAGAAGCACCCTTAATTTCGAAATTTGGAGTCTTATTACCCGAGAGAATATCATCCCAACTTGCTAAAACCAAGTCGCGGCCAGAAAGATGATTCCACCCTGGATGAATACAGCTAATATCATCTCGATTTGCCCAAAGAGTCGTCATTGCTTCGATATCATTATTTTGAAAAGCCAAGTAAAATGCATCATTAGCAAATAAAATTTTTACTTTTTCTGTCATTTAAAAACCATAACAGCAAAGAACAGTATTAATATTTGGCTTACCATCTACGTTTTACCTCAATTGGAAACATAATTACTTGTTTCCCGTGATATTTTCCGACTAGGTTTATTACCCCCACCAACTATTTTCTGCTCCCAAAATATAGGCGTTGAGCCCTTAGCTAGGCGTATTTTTTTTAAATTATTTACTTTTAAAAGGTTTCGTTCAGTAATTCTAATTAATCTTTGCGCGTCATAAGACCTATATACTTTTAAGGCGTCATTAAAAGCATCAATGGCAGTGTTTAAATTATTTTCATCATTTTTTAAACGTCCCCTCAGAAACAAAGCCGACCCCATATTATTCTTTGTAGCCGCCCACAAAATTGGATTTTTAGCCATAGACCTTACTTGTAAGGACTGCTGACACTCACTGATAGCTTTATCTATAATTTTTGAGTTTCTTGCTAAATCACCCCATACTTGCAGCACCCTACCAAGACTATTTTTTATATCACTCCATTTTTGGGGAGCATCAAATTTAGTATAAACCTCCAATGCTCTTTGATAATATTGAATAGAGTTTTTTAACTCAACCGTCTCTCCACGCAAATCATCTAAATTATATAACGTATTACCTATCCTGTATTGGATCGCCGCCCATTCTTGAGGGCAATCGTCTTTGTTAAAATCTTCCAAAAGATCTTGGTAATTGTCGATACATTCAGTAAGAATTTTGATATCTCTAGATTTGTCGCCAAATAATTGTCTAATTCGACAAAGATGGAGTAAAATATTAGCCCATGTATTCCGATCTGTTTCTTTAGATATNATATCTAAATTTTCTTGGTATAAATTAGCAGCCTTTGTAGTTAAATTTAAGTCATGCATATAATGCCCAATCAACGCAATGATGTTTGCATAACAAATTTGAATTGATATTTGATCTTTTAATGTCAAATCTTTTGGGGGCTCTTGTTGGTTTTTTTGCTCAAAATCGAGTGCCGGTAATAAAAGTGGTTTTATCAATAAACGCTGTGTCTCATGCGAAGGCACCACAGATGCGACCGCTGTTGCGCATAGTAATCTGGCTAATTCCGGGCCAAAGTTTATTGGTAACGCTAATCGGTCTGAAGTAAGAAAACTACCAGGGTGATCTTCATAACTATTTCTAGTCGTAAAACGAAGGTTGATAACTGAGCCCACTTCACTAATTTCTCCCCAAATTAGCAAATCCGCATTGTCTTTCTCTAATAGTTCACGTGCCGATAACAACGCGGATTTAAGCGAAATATCCTCATTATTTTCCTTACTCTCTCCTACNACATGTTCATGGTAAACTTCAACGTTGGCACCTCTTTGTTTGGATAAAGCCCTCACCAAATTAGCTGTTTGAATACCTTCCTTATCACCCTTTAACCTTGTGACCCTGAATTCGAGTAAATAACGCTTATGCGTGGATTTTTTAAAAAGCCCTAATATAGATTCCCACAAGGATTTTTGAATACTTGTAGAATTAAGCGGTCTTTCCTTAATTGATCCGGATCCAATCGATATTTTTTTTCTAGCCTTTAATTGATCTCCAGACATTGGACTGACAGCCATTTCCGATGAATTCCTTAACCTTTCCGCCAAATTATTTATGACATCTAGAGCCACTTCAGGTTTGTCTTTTAGAGCTTCCCTAAAACTATCTTGTTTAATTACATTTAATATTACTGGTCCAAGGGCTCTAGCAGTTGAGCTCCTAGCAGAATGGTCAAAAATACCCATCTCACCGATAATATCACCTGATGAGAGTGTTTCTAGCGGAATCATTTTAAATTTTGAGCCAACTAATTTCTTTTTAAAAAGTCCCACTTGTCCTTTTACGATCATGAATGCCGATGAGCTGGGTTCTCCCTCTCTGAAAATTATATCACCTTTAGAATAATTTCTTTCCGTAGTTTGCATAATAAAATAACCAAAAGTTTCATTTTACTATTTACTTATGCAAAATTTCTGCCAATTATTTTTCTTTTAACTTCTTTCTTAATAANTTTTAAACTATTGATTATAATGGAAAATTTAGATTTCCAGGATTGCTAAACAACGATTTAAACATAAATATATGGTGAATGGGTAAATTTAACCCAGCAAAAATGAAATTTTTTATATAATAATTTAATTATAAACTATCCGAATCAGTGCGACAGATAGATTTAAAAATAAAGGGGCTCTCTAAATAGGCTTAGAATTCTCAACTGAACGCATTTCCCATAAAAAATTTTGATTTATTGATATGATTGATATGATTTTTCTTCAATTAGCTTAGAACCTAATAATAAATTAATTTCTCTTTTTATATTCGACCGTTCATCATTGGTAATATAGACGGCCCTCGCTAAATCAATAAAGGTTTTCGAAAAATCTTTTCTATTCTCGCAATCTCTTATCTCATCTTCAATCTTCCATAATTTTTCATTAATTTCTCTCAAATTAAAACTAAGCTTTTCCAGTTCGGGAGATTGGGGCAAGAACTTATCTCTGGTTTTTAACAATATTGAATGTTCATAGTTTATATTTTTAAGCTTATCTTCGTCACTTATCATGTCTGATTTAATCGAAAGTATTGTAATTTTATCAATCATCTCACCTGGAGAGATTTCAACTAAAATTTTATCTAATTTCATTTTTTGTTACCCTTAATAGAATCTATTCCTTGCATTAGATCTCCTTGATTAATACCCTCAACATAAATTGAACGCGAGGGAAACGCAAAACTAGATCCTTCTTCCTCTATTATCCCTATGAATTTAAGCATATGATCTTCAATAATTTCACGCCATAAAACCCAGTCAGTTGTTTTTGTGAAATAATATAAATTAATATCAATGCTCGAGGAGTTAAAATTTACCATGTGAACCATCTCAGAAACAGTGTGATCAACTCGATCGTCATCAGCAATTAATTTCTTAATTCTGCTCAATATAGCCTTAAACTGATTTGCATTTGTGGAATAATCTAAACCAAGATCCATCTTTATTCGGCGATTAGTCATACGAGACCAGTTGGTAATGGATGCATTTGCTAAAATACCATTTGGAATACTTTGGATGGCTTTCGAAAACTTTCTAATTTTAACCGTGGAAAGAGTAATTTCTTCAACCGTACCATGCCCTATACTCGGCGCTTCAATCCAGTCACCAACACTAAAAGCTCGATCAATAAGTATAAGCTTGATCCCACCAAATAAATTAGAAACCGTATCTTTCGCCGCAAATGCAAAAGGTAGAGACAATACCCCAATACCCGCAAAGTAGGGCCATGGATTTATTCCCCACTGCGCTAAAACTGCAATTACACCAGATCCAAAAAGAAAAAACTTAAGGAATTTTAGTAAATAGTTTTTGACCTCGTATGCTACGGGCCCAGCCAAACGAGATAATAACTTGTCAAATAAGATAGATACTGGATCAACTAACCTAAATCCAGTCCAGAAAATTGTAAAAGCTATGAGAGATTTAATTATTTGATTGAGTATTGCCTCAGTATTTGAACTAAAAGCTATCCAGTTAACAACAATTGATAAACCAATGATAAAAAATAGAAACATTAATGGTTGTTGAAGTACGACTACAATCTGGTCATCAATATCCGTCTTGGTAAGGCTTGCCCATCTTTTAAGGCGCGCTATTACAACCCGGGCAAAGAATTTCCTTGTCAAAATAAAGGCAAACAGAATTAATGAAGCTAAAGCCATTTCTCCGACTGTGACGCCAAAAAAACTACTATTCCAAACTATTTCAAAATCGCTCATTTCTGTTCCCAAATAATTGTTGGATTAAGGCTGCCATCTACTATTTCTATTTAAATTTAAGGTCTTCATCAAGGTCAGATGATTTCTCTGCATTAATAATTTTTAAAGCCACATTATAACCAAAACCTGCTCGTGCCAGCGCATTCATATCTTTTTTAGTGTACTCTGAACGATTATCAGGATTGCGATATGGTCCAAGACGCCGCTTCCTTGCAAAGATCTTAGCTGCTTCAAGATCAGAAATTCCTCCATTATTTAACAAAGTCGCGAGAACTTCACTAATAATCTCATTTGTTACACCTTTCTCAATGAGTTTAGAGCGAATTAAACGAGATGAGTTACCCTTTCTGTATAGAGTATTGGCACGCATTTGTGCAAAATGTCTATCATTTAATACTCCCGTTTCAATAAATCGATAGATAACTGAATCAACAATTTTTGCATCTTCCTCAGGGTTAGTATTGTGATATTGGGCTGATCTATAAACCCGACGCATTAAAACTCTTCTCAGATTTTCAATTGAAGATGAAAATCGTTCTAAATAGAAAATAGCCGCATTCTCAATAGATTTCTTTGAGGTCTTTCGCGGTTTTTTTTTCTTAAACGATCTAGATATAATAATTTCTGTCACTTTATTTATAAAAATTTAGTAAGTTACGTAACATCTAACTTCTAGACTAGACTAATTGCTATTATAGGATATAGAACTAATGCCGCATACGCCTAATAAATATACAATCTCAAAGCTATAAGGAATCATACTATTTTAATAAAACCNGATACAAGCCCTTCTAGAGGTATCAGAAATTGGCTTGGTATGAAGACACTGTATTTACGAGAAGTTAAGCGATTCTCTAAAGTTTATATTCAGACGATCTTCGTTCCTGTAATTACGACTTTGATATTCTTAGCTATTTTTACCTTGGCTATTGGATCTTTTAGGGGAGACATTAATGGAATTCCTTTTATTGAGTTTCTAGCGCCGGGATTAATTATGATGGCGATATTGCAAAATTCATTTGCCAATACCACGTCATCCATTATGAGTGCTAAAATGCAAGGTAATATTATTGATACATTGATGCCACCTTTAACNCCAGGCGAAACAATATCTGCGTATATTATCGGCGGCGCAACCCGAGGAATAGCTGTTGGAATAGCTGTAACATTTGCAATGTTTTTCTTTACTCATATTGAAATTAAAAATATTTACCTCATTCTTTTTCATACAATTTCGGCCTCAAGTATGATGGCTAGCATAGGGTTTATAGGGGGAATTTGGGCAGAAAAACATGAGCAGAATACTATTATAACAGGTTTTATTGTAACCCCATTATCTTTTTTATCTGGAACGTTCTATTCAATCAATAAATTACCTGAACTACTTCAACTCTCTGCATTATTTAATCCTTTTTTCTATTCAATTGACGGATTTAGAGCTGGGTTCATTGGAATTTCAGATGGTCCAATTTATCAGGGAATTATAGTTATGTGTTTGATAAACATTCTTCTCTGGGTATTTTGCCATTTTCTATATAGTAGTGGATATAAACTGAAAGCATAAAAATAAATGTCGTCGACCATAACTGAGCTAAAAATAACAAAACCTATTTCATCGACCAATTGGCGTGGATTATGGACATTATACAGCCGTGAGGTTAGACGTTTTGTTAAAATTATAGGACAAACGTTGCTCGCTCCTATAATTACAACGATATTATTTTTAATTGTATTCGTTGTCGCCTTTGGGAAAGATAGGCAAATTGGTGAATTATCATACACAGAGTTTTTAGTACCGGGACTAATGATGATGGCAATCCTGCAAAATGCATTTGCTAATACGTCCACCTCAATTATTTCTCAGAAGCTCAATGAGAATATTATTGATACTCTTATGCCACCTTTAAGCCCATTCGAATTAGTTGTCGGCTATATTATGGGAGGTGCAACGAGGGGACTCGTTGTCGCTATAGGTGTTGGATTTGGTTTAAGCTTAGTTATACCAATCTCAATAAATAACATTAGTATGGTAGTTTTTCATGCACTAGGAGCAGCATCCATAATGGGTGCATTAGGTATGATAACTGGTATATGGGCAGAAAAATTTGATCATGTATCAACTGTCACAAATTTTATCATTTTGCCACTATCATTCTTAAGCGGGACTTTTTTTCCTATCACAAGGTTTCCAGAATTATTGCATAATATCAGTTATTATAATCCTTTTTTTTATATGATAGATGGTTTGCGTTACGGCTTTTCAGGACAATCTTTTGGGTCTCTGTTAACAGGAATAATCTATGTACTAAGTATTAATTTTGCACTCTGGATTATTTGTTATTGGTTAGTAAAATCTGGGTATAAATTGAAGGCATAAAACATTGAAATTAATAACGACACGGCCACGAAATGGCCAAATGAATCTGCTTGGCACTTGGTCTCTTTACAGAAGAGAGGTGATGCGTTTCTTTAAAATTTCTTCTCAAACTTTTATTGCTCCGGTAATAACTGCCCTATTATTCCTAGCAATATTTAAATTGGCTTTTTCGGGCGATGGAAGATCAATGGGGAACGCAAGCTTTGCCGAGTTTTTGGTTCCCGGATTAACGCTAATGGCACTCATGACTGCTGCTTTTGCTAATGCATCATTTTCNCTCATGTTTGAAAAAATAGTGGAGACAATTGTGGACACATTAATGCCGCCAATGACTCCAAATGAACTTGTAATTGGTTATGTTCTCTCTAGCACGACACGGGGTCTTTTAGTTGGTTCCGCAGTTCTACTGGCAATGTCATTTTTTGTTAATTTAACTATCCATTCTTGGCCACTCATTATTTTTTATTCAATCTCTGCTTCTATACTGATGTCACTACTTGGCTTGATAACAGCAATCTGGGCAGAAAAGATTGATCATGTTGCGTCAATTAATAATTTTATTATTTTACCTCTAACTTTTTTATCTGGTACTTTTTATTCAACCCAGTTTTTACCTGAAAATTTTGCTAAAATTGCCCACTTTAATCCATTTTTTTATTTAATTGATGGTTTTAGATATGGATTTATCGGCGCTCATGACGGTGATCTAAAAGTAGGTGGGCTTTTATTAATTCTATTAATGATAATATTTTGGTTTTTATGTGTTAAACTGTTTGCATGTGGGTATAAGCTTAGGTCTTAAAAAATAGCATTACATTTATTTGTATTTTATTATACTTTGACCCATTTTTATTGACAAATCGTATGAAAATTACATACTCGCCGGCTTTATGAAAGTAAATTTGTTCTAATCAAAAGTTTTAGAAAAATAATTGGAGAATAGTTCGTGTCAGCCGTAATGCCCACATATGCTCCTTCAAATATTGCCTTTGAGAGCGGTAATGGAGTTTACCTATTTTCAGATAATGGGAAAAAATATCTAGATTTTGGATCGGGTATAGCGGTCACATCTGTTGGTCATTCGCACCCAAAACTTGTTAAAGCAATTACAGACCAAGCATCCAAAGTTTTACATTATTCAAACCTGTATAAAATTCCAGGTCAGGAACGCCTTGCACAACGCTTGGTTGATCATAGCTTTGCTTCAAGCTTATTCTCTTGTAACTCTGGAGCAGAGGCCGTTGAATGTGGCATAAAGGTTGTAAGGAAATATCACTCGGAAAATGGAAATCCAAAAAGATATAAAATAATTAGCTGTACTGAAAGTTTCCATGGCCGAACCATTGCTACCCTCTCCGCAGCTCAAAATGGGAAACACATGAATGGTTTTCTTCCTATGTTAGAAGGGTTTGATCAAGCAACTTTTGGGAATGCCAAAAATGTCACCAAATTAATAACAGAAGAAACAGCAGCGATTTTAGTAGANCCAATTCAAGGCGAAGGCGGAATTAATACGGCAGATACTAAATATTTTAGAGACTTAAGAAATATTGCAGACGACTATGGAATTCTACTTTTTATGGATGAGGTTCAAACCGGTATTGGAAGAACTGGTAAACTTTTTGCGCATCAGTGGTTCGACATTAAACCAGACGTTATTGCCATCGCTAAAGGACTTGGTGGGGGATTTCCAATCGGTGGATGTCTAGCAAATAAACGTGTTTCAGCAGTAATGTCACCGGGTAGTCACGGCTCTACATATGGTGGAAACCCACTAGCATCTGCGGCAGCAAATGCTGTTCTAGATATTATTCTTGAAGATGGATTCATGGATCACGTTCAAGTGACGGGGTCATATCTCCAATCTCAGCTCACTCTCATCGGGGAAAAATATGATTTCTTAGGAAAAGTGAAAGGCCAAGGGCTATTGATTGGCATTCAATGTGAACCCGCTATTACTAATATGGATATTGTCCATTTAGCTGAAAAAAATGGCCTATTGCTTGTACCCGCGGGAAACAATGTAATTAGAGTAATACCACCTTTGATTGTAGCACAAAAAGAGATTGATGAAGCTCTTACTATTTTTGACCATGTGTGTGATAGCTTAAAAAACTAGAGGATGTACTCATGGATACTTTTCAAAAGCCTAAACATTTTCTGGATATAAATCAATTTGATCTAACCACATTACGGTCTATTCTAGACAAAGCTGTTGAATTAAAAAAAATGGGTCGAGGACATGTAAAACCTCTGATTGATCAGACTCTTGTTCTAATTTTTGAGAAGTCATCGACGCGAACACGTGTATCATTTGAAGTNGGTATGAAACAATTAGGTGGCGATGTTATTATACTTGGACACAAAGACTCGCAATTAGGTCGCGGCGAAACCATTGCAGATACAGCACGAGTATTATCGAGATTTGCAGATGCAATTATGATTAGAACTGGGTCCCATCAAAACCTTCAGTCGTTGGCCGATTATGCAAATATTCCAGTCATTAATGGTCTCACCGATGACAGCCACCCGTGTCAAATTTTGGCGGATATTATGACCTTTGAGGAACATCGGGGATCAATAGAAAACAAAACTATTGCATGGATAGGTGATGGAAATAATGTTGCAACAAGCTGGCTTCATGCGGCTGTCAAATTTAATTTTAGTATTAACATAGCAACTCCCCGAGAATTAAAGCTTAATGAAGATCTTACTAACTGGGCCCATTCTAAAGGATGCCAGGTAATGACCACCGACAATGCAGAGAATGCTGTAAAAAATGCCGATTGCGTTGTAACTGATACCTGGGTATCAATGGGCGCTGATAGAGACAGAATAAACCAAATAGATCTTCTAGAACCCTTTCAAGTTACTGAAAAGTTAATGAAGCTTGCTAATTCACAAGCTCTATTTATGCATTGCCTCCCAGCACATAGAGGTGAGGAGGTAACGGAGGCTGTTATCGATGGACCGCAGAGTGTAGTTTGGGATGAATGCGAAAATAGGCTGCATGCACAAAAAGGTATTTTGGCATATTGTTTTGACATAATATAAATAAATTTGAGCAAAGAGTGACTTCAAATCAAAATTATTTCAATGAGATTCTGCCCTTCAGTATTGAAGGAACTCAGATACGAGGTCGAATAGTCAGATTAAGCAATGTTTATCGTGATTTATTAGACACAAAACAATATCCAGAAATAATAGCAAATTTTATTGGAGAACTATCAGCTTTAACCATTTTGCTGGCCGATACAATTAAATATGATGGTATCTTTATACTGCAAACACAAAGTGATGGTCCAATTAATATGAGTGTAGCAGACATTACTCATACAGGTCTGATAAGAGGATATGCCCTTTACGATAAAGGAAAACTGGATAAGATTNGAAACCACCCAAGTATCCCAGAGTTATTAGGGAGTGGGCACTTGGCATTTACAGTCGACCAAGGCAGCAATAAAGATCGATATCAAGGTATAGTTGCATTAGAGGGGAATACTCTGACTGAATGTGCGCAAAATTATTTCCGTCAATCTGAGCAAATAGAAACAGCAATCATAATAACAGCTGACCCTGATAGAAAAAAGGCTGCAGCGATTCTAATACAAAGAATGCCAAAACTAAACATCTCATCCAACTTGGATAATTACTTAGACGGCGAGGACGATAGCGAAAGTTGGAGGAATGCAGTTATTTTAATGAGCTCCATCAAAAAATCAGAGTTATTAGACCACGAAATAAACTCTGAAGAACTTTTATATAGATTATATCATAATGAAGGTGTTAGAATATTTAATAGAAAATCTATAAAATATGAATGTAGATGCTCTTCTGAAAAATTAGGAGCCGTATTAGCATCACTTTCAGAGAAAGAACTAGAATCAATGATGAATGATTCGGGCTTGGTAATCGCAAAATGTGAATTTTGTAACCATGATCATAAGTTTAATAAAAAAACTCTAAAAAAATATGTAATCTGAAAGAGCCCCCCATAACCCCAGTCAACAAGAGATACAAAATGGATAAACTTTTTAAATACTATTTTTTTGTATTATTTTTACTATTCTCTTTAACAAGCTGCCAAACGGTCCCTAAGTTAGAGCAATTCCCTACAATGACTTTTACCCATCTTAAAAAGATACCACTTTTGGTTCGCGATATCAAAATTATTGAATTACAAAAGAAACAAATCAATACTCCTTACATTACCCATCTGTTTCCAATAAGTCCTGCAGATGCAACTAAACAATGGGCAAAGGATAGATTGCAGATAGGCGGCAGAAAGAATACAGCTCGGCTGATAATAAAAACAGCAGCGGCCAAACAAATACAATTACAAATTGACAAAACATTTGTTGGATCATTTAAAAATCAACAGTCAGACCGGTATGAAACTGAAATATTCGCCAAATTAGAAATTTTAAGTGAAAAAAAAGTGATTAAAGCCGCTGTTGAAGCAAAAGCTCAGCACTTTAAAACTGTTTCTGAGGCCACTTCCCTTTCAGATCGGCGCAAAATTTGGTATAATATGATCGAAGTTTTAATGAACGAATTCAATAAAGAAATAGAGAAAAATATAAATAATAGTTTCCAAAAATACTTAATAAAATAACGTAAGTTATGCATATTTTATGGCAATAGCTTCATTGAGATGCCCAATCTATTAACTTATCAAAAAACTCGTCACATTTTTTTAATTGGGAAACAGTAATATATTCATTTGGTCTATGTGCTTGATTTATACTGCCCGGGCCATAAATTATAGCCGGAATCTCTGCATTTTGGAATATACCAGCCTCTGCGGCATATGCCACAACTTCGACCGCATTTTGCCTAGAAAGCTTCTTAACCAAAAGCTCCGCAGGATTATTCTCTATCGCAATAAGTGGGGGTGCCATAACTTTATTTAAAGTTTTGATATCAGCCTCTGGTGCAATAACCCTCATTTCTGGCAATAATTGCTGAGAACAGAAGTGTTCAAACTTTGAGTAAACCCAGCCACTATCTTGTCCAGAAATATCTCGGCATTCCCAACTAAATTTACACTCTTCTGGAACAATGTTTATTGCAGAGCCGCCATTAATTAGCCCTACAGATATGGTCGAATATGGTGGCTCAAATCGTTCATCAACGTTTTCATTAACTTTCAAATCTTTAGCAATCNCANCCAAAAATTGAATGCACTTCGATGCATAGTCTATTGCATTCACTCCCATATGGGTCTGGGAAGAATGCGCTGGTCGACCTCTTATGCTAGTTTCAAAAAGCGATATCCCTTTGTGTGCGTTTACCAGTGTCATATTGGTTGGCTCACCAATAATGGCAAGACTGGGTTTAGGAACACTAGCACACAATCTTTTAACTAGACTGGGAGCGCCCAAACAGCCAATCTCTTCGTCGTAACTAAAAACAAAATGTATAGGAACCTTTAACTTTTTTTTTGATAAATCAGAAACATGAGATAGCGCTACGGAAAGAAAACCCTTCATATCACAGGTTCCCCTGCCATATAGTTTATTATTTTTATTCACGACGGTGAATGGATCACTAACCCAATTCTGCCCTTCTACAGGAACTACATCAGTATGGCCTGATATTACAACTCCACCCTCAATCTTAGGACCAAACGTGGCGATAAGATCAGCTTTCGAGCCTTCAGGATTAAATTCAATATTAGTCTCAATTCCGTAACCATTTATATAATCTCTAATAAAATCAATCATTTCTATATTAGATAGTGCGGATATAGTATTAAAAGAGACTAAAATTTTAAGGAGTTCTTCACTCGTTAAATTATTTTGCAATTAAGCTCTCCAAAAAGCTCGTGAGAAAAGAACCATTACAGTAAATAATTCAAGTCTACCAAGAAGCATCCCAACAGACAATATCCACTTAGCACTTGTTGGCAAGCTAGAATAATTACCCTCTGGACCAACAATTGGTCCTAAACCTGGTCCAACGTTAGAAATTGCAGCTGCCGCCGCAGAAACACTTGTCAAAAAATCGAGGCCGAGGAAACCCAAAGCGATTGCGAGGCAAATATAAGTCGCAAAAAAAATAAAAAAGAAACTCATCACAGAGCCGATTACTTCCTCAGGTATAGGTCTGTGATTATAATAAGGAATAAAAACACCATGCGGCTGAATTAATTTTTGAAATTGAATACGCGCAGCTGCGTATAAAACCTGAAACCTAAATATTTTTATACCGCAAGTTGTCGACCCAGCGCAGCCTCCAACAAACATTATAAAAAAGAATATTGGAATAGCAAAACTACCCCATTGATCAAAGCCCGAAGTAACATAACCTGTTCCAGTCATTATAGAGGTAACATTAAAGGCAGCCATACGAACGGCTTGAAATGGGGGCTCTTCATTTATAATCCATAACCATAATGCTACAAAAACTATGATAAGTACGAGAAAAGTTAAAAACCATTGTACTTGGGTATCTCGAAAAAGCATACTAGATTTACCCTGTAATACCATAAGATACAGAAGGAATGGTAGACTCCCAATTATCATTCCAATCGTAATAATATAATCGATAAGAATGTTATTAAAATGTCCTATAGAGTTATTATGTGTGGAAAATCCACCTGTTGCTATTGTTGTCATAGAATGAGAAATAGCATCAAAACCTGTCATACCCGCGAACCATAGTAAAGCCGCCCAAATCATGGTTAAACCCACGTAAATTACACTTATGGCTGCCGCAACTTGAGCAGCACGTGGAAGAGCTTTTTCGGATAAGTCTGAAGACTCCATGCGGAAAAGCTGCATTCCTCCAACCCTTAAAAGTGGCATAACTGCTAGTGCCATCACGATAATACCAATTCCACCTAGCCACTGGAGAAGAGAGCGCCACAAGAGTATACCCGGTGGAGCTATATCCAAATCGATTATGATTGTTGAACCAGTAGTCGTAATTCCCGACATAGCCTCAAAAAAAGCATCTGTAAAACTCAGATTTAATTGAGAAAATGCAAATGGCAGCGAGGCAAATGCTGTTAAAACCACCCAACTCAAAGTAGTAAGTATAAATGCCTGCCTAACTGTAAGAGATGCCCCCCCTGCTCTGCTTGTTAATGACAATGAAACACCAATAAACAGTGTAACACCAGATGCAACTGCAAAAACNTCCCAATCTGGATGATTGACAACAAGATCAGCAAATACCGGTATTAGCATCATCACCGCTAANGTCGATAATAATATTCCAAGAATCAGAAGAATCGGTCGAAAATCTACCAAAATAAAAAATCCATATTTTATATTAACAGTGCTAGCTTATCAAAATAAATATAGCTCACGTATCTTAAAAATATTCTAGTAAAATATTTGTCATTGTTAATTCAAAATATTTTTCTCAATTTCCAGTCGAGGCTGAAGAACAGCTTCGCTAAAAATCAACTTACTAAGGTAACGTCGTGGGGTGAGTCTAGAGAAAATGCTGGAACTGACACATCAAAACTTATNCCATCATTATCAATCATTTGATAACTTCCAACCATAAATCCAGAGGGAGTACTTAACGGAGCTCCACTCGTATACTCATAAGTTTCTCCAGGTTTAAGTATTGGTTTTTCACCCACAACCCCCTCACCACGAACTTCATTAATTCTACCCTGAGAGTCAGTAATATGCCAATGGCGGGTCATTAATTGCACAGTATCTGTTCGTTGGTTTTCAATACAAACATGATAAGCCCAAACATAATGAAAGTCATCAGGATCAGATTGTTCCTCAAGAAAAACTGGATTAACTGAGATTTTTATCGAGTTTGTTATTTCTGAATACATAGTCGCTCACCAAAATGATATTACCTTTATTGCCTAATGAATTTACTTATAGTCGGAACGTGTTTTTTAAAGAACAGTATTAAAACACCTATGTAAACAACCAAATAAGAATTATCAATGTATTATGTGTTAAATTAGTTTAATTCTATAAAATATTTATTGGAAAATATATCTGTTAGACATAACGATTTTAATTGTTACATTATATTGTTTTTTCTATTCGAGGTGGAAATTGAACCAACAACATATTACATTACACGATTATGGTGGAAAAGTAGAAACAGATTGTAATTCGTTTATTGAGGGCTTGATCGAATTACTCGATGAGTTAGGAGATTTTGGTCTGTCCCGTATTCATAAAATGGTTTTTTCAGCTAACCCCAATATAAAAGTAAAATCTCTGCCTCAGACAGACATTAACCATTTTATGCTGACCTGGTATGTCGCTTTAGGCGAATTAATGTTCTTCAGCATGAAGAATGAAACTGAAATTAATGCAATTATTAATAAATTTTATCAAGAGTTAGAATTAAGTGCAGTTGAGCGTAATGCAACACCTTTCCTAATAGAAGCTAAAATTACTATTCCAAAAATTATTGCTCGTGATATGGATTTTGTTAATCAGGGAGTGGTGAATAGACCAACAAGCAATAGAGAGCAGGACGAGCCAAGAAACTCTGGTTTAGGACCGGAACTGGCAAGAGTAATTATAGATACTTCAATCGGAACAAACCCTCTGGTTAGTCCTATTTATGAGAAAGTAGTAGAGATGTTTGAAACAGAATTTAACAATGCCTATGGCCACTGTTCCTTGGCTTGCTCAACGTTTACTATTATCAAATAAAGTTGAAATAAATCGTGCATAAGTCTGTAAAAAATGTCTAGAGAAAATATGAATTCCTTATCGCTATGTATGACATAGAAATACCAATAACCAAAAACAAATAACCAATACAACGCTCCATGGAACGTTGTTCAATCTTTCCTTGCAAACGAGGACCTATTTGACCACCAATAATTACTGCAGGAATTGTATAAATAACAACATTCCAAGGGACAGCCTGAAAACCTCCTTGAGCAACTAAAGAAGATATTTGGGTAAAGGAGGCAGCGGCAACAACAACAATTACAATAAACACTGAAGTGGCTGCGGCAACTGGGATAGGAACATTATTACGTTTTGTTAACTGCGGCATAACAACTTCTCCTATTCCTACGCCAAGTAATCCCGTCAAAAACCCACCAATTCCGGTTGCGATTGCTCCTTTACCTTGGCGTGGCTTAGGGTAAGAGTAACTTTTACCATCACGGCCCGTAATAATAACGTTTTTTTCATCGCTTGTTTCATGTTTTTCCTTAATGACCAAATTTTTATTATGAAAACGAATTAACTCGTATGATAGAATAAGCATTAATAACCCATAAGCTCCTCTCAGTATTTCTTCATAGTCTGAAATACTAGTTAACAACAAAGCACCGATAATTCCAATCGGAACACCCACAGCTATAAAAGGAATAGCATTTTGAAAATCAATTAATCCCTTTCGATAATAACCTATGAAACCAGAAGAAAATCCAAAAACCTCTGTCAGTAGAGCAACTCCTATCGCGGCTGCAATATTTTGAAAAGGATATTCAGGGCCTAATAGTGGAAAAATAATCATAAAAATAGGAGCAAACATCGCCGCTCCACCGATACCACTTAACATAGCTACCGTTGCAACACACATTGCAACTGGAAACATAAACCAATAAATAGTCCAATCAAATTGGATAAAATCCATATAAATTCACTCCACAAATTGTTAGTGTTTGATCCTAAAATCACATGGGGAGGCATTGAGTTGAAATTAATAACTAACGGATATTATTAATTTATTAAAAGGTCACGACTGAACGAATAGATTTTCCTTGATGCATTAAATCAAATCCTTCATTGATTTGTTCTATAGGTAGAACATGCGTAATGAGATCATCAATATTAATTTTCCCATCCATATACCAATCAACAATCTTGGGAACATCAGTTCGACCTTTAGCTCCCCCAAACGCAGTCCCTCTCCAAACCCTTCCCGTTACTAACTGAAATGGCCTAGTAGCAATTTCTTGACCAGCTCCCGCCACACCGATAATTATACTCTCTCCCCAGCCTTTATGGCAGCATTCCAGCGCATCCCTCATAACATTGACATTCCCTATACATTCGAAGCTATAATCAACACCTCCTTTTGTTAGGTCAACTATATCTGCTACTAAGGTATCTGTTTTAGAAGCGTCTATAAAATGCGTCATTCCAAATTTCTCAGCCAGTGCTTTTCTTTCAGGATTAAGGTCGATACCAATAATTTTATCCGCACCAATCATTCTCGCTCCTTGAACGACATTCAGGCCAATTCCGCCGAGCCCAAAAATAGCTATATTCGAACCTGGCTCGACTTTTGCTGTATTAATTACCGCGCCTAGACCAGTCGTTACACCACAACCAATATAACAAACCTTATCAAAGGGAGCGTCTTTTCGTATTTTTGCTAGCGCAATTTCAGGTACGATTGTATAGTTGGAAAAAGTTGAGGTCCCCATATAATGAAAAATCCTCTCCCCATTTAGAGAGAACCTGCTCGTATGATCCGGCATCAACCCTTGACCTTGAGTTTCTCTAACGGCTTGACATAAATTAGTCTTACCCGACGTACAATATTCACATTCACGACACTCTGGCGTATACAATGGAATAACATGATCCCCTTCAGATAGAGATTGCACTGCCGACCCTACCTCTACCACAACCCCGGCGCCCTCATGGCCCAATACTGCTGGAAAAAGCCCTTCCGGATCTTCTCCAGAGAGAGTGAAAGCATCAGTATGACAAATTCCAGAGGCTTTTATTTCTACCAATACTTCATGAGGCCTAGGGCCATCCAGTTTAATAGTCTCTATACTAAGTGGATCACCGGCCTTAAATGCAACAGCAGCTTTAGACTCCATAGTTAACCTCCATACCTAAATTTTATAATTTGTATTTTAAAAATAATTACAATATAGAGTTCTAAAGCCCAATTCCACTGTTTTTGATCATACTTTAACAGTCTCAAACTAAAGTATATTTCATTACTTATATTTTAAAATTATATTTTAGACTCTAAGCAGGACTAATGTGTCCAAAAGGTAAGGAACCCCAGATATACACATTGATGTAGAGAAAGATCCATACAACATCCACGAAGTGCCAATACCAAGCTGCAGATTCAAATCCAATATGGTGATCTGGCGTAAAATGACCTTTGATCAGTCGAAATCCGCATACGAATAAAAAACAGGTGCCAACAAATACATGAAAACCATGAAAGCCTGTCGCAAGATAGAAGGTAGAAGGATAAATACCATCACTAAGTTTGAAAGTAGCCACAATATATTCCTCGGCCTGAAAAAAGAGAAAAACGACCCCCAATATTGCTGTAATAAAAGTCCATTTCGTGGCTGTCGAGCGCTTATCCTCTATTAAAGCATGATGAGCAATGGTTACGGTCACGCTGGAGGTCAATAAAATCAGGGTATTTAATAAAGGTACACCATCGGCTGGTATCAATTCAATGCCAGCGGGTGGCCATGGAACGGCGACCTTACTCAATAAAGGTAAACTTGAATGAAAAAAAGCCCAGAAAAATGCAAAAAAGAACATTAACTCTGATATTATAAAAAATAGAAATCCATATCTTAAGCCAACTTTTGTTTGTTCAGAGTGCATTCCGGCGGTGTTCGACTCAATTATAACTTGGCGCCACCATCCATAAAAAGTAAAAATAAGCAACGCAAAACCAACAGCTAACAACCAAATTGGGCCTTCATGCATATACCAAATACCACCTATTGCCATAACAAATCCTGCAATTGTCCCTAAAATAGGCCAAGGACTTGGCTCTGGCACATGCCAAGGATGCGTCTTTACTGTGTCTGAAGCCATGCTCGTTTCCCCTGCGGTAGTATGGTTAATAAAATAAACTGATATCATCCGGGTTGGATAATTTGAGTTTCTCCTGGGTTATTAATACTCTTCTTCATTTTTAAGCTAATTTTTGATAAATTTTCAGCCTCACTCTGATCATCACTCGCATAAAACGTATAAGAAAGAGTGATCGTATTAACTTCTTTGGTATTTCGATCCTCTACAATTGATGAGTCAACAAAAAAGGTAACCGGCATTTGAACCGTTTGGCCTGGCAAAAGAACCTGTTCTGTAAAACAAAAACATTCAATTTTATTAAAATATTCACCAACTTTAAAAGGGGCTACATTAAAAACTGCTGTTCCTACAATAGGTTTGTCTGAAACATTAGTCGCTTCATAAAATGCCATCGCTTGCTCACCAGGCTTTAAAATAATCTTATTTTGCATAGGTTTAAAGCGCCAAGGTAAAAGTTTATTTACGTTAGCATCAAAACGCACGGTTATGGAATTTTCTGCTACTGAACTTTTATTGTCAAAAACAGCAATGCGTGTCGTTCCCCCATATCCTGTTACCTGACAGAAAATGCGGTAAAGAGGTTCAGAAGCATAAGCTAGGCCAATCATGCTGAATACTAGAAAACTCAAAACCACGGCAGTTAGACCGTTACGAGAGTTTTCTTTCTCTGTATTTAGCACAACCGCGCCAACTCTACTGGCTGATCTTTGTTTTTTTAACTTCACACCAAAACCCTATTCTTGCAAATTTATTCGGCTGGCTCAGGAGCAACATTTGGCGTTACCTCATGTGTGTGGAACGGAGCCGGAGAGTCTACCGTCCATTCCAAGGTCGTTGCGCCAACACCCCACTCGTTTGCATCAGCTTTCACATTTGAAGTTAACGTTTTATAAAGAACTACGAAAAATAGAATACCCCCAACCGCGGATACGTATGCACCCCAACTTGATACCATATTCCACCCTGCATAGGCATCGGGGTAATCGATTATACGGCGCGGCATTCCTGCCATACCAGCAAAATGCTGAGGAAAGAACAATAAATTAACGCCTACAAAAGTTACCCAGAATTGAAGTCGCCCAAGCCATTCGGGATATCTCTTGCCCGACATCTTTCCCAACCAATAATAGAAGCCAGCATACATCGAAAATAATGCTGAAATCGACAAAACATAGTGAAAGTGTGCAACCACAAAATATGTGTCATGAAAAGCCATATCAACTCCGGCATTAGCTAACGTGACTCCCGTTACCCCGCCAACAACGAAAAGAAATATAAACCCCATTGAGTATAACATTGGTGTATCAAATTTTATTGATCCACCCCACATGGTTGCTAACCAACTAAATATTTTAATGCCCGTGGGAACCGCTATGACCATGGTGGCTAGTGTAAAGTAAGCCCGGGTCTCTACATTAAAACCCATTGTATACATATGATGCGCCCACACTACAAAACCAACCACCCCAATTGAAGTCATGGCGTATGCCATTCCTAAGTAACCAAAAATAGGTTTCTTTGAGAAAGTCGATACAATTTCGCTAATAATCCCGAAAGCGGGAAGTATCATGATATAAACTTCCGGATGGCCAAAAAACCAAAAAAGATGTTGCCATAACACGGGGTCACCACCTCCATCAGGAGCAAAAAATGCAGTACCAAAGTTACGGTCTGTCAGCAACATAGTCAAAGCACCTGCTAGTACAGGGATCGCTAATAACAATAAAAACGCCGTCAAAAGCATAGCCCAAATAAATAACGGCATACGGTGAAATGTCATCCCAGGGGCACGCATGTTAATAATTGTAGTAATGAAATTAATTGCACCTAAAATTGACGACGCTCCAGCTAGGTGAAGGGCGAGTATACCGAAATCGACCGCCATCCCGGGATGATAATCAGCGCTGGATAACGGTGGATATACAGTCCAACCTGTTCCAGCCCCGCCATCTATAAAACCCGCTATAACTAGTAAAATTAGGGCTGCTGCAACCAACCAAAAACTAACATTATTCATTCTCGGAAAAGCCATATCTGGCGTTCCGATCATGAGTGGAATAAACCAATTACCAAAGCCGCCAATCAAGGCGGGCATGACCACAAAGAAAACCATTATAAATCCATGTGCAGTAACCAGTACATTATAAAACTGGGGGTCAGTTATGAATTGAATGCCAGGTTCATGTAACTCTGCTCGCATAAGAATTGACGCGGCGCCACCGATGATAGCTGCGACCATAGACAACACCAGATACATTGTGCCAATATCTTTGTGATTTGTTGAATACGCCCAGCGTTTCCAACCCGAGGGACGGTGGTCGTGGTGATCATGTGTAATATCTGACATTTTTTTAGCCTTTAAATTGATTTTTACTTATACAAAAGAAAACTATTAATAAACGTTACCTTTATTTTGATTTTTTAAACTGCGCCAACTTCAGCACTTCATTATCATCACTGGAAGCAAACTCTGATTTGGCTTTCTTTAACCATTTTTTGAAATCTTCTTTCGATACTACCTTTACCGCGATGGGCATTCTACTATGCGCTACACCACATAGTTCTGAACATTGTCCATAATATGTGCCAATTTTGGTAACTTTCACCCAAGTTTCATTGATTCTACCCGGTATCGTATCCATTTTAATTCCAAAAGCGGGTACTGCCCAATTGTGCATAACATCTCTTGCGGTCAACAACACTTTAATTTCGGTATTAACGGGTAAAACTACCTGGTTATCAACTTCAAGTAATCTGCGCTGTCCTGGTTTAATATCCTCATCTGGGATAATGTTACTATCAAATTCAAAATTACCATTATCCGGATATTGATAAGACCAGTACCATTGATTTCCAGTTACTTTCAGAGTCATTTCTGGATTTTGTGCCTTCTCCATAAAAAATAATAGTTTCATGGAGGGGACTGCAAATACTATTAATATTACTATTGGGATAACTGTCCATAAGACTTCGAGAGCAGTGTTATGGGTTGTTTTTGTTGGCTCTGGATTAGCCTTAGAGTTGAATTTAACAACAATATAAACCATTAGTCCTAAAACCAATAAAACAATGCCAACCTCAACAAAAAACATTAAGTTATGGAATTCTATAATTTGCTCCATCACCGGTGTGGCAGGTGATTGGAAATACCACTGCCATGGCGTTGGTTCGGCTGCATGGGAAACTTGCGTCCATAGCAAACATATTGATGCAACACTCAGCGATACGAGAGAACTAAATTTTTGATATATCTTAGAAAGTAAATTACTGTTTTTCTTCATCAATCTTTTCCTGTAACCCCCCGTTTATCGATCCTACTATATAAGTTTATCATGGGTTTCTTGCCCAACCTTTATCTAAAATAAACCCAATAACACTATTATTAATCATACTAGTTTTCATATACCCGATCAAAATAAATCGGTAAAGCAGTCGTTGCAAAAAATGTATAAGAATTTATATAAAATTGTTTCCTTAATGGAATTTTTAAAATAACAGTATTATGAATAAAAGATGGCCAGCTAGATGACTATTCATACAATATGTAATGGCAGATTAGACAAAAGGAAGTCGCTTGTTGTTTTTCCTCTGTGGTGGTAAGTAGCAAAATGAGAATATTAAAAATTTAAATAAAAAATAGTCAAAATTAGATAAGCAAATGAAAAAAAATAAAACATGGATTTTTGTAACGATTTTAGGCCTTTTATCACTATCCATGTATGTTGGCATCATCGTGAAAACAGGGCTCTCTTAAATAAATTTATAAGGAGAAATAATCATAATGAGCGTTTCTATACTGCCGCATTTGAATGGGCTTCTAAATACTATTGCTGCTTGTTTGTTGTTAGGCGGTTTTATTTTCATTAAATCGGGAAATCGCCAAGCACACCGCCTTTGCATGATTGCAGCCCTAACCGTTTCTGGTGTTTTCTTAATTAGTTACGTAGCACACCGGTTTAATGCTCCAATTTTTGTTTTTCCCGGTGAGGGTTTAGTGCGCATTTTTTACTATATTCTTCTTATTAGCCATGTCATTTGCGCAATCTTAATTGTTCCAATGGTTATAATCACCGTAATGCGTATAGCTAAAGATAGAGTGGCTGCGCATAAGAAAATAGCAAAATGGACGTGGCCTATTTGGATGTATGTTTCTGTGACGGGCATAATAGTTTATTGGATGCTGTATCAAATCTACCCAATCAAGACGGCGCAACTTTTGTAATTGAACACTTAATGTTTAAACAAATAAACTTTCTCTCAAACATCACGATGCTAAGATATTGGGTATTTCTAGCTGTATTTTCTCTCGCTATCGCGGGCCTATTTGCAATCTTTCTAGTTTTATCGAAAATACCGGGGTTGGATGGTTTAATAACGTGGCCACTATCGTTTTTCGAAAAAGGCTTGATCGCCCATGTCCTCTTATCCATAGTTGTTTGGTATCTTGCAGTATTCGGCTGCATGATTCAAACAAATCGAAGGTCTTCAATTGGAATAACTGAAATTTTAGGTTTTCTAATTCTATGCAGCGGAACTATTCTATGTCTTATTCCCGCTGTATCCGATCGTGGACAACCAACTCTGAATAACTATATTCCAATTATTATTGATGATCTATTCTATTACGGTTTGGGATTGATAGCTATCGGCACCTTAGGCGCAGGATATAAATTATTAGTTACAGAAAAGCATAACTCAGACCTAGGAGAAGCGTACATACTATTAATATTTGTAATTATCGCGATAATAATTTCTGGTATACAATTAAAAGGGCAACCCTTAAATTATGCGTATAATGAGAGGCTAGTGTGGGGCGGCGGGCACATTATGCAATTTTTTAATGTCACACTCCTTATCAGTGCTTGGTCAGTTATCGGAAGTATTTCCAAGTCCAATATTTTTTTTAAAGCTAGTATTTTGTGGCTCGTACTCTCAGGTTTAGTCAGCCTTAGTTTCTATTTTCTTTGGCCAGCATCCAGTGAAATGCAAATACAATCCTTTACAAACATGCAATATGCGTCAGGAATTTCTATTTTAATTTTTTTACCTGCATTATCTGGAGCTATGTATAATAGTTTTTTTAACAAATCATTTTGGGATATTAAAAAATTTACTCTTTGGTGTTCGGTAACATTATTTTTTGTTGGTGGAATTTTTGGAATTTTTGTGGATGGAACAGATACAAGAACGCCCGCCCATTATCATGGCATGATTGGCGGTATAAACCTTGCTTTTATAGGTCTATTTTATACTGTATTTTTTCCAAAATTAGGCTATGCACCTTTAAAAGGGAAACTGGTTTCCTGTCAAATTGCATTTTATGCAATAGGTCAATTATTATTTATAGTTGGTATGTATATAACTGGTGGAATGGGAGCCGCACGAAAAGTTATGGGGACTGCAATAGATATGGATAATTCTCTCGGAATTATAGCTGCTAGGGTGCGCGATTTTGGAGGCGGGTTAGCTATTTTAGGTGGTATATTATTTATTTTCATTTGTTTAAGAACACTATTTCGCAAACCGGAGAGAAAAAAAATAAACTAACCAAATATTGATGTATTAATTCCTCATCAAGGTTTCTGAGATTTAACAAAAATGATAAAACAAGTAATCAAAACATTGACGACTCATAAAGGTACAGAAAACCTAGTCTTAATAAAAAGTGAGGCAAAACCGAGTATTTTAGATTATGCAATTCTTTTAAAACCTCGCGTAATGTCTCTAGTCCTGTTTACGAGTATTGTCGGCATCGTAATGGCACCGGGTTCAATTGATATGGTTACCGCGTTAGCGGCAATCATCTGTATTGGTATGGGAGCTGGCGCGTCTGGCGCAATTAATATGTGGTATGAAAGAGACCTAGATGAGAAAATGGAAAGAACCAGAGAACGGCCAATCCCAGCGGGTCGGATGAACCCAAACAGTGCCCTTTTATTTGGAATAACCTTAATTATTCTATCCATTACTGCTATGGTATTATTTGTAAATACTGTCGCCGCTATACTTCTTGCCGTCACTATTTTTTATTATATTTTTATCTACACCGTTTGGTTAAAGCGGCGAACTCCGCAAAATATTGTTATTGGTGGGGGGTCAGGGGCGCTCCCTCCGATGATCGGGTGGGCCGCCGTTAGTGGTAACATTAGTCTCGACGCCTTCCTTTTATTCGCAATTATTTTTATGTGGACACCCCCACATTTTTGGGCTTTAGCGCTTTATAATTCTAGTGACTATGAGAAAGCTGGTATTCCAATGATGCCGACAATTTTAGGTGTTGAAGAAACAAAAAAACTAATGCTGGTTTACACAATACTCTTATGGCCCCTTACAATAAGTCCAACTTTTACGGGTTTGATCGCCATTCCCTCGGGAGTTATTATTGGCTTGCTAGGGCTTTGGTTTATTCGCCATGCAATTAAAGTAAAAAACTGTAATGAACATGATGAACCGCGAGCCATGTTTAAATATTCAATATTACACCTTTTTTTAATTTTCGTAATATTTTTAGCAGATAGGAGTATACAAGCTTATTTACAAGCTGTGTGATATTGTCATGAAGCCTTCAAGTGAATCATACATAGAGCTAGAAAAACATTTCAGTCGACTTTTAGCGCTTCGCGAAGCAGCTGGATTATTGCATTGGGATGCATCAACAATGATGCCTAAGGGTATCAATAGTTCTAATGCACGAAGCGAGCAGATTTCAGCCATCGCAACTATTTGTCATGAAATCATTAATGACAACAAGATATCAGATTTATTGGACGAGGCAGAAGACTCATCCAATTTGACTATTTGGCAAACTTCTAATCTTAGAGAAATGAGGCACATCTGGACACATGAAACTGCTATCCCAAAAGATCTCATTGAAGCACTAACTAAAGCCTCAATGAATTGCGAGACCCAATGGCGGATATCAAAGGTCGACTCAGATTATAAAAGCATTAAGCCATACCTCAATGAGGTACTCAAGCTCGTAAAGCATTCCGCTCTTGCAAAGTCTGAAGTCTTAAATTGTACTCCATATGAAGCATTAATGGACCAACATACACCGGGACTAAGAGAAACAACAATCAACCCATTGTTTAAAGATTTTGAAGATTTTTTACCCAATTTCCTGAAAGCCGTTCTTGAGAAACAGGCCTCAGAGCCTCAGGTGGATAAACCTAAAGGTCCATTCCCAATCAAACAACAAAAGGAACTTGGGCATTCATTTATGAAAATGCTTGGCTTTGATTTTACAGAAGGCCGCCTTGATGTAAGCCTACATCCTTTTTCTGGCGGAACCCCTGATGATCTCAGAATTACCACACGTTACGATCTAAATGACTTTACTTCGAGCTTAATGGGAGTATTGCATGAAACAGGTCACGCTTTGTATGAAAAAAACTTACCAAAAGATTGGCGGCGTCAACCGGTAGGATTAGCGCGAGGAATGGATATTCATGAGAGCCAATCCTTACTTATAGAGATGCAAGCATGTCGATCTAGAGAGTTTCTATCTTATGCCGTGCCTTTGATGAAAAGAGCTTTTAACTTTAATGGGCCTGAATGGAACACAGAGAATATTTATCGACTATATACTAAAGTTCAACCAAGCCTGATACGCGTTGATGCAGACGAGGTAACTTATCCAGCTCATGTCATATTGCGTTACAATATTGAGAAGTCTCTTATCTCGGATAAAATAACACTAAATGATTTACCTGAAATGTGGAACGAAAATATGAAAAAAATGCTAGGGATAACACCAACTAATCATGAGCTTGGTTGCTTGCAGGATATTCACTGGTTTGATGGTGCTTGGGGGTATTTTCCTAGTTATACACTTGGGGCTATGAATGCGGCTCAGTTATTCAATTCTGCGGTACGAGAAAATACCAGTATTTTACCATCCATAAAACGTGGTGACTTTGGCCCACTTTATGATTGGTTGATTGAAAATATTCATGGATTGGGATCACTTTATGAAACACCAGAATTACTGGAGCGTGCAACAGGCCAACCATTAAATGCAGAAATATTTAAACAACATTTGATTTCTAGATATCTAAATTGATAGGAAAATAATTTTTCATATGGGACGACCTTGNGACATATAATATCGAGGTATAATCTTATTANGGGCCTGGATATTTAATTTGGAGAATTCTTTTGAAATACATTAGTACGCGTGCAGGTGCTCCTGATTTAGATTTTGAAGAAGTTTTACTTACTGGCCTCGCACGCGACGGAGGTTTATACGTCCCCGAAAATTGGCCCCAATTTTCTGAAAGTGATATCAAGAATTTACGTGGATTATCATACTCGGAGGTTGCTGTAAAAGTTATCCACCCATTTGTAAGAGATGTAATTCCCGAGTTTGAGCTTAAATTACTTGTTAACGACACTTACCAGAAATTCAATCATAGTGCCATAGCCCCAATTAAACAATTGGGCCCTAATCAATGGTTAACTGAATTATTCCACGGACCAACGTTAGCTTTTAAAGACTATCCACTGCAACTGGTCGGCCGTTTATTTGATTATGTTTTAAAGAAACGTAAGAATAGAATTACTATTATTGGAGCAACCTCAGGAGATACAGGATCGGCCGCGATAGAAGCTTGCAAGGATAAAAATTCAATCGACGTATTTATAATGCATCCCAAGAATAGAGTCTCAGAAGTACAACGCCGTCAAATGACAACCGTNAAGTCATCAAACATATATAATATTGCACTTGATGGAACATTTGATGACTGCCAGGATATGGTGAAAGACCTTTTCGCTGACCAAAATTTTAGAGATAACCATAATCTTTCGGCAATAAATTCAATAAATTGGGCTAGAATTATGGGTCAAATTGTTTACTACTTCTGGACTGCCATTTCACTAGGAGCACCAGACCGTAAATTTATTTATGCTGTGCCTACTGGTAACTTTGGAAATGTGTACGCAGGATATGCAGCAAAGCAGATGGGGCTCCCAATAGATAAATTTATCATAGGTTCAAATGAGAATAATATTTTAACCCGTTTCTTTGCCCCAGATAACATTAAGGGCAGAATGTCAATGTCACCAGTTTTAAAAACACTCAGCCCCAGTATGGACATCCAAGTCTCAAGTAATTTTGAGCGTCTACTGTTTGATAGCTTCGATCGCAACGGAAGAGCCGTTGCCAATGCCCTTGAGGGACTCAGAAAAAAACAAACCATAGAATTTGGGGAACAATCTTGGTCTAAAATGTCCAAAACCTTTCAAGGAATAAGTCTTAGCAACGAAGAGACCAAAGCTTCAATTATAGATATTTACAAGTCCACTGGAGAATTGCTTGACCCTCATAGTGTCATAGGATTAATGGCGGGCAAGAAAGTGAAGAATATGGATGATAGCATCGTGGTAAGTTTAGCAACGGCACACCCGGCTAAGTTTCCTGACACCGTGAAAGACGCTACTGACATATACCCCAATCTTCCTGCCCATCTTTCAGACCTCTTTGATCGTGATGAAAGTTTCACGGAATTACCAAATAATATTGATACTATCCGTGACTTTATAAATAAAAAATTAGAGGAAAAGCCTATAAATGACTATTGAAATGACTCAACTTGATAATGGAATAAGAATAATATCGAACTCTATGCAAAATCTTGAAACAGTGTCTGTCGGAGCTTGGGTATCAGCGGGAACACGTCATGAAAACGCTAATGAAAACGGTATTTCACATTTACTAGAACATATGGCGTTCAAAGGAACAGAACGACGATCAGCTCTACAAATTGCAGAGGAAATTGAGGCTGTTGGTGGCAGTATTAATGCATATACATCGCGCGAAAATACCGCGTATTACGCAAAAGTTTTAAAAGAAGACATTGGTTTAGCGGTAGATATAATTTCGGATATTCTACAATTCTCAACAATGGAAACGGATGAAGTTGAGCGAGAGCGTGAAGTCGTAATTCAAGAGATAAATCAAACAAAAGATACCCCTGACGATATAATATTTGACCACCTTCAAGAGACAGCATTCCCAAATCAGTCTATTGGCCGTCCAATCCTCGGAGTTGAAGACATCGTCTCCAAATTATCAGGTAAAACCATTTTAAATTATATGAAATCACAATATTCGTACTCAAAAATTATAATCGCGGCTGCCGGCAATTTAGATCATATGACGTTAGTAAGACAAGTTGAAGAGCTTTTTTATAATTTACCATCTACACACATTCAAACGACTGAGCCTACTAACTATATCGGGGGAAATTACCTAGAACATAGGGATCTCGAGCAAGTTCATGTTTTGATCGGTTTTAATGGAGTTTCTTACAATGATCCCGATTATTATGCGCTTTCAGTTTTATCCATGCTTTTGGGAGGCAGCATGTCATCGCGCCTATTCCAAGAGGTGAGAGAAAAACGAGGGCTCGCCTATAGCATATATAGTTTCGCGTCAAATTTTGATGATGGGGGCATTTTCGGGATTTATGCTGGTACGGGAGAAAACAAAGTAAACGAGTTAATACCTGTAGTTTGCAACGAATTAAATCAATTAACACAGAATATTCAAAATCAGGAGCTTTCACGAGCGCAAGCTCAATTAAAATCATCAATATTAATGAATTTGGAGAGTTCCTCATATCAAACCGAGCAAATAGCGCGGCAATTGCAAATATATGGAAGAACTATAAAGACTGAAGAAATGATCAATAACATCAATAATGTTAGTGTTAAAGATATAANAAAAATTGCCACAAGGTTATTGAGCGATAAGCCAACTTTAATAGGTATAGGACCAATTAATAAAATAGAGAGTTTTGATTCCCTTAGTTCAAGGATTAACTAAGCATGACCCGATTCACCTGACAACATGACCGGATTAATTCCAATTTTTGCAATAGATTTCTCCCACTTTGACCTCTGGTCAGCTCCAAATAGTAAGTCATCATCTGCGGGCGCTTGAAGCCATCCGTTAGCTCTAATTTCTTCATCAAGTTGCCCAGCTGACCAACCTGCATATCCAAGCGCGAGAAGAGATTTTCTCGGGCCATCCCCTTTAGCAATTGCTTTTAAGATATCCAACGTAGAGGTGAGAAAGATTTTTTCATCAACTTCTATAGTTCCTTCTTGTTTAAAATCATTAGTATGGAGAACAAATCCACGACCCACATCAACCGGGCCACCAAAATGAATTGGTGGATCAATGGATGTTGGGACCCCGTCAATTTCTAATTGCTCAAGTAACTCTTGGAATGATATCCCTGTCATAATGTGATTAAGTATAAGACCCATCGCTCCATCTTCAGAATGAGCACAAATATAAATCACTGTTTTATAAAACCGTTCATCCATTATTCCGGGCATAGCAATCAAAAGTTGGCCTGTAAAATATAGTTCTTCTTCTATTGTCTTTTTCTTCATAAATATTTCTCTACACGGTTTTGATTACTTAACTATCAAAATCTACAAATAACAAATACTTATTTCTAAAAATTTTTTTATAGATTCAAGTCTTTTAGTTTATAAACTGCATTAATTAATCGTTCGTATAACAAATTATCGAAGATACCTTACTTTACTAGATATTTGGATTTAATTTTAGTTGATCAGATTGGAAGGATTAATGAGTAGCATTAGGGTAACATCTTGTTTTGCAACAATAATATTATTGACCATGGGAAATCCTACGCTTTGTCTGTCTGACATCTTTGATGGACTTGAGGTCAGTTATCAAACTCAATGGGGTAATGCTCAAATTGGCAATTTTAAAATTAAGATAGAAAAAAATAAAAATAAAATTAAATTCGTGTCAGAAAGTCACTCTGAAGGGGTAATAAGTCTTTTTCTTGATTATAAAAGTAATATAGTTGGAACTTCTGTAAAAAATGATAAAAATTGGTATCCAAACTCCTACATTGTAAACTCAAACTATAATAATAAAAGATATTATTCTAAAATTCGTTGGGATAAAAATAGGAATAAATTCGATAAAAAGATAGAACCCCCGATAGATTTAAAAAAAGTTTATGATATTCCACCGTCAACACTCGAAAATGTCATCGATCCCATAACGGCCCTTATGCGAGTTCTTGATAAAGTTAATCATCATCAATCTTGCGACAAAGTACTGAATATTTTTGATGGAAGACGGCGCTATAATTTAGAAACAAAATCATTAGGCGAAGAATTCTTAATTAACGACCGCCCTAACTCTTTTACGGGACAAACCCTTGTATGTGGTGTTAAGATTAAACCAATTGGTGGGCACCGTCTAGAATCAAAATGGGAACCCGAAACTGACAAATTTTCAGATATTAAAATTTTTTTTGGGGTAACAAACGCTAGTACCTATTTGCCCGTTAGAATGGTTTTAGACAGATGGTTTGGTAGAATCATAGTGAGAATGTTGAAAAGTTAAATGTAAGGTAAAATAAAAATAAATGGTCAGAATATTCGAATTAATTGCTCAAGTAGTAATTATTTTAACTCTTATATGCCCTCGACTTAGTTTGGCTGAAGAAGGCTCCTCAAATTGGGTTAATACTGATAATACATCAGTAAGGCTTTTTGTTGCAAATCTCGAACCTAGAATAAATAGTAAAAAACTATTAGTCGGGCTTCATTTCAAATTAAAAGATGGTTGGAAAATCTACTGGAGGTCGCCAGGTGATGCTGGCTACCCACCCAAATTAAATTGGAGTCAATCGGAAAATATAAATAATATAGATTTTAAATGGCCTATTCCATCAAGGTTTTCAATAAGCGATATTGAAACCCTTGGATATAAAAATGAAGTGGTCTTTCCAATTTATTTTAATATTAAAGACAGTACAAAAAATATTTTATTACGTGCCAATTTAAATTATCTAGCTTGTAACAAGGTTTGCATTCCATATTCAGCAAAACTATTTCTCAACGCTAATACTGAGATTGCGAGAGATATATCCGCTTTAAATAACAAATTAATAACCANATATTTAGCACAAATCCCAATTATTGATAATAATAATTTATTTAAACTTGAGAGTATCATATACAGAAGAGCGGTTTCCGACAGAATCAGCACGATTCAAAATGGCACTCTCTTAATTAAATTTAAGAGTTCAAGTCCATTTAAGAACCCGGACCTCCTCATTGAAGGTCCCGAACTTACGTTCTTTGGCAAGCCAAACTTTGATACGAGTAAAAATAAGTTATTAACTACGATAAAAGTTCCTTTTACAGAGGAGGACAACACAAGTCTGATAAATAAAAAATTAAAACTTACACTTATTGATAATGGTATCGCCGTTGAAACAAACTCTGTGGTTCGTGTTTCAGATACACCAACAAATGAATTAACACCCAGCGCTTCGTACTCACTTTATTTTATACTATTAGTTGCATTGGTCGGTGGATTAATTTTAAACCTTATGCCCTGCGTGCTACCCATAATTTTATTAAAACTATTTTCCATAATCTCGCAAGGTGGTTCCAAAAATATAATTATTCGTAAAAATTTCTTTGCTAATGCACTGGGTATAATAATTTCGTTCCTGATTATTGGTATTATTTTGTCCTTACTTAAATTAGCTGGATCAACGGTAGGCTGGGGAATACAGTTCCAGCACCCCTGGTTTATTGTCGGTTTATGTATAATTATTGTTATTTTTTCACTTAATATATTTGGTATATTTGAAATACAATCACCAGGATGGGTAAACCGCAGTTCCAACTCAGCTTTATCTGGTCAAAATAATCAAGAAAACTTTAGTACTAATTTTTTCAATGGTGCGTTTGCTACACTTTTAGCAACACCGTGCTCTGCTCCTTTTCTTGGCACTGCAGTGGGGTTCGCATTAGCTGGAGAAATATTGGAGATTTTACTAATCTTTATCGCTCTTGGGATTGGCATGGCCCTTCCCTACCTTGTTTTTTGTATTTTCCCTACTCTAGTCAGAAAGATGCCAAAACCTGGTAATTGGATGCTAATTGTAAAAAAAATTCTTGGGCTAGTGCTCATTATAACTGCCCTATGGTTATTAAGCATTTTAGCATCTCAACATAGCCCAATGATATCATTATTGGTTTTTCTATTACTAGTGCTCTTATCTATAGTCATAATTTTACGTAATAAAGTAGGAAAATTAAACGGAACAATTTGCTCTCTAATCTTAATAATTGCATCAGTGTCGAGCCCTTATATTTTTGATAAGTCAGAGAAAATATATGAAGCTAAGCAAGACACTATTTGGCAGAAACTCATAGTTAAAAATATAGAAAAACTAATAATTGAAGAAAAAACTATNCTAGTAGATATAACAGCGGATTGGTGCATAACCTGCCAAGTTAATAAGATTGGAGTTTTAGATAGTGATGAGATACAAAATTATATTAAAGACAACAAAATAGTCGCTTTACGTGGCGATTGGACAAAACAAGACAGTCAAATAACGAATTACCTTCAAAAATTTGGGCGCTATGGGATCCCTTTTAATGCAGTCTACGGTCCAAACATTCCTAATGGAATTGCCCTTCCAGAATTACTCACAAAAAAAAGCGTTCTCGAACTACTTCAGGAGACCTCAAAATAATTAATTTAATTCAACTAATATGATTTTCCTAAATAACTCTCCGCTAGTGCCATTTGCGCACCATGAGATCTTGATAACTTTTTAAGGTGTTCAATCTGCTCGCGCCTCTTATAAAGATTATGATTTGGGTCAATGTGCAGTATTTCTGTCCACCAGCCTGCAAACCACTCGGCCTTCCAAATTCTCTCTAGTGCGTTATTGCTATAGGATTCCAATAGATCGGGTTTTCCGCTTTTGTAATATTGAACGAGAGCTTTGGATAAAAGGTAAACATCAGAGCATGCCAAATTCAGACCTTTTGCACCAGTAGGTGGAACGATATGGGCTGAGTCACCGGCAAGAAAAAGACGTTTATAGTTCATTGGCTCTGTAACAAAACTTTTTAATGGTACTATACTTTTATCAACGCAAGACCCTGTATCGAGTGTTGTCGCAACTTCTCGAGGCAACCGCTCAGATATCTCACCCCAAATGCGATCTTCAGACCAATCTTCTACAGTATCGTGAACGCCACATTGAACGGCGTACCTACTTATTGATGGCGATCGCATACTGCAAAGAACGAACCCTTTTTCATGATGAATATAGAGCAGTTCGTCACAAACCGGTCGCGATTCACAAAGTATAGCTAACCAATGATAGGGATACTTATATTCAAAATTTTTTGATATTTTTTCCGTTAGGCTCTCCCGACTTACGCCGCGAAAACCATCACATCCAGCAATAAAGTCACATTTTATTTCTGATCTCTCCTCACCCTTTGTGTAGCGAATAAGGGGACTATCCGTATTTAAATCATGTATAGATGTATTTGCTACATTATATATTACCTCGCCCCCTAATTCAGCTCTTGCTGACATAAGATCCTTCGTAATGTCTGTCTGGCCATAGATGGTTATATTATCACCAGCCAATTCTTCCAAATCGAGGCGAAAGCGGGAGTTCTGAAAACAAACTTCGATGCCTTTGTGAGAATGACACTCCCTATCCAACCGTTCTCCGACGCCGGCCGAACGCAGAAAATTTACCGTTCCAGGTTCAAGNGCACCAGCTCGAGTACGCCCTAATATATGTTCAGGGCTTTGACGTTCAACAATAATAGATTCTATTCCGTTCAAATGCAGAACTTGAGACAGAAGAAGACCAGNCGGTCCTGCGCCAATAATTCCAACCTGAGTTCGTTTTTTCATTCTTTAAAATTACCTATAGCGCTCAGAAGCTAATCTAAATTAAGCATTCTTTTATATTGGGGCCATGCTTTTTTACCATTTTCAATCATGAACGTTCTAAGCTCTTCTGGTAAATATTCAAATATTGCAGATTGAAAACTCTGCCGAGATTTCACATTTTCAAACCACCGTGCAACATTAGGACGTTTATCCCACATCTTCATAAGNCTAAGCATTTCCAAACGATTTATATAAGGTGTAAGTGCTGTATCTGCCAGAGTATACTCATTACTTACGAGCCACTCAGAATCTTGGAGTGACGTTTCCATATCACCCAATAATTTATCAAAGAGCTGGATAGCAATTTTTACATCAGGAGCATTAAAACCATCATAGATCCAGCCACGTTTGCGAGCACGCCAAAATGGGTCTGGATCATTCTCTATATGCTCCTCTACCTCCTCAGGCGATTGCTCCATAATTTTATGGCGATGCGTCGCAACATAGGTTATTGGGCGAACCGAAGGGTGCACTTCCTCATCAACCATCTTTGTCCATAACCTCATATGTGCCTGTATCAGAGGATCCTTAGGTTTAAGTTTTGGTCCCGAAAAAGCATCATCCACATATTCACATATAATAGAAGACTCACGAATAACTTGGCCATTATGAACTAACGTTGGAACTACTGCCTTTGGATTAAGCTTTAGATATTCAACGTTATGGTGTTCACCT
This sequence comes from Rhodospirillaceae bacterium TMED23, assembly GCA_002168115.1. Classification (GTDB taxonomy): domain Bacteria; phylum Pseudomonadota; class Alphaproteobacteria; order Rhodospirillales; family UBA2165; genus TMED23. Next base: position 805 of record NHCC01000003.1, on the reverse strand, counting down.
GCGAGTATATCTAAATAATGCCCTTCCCACTCTAAGCATTTCTCGGCTAGTACGAGCCTTACTTTTGCAGCACATACCGATGATCCATGATGATACAACTCAATCGACAATTTTTTTCCTATAGACGCTCAGATAGCCAGATAGCAAGTNTAGATCCAGACTTAATTGCTTTTGTTAATACTGGATAACCAGGAGCATCTAATGCATCATTGTCTAATGCGATATTACGATGCTCAATTTCTTCCTCTCTGAAATCTTCAATAATTGACTTTAACTCTGTTTCTGATTGTTTTTCCGGAATAGTGTTCAACTGATCATATTGGTCAGCATAATGTTCTTCAATCACCTCCTCAACAGCCACCGTACATGCCATAGCTGCTTCTTTACCCAGTTTTGCAGTTGCAACACCAAGTGCGTAACCAGCAACATGCCAAAGAGGGCTCAAGACAGTGGGCCTAACTCTGCGTTTAACAATTAATTCGCTAAATTTTTCAAGGTGGCGCCTTTCTGCCATTTCCATCTCACGAATAATCTCACCTTCTTTCGTATCGCCTAGAACGGACAGTTGGCCCTCATAAATTCTCTTGGCACCGTATTCCCCAGCATGATTTACACGTATCATTCGTTCGACCATTTCATTTTGGGATAAGTCCCCCGGTAAACGCCCAAATTTATTTTTATAATTAGCCATAATTCAATCATACTCCAGTCAAAATATTAAAAGTGCGGTGTCACCAAACGCCTGCTAAAAATACTGAAAAAACCGAGCACTAAAGAGGCAATCATATTATAAACGCTCATAGAG
>NHCC01000002.1 GCA_002168115.1 Rhodospirillaceae bacterium TMED23 | reverse complement strand
TCTTCAGTAATTCCATCAGCGAAGTATTCCTGCTCAGGATCATTGGACATATTGTCAAATGGCAGAACTGCGATCGAAGGTTTCTCGCTTTGTGTTTGTTTCGGTGTTTCAGATACCTCTGATACGGTGATGGGGCTTTGNTCNGGTTGANTGATAGGTGTATTGTCAAGGTCACCTATGCTTGCCATGGGAACAGGATCATCTCCTCTAAAATCAATCTTATAAGCAGAGACAGGTTGGGCAATATTTTTCAAGACCTGTTCACCCATCGCTCCAAATTCAAGGTTCAGCTTACTCTTAATATCACTNTANACACTGCCNGATATACAAATGCCCCCAGGCTCTGACAATCCCTCTAGNCGGGCAGCTATATTAATACCATCTCCATAACGGTTATCTCCCTCAATAATAATATCGCCTAAATTTATCCCTACTCTAAATTCCATTTTGGACTCTTCTGGCACAGAATCGTTTCGATCTCTCAAAGTCTCTTGGAAACTCACGGCACAATTGACTGCATCAACTACNGAGCCGAATTCTGCAACGATACTATCACCCGCAGTATTGAAAATATTACCATTATGAGATGTGATAGATCCTTCTATCAGTTCACGGCAGGTACGCAGATTCTGGATGGTACGATCTTCGTTCTCGCCCATCATCTTACTAAAATCACACACATCCGCAGCTAATATTGCAGTTAATCGGCGCTCTGTAATCGCCATTATTCCACCCCGCTACCACGCTTGAGCACTCTAAGCGATCATAAAATAAATTAAAAGCAAGAAAGTATTGAAAACATAGACATTCGTTAAACGCATAGCTGGTACAAAAACTCAGCGCTACTGTCGTTGGGAAATGAGTGTATAACCCAACTACATTAGTTAGGAAGAGTTTCTTGTGACGATTTTAATTTCGAAACACTCTAATTGGATCAATGAGATTTTACTGTCTTAGTATAAAGCGTGGGAAAAACATGAAAAATCTCATTTAATTAAGTAAAGGATACATTCAGATGGTGTATATCATTAATAAGTTGGCATCTATTAAGATAAATAGGTTAGTCAAGAGAGTAGTTGCGCGTGATAGATATTTATTGCGCTCGTTTTGGCGCCACACCGTCCACTTTAGGGGTCACTAAAGTAATTTATTTTTCCAAGACGATCTTTGTTTAATTGAGATGACTTTTAAATAAGCGCTAATCTAATATCGAAGTAAAACCACTAGTGCATTTACGATAGTTTTAGATTAAAAAAAATGTATTGACCCATTAAACAGTTTAAATTTGGAAAGACGTTTATAAATCACGCTATTTCTTCCGACTAAAAGCATCTATGCAAAAAACACATGTCTGGTAATCGATTTTTACAAGATCGAAGTCTGTAACAAGACGTATCTAATTTAACAATTACTCAAGGAAAGAACTCATGACATTATTGATAGCAAAACTAGTACGGATATTTGATAAAATTACCAATGCTTCTTACCAAGCATGGTCAAGACGAGGTTTCGACCAAGGTTTATAAGGTCGTTGAGAAAGGGCTCCGGCACTCTCCCCCCAGACTTTGACGGAGCCCTTTCTATTTTTTAAAAAAAGTTAGAAGAAACAAATATGTTAATTATATTAAATCAAATCATTCATTCATTGAGCAAGTTGGGTTCCGAGATTATGTACCTACTAGAACCAATTCGTCAGCCCAAATCAAAGCCGTACATTAAGCTAACTAAGCTTTAAAATTTTATATCTAAAATACTTGGCGTCAGAAACAGCGAACATAATTGCATCCAACTTACGAGGTAGTGAGACTAATGAAATCCTCTTCTCACGCCATCACCTAATTTTTGTGATTATCTGTGACCAAATATATGAAAATTGCAGTTAAACTATTAGTTTTTAAAACTAAAAAGGTGATTGTCCCCCTTTTCGGATCGCAAGTGTGGCGGTCTTAGCTAACATTTAAACGTTATTGTATACGTTTCCGCGGAAATTAACTCGGTTCTAATTGTTACAAACTTATTAAACGCAAATTTCACTTTTGGTTTGGAATGCAAATAAATTTATATATGCCTATATTTTAATCATAACATTTTGGTGATTATTAAGTAGGCAATTTTAGGAATAAATTAATACAACCTTGGTAAGAGCGTTCTCAAAAAACCAAATAATATATTGATATTTATACTAAATATTTATTTTGGTCTTTTCAGCAGGTTTGGCACGGGACATGCAAAGTCCCCCATGTGGCTTTTAATCTGGAGATAATTATGATGAAAAAGTTTAAAACTATTGTTGGAGCTGCGATCATTGCAGCCTCAACTATTATGGCAAGTACGATACAAAATGCAGCCTTAGCTGCTGATACAATAAAGGTAGGAATATTGCATTCGCTTTCGGGCACTATGGCTATTAGTGAAACAACCCTAAAAGACACGATGCTTATGTTAGTTGAAGAGCAAAATAAGAAAGGTGGGCTGCTAGGCAAAAAGTTGGAAGCAGTTGTCGTTGATCCGGCTTCAAATTGGCCTCTGTTCGCTGAGAAGTCTAGGGAATTAATTTCTTCGAAGAAAGTAGATGTAGTCTTTGGTTGTTGGACATCTGTTTCAAGAAAGTCAGTTTTACCAGTTTTTAAGGAACTGAATAGTATTCTTTTTTACCCAGTTCAATATGAGGGTGAGGAGAGTGAACGTAATGTTTTCTATACCGGTGCCGCTCCAAACCAACAAGCTATTCCAGCTGTTGATTATTTAATGGATGAAGGGATCAAGCGTTGGGTCCTAGCTGGAACTGATTATGTATATCCAAGAACAACAAACAAGATACTTGAAACGTATTTAAAGTCTAAAGGCGTCGCTCCAAGTGATATAATGATCAATTATACCCCATTTGGTCATTCTGATTGGCAAACGATCGTAGCGAATATCAAAAAATTTGGGTCAGCTGGTAAAAAAACTGCTGTTGTTTCGACAATCAATGGTGATGCCAATGTTCCTTTCTACAAAGAACTTGGTAATCAAGGTTTAAAAGCTGATGATATTCCAGTTATTGCATTCTCGGTTGGGGAAGAAGAGTTAGCTGGTATAGATACTAAACCCTTGGTTGGACACCTCGCTGCATGGAATTATTTTATGTCCGTGGAAGATCCTGCAAATGAAGCTTTTATTAAAAAGTGGAAAGCATTTACAAAAAATCCCAAAAGAGTATCTAATGATCCCATGGAGGCCCATGTTATAGGATTTAATATGTGGTTAAAAGCTGCAACGATTGCGGGGACTACTAAACCAGATGCTGTCATTGATAGTATTATCGGTGTATCCGTGCCCAATTTGACTGGTGGGTATTCTACCATGATGCCAAATCACCACATTACAAAACCAGTATTAATCGGAGAGGTTCAAGAGGATGGTCAATTTGAAATTGTCAGTTCGACTCCAGGATTAGTCCCAGGTGATGCATGGTCAGATCATCTCCCAGACTCAAAAATGCTCATAAGTGATTGGAGGTCTCCAATGTCTTGTGGGAATTTTAATACGTCAACTGGAAAGTGCGGTGGTAAAGGCACGTAGTTGCTCCTGCATAATTTATTTAAAATTGATACTGAAATAGTAAAGGAAATAAGAAGGTGGTTTTGAAAAGAAAATCGCCTTCTTTTTACCCTTAAATTCTTAATACTTTTAGTTTTCGAAAATGGAATAAACCCAATGAGGAGATGCCGTTTACAAATATCGTTATTTATTTGTCTATTGTTGAGTTGTTTAATTAATAGCCATCTATTGGCAGGTAGTCTGAATGATACGATTAATTCTCTTACAAAGGGTGGATTTAAAGAACGAGCAAAAGTTATAGGATCAATGGCTCGTTTAAATGATGATCGTATTCTTAACAGTTTAGAGGCTTTGAGCGCGGGAAAGCTCTACTATCGTAAAAATAATAAACAGGTGATTATACTAAAAAAACAGGATAATAAATATTATGCAAAAGACCCTATTACCAAGAAAAATATGGGCATTATACAGAAACAGCAGTTTAAAAAGATTAGGGTAAACAATCGATTAAGGAGACAAATTAAATTAATTTTAAGCAGTTTAAAGCTTAAAGCTTCCAGTCCAAAAGATAGAATATTATCAGCAACTAATATTCTAAAAACTGCGGATGAGTCTGCTCTAAAGGCTATACAAGCCCAATTATTAATTGAAAAAAATAAATCTGTAAGAGAGGCAATGATCGCTGCGAGAGCATCTGTAATCTTATTTAATAATTCAAATAATGAGCAACAAGTACAATCAATAAATATTTTAATGGAATATGGGGGTCGTGAATCAAGATCAGTTTTGAAGCGATTTCTAAGTTCAGCAAATCCACAAATGAAGAAAATTACTGAAAATGCAATAAAATCGATCGATGACAGTTTGCTGCGTTGGACATTTATTCAAAACGTTTGGTATGGCCTCTCTTTAGGCTCTGTTTTGTTACTAGCGGCAATAGGCCTAGCTATAACTTTTGGTGTCATGGGCGTAATTAATATGGCACATGGTGAGATGGTGATGATTGGCGCTTACACAACTTTTGTGGTTCAGGATTTAATAAAAGCTAATTTCTCTCATCTTTTTGAGTATTCTCTAGCATTTTCGATACCTCTAGCTTTCATCGTTTCGGGTTTGGTTGGAATAGCGATCGAGCGCGGTGTTATTCGTTACCTTTATGGCCGACCTCTTGAGACATTATTGGCTACTTGGGGTATCTCTCTGGTTCTTCAACAAACTGTCCGATCTTTGTTTGGACCCACCAATCAAGAAGTCAGTTCGCCAGAATTTATGTCAGGTGCATTTCAATTAGGGCAAATGACGATCACCTACAATCGACTGTATATTATTATTTTTGCGGTGTTTGTTCTGTTAATACTATTAGTCCTAATCAAAAAAAGTTCTTTTGGATTACAAATGCGTGCTGTCACCCAAAATAGATTGATGGCTAGATCCATGGGAATTCGATCAGATTGGGTGGATGCGATGACCTTTGGTTTGGGCTCGGGCATCGCTGGTATTGCTGGAGTAGCTCTTAGTCAAATTGAGAATGTAAGTCCAAACTTGGGTCAGGCCTACATCATTGATAGTTTTATGGTAGTTGTCTTTGGTGGCGTTGGAAATTTATGGGGAACGCTTGTCGGAGCGATGACATTGGGTGTGGCTAACAAGTTTTTAGAGCCATTTGCAGGTGCTGTTCTCGCAAAAATTATGGTTCTAATTTTTATTATACTTTTTATTCAAAAGCGTCCACGTGGAATGTTTGCATTAAAAGGAAGAGCTGTCGAATAATGATNAGTGATAAGTTTTATAAATATCTTGGCATATCTGGTTCCAGTTTCTTGTGTGTTATGGGTGTTGCTATGGTCATAATTGTAGCTTCCAACACCTTGCTAAATTCAGATCATCCCTTACATGTTTCCAGTTACGTTGTTACCCTTCTCGGAAAATATTTATGCTATGCGATATTAGCCATTTCTATAGATCTAGTTTGGGGTTATTGCGGAGTTTTATCCCTTGGTCACGGTGCTTTCTTTGCTCTAGGGGGATATGCTATGGGAATGCACCTTATGAGGGAAATTGGACCAAGAGGGGTTTATGGCAATCCAATTTTACCGGACTTTATGGTCTTTCTTAACTGGAAGGAACTNCCTTGGTACTGGTATGGCTTTGATATGTTCTGGTTTGCTATTTTGATGGCAGTCGTGGCTCCAGCACTTCTTGCATATGTTTTTGGATGGTTTGCCTTTAGAAGCAGGGTGACCGGCGTTTATTTGTCGATTATTACTCAAGCCCTTACGTTCGCGCTTTTACTGGCTTTCTTTAGNAACGATATGGGNTTCGGAGGTAATAATGGTCTGACGGACTTTAAAGATNTNCTTGGTTTTAACATTCAAGAGGATAAGACACGCCTATTTTTATTTGTTATTTCTGGGTTAGTGGTAATGACAACATTTATAGTTTCAAAAATGCTTGTTGATTCCAAGTATGGTAAGGTATTGATTGCTATCCGCGANNCTGAGAGNAGAGTTCGTTTCTTGGGATATCGGGTGGAGCGCTATAAACTTTTTATTTGGACATTATCAGCTGGTTTGGCGGGTATTGCTGGTGCATTATATGTTCCTCAAGTTGGAATAATTAATCCTGGAGAATTCTCNCCAGCNAATTCAATTGAAGCNGTTGTNTGGGTGGCGGTTGGTGGCAGGGGAACGTTGATAGGTCCCGTCGTAGGCGCTATTTTAGTTAACGGATCTAAAACNATACTGACAAGCGCATTTCCGGAGGTTTGGCTTTTTACACTTGGAGCGATTTTTATTTTTGTCACAATCTTTCTTCCCAAAGGTATTGTAGGCTTATTTAATAAGAGCCTTGGAAAATCTAATACTTCCATAATTTCTAAAATTGGTTGGTTAGGAAAAACATCCTTTGTTGATAGGAAGAAAGATGGCTGATAGGAAGGATACGGTTTTATACTTGGATAATATTTCGGTCAGTTTTGATGGCTTTAAAGCGATCAATAATTTGTCTTTATACATAACAAGAGGAGAATTAAGGGCTATCATTGGACCAAATGGGGCTGGCAAAACGACTATGATGGACATTATTACAGGGAAAACGAAACCTGATGCGGGAACTTTATTATTTAACGGAGATATAGATCTAATAAAACTCGACGAGGTGAGTATTGCTGAATTGGGAATAGGCAGAAAGTTTCAAAAGCCAACCATTTTTGAAAATCAAACTGTGTATGATAATATTTTATTATCATTAGATAGTCCAAGGGGTGTTATTGCAAATTTGCGGTATGTAATGAGTGAGTCAACTTCGGATAGAATTGATGAANTATTAGATGTAATTCGACTTAAAAAATATAAAAATTTGGAGGGATCAAATTTATCACATGGTCAAAAACAATGGCTAGAAATAGGGATGTTGTTAGCTCAGGATCCAGATATACTGTTGGTCGATGAACCGGCTGCAGGTATGACTGATGCCGAAACAGCTGATACGGCTAAATTATTAATTGATATAGCAAAAACGAAGTCTGTTATTGTTGTTGAGCATGATATGGAGTTTATCCGGGCGTTAAATTCAAAGGTAACTGTTTTGCATGAAGGATCTGTTCTAGCTGAAGGATCTCTTGATCAGGTGAGTAAAAATCAGCAAGTTATTGATGTTTATTTGGGACGTTANAATATGTTAGATATTAAAAANATTGATCTTTTTTATGGTGCGTCTCANGCTATAAAAAANGTNAGTTTTTCGGCAGTTTCTGGAGAGGTTACTTGCATTCTTGGCCGCAATGGAGTTGGTAAAACAAGCTTGATGAAGAGTATTGCTGGTCAAGAACTGCCGCGCTCNGGTTCAATCATTTGGNAAGNCAACGAAATCACCAAACTACCGAGTTTTAAAAGAGCGCAGNTGGGTNTTGCCTATGTTCCGCAAGGAAGAGAGATATTTCCATTNCTTACAGTCGAAGAAAATCTAAAAACAGGGTTTGCTGTACAATCTAGAAAAATACAGCGTATTTCAGAAGAAATTTTTGAATTGTTTCCAATTTTATTTGAGATGATGTCAAGGCGAGGTGGTGACCTATCAGGCGGTCAACAGCAACAACTTGCAATAGGGCGGGCACTTGTTATGGAGCCGTCTTTGCTTATTCTTGATGAACCAACCGAGGGAATTCAGCCATCTATCATTCAAGATATTGGACGTGCGATTGATTATCTTAGACAAAAAAAGAATATTACCATTCTTTTGGTTGAACAATATTTTGAGTTTGCCAGAGATCTTGCTGATAGTTATATCGTCATGGATAGAGGGCAAGTCGTAATGAATGGAAGAGGAATGAATATGATAGAAGAAGATGTCCGTCAGTACCTTACCATCTGATAATAGGAACAATGTTTCCCGGCGTATTTCTGTAGATAGTTCAGCGCGTTTGACTTTTGTTGCTGATAGCGATCTAAATACCTGTTTAGGAAAGCTCTATCAAACTGACCCTCAAAGAATCCTTTTCCCTAATACAAAGATTGGAGATATAACTCAGGCTGCACTTGTTACCACCTCGGGGGGGCTAGTTGGTGGGGACCAGGTTTCAATAGATATTGAAATGGGTAAAAATACAAAGGCTATAGTGTTGCCTCAGGCTGCAGAGAAAATTTATCGATCTTCGGGATTAGATACTAATATTGGAATTACTTTTTCACTAGAAGATAGAAGTTGGCTAGAATATTTGCCACAAGAGACGATTTTATTTCAGGGCTCACGCCTTAAGAGAGAAACCAAAATTAATCTTTCTAAAAGAGCTCGTGCATTTGTTGGCGAAATATTGGTATTTGGTCGAATTGGTTATGGTGAAAAATTTAATGATGGATTAATTCATGATGGTTGGCAAATTTATAAAGATGGTAATAACATCTGGGCTGATTCGTTTCATATGGAAGACCATATTCAGGATATTTTTAATAGTTCAGCTGGCTTAAATAATGCCCAAGCGATTGCTACGGCAGTTTATGTGGGGCCTGATGCTAAGGAAAACTTGGACGTTGCTCGAAGAATATTGAGCTTATCGAATGAAGATGTGTTAATGGGCGCAACTTATGTTAATGAAACATTGGTAATCCGATGGATTAGTAATAATACGTTAAATTTGAGGAAAGATTTTGGCAGATTTTGGTCAAGGTTTCGTAATCAGGTTGCAGAGTTACCAACTACATTACCGAGGTTATGGAATATGTAGCGTACTTGAAGATAAATGTTTGGTGTTCTAATTTAATTAGCTAGCAGTAAAAAGGAGAGATAAAATATGAACCTTTCACCTAGAGAAAAAGATAAGTTGTTAGTAGCTATGGCTGCAGAGGTTGCCCGAAAAAGGCTCTCGAGGGGAGTTAAATTAAATTATCCGGAGGCCATTGCTTTAATTAGTGATTTTGTTGTTGAAGGTGCAAGGGATGGCCGTAGAGTTGCTGATTTAATGTCGGAGGGTGCCCATGTTCTAAACCGAGAACAGGTTATGGACGGCATAGCTGAGATGATCCATGATATTCAAGTGGAGGCAACTTTTCCAGATGGAACAAAACTAGTAACAGTGCATCAACCAATTCGTTAGGATAAAAGTTATGATACCTGGAGAAATTATTTCAAGAGAAGGTTATATTGACCTCAATAAATCCCAAAAATCAATTAATTTAATAGTAATGAACACAGGTGATAGGCCCATTCAGATTGGTTCTCATTTTCATTTTTTCGAAGCGAACATTGAGTTAAGTTTTGACCGCGATGCAACTAAAGGTTTTAGGTTGGATATTCCAGCAGGTACGGCAGTCAGATTTGAGCCGGGGCAGGAACGCGAGGTTAGATTACTGGAATATCAGGGTAATAGAGAGGTTTATGGGTTTAATGCTAAAGTTCAAGGGAGTTTGGATAAATAATCATGGTATATAAAATAGAACGCTCAGAATATGTGGCAATGTATGGTCCAACAACCGGCGATAAAATAAGGCTCGCAGATACTGACCTATTTATTGAAGTTGAAAGTGATAAGACAACATATGGTGAAGAAGTTAAATTTGGAGGTGGGAAGGTTATTCGCGATGGAATGGGTCAGTCTCAAATCACTAGGGAGAGAGGTGCAGTAGACACGGTAATTACAAATGCTTTAATTGTTGATTACACCGGAATTATAAAGGCAGATGTTGGTATTAAAGATGGTCGTATTCACTCGATTGGTAAAGCTGGTAATCCGGACATCCAATCGGATATAGATATTATTATTGGACCTGGCACTGAGGCAATCGCAGGCGAGGGACGGATATTAACTGCCGGTGGTATCGATGCTCATATACATTTTATTAGTCCTCAACAAGTTGATGATGCTCTTTATTCCGGGGTAACGACGATGCTTGGCGGTGGAACGGGTCCAGCGGAGGGAACAAATGCCACAACTTGCACTCCGGGAGCATGGCACATTGGTCGAATGATGCAAGCCGCCGAAGGTCTCCCTGTTAATTTAGGGTTCTTTGGCAAAGGAAATGCTTCCAAACCTAATGAATTAATTGCCCAAGTTGAGGCTGGGGCTTGTGGTCTAAAATTACACGAAGATTGGGGGACTACTCCCTCTGCTATCGATACATGCTTAACCGTTGCTGATGAATTTGATATTCAAGTAGCGATTCATACCGATACGTTAAATGAGTCTGGATTTGTTGAAAATACAATCGCAGCTTTTAAAAATCGAACAATTCATGCATTCCACACAGAAGGTGCAGGTGGCGGTCACGCGCCTGATATTATTAAGGTTTGCGGTGAATCGAACGTTTTGCCTTCTTCAACAAATCCAACGCGTCCGTTCACAGTTAATACTGTTGATGAGCACCTTGATATGCTGATGGTTTGCCATCACTTAGACTCTAAAATACCAGAAGATGTTGCTTTTGCAGAAAGCCGGATTAGAAGAGAAACCATCGCAGCTGAGGATATTTTGCATGATCTCGGTGCTTTTTCGATGATCGCTTCAGATAGTCAAGCCATGGGTAGGGTAGGTGAGGTTATTATAAGAACCTGGCAAACTGCTGATAAAATGCGAAAACAGCGGGGTCCTCTTAAGGAAGAGACTGGTGATAACGATAATTTCAGGGTAAAGCGATACATTGCCAAATATACAATTAATCCAGCTTTATCTCATGGCATCGCTGAGCATGTTGGTTCCATTGAGGTTGGTAAGATGGCGGATCTTGTTTTATGGAAGCCAATGTTTTTTGGTGTTAAGCCGGATATTATAATTAAGTCAGGCACGATTTTAGGCGCAGCAATGGGGGATCCAAATGCTTCTATCCCGACGCCACAACCTGTACATTATCGACCAATGTTTGGTGCGTTTGGAAAATCCTTAACAGAGAGCTCTTGTTTATTTGTCTCCAAAAAATCAAATACTCTCGATACCGGAAATAAATTAGGTCTCTCAAAGAAGTTATTGTCTGTGTCAGGTACTCGAACAATTACAAAAGATGATATGAAACTTAATTCCTATAGACCTAAAATGGAAGTTGACCCGGAAACATATGAGGTTCGCGCCGATGGTGAATTGCTTATTTGTGAGCCGGCTGAGGAACTTTCAATGGCTCAAAGATACTTTTTGTTTTGATGAGACGTGTCAGGCAAATTTTAATTGATGGTAGTTGGGAGGGTAATGTTGTGAGTTCAGTTACGCTTTCTTATCAAAATCGATATCGACGGAAATTGAGAATGTGTGATGATAAAGGTATGGAGTTCTTTCTTGATTTAGCACAGACAACCCAATTATTCGAGGGTGATGCATTAGTTTTGGATGATGGAGATTTAATATGTGTTAAAGCTGCCAAAGAAGATATTCTCGAAATATCTTGTGAGACAGTTAATCAACTTACGCGTATAGCTTGGCATATTGGCAATCGTCATATCCCAGCGCAATTTCTAGAAAACAACACTTTTCGTATTTTATATGACCATGTTTTGCAAGGTATGGTAGTGGGTTTAGGTGCCAGAGCACTTCGGAAAAAACTTCCGTTTTCCCCGGAGCGGGGAGCCTATAGTGACAGTAATATTTCAGGTGGTCATCCCCATGCACACTGATGGTTTGCCAGATGATAATTTTTTGAGTGTTTTGACCTGGCTTTCTCCAAGTTTTCCGGTTGGTGGATATGTCTACTCTCATAGTATTGAGTTTGCGGTCGAAGATAGTCGGATTACGAACGAGAAGGAATTATGTGTTTGGATAGAGTCGATCTTACGGTTTGGCGCAGGTCGGATAGATGGGGCTTTACTATGTTTTACATGGAGAGCAATTATTGAAAGTGATTATGAACAACTAAGGTGGGCTGTTAATAAGGGTAACGTTATGCGAAGTTCTTTTGAGATGGGCCTTGAAAGTAAAGCTCAGGGTAACGCATTCATAGATACTATTGTCAAGTCGTGTCCAATGGAAAGGCTTACTATGCTTTTAGAAGAAAATCCAGAATATCGAGAAGCAATGTCCTATTCGAATGCTGTTGGACTGGTTTGCGCAATCGCAAATATCTCACTCCGAGTAACCTTGCTGGCATACTACCATTCTGTTTGTTCGAATTTAGTTTCAGCAGGTATACGATTGATTCCTCTTGGCCAAGTTGCCGGACAAAAATGCATGAAAAATTTAACATCAGTAATTATTAAAACTGTTGATGCTGCTATTTCAGGTGACTTTAATGACCTTGGAACAGCAAATCCAATAATTGATTGGGCTTCAATGAAACATGAAACACAATATACAAGGTTATTTAGATCATGAATAAAAATACTTTGAGGGTGGGAATAGGTGGTCCAGTTGGCACGGGTAAAACAGCTCTGTTAGAGAGGCTTTGTAAGCATATGAAAAGTGAATTCAACATTGCCGCGATAACAAACGATATATACACCCGCGAGGATGCTGAATTTTTAACCCGATCTGGTGCATTAAACGCAGACCGAATTTTAGGTGTGGAAACTGGTGGATGTCCGCATACTGCTATTCGGGAGGATGCTTCTATGAACCTTGCCGCTGTTTCCGATCTGAATAGAACCTTTAAAAATTTAGACTTAATTTTCATAGAGAGTGGAGGAGATAATTTGGCAGCAACCTTCTCGCCAGAGCTAGCAGATATAACTATTTATGTAATAGATGTCTCGGCGGGTGATAAAATTCCAAGGAAAGGGGGGCCAGGAATCACTCGATCAGATCTTTTGGTAATCAATAAGATTGATCTTGCTCCTCTAGTAGGAGCTGATTTGAAAATTATGGATCGTGATGCAAAAAAGATGCGTGGAGACAAACCTTTCTATTTTACGAACTTAAAAGAAAATAATGGGCTCTCGGATATTGCTAATTTTATAATAGATTTAGGTGGTTTACGGATTTAATTAACGGCTTTATATTAGGTAATTGCCACGTTCCTTAATGCATCTGGATTGCGTATAATAATTTGTCGTTTCTTTCGCATTAATAACCCTTCTTTTTGCCAACGCTCAATTGTCATTGATATCCATTGTCTAGTTGAGCCGACAATATCAGCGATCTCTTCATGCGTAACGTGTCGTGTAATCAGACATCCCTCAGAAATCTTTTCACCATGAACTTGACAAAGAACTAATAAAAGATGGGCTAGTCTTTGGGGGATGGTTCGAGTTCCGAGCATTTGTGCCAATTGGGAATAGCATTTACCTTTTGCAACTAGTCCATTTATCAGACATCGGGCAAAATTTGGGATCTCAGAAATCAAACTATTTACTAGCTTTCCCGAAAGAAATACCATTTCTGAGTTTTCGGTAACTTCAGCTGACCACAAGTGCGCTCCTCCAAATATTTCTGGCCCCCCAATGAAGTGACCTCGTGACCAGTAGGCTAGTGTTAATTCTCTTCCTGATGGTGCAACGCAATAAGTTCGGACCTGACCCTTTTCTATTTGGAAAATACCATTGTGATTAGTACCTTGTAAAAATACTGGTTCTCCTTTTTTATAAGAAATCATTTCTCCACGATCGCGGATAGTTTTTAGTTCAATTTCGCTGAGATGGTCTAAAAATAACGCACCTTCATTTATCTCACTTAAACTCTCTGTTAGGAAAAGTGCAGATAATGGCTCCGTATTTTCTTCGATTGATTGATTTTTAGAGACCATTAGATTTGATTTCTGTATAAATTGTTAATTTTGCGTTATTGAGCTTGAATTTGTTCAAGTGCCCACCTTATGTTTTTTCTAACATCAATATCTGGATCATCAAGATGTTTTTTTAAAGCATTTGTCGCCTTATTGGACGCTATTTCTCCTAATGCTGCCGCGGCCTCTTTACGTAAATTTGAGATTTCATGATCTAATGAAAGTATTATATCATCTATAGAACTCTCAGCTTTAAGCTTTCCTAGGCTTCGGATTGCTTTTTGCCGAACCTGCCAATAATCATCTCCAATTGCATGTCTTAAAGAATTTATTGAATTTTGATCTCCAACTTTTGCTAGTGTTTCTGCGGCTATTTCTCGAACCATCCAGTCTTTATCTGAGAGCGCGGAGGATAATGCGTTTGTAACAGCAGTATTTGTTGAAAACCCCAGAGCACTTGCTGCGGTTTTTCGAACCTTAGATTTTTNATCACTCAACATATTGATTAGCGCTGGGAGGGTTTCTTCTGATTGCAAATATCCAACGACNCTCACNGCTTGAGCTCTTACCGTTGNGTCCGTGTCTGAAAATGCNTCCAGTGCGACCTTTAAATAGTCATATCTTCTNAGCTCTTTNAGTGCCTCTAACGATGCGGCTCTAATAAAAGGNCTCTCATGCGAAACGAAGGGTGCGATAAGATCTGCACAGTCAGGGTCTTTNAATTCCGCTAAACTTTTGGCCGCTGCTTGAGATACAGATATTTCNATATCAGTTAATGCGATAAGCAGAGCTTCTGCGGCTTCTGGGCCATCAAATTCGCCTAACGCGAGTGCTATTTGCAATCTGACCTCTGTGGAATCGTCCTGCAATGCATCTCTTAAAAACTTAATTGCCTCAGGGTCAGCGCTATCAGCTAATTCCATTATGGCTACCCTACGAGCTCCAGCATCGGGATCGTTAAGACGAACTCCTATTTCCTCAATATCATTAAATTGTTCGAAAGGATTAGAATCAGACATTTATCTAGTTCTCCTCAACGTAAAAGAAAAGGGATNTTTACACTCACTGCTCTAGTTGGACAGTCGGTCTCACACGGCATACAATACCAACATTCGTCATATTTCATAAACGCTTTTCCAGTTTTTTCATCTATNCTCAAAACATCTAATGGGCAAACATCAATACAAACTCTGCATCCTTTATCTGCTATACATTTTTCAGGATCTACTACAACTGGAACAGATGTAGATTGTTGTGCTAATGGCATTTCTTGTCTCCAAAATTGATTTATTAATCTTTAAAAACTATTTTTTAAAAGTTTGTATACGTTGGTTATCATATGCCTCTTTCTCATCGTCATTAATAGGTATGATATATGGTTCAACATCTTGTTTCTGACTAACCATTTGACCTTTATTATTTTTAGNTAATAGTGTGTGACAGAACCAATTTNCATCATCTTTTTTAGGAAAGTCGGCTCTGTTGTGGTATAAACCCCATCGACTTTCTGTCCGATGTAAAGACGCATGCGCCGCCATATCTGCACAATCCATAATCGATGAGACTTCAAGAGACCTCATCAATTCGTGAGCGTTAGTAACCAGCATTTCGTTTTCCATGACATTTCTCACTTCCGCAAGTCGTTCTTGAGCCAAAAGCATTTTTTTTGTTACTTTTGGAGGCTGTAAATAATCATTAACGAGCCTNCGNGTTTTGAATTCAATTTGATTTGGTGGGATGCCATCGTTTCTTTTTGTGGGCGCGAGAACTCGCTCTTTTTCAGCTTCTATTTCAAATTCATCAATATCTGCTAAGTCAACCTCTTTAATATAATTAACCGCATCCTCTCCTGCAATTGCTCCGTTGGTAAAAGCGCCTAACATGTAATTATGGGGAACACTTGCCATATCTCCAGCTGCGTATAAGCCGGGTATAGTTGTCTTTGCATTATCATCAACAAAGACTCCTGACGCAGAATGGCCAGAGCAAAATCCAATCTCTGAGATATGCATTTCGATCATTCCATCACGGTAATCGTTTTTTCTGTTTTTTTGAAAGAGGCCTCTCGTTGGGCGTTCAACAGTATGCAGCGTGTTTTCAATCTCAGAAATTGTCTCATCAGCTAAGTGATTGAGTTTAAGGAATACAGGGCCTTTACCTGATTGAAGCTCATTATAAAATTCTTGCATCATTTGACCCGACCAGTAGTCACATTCAATAAATCTCATTCCCTCATTGTTAGCAGTGTAACCGCCAAAAGGACCCGCTACGTACGCACATGCTGGACCGTTATAATCCTTGATGAGAGGATTTATTTGATAACATTCTAAGTTAGCAAGTGCAGCACCTGAGTGATAAGCCATCGCATATCCATCACCCGAGTTGGCAGCGTTTTCATATGTCCCGTATAAATAACCCGACGTTGGCATTCCTAGTCTTCCTGCTGCTCCCATACTTAGGATTACAGATTTCGCTCTTATTATCAAAAACTCTGCATTTCGAGTGTTCACCGCGATTGCACCGGCTATTCTGCCGTCATTTCCTTTAAGCAATCTAGTTGCCATATANCGATTTGAAATAAGTATTTTTGCACTACGCAATTGTCGGTAGAGAGATTTTTTCACAGTATCACCATTTGGCATTGGCAAAACATANGTTCCAATATGATGAACTTTTTTAACATCATACTCACCGTTCTCATCTTTTAAAAAACGTATTCCAAACTTATCGAGCTCTTGTATTATATCAAAGCAGCGCTCTGCGTATTTGAGAACTGGTTTTTGATCACAAATCCCATCATTAGCGATTGTAATTTCTTTTACGTATTGCTCTGGGGTTGAATGACCAGGTATTACTGCATTATTGAGCCCATCCATTCCCATGGATATTGCACCCGAACGTTTCACATTTGCTTTTTCAAGGAGAATTACCTTGGCATTTGGATTTTTTCGCTTTGCCTTGTAAGCAGCCATTGGCCCAGCAGTTCCGCCTCCTATTACTAAAATATCGCATTCAACTTGTGAGCTNCCCTCGTTGATTTCATCCATGGAATAATCCTATTTATTAAATATTTTNAATTNTCATNATACTCNAGGGAGTCGNTTATTTCCGTCAATTAATTGCATTNAGAAAATTAATAACTTTCTCTATATTTCAAGATAAAATAATCGATGATCCNTNANATTAGCTGGTGTCCGATTCGCATCAGCCTGAGATAAAAATAGCACTATTCTTAACTAGGCTAAATCGAGTANCCCTATATTTTAATTTTGAAATTAACACGCATGAATTTGCCTATGGAGTAGTAAATATCGATTTTGATATAAAATCCTTAGTAGATACAAGATAGAAATTTCATAATAGTAACAAATTAANGTTAACTCCAAGAGAGCTATTAGAGTATAATTGAGATGAGTGTATTCGTAGATGCGGACCCNTACGCNTGGCCATGGAATGGTAAGCTTAGAGTTGATAACACAGCCTTATTAGTAATTGACATGCAAACTGATTTTTGCGGCATCGGTGGGTACGTAGANAAAATGGGTTATGATTTAGCACTTACACGAGCTCCTATAAACCCNATAAAGGGTGTTCTCAATGTTATGAGAGCTTCAGGTTTTCACATTTTTCATAC
Source organism: Rhodospirillaceae bacterium TMED23 (assembly GCA_002168115.1). Taxonomy (GTDB): domain Bacteria; phylum Pseudomonadota; class Alphaproteobacteria; order Rhodospirillales; family UBA2165; genus TMED23. Next base: position 44,131 of record NHCC01000002.1, on the reverse strand, counting down.
CAGAGAAGGTCATAGAGCTGACCTNACAGACCTGCCGGTAAACAAGCTATGGAGATCAAAACGAATAGGAGCTGGTATTGGCGATGCTGGACCCTGTGGTAAAATTTTGATTAGAGGTGAACCAGGTTGGGAAATAATAGATGAGTTATCGCCAATAGANAATGAGCCTGTTATTGATAAACCTGGTAAGGGTTCTTTTTACTCCACGGATCTTGAACTCCTACTAAAAATCCGTCGGGTCGAGAATCTCATACTTACTGGAATAACAACTGATGTTTGCGTTCATACAACAATGCGTGATGCCAACGATAGAGGATATGAGTGCCTCTTACTAGAAGATTGTTGTGGAGCTACTGATAAAGGTAATCATGATGCGGCGATCAATATGGTGAAGATGCAAGGTGGAGTTTTCGGAACAGTCGCAAAATCNAATGATCTAATATCTGCAATTAATAAAATTGGGGCGTGATGTTAGATATAATCGCTATATTCCAACACATTAATTATAGTTTGTAAAAGATGATTTCTATTCCAGCTCGACCTTTTAATTTTGAGGCACCACTNAATCNAATAGCATTAATAGTTGTTGATATGCAAAGAGATTTTTTGGAAGTCGGTGGTTTTGGATCNTCCCTTGGTAATGANGTAGANCGACTCCGTTCTATTATTCCATCACTTTTATCTTTGATTAANACTTTTCGTAAANATAATGCAAAAATCATTTATNTAAAAGANGGACATAAGCCAGACTTATCAGATTGCCCTNATTCGAAATTTAGACGTGGCGAAAATNAGNATAAAATTGGCGACTTAGGGCCATTAGGTCGGATCTTAATCAATGGCGAACCGGGCAATCAAATCATTCCTGAATTAAGTCCAAAAATTGGCGAAATTATTATCGAAAAACCTGGAAAAGGCGGTTTTTATAAAACTAATCTGAATGAACAACTTGAAAGCCTTAAAATTTCTCATTTAATATTTTCTGGTGTTACGACCGAGGTTTGCGTGCAGTCTACAATGCGGGAGGCCATGGATAGAGGCTATGANACTNTGGTTGTGGAGGACGCGACGGAAAGTTATTTNGCCCAATTTAAAAAAAGTNCACTTGAAATGATAATTTCTCAAGGTGGANTTGTTGGTTGCATCAGTAACGTAGNCACAATANTGAANTCANTTGAAACACGCCCAATATGAGCNTNTCCACAGTAATGAATAGCCTTCTTGATCGTTTAGGTGATTTTTCTGACAGACAGTGGCAAATGTTTAGCAAGGGCGTTGAAGTATCTTGGTTCTATTCTAACGGAAAAAATGGTCCAGCTTCTGCACTTTTGCGATACGAACCAGGTGCGTCTGTGCCTTTACATTGGCATCGAGGCTACGAGCATATTTTTGTTCTTGAGGGAAGTCAATCCGATGATAATGGATTATATCAGGCCGGGTCTTTACTTATAAGTCCACCTGGTTCTTCTCATGCAATTACAAGTCTTGAGGGTTGTATTGTTTTAGCTGTCTGGCAAGTCCCGGTAAGTTTTTCTCCACTGAAAAAGTAAGATCTATATTTTTAGCTTTATTAAGGACTCGAANAATCGATTTACCAGTGACAGTAATAAAGGTGTTAAAGAAGAATGAGTTTATAAAAACCNATTAAGTTTAAATAATATTTATACTAAGTATTAATTTAAAAACTAGCTGANATTAAATAANNAGTTATTGAAATAATAGNAATAGGGTCAATAGCTATAATTTTAACGACTGAAAATTGAGAAAATGAAAAATAAAACTAACGTTAAATTTTTAAGAGAAACTATTATTGAACGTGTTCCGATGGAAAGTCCNAACGATATCTCTGGAATTCAAACATTATTTGATACTCATGTATTAGAGCCTCACGAGGTTGTTGCAATATTCGGCAAAACAGAGGGTAACGGTTGTGTAAATGATTTTACTCGAGCATATTCGATATTCGCATTAACNAAATTTTTTGCAGATAAANTTAGCTGCTCTGATAACGAAGTATCAAAGAGANTCTCAATGGTAATGTCGGGTGGNACAGAGGGAGGCTTGTCCCCTCATTACATAGTTATTGGGGTTAGGGAGCATTCTGACGGAATATTGNATCAGAGCCNCTCTTTAGCTATCGGTACAGCGTATACTCGGAATTTTAAGCCTGAGGAAATTGGTCGTGTAGCTATGATAAGAGAGGTCGCTAAAGCAGTTAGTGTGGCGTTAAAAAGAAGTGGAATTGATGATAAGAAGAATGTACATTTTGTTCAGGTTAAATGTCCCCTTTTAACTTCTGAACGTATTACAGATGCAAACTCTCGAGGAGAGACCGTTTGTACCGAGGATACTTATGAGTCTATGGCATATTCTCGCGGAGCGTCTGCACTCGGGGTCGCCTTAGCTCTAGATGAAGTTGAGAGCAATTTGATAAATAACAAACTAGTTTTGAGAGATCTATCAATATATTCTGAAAAAGCGAGCGCATCAGCAGGTGTTGAGTTATTAAATTGCGAAGTAATTGTCATGGGAAATTCTATGTCATGGAATGGGCCGTTATTAGTCTCGCATGAAATTATGCGTGATGCTATTGACTCTCAATCAGTTTGGCAAGTTCTCTCAAATTTAGAAATCTATAATTCAAAACAGTTGTCAAAAGTGCAAGGCAATTTAATTTCAGCAGTTCTATGCAAAGCAGAACCAAGTTCTAACGGCAAAATTCGTGATGCTCGCCACATTATGTTAGACGATAGTGACATAAATTCTACACGTCATTCCCGCGCATTAGTGGGAGGTGTTATTTCTGGTGTGGTGGGGTTTACAGACCTTTTTATTTCTGGTGGTGCTGAGCATCAAGGTCCAGATGGTGGGGGCCCCTTGGCGATAATTGCAAAAAAATATTAGCTTTATAGCTATATGTGTAGAAGAGTTTCAACTCAGAATATATATTTTTGAGCTTTAAACTATAATAAATCGGATTTTTTCCTTTAATTTAAAGGAAGTGCAAAAATTGCATTCCTGCACCAAAATTATAACAGCATGCAAGAGCCTGATTCAGCGCTATGTTCACTTTTGGAAAGGAAAGATGAAGTGCTGTATAATGTTAAAAATCAATTAGGCAAGAAAGAGACCCAAGGTCGGATTGAAATCAGTAAACTTTCTGTGATCTATCAAAATAAGAAGGTTTTACAAACAGCGCTTGATACAACTGATATTATCTTAAAGCCCGGAACATTTGCCTCTTTGATAGGCCCGTCCGGTTGCGGTAAATCTACGCTGCTGAATGCGGTTGCCGGATTTGTGAAGCCCTCAGAAGGAGGAGTGGTTGTTGACGGACGTCAGGTTGACGAGCCAGATGTTTCTGTCGGCGTAATTTTTCAAAACTTTGCACTTTTCCCATGGTTTTCAGCACGCGGTAATGTTGAGTTTACATTAAAACGTTTTGGTCTTAGTTCCAGCGAGCGAAGAGAACGCGCGATTGAATTTTTGCGAGAAGTTGGACTCGAAGAACACCAGCATAAATTTCCAAGTCAGTTGTCTGGTGGAATGAAGCAGCGCGTAGCAATAGCTCGAACACTAGCTTCAGATCCTGATGTTCTTTTAATGGATGAACCTTTTGGAGCTCTGGATGCGCAGACTAGATTAGAAATGCAAGAGCTTTTAATGCGACTTTGGCAATCTAGAAAGAAAACAGTTCTTTTTGTAACCCATGATGTGGATGAGGCCTTAAGGTTGGCTGATATTATTTTTGTAATGTCAACGGCACCGGGTCGGATCATTGAAACTATTAACGTCGATATAGCTAGACCCAGAGCTGTTGATCGAATGGATAATCAATTTATCGATTACCGCTCGCGTATTTTAGGTTTGCTGAGACATTAATTAACGAAACCCAATTAATTAACTAGAAGGAAAAAATTATGTTAAAAAAATTAAAAATATTAAGATTTGTTTTTGCTGCCTTATTATTTAGCGCGTCTGGCAACGCCATTGCAAAAGAAATTGTTTTGGGAAGCGCTCCTAACTTGCAAACGGTACCGATCCTTGTAGCAATCGATAAGGGTTATTTTAAAGAGCAAAATATAACCCTGAAGTTAGTGAAATTTGTATCTGGTCGCCGCGCATTAGAGGCTTTGATTGGGGGGCAACTCGATATAGCGTTTATGGCTGAATATCCTGTCGCTATTGCAGCATTACGTTCGCAAAAATTTGCAACTATTTCTACTCTATCCAGATACTTAGCTAATCGACTGATTTCGAAAGGATCGATTGGATTTAAAACTTTAAAAGATCTTAATGGAAAAAAAATAGGCACAACTAAAGGATCAAATACTGAATTTTTTACGGAACGTCTTATTAAAAAGTCTGGAATAAAGGTTGAGGTTCTAAATGTATCTCCACCAGATATTGTTCCAGCTCTTGCGCGTGGAGATATTGATGCTGGTGTAATGTTTCCGGATTTTTATCCCGCAGCAAAGAAAGCACTTGGAGATGATTATAGGGAGTTCAAAAGTGATGCTTANGTAGCTCAATTTGTTTTATCCGCNAGCCCGGAGATGCTCAAAGANCGTCCCNAAGAGGTTGCAGGCTTTTTAAANGCACTTATTAAGGCAGAAAAATTCATCAAGTCGGATCCNACNGAAGCCCAAATGATTTATTCNAAAGCAACAAGCGGTCGAGTGACCCCACAAATGGCAAAAGCTAGATGGTCGGAGGCAGATTATGCAATTGGACTAAATAAAGGTTTAGTGGATCTGCTAGTTGCCGAGGCAAAATGGGTTGTTTCAAAGGGTAAAATTACGGGAGAAGCGACGGCTGGAACAATGAAAAAGTTTCTTGATACTGGTCCACTTATGTCGATCGATCCAAGTCGTGTAACGATTAATTAGAAANTACTGGTTACTCAAGCTGAAAATCTTTTTTTTCAGCTTGATAGCCTTTTCTTTAANATTTCAAAGTGAGTCGAAATAAACTATGAATCAAATTATAGAGAGTATTTCAAAAAAATCTTATACACTAACTCCTGATATAATCCTTGGTCCCGATGGCCCATTGAAGGACCATTCGTTGACCATTTCGAATGGGACTATTGAAAAGATATCAAAAGAAAAACCNGATGAGTCTGTCGATTTATCCGGTTATGCAATTATACCAGGTTTTGTGGATGCTCATACCCATACCGGACAGACCTTTGGAAAGGCATTAACTGCTGGAGAACCCGCACAGATATGGAAGAGAATATGGAACCCAATGGAGGCAGCTCATACGCGGGAAACTTCTTATGCCTCNGCTAAATGGATGTTTTTNGAAGCGCTACGGGGTGGATATACTTCTTTAGTTAATTTTAGTATGAATTCTTTAGATCTAAATAAAGGTGTGCATAAAGCCGTGTCGGAAACTGGTATACGGTTAGTTTCTTCCACGGGATTAGACCAATATTATTTTGATGAGAACGGAAAAAGGGTTGATCATTCTTTTGATCAAGTTGTTGATGCGATTAATTTACATGTCGCAGAATGCAAGGACAATAATTTGTTAACACCGTCCGTTTGCTCTACCTCCTTTTTCACAAATTCCGATGATACGTTATCAAAGTTATACNAATTGTGTGAGAAAAAAGACATTAAGCTTCAAATACATTCTAACGAACATTTTCCAGAAGTTCATGAATGCATCACGCGCTTTGGGCTTAGACCAATCGAAAAACTAAATAAGTTGAANGTTCTTGGAAAACATTTACTTATTCATCATGCAACTTTAGTCACGGATCATGAAATTGAGCTTTTGGCAAATTCTAGCACTGGCGTCAGTTATAATCCATTAGCAAGTATATGGAAGGGTAATTCTGTTGCACCCGCNCTGGCGTTTAAAGAACGTAATGTAACTTTTGGGATAGGATCGGATACTACTTCAGCTGACGCGCTGAAAAGCCTATCGGCTGCTGAGACCTGTCAACGAATTCGACATTCTATGCCAGTGGATGACTTTTCCTGCGGTGCNGCATGGACTTGGACCACTGCTGCTAGTTTTGGATCTGCAAAAGCTGCTGGAATTGAAACCAAAACTGGTTCTCTTAGAGAGGGACTAGCCGCTGACTTTCTTATCCTTGATATGGGGAAACCAGAGTGTATTCCTTCCATTGANTTTGAATGGGAATTAGTGCGCTATTATAATCGGGATCAAATTGTTGCAGTTGCAATAGGGGGTAAGCCAGTTATGGTTAATGGCGAGCCTATTGGCTGGGATGCTGATGAATTTCTCAAAAATTATATTGAANTCGCAAAATCAGTTTCATCGACATCGACGATACAACGGGTACATGGCAAATCNGAAACACGTCGTTTCCAATCTTCACANAACATCTTATAAGGATATATTANCTTGATTAAAATAATTGATAGTGTTGGGAAGCTTCTTGTTTCTCTAGGGTTTGTAATAATAGTTTGGCACGTTGTAACTGTTTCGGGTATGGTTAATACCCAATTATTTCCATCTCCCACTCAAGTTGGAAAAGCATTAATTAAACTTTATAATGATGGAATATTTCTTGATGATTTTTTTGTGTCTTTAACACGCGCATCCGTGGGGTTTACAATTGGCGCCTTGCTTGGGATTGTCTCTGGATTATTAACTGCGCGGGTAAAGTTATTTAGAATATTGGTATACCCATTCTTTAATATATTAAGACCAATTCCCGCAATTGCATTAGTTCCAGTTGCGATTGTATGGTTTGGGATTGGAGAAGACTCAAAGTATTTTGTTATCGCATACACAGTTTTCCTTGCTGTTTGGCTNAGCACACACCACGGTACGGAGCTCATTCCTGAGACTTACATCCGAGCTTCNAGAACACTCGGGGCNACAAAATTTAGNGAATTCGTNGAAGTCGTAATNCCTGCTGCAATGCCTTATATTTTTGCTGGTTTACGTCTTGGAGCAGCGCTAGCTTTTTTAAGTTTGGTTGCAGCTGAATTGACAGGTGCATCAGCAGGTATAGGGTATCGGATAGANGAGGCTCGGCAATATTTTTTGGTAGATCGAATGTTTGTAGGATTAATCGAGCTTGGAGTATTGGGCGCTTTACTAGATACTTTCTTTGTTGTCATTGGCAAAAAAGTGCTTCATTGGGAGACAATTTCGAATTAGTTTTTTTCGATTTCCGAAAGTCGATTAGAAACCTGACTAGCAAACTTACCCGAGGCGACACTTAAAATTTTCCCACGGAGTTGAGCCAGTTGCATAGTTATGTGGGGATTATCTTTGCCACTAAGATCTCGAGTAATTAAATTGGGATTATCTGTCTGACCTAAAGAAGTGCCCTCAACTATAAAGCTAATTGTATCCCCCAACAGTGTATAATTGATCAAAAAGCCAATATTATTAGTTTCTATTACNGGATNAATTTTNATATCCTTTGACCGACNNCAACGATCTANTGCCTCTCTAATTCCCATATTACTCGATAGAAGTGCCATTGGGAATTGGCTACAATCACCNAATGAAANTTTTTCNTGTTTTGCTAGTGGGTGAGATTTATTCATCACAGCTTTAATTGGNAATTCCCGGGAAAATTGAGAATAAAACACCCTTGGGTCTAATGNACCTAGAATCAAACCAAAGTCTGCAGAATGGTCGATTAANTTTGNTTCNACCATATCCAAAGTCATAAATTCCACCTTTATGCTGACAGCTGGGTGAANATTGCGATATTTTACGCTTTCGNTTGTTAANAGATCGGCAAATCCATTNGTTGTGGCAACACGTATTTCACCNCGNCGTTCNCCTGATAAATCACNAATTGCTGATTTTACACTCTCAAGGTCGGCNAAATATTTTCGNATATGTGTGATTAGTAATTCTCCGGCAACCGTTAATCTTACTCCGTGGGGATGCCGATCGAATAAATCNACTCCNAGTTCTTGCTCGAGCCCTATTATTCTGCGATTTAGAGCTGTAGAGGTGATGAACATTTTATCAGCTGCTCTTCGAAATGAACCAAATCGAACTACAGCATCTACCATTTCATATGTTTTAGAGAGTTTCATAGTAATATTCCGCAATGTTAAGCGTCNTTTAGTTATCAAACGACGCCACACATCGCTAACCGCGAATGAGGATAATCGTATTACCGAATCATGTCGAGACATTTTATAAATGAACTTAATATAAAATAGATAATTTCGTTTTCGAAGTATATATTTTTCAGGATTTTACAGGGTTTCGGGCGAGGGGCCTTTTCGGAATATGACCACCATGGCTTACTTTTGATTGGTCGGGCAGGGGGCTTTTATTATCTTTAATTAATCGTAAATCATTAGTCTCAGAGAAAGGTAGTACTTTCTCTCCCTTAATCGTAACTCTATTCAGTTTACGGCGAGCAGGAAAATAATCATGGACAGCATAATGTTGTACAGAACGATTATCCCAAATGACTACGGTATCAACTGCCCACTGATGTCTGAATTGAAATTCTGGAATTTTTGCTTGTTCAAATAANTGATTAAGCAAAGTCCTGCTTTCCGACTCAGCCATTCCTTTGATCCTAACNGAGAATTGCGGGTTTACGAACAGAACAGGTTTTCCAGATATGGGGTGTTTACTAACCACAGGGTGTGATACAGGTGGATACAAATCTTCAAAATATCTTAATTCAGTTTTGCTTTTCTCGTCATTTCCAAATAACGCTCTAAATGGTTTAAAATCGTGTATGCATTCAAGGCCGGATATAAAATGTTTCATTTTATCGCTAAGNCCCTCATATGAAGCGGTCATACTTGTAAAAACTGTGTCACCCCCAATTTCTGGAATTATTAACCCGTGTAGCATTGTTGCCATGGGGGGTGCATCTCTGAAAGTTTCATCACTATGCCAACAATCCGTGCCAAACGGCGGGTTATCCTCGTTATTATCAAATATTATAAGTTCAGGAATCTTTTCACTGTTCGGGGAGAATGGATGGATGCTTAATTCACCAAAATTCTCAGCAAATTTAATTTGGTGATCAGATGTTATCTGTTGATTCCGAAAAAATAAAACTTCATGTTCGACAAATGCGTCTTCAATGATTTTAAAGGTGCTTTGATCAATATTTTTCGATAGGTCTATGCCTTCTACTTGTGCACCAATATGCATTCCTTTTTGTATTATTTTAACTGAATGTGAAGAATTATCCATAATATTCACCCTATTTTAGCCTCTAACTCTTAAGTTTGTTATTGTTTCATCTACAAATATACCTCGATATATCTTAAAGGCAATTTTAGAGACTGTTTTAATTTTATGCTCAAGATTTCTCTTGTTTGAAATATTAGTGGCATTAAGAATTAGATTTTCAATCGGGGTCGGTAAATTATTTTCTAATTTGTAATTATCCTGCAAAGTTAATCTTAATATACCTTGAATTATCTGCCATAAGTTTAACGCATCGATTAGTTGTTTGGCTAAATCTTTTGATAGTATATTATTTTTGCATAAGTTTTTTAAAACCTGTTCGGTGTTTGTGGAGAGTATAAAAGGATAATCACTTGCATGCTTAAGCTGCAAATATTGCACAATAAATTCAATATCTAGTAATCCACCTCTAATATATTTTACGTTCCAAATAACGTTTGTTGGATTTGCTTTTTGAATTTTCTCACGCATTTTAAGAACGTCTTTTCTTAAAACAGTATGGTCACGTGCTTTAACGAGAGTTTTTTGGATAATTGCTTTTACATCTTTTTTTAATTGTCTGGATCCTGAAATAACCCTGGCTCTAGATAATGCCATATGCTCCCAAGTCCAAGATTTTTGTGCATGATATTTTGCAAAAGCTAAAAAATGTGTGGCAATTGGACCAGAGTTTCCGGATGGCCGTAATCTCATNTCAACCGAATATAACTCTCCTTCGTTTGTTTGAGTTGTGATTGCATTGATAAAACGCTGACTTAGCCGAGTAAAATAAAGGCTTGGATTTAGGGAGCTATCCGTGTCTAATAATTTGCTATTCTCTTTGTACCGGTAGACAAAAATAAGGTCTAAATCAGAAGTTGGTGTCATTTCNTTGCCACCAACTTTACCAAGAGAAATGATGACACTTTCTCCCTTAATTACTTTACCGTGTTTCTTCTCGAATTCTTTTTTTACGGCAGTATGAAGGAATTGAATTGTTATAACGGCTAGATCNCTATATCTTCGGCCAATTTGCTTCCAACTCAACATGCCCTTCAGGGCTTGCACTCCTATTTGAAGTTTATGACTATTTATAGTTCGTCTTACTGTGTCAAGAACATCTTCGAAGTGTAAATTTTGATGCAAACTTGTTTTAATTTCATTGTCGAGATGAGTCAAAGTTGAGCGCTTTNTTGTATTCAATTCCAATAAATTATCAATTAAGCTCGGATTAGTATTTAAGTGCTCAGCAAGCTTTGGCGCACTTCCCATTATCTCAGATAAAAGTTTAATTAACTCCGGATGGGCATGAAACATTGAGAATAGTTGGATGCCTGAGGGGAGGCGCGATAAAAAGGTATTAAATTTAAAAAAAGCTTTATCTGGATCTGGTGTTTGGCCAAAAACTTGAAGAATAATAGGCACTAGTTCTGTAAGAATTTGGCGCGCTCGGGTACTTTGAGTTGCTCGATAATGACCACGATGCCAAGATCTAATGGTTTTATCTATTCCTTGAGGGTTTAAATAACCAAGGTTTTTGATNGTGAGTAAAGTGTNTGGGTCCTCGTCGACACCAGTGAATATCAAATTCCCTTCTACGCTTTCAGAATCTCTAAGACTTGGGGATGCCTCAAATAAAAGGTCATAATGTCTCTCCACACAGTAGAGATAATTCGATAGAGTCTTTTCAAATTCTTGATAGTTTTTGAAACCCATAAATATTGCAAATTCATTTACTTCTATTTTGGTTTTTGGAATCGTGTGTGTTTGTTGATCGTTGACCATTTGCAATCTATGTTCAACTTTTCTGAGAAACCAATAAGACTCAATAAGTTCACTTGATGCTTGTTCNGAAATCTGTCCATGCTTGGCTAAAATTTTGAGAGCNGAGCATGTTGGACTTAAACGTAATTCTGGTATACGCCCACCCCATATTAANTGTTGTGTCTGAGTAAAAAATTCGATTTCCCTTATTCCACCCCGGCCAAGTTTAATATTATGACCCATAACCATTATGTTACTATTTTGATAATGGGAATTTATTTGCCGTTTGATCGAATGAATTTCATGAATTGTTGCAAAATCTAGATATTTGCGCCAGATGAAAGGACTTAACTTTATCATAAATTCTTTTGCAGTTGAAATATCGCCCGCAATTGGGCGCGCCTTTATTAGAGCTGCTCTCTCCCAATTTTGTCCTAAATTTTCATAGTAAATCCCAGCTGTGGTTACGGAAACTATTGGAGATGTTGAACTTGGGTCCGGTCTCAGTCTTAAGTCTATACGGAAAACATAACCATCAGATGTAACTTCTGACATGATTTTAACGAGACCTTTTGCAAGCTTATTGNAATTCTCTTGTATTTTTTCTGGNTTATTAGTTTTTATTTTGGAACCATCATAAAATAAAATAAGGTCAATATCGCTTGAATAGTTTAGTTCAAGACCTCCAATTTTTCCCATACCGAGCACAAGAAGGCCAGAATTCTCCGAGGGTGTTTTGGGATTGTGTAATTCTATATCGCCTGATGAAGCGAGTTNCTTAAGTAGGTGATTAATTGCAGAATTAATGCACAATTCACCAAANTCGCTAAGTGACTGAGTAATTTTTTCATCTTTCCATACTCCAGTAATATCACAAATCGCAATAAGGAGCGACGCACGTTTTCGATAAAAGCGCAAAAACTCCATGATTTCTGCTTCACTGAAATTGTTTTGTGCTTCGCGTAATGTTCTTTTTATTTCATCAAAACATTCCTGAGGTCCATTGTTTATTAGTGAGATGAAGAAGCTAATATTGGTTATCATGCTTTCGGTAAGAAAACGACTATTGCCGAAGATTGTTGATATTAAAAGTCTAGTTTCTCGATTTTGAACAAGTTTTTGTATTTCATTAGCAAGTATAGAATTATTAATATTTTGACCGAGTCCAATGAGCCGCTCGATACCTATCTTCGCAGCTTCCTCTGATGCTGGTTTAGGCAACTCGTGGTTAGAAAAGAAATAATTCATGCTTTATCTGCCACTTAATATTGAAACNAATATATTTAATATTGGGGCGCTATATATTGTAAAGATTGTAATTATAAATACTTTTATATCTATTCGTTTATTAAATCAGTAATTTAATTTCAAAACTCAATGATTCTTTATATTAGNTTTCATTACTTTAGCGAATAGGTCAATTTTAAGTAAACTATCCCCAGTAAACCGGCCGAGGCATTAAGTCAGAATATTTATATTGTTGTTTTAACATGGCCTCAATAAGATTGGCTTTATCTTCGCGAGAAGATTTATCGTCCCAAAGATTATTTAGTTCAAGAGGATCGTTATTTCGGTCATACAATTCACCAAACTCTTGATCTACCCATAANGTTAGNCGCCATNGCTCGTCAACATATGTGCGNACACGNAAGAACTCTTCTGTGTCTACATTTTCAGGGAGTTCGTCNGCTTCTATTATAATACCCGANCGTTNAATTTTTTTATTTTTATAAGCTTTAGAGATAATATCTTCACCCTGAATTCCNGAATATGGNGCTAATCCNGCGCNATTTAATATACTCGGGGCAAANTCAATTGCACTTGCNAGAANATCAGAACGTTGATTANCCGCAGATTTCNTATCAGACCATATAAACGGCACTCGAATAACACCTTCGCTATGGAGTCCATGTTTNAGCATAATGCCATGNTCNCCCATNACATCACCGTGATCAGAAGTAAATATTACGATGGTATTGTCTCGGAGNCCNAGGTCGNCAAGTTTTTGTAANATTTTACCNACTCCATCATCCACCATTGAGATCATACCGTAGGTTAATGCNATTGACTCACGNGCTTCATCTTCTGTTACTGCATANGGATGAACGTAAGATCGTTTTGCTGTTCCATTGGCCANNGAACTATGTAAATCATTNACAAATGGCGGAGGGTTATTATGTCTGGCTANAAGAGANGGAGGNACGGGAATATCNCTTGGGTCATACATATCCCAATATTTTCCCGGTGGNGTAAAAGGATGGTGGGGATCGGTAAAACCACATTGAATGAAGAATGGTTNATCATTTTTAGCATATCTATCTAAACAATCTAGGGTAAGGCCTGTAATCCATGAAGTTGGATATAATTCTTCAGGCATACGTGTCCTCCACGCTTGTGGCGCACTAATTTTGGAATTCTCAAGAGCATTTTCTGGTCCACGCAATGACGTGGGGTCTGGATGATTCTCAGATAGCCATGCTGAGTAATCCCCTCCTACGCGATCCGCATGGAATAATGCTATTTTCGCTTCTTGAAATCCATAATATGGTAGATTAATTCCTCGATATGGATTAGCATCCCATGTGCTTCTTAGCTCATTATTATACTCTGGGCCATCCATCCTTTTCCTCGTTGCTTGCGATAACTCCGATGGCGGCAAATGTTTCTCTGATTTAATACCGAAGGTTTCTGGCCGTACTTTATTGTCCGTAAAATATTGTAAGTGTGATTTTCCCATCAAAGCTGTTTGATAACCACCCGCACTCAATACATCCATTAAAGTTACACTGTCTAAAGGGAGAGGAAAACCATTTGTAGTTACCCCGGTCGCAGAGGGCATACGTCCGGTCGCAAGACTTGCCCTATTTGGCATGCATGTAGGGGAGGCAACATAATACTTATCGAAAGTTAACCCATTTTTTGCTAGACTATCAATATTTGGAGTTTGAAGGATTTCGTTCCCATAACAACCCACATGATCGGCTCTTTGTTGATCAGTAATGATAAATAAAAAATTAGGACGCTTTTCCGGCATCATTTGTCTCCAGGCTAGTTAGCGGCGGGCAGTTGAGCTCTTGTATCAGAAAAACTCATACTAGGTTATTTTATCCTTTTAAAGGTTTAAAGAAAAAAGTTTTATCTACTGAAATCAGGACACCTATTTTTAAAAGGCTCATACTATTGGGTATTTTGATTAATGGGAAGTGAACGTGGAAGCAGATAATCAATTAAAATCATATGGGGTACCGTGAGAGCCGCAAGGCCAATAAATATTATTTGTATTGTAGCTCTAAAAAATCCTTCAATTTCGTTTAAAAAATAAATACCGTAGCCGCTCATAATCCAAGTGATAAACGTAATTAAAGTTGTGGAAATAATAATATTTTTTTTCTTTTGAGAAACGCGGATTAAGTTCCAAACTTTAAGTGTATGACGGGGTGAATGCACGAAACAAAAATATACAATAAAGGAAACAATTGGGGGCATTGTGAATATAATACATAACATTATTGCGATTTCTATAACTCTAATTCCCTTATTCTTATTTTTAAGTCGCATGTAACAATGGAAGGCTAAACACGCTATCCAGAGGTATATTAGATTGTTTATTATTGGCATTATTAATTTGCTGCTATCTTTGGATAATACATTGAACAGAAGTGAAACATCTTCTGGATGAGCGAAAGGGATCACGATAATACTAAGACCACCATGAACAAATACTGAGTTTATATAATCTAAATTACCAGAAATATCGTTGGAATCTCCGCGACCAAAGTGAATTCCAGAAATTAAGAGAAATACCATTAAACAAATAAATGGCCAATATATCCAAGCGATAACTGTCAAAAATGCAAGTAACATATATATGATTAAAAATGATAGATAATAAAGAAATGGCGATGATAATATTAAGTTGGGAATTCTACCAATAGGAAGATTAAGGTTTTTTTCTCCGTCATTCTTTATAGTTATTGCGATTGATGCATCAAAAGCACCATGAGGTATGCCGAAGATGAGTATCACAAGAAAAGAAAAAGTTAAATAAAGTTCATTTTCAAACATTTCTTTTGAACCCAATTCTTAGTAATGCAGCTATAAATGGCATTTTAGGCATTGCCATAATCATCTTAAAAGATGTTACAAACGAATTCTTTTCGCACATAAATTCTACGAAAGTATCTGGTTTCAGTTTTAATGCCATCTGCATAAAAATACTGGGCATCAAACTTGGATTATTTTTTACTACTTCTAGAAAAATATAGTCTAATATAGCTAGAGGTTTAGGGTGCGGATTATAAGTTATTAAATGCTGTTTTTGATGGATTTGACCAATGATATTTTGTGTTTGCTTCAAAATATATTCGAATGTGTAACCGGTAGAAATCTTTGTGGCGCCGCCTGCTGAACCCAATCTTGCCAAAGAGACATCAATTGGAATTATTCTCCCCATAGGTATAACCCCATGTTCACTATTAATTATTTCATAGTCATTTAATTCCATATTATATCGGGATTTTAGCCACTTTCCTATTTGTAAAATATAACTCTCCTTACTTTTAATTTTTTTTGAAAAAAAAGTTGTTTCGATGAGTATTTCAGAATTAGAAAAAGGCAAGGCATAGATAAAACATGGACCTGTTTGATCTTCTTGATCTATATCAAAATCCATTAAACACACGTCGTTTGAAATATTTTTAGAATCTATAGATTTAGCCTTTAATTTTAATCCATGAAAATGCTGGAGAATTGAATTTTCCTTATAAGCTGGTGGACGAGTATCAATAACCTCTTCAGCAATAAAGTTGCGTTCAATTGTTTTTACAGTAAATATACCCTCGTCTTGACTCACATCTAGAACAGAAGATGTGTCTCTAGTAATCCAGTTTAAGTCCAAGATCTTTTTCATCGCTTTTTTTCGCAATAACTGAGCATCTATTGCTATATAATTATAATTTATGGAGGTATGCGATATGGTTTCATTATCAAATTTAAAATACCAGCTATCCCATTTTTGTTGAATAAAGTCTTTATACCAAGGATCGGAATCCCTTGGTTCCCATAAACAAACAGTTTGAGGGCGTTTGTCAAAAGGGCCTATCCATAGCAAATTAATTTTTATTTTAAGTTTTTCGACTAGTTCGTGAATAAAACAAGAAGCACTTAAACCTGTTCCTATGATGATAATATCAAATTTTTCTTCAACAGTTGGCATGAGGCAGTCCTATTAAGTGCTCGTGCAAAGTTGAGTCATGATATGATTTTGAAATAAAAACATCTGATATTCTTCTATTTAAAATAAAGGGCAGAATTAGTCGATGACTGCTTATCAAAGTGACATAGATTTTTTCAAGTGGCGTTACAACAACTCTACCCTCCCACCATGAAACTCCATTTCTTTTAAGTTTATTTCCAATTTGACTGTAAATCTTTGCGGCAAGATAAATGGAGCAATGGCCTGACTTTGTCAGATGCCATAGGCCTTTTAGCCCTGAACTATAGTATAGCTCTGAGGTGTTTAACCAATATCGTATATGTTCTGATATTACTTTTCGAAAAGGATCTGACTCGTTAGTAGCAGCTTTTAAAATTTTACCTGAGAGATCTCCTTTATGCTTTATTGGAAGATAGCAGCGACCTTGCTTTGCGTCCTCTAGTACATCTCTACAAATGTTTGTTAATTGCATTGCTATACCTAAATCAATAGCATGTGGAAGAGCCTTCTTATCTATTTTATCCCCAAGTATTGGTGACATAAGTAATCCGACTGTTCCAGCTACATGGTAACAATATCTGATTAACTCGGCTTTATTTGATGTGCTTGAAAATGATCGATCTCCAATAACTCCATCCAGTAAAGCAATCGCAGCTAAAATTGGCAAATCATAATCTGTTGTTAATTTTAGAAAGTCTTCAACTACATAGTCATTTGGTTTGTGGTCAATATTTCCTTTAATAAGAGTAGAACGGATTTCTTCCAGTTTTCTAATGTGATCATTTTCTGAATCATCTGCGAGATCGTCAACGTATCGACAGAATTGGTATAATCTTGCCGCGGCAATACCTTTTTTTTGTCCAAGAAAATATTTTGCCCAATTAAAACTCCGTCCATGGTGTGCTAGAACGTCTTCAGGATCTTTTGACTCATATCCAGCTGGATATTTAAAATTATTAGACATTGTTCAGGTATCCTAAATACACCAACATTAAATTTAGTCTAGATTATCCTCAATAATTAATTTTTCCACTATTTTAGCCGATGAAATAACACCGGGTAAACCGGCCCCCGGATGTGTTCCAGCTCCTGTAAAATATAAATTTCTTATTTGTGGATCACGATTATGAAACCTAAAGTAGGCCGATTGACTAAAAATTGGTGATATCGAAAATCCTGCTCCATGCACTGATAGATAGTCTTTTTGGAAATCCTCTGGCGTCATCCAAAAATCATCGGTGATCGTGTCCTTTATTCCAGGTAATATTGTTCGCTCTAGTGCTGCAATGATTCGGTCTCTTAATTTTTGACCTTCTATCTCCCAGTTTATTGAAGCTTGCAGATTGGGAACCGGGCAAAGAGCGTAAAAACTATCGCAATTTGGCGGTGCAAAACTTTTGTCAGTGGCAGTGGGTCTGTGCAAATAAATTGAGAAGTCTTCGCTTAAAATATGGTTATCAAATATATCTTTTAAAAGTTCTTTAAATCGAGCGCTCAACCAAATTGTATGATGGGCTACATTTGGCCAAGTTTTTCGTGCACCGAAATAAAGGACAAACATGCCCATAGAGTATTTTGTTAATTTACTCGGCCTCCGGATAAATTGTCTATTTAGATGGGACGGCAACATTTTTTTATAGGCATAAGGAGCATCTCCGCCAAATACGATAATATCCGCTATTGATTGATTACCGTTGGTATCTTTTATTCCTATGGCCTTATTGTTCTCGATAATAATATCATCAATTTGTCTGCTGAGTTGAATCTTTATCCCATTTCTGAGCATCAGATCGCGTAACTCTTTCACAAGTTTCCCTGTTCCGCCCATGCAAAAATGAACGCCCCATTGTCTTTCTAAATAGTGAATGAGTGCATAAATTGAAGTCGTTGAAAATGGATTACCGCCAACTAACAATGGGTGAATAGAAAACGCACGCCTAATATGTTCATCTTTTATATGTCTTTTTACCAGTTGGCTGACGGTTAAATAGCTTTTTAGTTTTAATAGTTTTGGGACTTGCTCGATCATTTTTGAAAAATTCACAAATGGTTGGTCTGCAAGTTCCGAAAAGCCCACCTCAAAAATATTCTTAGAATCTTTAAGAAGTGCGTTATAACCTTCTACGTCGCTGAGGTTGAATTTGGCAATTTCATTCTTTGTCTTGTCTAAATCTCGATAATAATTAAATGACCTACCGTCATGGAAATAAAAGTTGTACCATGTATCTAAAGGTACGATATTTATATAATCTTCTAATTTTTCTGAAAATAGTTCAAACAATTCTTGAAAAAGGAAAGGTGCTGTAATGACCGTTGGACCAGCATCGTGCATGAATCCTCCGCGTTCAAAAACTTGTGCTCTACCTCCAATATGATCTAACCGATCAATAAGAGATACTGCATATCCTCTTGCCCTTAATCTTAAAGCTGTTGAAATACCGCCAAAACCGGCTCCGATTACAATTACACTTTTAGCAGATTTTAAATTTTTGGAACCAGTATTGGGCTCATTGTTTCCAAGGTCCATTTTTAATTTATATTAATATTAAAATATGGCGTGTTTTTTATTGATGTAACTTCAGCAGTGAGCCATGAATTAAAACTTTTAATAATTGGAGCGAGGTCTTTTGGGAACTCATCTAAATTTGATTGGGACATGCTGTATAATTGATTTAACTTTTTTAGAAGGTTCTCCCTTGCCGGCGAATCGGCAATCTTTTTTCTCCAATAATTAAATAATTCTGTTTGGTTAGTTTGATTTTGATTCGTTCGTCTATCACTTACCCAACTATCAAAAATTTCTACCGATCCGTTTTTTAAATAGCTACGGAACAAAGATATAATCGCGTTTGGTCTGCAATCCCATAAATCGGAGAAAATATGATTCGCGCCGTCACTACCATCAAAATTACGAATATCATTGGTAATTTGAAAGATCGGACCAGCATAGTCAAAATATGCTTTAACTTGATCACATTTATTAGTTTTTTCTGCCAATATGAGAGCTCCTTCTATTGGTAATGATAAAAGGGATGACGTTTTGCCACGGGTTATTTTTAAATAATTGTCCCAATTTGGATAA
The DNA here is from genome assembly GCA_002168115.1 of Rhodospirillaceae bacterium TMED23. Taxonomy (GTDB): domain Bacteria; phylum Pseudomonadota; class Alphaproteobacteria; order Rhodospirillales; family UBA2165; genus TMED23. The sequence goes on along the minus strand of NHCC01000002.1, from coordinate 24,920 downwards.
ATGTTGATGCGTTCACACGCTTGTCCGCTCACCGCACCCAGCATTCTATCCGAAAATAATTTTATCATCTCCTTTGGTTTATCGTTCTGACAACATAAATGAAAAGAAAGAGATACAATTGCATCTCCAAGGCATAGTGCTGTGTGTTCGCCATATTTTGCAAAAATACTTGGGCGACCCCTTCTATTCCGGTCTTTGTCGCATATATCATCATGTATTAATGAGGCATTGTGTAAAAGCTCTACAGCGGTTGCCCAATCAAGGATAACATGGTCATCAACGGAAAGGTGTTTTCCAGACGATAAACCTAGCAACCCACGGATTTGTTTCCCGGGTTTTTGGAAGTGATAATTTGCTGCTTTATTTAGATGGCTCTCTAATGTTTCAAGTGATTCGTCAATTGAAATACGTAATTTTAAAAAATCCTCTTCATTAAAATGTGAGCTGGTTTTTGATTCAATATCGTTTCTTGTTTGAGCCCTGCCAACTTCATCTTTTCTAATTTTTCTAAGATTGGTCCTAGTTACTTTCTCTTCTAACATAATTTTTATTGCCAATTGAGTTAGTGTTTAATTTCCCATAATATTTGATAATGGTGTAAAAATAGTCCTTTGTCATATCATTTTTTACTATATATTAACACTGTTTATAGACAAATAGCGAGTGTCAAGTATTGTATTTTTAATAATTTTGATACTACAAGGTTGACTTTTTCGCAGTTTTTGCGACACTTTCGAAATCTCAAGATAGAGTATTAAGGTGAAGTCCCACATACTTGGATTTAATTTTTTTTTAGGAGGTTTTCTTGATGGTTAAAAGTTTTAAAAAAATGTTGGTATCTCTTATTCCAGCATCAGTTTTGGTTTCAATGCCCAGTATTGCTATGGCAGCGGGTGGGGCACTGGATCCCAAAGATGCCGTAGGAATTAGTTTTTGGGTTATTTCTATAGCAATGGTAGCAGCTTCATTTTTCTTTTTCCTAGAAGCAGGAAGAATGACTTTGAAATGGCGCACTTCGGTCGTTGTTGCTGGTCTGGTTACCATGGTTGCCGCTGTTCATTATTTTTATATGCGAGATGTATGGGTATCTACGGGTGCTAGTCCAACCGTATTTCGTTATGTTGATTGGTTAATTACTGTGCCGCTTCAAATGGTTGAGTTTTATTTGATTCTGGCTGCCGTTGGTTTAGCAACCATGAAAGTCTTTTGGAATCTTCTAATAGGAACTTTGGTGATGTTGCTTGGTGGGTATCTAGGAGAAATTGGAACCATTGATGCAACCGTTGGTTTTGTCATCGGTATGATTGGTTGGTTATATATTCTTTATTATATTTTTGCAGGNGATGCAGCAACTGCCATGGCGGGAGCCTCAGAGGCAGTTCAGAGCGCNTTTAAAACGATGCGTTTGATTGTGCTNATAGGCTGGGCTATTTATCCTCTAGGATATTTGCTTGGATATATGATGGGATCTATAGATCCAAATTCTTTAAATGTCATATANAACATTGCTGACTTTGTAAANAAAATCGCTTTTGGTNTAATGATTTGGGCAGCAGCTAGCTCAGAGTCGTCAAAAGCTTAATTTAATCTTTTATAAAACTTACTGGAATGCGCCACTAGTTGGCGCATTCTTTTTTTTATACGGTTTATNAACTTTTCTTATCCTTACAGTTTATAATGTGAAATATGGAGGTTGTTTTTATGAATCAGTTTAAATTAGAAATTATTAGCTCAAGCAGCTGTCCTTTTGCCCAAAGAACCAGAATGGCTTTGATAGAAAAGGGAATTGAATTTTCGTTGAATGAAATTGATTTAGACAATAAGCCAGACTGGTTTTTAAAGCTCTCTCCTTATGGCAAAGTACCTGTTATTCGTAACGGCGATTACGTTGTGTTTGAGTCCTCAATCATTAATGAATACATAGAAGAAATTTTTCCTCAAAAACCATTATTGCCTCAAAACCCTGAAGATCGAGCAGCTGCAAGAGTATGGATAGATTTTGCTAACGTTCGTTTTGCACCTCAGATTTATAAAATTCTATTGGCTCAAAGTGAGCATCTTCAAGGTGAGCATGCACGAAGGCTAAATGATGCGCTTCTTATGATGGAGCATCAAGGTTTAGCTAAACGATCTTCNGGTCCATATTGGCTCGGCGAAAAACTAAGTCTAGTGGATTTAACTTTTTATCCTCATCTTCAGCGCTTTTGTGCACTGCAACATTATCGTAATTTTGATATTCCTGATGAATGCGGGGCATTGAGAGAATGGCTCACTAAAATGGAGGAGAGTTACTGTGTTCAAGTTACGAAAATGTCAGAAGATAAATTAATCAAGAGTTGGGCTAAGTATGCTTTTAATACAAGCACTGGTACAACTGCTGATGATATGCGAGAGGTTAATTAACAATATTTCTTTAGGGTTTTTAGTTTTTTATTTAAGGNTCTGTAGAAATTCTTACAGTCTGTTTTGAACAATCTATATCGGGGTAGGGGACTAATTTAATATATTAGAAACCCCGCCTCTCGATATAACCTTTAGAATTGGTCAGTTTGATGTTTTGACCAAGCTTCGTAAGATGTCTCGGTGATTTTATTAAACCATGACGCAAATTTTACAACTAAGATTAACATTTTGTGGTCCTTTCCTTTATTAAGCGACACCAATGTGTTAGCACTACCTGATTTGAATTAGTAGCGTTTCTATTTAATAACTGATATGCAAATTCTAGATACCTAGTTTATTTTAGTAGAAAGTGAAANTTATTATTACTGAATAAGNTATGGCAATTATATAAAATTCCTCGANAGAAAGTATGGTAAATATAAGAATNATTNAATTATCGATTTACTGTTACATAATCTTTTTTTAGTATATTTTACTGGTCTATGNGAAAAGTTGAGATTGGGATTCTCAGCTCCTATATTTTTCAAATTTTGATAATTTATTATGGTCGATGGAGGACTCTTCTAAAGAATCAGGCGCAGAGAATAACTAATTTGCCACCATCTTAAAACTAGACCGCGAGACTATAATTTAATTTACATCATTTCTTAATAAAACTCTACGCAAGTGCAACTCATAGAGATTTTAAGAACATAAAATTCAAATACTTTAGATTTAGATTGGCTTACTACCAACGATATTTACCCTATGCATTAACCTGTGTTCGGTGTAATCAAACAGCGCATAATGCAGGCTCAATCGATTATCCCAAATTACAAAATCATTCTTTCGCCACTTATGCCTGTATTGGAATTCTGGGGTGCGTAAATGTTCAAACAAATAATTTAATAAAAAACTACTTTCACGTCGATCCATATCTTGAATAACACTCGTCATTGATTCGTTNACAAAAAGCCCTTTTTTTCCTGTATCAGGATGCGTTCGAACCACTGGGTGCAGAGCTGGCACATAATTCGCTTTGCTCTCTCTTTTATATACTTGGTAGTCTTTTTCCCAGAGTTCAGGCCGGACTGTTTCATCATAGTTTTGGTAAGCATTGTGATATGCAAATAAACCATCAACGTGTGTTTTCATTCTGTCTGAAAGTCCTTCGTAGGCTGCGGACGAACTTACCCAGATTGTATCTCCCCCTTCTGGAGGTATGTCTTTAGCGTAGATAACTGTTCCAAGAGTAGGTATTTCTCTACCTGCAAAGTCTGTATGCCATAGGTCTAGAGTTACGTAGGGAGGGTTGTCAGCATCTGATTCTAAAATATCTATTTCTGGCTCTTTCTCGTGTTTGGCAAACCCGGATATCGCATTTGGCTGTATATCGCCAAATCGTCGAGCAAATTGAACATGTTGTTTTTCAGTGAGATTTTGATCGCGAAAAACTACCACAGTGCGATCAAGTAATGCCTTATGAATTTCGCTAAATTCTTGATTACTTAGATCTTTCGATAGATCTATACCTTCAATAATTGCACCACATGCGGGCGACATTTCATTAACTTTTATAGATTCATAATTAATGGTCATGGTTTTGCTCCCNTTTCAATCTTAATAAAGATATCATAAAGTTATCAAATCATGTCCATAAAACAAGTAATCAACCAAAAAATTACTTTTATAGCAATAAGACTATGACGGCTCCTCGGGGAAATTATTATTAATATACAATTATTAGATATACATATTTCATAATTAGTTTTGGGCTTGGTGTTAAAACTATAACATAGTTATAGTTCTAGTGAGTATTTTGTTTGATGTTTAGTTGAGAGGTATGAAGTAAATGGCGATTAAAGAAGAGTTCGAAAACCATTGTTGGCANGGTCTTTATTCTGATGAAGACTATAAAACCTATGCACCTTTTATTAGGGAGACCTTCATTGGTAAAAAACCAGCAGTTTTAGTTATTGATTTATATAATCTTGTTTACAAAGGTGGGTCACATTCTCCCCATGAAATTACAGAAAATTTCCCTGGTACCTGTGGAAAATACGCGCACGATGCAGTTCAGCCGACCATTGATTTATTAAATTCGTGTCGAAGGTTAAACTTACCCATATATTACATTACAGGTAAGTTTTCTCCAAATAGGGTTAGATCAACACGTCGCAAAAGTGGCAACCTAACTAAAAATGACTATGAGATATACGAGGCGTTCAAGCCGGCACCAAATGATGTGATTATAAAAAAAGAACGAGCGAGCGCTTTTTTTGGAACGTCACTTTCTGCACATTTGGTACAGAGTGGACATGATAGTTTAATTGTATGTGGCGAGAGCACATCCGGATGTGTTCGGTCTAGTGTTGTAGATGCCTATTCTAATGGATTTCACGTCACTATTGTCGAAGAGTGTGTGTTTGATAGAAGTGAAATTGCTCATAAAGCGAGTTTATTTGACTTACATCATAAATACGCTGACGTAATGCATTTATCAGAGGTTGTAAGTATTCTCGCGGATAGAGAATAAAACATTATTATGATTGATGGCGTGTCCTTAAGTTATTCAAATTTCTAACTCTTTATGGTTTTCTAAAGTGCGCTTTTCAGTCTTCCTCGCCAAGGGATCAATGCTGGAACTTTAGATTTATATTTTTGATAAGTGCTTCCATATACAAACATTAAACGGCGTTCCTCAAACTTAGTGCCAATGAACAAATAAATAGAACCCCAAAGTGCCGTAGAAAGCCCAAAATTTGTGTATGATTGACCCCATAGAATGAGGTATAAAGATAAATATAATGGGTGGCGAATATAGGAATTTAAGCCTGTAATACGGAGAGGTTCTTCAGAAGCTTCTGTAAGATTTTCCTCATAAAGTTTTATTTGAGTAAGACCACTAAACAAGCCAAGGTCATATTGCCTTATTGAGAACGCCAGCAATATACTTCCAATGCAAGTTATTAAATAGAAAGGTAGAGGACTATAAAAGGGNAGTTTTAACGTATCGTCGAAGCCAAATAAGTATAATCCTAAGATCCATATCGCAATAATTTGGCTAATTGCAATTATATTATATAAAAGGCGATAATATCCTCCCAATATATGAGCAAACATTTTTTTAAAAGTTTTAGCTGCGAGTAGTGAGTGGGTTAGTCCAAATACGATCCAAGCTATTCCATATACTAGATTTGCTTCGTAGTTATCCATATATTACAAACGTGAGCCATAAAATTTATAATAATAGAAGATATGCATTTGTTATTGTTTATCCATTTAAAACATCATGTAAAAGATCAACAGCCGTTATATGATCATTTATCAGCCCTTCCATATAATCATTCGCGGTTTCTAAACCATCTTGCGAGGACATTTTGCCAGGACCTCTTCCAAAACCACAGGGCGCCGCAATTCCAAAGTCATCAATATATGTTTTTATTGTGCTAATTTGATCTCGCATACCACCATCACCATGAAGCGCGTGTATAAGTCCCATGTAAACACGAGCTCCCTGTGGGTCGAGTTTCGATAAGGGAGTAAAATAATTGGAGCCTTTTGATGCAACTGTTGGCATATGTAAAAAATCAACGCGCCTTCCGGATGATTTAACAGCTGCATTACACAAGAGAACCGCGCCAGTTAAATCATCGGGCTCTCTTTTGGGCCAACCTCCAGAGGTACCGTAACATGCGTGATAGCCTATTGTAACAGCATCTGGAATGTGCGAGGAAACCTGTTTAGCTGGCGCGAATAGGTCATTCGCTAACTTTTGTACTTCTGACGTAAGACCGCCGGCTTTCTCTAGTGCTTCCTCAATAACAGTATCTTCTATTGCACAATCCCACTGAATTGCTAAGTCATTATGGGGTATGTTATTAAATATTGTTTTGACTTCGTAATATAACGCTTCGGTAAAACCATCTCGAATTGCTGGGTAATCATTTTTATCCGCTAACCAACGATAGACAGCACTNGCCGTTAACGGTAAACAAACTTGGAACTTGGTTCCCTGTTTAATTACTCCCTCATTNCGCAATGTTTTGAATATAAAATATGAACTGATAGCATCTGTTGCATATCCCAATCGCCTACCNTGGTCTCCGAATCGAACCTGCTTGACNCCCTTTTTTATTTTAAATTGCCACATTCCATAGTCGTAAGGCTCGTGCCAGCACTCTACACCCTCTGCGGTCATAGGCCTACTTACTGTTTCGATATCGGGGTGTCCATGAAGGACACGATATGCAATGTGGTTAACCCAGTATTGTCTTTCACCTGTTTCCCCATCTGGAATATAGGGTAAGGACTGGCCCAGTCTAGGGGCAATCGAGCGAAAAACTTCTTCAGCTGTATCGTAAGCTATGCTTCCCACTAATAGTAGTTCGTTTGCCACCGGTTGTCTCCTTTAAATACTTTTATTATTCTATGATAATNAAGTATAANTACAAAATGATCATGCACAAGGCGTTCTAGGGTTNGAAATTTTTTATGAAAATATNAAAGGAACTTATTTTTTTAAAGTGATAAAATGTGTGGTCCTGAAAAGAAGTGAAAACGATAATATTTAGACGGGAAATCATTGTGACCGNGATAGGTTATCTTAAAGAATCAACGGTAGATTTAGGCAAGCAGTTTAAGTGGAGTTANTTGCCGCCTCTGATGGTTTATGTGGCCGCCGGTATTGCAGGNTTAACCGGCATTGTAGGTATGTTTTTCATAAAAGATTATCTAAATTTATCCGCTGCGTTTTTGGCAAGTCTTGGATTCTGGGCAGGACTCCCGTGGGCACTTAAGATGCCGTTGGGCCATCTTGTTGACCTTATTTGGCGTCACAAAAATTACATGGTTTATTTTGGAGCGTCTATTATAGCAGTTAGTCTTCTCATAATGTATGGATTGATAGGACATACTGATTATATGGTAACAATTTTACGAGCAGAGACATGGTTTGTAATAAGTGTTATTTTGTCGCCCGTGGGTTACGTTATTCAGGATGTTGTTGCTGACGCAATGACTGTTGAGGCTGTGCCTTTAGTGGATGAAANGGGCGTTGAATTTAGCCCAGAAAAAATTAAGGAAATGCATACGATGATGCAAACCTTGGGTAGGTTTGCGATTATTGGTGGAACTGTTCTGGTTGCTTTTGCTAATGTAATTTTATTTCAAGGAGTAGACTTGCTGGCGGAGAATGACCGAATTTTGCTCTACGCTAATATCTATTTATATGCTTTGGTCATCCCAATTGTTTCTGTATTAGGAGTGTTTCTTGCCATTTATCTTAAGAAGAGGCGCGACANGGCTTTAAANCAANTAAAAGGCTTTGGTTATGAGAATGAGATCAGGGAAAATAAAATTAAAGTAAATTGGACTATACTTATAGGNAGTTTAATTTTTGTTATTTTTTCATTAGGTGTTGGATCTTTTAANATACCATTTGCCCAAGAAATTGTTTTCTTGGGCTCTGTAATNATTATTCTTTTTCTTATGGGCCGGTTAATAAAGGAGTTACCCGAGAGCCAGNGATTAATGATTGTTGGCACAGCGATAATTATTTTCATTTTTAGAGCAATACCAAACCCGGGCCCTGGGATGAATTGGTTTGAGATTGATGTTTTGGGATTTAATGAGCAGTTTTTTTCTGTGTTGTCACTTTTATCTTCGCTTTTAACACTGCTCGGTATTNTTGCGCTCAGACCTTATATTGCTAAAAACTCAATAGCTAAGGTAATTGTTGTATTATCACTGGCGGGGGCAGTTCTCTTCTTACCTAGTATAGGAATGTACTATGGTTTTCATAATTGGACCGCATCAGTTTCAGCGGGGATTGTTGATGCTAGGTTTATTGCAATAATTAATACTGCGTTAGAGTCGCCACTTGGGCAGGTGGCAATGATACCTCTATTAGCTTGGATAGCAAAAAATGCTCCTTCAAATATGAAAGCAACCTTTTTTGCGGTTTTTGCGTCTTTTACAAATTTAGCNCTATCNGCAAGTGCACTTTTAACAAAATATTTGAATGAAATTTTTGTTATTACGAGGGGAGTTAAAAACAAAGTCACTGGTGAGATTGTCTCTACCTCTGATTATAGTGAACTCGGCTTGCTTCTAATTACCGTCGCTATCTTAACACTCGCGCTTCCGTTGGGGGCCATTTTTATTGTTCAACGCACCAAACTGCGAACAACTGATTAANTTTTATCGATTGCAATATCTAAAAACNTTGGATGAAGATATNAATTTGGTTTTCTCNATGATATCAAATTTTGATGGATTTTGCGAACTCGATTAGAGCTTCGTCTCCACCTTCCCAACCAATAAAGCCNAGACTAACGGGGATACCGTTTGAATGTGTCACCGGAATCGAGATTTGCGGCAAGCCTGCAAGACTAGCAAGACAAATAATANTGAGCGTTTTTGCACGATAGTCATTGAGTCTCTGAGGATCAGTATTTAGTTTAACCGGCANAGATGCGGTTACAGGTAAAGCCATAATAGTACCTGTTGGGACCANTNATTTGAGTGCATCGCTAACGCGAGTTTTATATATTAGTTGCGTTTCTCGCTCTTTCTTACTTACTGTTTTCGCTATATTCATTCGTTCTNTNACTCCTGGACCGAAATCCGGATCAGTATCNTCAATCCAAGACCCAAATATACTCCAAATCTCGTTTGCCTGAATAATTCGAAAAGCCTCTCGAGCGTCATCAAGCAAAATACCNTCTGGTAGCGTCGTGACGTGGTCAGCAAAATCAAAGTTACATAGGGAAGAATTTAGCCATTGATTTAGTGGGATGGAAATTTCATCGTCAACAATGTTAAAGGCAAATTGCGCCAATTTTATAGACCGAATATTTGATGGACTAATATTATTATCTAGGAGTTTACTGCCCACCTTTGCAAAAATATCAATATCTTTTGCAAACCATCCAGCTGTATCAAAACTGGAAGACATTGCTGTTCCACCCTNTAAACTTAAACGCCCAAACGTTGGTCTTAATCCATATATCCCGCAAAATGCTGCTGGAATTCGAACTGAACCGCCTGTGTCACTTCCTAATGAAAAGTCACAAATTTCAGCCGCAACTGATGCNGCTGAGCCAGANGAAGATCCGCCGGGAATTCGGTCGGGGGCCTTGCTATTTGTGGGGGTGCCATAATGCGCATTCTCGCCGATAAAACTGTAGAAGAATTCATCACAAATGACCTTACCCACCATATCCGCACCCGCATTTAAGCAGGCTTCGACCAAATCGGCAGTATTTGTAGCAATATTATGCGTTGCGAGCCAGGCGGGGTTGCCGTTTCCAGTTTTATAACCTTTGATATCGTATAAGTCTTTTACTGAAAAGGTTAAACCCGATAAGCTTCCATTTCCTGCAGATTTAATAACNGGTGGGCTATGAGGAACAAAACAATTTANTGGATCGTCTATCTCTGAGTTTAATCGATTCATTNTACATTTCCTTTACACGATTAATTTTTCTATCTTGGGTTAAGTACCAATCGAGTATTTCGCTGCCGTCCATTGTAACAACACCTGGTTTTGAGAGAAAATATTCATAGGCTTTTCGAACATATTTTATTCGATGAGGTACTCCGGAGATATACGGGTGGGTGGCAACACACATTATTCTTGCATTATTTTCGCTCTCATCGTAGAGGCAATCGAAATAATCTTTTGCACGTTTTAGAAAAATCTCAGACTCGTGAAATTGGATCATTTGCTGAGCAATATCATGTAATTCGTAGTTATATGGCAGTGCCACCATATCTCCATGTATTGTTTTTACGGGAATTGGTAAATCATCTAAAACCCAATCACCAAAATATTCAATTCCAGCTTTTGCTAGATGATCTAAAGTATCAAAGGTTTGTGTAAGCCCCGGACCAAACCAACCTCGTGGTTTTTTACCCGAAAATTTCTCTATAATTTCTATTGTTCTTTCAATCATCTCTGGTTGATCCTCAACCTTATGCATCGCTATTTGGTCGTATGAATGAGCATTAAATTCCCAGCCTCGTTCTAAAATTGCTTCGGCTACTTGAGGGTAATCAGTACAAGCGCGCGCATTAAGAGTAACGCATGGGCGTATTTTAAAGTCATCAAACATTTGAAAAAGCCTCCAGATACCTGACCTCATGCCATACTCGTGCCAGCTCCAGTTTGGAATATCAGGCGTAAGCAAGTTTCCTTGAGGGGGGGCTAGAACAACCCGTGGCATTGGACGATTGACGTCCCAAACTTCCATTGCAAGCAATGGCCATATAACCATTCGAATACCATCCGGAAGCTTTAATTTTGTTCGTTTTGGTACAGGACTAAAAGTAATTCTATCACTCGGTAACATGCCCATTATTTTCTCCCGTTTCTTTTATGATTCTATTAAACTAATTTCCAATTGATTGGTTTCATACCCTGAGATATTAAATAGGAGTTTGATTTTGAGAATGGTTTTGAGCCGAAAAAGCCATTATATGCAGATAACGGTGAAGGATGCGCGCTTTCAATAATTAAATGTTTTTCAATATTTATAAAATATTTCTTTTTTTGTGCTTTTTTACCCCAAAGAATAAATACCACATTTTTTCTCTNTTTATTGATAGCGTTCAATACGGCATCTGTAAANATTTCCCAACCTCGCCCTTGGTGAGAGTTTGCTNTCCCATCTTCAACCGTAAGGCAAGCGTTGAGCATGAGAACACCCTCTCTGGCCCAATTTTCTANGCTTCCGTGGTTTGGTATTTTTGCGTCAATATCGCTTTTTAATTCTTTAAAAATATTTCTTAATGAAGGTGGTGGATGGATGCCAGGACCGACCGAAAAAGAAAGCCCATTTGCTTGACTTGGTCGGTGGTAGGGATCTTGTCCAAGAATTACTACTTTAACTGTCTCAAAACTTGTTAATTCGAAGGCCTTATAAACCTTGTCCATGGGAGGATAAATTATTTTGCCTTCCTTTTTCTCGTCATCTAGGAACTTAATTAGATCGGCCATGTACTGTTTTGAGAATTGTTCCTTAAGTTTCAAATACCAAGTTTCGTTGATTGTCATATGTTTCATTGAGCTCAACTCTAAATTATACGATAGATTGTAAGACTACTCTTTTGCTCCTAACAAGGATAATAATATATCTTCCTTTTGTAAAATTTATTTGGTCCGTAAAAGTCCAGCCTATTATTTTTCAATATGCATACTGAGAGTTTAATACAAATTGCAAAACTTGTTTAACGGAGTACACTCAAATTTAGATGTTTCAATCAGTTTTATATTATGGTTTATTGACGGAAATTATTAACGAATAATAGTAGTTTGTATAATCTTTAACTGGGAGTAATGTGTATGTTTAAAAATAAATTAAGGTTCTCAATAAAAATCCTTATTGCATTGGGATTTATTGGGATTTTTGGTGCCGAGCTTCGAGCCGATACTATAACTGTCGGGATGTCAGCTCCAAAAACTGGTCCACTAGCTGGTGGTTCAACGGTTACCCATTGGCCAAATGTTAAATTATGGGCTCATGAAGTTAATGCTCGTGGCGGTTTAAAGCTAAAAAATGGTAGAGCCAAAATAAAAGTTATTGAGTATGATGACCGAACAAATCCCGGAGAGGCAATAAAGAATATCAATCGGTTGGCAACACAGGATAAAGTAGATTTTATACTTGCTCCCTATGGAACTGGCTTTAATTTAGCAACAGCCCCTATTTTCAATAAACTGGGTTATCCACAGCTTGCTGTTTCAGCCATTACTGACAAAATTCCGGCGTTAACAAAGCGATATGATAATATCTTTTTTATGTTAGGTTCGACTACGACCTTTACGAATTCAGTTGTAAATATTCTAAAAAAAATGCGTTCCGATGGCAAAATTGGTAATCGCGTCGCTATGGTAAATGTTGCAGATGCTTTCGGTATTGAGTTGGCAGCGGCGGCTCGTCCAGTATTTAAGTCTGCTGGTTTTGAAATAGTTTATGATAAATCCTACCCTCTAGGAACAAAAGATTTATCACCTGTAATCAAAGGTGCGAAGGCATCAAAACCTGACGCATTTGTGGCTTGGTCATATCCCCCAGATACTTTTGGGCTAACAGCTCAAGCTAAAATTAATAAGCTAAATGTTAAAGCTTTTTATACCGCAGTCGCGACCTGTTTTCCTGCATATAAAGGTAAATTTAAAGGTGCTGTCGAAGGTATACTGGGTGCCGGTGGTATTAATCCAGATACCCCAGAAATGAAAGCTTATTTTAAGCGTCACAAATCAGTTACCGGAAAAGATGCAGATTTTTGGGCAAGTGCTGTGACCTATGCAAGTTTTCAGATTCTTGAACAAGCCATTGAAGGTGTGGGGTCTAAGGACAGAAAAGCCGTTACCAAATTTATAAAGGAGAATGAATTTAAAACTGTTATTGGACCAGTTAAATTTAATAATCAAAATAATGATAGATTTTGGACAGTTGGCCAATGGCAAGGTGATAAGTTTTATGGGGTAAGTTCTGAAGGGCGACCTGGGGCAAAATCAGTTATTGATAAACCCGATTGGTAAAATATTTTCCCAGTAGTATCTAGAATTAAATACTACTGGGATACTCTTTGAACCAGGTTAAAGCATGGAAATTTTACTCGGAGGCGTACTGTTAGGTGGGACCTACGCTCTGATTGCTATGGGATTGCAACTTCAGTACGGCGTATCACGAATTATGAATTTAGCTAATGGAGAGGTATTAGTAGCTGGATCATTTGCCGCTTTTTGGTTGTATACTGGATCCAGTGTTAATCCAATTTTAGCTATATTTATAATTGCGCCATTAGCATATATTTTAAACTGGTTTATTTATGTCTATTTTCTGAGACCCTTAGTTAAAAGATCAAAAAGTCAAGGCCATCTGGAGGTTGATAGTATTCTATCAACGTTTGGAATAAGTTTTATATTCATTGGCCTTATGCACGCTATTTTTGGGGGAGAATACTTCAATTATGAATATTTAGAGATCCCCTATGAAATATTTAACCAAGCCTATGGTGTCAATAGGATTATAGCATTTATCTGCGCTGTTATATTTGCGCTTGTCCTTTATATTTGGTTGAGCAAAACTTCCTCAGGATTAAAATTGAGAGCCGTCTCAGTAAATCCTGACTCAGCAAAACTTGTGGGAATTGACGTTGATAAAACATCTGCAATGGCTTTCTCATTAGGCGGATCTGTAACTGCGGCTGGGGGGTCATTGATTAGCATGTTTGATACCTTCGACGCTTCGATCGGCGTAGTGTTCACTATGAAAGCTCTAATTATAGTGATACTTGGTGGAGTAAAAGAAATAAAGGGAACTATTGTTGCAGCGTTTGTTTTAGGATTAGCGGAAACTGCTGTTGCAACTTTAATAGATCCAGGACTTACCTTAGCGGCAGCATTCTTACTTTTTATTTTAGTTCTATTATTTAGACCTCAGGGGCTTTTTGGCAGAGAAGCTCCATGACATCCCGAGAAATACGAATTTTTTTACTTGTTGCTGTACTTTTTATTTTAGCCGCATTATTGCCTGTTGCTGATTCTGGGTATTGGCTATCCATAGGTGTTACCATCGCCACCTATATGGTTCTCTCAACCAGTTGGGCTTTATTCTCAGGACCTACTCATTATATTTCTCTGGCAACTGGGGCTTTTTACGGGATTGGTATGTTTATTGTGGGCGGTGGTATCGATTTGCTTCCATACTGGGTACTTGTCGTAATCGCTGGAGTTGTTGGCGCTATCTTGGCCGCGCTTATTGGATTGGCAACTCTCAGGTTATCTGGAGTTTATTTTGTTATCTTTACTTTAGGATTAGCAGAATTTGTTCGTCAGATTGTAACTTGGATTCAAACGACAATGGGTTCAAGCAGCGGTCTATATGTTTTAACTGATCTTAATGATACAATAATTTATTGGGAATTATTAATACTAGGTGCCTTTGTATATTTAGCTGGTTGGTGGATAAATCGCTCCCGCTTAGGTTTTGCGCTTCGAATTATTGGAAATGATGAGGTTGTTGCGGTTCATAGTGGAATTAATACTGCTTATTCAAAAGTCATTTTATTTATTTTTTCTGGCACGATAGCAACAATTGTTGGGGCATTACTTGCGCCGCGTCTGAGTTATATCGAGTCAAATATTGCGTTTAGTCCGATGTTATCTTTTATTGTTGTAATAACGGCGTTATTAGGTGGAGCCCAAAAATTATGGGGTCCAATTGTCGGCGTCATTCCATTCATGCTGGCATGGGATTTCCTGACTGCGACTTTTCCAAATCAAACAACGCTTATGCTTGGTATTTGTTTTTTGCTTGTTGTTTATTTAATACCTAATGGATTTGCAGGTTTAATAGAGAAGTACGCCCCACAAAGACGTAGGGGAAGATAAAACCATGAACGCTATAAGTGCTCTTACTGTGCAAAACATTACAAAAAGTTTTGGTGGGTTGACTGCGGTTAATCAAATGTCTTTTGAGCTAAAAACACAAGAAGTTTTGGGACTTATTGGTCCCAATGGTTCCGGGAAAACAACGATGTTAAATATTATTTCCGGAGCATTTAGAGCTGACTCAGGTTATGTATCTTTATTCGGAAAAGTAATTTCAGATCAACCTGCACATGTAGTCTCCAGAACTGGTGTTGCTCGAACCTTTCAATTGGTGCGCATTTTAAACTCTATGACCGCAGTTGAGAATGTTGAGGCTGGGGGTGTATTTGGACATCGACGATTATGGGGGAATCCTCTACGTTCCCTAGCTATCGAGATGCTGGAAAAAGTGGGAATAGCAGACTTAATGAATAACCAGATTTCTTCTTTAACTTATATTGATCAAAAACGGATTGAACTCGCTAGGGCCTTGATGTCTGACCCAAAGATTCTATTGTTAGATGAATGGCTTGCTGGACTTAATCCGTCAGAATTACAAATTGGTATTGATGTTATAAATAATTTACGAGCAGAAGGACTTACTATTATTATTGTGGAACATGTAATGGATGCGATACGTAGTCTATGTGATAGGTGCGTGGTTATGAATACTGGTAAAAAAATTGCTGAAGGCATACCGCAAGAGGTTCTAGAAGACGAAGGTGTAATTCGTGCTTATTTGGGATCAGACAATGCTTGAGTGCAAGGATTTATCAGTTTTTTATGGACAGCACCATGCATTAGATCAAGTCTCAATAAAAATTAAGGCAAAAGAGATAGTGGTTATTCTAGGGGCTAATGGAGCGGGGAAAAGCTCATTATTAAAGGCAATCGCGGGCATAATTCCAAAAGCTGAGGGAAGCCAAGTATATATTGATAGTTCTGACATAACTCACCTTCCCGCCCATGACATTGTCAAAAATGGGATTGCTCTTGTTCCAGAAGGTAGGGGAATTTTTGGTGATCTAACGGTTTTGGAGAATTTAAAGTTAGGTGCCTTTCTTGAACGTGCTAATGGTTCTGGCTCAGATAATTTAAATCGCGTATTTTCATTATTCCCGAGGCTTAGTGAACGAAAAAGTCAAATTGCACGCACGATGAGTGGCGGAGAGCAACAGATGGTTGCGATTGCGCGTGCATTGATGTCGGCACCAACCATTTTAATGCTGGATGAGCCTTCCCTAGGTCTTTCACCTATTTTGTGTTCGGAACTTTTCAAAACACTAGAGGAGATAAGAAAAACAGGTGTCGGCATCTTATTGGTCGAGCAAAATGCGCGACAAAGTCTCGCTATCGCTGATAGAGGGTACCTATTAGAAATTGGGAGGATCATAGGGGAAAATAACGCTGAACTTTTGAAAAATGATCCTTCAGTACAAAAGGCCTATTTGGGTGGTGTTTCTTCTCGAGAATTGCCCGACTCTAAAGAAACAGCTGAACCAATAAACGCGTCTCTTGCAGAATCAAATACGGACAAATGTATTATCCTACCGTCTGGCTTGGGACAAAGGACGATTGATACAAGTCAGATTATTTCTGATAATATAAATAATATAATCGACCAAGCAGCCCACATTAAATTTGAATATCTGGGAAATAATATTAAAGCTGCTACAACTGTTGCATCTGGTACAACTGCTAGTAATGAATTAAAATCTATTTTAGCGAGTATTGAACAATCGGCTCTAAATGCGAGATTGCCAATTAAAAAAGTAAATCAACAAATGGAAACAAATCAATTTCAGGGTCAACAGAAACCTAAAATTGAAATTTATAAGAAACCTAAGATTGACGTATACAGGCGCACAAAGTCAAAAGCCGGTGAAAGAATGGTTAAACTAAAAAAATAGAAGGGAGGAGGGATTAATATGAATAAAATATTTAATAATATTTACGTTGGAGGGAATTGGTCATCTACCAGTAAGAATTTCTCTGATTTCAATCCCTCGGATGACACCCTTTGGGCTCAGGTTGCTGATGGGAATAGAAATGATGTCCGTGACGCAATTGTATCCGCTGAAAGTACATCGAAAGACTGGGCATCCTATAGTCATTCTGCGCGAGCTAATATAATGAATAAAATTGCTGAGATTTTTGAAAAACGAAGAATGGAAATTGTAGAGGCAATCCAAGCCGAAGGAGGAGGTTCATTTGCCAAAGCGATGTATGAAACCAGTCAGATTCCGATTATTTTCCGAGCAGCTGCTGGAGCAAATTATGGACCTATAGGGGAAGTCCTGCCTTCTGAGCACGGCAAGTTCTCAATGGCAGTAAGATATCCATTGGGTGTTGTTGCAATTATCAGTCCTTGGAATTTTCCGGTTATTTTAACGTCTAGGAGCCTCGCTTTTATCGTTGCCCTCGGAAATACTGTGGTCTTGAAACCATCGGAGGAAACACCTTATTGCGGAGGCTTATTGTTTGCGGAGATCTTTGAAGAGGCTGGTGTACCAGCCGGTGTACTGAATGTGGTAACCTGCTCCAGGGACAATGTCTCAGACGTTGGTGATGAGCTTATCCAAAACCCCTCGGTTAAAGCTATCGCTTTCACTGGTTCGACGGCAGTTGGGCGATCAATAGCTGCGAAGGCTGGAGCTCATTTAAAAAAATGTTGCATGGAGCTTGGCGGAAAAGATCCGCTTATCGTGTGTGAAGATGCTGATATGGATCGGGCAACAGCTGCAGCAAATTTTGGAAGTTTTATGCATCAGGGGCAGATTTGTATGTCAGTTGAGAAAGTTCTAGTACATGAAAATATATATGATGAATTTTTAAAGAAGTTTGTTGAGCGAGCTGCGCGATTAAAGGTAGGACCGCCCCTAGCGAACAAAGAAAATATTATAGGCCCTTTGATCAATGACAAACAAGTAGCGAATGTAAAATCCCAACTCGACGACGCCTTCGCAAAGGGGGCGAAAGCAGTTCTAGGTGGTAATATAAATGGCCGTTTCGTCGATCCAACGATATTGGTTGGTGTTACGCCAGACATGACTGTTTATCAGGATGAAACATTCGGTCCTGTCGCGCCTGTTATTCCTTTTAGAACAGATGATGAGGCGATAGCAATTGCTAATGACACGCCATATGGACTATCATCGGGTGTTATTACGCGTGATGAGAAGCGGGGCCTTGAAATTGCAAATCGTCTTGAGTCAGGAATGAGTCATATAAATTGTTCGCCAGTTAATGATGAAGCAAATGCTCCATTTGGGGGTTCAAAATCTTCAGGAGTAGGGCGATATGGAGGACGTTGGTCAGCTGAATCTTATACTGAAACTAGATGGATCACTATGGAGCGCGGGGGCAAACCTTTTCCTCCAATGTTTTAAATAGTTAAAGTTATATATGAGGTAATGAGAATGAGTGATAAGATCCAAGAATATAGTTGGAAAGCAAAAAAAATACTTAAGCGAAAGTCTATCGTCGTCACTGGTTGTTCCTCAGGTATTGGCTGGGAGACTGCAAGAGTTATAAAAAAATTGGGCGGCAATGTTTTGGGTGTTGATTTGAAGATGACAACGGATAATGTTGATGAATTTTATAAAGCTGATTTATCAGATAAAATGACAATAGATGCTCTTATCGAGGCTCTACCAAAGGATATAGACGGTATTGCAAATTGTGCTGGATTGCCGCCGACCTCTCCGGCGGAACTTGTGATTAAGGTAAACTTAGTTGGTCTCAAATATTTTACTGAGCAAATGATTGCAAAATTATCTAATGGATCGTCAATTGTTAATCTTGCATCGCTAGCCGGATTTGGCTGGGCGGATTCAGTAGCACAGATAAAAGAGAGCTATAATCTCGATTTTCATGAAGTGGAAGAATTTGTGCGTCGGTATGGAATTGATCAAGAAAAAGGACGCTCTTATTTTTTCACTAAAGAGGCTCTTATTGTCTGGACGATGAAACAACGGTGGGAGTGGCGTGACCGTGAAATCAGAATGAATTCAATAAGTCCTGGTCCGGTTGAAACGCCAATATATAAAGATTTTCTGGAAACACTCGGCGAGCGTGCGGAGGAAGACAGAAAAGTTATGGATCGACCTGGATTACCAACGGATATAGCTCCAGTTGTCTGTTTTATGTTATCAGATATGTCCAGTTGGATGAGGGGAATTAATGTACCTTTAGATGGCGGCATGTCATCGCATTTATTGTGTAAAATACATAATCTTTAAAAATCAAGACTAACGATATATGATTAGGAAGACGGGGTAAGGAGAAAAAAATGGCTAGCGTAATGATATGGATTCTTGCGGCTTTAATAGTTTTGATTGTGCTGATAGCTATCACCGCAAAGTTCTACCAACGTGCAACACAGGAAGTAAGTCTCATAAAAACTGGTGTTGGTGGAAGAAAGGTTATAGTTGATGGTGGAACTATCGCAATACCTTGGTTTCATGAAGTCTCAAAAGTTAACATGCAAACACTTAGACTGCAGGTCGAAAGAGTAGGAGAATCTGCCCTAATTACTAATGACAAGCTTAGGGTCGATGTGGGAGCCGAATTTTACGTGTCTGTTCAGGCTACGGCAGATGGAATAGCGTTGGCGGCTCAGACGTTGGGTAATAGGACCTTCAATTCTGATAAATTACGTGAATTGATAGAAGGTAAGTTAATTGATGCGCTCAGATCAATTGCAGCTCAATTTACAATGGATGAATTACATGAAAATCGCGGCGATTTTGTTGCTAAGGTTCGGGATGCACTGGTTGGTTCGATGGCTCGCAACGGCCTTGAGTTGGACACTGTTTCTTTAACAGCCCTTGATCAAACTCCTTTTGACCATTTAGATGAGAATAATGCTTTTAATGCAGTAGGTATGCGAAGGTTGGCTGAAGTTATTGCAAAGTCAAAAAAGGAACGTGCTGAGATAGATGCAGATGCAGACGTGTCAGTGCGCCGGGCAGCAATGGAGGCTTCTAAACGGAAACTCGAAATTGATTTAGAAGCACAAGAAGCCGAAATATCCCAAGTGCAACAAATAGAAAATCTAAAATCTCGTCAACTTGCGGAAGTTGCAAAACAAAAAGCTGACAGTGAACAGGCTGCAGCTCAGGCACGAATTAAAATGGAACAAGAAATACGTTCTTCTGATATTGCCCGGGAAAGAGCAATTCGCGAAGCAGAAATTGCTCATGAGAGAGACGTAGCTTTGGCCAACCAAGAACGTGATATATCGCTAGCAGAAAAGTCTAAAGAGCAAAGCAAGGCTAAAGCAGCTGCCGACATAGCTAAGGCCGATGGGGTGCGTGCATCAGAGACAATTGCAACCGCTCGAGAAATTGCAGAAGCTGAGCGCCGAAAAGAAATAGCACTCATAGTCTCGCAGCAAGAAAACAAGGTAAGAGGTGATCAATTGAGGATGTCAGCTGCGGCTGAAAAAGATGCATCTAAGGATCGCGCAGAAGCTAAGAAACAACAGGCAAAAGCTGATGCAGAAGCATCAGAGATTTTAACATTAGCAAAAAAACAACAGCTTATCGCTGAGGCAGAAGGGCAACAAGTAATGGCTAATGCAGTGAATTCCTATTCTCCGGATGCGGTTGCAATGAAAGTAGATCTAGCGCGTATTGAGGCGCTAACTAAGGTGATTGCAGAAATGATTAAACCAGCCGAAAAAATTGACTCGATTAAAATTCATCATGTGTCTGGCTTAGGGCAAAATACGGGTACTGGAATAATAGGTGAGGGATCGAATGCTGAAAAACCTGTGATTAACCAGGCAATTGATTCTATTTTAGATATGGCGGTTCAATTACCGGCAGTAAAGAAAATTGGTGATGAATTAGGTATCAGTGTTAGCGATGGCATTACCGGTGCAACAGATGAGTTAGGTAAAAAGTCATCAAAAAAAAAGTCTAAGCGGAAATCTTAGTGTTTTATAAGTATTTTAATTTTGGCTTATGTATTTTACAGCTGTATAAATCTGTTTAATAAGCGTTGGAATGCCATTAATCTCACCGAAGGCGTTGCGTGTTAATGGCCCTAAAAAGAACAAACCTTTTATTGGACTTTTATCTTGACTTATTGATTGATATTTATTGTTTACCTCAAAACCCATCCCAAATGGACTTGGTGTAGCATAACCATCATCAATTAATTGAGCAAATATAGGATTATTGATTTTTCTCGGATCTCGCTCAGGGCCGGTGCAATTTATCACATTATCAAAGTTTTCGATTACTATCTCTTGGTTATGACGCAGACGAAGATGGATTTGTATAAAATTATTTTTTACCTCAACTCTTATTATGGATCCTGCATAATAATTTATTTTACCTTGTTGCCTATAATCGTCTAGTTTTTGAGCTGTTTGGGGAGGAAGTCTAAATCTGTGAGACTCATACCATGGACTTAAATGGCGGAAATACTTTCCTTTTTCTTTGATTGATAGTGAGGGCCATAATTTATAGGCAGCATCTCGAATATCATCAAATGCAACTTGCCATTCAATATTCTTATCTTTTAATTTCGCTACGTTTTCTCGAAAAATTTTAAAAATCCTGAACACTGAATTATGTGAGCCGTGGTTTTCAATGAAATTGGGGATAGGTCGCATCAGTGCATCCCAAAGAGGTTCTTGGGGTAGAGTTTCCCTTTGCCTTTGAGGCAGTAAACCTCGACGTGAAATAGCTGTAATTTTGATTTTTTTATGATCTCTGAGTAATGTAATTGCCATATCAGACATTGTAAGGCCAGTACCAATAATTAGCACTCTTGCGCCAGCTTTAATTTTATTAGAAAAATCACATGACCACGGATTACTGAAGAACCTTGGGTCCTTTGTGATCGGGGATAGTTCTATTGGAATTGATGGTAAAAAGTTGCTTGGTGTTATAATAACTTTGTCGACCAGAATGCTACTAAGTTGGTTCAAAAAAATATACCAAGTATTTTTCTTTCTCGAAATCGAGACAGCAATATCTTGGTAATGAGAGATGGTTGAATTTGATACGTTTTTTTTCGTATGATTGAAAAGCTCTTGTTCAACATATTTTCCAAAGTCACGTCGTCGCGCGTATATCCTTCCATCATTTATTTTCGCACTATGATCTTTTAGGAGTGTTCCACTGTCCTCGAGCCATTTGGTAAAACTTTCAATATCTTCTGGATATAAAAACTGAATATTAGAGGGACCGTTAAGTCTATGATCACTATCCTGCGTAGAGAAAGCAACTCCGCGTGCCATGGTTTTACTGGGTTCAATTATTATAATTTCAAGAGGAGTTTTACTATATCTAGCTAAATGTATTGCGGTCACAGCTCCTATAAAGCCTCCNCCAATTATAGCTATTTTTTTTTCTTTCAATTATTNCTCATTTATNCAANATGTTTATAATAAATAAAATGGCGGTNTCTAAGACTTTATTCCTCGTTATCAAAGCGCATTGCTTCGTATTTTGATTTGTAAGAATGCTTCAAATCATCTTCATTTATTCCATCAATAAAAGTATAAGCTGGAGAAAGAACTGGCGTTATCTTCCTGATGTTTATGATAACCGCATCAAATACTGGAATTTTATCACCAAGTTCTTTTTTAATATTTTTCTCCAGTTCTAAAAATATTGGATTGGTTCCGTTATAGATTGATGCCGTCCCNNTAAATCGATAACCGCGTCGCAAGAAGACATCTATACAATTAATTTCTACTCGTGGATCTCGTTTTATGTTCTCAATCGTATTTGGTGAAGCTATGTTTGCAAAAATCAAACGAGTATCATCAAAAACTTTNAGTGTGCTTTTNGGCGATACATTCGGGCTNCCATCTNTATTTACTGTCGCAACGAAGCATAACAAGGACTTTTCTATTATTGTTTTTATATCACTAGTAATCATTTCTGCGTGAGCCATAATAGTTATTTAATTTTTGAATACTTAAAATTTTTTTTTTGATATTATAAAAAAATAAATATATTAAATTCTGCTAAAGTTAGATGAATGCTAATGCATGAGGTGACCAAGTAAAACCTCAAATTGCCATCAAGTTATATTATTGCAAGAGTATAAATTATATTTATAAAATATTATAATCGTTAACTAAGAAAGTAACACAACATCNTTTAAAATAAAATTGGTGTCTTTCAATTTNATAAGTTTAAAAAAATTTTTATTAATATACTTTAATTAAANGCTTATAAACTAAGCCTTAATCTTCGTTATTCACTAAACATCATAATTTGTAAGAGTTAGGCTTAATTCGCATATTTTCAGTTATTTATAAACTAAAACAAGTATGTTTTTCTATTTAAATTTTTTACTAATTTACTTTCCAATTAGTTTTATTATGGCTCTTAATTTAATTAAAAGCCGATTGTTTTCAATAGATATAGATACCTATAAAATTTGTGAATAGATAATAAAATGNTATTATATTCTTTTAATGTTGTTAATAATTTTTTTTTGTATGGATATTAAATACTAAAATAAATGAACTAAATTGGAATGAAATCTTAGTACTTATGAGGAGAAAACAATAGTTGTAATTATAGAGAGGTTTCCCAAATGTTAAATCAAACGAAAGCTCGAAATTGTACTCGGGGTGCTGATAGGTAATAAGCTTCCTTTTGTTAATGATGTGGTTAGTAATTTAGCTGGGCTAATAAATTAACTTGGTAGAGCTTGCTTAGCGAGTCTTATCTCTTTATGGATTATAGTTTGGCGCTGCGAGGAAGATCGTAAATTAATTTTTTAAAACCTTAAAGGACGAGGAATATGATTGATAAACTGGCTACTTTAAGAAAATTATTATGGTTTTTTGTCGAGTTTTTTAGTCTGGTTCTTGTCCTAATTATTTTTATTTACTTTTTATTGGGTCAATCTTCCGGCCCATTTATTTTAGACGTAATAGAAAATATTGGGCTTTTTGTTAAGGCAGTTGGTAAAAATGCAATTGTTGCTATTTTAATAATAATATCGTTAGTGCTTTATTTGAATAATAGGCGAAGTTAGCCCTAGCATTAAATCGTTTTTTAACTCTAAAAGGTTTTTAGATAATGGCAAAATCTCAAACTTTAGAGACTGTTCCCGATGGATTAATTCATTGCCCGATTACTCCATTTACCTCTAATAATCAAATTGACTTTGACAAATTCTCGAAAGTGGTTGAGTTTTTATTAAAACAAAATCCTGCGGCTTTGTGTGTCAATCTACATTTGGCGGAGAGCCTTAACCTATCGATTGATGAGCGAAAACTACTAACTGCGAGCTGTGTTGAGTTGTCTGTTGGACGTGCTCCAGTCATTGTTAACGTAAGCACACCAGGCACAGACCATGCTGTTGATTTGGCTATTCACGCGGCTAAAGTCGGGGCGGATAGTGTAATGGCTATTGCACCATATTATTGGAAGCCGCCAGAAAGTGGTATTTATGATCACTTTTCAGCAATAATGCTAGCGACAGATCTTCCATTTATTGGATATAATTCACCGATGATTATGGATGGTGTTGGAATCTCGCCAAATATCGTTAAGAAACTATTAGAACGTTTCCCCCACTTTATTGGAATAAAGGATGCGAGTCATAATTGGGAGATCTTCCTTGAACTCGGACGTGCTGCGCGTTCATTAAAACCAAATTTTAGTATTTTTGTTGGAACNGAATGGATAATCCCTAGTTTAACGCTCGGTAGTAAAACATGNATGTCAATTTTTAGTGGGGTTGCNCCGAATTTTATCAAGCGCCTCTATAACGAGACNTCTGCTCAAAATATGGAAAAGGCACTAGAACTTCAATTTAAATACTCTGAAATATATCAAATAACTAAGGTTGAATANCCGGCTCCTANAAAGGCAATGTGGGAGATAATGGGNCGTCCNGTGGGAGGGCCGCGGGGTCCACAACGTNAAATTTCTNCTGAAGGCATNAGATCTTTGGAGAAAANTCTTGATAGATTNGGTTTCCTGGAATCTGAACCCCATGGCTGGTAAAAAAATAGTATTTGTTTTNGNTATTCTGAATACTTTCTTGCTTTTAATTTATTTTATGATCGCTTAGAGTGCNCAAGCGTGGTAGCGGGGTGGAATAATGGCGATTACAGAGCGCCGATTAACTGCAATATTAGCTGCGGATGTGTGTGATTTTAGTAAGATGA
>NHCC01000001.1 GCA_002168115.1 Rhodospirillaceae bacterium TMED23 | reverse complement strand
GAGTATCATATACAGAAGAGCGGTTTCCGACAGAATCAGCACGATTCAAAATGGCACTCTCTTAATTAAATTTAAGAGTTCAAGTCCATTTAAGAACCCGGACCTCCTCATTGAAGGTCCCGAACTTACGTTCTTTGGCAAGCCAAACTTTGATACGAGTAAAAATAAGTTATTAACTACGATAAAAGTTCCTTTTACAGAGGAGGACAACACAAGTCTGATAAATAAAAAATTAAAACTTACACTTATTGATAATGGTATCGCCGTTGAAACAAACTCTGTGGTTCGTGTTTCAGATACACCAACAAATGAATTAACACCCAGCGCTTCGTACTCACTTTATTTTATACTATTAGTTGCATTGGTCGGTGGATTAATTTTAAACCTTATGCCCTGCGTGCTACCCATAATTTTATTAAAACTATTTTCCATAATCTCGCAAGGTGGTTCCAAAAATATAATTATTCGTAAAAATTTCTTTGCTAATGCACTGGGTATAATAATTTCGTTCCTGATTATTGGTATTATTTTGTCCTTACTTAAATTAGCTGGATCAACGGTAGGCTGGGGAATACAGTTCCAGCACCCCTGGTTTATTGTCGGTTTATGTATAATTATTGTTATTTTTTCACTTAATATATTTGGTATATTTGAAATACAATCACCAGGATGGGTAAACCGCAGTTCCAACTCAGCTTTATCTGGTCAAAATAATCAAGAAAACTTTAGTACTAATTTTTTCAATGGTGCGTTTGCTACACTTTTAGCAACACCGTGCTCTGCTCCTTTTCTTGGCACTGCAGTGGGGTTCGCATTAGCTGGAGAAATATTGGAGATTTTACTAATCTTTATCGCTCTTGGGATTGGCATGGCCCTTCCCTACCTTGTTTTTTGTATTTTCCCTACTCTAGTCAGAAAGATGCCAAAACCTGGTAATTGGATGCTAATTGTAAAAAAAATTCTTGGGCTAGTGCTCATTATAACTGCCCTATGGTTATTAAGCATTTTAGCATCTCAACATAGCCCAATGATATCATTATTGGTTTTTCTATTACTAGTGCTCTTATCTATAGTCATAATTTTACGTAATAAAGTAGGAAAATTAAACGGAACAATTTGCTCTCTAATCTTAATAATTGCATCAGTGTCGAGCCCTTATATTTTTGATAAGTCAGAGAAAATATATGAAGCTAAGCAAGACACTATTTGGCAGAAACTCATAGTTAAAAATATAGAAAAACTAATAATTGAAGAAAAAACTATTCTAGTAGATATAACAGCGGATTGGTGCATAACCTGCCAAGTTAATAAGATTGGAGTTTTAGATAGTGATGAGATACAAAATTATATTAAAGACAACAAAATAGTCGCTTTACGTGGCGATTGGACAAAACAAGACAGTCAAATAACGAATTACCTTCAAAAATTTGGGCGCTATGGGATCCCTTTTAATGCAGTCTACGGTCCAAACATTCCTAATGGAATTGCCCTTCCAGAATTACTCACAAAAAAAAGCGTTCTCGAACTACTTCAGGAGACCTCAAAATAATTAATTTAATTCAACTAATATGATTTTCCTAAATAACTCTCCGCTAGTGCCATTTGCGCACCATGAGATCTTGATAACTTTTTAAGGTGTTCAATCTGCTCGCGCCTCTTATAAAGATTATGATTTGGGTCAATGTGCAGTATTTCTGTCCACCAGCCTGCAAACCACTCGGCCTTCCAAATTCTCTCTAGTGCGTTATTGCTATAGGATTCCAATAGATCGGGTTTTCCGCTTTTGTAATATTGAACGAGAGCTTTGGATAAAAGGTAAACATCAGAGCATGCCAAATTCAGACCTTTTGCACCAGTAGGTGGAACGATATGGGCTGAGTCACCGGCAAGAAAAAGACGTTTATAGTTCATTGGCTCTGTAACAAAACTTTTTAATGGTACTATAGTTTTATCAACGCAAGACCCCGTATCGAGTGTTGTCGCAACTTCTGGAGGCAACCGCTCAGATATCTCACCCCAAATGCGATCTTCAGACCAATCTTCTACAGTATCGTGAACGCCACATTGAACGGCGTACCTACTTATTGATGGCGATCGCATACTGCAAAGAACGAACCCTTTTTCATGATGAATATAGAGCAGTTCGTCACAAACCGGTCGCGATTCACAAAGTATAGCTAACCAATGATAGGGATACTTATATTCAAAATTTGTTGATATTTTTTCCGTTAGACTTTCCCGACTTACGCCGCGAGAACCATCACATCCAGCAATAAAGTCACATTTTATTTCTGAGCCCTCCTCACCCTTTGTGTAGCGAATAAGGGGACTATCGGCATTTAAATCATGTATAGATGTATTTGCTACATTATATATTACCTCACCCCCTAATTTAGCTCTTGCTGACATAAGATCCTTCGTAATGTCTGTCTGGCCATAGATGGTTATATTATCACCAGCCAATTCTTCCAAATCGAGGCGAAAGCGGGAGTTCTGAAAACAAACTTCGATACCTTTGTGAGAATGACACTCCCTATCCAACCGTTCTCCAACACCGGCCGAACGAAGAAAATTCACCGTTCCAGGTTCAAGGGCACCAGCGCGAGTACGCCCTAATATATGTTCAGGGCTTTGACGTTCAACAATAATAGATTCTATTCCGTTCAAATGCAGAACTTGAGACAGAAGAAGACCAGCCGGTCCTGCGCCAATAATTCCAACCTGAGTTCGTTTTTTCATTCTTTAAAATTACCTATAGCGCTCAGAAGCTAATCTAAATTGAGCATTCTTTTATATTGAGGCCATGCTTTTCTGCCATTTTCAATCATGAACGTTCTAAGCTCTTCTGGTAAATATTCAAATATTGCAGATTGAAAACTCGGCCGAGATTTCACATTTTCAAACCACCGTGCAACATTAGGACGTTTATCCCACATCTTCATAAGGCTAAGCATTTCCAAACGATTTATATAAGGTGTAAGTGCTGTATCTGCCAGAGTATACTCATTACTTACGAGCCACTCAGAATCTTGGAGTGACGTTTCCATATCACCCAATAATTTATCAAAGAGCTGGATAGCAATTTTTACATCAGGAGCATTAAAACCATCATAGATCCAGCCACGTTTGCGAGCACGCCAAAATGGGTCTGGATCATTCTCTATATGCTCCTCTACCTCCTCAGGCGATTGCTCCATAATTTTATGGCGATGCGTCGCAACATAGGTTATTGGGCGAACCGAAGGGTGCACTTCCTCATCAACCATCTTTGTCCATAACCTCATATGTGCCTGTATCAGAGGATCCTTAGGTTTAAGTTTTGGTCCCGAAAAAGCATCATCCACATATTCACATATAATAGAAGACTCACGAATAACTTGGCCATTATGAACTAACGTTGGAACTACTGCCTTTGGATTAAGCTTTAGATATTCAACGTTATGGTGTTCACCTGCGAGTATATCTAAATAATGCCCTTCCCACTCTAAGCATTTCTCGGCTAGTACGAGCCTTACTTTTGCAGCACATACCGATGATCCATGATGATACAGCTCAATCGACAATTTTTTTCCTATAGACGCTCAGATAGCCAGATAGCAAGTTTAGATCCAGACTTAATTGCTTTTGTTAATACTGGATAACCAGGAGCATCTAATGCATCATTGTCTAATGCGATATTACGATGCTCAATTTCTTCCTCTCTGAAATCTTCAATAATTGACTTTAACTCTGTTTCTGATTGTTTTTCCGGAATAGTGTTCAACTGATCATATTGGTCAGCATAATGTTCTTCAATCACCTCCTCAACAGCCACCGTACATGCCATAGCTGCTTCTTTACCCAGTTTTGCAGTTGCAACACCAAGTGCGTAACCAGCAACATGCCAAAGAGGGCTCAAGACAGTGGGCCTAACTCTGCGTTTAACAATTAATTCGCTAAATTTTTCAAGGTGGCGCCTTTCTGCCATTTCCATCTCACGAATAATCTCACCTTCTTTCGTATCGCCTAGAACGGACAGTTGGCCCTCATAAATTCTCTTGGCACCGTATTCCCCAGCATGATTTACACGTATCATTCGTTCGACCATTTCATTTTGGGATAAGTCCCCCGGTAAACGCCCAAATTTATTTTTATAATTAGCCATAATTCAATCATACTCCAGTCAAAATATTAAAAGTGCGGTGTCACCAAACGCCTGCTAAAAATGCTGAAAAAACCGAGCACTAAAGAAGCAATCATATTATAAACGCTCATAGAGAAACCAAACAAGGTCCATTCTACCTCATCACACCGTTTCGGCATTTTTGTCAATAATTCTTCTTGAAACTCATTAAAATTCATTGGCAAAGGCTGCGTTTGACTACAACTTTCAGATCCACTCCACCAATATTGTTCAACGCCAAAATGATAAAAAGCCAACAAAGCACCAAAAAAGAATATTAGCCCGATGCACGTCTGGATATTTCTATGATCTGCCATTCTTATACTTAACGATACAAAACTAAATACTATCACTACAAAGTATGGGATACGTTGATAATAACATAAAGCACAGGGCTCAAAACCAAATCCATATTGAGACACATATGCCACGGCTAATGCAAATATTGATGAAACTAGAACTAAATGGATTGGCATTTTTTTAATGAAAAAAAACATAATAAACATATTCTAAAGCAAAATTTTTATTAAAACAAAACCACCCAATAAAACAATCACGCCAATCATAAAAAGCATCCCAAGACGGCGCTCTATAAAAGCCTGTATCTGCGATCCATATTTCCAGAGTAGCGCGGCTATTATATAAAACCTTATACCTCGGGCTAAAATAGATGAGAATATAAAAACAGGAAGATTCAATTCTGTTACGCCACTCAGAATAGTGATAACTTTATAAGGAAACGGAGTTATTCCAGCAAAAAAAACGGCCCATGAACCCCAATTATTATAACTTTCTTTAAACTCCGTAAACCTGAGTCCATGATTATAGAAATCGAGTATTGGTCGTCCAATTTGTTCAAACATAAAAAAACCAATACCATAACCAAAAACCCCACCTAATGCTGAAGCAAATGTGCACACCCCAGCAATGACCCATGCTCTATCTCTAGCCGCTAAAATCATTGGAATAAGAATAATATCTGGAGGAATTGGGAAAATAGAACTCTCAACAAAGGCAATCAATGCTAGAGCAAACAGTGCGTGTTTATGAGAGGCTAAATTTAAAGTCCAACTATAAATTCGTTGCAGCATTATAGGCTCCGCGTAAAATTAACCTAATCGTTAATTTTTATGATCTTCTTATCCCATTTTCTCTATGTAGTCAGTGATAATAAAAAATAATAACTGCACAGCTAATGGCAAAGTCAACGTCCTTTTGGTGGTAATAATGGTTTAGTAATTTTAAGAGGATCTGCTAAAGTCCAAAGTTGGCGCTCAACTGAAATGTCAGAACAGTTGCGCATGGACAAGGAACGCGCCTTTGCACGTGTAGGCAATCTTTTACCCCCTCGCGTTAGTCTTGAAGGTTCTGGTCCAATTGTTAAGCAAAGACTTTGATGATCCAGCAACGTTAATCTTGCTTCGATCATTTTCCAATCGGTTAATAACCCGTCTTTGCATCTTCTCAAAATTATTTTTGAACCCTCTTCAGGTTTTTCAGCCGCCAAACATTTATTATAATAGGGCATTCTGAGTTTATTCGAGTTAATTGAGGATTTTTCAAAACGTTCGTCCAAATTCCACATACCCTCTTTACAAGTATGTACCATCATATAACCATTAACTCTGACCCGGTCTTTATGTCCCGGAATATCAACACATAAATGACGAGGCTCATCTAGCGGCAAAGCAGATTTCAAAAATACACCATTCTCAATCTTATAAAGCTGTGCGATCGAGTTAGATCCTAAAAACAAATATAGCAGAATAGAAATGAAAAAAAAATTTAGAGTAACCCTTAAATTTAACATACGATACAAACCCAAATATACTTTATTTAAAAATAGTCTTATTATTCTGATTAACAAATACAACCATTAAAATAAATAAAAATCCAAAAGAATAAGCAAAGGATAAGCCCATTGCCAATGCTAAATCAGCTTTAAACCAACCTAAATACCCCAATATTATCGGAACTAAAAGACCGATATATTGAACCACACGACCGCCAAACAAAGTTATAGTTGCTCGGGTTACTAGACAATAAGACTTAAGTGTCTCAAATAGCGTGCAAAAAACTATCATCCCAGACATATAAACNAGAATATCTGCAACTCTCAGCCAGCTCTGACCAAATAACCAGGGCACTAGGGGATCCGCAAATAATANTGTTAAAAACCCAGTCAATAATAAAGGCAAAAATAAAATCTTCAGCGCTTTGTTGCGCCCATCATCACGTATTTTTACGTCTTCAGTACGCCCGAACCAAACCGCAAGAATTCGGTTCACAATCGGCGATAACACTTGATGTGGAACAAAAGCCAATCGTTGAGCTTGAAAAAAAAATCCTGCGATAACTTCGCTACCAAGGAAACCTGACAAAAGAATTGTTAATCNTTGGAAATTTCCTTCNAACACACCATCAAGCCATATACCTTTAACCTCTTTATAAAGATCCAACCACTCTCGGAGAGTTAAAAAACGTAGTCGATATATTGTCATTCCCCCAACACGCCAAAGCCCTAATAAGTTAAACAATGAAATTAATAGTTCACGAACAAATAATACAACCCAGCCCATTCCAATTAACACCATAGAAAGAGCAATTAAATGTCCTCCAGTGGAGGCCCCCGTCTCGACCAAAGCCAATTGACGATAAGGCATATTACGCTCAAAGAAAGCCTTATTAAGGTCTGTCCAGTGACGTAGACCAATGGCGGCGACAAGAGTAAATTCCCAAAAACCTACCTCATCACTAATGATTAACCAAAATAAAATAAATAAAGTTGCAACAATGGTTTCCAGCGTCATCGCGGAAAAAAGTTTTTGTTTTACTTCAAAGGTATAATCAAACTCGGGCATCCTTGCTATTAAAATATTAATACGCGAAGAAATAATAGAGTATATGAGAAAAGCACCAGCTAAAATTATTGCAAATCGGCCAAATTCTCCAGGTGAAATATGACGTACTAAAATTAAATTTACTCCAAACGCTAGAACTGCCTGAAATACTTGGCCAGACACCAAAAACATACTAGCTATTTTTAGTCTTTTATATTCAAAGTTACTCATATCCTATTAGCCACATTTTTAAAGACTTTCTCTTTCTCGAAGGGCACACAAAATATATTCCCAGCAAAGCGCAAATATATTTGATCATCAACTGGAAAAAGAACTTTACGAATAATAATGCCAGATAGCCATTGGCAAGAATAAAATTTATACTTACTTGGAAAAGTTTTTATAAATTCTGCAAAACTACCAAACTGTTTTCTCCCAATTTGGCTCAATTCCACCATCATGATTGGTCGGTATTCTTTTAGGTAACCGATCATTCCTTCAATGGCATACTTTTCATATCCTTCCACATCTAACTTAACTAAATCAAGATTATGGATACCTAACTCTTTAAAACTTTGGTCGCCACTTAGGATATTTACTAGTCCACTCGCAATTTGATTATTTCTATTGCTGCCAGGAATTAATGATGACTCCCCACTTTCATTCCCTAAATAAAGCGGCAGTTCTCCGCTATATTTCCCAAGACCGTAACCATGCAATAATATATTCTTCGTGCCATTAATTGATATTTTTTCTTTAATTTGAGGCCACAGACTTGGATTGGGTTCAAATGCATGAACTTCGTTGGCGTATCGGCTCATATAAAGAGCGTGATGACCAACATTTGCGCCAACGTCTATGAATATAGTTTCCTCAGACCGATACGCTAAAGCTGAAAATAATTGAAGTTCAAATGACTCATAGCTACCATAAAAAATNACGTTCCAATCAATGAAATTATTGGAATAACCAATATATTTCANACCAAAAAAAGNTATTTGAAAGCTTNNTTNTTTTTGCTTCTCAGGATTAAACAGTATTNGCAGCATTCGCTCCCATCCGCGGAGTTNAACTCTTTTCCCAATTTGGCGTAAGNCCCAAATAAATGGTAAGGTAATGTTATTAATTTGCATTCAAAGATCCATTTTAGCNAAAANTTTGTTGAAGTGTCTCAACATAGAGACAAAACAAAAATAAAATTATTGATTTATATANTAACTTAATTTCTAGAATTTCCTAAAAATAGAAATCAAACGATCAACATGGTTTTCCCAAGAAAAGTANTGTTTACTTTTCGCTATACCATTTTTAGAGAGTTTATTTCGCAAAGCCCTATTGTCATGTACTTCCTTGATTTTTTTTACAAGCTCCGACACCAAGAGCGGTGGATAATAGANTGCTGCATTACCGCAAACCTCGCGATGAATATATGTATCGGATGCTATAACAGGTAAACCCATGCTCATTGCTTCAGCAAGAGGGTGTCCAAATGTCTCAGATATAGACGGAAAAACAAATATATCGTGTTCGGAATAAATAAGTGGAAGGTCCTCATAAGACACAGAACCCAATAAAGTTAGTTGATTGCGTTCAATACCTTTTTTTAATAAGAGATAATCTTTTTCATTACCAGCAGTATTTTTTAACTGATCCATGCTCATNGTCAGTGTAAGGTGAGTTTTAATACCATCAGCATTTAATTTTGCAACAGCCTCAGAGACTAAACCAGGCATTTTATGGGGGTAATAAACTGAAACATAAAGAAGTCTGAGAGTCTTATCTTTTTTCCACTTATTTTGGTATGAGGAAGAGTTAAATTGATCCAACTTAGTTCCATACGGATTTACAATAATACGGCCCTCCAAATTTTGATCTGCGGAAACAATAAGTGTCTTTGTTGATTCAGAGGGAGTCATTACAACACTTGAGGCACGTGCTGATGCTAAAATCAGTCTACGGCGACCAATTCTCTCAAATAGTTTAATCAAGTTAGCTGAGGGCCCAACATACCGTAAGTAAAATGGATCAAATAACCCACCCTCGCGCATCAACAAAACTTGGGGCGTCCGAGTTTTTAATAAACCAAAGTTTGCCGACGAAAATAGAACATCTGGTTTATAATAATTTACTATTTTCCTCCAATAAGTTTGTTCCCAAAGAACGCGTTTAAAATTAGACATCCTGTTAGCTGGTAACCTAACCACCGAAATATCTTTATCTAATTCGAATTCATTAGAAACAGCAAAACTAGCTTCTAATCCACGCTCGCGGAAAGAACGAGAAATATTTCTAGTATAAGTCGCAATACCTCCTGATTTAGCGGACATTGCATTAACTAAAATTCTCATGGTCCCAGATCCTAGTAATTTGAAAAAGCAGTGTTGATTATACGAATAATATTTATCTCATGAGTTAAGCCAAGTTCTATTGTTCTTTTTCTTCCAGCTTCTCCAATAAGTAAACGTTTTTGATCACGCTTTATCCAATAAGAACACATTTCAAAAAGCTCCTCATCACTAGAAAAATATGTGGCTTCCCTATTCTCACGGTATAATGCTGTAATTTCACTATTACGTTGATGCAACATAAACCCAGAACAAGAGGGTATTTCAATGGANCGACAAGTTTGTAGATCNCGNTTTGATCTGCGCAAGAAACATAAATTNATCGAGCTCGCAACTATAGCTTTTACGTAATCANTATTATATATTGGGGTATTTTCAACCANCAANTTGGGGNTCCTATCAACCCACNCATTCCANCCATTTCCCCANACTCGNACATTTAATCCCCTTTTAGCTAAATATAATAGGCTGTTAGCCCGCGGGCTCTCGAAAGAGCCAATAAAGGTTATAGCGCCGCCGAAGAGTATTTTTTCCTTCTTATTAACTCGAATGTATCGGTGCAACTGGGGATCGCAACTATTGTTTACAAAAAGAACATTCTTTGCGCCTAGAGAGGGTATTTCATCAGGTTGCGAATTAAATGATTTTGTTGTTACCCACAAATCAAATAAAGGCAAAGAGCGATCAATTTGCCGAGTCCTTAGCCTAGCATTCATCATATCATCCTCGCCGTACCATATAACCACTAACCTAGGGTTAAGTTCTTTGGCTCGATGTATTGTTGAAGATTTAATCATATCTGCTGCATCTAGCCATAATATTTCTGCACCCCGCTTGACCTCACTGATAATTCTCGAATTTGCCCTGGCTGGATCAGCCGGAATTCGTAAACGATACCGTATTCTTTTGGAAAGACTAGGACGTGTCTCGTAATTAGAATTAGGAAGAACAGAAGATACGCATGTTACCGAGAATCCTAAGGACTGCATAGTTTTAGCTCTTTGAACTGTCCGAGACTCCTTAAACGTTTGGCCAACCAGAATAATTCGTATAGGTAATTTAACTTTAAGTTTTACCGGCATCTATAGACCCCATATACCTTATAGCCCCTTTTAAACCAGTAATATCCTCTGAAAATCCCCAATTTATTATTATTTCTTTCGAAACTTTTCCCATTGAATCTGAATTTTCTAAGCAATGAATAATACTACTAGACAACATCCCAACGTCACCAGAGGGGAAAACCCTGCCACAAGTATCATTTATTAAATCAGTCGCACAGCCAACCTGATCACTGACAATAACAGCAGTCCCACATGCCATTGCTTCGTTAACCACCAAACCCCAAGGCTCACGCCTGGATGGAAGAACCATTACATCAGCAATAGAATAAATTGCAGGTAACTCGCTTTGATTTTTAAAGCCTAAAAAAATAGCGTCTGGTGCTAAGTCACGAAGTTTCCCCTTCATTTCACCGTCACCAACGAATAATAATGCGGGCCTAGTATTTCCCCCCCAATCAATCCTATTATAAGCTTTAATCAAGAGATGTGGGCATTTGCGAGGTATAAATTTTCCAACGAAAAGAATAACTTTTTGTTCTGCACCTATTCCTAATTGGGACTTAAACTTTTTGCGCATTGGTTCAACAGTTTTAGCTCCCGATATGAACTTTTCATTATCAATAGCGTAAGGAGTTTTAAAAATTTGATTGGATGATACTCCCCTATTAAGGTAGTATTTCTGATTATTGGACCCGATCGCAAGAAACGCAGAACAGTAGCTCAAAATACGGTTTATGTAATAACGTTTTAACCAGCCCCTTAACCCATATCCATCAGGCATAGCGATATCACAATTCTCTGCTCTCATTAATACTGGAATTCTTAAACGTTTTGCGATTCTTAGCGCTCTTCGCAAAGTCCGACTACCCCAACCATGAAGCCATAGTATATCGGCATCATTTATTTCTTCTTCTAAGTTTGTATTTATTAAATATTCGTTGTTATATCCATCCGTTAACGGTAAATCCCACTCAACCTTTCGCTTAAAACCTGAATCATAATAAGCTAAATTCTCTGGATTATTTTCAAAGACCACTCTCAATTCAATAGTCGGCTCTTTAGAGATGAGACGTAATAAAGGTGCTTGATATTGAATAGGGTGAGAAACAATATATGTGAGTTTAATAGTTACGGTTTATCTCCCCAGATTTTATACCACACTTTTTCAAGGGATTGCTCAAACTGTTTATGACTATAATTCTCTTCAACAAATTTTCGCGCATTTTTACCCATTTTTATTCTTTTTTCTCTATCTTCAGTAATACTTAATATAGCGGACGCCATTTCCTTGGCATCGAAAGAAACTAAAGAACCAGTTACATCATTAATAACATAATCCTCTGGCCCTCCACAACGGGTTGAAACCACTGGAACTGCACAGGCCATAGCCTGAAGGCCGGAAAGATTCAGGCCTTCTTGAATTGAAGGTATGACAAAAATATCTAATTTTTGATAAAAGTTCTTTAGATTATTGTCTTCCAACCATCCAGTCCAAGAAACCTTATTCAAAATACCCAATCTTTCAATTAGCGGTTTGAACGTTAGCTCAACATCACCGGTTAAAAGTAATTTAAAATTACTATTAAATTCATTCAAATATTTTAATGTAAGAAACAATAGATTGAGATTTTTTCTTGGATCACCTCCGCGACCAGCAAAGCCAATTACCCGTGGTTTAGGGGCATCCGAAGGAGGTATAAAAAATTCTAAATTCACGGGGATGGGAAGGCTCGAAATTTTTTCAGGGTGACCTCCCGCAGATATCAGGGTTCGTCGTGTATAAGAGCTAACAGCCATTAAGTGGCCATTTCCCCTTAATATTTTCTGCTCCATAAAATGCTGGACGGGACATACAATAAATCGATCAACTATTTTTCTTATCAATGGCATTGACCGCTGACGTTCCAGGCGATCTTCCATCATAGTACTTGCACACCAAACAAGATGTGGTAAACCAAGGTAAGAAAGAAAATAAGAGGTAAGAACAGTTCCCCCGACGACAATGTGACGTTGATAGTTATTTATAACAGTACTCCAAGCCTTTGAAGGCAGATAGTACGTAAATTCAAGTTCGGGAAGTCTGCAGCCTACTGAAATACAGTTTAAATCATCAAAACATTTTCCGTAAGAGATCTTAGGTTGCTTGCCCCGAAGCAACTGCCATAACGTGACAACTAAATTAGGATAATCTGTATAAGTTGCATAATGCGATACAGTCACTTGGTATCCCAACTTCCTGAGATGATGACAGAGTATTTTTGCCTTATCTGGCACACCACCCGTTAATGGGGGAATTGTAATTATTAAGACCGAGTCGATCATCTAATCTTACATTTAACATTTTGATTTTTATTAGCTGCATCCATAAGAATGCTGAAAGTTTGTTTAACGGTTTTCTCCCATCTAAAATGGGCAGCCCTATCAGAAGCCTTTTGGGCCAATTCAATACTTAATTCTTCATTATCAAGTAAAGTTTCAACTTTATCAGCAATATCAAACTCATCGTCTGGATCAAAAAAAACACCACAGTCGCCTAGAACCTCTGGCATAGCAGCAGATTTGGAACATGCAATAGGAACTCCAACTATCATAGCCTCGAGTAGAGTATTACCAAATGTCTCAACCAAAGACGGAAAAACAAAAACTCTGCAATTTTTGTAGNATTCCATTACTTCTAAAGTATTAACTTTACCTTTGAATACAACTTGTTCTTCAATTCCTAATTTTTCTATTAAATTATCGAGTTTTTTCGCATAACTCTGATCAATTCTCTCACCGATAATTATTAATCTAAGTCCCGACCTTTTTTCTACAATTTTCGCAAAAGATTGAATAAGCTTATAATAATTTTTCTGAACATAAATATCTGACACTGCTAATAAATCAGTGCCCAGACAACCATTCTGTTTCTCGGAAATACTAATTTGTTTAACACCGTGGTGGACTACTTCACATTTTTTAGTAAATATTTTGGGTAATTTAAAGCTCATTAGTTTCTGGGCGTAATTGGACACCGCAATTACTCTCTTGGCTGAGAGAAATGATACCAACGTTGCTAGGGCCATACCCATCCAATAAATTATTTGTCTAGGATTTTGCGCAATTGCTATAACTGAGATTGCATTTCGGAGCAATATAACATGATTACGAGCCAGTATGGGTCCATAATTTGCTGGAGAGAATAAAACTGAACAACCCATCGCCCAAGCTTTCAATGGAATAGCTATTTGTTCCCATAACAAAGTATTAAAAATATTGGGATTAAACGAGAGAAGTGTAACGTTTATTCTTTCGTCTATCGGATAGAAGAGATCAAACTGGTTTTTATGGATAAAAAGATGTATGTCAGTGTCTCGGAATTTAGCGAGAATGGGCAATATATGTCGAAGATACGTTACACCACCTCCACTTTTCGCATGAATACCATTTATTACAATGCAAAAATCAGGCTTATTCTCTAACTCGGAGTTTTTAGCATGTGTTGTACAAAATTTATCCACTAAATAATTTTCACATATTTGAGTTCGTTTTAAAGAACGACATCTGTTTAAATTTTAAGATGATCTTTATAATTTTTAACAGAGAAGCTCGCACCAGACAAGAAATATTGGCCTATCTTTATCAGTTTTTCCTCTCGCAAAACCTTAATAAATTCTTAAACCTCATAATATTTTGGTTTTTTTCAGCCAAACCTGTAATTATGATTAGCGGTAGAATTATGAGAAAAAACTTAACCAAATTAGCAACATAAAGAACAAAATTTTGATCCATATCGATTAACCATGGTGAGAGTGCCACAACTGAAAGCGTTGATAATCCAAGTGGTTGTCGGGTTAACAATGTAATCCCAGCTAACCCAAAAATAAGAAGGCCAATATTTAAAAAAAGGCCTATATTCCCACCTATTATAAATGGTTGACCTAATAGCGTTATTGAGGAGTTGTGATGGGAATAAGTTGGCTGCCCACAATATTTTTGTGTGTACAACTGACCTCCAGACAATTTAGGCTTCTCACTCCATAAAATACGCGGCACTAGACCCTTTATCCAAAAAAATTGATCAGACAGGGTAAAAGGAGCATCCGAGCCGTAATCTAATACTTTTTTAAAACAGTAAACAGTAGCGCTCTGGCGATACAATATTTTCAATAAAGGCGCTCTAAGAACCCGTGGAATATTGCCATGAGCCAATTCTGTAGTTGGTGATCCAGTAAAAAACGTTTTGATGGACCCTTCTGGAGACCTCATAACTGATGTTAGCTGTAACCCAGCCAACCCTATTATTAATGTTATAAGCAAACAAAGAGAAGTTTTACCTAAGGTTATTTTAGTCAATCTTAGCCAATAGAATAATGCAGCAATACCAATGAATATTGGGATTTTTCCTTCATGTACGGCGAACATTCCAACGAAAAAAATACAAAAGGAGAATACAGTCAATAACGTCAACTTTTTCCCGCTAATAAAAGTCCGGCGTATTAAAAAAAATATCATAAAAGCTTGAAGAGGCGGCAACAAATGTCGAAGACTAATATTCAAAGTTGCCGTTAAATCAGAGGCAGTATAAAAAAAATAAACATTAAAAAGTGTCAATATACTTATAAAAAAAATAAATAGCCTGAAAACAACTTCATTCTTTTGAATATATTTTATTTCCACCGACTGTAACTTAATATTGGTGACAAGTAAGACTAACATATGAGTGGCAAGAGTTATCAAAGCGAAAGCAGCTATATATCTCTCCGCATCGCTACCAGCAGCTATCATAACTCTTTGATAGTATATTGGTTCGTGTAAATTTAGGGTTATTCCCAGTAGGAAAGAAAAAAAAACTAATGCCAGAGAAGACAGTATGAANAATGGNGATGTTAAAAAAAATTTNTTTTTGGTAATAATCTCAAAACATATTTGTAATAATAAAATAGAAATAGAGATGTATCTAAGAACTTCAATAGCAAGCCAGTCAAATATAAAACTAGCTGAGATTATTAACGAAAACAGAATCATAGCTATATTTATAGGTATCTGATATGATAAAATATTATTTTTATTAATACACATTTACTTCTCAATTAAAAAAAAGAAAAATACAGAAGCTAATATCATGATAAAACTATTAGGAAATTTATGATACTGCATTTTTATTAAATGGCTATAAATTCTGTTAAACTCAAATCAAAGTTATTTAACTTATTATATTTCTTCT
The DNA here is from genome assembly GCA_002168115.1 of Rhodospirillaceae bacterium TMED23. Classification (GTDB taxonomy): domain Bacteria; phylum Pseudomonadota; class Alphaproteobacteria; order Rhodospirillales; family UBA2165; genus TMED23. Next base: position 29,346 of record NHCC01000001.1, on the reverse strand, counting down.
CTCGCACACCTTTAGCCTCGATAATTCCGAGTTACTCCAAAAATAAACTGATCCAAAGTAATAAATCTATACAATTAACCAATTGTATTTTTGACTAAATTAATACATAAGAGTGCAGTAAATAATTTTTTTCTGGTTTATTAACATATTATTTGAACCGTAACATTTTTAGTTGTAAAAACTCGGTTATGGAGCCCCTCTGGCGGAATTGGTAGACGCGCGGGATTCAAAATCCCGTTCTCGCAAGAGAGTGCCAGTTCGATTCTGGCGGGGGGCACCAACTTTATTGGATGATATTTTTTACGATGTGCTGTGCTTATAAAGTTCTATAAAAATTTTGAGACAAAATAAATATTTTCAATGGCAATAGCATTTAAAATTGGGTTTTCGAAGGAGGATCACCGTTCAGTTTTGGTAAGAGAAGCCAAGTAAAAAATAAGGCTTCTCAGTTAGAAATATAGTAAAAATATTCCAACATGGATTATGAAATAGTAAAATTTAATTTTAAAGGTGATTTTAGGGTATATATTGCAAATTTATGTAATTACATCAAAAGTTTTTATATTTTTTATCAATATAGAAATATTAAATAAAAATTTAAATCTTCCATACGAGAAACGGCGTTAGGAGTTAAAATTCAAATGACTAATCAATCAATCAACAAACCCGATATAATATATACAAAAGTTGATGAGGCACCTGAATTAGCGAGCGGTTCGTTTCTCCCAATTATCCAGTCATTTACAAAAGTTGCGGATATCACTGTAAATCCCAGAGATATATCATTAGCCGGAAGAATTTTAGCAAATTTTCCCGAGAACCTTGATGATTCGCAAAGGCAAACCGACGACCTATCAATTCTTGGTCAAATTGTTCAAGACCCGAATGCAAATATAATTAAACTCCCTAATATAAGCGCCTCTATTCCGCAACTAAACGCAGCCATTAGTGAACTGCAAGGTCAAGGGTTCAACATTCCATCTTACCCAGATAACCCCAAAACGGAAAAAGAAAAAAATATAAAAGAAGTCTATGGAAAAATACTAGGTAGTGCTGTGAATCCAATTCTTCGAGAAGGTAATTCTGATAGGCGAGCGCCAAAAGCGGTCAAAAAATTTGCAATGAATAATCCTCACAGTATGGGGCAATGGTCGTCAGACTCAAAAACCCACGTATCAACAATGGAAAATGGGGATTTTTATTCAAATGAGAAATCCATAACTATTTCCAAAGAAAATCGAGGAATGGCGAATATTGAGTATTTAGATGACTATAAAAACATAACTATACTTAAATCTGATCATATGTTGGATGAAGGCGACGTCATTGATGCTACAATGATGAGTATAACAGCTCTCAGATTATTTTTAAAAAATGAAATGAAAAATGCTAAAGAACAGGGCGTCCTATTTTCACTTCACATCAAAGCTACTATGATGAAGATTTCAGATCCAATTATTTTTGGTCATGCTGTATCCGTTTATCTTGAGGAAGTGTTTGAAAAACATTCAGTTACACTTAAAAATATCCTGGTGAACCCAGATTTGGGGATTGGTGATCTCCTTACAAAAATCTCTGCTCTCCCGATTGAAAAAAAATCGGAAATAATGAGTGATATTGAAACATGCATTGATAAGCAACCGGATCTTTACATGGTCAATTCTGATCGAGGTATCTCAAACCTTCATGTTTCAAGTGACGTTATTATAGATGCGTCACTTCCCGCTCTTATTCGGGCAGGCGGCAAATCATGGGGACCAGATGGAGAAGAACGAGATACGAAGTGTGTGATTCCGGATAGCAGTTATGCTGGAATATATGACGAAACAATCGAATTTTGTAAAAAACATGGAGCTTTCAATCCAGCAAAAATGGGCAGCGTCTCAAATGTGGGATTAATGGCAAAAAAAGCTGAAGAGTACGGCTCTCATCCACAAACTTTTAAAGCACCTGGTGACGGTAAAATAAGGATAGTGGACTCAAAAGGAAGAATACTAGTTGAACACCGTGTTTTTGAAAATGATATCTGGCGGATGTGTCAGACTAAAGATTCACCAATCCAGAATTGGATTAAATTAGGCGTTGATCGTGCTAGAGAAACGAGTACTCCCGCCATTATTTGGCTTAACAAAAACCGTGCACATGATGCTCAATTAATTAAAAAAATTAATCAATACCTCCCGGAATATAATACTGAAGGTCTAGATATTCGAATTATGTCTCCTGTCGAAGCAACTCGTTTTTCACTAAAACGTGTCAAAGATGGTTTGAATACAATCTCGGTCACTGGCAATGTGCTTAGGGATTATCTGACTGACCTCTTTCCCATATTGGAAGTTGGAACCAGTGCTAAAATGTTATCAATTGTCCCACTCTTAAATGGCGGTGGTTTATTTGAAACTGGAGCGGGTGGATCTGCCCCAAAGCACGTTCAACAATTGGTCGAAGAAGGGCATTTACGTTGGGACTCTTTGGGAGAATTCTGCGCTCTAAGCGCCTCTTTAGAATTTCTAGGTAATAAAAAGAATAATCCAAAAGCGCATATACTTGCAAAAACTTTAGACCAAGCTGTAGAATTATTATTAGATAACGATAACTCGCCTAGCCGAATAGTTGGCGAAATTGATAATCGAGGTAGCCATTTTTATATAGCCAAATACTGGTCACAGGCCCTTGCAGATCAGAACGAAGATGAAGATTTAAAGTCCCATTTCGAAAAAATGGCTGAGCAACTTACCTTACACGAGTCCAAAATCATTAATGAATTACTCTCTATTCAGGGCAGAAGTGTTGAACTTGGCGGTTACTATCATACGGATCAAAGTAAAGTTATTGCAGCAATGCGACCGAGCCCAACTTTAAACAGTATTATTGATTAAGTTGTATTTTTTTTCCTAATGATTTTTTTATCATTAGAAAAAAGATAGGTGATTGTAACCTACCCGCTTATACAATTTTTAATAAAGAATTTAACAAATTTTTTTGAATATATACTTCTTTAATCACAAAATTTATGGTAAAGACCCAAAAAGTACTCGCAAAAACAGTTGCTATAATGTATACTTTGACAGGTAATAATAATGATGAATTCTAAAAACATTGTTTGATTACAGTAACTAAACCAAGGAATACGAAATTATCATAGTTGGTATGCAATTTTTGCATATAAAGATATGGGTTTAATGCAGTAAGAACACATTTATGGTCTCAAATTACTATTTTGGTAAAAAAAATTTCATAAACAGCTGTTGAAATTTGCTTATTAATATTTTTAGTGATTGGGAAGGTAAATAATAAGCCGCTGCGTGCGGGTAGAAACTTAATAATGGAGAGAAATCCATGGCTTCTCGTTCTGAAATGAACAAAAAACCGCAATCAGATAAGTTGATCGCAAAACGTCGAAAATGTCTTATGTGTATGGACGAGTTCCAATCCAGTCATATTGGCGAGCGCGTGTGCCCTGATTGCAAAGGAACATCAACCTGGCGCCAGACAGGAATAGCGATTTAATATATATTTACATATTAGAATCGATAAAAAGCCGAAAAAAGTTAAATATTTTTTCGGTTTTTTATTGCCGCCAACCTAGAATTTCATACGTGATGACGTAAAATAATAAAAAATATATAATTAAAAATACGGTAACAAATTAAATAAGGTATTCGAGACACACATGCTCAATACTACTTATAATCTGATACGAATTTTCTAATGACTAATTATGGTTATTTTTTTCAAATGTTATTAACCTTTCCATTAATTTTCCCTTTTGAATTATTCCCTTATCGTGCGGAAATGGAACAGGCTTAGCATTTGGTAAGGTATCCCACATTTGTTGCTGTTTTTCTATAATTGCCTGATCCTCTGAAAAAGCGAATTTATTGCCTTCATAAAGAAACTTGGTCATATCTTCATCGTCTAGAGAAAAGCAACGAACTAAATTCCAAAAATAATTGGTCGTGGTTGATGTTTCTGGGGTTAAAGCATTTAGAATTCTAATCTCAGCGCTTTTATTTTCACTGGAATCTGAATTAGAAATAACTGTTGTGTTAATTGAAATATAGCAAGGAGGAGTAAAAATAATATGTTGATGATGATCAACAGGCTCCGTAAAATTACCTGCGCGAGTAAATAATGGTGAGGCCTTTATGCCTCGCATCATTCGTTCCACGATAATTGTTTCGTTTTCTTCTTTGATTGTTAGTGGAAATTCAGTCACATCATTTGTAGCAAGCGTTGTCTTATGAACAAATTTAGCGTGAGTTAAATCAAGTAAATTTTCCACAACTAAGTTGTAATTACTCTTTAAATTTAGCGTTTCACCATGACCTGTCCACGCTGGATCTTGCAAATAATGAAAATCAGGTATTTTTGTATCATCAACCTTCTCTGCGTCACCCATCCATACCCAAATCCACCCCCATTTCTCCACAACCGGGTATCCGTTTACTCCTATCTTCTTTGGCTTTTTTTCTACACCGGGTATAGAAACACACGCACCACTCGGAGAGTATGTAAATCCGTGATATCCACACACTATATTATCACCATCCAGCCAACCTGCAGATAATGGGGCAAACCGATGGCAACAACGGTCATCTAGAACTATTGGCTCACCAGTTTCTCTCCGGTAGAAAACAAGAGGTTTATCAAGTATAAATCTCTGAAAAGGTTGTCTATTTACTTCATTTGACCAAGCCCCTACGTACCAAGCATTATTTAAATACATAAAATATCCTCCTCAGCGAAAATACATATCTTAGTTTTTATGTAAGTTCAAATTTAGCAAGAGTTTTATCAAAAGATATACTTAAAGTTTCATTAGTTGAAATTTTATCTAATTTAAGCTAGCAATTGGATTTAGCGATGTCACTCTCCGCATTAAAACTTGGAACATGATGAAGACTTTAGATCGATCAAAATATAAAACGATAAGGGCCTTGGAACGAGGGTTGCACGTCATGCAAATATTACAACAAAAACGTGCAGCAACTCTAAATCAAGTATATCAAGCTACAGACCTTCCACGCCCAACAATATTACGTATTTTAAGAACTTTAGAGGGTGCGGGATGGGTTCGTAGAGGCCTTGGTGATGGCCTATATAGAAATAGTTTCAAAATTAAAGGAATGTTGAAAGGCTTAGACGATAGCGATCGTTTAGCTGAGATAGCGGCACCTTTCCTTGACATATTATGTAGAGAAGCTTCTTGGCCATCTGACTTAGCTGTGATTCATCATGAAAAAGTTTATATGGAATTAATTGAAACTAGCCGTACCAAAACCCCTTTCTTATTAAAAAGAGATGAAATTGGGCATATGATTAATATTCCACTGTCGGCGATGGGAAGAGCTTATCTGGCGTTTTGTGATCAATCAGAAAGAGATGATATAATTAATAATCTTAAAGAAACAAAAAGTGCCGCAAATCAAATTGTAAAGAATAAAAAGATATTTTTAAACGATTTAGAGAAAATCAAAATAAATGGTTATGCAACCAGAGAACCTTCCTTTGGGGGGGGCGAGCGACCTTTAAAATCGAGTTATGATGATGGATTACAAGCAATTGCTGTTCCTATTAGAATTGAGGGCAAAGTAATTGGTTGTATCTCTTTGGTGTGGGTTAGGCAGGCGGCTACTATTGAAGAAATAGTTGAAAAATTTCTTATAAATTTGAAAGAAACCGCCAACAAAATAGAAATTACTTACGGAGGTTAAACCATCATTAATTATTTACTTGCTAATTAAAGCAAGAATTTTAAAAATATTCTTTTAAGTGATTATTAAAAAAATTTAATAACTGCCTTGAGTTAAATATAAACACGAAATGAATCTAAAGCATGATAAGCTTCTAAAAAAAGCTCTAAAATTTCACTCAACTGGTGATATCATTAGAGCACAGAATTTATATTCTGAAATATTAATTTTAGAACCAAATAATTTAATTGCGCTAGTTAACCAAGGGGCAATTTTTATAGATTTAATGTTTTTAAACCGTGCGATAAGAAATTTACAAATAGCATTATCTATATCGCCAATGGATGTTGATGCACTTAACAACTATGGTAATGCACTTGAAAAATTAGGTAAAACCGAAAAAGCATTCGATTACCTGAATCAAGCACTGCGATTAGATAAGAACAACACGACCGTAGTAAAAAATTTAATAATGATAATGCTTCGACAGTCAGATTATAGTTTAGCATTGGAGAAACTTAATCAACATATAAAACTCAATCCTCAAAACAGAATATTTAAGTTATTAAAAGCGTTATCTTTACCCATTATTCCCGAGTCAAATAATATTCTATATAAGGCGCGAAAACGTCAAAAAAAAGCGATTAATGACCTGAGTAAAATAGATGCTAAATTGTTAGACCCATTAACAGACATTGGTATTACTAATTTCTTTTCAGCCTATCAAAATAGAAATGACAAAAATCATCAAGTTCAATTGGCAAAAATATTTCGGGAGTTCTACCCAAGCCTAACATACTCAGCACCCCATTTGGGTAAAAATCAAATTTCAAAAAAAATACGGATTGGATTTATCTCAACGTTTTTTGGAAAACACACAATAACCAAGTTAAATCAAGTTCTTATAAAAGGACTAAATAAAAATAAATTTGAAGTATTTATGTTTTGTCCAGGAGCGAGTGAAAAAAACAAAAAATATATAATTAATGAATTTAAACCGCATATTGAAGAAATATATTTTCCAATACCTACCCTTAATGAAACAAAAACTCTCATAAAAGACAAAACGCTAGATATTTTATATTATACAGATATTGGCATGGAACCCCTTACATACTTCCTAGCTTTCTATAAACTAGCAACTAATCAATGTGTAACTTGGGGACACCCAATAACTTCGGGTATTTCAACAGTTGATTATTTTATCTCAAGTGAACTCTCTGAGCCTGAGAATGCGCAAGAACATTACTCAGAGAAGCTTGTTCAGTTCCCGTGTTTTTCTGTGGACTACCGGCCAGCTATTACAAACATAAAAGATGTAAAATTTAGCTTTCAAAAAGAACCTAATAACAATATTTACTTCTGTCCCCAAAGTTTATTTAAAATCCATCCAGACTTTGATGAAATTATGGCAGAAATTTTGCGCGAAGATAAAAATGGTATTATTATTCTAATATCCGGCCAAAATCCAAAATGGACAGACAAACTTATCAATAGATTTAATATTAACATACCCGATGTCAGATCACGGATACACTTTCTACCGCGATTATCGCAAGAGGAATATTTTGCTGTGTTATCAGAATCGGATATTATTTTAGATACAATTTATTTTGGTGGCGGAAATACAAGTTATGAAGCTTTTGCTATGGGTAAAATAGTTATAACCCTTCCCGGTAAATTTCTAAGAGGAAGATTAACTTTGGGACTTTATAGGAAAATGTCCATAATTGAGCCTGTAGCAGATACAAAGTCGCAATTTGTTAAATTGGCATCTTACTTTGGAAAAAATAAAAAAGCTCGCCAAGGACTTGAAGAAAAAATTAAAAATAAAAATAGTATATTATTCAACTCAAATGACGCTTTAACCACACACGAAGAATTTTTCCTAAAAATATGCGCAGAATATAAAAAACTATAACCCCATAAAATAATATTATGGCTCATGAAATTCCAATAAATTCTTGCTTACTCATATACTACATTAAGAGACTATGGCTGGGCCTAGGAATTGTTATGAGCCATCATATCCATGCAACGGCTTCCCAATCGGACCTAACTTTTGGCGATGATGTATACTGGCTTACGTCTTATTTCCTAGTTTTTGCTTATATCGGAAAGAAAATCTATTTAATTTTAAAAATAAAAGAACAATTTATTTGAATGGGAATATGAATAATTGCCGCCAGTGCATTGCCAATGATATCTGTGAACCATACTAAAACAATTAACGCATCGATCGTAAATGCTGGGCAAGCTGTAACCACAGTCCTAATCTCATGGCTGGTTTTTAAAGAAAAGTGATATTAATACTAAAGTTTTGGCTAAACAATGAATATTATATTTTTAAATAAACAACTTAGATTTTTTCATATTATTACAGTAGCATCAATTCTTGTTAGAATTTTATTTACCATAATATATCAATTCAAAAATTCTTTTTGTCTCAAAGATTTAGAAACACGCTCAATAACGTCGACCCAGTCACCTGCTTTCTTCTGTCTAAATAATCTCATATTTGGATACCAATCAGTATGCTCTTGTTTATACGACCATCTCCAATCTGGAGAACTTGGCAACAATAACCATGTTTTTACGCCCAGAGCACCAGCCAGATGGGCAATTGCTGTATCCACGGAAATTATCAAATCTAGATTAAGCATTATTGCGGCAGTGTCGATAAAAGCCGACCTAGAGTCAACTTTATGATTTGTAATATTTTCCAACGTCTTTATACGCTTAGGATCCACTAATTCACTCTTTTGTTGTAAAGAAATAAATTCAAACCCATCTAATTCTATAAGAATTTTTAGGTCAACAGACGGGATTGACCTTTGATAATTAAGTTCCTGTTTAGGGTTACCTTGCCAAAAAATTCCTATTCTTGGTTTTACTAGATGGCCTAAAACTACTTTCCATTTTTTAACCAAACCATCCTCTGCAAATAAATATGGTAAGTGATTTGGAATTTTTTGAGATCGTAAAAGATAGGGTAAACTCATTAACGGTACATTATATGTAGCATTTGGAAAGGGGCCATCGTCACTAATAATATTGATCGAGAAAGAAGACTTTGAGAGCAACCTAATTAATCTTTCAGGACAGGCTAGAATGATTTCAGCATTTTTGTCCATAAGGGGTCCTATATAGCGAACAAACTGCAGCATATCTCCAAGTCCTTGTTCGCACCACACGATGATTCTATTATTATTTATAGGTTGTCCTGTCCATGGTTTACCCGGAAACCGGCATCGTTTTGCCAAGATTTCTGGATCTTCAAGCCGAACCTCATATTCACTCCAACCCTCATCCATATTGCCAGACAATAACAGAGTTTGAGCGATATTCAGCCGTATATCCCGATTATCTGGATCTAACTTTAAAGCGCTTTTATATATTTCTAAAGCTTTGAAAAAATACCCCTGATAATGGAATATGAGAGCCTTATTTGAAAGTATTATTGGATCGTTCTTTTTAAGAGAATCTGCCAACTTAATATCGAGAAGGGCATCATTATATAAACCCAAATCTCGTTTTACGTTTGCACGACAAACAATCGCTCTACAAAAGTCATTTAGGGTATCACGCGATAACTCAACTAATTCATTTACCAACTTAAGAGCATCTTGTAATAAGTTCTGCTTTTGTCTGCATATAATTAAATTATAAATTACCAGTTTATTTTTAGGTTGAAGTTCAAGTGATTTTGAATAATAAGTGCCAGCTAATTTATAATCTAATTCAGCTAGATAAACATTACCAAGGTTATAATAAGCATCTGAATATTGTGGTTCTATCGCTATAGCGGATAGAAATGCTATCTTAGCGAGACTAAAATTATTCATTTGGGTTTCTGTTATACCTAAATTATTTTGAATAGCCGGATTCTTTTCATTTAGGTTTAAAATTTTCTGAAAACAAAATCTTGATTTTTCCAACGATTTTAGTCTTCTATAAGTTATTCCCAGAAAATTTAACGCGTCAATACTGTTTGGGTTAAGTAGAAGCACTTGCTCAAAATTTTGTTTAGCCTGGGACCAATTCTCTCTGGTAAATTCAATCTCACCCAGACGCAACCAACTCTCTGTCTTTTTTGAATCTAAAGAGATTGTTAATCGTAATATCTCGGAAGCCTTATCCAGAAACCCTAAACCTTGGAGGGCAACGGAATAATTGTGCAAAAGAGCTGGCTTTTGTCCGATGACTTTAAGCGAACTCTCAAAAAAAATAACTGCCTGGCGAAATTTTCCAATATTATTGCATAAAATACCCAGTAAATGCAGTGCGTCCCCATCATGGGGGTTATCAACTAAAATATCCTGACAGATTTGACTTGCCTCAGAAAAATAGCCGTCTTCTTCTAACTGAAATGCCTGACGAACTAAATTCTTATTCTTAACCATAATTATTTATTTCCATTATCTTATCTTAGTCGTTATTAGGACCAAATAACTGCAAATGATAATGATCGTAATCTTTCATAAAATTATTATTCACAAAAATTATCAATAATAATAATTTAAAATACTCTTGACCCTAGTGCAATGTGCATGCAATTTTCCGTCATAATGCGCATTTTCAAAGACTATAAATACTTAACAGATACATATCGAAATAGTTCAATAGCTATAGGCAATTTTGATGGTCTTCATTTGGGACATCGCGAAGTAATCAGAAGAGCTGGCATCTTCGCTCGAGAGAGAGGCGTCCCATGGGGCGTTCTTACCTTTGAGCCTCATCCAAGAACCTTATTTAACAAAACCCAAACCCCTTTTAGGTTATCTTCAGCCAATAATAAGGAACAAAACATTAAAAAAATGGGTGTGGATTTTTTAGTGGTAATAAATTTTGATGAAGAATTTTCAAAAGTCACTGGACAACAATTTGTAGAAGAAATCCTTGTTCAAAGTTTTGAAGCATCATATGTAGTGTCAGGAGATGACTTTGCTTTTGGACATAAACGATCGGGCAATATAAACTTTCTCCATAAAATGGGAAAACTCTATGGTTTTGGAACAGTTGGCATAAAGCATATAGTCGATAAAGATAACAAAATAATTTCTTCAACCAGAATACGGGATTTTATCAGAAAAGGAGACATTAAAGCTGCGAGAAACCTATTGGGCAAATGCCATGAAATCGAGGGCGAAGTAATAAAAGGTGATCAACGGGGGAGAAAAATAGGCTTCCCAACAGCTAATATTAAATTGGGAGATAGTTTAAATCCCGCGAAAGGGGTCTATGCAGTAAGAGTTAGAATTTCCAATGAGGTTGGTTCGATTTGGCATAATGGAATAGCCAATTTTGGGGTTCGGCCAACGTTTAATGGTGACACACCTTTATTGGAGGTCCATATATTTGATTATACTGGAGATCTCTATGCAACAAGTATACGTGTTACATTAATCGATTATATTCGTCCCGAGAAAGCTTTTAATGAGATAAGTGATTTAATTCTTCAAATAAAAAAAGATTGTGTCAAAGCCAGATCTATTCTAGTCCGAGAAATAACTTAGAGAGAAAATTTAATGACTTTAGATTACAAAGAAACTGTATACCTGCCAAAGACCGAATTTTCAATGAAGGCTGGTTTAAATAAGCTTGAACCACGATTATTGGATCGTTGGAAAAATATTAATCTTTATGAAAAGCTTAGAGAACAATCAAAAGGCCGAGAAAAATTTATACTTCATGATGGCCCACCCTATGCAAATGGGAATCTTCATATAGGCCATGCACTAAATAAAATTCTTAAAGACGTTATAGTAAGATCACAACAAATGTTAGGCAAAGACTCAAACTATGTTCCGGGATGGGACTGTCACGGGTTACCCATAGAATGGAAAATTGAGGAGGAATACCGTAAGAAAGGCGGTAACAAAGATGATGTATCAATTATAGAATTTCGCAATCAATGTCGAGAATTCGCAAAAGGTTGGATAGAAATTCAACGAGAGGAATTTAAACGCCTCGGCATCGAGGGTGATTGGAATAATCCATATACAACTATGACGAATGCAGCAGAGGCCCAGATTGTAAAAGAACTAGGAAAATTTTTGATGAATGATAGCCTCTATCGAGGGGCTAAACCAGTAATGTGGTCAGTTGTGGAAAAAACAGCATTAGCAGAAGCGGAAATTGAGTATCATGATCATACATCAAATACAATTTTCGTTCGTTTCAAAATAAGAAAAACAAAACACTTAAACGGAATCATCGACACTAATATTATAATCTGGACTACTACCCCATGGACAATTCCTGGCAATCGAGCAATAGCATTTAGCCCCAAAGATAATTATGCCTTACTTGAAATTACCAGTGCTGGTGAAACTTCTTTAGCAAACGTTGGTGAAAAAATAATAGTTGCGGAGCCCTTAATAAAAAAAGTTACTGAAGAGTCAGAAATAAATACCTATAAAATAATTGCCACATTTGAGGGTACTAAACTAGAGGAAACTGTATGCGATCACCCTTTTTATGGTCAAGGATATGATTTTGAGGTGCCCCTCCTTCCAGCAAATTTTGTTGAAATGGATACTGGCTCTGGATTTGTTCATATAGCTCCAGGCCATGGGCCAGACGATTGGGAGTTGGCGATAGAAAATAATATTTCTGTTCCAGATACAATCGGCGGAGATGGGTTATACTACCCAGATGTTCCACTATTTGCGGGGAATCATGTTTTCAAAGCCGATCAAATAGTCATAGAAGAATTATCAAAAGTTAAAAGCCTACTCTCAAAAGATACAATAAATCACTCATATCCGCACTCATGGCGCTCTAAAGCACCCCTCATTTTTAGGAATACGGCCCAATGGTTTATTTCAATGAATACAAATGAACTCAGGAATACAGCCCTAAAAGCTATAGACAAAACTCAATTTTATCCCTCTTCTGGCCGTACTAGATTAAAAGGTATGATAGAAACAAGACCTGATTGGTGCATTTCTCGTCAACGAACTTGGGGGGTACCGATAACGGTATTCTTCAATAGAGTAACGGGCGAGGTATTACGCGATCAATCAGTAATGAATCGCATTATTACAATAATCGAAGACGAGGGTTCTGATGCATGGTTCAATTCAGAACCATCGCGTTTTCTAGGAGAAAAATACAACTCAGATGATTTTGAACAAGTGAAAGATATACTTGACGTCTGGTTTGATTCTGGCTCAACACACGCCTTTGTTCTTGAACAACGAGAAGATTTAGATTGGCCAGCCTCGTTATATCTCGAAGGCTCTGACCAGCACCGAGGTTGGTTTCATTCATCATTATTAGAGAGTTGTGGTACTCGGGGAAGAGCTCCTTATGATGCGGTTCTAACTCATGGTTTTGTTATGGCGCAAGATGGCCAAAAAATGTCCAAATCATCAGGTAATATTACATCTCCGCAAGAGATTATAGATAGCCATGGTGCTGATATTTTGCGTTTATGGGTTGTTGGGTCAGATTACTCTGATGATCTTAGAATTGGTAAAGATATTATAAAACATCATAGTGATATTTACCGAAGATTAAGAAACACACTACGTTTCCTGCTTGGTAATTTGAATAATTTTGACATCTCAGAAACTACCCAATTAGATGAAATGCCCGAACTTGAGCTTTGGGTCTTACACCGCCTTCATGAACTAGATACCAGGATTCGCAATTCGTGCACAACGTTCGAGTTTCATTCATTATTCTTAGAGTTACATAATTTTTGTACTGTCGACTTATCTGCATTCTATTTTGATATCCGAAAAGATACCCTTTATTGTGATAGATTAGACTCCATAACCAGAAGAGCAACGCGAACGGTTTTAGACCATTTATTTACTAGCCTAACAGCTTGGTTTGCTCCGTTCATAGCATTTACAGCCGAGGAAGCATGGCTGGCCCGTTATCCAGAAACAAACGGAAGTATTCATCTAAATTTATTCCCAAATATTCCTGAGGGCTGGAATAACGAAAAATTGGCTGCTAAATGGAAAAAGATTAGAGAACTGCGTCGTGTAGTAACAGGAGCATTAGAAGTTGAAAGATCTGAAAAANGNATTGGTTCAAGNCTTGAATCTTCNCCNGTAATNTATGCTTCTCCAGATTATATTNAAGCNNTATCNGGACTTGATTTANCNGAAATTNNAATAACATCAGGNGCNTCANTCNANAANNCTACAGTACCAGATCATAGCNTTTAAANTNGAAGANGTGCCAGGNNTNGGCGTACTTNCNGAAANGGCGAANGGCGCNAAATGTNTGCGTTGCTATAAAATTACNNCCNAAGNCNGCANNNCAAGTNATCAAGATNNNNTATGNNTAAGATGNGCNGANGCNGCNGNATTTTTCANAAACAAANANCNNTNATTNCNNTAAGNCAAACAGGATTCTGCATTGATTAAAANATTAACTNTNAAAAAATTNGCNNTCCCNTTNATTTTAATANTAATNTTNNTGGATCAAGTANCAAAATGGTGGNTTNTNAATTACNTTATGCAACCAATNAANATNCTTNCNATCACACCTTTCTTTAANATCGTATTAACTTGGAATAGTGGNATAAGCTTTGGNATATTTAGTAATCAAGGTGGATTTAGTGTCATAATTTTATCTACTTTAGCTATCTTAATTGTTTTCTTTTTAGCCGTTTGGCTAGTAAAAGCGGAAAATAGGAAATTAATAATAGGACTAATATTTATTATTGGAGGAGCGATTGGCAATATAATCGACAGAGTTTATCACGGAGCAGTTATCGATTTTTTAGATTTCCATATAAACAATTATCATTGGCCTGCATTTAATCTAGCAGATAGCTGTATTTTTATAGGAGCTGCACTAATAATTTTAGATTCTCTATTTCCCGATAAGAAAGAACAGGCTAAAATAAAGAGTATATAAGTTATGACTAATGAGTAAAAAAATGAAAAAAATATTTTTGACTATACTCATACTCCCAGTTCTTGGCTTACTTGGAGGATGTGAAGAAACAAAACGAGCATTAGGACAAGCAAAAGAAGGTCCTGATGAATTTGCGGTATATCCTAGACCCCCCCTAACGCTACCTCCGCAATTTGGATTAAAACCACCTTTACCGGGACGTAAAAGGCCTCAAGAAATATCTACGCGAGATCGTACTAGACAAACTTTAAATGCTAATACAAAACCTCAAAGTAAGGTTAATCAAAAGAATATTTTCATCAACTCTGAGCTTAGCCAAGGAGAAAGATCTGTTCTTGAATTAACGGACTCAATTAATGCTGATCCTGCAATAAGACAAAAAGTCGAAACAGAAACGCGCATAATGGCTATAGAAAGCAAAACTGTTACCGATAAAATTGCTTTTTGGAGGAAAAAAGAGGCTTTTGGAACGATTTTAGATCCTACTAAAGAAGCTAAGAGAATTAGGGAAACACAAGCTTTGGGGCAACCTTTAAATACTAATAATGTTCCAATTATTAAGCGCAAAGGTAAGGCTATCTTTGAGGGTGTTTTTAAATAAGATACCCCATCATTTACATCTTAGTTTCGGTGCGTTAATCTCTAAATGAAAGAATGCCTCTTCGCGAAAAATCAAATATATAGGGAAAGTCGGTTGGACAAAAATCTATATACCCAAGAAATTCATATTAGCGGTGATTGGACTAGTAATCAAAATTATAAGAATTTTTATAACCTAATTAGCAAAGCTTTAGCATCTCTAAAAGTACANCTTAGTGAAGGTTCATTAGGATTGCTACAACTGCCGGATTTATTTGAAGACCTTGAGGCTTTAGAGTCCGTCGCAGAATATTTTATTGAGAATTTTGATGACGTAATAGTGCTGGGCACTGGTGGATCGAGCCTTGGTGGAAAAGCTATTAATCAATTGGCCGACAGTTCAAATATTAATGGTCCAAATTTACATTTTATCGATAGTATAGACCCTAGNACATTTGTTTCACTGTTAAANAAGATAATACCNGAAAAAACTGGTTTTATAGTTATATCAAAATCAGGACAAACANCGGAAACAATAGCCCAGTTTCTGCTGTGTTTAGATATTTATCNGGTTAACTTAGATCAACAAANAATTCATAATCATTTTTTAATTATTACAGAATTTNCTGATAATCCNCTAAGAAGATTAGCAAATAATTTNAAACTTAAAATAGCAAANCATAACCCTGATATTGGGGGTCGCTATTCTGCTCTATCGATAGTTGGTTTATTTCCAGCCTTAGTAGCCGGCATAGACGCCTACGCTATACGAGAGGGAGCCAAAATTTTACTGGTACAATTAAAAAATGCTAAATCTCCAGAACATTTCCCCCCCGCAATGGGGGCTCTATTTAATACTGCACTAAATATTGAATTAGGTATTAATTCAACTGTTCTTATGCCATATTTAGATCAACTTGATTTATTTTCAAGTTGGTTCCAGCAACTTTGGGCAGAAAGTTTAGGCAAGAACGGCCTTGGAACAACTCCGATAAAAGCTTTAGGAACAGTAGATCAACATAGTCAGTTGCAATTATATCTAGATGGTCCCAAGGATAAAATCTTTACCCTAATTTTGGGCCAATTAAAAAATCGGGGTGGGCTTATCTCCCATGATTATTCGTACGATCCAGATCTAAAATTTATAGCAGGAAAGCGCATCGGGGATTTAATGGATGCCCATCAAGAAGCCACAGCAAAAACTTTGATCAACCAGGAGTGTCCTACGAGACTAATTAGAATTAAAACCCTAGACGAACAGACTTTAGGGGCATTACTCATGCATTTCATGCTCGAGACAATTTTAACAGCTAGTGTTTTAAATTTGAATGCTTTTGACCAACCAGCTGTTGAGGAAAGTAAAACTCTTGCGAAAAGTTATCTTTTAGGCTGATATCAAAATGAATATACGGCTTTTATCACCAACTACAATAAACCGTATTGCCGCTGGAGAGGTAGTAGAACGTCCAGCTTCAGCTATCAAAGAATTAGTCGAGAATAGCATTGATGCGCAAGCAAAAACTATTGAACTAACAATAAGCAACGGCGGTTTAACCTTTTTTTCTGTAATAGACGACGGTATTGGAATGAAATCTAACGAACTGTCGCTAGCTGTAGAACGACATGCGACTTCAAAACTACCAAATGATAGTCTTGAAAATATATCTACTTTGGGCTTTAGGGGAGAAGCTTTACCATCTATTGGATCTGTAAGTCGAATGAAAATATATAGTCGTTCAAAACAATCAAATGATGCGTGGATGATTAAAATAGAGGGGGGCATAAAGTCCGAAGCGTCACCGTGCGCATTGGGCCAAGGAACAAGCATAGAAGTAAGCGACCTTTTTTTTGCTACACCCGCACGATTAAAATTCTTAAAAACTGCAAAAACAGAAAATTCTCATTGCATAGATGCTGTAAAACGCTTGGCGATGGCCCATCCAGAAATATCATTTACTGTTCATGGTGATGATAGAACTCTCTTAAAACTCCCCAAGTCAACGGGAAATTTATTCTCCGCCCGACTTCAGCGCTTAGATTTAATAATGGGTAACCAATTTGCTGATAATGCACTGCTAATCGATTCAGAGCGAGAAAATATTAAACTTACCGGGCACATTAGCTTGCCAACCTTAAATCGCGGTAATTCGACTTTACAATTTTTATTCGTAAATGGCCGACCAGTTAAGGATAAAATTCTTTATGGAGCTGTGCGGGGTGCCTATCGTGACTTTCTTGCGCATGATCGACATCCACTTCTAGCATTATTTTTGGAGATACCATCTGATCAATTAGATATAAATGTACATCCAGCAAAAACAGAGGTTAGATTTGAGAATCCAAGTATTATTCGAGGATTAATTGTAAGCGCATTAAAGCATGCTTTGGCTGAGGCTGGACATCGAGCCTCAACAAGTACTAGTAAATATGCTCTTGGCGCAATACAAACTGAATATGAAAAAACACCATATAACAATTCTCAATATAATTTCTCACAACCATTAAAACAGTTTTCAACTGACTCGAAACTTTTAAATCGACTAGACTTATCGCCATCTGCAAAAAATATAGATGAGAAAGGCTTTGGGGATAGTCATTCTGAATACCCACTTGGCGTAGCTCGAGCACAATTACATAAAACTTATATAGTTTCACAAACAAGAAATAGTATTGTAATAGTCGACCAGCATGCAGCCCATGAGAGATTAGTCTACGAGACTATGAAAAAAGTCTCAAAAAAGGAAGGAATTAAAAGGCAAGGTCTATTAATTCCTGAAATTATTGAACTTGAAACTGCAGCTGCTGAATTAATTTTACATTGGGCAGAACAGCTAGCTGAGCTTGGTCTAATTGTTGAGCCTTTTGGCAAGGACACAATTATTGTTAGGGAAACGCCGGCTTTATTGGGCGAAGTTGATATAAAAGGTCTGATTAATAATTTAGCTGATGATCTTGCCGATGTTGAAGAGGCTGCGACACTGCACGAAAAACTATCTCATGTTTCGGCAACTATGGCATGCCATTCAAGCGTGCGGGCAGGTAGAAGCCTTAATGGTGAGGAAATGAATGCTTTATTAAGACAAATGGAAAATACTCCTCACTCAGGACAATGTAACCACGGTAGGCCAACTTACGTAGAACTTAAACTATCTGACATTGAAAAACTATTTGGTCGTCGGTGAAACTATTCCTCAAATTGCAGCAAATATATTTTAGTTTTTCCATATTGTTTACTATCAAGTTTACAGAAATTAATCGGCCAACCCACTTTATCTTTTATCGAAGCCTCTATCACACATAAGGCACCCCCAAGCAACCATTGATTCAGAACCAATGAAGATAGGGCAGGTTCAACGAGAGACAAATGATAAGGAGGATCAATAAAAGCGATTGAGGCCTGATTTAATCCGGCCGGTGGTTTGGGTAAGTTTAACGCATCACATTTTAATATAGTTAAAATTTTATCTGCATTCAATATTGTCATATTACTTCTCAAAAGATCAATTGATGATTGATCTTTATCCACCGATATTGCCTGAGCTGCTCCTCTGGATAATGCCTCAAATGCGAAAGCGCCAGATCCTGAGAATAAATCAATAACTGTTAAACCAGAAAAACCAAAATCAAGACGCGCATCCAATATATTAAAAATAGCCTCTCTCACTCTATTACTAGTAGGCCGTATTTTACCATTTTCCGGAGTAATTATGTTTTGACCTTTATTAGCACCCCCAATAATACGCAATTTAATTAAGCCTATTCCAATTATTTTATTTGAAAGAATTAGCTTTAACCTTATAATTCTCTTAAGCTTTTAGCACACGTTTTTTTGAACGGTTTAACTTTATAGATTTTAAAGCCTTCTTCTTATCAGTTTCTTTATTCATATACACATTATTTCTTTTTATTGTTTTCTTTGCAAAACCAGTTTTATCTAAACCACTAAGCTGATCTCTTAAAACATTGCCCCTTATCTCTTCCACGTCACCCTTTGCAAGATTACCAAGTTGGAATGGCCCAAAAGATATTCTAATTAAACGACTCACAGAGAACCCAATGTGCTCCATAATACGGCGAATTTCTCTATTCTTTCCTTCAATTAGAGATACGGTCAGCCAAGCATTAGCACCTTGTTGTCTATCAATGCTAACATCTATTGATTTATAATGGACACCATCGACAGTTATACCGCTTGAGAAACCATTAAACGATTTTTCATTTGGGCGACCGTAAACCCTAACTCTATAACGACGCTGCCATTTATTATTAGGCAATTCCAACTCCCGGGCTAGATCACCGTCATTTGTTAATAAGAGTAGCCCCTCAGAATTTAAATCTAAACGACCTATTGATATTACACGCGGCATATTTCTTGGTAAGGTATCAAATAAGTTAGGTCGACCTTCCGGGTCATTGTGAGTTGTAAGAAGTCCCGCTGGTTTATTATAACGCCAAATTCGTTGTTTTTCAGCATTCTGAATTTCACTACCATCAACAACAATCTTGTCGGTTTTGTTGATTGTAATAGCTGGTGTATCTAGAACGACTCCGTTAACTTGAACTCTTCCATTTAATATCCAACGCTCTGCCTCTCTTCTAGAGCATAAGCCGGCCCGAGCCATCACTTTAGCAATACGTTCGGGCTTAACACCCCCAAACTTCTTTTTATTACCGTGCAGCATTTATAAGCGCAGAGAAAATTAATGTATCACCAGGATCAATCTCAAATTCAGGATGCCATTGAACACCAAGACAAAATTTATACTTTGGTGACTCTATACCTTCAATGATTCCATCAGTAGCATTTGCATTAATTATTACTGAACTTGATACATGTCTTACAGCTTGATGATGTGCTGAATTAACATGCATTTGATCAACGCCAACTATCTTGTGTAATAACGTATCTTTTTCAATCATTATTATGTGACTAGGCTCATTTCTTGGATTTTCCTGCTCATGTTGAATAATAGTATCTACCGCATCTGGAATATGCTGTATGAGAGAACCACCTAGCACCACATTCAACAATTGTTGTCCCCCACAGATTCCTAGAACGGGCAAATTTCTCTCTAAACTTTCTGAAGTTATTCCAATTTCAAAATTAGTCCGTTCCAATTTAAGATTAATATTTTTATACCTACTTTGATCGCCGTACAATTCGGGATCAATATCGAAATTACCACCAGTAACAATTAGTCCATCTATAATTTTAGAGTACTCTCCAATAAGTGATATTTCATGCGGTAATATTATTGGTATTCCTCCGGCCTTAATGACAGCGTTAACATAATTCAACCTAAGCGCATACCAAGGATATTTTGAGTAACCTGTTTCTGATTGCTCCTCTTTATCCAACGTTATACCAATACGTGGCGATTTAAGATTAGATATCTTTCGCATATTTTAATGTAGATGGGAAACTTAACTCAAGCAACAACTTGATTTAATATTAAACAATGTATGCTTGATATATATTTGATTCTATTACATTTTAAAAAAGATGAAAACTAATTTCAAAAATTTTATGTCACTAGCATTGGATGAAGCAAAATTATCAGCGATTAGGGGGGAGGTTCCTGTAGGTGCAATAATAGTTAACTCACAAGATAATATGGTTATTGCTCGATCCGGTAATAAGGTAGAAGAATTAAAAGATCCAACGGCTCATGCTGAAATATTAGTGATTAGAGAAGCCACACGATTATTGGGCACTAGAATTCAAAGTTGTGATTTATACGTTACTCTTGAACCTTGCTCAATGTGTGCATCAGCTGCATCATTGGCGCGCATACGCCGATTATATTATGGAGCCTATGATATCAAAAGTGGCGGTGTAGATCATGGAGCACGAATTTTTAATCATAGTAATTGTCATCATAAACCTGAGGTTTATGGCGGAATTAAAGAAGAAACCAGCAGGCAATTATTAAAAAAATTTTTTGCTAATCGGAGATAGTTCTTCAAAAAATCTAAACTAGGGGTTTATTGGATAAAACCTTTCTTATCAATTCACATGTCTCCTCTATCCCATATAAAACAATAAATGATCCCATACGTGGACCGTTAGATTGTCCCAATAACACCTGATAAAGACACTTAAACCAAGATTTTAAATCTTCAAAATCATGCCTTTTTCCAACCTCATATAATTGTTTCTGAATATACGAACTATCAGAGTTCTCAGGAATCCCATCCAAAGATTGTAATAGGTCATCAAGAGCGAGCCTTTCAATCTTGTTAGGTTGCTTATATTTTTTATTTGGCCTGACAAAATCTTCAAAGTAATTAATGGCATAATTTGTTAATTGATCAAGTATAGGCGCTTTTTCTGGGGTTAAGCCTGGGACATATCGGGAAATAAAATACCATAATGCTGCTTTATCTCCAGAATTTATTACAGACACTAAATTTAGCAGAATAGAATATGAAATTAATGAATTTTCTTTTGGAGGATTAGCATTGAAGATATGAAAACACGGATTAACCAACTGCTCTTTCTCATCCTGTGAATAATAACTTGATAAATTTTGAAGATATTCATCAACATTCTTTGGAATTACATCAAAAAATAAACGTTTGGCTTGATTTGGTTTTTGATACATAAATTGGCTAAGTGAATTTGGTGGACCATACCTCATCCATTCCTCCATTGATATGCCATTACCAATTGACTTGGAAATTTTACGGCCCTCCTCATCTAAAAATAACTCATAGGTAAAGTTTTGGGGTGGCGAAAATCCAAGGACTTTAGTAATTGCAGATGATAGTTTAACTGAGTCTATCAAATCTTTTCCAGACATTTCATAATCAACGTCAAAGGATATCCAGCGCATAGCCCAATCAACTTTCCACTGCATTTTACATGAACCACCTGTCACCGGTATGGTTATTTCATCATTTTTATCATCAATATAGGTGATTGTTTGCATCTCTACGTTATAAGAAACAATTGGAACTTGAAGCACCCTTCCTGTTCGCGCGCAAATAGGGAGAAATGGTGAATAAGTTAAACGACGCTCTTCACCGAGCGTAGGAAGTATTATATTCTTTACCCGGTCGTAATTACGTAAAATTAGTGATAATGTATCATCAAACTCACCACTTTGATATGTTTCAGTGGCAGATTTAAACTCATATTCAAAGCCAAATTTATCTAAAAATTCTTTTAATCTCGCGTTATTATACTCGCCAAAACTATTATATTCGCCGAACGGGTCTGGAACTCTAGTAAGGGGTACTCCGATATAGTCGTTTAATAATTCTTTTTGGGGAACATTATCAGGAACCTTGCGAAATCCATCCATATCATCAGAAAAAGCTATTAGTTTTGTAGGTATATCGCATAGCAATTTAAAAGCATTGCGAACCATTGTGGTTCGAGCTACTTCGCCAAAAGTGCCAATATGTGGAAGACCAGATGGGCCATATCCGGTTTCAAATAAAACGTATCCTTTTTCTGGACACTTATTTTTTATTCTTTTCAAAATAGCTCTAGCTTCTTGAAAAGGCCAAGATTTTGAATCAAATGCTAACTGTTTCTGTGAGTCACTAATTTGCATAACAAATAACTATAAAATGATAAGAGTGGCGAAAGTTAAGTTGCTTATCAACTAAGGTCAACGAAATTATGAATAAATTGGAACTTTGTTGGCACCTTTAATAATCACAGCTAAAGTAAATGTATGAAATTTAAAAATAGTAACTTCCAGAATATTAAGTCACCTAATATTCCTATATTAGTCGCGGATAATTCTGGCGCATCGCAAATCACAATTCATGGAGAAATTATAAGGCTCGATAGAGATGCGGCAATAAAAGAAATTAATGCACAGCCCCACATACTTTGTAATAAACAAATTACACGTAAATTTCTACAAACCGATATTTTATATTGTTTAGATATTCTAGAACTTTTTATTTTTATTCATCCAACAAGGTTTATAGTTCCAACACACCGAGGACTAGCCACGGCATTTAATTTAGAAAAACCTAATAGCACAGAAGAGGCTGCCGAAACACTTTTAGAAGTCACCCAGTTACTTCTTTCTGACCTTCTAGCAGAATCTTCAGATTTATATCAATTAGCCTATATCATGGAGCAAGCTGGATGGGCTTGGGGCCTCATAGTTTTAAATAATTTACAAAGTACAAAGCCAAACAAAAAGAAAATCAAAAATATAAAAGACTTTAAAGTTTGGGAAATGCTCTCAGAGTGGGAAGAAGAAGATATGCCCATCAATTGCAATAAAGTTGATATAAAAAAAACTGAGGTATTGAAGAAATTAGAAGATATTTTAGGCAAAGATTCAGAAAAACGTCCGGAACAAGAAGAATTCGCAATTTCAGCAAACAAAATGTTTTCATCTATTAAAACGAGCGCTGGCCCATCAGCGGTTATAGCTGAAGCAGGAACTGGGATAGGAAAAACATTAGCATATATAGCTCCTGCATTACTATGGGCAGAGCGTAATAATGGAACAGTATGGATCTCTACTTATACAAAAAATCTCCAGCGTCAATTAGATAAGGAATTAGATCGCCTATATAAAGACCCTAATGACAAGTCTAAAAATATTGTTGTTAGAAAAGGAAGAGAAAATTATTTATGCCTTCTTAATTTAGAAGAAGCTATTAACAAAGTGAAACTGCGAAAAGATCAAACTACCATTAATAGCGCGATAATTACACTTAGCCTAATTAGTCGCTGGGTAATGATAAGTAGAAATGGTGATATCAAAGGTGGTGATTTTCCTAGCTGGCTA
This sequence comes from Rhodospirillaceae bacterium TMED23, assembly GCA_002168115.1. Lineage (GTDB taxonomy): Bacteria > Pseudomonadota > Alphaproteobacteria > Rhodospirillales > UBA2165 > TMED23. Next base: position 5,423 of record NHCC01000001.1, on the reverse strand, counting down.
TTTGACATTTTAGGACAACAACCTGAAAACAGTTTAACAGACACTCAAGGAGAGTGCATATATTCTGCATGTAAACATTATAATAAATGCTTTATCGAAAAATCAGCTCGAAGAGCATCAGCGGCGAAACTAGTGATTGCCAACCATGCTCTAGTTATAAGTCAATCATTGGTCACAACTGATAACTTACCGAATCCAACGCACTATATTTTTGATGAGGGACATCATCTATTTGGAGTAGCAGATAACTTATTTTCTATTCGATTAACAGGAAATCAGACATCCAATCTTCGATACTGGCTATTAGGAGCGCAATCCAATCAAAATTCACGTGCCCGTGGCCTAAAAATACGTATGCAGGACTTAGTTGAAGATAATGCTTCTGGTAAAAAAGCCCTATCGCAAATTCTTAATGGTGCTCAGATATTACCTTCAACCGGATGGCAAGAACGTGTTGCGAGAGAGTTACCACAAGGACCATTTGAGAAAATTTTTATGCTAATTAGGCGGAACCTCAAATTATCTAATAAAATCACTAGAGCTAACCATGCAATTGAGATTTCTAATGAAATGGCAGATATCAATTTGATTGAAGAGTCAAAAAAACTCTTACCCAAACTAAATAAAATCTTGGAACCGTCAATAGCACTGATTGAAATCTTTAAGCAAAAATTAGCTAATGAGGATGATCCAACTAATCTATATTCGAGACAAAGAATTGATGCAATAATGCGCACATTAGAGCGTCAATGCGTTTACCAAATTTCAATTTGGAAAGATATGCTAGAGTGTATTGGTAAAAAACCTAAACACGGTTTTATTGACCTAATTGCGCTGAATCGTATCCAAAGTTGGGATTTTGATATTGGCTTAATAAGACATTTAACAGACCCAACAAAACAATTTTGTAAAAGTATACTAGACTCTTCTGATGGTATTTTAATTACTTCTGCCACATTACTCGATGGTCAAGATTGGAATATGGCAACAATGCGAACTGGTTTGAACCATATTAAAACAATTCCAACTAAAATAGCACTTGCGTCTCCGTTTAACTATAAGAAGCAAACCCGTGTTTATATTATATCTGATATCGATAAAAATAATACTTTAGAGGTAGCTAAAGCATACAAAGATTTGATGATAGCTAGTGGGGGCGGTGGGCTAGGCTTATTTACTTCAATAGCCAAACTGAAAAGAGTGTATAAAGAATTACTTGGAATGCCACAATTAAATAAATTAAATATCTTTGCTCAGCATGCAGACAATATAGACGTGGGCACTTTACTGGATATATTTCGAGAAGACAAAAACTCTTGTTTGCTCGGCACAGATGCAGTTAGAGATGGCATTGACGTTCCTGGTAGATCGCTTCGACTGCTAATTTATGATAAAGTTCCATGGCCTCGTCCAAACATTCTTCATAAAGCCAGAAAGGTCGAATTTAAAAACTTTAATGGAGGCCATAATTATGATGACGTATTGGTGCGTCTTAAACTAAAACAAGCCTTTGGTCGGCTCATTAGAAAAAATAACGATTACGGTGTATTTGTTATGCTAGACAAAGCAATGCCATCCAGATTAGAATCAGCTTTTCCAAAAGATGTTGATATCCAAAGATTAACTTTATCAGAAACTATTAGTGAAACTAGAAACTTTCTATTTAAACAAATAGAATAATAATATTAGAGATTTTAATGTTTATTAAACCATCNNANCNACTCCTAAAATCAATANCAACTGNTAGCAATCGTATTCCTCGTATTTATTTTGATNGNAATCCTATTATGTCANATGTTTTTTGGATGCGCTTAAAGTGGCTAAGTTTGNGATTNAAAAAATATTCTAAGAAAAAAAATAAGTGCCTTGATTTTGGAGGTGGNGGGGGTGTTTTTTTACCAACGTTGTCAAAGCTATTCTCAAATGTTGTATCTATTGACCTAGAAATTAGCGAGGCTGAGAAAATATGTTCAGCTTTTAATTTAATGAATNTAGATCTTATTCATGCTGATATTCTCTCTAAGGAACTTTCAGACTCAACATTTGACGCCATTATAGCTGCAGATGTTTTAGAACATTTTAAAGATTTGAAACCAGCAGTAAAAAAAATAAATGGGTGGTTAAAAACAGATGGTGTATTAGTCACTTCTCTGCCAACAGAAAATTGGGTGTACGTATTGCTTCGCTTGATATTTGGTGTCAAAAAGCCATTCGATCATTATCATTCCGGTTACGAGGTCGAGTGTTTTCTAAAGAACAATGGTTTTNAAAGGGTTCATAGATCAAATGTACCACTTTATTTTGGTATATTGCCCCTTTATCTTATAAGTGTTTGGCGAAAAAGTTAGTTTTTATAATTATCTGGCTTTTCCCACTCTTTAACAACGACCCACTTTGAGCCAAATTTCTGAAATAAATATGATTTTTGATTAAATAATTTTTTACCAAAAACCTCAGATAATCCGGGCATAAGTGAATGTACAAGAACATAGGCTTGATCTTCTTCACTCTTAAGTGTTGTAGATATTTTCGATATTGTCGGAGCTGTAAAAGCAGCTACATAATCCGGACGATGAAATTCTAAATAATAGTTGGTAATCTTATAGGACTCTCCTGTCCCTTTTGGGTCAATTACAAAAATATTACCATTCTTGGGGAAAAAACTATTTATGTCTCGTGCGACAGAGGTAAAGTGTGGTTTTGGCAACTCTAAATCAAAACGTATTTTATGACTAAAAAGCAGAGGCATAATTAAAACAAAAATTATCGGTAACCAGCGATATCCAGTATTCCGACGCTCAAAAAACCCATAATAGTTAAGTANAATGATTCCACCAATACCTATAAAAGCAAGTGCAGCCATCCCGTTATGGATTGTATATCTCCAAAAAGAAACTACCGTTATAGCTTGGACATGATTGAAATAAGCTACGTACATCAAAAATAAGAAAGACGTATATGCAATAAAGCTTATCGCGATTAAGGTACTAATTTTATGGAATGGGCTTTTAAACTTTAAAAAACCATATATTCCGAAACAACATGCGATTAACATTGGAGTGAAAAATGCAATTTTTTTAAAAGCCACATAAGCCATTTGTTTAAGGATTTGAGGAATCTCGTCTATGTTCCACATGTCAAAAGGGCGCAATGAAGCCTCAACTTCAGAGATTTTACCTAGTCCATTTATTACATGATAACGCCAACTTAAATACACAATTAATGTGGGTACTAAAATTATAACAAAGTTCTTAAAATAGAGCCTAAAACGTATACTAGGATCCCTTATCGCGAGTAAAGTAACAGCAAATAAAATGATTACCACAAAAACGAGATTTGTTTGCCTAATATTAANGAGTAGCGCTAATAAAAGTCCTAAGTACCATGCATCAGCGCTAATATTTCTTGGATTTCCTTTAGTAAAATTATTTATAAAGTAAAATCCCATTAACAGAGAAAACCCAACTATCACCGAGGTGCTTGCGTCAGAGTACGCGGTAAATATAATTTTTTGAATGAATGTGGGATTAAAAATAGTTGATACAAGAATTACAACTGATGCGAATAACCAAGATATTTTTGACTCTAGTTCTCTGCCAATTAGTCGTAGGCCGGTTCTTAGAGCAAACACTGAAAAGGTCATTATCAAAAAAAAGTTAAAAATTCCAGGAATATTATCAATAAACTTACCTGATACAAGGCTACCTAAATAAATTAAAAATGGCCAACCATACGGGTAGCCAGGAAACATACTAGAGCCTAAATCAGGAATGTCGTTATTTGGAAAACCGTGGTATTTAAACAAATATTTGGAAGCTGGGAGCCAATGGGAGAACTCATCCCACTGCGAAGGTTGCATTGCACTTACAATCAATAAGATTGGGATGGCTAGAATCATAATGCGCCATGTGCCGGGTACAAATATATTTTTTCTATATTTTATAGCCCTGTATAAACCAAATAATGATAGTATTAAAAACAAACNTGATAATATNTAGAAAGGTTGGTTTATGAAAANACCTGTAATCGTAAAAACAGCAGACACAATAGCCCAACCAATGACAACATTAAGCTCTGAGAATTCTTCTTTATTATTAAATAATCTACCTATAGCGGATAAAAGTACCCACAGAATTACAGCAGAAAAAATAGTTACAGGTTGATCAAAATCAACAAATATTAATGAAAAGTAGTCATACATAAAACAAAAAACCAAAAAGCCCCATTTCAATTAAAAACTGAAATAGGGCTTTTCTGAAATAGTTAACTAATAAGTTAAGGGCCGAGAGACTTTACATCATTCCGCCCATGCCGCCCATGCCGCCCATACCGCCCATATCAGGCATTGCTGGAGCAGCTCCAGCACCCTTTTCTTCAGGCTTATCAGCAATCATAGCTTCAGTGGTAATTAGTAAACCAGCAATGGAACCAGCATCTTGCAATGCAGCACGCACCACTTTAGTGGGGTCAACAATACCAGCTTTTACCATATCAGTATACTTACCGTCTTGAGCATCAAAACCAATGCTTTGGTCTTTACTCTCAAGTAACTTACCCGCAACGACTGCACCATCAACACCAGCATTTTCTGCAATCTGGCGAACTGGTGCCTCAAGAGCACGTTTAACTATAGTAACACCAACTTTCTGGTCATCATTTTCTGGATTGAGTTTATCAAGCGCTTTAGTGGCACGCAGAAGTGCAACTCCTCCACCAGGAACAATACCTTCTTCAACAGCAGCACGCGTTGCGTTCAAAGCATCGTCTACTCGGTCTTTACGCTCCTTAACTTCAACTTCCGTTGCTCCACCAATATTAAGAACAGCAACCCCACCTGCTAATTTTGCAAGACGCTCTTGAAGCTTTTCTTTATCGTAATCAGATGAAGTCTCTTCAACTTGACTACGTATTTGGTTACAACGACCCTCGATATCTTTCTTTTTGCCAGAGCCTTCAACAACCGTTGTTTCCTCTTTTGTAATAGTTACACGCTTGGCTGATCCCATCATATCAAGCGTCACACTCTCAAGTTTGATACCTAGATCTTCAGAGATAACCTGACCACCTGTCAAAATGGCGATGTCCTCAAGCATAGCTTTGCGACGGTCACCAAAACCAGGAGCCTTAACAGCTGCAACCTTAAGACCACCCCGGAGCTTATTCACAACAAGAGTAGCAAGAGCTTCGCCCTCAATATCTTCCGCAATGATAAGAAATGGCCGACCAGACTGAACAACCGCTTCCAAAATAGGAAGAATGGGCTGAAGACTGGAGAGCTTGCTTTCATTAATTAGGATATATGGATTTTCCATATCGCAAATCATTTTTTCAGCGTTGGTTACAAAATAAGGAGAAGTATAACCACGATCAAACTGCATACCCTCAACAACATCGAGTGATGAGTTTAACCCCTTAGACTCTTC
>NHCC01000022.1:24997-260724 GCA_002168115.1 Rhodospirillaceae bacterium TMED23 | reverse complement strand
TTACCTTGACCGCGTTGGCCAATACGTCAACACCCGAAAGCATCTTAGCACGGGCAGTTGCGTCAAATAATACTTCTTTCGCCATCTCAATTGTTCTCCTAAATTTTTTTAATATCTAAAAAGTAATTCTCTTATTTTTTTGATTTTTTATTTGTAGGCTTTTCGATAACCCCAAGTATGTCAGATTCGCGAAGAATCATAAGGTCTTCACCATCAACTTTAATTTCAGTGCCTCCATACTTGCCAAATAATACGTGATCGCCTTTCTTAACGTCTAGCGGTTTGACCGAACCATCATCTCCACGTACACCATCTCCAACAGCAACCACTTTGCCTTCAGAGGGCTTTTCCTGAGCAGAGTCGGGAATAATAATTCCTCCTGCTGTTTTTGTCTCTTCCGCAAAGCGGCTAACTACCACGCGGTCATGTAAAGGTTTAAAACCCATTTCTTTCTCCATTTAATCTTTGATTTTTTGTTTCTATCTTAAATTACCTGAGCAATTTTTGCCGTACAGATCATTTACTAGATTAGCACTCTCACTCAAGACTGCCAAAACATAGTTTGGAAATCGAGTACGTCAAGTCTTAGTTTTAATTTTTTGACTGTTTTAGTTGTATTAATCTTATGAATATTGAGTATGTCATAACTTTAATTATTTTTATATCTGCGAAATAAAAATATACCCAGCAGAAAAGAGAGAATAAAAAGAAATATGCTCAAACCTATGCGAATTTCTGTTTCTATATTAAAACCACTTCCAAGCATAACAAAAATAATTGTTTGAGGTACATATCCTAACGCTGATCCACTGAAAAAACTAGTACCTCGGGCTCCAGAAACACCAGCTAAAAAATTCGTTATAACGTTACTTCCAACTGGCATTAATCTTATCATTAATGTCGTAGAGAAGGTATTAGCAATGAAAAAACTATCTGCTTTCCCCAATCGGTCCAAAAACTTTGTTTGAACCCATTCACGGCATACAAAACGCGCAAAATTAAAAGAAATTATACATCCAAGAACACATGAAATTAGTGCTATGAAAAAGCCTAGTTCGAGTCCAAATCCATAACCAGCCAAGAAAGAAATAATTTGTCTAGGGAAACCAATAGACGCTAATATACTTGCAATTCCAATAAAAAATAATTGGCCAGCAATACCTTTTGATCTTATATATGCATCTACACTCTCTTCATTTATATAATTTTCAAGGTTTAATGCTTTCATAGCATACCCCAATAAAACAAGCGTCCCGATCAATATGGTACTCCGAAGAAGTATTCGTAAAGTCATTCTAGTTCGTCAACTTCAACATTAATTTTCCTACGCTTTAGCCACATAACACCGCAGATATCAATAATTCCAACCCACAATCGATCAAACAAACCATACTTGGAATTTCCCTGCCCCCTAGATCTATGTACTACCTCAGTTGATATAATTCTACCACCATCGCGTAAGATTAGTGCGGGCAAAAATCTATGCATATGATCAAATATCGGTAAATCTAAAAAATCTTGCGCCCTGAAAAGTTTAATACCGCATCCAGTATCAATTGTACCATCCCTTAATAATTTCGATCGAATTGAGTTAGCAACTTTAGAAGATAATACTTTAATAAAATTATCTTGCCTTTTTGACCTGTAACCGCAAATCATAAGTTTATTATCTTTTCCAGATGAATTTACGTAAACATCATAAAGCTTGGTTAAATCCCGTGGATTATTCTGACCATCACCATCCAACGTCGCAACTAATGAAGCCTTAGCTACTCTCACGCCCGTTAAAATTGCGGCACTTTGGCCATATCTTTTTTTATGGGTAAATACCCTTAGGTATGACTTTTGAGATTTAAGAACCTTTAATGCTTCAAGAGTCCCGTCGTCACTTGAGTCATTTACAAACACAATTTCAAATCTAAGACTGCCGGCAAGAGCTCTCTCTATCTCAGACGTTAAACTTTCAACGTTACCAATTTCATTAAAAACTGGTATAACGATGGTTAACTCTGGACGTTCTTCTTTTCTAGTATTTTTTTTTAATGACATCTTTTATTTACTAACTCATAATACAAAATAAATATTTTGCTATAGCCTTCTACACGTCTATTAACATGGTTGAAAGTACCTAAATTAAATACAAACATACGCAAAAATCAATTAATACTTAATGCCTTATTAGCCCTAATTTTAATCACACTGCGCAAGACTAAAAATTTAACGGGAGAGACAAATTGTTAAAAAGCAGTTTACCTAGATATGCTGGCGATATAAACCCTATTGAAGCTTGGCAAATTCTGAAGACTGACAGTAAATCAGTGCTATTAGATGTTAGAACATTGGCAGAATGGAATTTTGTTGGAGTAACTGATTTATCTTCTTTAAAAAAAGACGCTTTAAAAATAGAATGGAAATCATTTCCGAATATGGAAATTAATCCTTGTTTTATTGACGAAGTAATCAATGCATGTCCAGATAAATCTACTCGTTTATTGTCGTTATGCCGGTCTGGTCAACGATCAATAGAAACTTCGATAGAATTGACAAAACACGGCTTTCAAAACTGCTACAATGTTCTTGAAGGTTTTGAGGGAAAAACTGATGACGGTAGCCATAGAAGTAACTTAGAAGGATGGAAATACTTGAATCTTCCGTGGAAACAAAATTAGAAAAATTATCGTAGATTCTATATCTTTTTAAGAGCTGATTCTAAATCCTCTATAATATCTAATGGATCTTCAAGACCGACTGACAACCTTACCATGCTATCCGTGATCCCAACACCAGAGCGGGCTTCTGGAGAGAGGCGTTGATGTGTTGTAGTAGCAGGATGAGTAATAAGGCTCTTGGAATCGCCCAGATTATTTGAAATATCAATCATATTTAAAGCGTTTAAAAATTTGAAGGCTTCGGATCTATCTCCAACAATATCGAAACTTACTACAGTGCCCGGACCAGCCATTTGTTTTTTTGCTAACGCTCGTTGAGGATGGCTATCTAACCCCGGAAACAATACTCTTTCAACATTTGTCTGATTCTCTAAAAATTCAGCAATCAATTGTGCCGATCTCGCATGCTGTTCGACCCTTAACTTTAATGTTTCAATGCCTTTGAGGTGAACCCACGCATTAAATGGACTTAAGGCTGGACCAGTATGCCGCAAAAACTGATTAAGATCACCCATGGCCCACTCACTGTCATTTGTGATTATGCACCCTCCCATAGCTCGGCCCTGTCCATCAATATGTTTTGTAGATGAATAAACAACTACATCCGCGCCGAGCATAAGAGGTTTTTGAAAAATTGGGGTAGCAATGATGTTATCCACAATTACTCTCGCGCCAGCTTTATGCGCAATTTCGGAAACAGCAGACAAATCAATGATATCTAGCTGTGGGTTGGAGGGCGTTTCTAAAAAAACAGCCGACGTTGGTTTTCTAAGTGCTCTCTCCCACTCGGAAATATTAGTCCCATCGACCATTACAGTCTCCACTCCATGTCGTGGGAAAAGCTGTCTACAGACATAATCACAAGACCCAAATAAGGCCCTAGATGCAACTAGTCTATCTCCAGCCTTTAGCGTTGCAGCTAAAGATGCATATACTGCCGCCATTCCAGTGGCAGTAGCTCTACAATTTTGAGCACCCTCCAGCAAAGCCATTCTATCCTCAAATATACCAATAGTTGGATTTGAGAATCTTGAATAGATAAATCTCTCTTCTTCTCCTTCAAAAGCACGCTGAGCCTTCTCAGCGGTTTCGTAAACAAATCCCGAGGACATGAATAAACCCTCGCTAGTCTCCTCGAAATTCGAACGATTTAAACCACCTCGGATCAAATTCGTCGAAACTTGCCAATTTAATATTTGATTTGTGAAGGTTTCATTAGGCATAAAAGATACTCCTTTATATAATCTGGCCGGAGCTTCTTATGCACCAACCTTTTAGCTATAATTATTTAAAGTGGCTGCAAGCTGGTTGTCCAAATCACCACAATATTAAGTTACAACAAAATTCTCAAAAGTCAAGATTAAGGGATAAAACCATATTTTATAATTTAATTTCTGGCATCTCTTGCGCTTGTTTGGTAATACGGTTTTACCTAATATCAAGAAAGCAATTAATAGAGGAATAGGCGATGACTGATATCATGACAACAGACGAAATATTCTTTGGTCGAACGGAGTTGGATAAGACACGTCTTGAAACTATTATCACAGATGCACTCCATAACGCCGATGATGGGGAATTATTTATGGAGTATAACCAATCTGAAGCCTTTGTTTTTGATGATGGCCGATTAAAAAATGCGAGTTTTGATAGCATGCAAGGCTTCGGACTTAGGGCTGTTATTGGCGAGACCATTGGCTATAGTCACGCCTCCGAGTTCTCCGAAGATGCAGTAGAGCGGGCTGCAAAAACTGTAAAAGCAGTGAAATCGGGTTATGATGGGTCTATATTATTAAATCCTTCACGGTCAAATCAAAGCCTATACGTTCCGGATAACCCACTAAATATGGTCTCATCAGAGACAAAAATTAAATTATTATCTGATATTGATACATATGCACGAGACAAAGATGACAGGGTAAAGCAAGTATCAACTTCACTTACGGGAGAATGGCAAGCGGTTCAAATACTGAGATCAAATGGAATGAGAGTAGCGGATATAAGACCTTTGGTTAGATTAAATGTATCTGTGGTCTTGGGTAATGGCGATAGAATGGAATCCGGAAGTTTTGGCATGGGTGGAAGAGAAACCTATCAAAAATTTCTAAATCGGGAAACGTGGAGCAATGCTGTTGATGAAGCACTCCGGCAAGCCAACGTTAACATGGAGAGTTTGGCTACTCCCGCTGGTGAAATGCCAGTTGTATTAGGGTCCGGCTGGCCGGCTATCCTATTACATGAAGCAATTGGACACGGATTAGAGGGTGACTTTAATCGCAAAAAAACCTCAGCTTTTTCTGACTTAATGGGTAAACGCGTAGCTGCTCCCGGAGTAACCGTAGTAGACGATGGTACGTTAATAAATCGTCGAGGTTCAATATCAATTGATGATGAGGGGACGCCTAGTGAACGTACCGTTCTAATTGAAGATGGAATACTTACTGGATTTATGCAAGATCGAATGAATGCAAATTTGATGAAAACCGCCAGCACAGGAAATGGAAGACGTCAGAGCCACGCTCACGCACCGATGCCCCGCATGACAAATACCATAATGGACAATGGAAAACATGATCCAGACGAGATAATTAAATCTGTAGATAAAGGTCTTTATGCAGTAAATTTTGGTGGTGGTCAGGTAGACATTACAAGTGGCAAATTTGTATTTAGTTGTACTGAGGCCTATCAAATAGAGAATGGTAAGCTGGGTTCACCTGTTAAAGGCGCTACTCTAATAGGGAGTGGGCCAGAGGCATTGAAGACCGTATCAATGATAGGAAACGATATGTCTTTAGATTCAGGTGTTGGCACCTGTGGCAAGGAGGGACAAGGAGTACCCGTCGGTGTGGGACAACCCACAATCCTTCTTAATGAATTAACGGTCGGCGGAACAGAATTCTGAAGCTGCAAAATTATAATTTACTTTGGAACTTGCAGTTTGCCCTCAACTCCATATTTTTTAATTAGCTTTGAAATTAATCCACTGGACTTTGCACTAGTTATAAAATCTAATAAAAATTCATAGCCTATAGAATTGGTTTTATGAGTACCAATTGCCTGCTCAACCGTCATAAAGCAATCTTTTAAGATTCGCATACCTGACATTCGCTCTAGATTTTCCTCCAGCGCAGGCCGAAGGCCAGCTAACGCATCTAATTTTTTATCCAGAAACAATTGAGCCGTTTCTGGCAATCCCTGCCCCCTATGCAAAGAAGCTTCTTTTATCGTACGAGTTAGATATAAGTCATATGCGCTTGTACCCGAAACCGCTATTCGATTTTGAGATTGATCAACATCGCTTATAATCTTTACTGGAGAGTTTTGCGGTACAATATAGGTTGCCTCAATTTCAACATAAGCATCAGTAAATCTTATGAATTCTGCGCGGGCCGGTTCATCAGCAATCAATACTATATCACAAATATTATTTTTTATCGTTTCCGCTGTTCCTCCCGGAGTGTCGCAAGAGATATATTTTATTCCTACACCCAATTCCATAGCTATTTCGTGAGCCAAATTAGGCGATACTCCAGACGGCTCCCCATTGTCTTTTTCTCCCGTAACAAGCAGTATATTTGCTTTATTAATACCTACCCTGAGGACACCACTTGGAGCCAATTCGTTGATAATCTTACTACGCATATTTGCAACCCCTAATTACAACGTAACTAACATAAAATAACTAATAGTTTTTTGAAATCAATAAGAATAATCTTCATATATCCGGTCTATTTTTTGGCCCCATTCCCCAAAATATTTTTCAAGTATTTCCTCTGCTGGTGTAATACCGGTTTCAGCAATAGCTTTCAACGACTTCAAAAATAATGACTCATCTCTGCCTTTTTCATCTAAATTTTTACGTCTTTTGAGGCCCTTTTCAGAAATTTCTAGAACGGATTTTGCTAGATCTTTTAATGTTCCTTCACGAAAAGGGGTGTCGAGCGCAGATATTGGAACGACATCTCTCATTTCCGAAACTTCCTCATAAGACCAATCATCAATAATTGCTAAGGTATTTTTTAAAGCCTCGTCATCATAGAGCAAGCCTACCCAAAAAGCAGGCAAAGCACACAAATTGTTTGAAGACCCGCCATCCGATCCTCGCATCTCGATAAAGCGCTTCAACCTAACTTCAGGAAAAGCCGTAGTTAAGTGATCTTCCCAATCTTTTAAAGTAGGCTTTTCTCCCGGCATAGCTGGCAGTTCACCTTTAATAAAATCGCGAAATGATTGACCTGCAGAATTAATATATTTTTCATTACGGTGGACAAAATACATAGGCACATCAAGCATGTAATCAATATAACTCTCAAAGCCAAAATTATCATCGAAAACAAAAGGCATAATTCCGCACCTATCAGGATCTGTTTTTGTCCAGATATGGCTGCGGTAACTCAAAAAATGATTTCTTTTACCATTACTAAACGGAGAGTTTGCCCACAAAGCCGTTGCGAGTGGTTGTAGTGCTAATGCTGCTCGAAACATTTGCACCATATGAGCCTCAGAACTAAAATCTAAATTTACTTGAACAGTGCAAGTGGCGAGCATCATATGGTGTCCCAATGAACCTTTTTTGGGCATATATTCGCTCATTATTTTATAACGTTCCTTTGGCATCCATTCAGCGTCTTCTATCGACCATTTCGGTTGGTACCCTAGGCCAATAAAACCTACACCCAGCCTATCCGCAACTTTCTTTACTTCTTGCAGATGTCCGTTTACCTCTCCACATGTTTGATGAACATTCTCAAGAGGTGCGCCAGATAACTCTACTTGACCTCCTGGCTCCAAGGTTATCGAGCTATTATCAGAATTTATTAAAGCGATTATCTTTTGATTTTCAATAACGGGCTTCCAGCCGTTCTCGGCTAATCCAGATAGCAAGTCTTTTATCCCACTCGCGCCATTCCGGCCTTCATACGGAAGTGGTTTTAAGGTTTTGATATCAAATGCAAATTTTTCGTGTTCTGTTCCAATTCTCCACTGAGCCATAGGTTTACAGCCAGAGTGAAAATACTCCAATAACTGTTCCTTATCGGTAATAAGCTGATTTTTATTTAATAAAGTTTGCATACATAGTTCTCGAGTTTGGGTTCTCAATTAGAGACACACTCATTCCAAATTGCCAAGGCTGCGATCGCTGCAGTTTCTGCACGGAGTAATTGTTGTCCTAATGATAATTTAGTAACAAAGGGTAGATTCTCCAGGAGGTCAAGCTCCGATGATGAGAACCCCCCTTCTGGGCCAATAATAATAGCATCTTTTATCAGTTTTCTTTTATTAAAATCTAATTTTGATAATGTCTTATGTACTAAACTTTTGTCAGAACCCGAAACGGTGGTTTCATCCATTACCAATAATCGTCTATCTTTATCCCAACAACTTATAAGTTCGTCCAGTTTTTTAACAGGTTTTATAACCGGAATGCTTAATCGCCTACTTTGTTCAGCAGCCTCGATAGCGCTGAGAGTCAATCGATTAATTTTTAGACTATCTGAATTTGTATATTCAGTAAAAATCGGTTGTAGACAAGAAACCCCNAACTCGGTGGTTTTTTCAATTAATAAATTGATTTTACTTTTNTTTAAAATTGGAAAAATTATCCAAATATCGTGNCCCGTATCTTGAANACGCGTTTTTTCCATAACATTTAAAANAATTCTTTTTTTTGTAATATTCGTAATACACGCTCTAAANTCTCCATTAATGCCGTCAAATATNAATATATNNTCCCCAATTGATACCCTCATTACATTGCGCAAATAATGNAANTGTCCTTCCACTATNTAAATTACCTNTTGANTAACTATTTCCTGAGAGATGTATAGACGGATAATTGATTTCATTTTTGCCTTTATAGAAAATTGCAAGCTATCTTTTCAAAATAAAACAATAATAAAAAATAAAAAAGTTCTCTACGCAAGGGAATGCTGATGAAAATATTATAAAAATGATATATAAATTCTAAGTAAAATAGATTTAAGCTTAGCGCCANTTGATATGAATTATGAAAAATAAAAATAACCACGCATCTGATATACCTCGTCGAGATTGGGTAGAAAAACTACTGCCAAGCCGTGTTCAACCTTACATTAGATTATCCCGCATCGATAGACCAACAGGGGCTTGGTTGCTACTCTTTCCCTGTTGGTGGTCAATTGCTCTGGCAATAGAGAATTGGAATAATATAATAGAGTTACTCAATTTATTTTTATTATTTTTTTTTGGAGCTATTATAATGCGCGCGGCTGGTTGTTGTCTCAATGATATATTTGATCACAAATTAGATGCTAATGTTGCACGAACAAGTGACCGCCCCATCGCAGCTAAGTTACTTACAGTCAAACAGGCGAGCATNTTTATGATTAGCCTATGCGGGCTTGGGTTAATCGTTTTATTACAATTCAATAATTTAACAATTTACTTTGGCCTAGCATCCATAATTCTCGTTGTTATTTATCCATTAACTAAAAGATTCACCTACTGGCCTCAGCTTATTCTTGGCTTTACTTTCAACTGGGGAGCTTTGCTCGGATGGATCGCGACTACAGGGGAATTGCAAGCCCCTGCTGTTGTGTTATATTNGGCGGGCATATTTTGGACTTTAGGGTATGATACAATTTATGCTCTACAGGACATAAATGACGATTTAAAGGTAGGTATAAAATCTTTAGCATTAAAGTTTCAAAATAACATCCACCTATTTTTGTGCTTTGTATTCTCTATAACCATTATTTTGATGCTAATAGCCGGGTACATGGTTGACTCACATTGGTTATTTTATTTTGGTATTAGTTTAACAGCTATTCATGCAATTTGGCAGATATGCTCCATAAATATTAACGATCCTCTAGATTGCTTGAAAAAGTTCAAAGCAAACCAAACATTTAGCTGGTTATTCTTATTAAGCATTATTTCTAGTAAAATTTTTATTTAAGATTGAGCTAATCTTGCCTTTACAATTTCACTTGCTTTCCCAAAATCTATCTTACCCGCATATTCTTGTCTAAGTTTTGACATCACAAGGCCCATTTCTTTCAAACTNGTAGCACCAGTGTTATNGATAACNACATTTACGGCAGAANCTATTTCTTCTTTTGTTAANTGTTCAGGTAAAAAAANTTTTATTACCTCAATCTCCGCCTTTTCACGATTTACTAAATCATCCCTTCCCCCCTTACTATATGCCTCAATAGAGTCCCTGCGTTGCTTNATCATAGATTGGAGTAATTGTAAAATATCATCATCACCNATTCCCTGATCGTCCCCTCCAATTTTNCCTCGATCAGCAATATCACGATCCTTAATTGCNGCGTTGATAAGGCGAAGTGTNAGAACTTTTGTCTGTTCTTTAGATCTCATAGCTGATTTAAGCTCANTGTTAATACGCTCTCGTAGCATCGAATCATCCTTAAAAATTGATTGAATGGACACTAACCTATAGTAAAACCAAGAGTCAAATNGATTTCTTTTTATAANNAACTGTTTTTATTGAGTTTTTTAAATTATATTTATCTTGACCGGAACCATAACATCGCCTAATAGCCTTTAGTCTCTAGATTTTAATGGGATTAAGGAAACTATACCTTTTTGATAATTTGGGTTGCAAATAATAGAATTGAATACTCAAACCAGCAAGGATCCGCCCTAGACATGACAGTCGCCAAAACTATTGTAAAAAAATATCAACGTCCGCCAGACAAAGATGCGGCACTGATACTTGATGATGGCTCAATATTTTGGGGATCTGGTGCAGGAGAAAAAAAAACCATAACCGGNGAATTATGCTTTAATACTTCNCTAACTGGCTATCAAGAAGTTTTAACCGATCCCTCTTACGCTGGACAAATAATTACATTTACTTTTCCTCATATAGGTAATGTAGGAACNAATGAAGATGACAATGAGTCTCCTAAAATAGCTGCANTNGGCTGCGTTATAAGCGCTGATATTACNGAACCATCAAACTGGCGATCTGGACTTGCATTAAAAAGATGGCTGAAAACAAATAATCTTGTTGCCATTACCGGAATAGACACCCGTCAGATTACTAAGAGAATTAGAAAACGGGGTTATGCAACAGCAACAATTTTATACGGTAAAATTGATATTGATTTAGCACTACGAGAAATTTCCCAATTTAGTGGTCTTGAAGGACTAGATTTAGCAAAAGAAGTAACCTGTAGGAAACCATATGATTGGACACAAGGTACCTGGACCAGTAATAGAGGATTCAGTGACTCTAGAGAACAACAATATTTTGTTGTTGCCGTAGATTTTGGAATAAAGCGCAACATTGCGCGATCTCTAGCTTCAGCTGGCTGTCGTTTAAAAATTATGCCCGCAACAACATCAGCACAGGAAATAATGGCATTGAATCCGGATGGNGTTTTTCTTTCTAATGGTCCGGGAGACCCCCAGGCTACCGGCAAATATGCCGTTCCAATGATTCAAACGTTAATAAAAGAAAGCATTCCTATTTTTGGAATTTGTCTAGGTCATCAAATGTTAGCACTAGCTTTAGGTGCTAAAACAAAAAAAATGCATCATGGGCACCGTGGTTCAAATCATCCNGTTAAAAACCTAAAAAATTCAAAAATTGAAATAACTTCGCAGAATCATGGTTTCGTNGTTGAACGCGATAGTCTGCCATCCGGGGTAATTGAGACACATAAATCATTATTCGATAATACTGTCGAAGGTATTCGCGTNGAAGGNAAGAAAATTTTTTCNGTTCAATATCATCCAGAAGCATCTCCTGGCCCACAGGATAGTCAATATTTATTTACTAAATTTATCAAAAATATGGAGAAAAATGCCCAAACGAAATGATATTAAGTCGATCTTAATTATTGGGGCTGGTCCAATAGTGATAGGACAAGCTTGCGAGTTCGATTATTCAGGAGCTCAAGCTTGTAAGGCGCTCAGGGAGGAGGGATACAGGGTTATATTAGTTAATTCAAACCCAGCAACAATAATGACAGACCCCGAAACAGCAGATGCTACATATATTGAACCCATTACTCCAGAATTTATTGAGCAAATAATAATAAAAGAAAAGCCAGATGCTATTTTACCTACAATGGGCGGACAAACTGGGCTTAATGCTGCAATGGATCTATGGAACACAGGAATACTAACCAAATACGATGTAGAATTAATAGGAGCGAATGCGGAGAGCATTGAAAAAGCCGAAGATAGGCTTAAATTTCGAGATGCAATGGATAAAATTGGGCTNGAAAGTCCGAAATCTTATTTGGTNACAAACTTNGAAGAGGCAGAAAANGCTCGNAATGATATTGGGTTACCCATGATAATTCGGCCTAGTTTTACTCTNGGAGGAGCTGGNGGAGGNGTTGCTTATAATAAAGCCGAATATAATCAAATTGTGNCTACAGGCCTTGCTGCATCNCCNGTAACCTCAGTTTTGGTTGAAGAATCAATTATAGGGTGGAAAGAATATGAAATGGAGGTTGTTAGGGACAGCGCAGACAATTGTATCATCATTTGCTCAATTGAAAACGTGGATCCTATGGGCATCCACACCGGCGACTCAATTACAGTTGCGCCAGCACTAACATTAACGGATAAAGAATACCAAATTTTACGAAATGCGTCTATCTCCGTCTTAAGNGAAATTGGGGTCGATACAGGTGGNTCCAATGTNCAATTTGCGATAAATCCNGATAATGGTCGCCTAGTAATAATTGANATGAATCCNCGTGTTTCAAGATCTTCCGCGTTAGCTTCGAAAGCTACNGGTTTCCCAATAGCAAAAGTTGCGGCAAAGCTGGCTATTGGCTTTACGCTTGATGAGTTAAAAAATGATATTACAGGAATNACTCCAGCCGCCTTTGAACCAAGCATAGATTATATTGTAACAAAAATTCCAAGATTTACATTTGAAAAATTTCCGCAAACTGAGGCTCTACTCTCAACAGCCATGAAATCAGTTGGCGAGGCTATGTCTATAGGCAGATCTTTTGCTGAGAGCCTACAAAAGGGTCTGCGTTCTATGGAAATAGGCCTAACAGGTCTTAATGAGGTAAAAATAGCTGGTGCTCCAAATCACGATAGCATTGCAGCTGCATTATCTCAACACCACCCCAATCGGATTCTATATGTAGCNCAAGCAATAAGACATGGAATGAGNCTNAAAAAAATACAAAAATCTTCTGGTTTTGATCCATGGTTTTTAGANCAGATTGAAATGATTGTTAAATTTGAGNGGGATCTCAGAAAGAANGGNTTNCCCCTNAATANATCAGATTTTCTTNCTGTAAAAAAGNTGGGTTTTTCTGATGCTAGAATTGGAGAATTAGTAAATTTAGATATTAAAACTGTTACACTAAAACGAAAAGAACTTGGTATTAATCCAGTATATAAACGAGTTGATACATGTGCAGCTGAATTTTCATCACAAACATCCTACATGTATTCTTCTTATGAAGGAGATGGATTAAACGAGCCTGAAACTGAAGTTAACCCTTCACTTGCTAAGAAAGTTATTATACTAGGTGGGGGGCCAAATCGTATAGGTCAAGGTATTGAGTTTGATTATTGTTGTGTTCATGCAGCGTATGCAATGAAAGAAGCTGGGTATGANTCAATAATGGTTAATTGTAATCCNGAGACCGTATCTACAGACTATGANACATCCGATCGACTATATTTTGAACCACTCACTGGTGAAGATGTTATCGAGTTAATNGAAGCCGAAAAAATAAATGGTCTTNTTCATGGTGTTATTGTNCAATTTGGTGGTCANACACCNCTAAAACTAGCGGCTACGCTTGAAGATTCAAATATTCCTATTTTAGGCACGTCTCCAGATGCGATTGATCTCGCAGAAGATAGAGAGAGATTCCAGAAACTACTTGAAAAGCTCAAATTAAAACAACCACCTAATGGAACNGCTCGATCGGCTAAAGAAGCGGAGCAAGTAGCCGAGGATATAGGATATCCTGTNGTAATACGACCTTCATATGTCCTTGGCGGAAGAGCAATGGAAATAGTNCACAACGTTGAACAATTACATCACTATATTAAAACTGCTGTTGTTGTATCAGGCGATAGTCCCATTCTAATTGACTGNTATTTAAGAGATGCCATTGAGGTAGATTTAGATGCCATTTGTGATGGATCAGAAGTTTTTATAGCAGGTATCATGGAACATATCGAAGAAGCTGGAATACATTCCGGGGATAGCGCATGCTCACTTCCCCCCCATTCTTTGAAACCAGATATTATCAAAAATCTAAGTGATCAAGCCGAATCTCTGGCCTTATCTCTGGGTGTTATAGGTCTAATGAATGTTCAGTTTGCAATTCAAGGCGATAATATTTTTATCCTAGAGGTTAATCCACGAGCTAGCCGAACCGTTCCTTTCGTAGCTAAAGCTAGAGGAATTCCGGTTGCTAAAATTGCTGCTCGAATAATGGCNGGCGAAAAACTTTCTAGTTTTAATTTAGATAATATTACAAATCCAAAACACACGGCTGTTAAAGAGGCTGTTTTCCCATTCTCTCGTTTTCCCGGTGTTGATATTATTCTTGGGCCAGAAATGAAGTCAACCGGAGAGGTAATGGGTATTGATAAAGATTTTACGAGAGCTTTTGCCAAATCTCAATTAGCCTCGGGAACATTGCTTCCATTAAAGGGGGTTATATTCATCTCTGTAAAAGATAGTGACAAAACAGCTGCTATCAAAATAGCTTCCGACCTACAATATATGGGTTTTGAGATTTTAGCGACAATGGGAACTGCTGAAATCTTTAAAAAGTCGGGTATAATAGCAANACCAATTAATAAAGTCCTCGAAGGTAGACCGCATTGCGTTGATTNAATACTTTCGAATGAAGTGCAAATGATTATTAATACTTCAGAGGGAGCACAAGCGGTCGCAGATAGTTCTTCTATCAGAAGTTCTGCGTTAAAAATGAATATCCCTCAGTATACAACAATAGCTGGAGCCTCGGCAGCCGTCGATGCTATTCGTATTCAACTATCTAATAAAGATAAATTCAACATGGGACTCAAAGTTGCTTCTCTGCAATCCTATTTTTGAGTTTAAAAAGAAATAATTTATGATATAACAAAAATCAATTATCGTAAGTTATTTTTATTAACGTTTCGAGGCGAATAAAATGGAAAAAGTTCCAATGACGGCTGGTGGATTGGCCGCATTAGAAGAGGAGCTCCGAAAACTTAAGTTTGTTGAGAGGCATGAAGTTATAAAAGCAATTGAGGTCGCTCGCGAACATGGAGACCTATCTGAAAATGCCGAGTACCATGCTGCTAGAGAAAAGCAAAGTTTTATTGAAGGTAGAATTTTAGAACTTGANTCAGTTATTAGCCTCGCTGATGTTATTGATCCAGGAAAATTATCGGGTGAGATTGTGCGTTTTGGTGCCACAGTTAAGCTGATAGACGAAGATACTGATGATGAGTCAACTTTTCAGATAGTTGGAACTTATGAAGCGGATATTGAAAATGGCAAACTCTCAATTACATCTCCTACGGCACGAGCTCTAATAGGTAAATCAGTAGGTGATAGTGTTGATGTAACCGCTCCCGGCGGCTCAAAATCATATGAAATTATAGAAGTTAATTATAAATAAAGTTTTAGGCTGGGGTTTCTTTTTAATAAATAAAATACTAATTAGTTAGATATCTAAACTTATTTAAGGTCAATTATCTGAACGTACCGGAACTCCTTGTAGAACTTTAGATGAACGTATTGCCAAAGAAGACTTAACGTGACCTACATTAGGGGCAACAGTCAATTTATTTATTACAAAACTTTGATAGGTTTCCCAATCTTCTGCTACAACCTTCAACAAAAAGTCTGTTTCTCCAGCTAGCATATAACATTCTCTTACCTCGGCCCATGATTGAACTAATGCCTCAAAAGCAACCAAGTCAGGCTCAGCTTGGGTAACCAAACCAACTTGGGCGAAAACATTTACATTAAAGCCAAGTTCATGCATTGATAGGTTCGTATAATAACCCAATATAACTCCAGATTCTTCAAGAGCCCTAACGCGCCTTAAACAAGGCGGTGGTGAAACACCAACTCTCCCGGCTAAATCGACGTTCGTTATTCGGCCGTCTAGTTGAAGTTCGTTGAGAATTTTTAAATCAATATCATCAAGTTTTACGCGAGGCATAAGAAATTATCCTTTTCAGAATAAATGTATTCCAAACATCCAAAATTCGCAATAAGATTTCATTTTTAACAAACTTTATTTCATAATTTAATAAAAGGCATGTTCTAAACTTTTTATATTAATTCATANAAAANTTTTTTTTTGCTAATAAATTAATGATAATGAGCGCATGGCGCCAGATATGCACACTTGTGTTGATAGTACGTCAACGTTAGTATTTAAATGTAATTTTAATTATATCTAAAGCTAACTCAATGATAGAATTAAGATACTAGAGACCAAAATATTCAAGGGCAATAATAGTCTCCTAATGGACAATATAGATCTGATTTACTATAAATTATGGTTAACTTCCTAATGCAAATTTAACTAAAAGCGAGAAATAATAGTCATGCCTAATAAACATAATAAAGTCTTAATACTTGGTTCAGGAGCAGCTGGGCTTACAGCGGCAATTTATTCAGCACGAGCAAATTTAGATCCAATACTTATTCATGGGATGCAACCTGGTGGACAAATGACTATTACAACTGATGTGGAAAACTATCCTGGATTTCCTGACGTAATTCAAGGGCCTTGGCTCATGGAACAGATGCAATCCCAAGCAGAAAATGTTGGTACAAAAATGATTGCTGATACAGTAGTAAGTGTAAAATTGAATATTCGCCCTTTCGAATTGGTTTGCGACTCGGGCGAAACCTATACAACTGATGCCTTAATTATTTCGACTGGTGCTCAAGCTAAATGGTTGGGTATAGATAGCGAAAAGAAATATCAAGGTTTTGGTGTTTCTGCATGTGCCACTTGTGATGGTTTTTTTTATCGTGGGAAAGAAGTTGCTGTAATTGGCGGTGGAAATACTGCGGTTGAAGAAGCTCTATATCTTACTAATCATGCTACGAAAGTAAAACTTATCCATCGCCGTGATACCTTGCGAGCAGAAAAACTTCTTCAGGAAAGGTTATTCTCGCACCCGAAGATTGAAGTAATATGGAACACCGTAGTTGATGAAATTATAGGAAACGCTGAAGGTCCGATGCCGGAAGTTATGGGTATTTCTCTTAAAAATATTAAAAATAACGAAATTACTCAACATAATCTTCAAGGAGTATTTATTGCGATTGGCCACACTCCCAATACTGAGATTTTTGAAAATCAACTTGATAAGGACGCAGAAGGCTATATCGTAACAAAACCTGATAGCACTGCTACGAGTGTTATGGGTGTCTTTGCTGCCGGAGATGTTCAAGACAATGTATATCGCCAAGCTATCACTGCTGCTGGAACCGGATGTATGGCCGCCTTGGAAGTTGAAAAGTTTATAGCTGAACAATAACTTTTATGTAAAAATATTTTAAATTTGAATTATAGAAAAATGTTTATACTTAAACTTTTGATGATTTAAGGTAATGTCGTTATGGATTGGGATAAACTTAGAGTTTTTCATGCAGTAGCTGAAGCGGGAAGTTTTACACACGCTGGAGATAGATTAAATTTAAGTCAGTCGGCGGTAAGTAGACAGATTAGTACACTTGAACGATCACTAAATGTCCCATTATTTCACCGACATGCTAGAGGACTAATACTTACCGAACAGGGCGAAGACCTATATGTGACAGCCCACGAAGTTTTTCATAGACTAACTATGACTGAAGCAAGATTAACAGAAAGCAAGGAGCGGCCTGAAGGCCCTTTAAAAATTACAACTACAATTGGATTTGGCTCGATATGGCTTACGCCTAGAATAAAAGAATTTATGGATTCCTACCCCGAGATTAATGTTACAATTCTGCTCGAATACGATGATTTAGACCTCGCAATGAGGGAAGCTGACGTAGCAATCCGATTAACACCACCAAGGCAGCCTGATTTAATACAAAGACATCTGATGAGTATTAATTATAAATGTTACGCATCACCAGATTATTTAAAAAAACATGGCATGCCAAAAAAACCTGAAGATTTAGATTCGCATAATTTAATAACTTTTGGCCAAGAGGCTGGAGATCAAAATGAACTCCTACCGACCTTAAATTTTTTACAGGGTGCTGGTACCGACGGTAAACGTAGAAAACCAGTCCTGCAGGTTAATAATATTTATGGAATATTTAGAGCTGTTAGAAGTGGCGTCGGAATAGGAGCTTTACCAGATTATTTTACAGAAGGTTCATCCTCTCTAGTTCATATACTCCCAGAATTACACGCCCCCCCAACAGAAGTTTATTTTGTATACCCCGAAGAACTTCGTCAATCAGCTAGGATTGCTGTATTTAGGGACTTCTTAATTCGAAAAATTATTGATAGTAGAAAACCTGTTTAATTTATAAAATCAGGCTATAAGAAAATACTCTTTCTATTCTAACTGACTACATGCCCTTTTAATCCGATTACATGCGTCTATAAGAATTTCCGTTGAAGTTGCATATGAAATTCTAAAGAATGGAGATAAACCAAAAGCTGCACCAAAAACTACTGCCACTCCCTCTTCTTCTAAAAAGTACGTTGCAACATCAAGGTCATTCTCCAGAACTTTGCCATTTTTTGTCTTTTTTCCTATTAAACCAGCACAACTCGGGTAAACATAGAAAGCGCCTTGTGGTGTTTGACACTCTATACCATTTGCCTGATTAAGCATAGAAACAACCAAGTCCCGACGTTCCTTAAAAACCTTATTGTTTTCTAAGATAAAGCCTTGGGGGCCATTAAGCGCTTCAAACGCTGCGGCTTGAGAAATTGATGAAGCATGGCTCGTGCTTTGTGATTGAACTTTATTCATTGCTTGAATAAGATTTTCTGGACCCGCGGCATAGCCAATCCTCCAACCTGTCATAGCATAAGCTTTTGACACCCCATTTACAGTCAGGGTGCGCTCGTAGAGTTCAGGTTCCACCTGTGCTATTGTTTTGAATATAAAATCATCAAAGATAAGATGTTCATATATATCATCAGTCATTATGTAAACATTACTATAATTTAATAATGTTTTGGCTATTTTCTTCAATTCATATTCAGAATAAGCGGCACCTGTAGGATTTGAGGGCGAATTAATTAACAACCATTTTGTCTTGGGGGTAATAGCTTCTTCCAACTGTTCAGAAGTGATTTTAAAATTATTATCAACATTGCCTTCAACAATAATTGGAATACCTCCCGCTAATAAAACTATGTCAGGATAAGATACC
This sequence comes from Rhodospirillaceae bacterium TMED23, assembly GCA_002168115.1. Classification (GTDB taxonomy): domain Bacteria; phylum Pseudomonadota; class Alphaproteobacteria; order Rhodospirillales; family UBA2165; genus TMED23. The sequence goes on along the minus strand of NHCC01000022.1, from coordinate 241,704 downwards.
CAATAAGGTGCGGGTATAATAACCTCGTCTCCTTCTTCGACAGTTGCCATTATCGCATTATAAAGACTTTGCTTACCACCCGAAGCGACTTGAATTTGTGATGTCGAATAATTAAGTCCATTTTCTCGCTTAAACTTTGTACAAATTGCCTTACGTAGCGCAAGTGTGCCAGGAACAAGTGTATATTTAGTTTCACCTGATTTAATCGCAGAAATAGCCGCCTCTTTGGCGTTATCAGGTGTATCAAAATCGGGCTCACCAGCACCAAGGCTAATAATATCCATCCCTTGAGCTTTAAGTTCTTGAGCTCGGCCGCTTACTGCCATAGTGGGTGAAGGTTTGATACGATTTAACCTATTGGCGATTAAAGCCATAATTTATATCCTCAAATTAATATTTGTTACGAACTAATAACTACAGATTACTTTCCAAGCCCAAATCTTGCAATACTATAAAAGATCATAAGCTATGAGAAATTTAACAACGTGATTGAATAAACTCTCTTATACATTAAAATATAATCAATATTGTAATCATCATATTTTATGGATTTATGCATAACAATTTACCAAACGATATTTATTGTATTCCCGATGAACAAATCATCAAAAAGAAAAGCAACTCGCTTAAAGTCGTCTCTGATTTTAAACCATCAGGAGACCAGCCGCAGGCTATATCAGAATTGGTGGAAGGCATTCGATCAGGGGAAAAAGATCAGGTCTTATTGGGCGTAACAGGTTCAGGAAAAACATACACAATAGCCAATACTATCGAACTCGTAAATCGCCCAGCCCTAATTTTGGCACCCAACAAAACACTAGCTGCACAACTTTATGGAGAAATGAAAGACTTTTTTCCAAACAACGCCGTAGAGTATTTTGTCTCATACTATGATTACTATCAGCCAGAAGCCTATGTTCCACGAACTGACACATACATCGAAAAAGATGCTTCAATAAATGAACAAATAGACAGAATGCGCCACTCTGCTACTAGAGCTTTATTAGAACAAAATGACGTTATAATAGTTTCTTCAGTTTCTTGTATCTACGGCATAGGTTCTGTTGAAACATACTCGGAAATGACTGAAAAAATAAGTGCCGGACAAGCCATTAATAGAAACGATCTTTTAAAGCGGTTTGTTGAATTACAATACTCACGTAATGATACAGCTTTTTACAGGGGTACATTTAGGGTTAGAGGCGATATTGTTGAGATTTTTCCCTCTCATCTGGAAGATCGGGCCTGGCGGTTTTCAATGTTTGGCGACGATATAGAAAGTATTTGGGAAATAGACCCTCTTACAGGTGAGAAACTTGAAACCCTTGAGCAAGTTGTCGTATATCCATCAAGCCATTACGTAACTCCACGCCCTACTTTAATGCAGGCATTGCCAAAAATTAAGACAGAGTTAAAAAATGTAATCTCCACCTTTCAGAAAGAAGGAAAGTTATTAGAGGCACAAAGAATTGAAGAGCGAACAACATTCGATATTGAAATGCTTGAAACTACTGGCCACTGCTCAGGAATTGAAAACTACTCACGCTACCTCACAGGGCGTAATGCCGGAGACCCACCCCCAACATTATTTGAATACCTTCCCGACAATGCTCTTTTGATTATAGATGAAAGTCACGTAACTATTCCGCAACTGGGGGCGATGTATAAAGGAGACTTCTCGCGTAAAACGACACTCCATAAATTTGGATTTAGACTTCCTTCATGTCTCGATAATCGACCCCTCAAATTTGAGGAATGGGAATCAATGCGTCCACAAACATTATTTGTTTCTGCCACTCCAGGACCGTGGGAAATGAATCAAACAGATGGTACCTTTATCGAACAATTAGTCCGCCCAACCGGATTAATAGATCCCCCCTGTTTTGTGCGCCCAGTCAGCACGCAGGTAGATGATCTACTTGCTGAATGCCGGACCTGTGCCAGCAAAGGAGAACGGGTTCTAGTCACGACACTGACAAAGAAAATGTCCGAGGATCTAACCGAATTTATGCATGAAGCTGGAATTCGGGTCCGCTATCTACACTCGGATATTGATACATTAGAACGCATTGAGATTATACGAGATCTTCGCTTAGGAGCATTCGATGTTTTAATTGGCATTAATTTATTGAGAGAAGGGTTAGATATTCCAGAATGTGCCTTAGTCGCAATTTTAGATGCTGACAAAGAGGGTTTCTTAAGATCTAAGACATCACTTGTCCAAACTATTGGAAGAGCTGCTAGAAATATTGAGGGACGCGTTATCCTGTATGCAGATAAAATGACGGATAGCTTAAAATATGCAATTAATGAGACCGATCGTCGTAGACTTAAACAGAAAGAATACAACAAAATTAACGGGATAACCCCAGAATCTATTAAGAAAAATATATCTGATATATTAGAAGATGTATACGGGAGTGATAATTTAACCTCAGAGTCCGAAAAAATTGCTTCGTCGTACATCAAAGGTAATAATTTTCAGGCCCACATTACTGGCCTTAATGAGCAAATGAAAGATGCGGCTGGTAATTTGGAGTTTGAAGAAGCAGCGAGAATCAGGGACGAAATAAGACGATTAGAGTCTTTAGAATTAGGGCTCGGAAAACCCGGAGTTTCAACTTCAGCATCGTCTAAATCTCATTCAAAAAAAAATGCCCGTACAAAAACTATTAACTTTTAGAAATTATACTCGTAAATTTATTTCCCCTCAGGGCACGACGTAATTGGACAATAGAATTTTGTATTCCGAGGAGCCTTAGGATGACCTAAATTATCTCTTGGATTAAATGCATGGTATATTTGACATTCATGGTGATAAGCATTTTGAGTTGAGCGAAAAAATTTAAACCGAAATCCAGAGTACACGCCTACATATTCCCTTAAAGTTGACCCAAGATCTCCATCAACATGTTTAACCAAGCGAACTTTAAAACGTAATTTACCATCACTTCCTTTGCGTATACCCCCTAAAACAAACACACTCGCGGAACTCCAGTCAACGGAATTGTCAACTTTTGCATTAATAGTGTGTTCATTAAGAGGCATCGGTATACCAAGCCCTGTATTTGCTCTCATCGCTCTCATGAGCAAACATCTCGTCTTTCATAATTTGATTGAATTGAATTCATAATTATTTCACATAACTATTATTGAAACGATATTATAATAGAGTTATAAAAAAAAGAATAATTTTATAAAATGAGTTCGGAGTTGTGGAAAAATTAAAAAGAACAAACGCAGAATGGAAAAAATTATTGTCTCCAGATCAATACTATGTCACTCGAGAACATGGTACAGAGCGCCCATTCTCTGGAGAATATAACGAAGAGAAGACTGTTGGTGTGTATAAATGCTGCTGTTGTAATTCTCCACTTTTTCATTCGGCACAAAAATTTAACTCTGGCACTGGTTGGCCAAGCTACTGGCAATCCATCAACGAATCATCTGTAAAAACCATAACTGATAACTCTCTTGGAATGTCGAGAACTGAGGTAGTTTGCTCCAAATGTGATGCTCACCTTGGTCACGTATTTCCCGATGGCCCGGCGCCAACAGGTCTTCGTTATTGCATAAACTCCATAGCTCTAAAACTTACTCCTGATAAATAGAAATTCTACTGTATAAGTTTTCTAAGTGCGAACTGACGGTTAGATGTAAAAGGCCTCACCTCGTCGGCCCATCTACCAAANTCAACAGCATCTCCCCATTNATTACTTTTTAGAACATCCGGGTTGCGAATTTCATAAATTGCGGTATACCGCGGCTCNGTTTTTATATCTAAGTCTTTCAATTCTCCACCAAAATTCATNGTTATTGACTGTAATTTATACCTCTNAACTTTAATTACACCNGTAACCTTAAGAATTGCTGGTATATGCTCAGTNTCATAAACNTCATTGAATAGATCTTCTTTATCTTTTTGAACATCCATACTTACTATTAATAAATATTTTNTCACAGNAAACCCCCACATTTTGATTAAATAGAAANTAGNATTATTTTCATCAAGCGTCCCTTTAATAAACACTAAATTAGTANTTTGCCAGTGAGTTTATGTTGAATATTTCTATATTTTNATGNTAAATGAGATAATCAAAAAATTAGCCAAAATTAACTCATATGGAGACCCAGATTGAACACATTAACNCCATTAAAGAATGAACCGCCAATAGTTGAGAGTTTTATACCTCCNCAAAGGTTACTAATGGGTGCGGGGCCATCGANAGTACATAAAGATGTCCTAGATATCATGTCTCAAACAACAATTGGCCATTTAGACCCTGAAATGATTAAGATGATGGATGAATTAAAAGAGATGTTACGTTATACATTTCAAACGAAAAATTCCATGACCTTTCCCGTATCCGGTCCGGGTTCATTAGGCATGGAAGCTTGCGTTAATAATATTGTTGAGCCTAACAGAAAAGTTCTAATCGCAATAAATGGTGTATTTGGCTCGAGAATGGCTGAGGTAGCGAGACGTGCCGGAGCGGATGTTATAACAACAGAAGACGAATGGGGCAAAGCTGTAGATATAAATAAGGTAAAAGATGCAATTAATTCAAATCCAGAAATATCTACTTTAGGTTTTGTTCACGCAGAAACATCTACTGGTGTTATGTCGGATGCCGGCGCTCTATGTCAGTTAGCTACNAGTAATAATATTATGACCATTGTTGATACAGTTACGTCCTTGGCAGGAATTCCTGTAAACGTTGACGTTTGGGGGGCAGATGCCGTTTATTCAGGTACGCAAAAGTGTCTTTCTTGTCCACCAGGTCTCTCACCAGTCACATTTAGCGAAAAAGCTGTAANAAAAATTCTTAACCGAAGTTCATCAGTTCANAGTTGGCTACTTGACCTGTCNTTGGTTGCAAATTATTGGCAAGGNGATAGTAAGAGTGGAGTTAGAACCTATCATCATACGGCTCCCGTTAACGCGTTAATGGGCCTTCATGAAGCACTCCGGAGAGTAGTATTAGAAGGACTGGATGGCGTTTGGGCTCGACANAGGGAAACTTCAGATATTATTGTTGCTGGTTTGGAATCTATGGGTTTTAAAATGCTAGTAGATCANTCTGTTAGATTNCCCGAGCTTTTAACTGTTTTATTACCAACAAATGTCGAGGATGCTCCGGCTAGATCGAGATTNCTTAATGAGTTCAATATAGAGATTAGCGCTGGCCTTGGTCCTTTTGCGGGTAAATTATGGAGAATTGGCGTAATGGGNGAAGGAGCAAGGCCTGAAAATGCACAAAGACTATTAAAAGCTATNGAAGAGTGTATAAAANACTAAAAANCTATNATTTTTTAAGANAGGAGTATATAAAGTGGTTAACTCTANTAATAAAATNCAGCCTCCATCGTTAAGTGAAATAATACTTAAAACAAGTAATTTTGANNCTATGAGAGATTGGTANAAAGTCGCCCTAGATATGGAACCTTTCTTTACTAGAGGAAGACCAGAAGAAGTTAGTTGGACAAANTCTCAGCAGATTGTGTTCTTCAAGCTTTATGGATTATATCCGCACGCNCAAATGTTTGGAATTTTTGAAGTCGATGGCACTGATAAGAAAGTTGGCACAAACCCTGGCCTACATCATTTTCAACTCGCTCACAGCAATTTTGAAGAACTATTTAACCGCTATGAGTGTCTTAAAAAGAATGGTATATTACCTACGGAAAAATGGAACCATGGCGTAATGACGAGTTTCTATTACGAAGATCCAGATGGTAATCAGCCGGAAATGACATGTATGAACTTTGAGCGGGAGGAAGATTTTAGGGCATATTTTGAGACAGATGCCTATAAAAATAATATTTCTGGTGTGCCAATTGACCCTGAAGAGTACATTGCTCGTTATAGATCAGGTACACCGCAGAGAGATCTGATAAAAATTCCTATTTAGACACATTAAAATTTTTCAACATTAAATAATTAACCCCATATTTCTTCGGATATTTCCATGACTAGACGAAGTTTGGCCAACTGGTCTTCGAAAGAAATTAAATTGCCAACAGCATTCGACGAAAATCCGCATTGAGGAGATAAAGCCAATTGGTCAATATCTACAAACTTTGAAGCCTCTTCAATTCGTCTTTTAATTTCATCTTTATTCTCAATTATATCAAATTTGGTAGTTACTAACCCTAGTACAATGGTCATATTTCCCTTTGGGACAAATCGGAGAGGTTCAAAGCCCCCGGAACGCTCGTCATCATATTCCAGAAAAAAACCATCAACTTTTGTTAGGTTGAACATTTTATCCGCAATTGGCTCATATCCACCTGATGCAAACCATTGACTGATAGCATTGCCACGACAAAGGTGTATGCATACGGCCATGTCTGATGCGCGATCCCTTATAGACTCATTGATTAATAAGGCATAAGTTTCAGGAAGTTCATCTGGGTTCTCTCCAAGCTGTCTTGCGTTTTCTCTCATTCTTTCATCACATAAGTAAGCTAGGTTGGTATCATCAAACTGAATATATTTGCACCCAGCGTCACTTAAACCGCTCAACTCTTCCCGATAAACTCGGGCAAGATCGCTGAAAAAGTCATCCATCTCGGGATATGCAATTTTATCTATAGCTTCACGACCACCGCGGAAGTGAGTCATAGTGGGCGAGGGAATTGTAGTTTTAACAGTCCTATCTGTAAGGGAGTTGGTAAACTTAAAATTTTCAATCTCTATGCCACCTGCTGGTCTATCAATCTTACCATCAATATAAGGAATGTAAGGCATTTGCTTATCTTTACCTGCTATATTTTCCTTACCTAATTTTACCGCCTTATCAAAATCCCAACTTGACGTAACATTCTTTAATTTACTTATAAAATCAACATGAAAGCTTTCACGCCTATATTCGCCATCTGTTATCGATAACAGTCCCGCTTCTTCTTGCAATTTAACGACTTCCTCAATACATCTATCCTCATGAATCTTCAGCTCTTCAGGGCTAATATCTCCCCTTTTCATTTTTTCGCGGGAAAGTAATAGTGTTTCAGGCCTTAATAAACTACCAACGTGGTCTCCACGAAAAGGCGGACGGATGCGAATTGCCATACCTAGGTTCCTAAAAAATTAGTTAGATTTTTGAGTATTATGGGGATATTAATAGCATGATAAACCATATCATTCCATATAATATCATTAATTTAAACCAATAAATGGTAAAATATACCAACTACCAAATACAAGGAATTTTCTAATAAATTTTTTACTATTTACGTCTTTTAAGGTTAGAAGTTATCGTTTTCAATGGCCGGCCGATGTCTGTGCTAATTGGGCTTTTGAAATGGAAACATTGATACTAGGTTGGTATGTCCTAACCGAAACACAATCAATTTTCTGGCTTACAGCTTTTGGCTCTTTACAATTCATGGGCACCTTGATTGCACCATGGCTGGGCGTTTTAGCAGACCGCCTTGGTCGTAAATTTGTACTATGCAGCATGCGGGCGATCTTTGTTATTTTAGCAAGTATATTAATGCTCTTCGCATTCTTTGACGTTCTTACGCCGACATATGTTTTAATTTTATCTCTTTTGAATGGCATGCTAAGGCCTTCTGACTTAGTTATGCGGCAAGCTCTTGTTGGCGATACAGTGCCAAAAGACACCTTAGCCAATGCGCTGGGGCTCACTCGAATATCAATGGAGTCAGCAAGACTATTCGGGGCGTTAATAGGAACAGGAATTTTTGCTTTATTGGGAATAAGCTACGCTTATATATTAGTTGTTTGTGTTTATTCCATCGCTTTTGCATTAAGCCTTGGAATTAGTAATGTTACCCATAAAATTAAGTCTAGAGATATGCCCAAATCGCAATGGCGAGATTTTAAAGAAGGCATCAACTATGTTCTATCCACTCCGGCAGTACTTTCGATAATTTGGTTAGCTTTTTTAGTTAACTTGACAGCCTTTCCTATTATCAGAGGATTATTCCCATTTGTAGCTAAAGAAATATATTTTACAGGCGAAATTGGACTTGGTCACATGGTTGCAACATTTGCAGCTGGGGCACTTGCTGGTTCACTGATAGTTGCTTTAGCGGGGCCTCAAGTTAGAACAGTTAAGTTTATGTTTATAAATATTATTCTTTGGTATGTAATGTTAGCAGTTTTTGCGAGCATTGAATCTGAATATTATGGTTTAATATCATTACTTTTGATGGGTATATTCCATTCACAAGGCATGGTATCAATGTCTGTAATACTTATAGGTCGACTTGATCCACACATACGTGGACGGGTTATTGGAATAAGGGTGCTAGCTATTTATGGTGTTCCCCTCGGCTTATTAGGAACGGGCTACCTTATTAATGCAATAAACTTCCAGAATACAGTGAATTTATATGTTGTTATTGGCATTGTTTTAACAATTGCGATCTGGTTTAACTGGCGAAGGTATTTATAAACACTTCAGAATGGTTAAAGTTTAATAAAATAATTTAATAGTTTTATTTGACAATAACTCCAGCTACTAAGGTACCCCATTTTGCTAAATAAGCAATTAATCTCGAGCATAATTATTATACCAACTATTATTTTATTATCTCTATTGGGTAATTGGCAAGTAGACCGATTGGAATATAAAAAAGAATTACAGAGAAAAATTGACATAAATTTTTTATTGCCCCCTATCCTTAATCAAGATTTTAATGAAGACTTAAATATTAATGAATACCGCAAAATTAAACTCGTTGGTGATTTTATTAAGAAAGTGAATTTTCACCTCGTGAATCAGGTATACAAAGGAGAAGTTGGATTTAATGTGATATCAGTATTTAAACCTTACCAGACACATAAGTATATATTAGTTAACCGTGGATGGTTTCCTAACTCAAAGAAGCATAAGAGATATAATAGTCATTTATTACTCAATGATACTATTCAGGATATTACTATCAATGGAATAATGCGTTCTATTAAACAAAAAAATTTTCTCGTTCCTAATAACGAGCCAGACAAAAACTTATGGTTTTACCTTGACCCAATACAAATGAGCAAAGAAAGCAATGTTTTCGTTAATAAAAATTATTATTTAAAAATCAATAACAAACAGGAATCAACAGAAAAAAAAAGCGGCTTTGCAAAAAACAAAGTTCACTATAAACATCACCTCTTTTTCTCTGTCACATGGTATTTTTTGAGTTTTATACTATTAATGATGTATATTTATAGCTACTGGCCAAAGAGACTCAGTGGCAATTAAATCTCGCACAAAAGTATTTAATTTACATTATTTGAATTGATATGATCACGGTCAAAAAACAAAAATTAAAATATATAAACTATCTCTCGGATCAGATACATACAGAGGTTATATTAACGCCGGGAACAATAGGTAATGTACTAACCAGTAAATACTTATTTATCTGCCTTGGTATTATATTATTAGTTTTAGGTACAATTTTCTTTCTAATAGGAGCAAAACTAATACTTCCCTTCTTTGGAATAGAATTATTATTACTTTATATTTCATACCAATTTAGTAAATATAACAGCCAAAAAATCGAGACTATTCTTATAAGCGAAGACCAATTAATCATACATTATGGTCGTACAAAAAATATTTGGTGTAAAATGTTTAACGGCCAAGCAAATGATGTTAATTTTCAGACCTGCTGGACAAAAATTGATTTGGAAGTACAAGAAAACCAATTACCGAAGATTTTTGCACAATCAAAAGGCGTAAATGTTGAAATCGGCAAATTACTCCCACATAGTGAGCGCTCTAGACTGGTAAATATTTTACAGTCGTCTCTAGTTATGGAGAATAATGAGTTAATAAATTTAAGGTGCAAGTGAGTAGCGAGCTAACCTATATTATTTTATTAAAGATACTTAATATTTAGGTAATTTAAATTTTCAATCAGTGAAAAATCTTCAATATTAATTTACTTTCTTTCGAGAGATGCGCCTCTCGAGTAACCACGAAATCATGAGCCCAAAAATTAACCCCCAAAAGGGCGCACCAATATTTAAAATTGGTTTATCTGTAAATGTAATCAGGAAACAAATTAAAGCTCCAAGACTGTATTTACCATTAAACGACACTACGAAGGAGTTTTGTAAAATTCTCAATAAGGCTAGTCCAGCTAATGTTGAAATAAATGCGGGCGGGGTTGAGAGCATAATTTTCGTGAATTGCAGGGCAAATACGCCAAATAAAATCGCCAATAAGCATATGATAAAAGCAGAAATATACTGATCTTTTTGCTTCCCACTGCTCGATAAAATAGCATTTACTGGTCCAGTTAAACACGTAGATACTGATCCAAAAATAGCTGTTAAAAAAGAACCAACACCACAAATTGAAGTGATTGTATTAACTGGTGGTTTATGGTTTTTAGAGGATAGTATTGCTATACCTTGCGCATTCTGCGCAGCAAGTACTGTCACGCTAAGAGGAATTACTAACTCAAAGATAGCTGGCCATGAAAATATTGGCCAATATATATTCGGTGTTGCAATCATTAAATTTAATTCATTAATATTAATTTGATAGTCAGCAAAAATTAATGTGATAACTCCAGCTATGAGAGCACCAATCATTGGAGGTATAAAGTTTAATACTTTAATATTTAAGGATAGAAAGATGTAGGTCAAAGTCATTGGTATAGCAATCCAAGGGCTTTGCCCTATGGCTTTAATCCAGTCAATACCAAAGTTTAGAAATACGCCAGCGACCATAGCCATAATAATTGGCAGAGGAAACAAAGCCATTACCTTTTTTACTAAACCACTCACTCCCAAGAGAAAGAGTAAGATTCCTGTGACATAGAGTGCGCCGATAACCTCTGCAAAACTTACGTGAGTTAATGCAGGTCCAATTAATACGGTCCCTGGGATTGTCCAGAAAAAAACTAACGGCTGGCGGTATAAAAATGACATTACCATTCCAAAAATACCATTTAGAACAAAACCACCGAAGAGCCACGAGGCTATGTTGGAGTCAGTTAAGCCACCTTTTATTCCAATATTTATGACAATTGACACAGGAGCGGTGGCCGCAAATAAAAATGCGATCACGGCATTACTAAAATTAACCAAGGATATACCCCGGTAGATCTCTCCAATCGTTGGAATAGGTCGATGAATTGGCTCGAGATGCATAATAATTTCAGTAAGTTACATTAAATATCTTGTAAAATTTATTTTTAATTATTTTTTAAAAAGTTGAAATCTACTTGTACCATCTTGAGTAATTTTTGTCAGCAAAACTATTTTTGATGCAAGATAATCGATGGCGGCTTCAGTATTTTTTGTTAACCGCTGGTGTGGCCGAAGCCATATATCATCCATCTTATCAGCCATATTTTCCTCGCCGCACGCTAAAGCAAAACCGGATGCAATCCACGCTGCAGTTCCTCCTGAAAGATAGGATATTTTATTAAATCCATATTCTTTAATTTCATTTATGCTTAATTGAGCAATGATACCGTCCTCCGATGTTAATACTAAATGGTCTTTAATCGGTATCTTTTGGAGAGACTTTTTAAGGCGCGATCTTATAGCAAACCATGCGTTTGGAATATGGCCCTCACGATAATTCAAGCTATTCCCGAGATCAATTATGGTAACATTTTCATCCTTAATAGCCTGCTTAAGTTCTTTTGCTGAAATAGTACTTGTATTAGCATCATTAATTCCCGCTATTTTATGGGTTTTTGGGCCCATTTTAAGATCCACATTAACTAACCCATCTCTCAAAACGACAACATCTTTCCATCCCATTTGTACTAACCAAGAAGCAGTTAATGTTGCACGGATCCCATTATCATCAATCAATACAATACGTGAATTTTGAGTTGCGGCGTATACATCAATGGCTTGTACGAGTTGCCCTCCTGGAGCCGAGACTGAGCCGGCTAAGTGACCAGCTTCATATTCTTCAGGATTACGAACATCAAATAGGTATAATGTACGTTCATTCTTCTCATTCTCCCAAACTCCAAGCTCAGCTTGGCTAATAGTTTTTATACCAAATTTACGTGCAACGACTTCGGACGCACTTAATGCCCTACTGATAGCGACGCTCGATGACTCAATTACTCGCCTTTTACTATCATACTCTAATGGGAAACCTTCTAGTTCCCAACCCATAACACCATTATTTAAAGCAACAACATCGTTAGCTATACCAGCATTAATAAGAGATTGAGCCCCTATTATTGATCGAGTTCTCCCAGCGCAATTGACGACTATTAAAGTTTTCGATGATGGTACAACATCATAAATACGATAAACTAGCTCGGCACCAGGTATGTCAATCCCACCAGGTATATTACTATTATTAAATTCTGAGAAAGGTCGACTATCGAGTATTATAATGTCTTCTTGAGAATCAATCTTCTTCTTTAAATCACGGGCTGATATTTTTGGAGTTTTATAATTTTTTTCTATAAATTCCCCAAATGCCTTACTTGGAACGTTTATTCCCTCAAAAATTAGATTGCCCGCTGCTTCCCACTCTTGTATTCCTCCATTAAGAATTGCTATATTTAAATAGCTAAAATTACTTAAATATGCTGCTGCGCGCTCCGATAATCCATCGTTATTGTCATAAATAACGATTGGAGTTGATAATCTCGGTACCAAAATGTCTATTAATAATTCCAATCTACTTAAAGGAACCGATGCAGCCCAAAGAATATGGCCTTCGGCAAATACGCCTTCTTCGCGCACATCGAGCAGTGCAAGCTCACTATCGTCTAAAATTAACTCTTTTAGTCTTTTGGCGTTTAGGTATTTCGCCATCGAAATATCTATCCCAATTGCTCATCCAAAAATTCTATTACATTTTGATGGAACGAGTTTGGATTTTCAAGGACAGTTATATGCCCAGCATCTGGAATAATTGCATGTTTTGCGCCTGGAATTTGGGCCACTGTCTCCGCAAGTATATCAGATGGCGCTCCTTTATCCAAAGCTCCTCCAAGTACTAACGTTGGTATTTTAATTTGATTTAGAATTTGCCCAAATGATAATTTTTTAAGAGCTTCACAGCAACCTTCGTGTCCCATCGGGTCAGTTGTAAGGATCATTTCACGAACTTTGTCTAAGCATGGTATATTATTAGCTACCGACTCTTGAGTAAACCATCGTTCTATGCTTGACTTAACCAGCCCTTCCATTCCATTTTTTCGAGCTGTATCAATTCGGTACTGAAAATATTCGGCATATTCTGGTGGGGCATCAGGTCGAGAGTCACACGCGATCAGCGAAATTAATCTATCTGGGTAATTAGCAGCTAACCCATAACCCATCATCCCACCTATCGAAAGGCCTACCCAATGACTTTTCTGTATATTAAGCGCATCCCATAAGCCAATTGCATTTTTAATAAGCATATCGAAGCTATAGGGACCAGGGACAGCTTGAGAACCACCATGTCCGGGATGATCAAATCTTAATATCATATAGTTATCACTCAACTCATCTGCGATATCATCCCACAATGTAAGGTTATTAGCGAGAGCATGCGAAAACGTTATCCACGGCTGCCCTTGCTTGCCTTGAATTGAATAGTTATAAAGGACATCATTCACGGTGACTTGATTGGTTGTTATTAGAACTCCATCAGCCATAAATCTTTACTCCAAATTTTTTTAGTCTATCTTTGACTCGCGACTTCAAGTGCAGCCGCAATAATGCCAGCATATCCAGTACACCTACAAATATGTCCACCGACAACATCTGTAATTTCATCCTTGCTAGGTTTTCCTTTGCGGTTAAATAAATCAGATAATGACATTAGAAGGCCAGATGTACAGAAGCCACATTGCAACGCATGATGTTTTCGAAAAGCTAATTGGAGAGCAGTCAGCGCACCATCTTTCTCCGTTAGCCCTTCAATAGTCTCAATATCCATACCATCAACTTGAATTGCAAGTGAGAGACATGAACGAACAGCTCGGCCAGAAATTCTAATGGTACAAGCACCGCAAACACCGTGTTCACAACCAACATGTGTTCCTGTTTCACCAATTTCATATCGGATAAAATCTGACAGTAGCATACGGGTGGTTGCCCATCCGTGAACCTTCTTACCATTCAGATTGAAACTAACGCGTTGCCGATCATCTCGACTTATTTTGAGCATAATTTTGCTTCCTCCAGAACTTTCCGACCAAGTTTTCGAACAATTTGTCGACGGTATTGGGCCGTAGCGTGAATATCATCGACACCCTCCATCTCCCAAGCGAATTGATTTAATACTTCATCGCATTCTTCAGGCTCAATCTCCCACTCACATACCGTTGGTTGCCCAGCAACGCCTCCCACCCCGAGACGGAGAGTTCCATTACAAGCAACTCCTGCTAAGGCTACAATCGCGAAATCACCGTGTCGGCGTGTAACTTCAGAAAATGCATATCCAGCATTTGTTAAAGATCTTGGAAAACGAACTGCAACTATAAGCTCGTCTTCCCTAATAGCTGTTTGCAGCATACCAGTCTGAAATTCAGCTGCCGATAATATACGTTCGCCTTTTGTAGATTGTAAAATTACCTCGCCACCAAGTGTAGCCAGACATAAAGGCAACTCTGAGCTTGGATCTGCATGAGCTAAGGACCCGCAAACGGTGCCTTGGTTGCGCGTTTGAAAGTGACCAACGCTAGGTAGTGCTTTGGCCAGTAACGGCTGAATATCTGAAAGATTAGGATAATCCATTAATTCAGCTTGACTAACAGCTGCACCTATCTCAAGAAATTTGTCTGTCTCCTTACAATAGGACAGTTCTTCTAATCGCGATATATCTATTAAAGCCTCTGTCGTTATCATGCGTAAATTAAGCATAGCCATCAACGACTGCCCTCCTGCAATAACCCGACCGTCATCGCCTAATTCAGAGAGAAGCGCTATTGTTTGTTCTAAAGTATTTGGTCTATAAAAATCAAAATTCTGTGGTTTCATTAATGTTATATCCCCCCAAGCTTTGCCGGCCGAGGTGGCTCTTTCTCGGCCATTAACATATGCAGACGTTTGGGTGACATCGGTAATTCACACACACTAACTCCAATGGCATCAGAAACTGCGTTAGCTAGGCACACCGGTGTCGACATACAGTTTCCCTCCGCCATTCCCTTTGCTCCGAGGGGTGTAAAAGGAGACGGAGACTCCATGTGTAATATCTCAATGGGAGGAATTTCACTTACGGTTGGGATGAGATAGTCGGCAAAAGTACCTGTTAAAAAATTACCAACTTTATCGTATAGGAATTCTTCGTGTAATGCAGTGCCTACGCCCTGAGCAAATGATCCCAGTACCTGGCCATCTACAATAAGCGGGTTTAGAATTTTCCCAGCGTCGTGCATTGTGACATATTTGTCAACACGAACTAATGCGGTTATCGGATCAACTTCCACACCACACATATCAAACACAAAACCATATGTAAGTGAAGTATTTATATGATCACCAGGTGAGGGTGCTTCAAGCTCGGGGGGAGTCCATGAAGCAGTTTCGCGCATGCCTGCATCCATACCGTCTGGAAGTTCGGCCGGAGACCAATGAGCAGTGCCAGCAACTCTATTAAATGATATTGAATTATCCGGATTATTCCGCGCATGTATTTTACCTTCTGTAAATTCAATTTCCTCTGCGGGTACGTTTAAGCTTTTCTGAGCAATACGGGATAACTTATCACGTATTTTCCCAGCAGCAATATGTGCCGCTACAGCAGTCCCAGGCGTGAACCTACACGAGTAAGTTCCTGCTGCAATTGACCACTGATCTTTTTGAGTATCATGTTCTAGATTGACAATAATGTCTTGTGGCCGCAAACCTAGCTGATCAGAGACAATTTGCGCTAATATTGTCTCGTGGCCCTGTCCCTGAGGCATGCAATCCGCAGTTATTGATACTGATCCCATTGGTTCAATATTAACTGTTGCCATTGAGATAGCACCATTTTTAGGTCCCACTTTCTCTCGTGTTTCGGCGGTTAATAAAGTACTAAGATAACCCATATTTGACATACCTGGTTCTACGATAGCAGCGTATCCTATGCCGTATAATTTGCCCTCAGAACGTGCTTTATCTCGCCGCTCTAGTAGATCATTCAGCCTATTTTCACTGGTTGTTAGTTGAATCGCTTCCTGATAATCACCAGAATCCAGTAATGACCCTGCTGCAGCTTTATAAGGAAATAAATTAGATGGGATTAAATTTTTACGGATGATGTCGAGATGATCAAACCCCAATTCTGTGGCAATATGATTAGTCATTCTCTCCAGAGCAAAATAAAGTTGCGGACCACCAAACCCACGTACAAGACCGGCCGGCATTTTATTGCTGACCACGATTTTATTTCTTATGGATACATTCTTAATATCGTAAGCTCCAGTAATTGCTCCTTGCATTCTATATAAAGGTCCTGGCATTGGTGCTCTTAAAAACGCTCCAAAATCCTCCATTTGATCGTAACGAAGTGCGGTAATTTTCCCGTCACTATCGACTGCTGCCTCTAGCGTAGTTACTCTATTAGGACACGAGTTTGCAGAATTTAAATGCTCATGACGGTCCTCAACCCATCTCACAGGGTTCCCAACAATCTTGGATGCTAGGCTCATTAAAACAATATAAGGGAATACAGCCAATTTAATCCCAAAACTACCGCCAGAGTCGCGTGGCGTACGCAACCTCAAACGAGATCCTGGTACACGTAATGAGCGTGACATGACCGGATGAGTGCTGTAGGGACCTTGGAAATTTGAGAGCACATCATAAGAATCATCCTCTACTTTATATTCTGCGACTACAACAAAATTTTCGATTGGCATGTAAGAATGGCGTGGAAAAATTGTCTTTTGGGAAAAAACGTGATCAGCCTCTAAAAATGCTTTATCCGGCTCTCCATAAGTAAAATCTCGAACTGATACAAGATTGGTTCCCGCTTCTTCATGAACCAACGGCGCATCCTCGCTAACAGCTTCCTCGGTATCAATTGATGCTGGTAGTGGTGTATACGTCACATGAATACGATCGACCGCATCTTCTGCATTATAACGATCATCTGCAATCACAAGAGCAACTGGTTCTCCAGTATACCGTACCCGTTTTACCGCCAACGACCATTGCTGTAACGGCTGACGCAAAGCTACTAGAAATGGGTCTGAAAGTTCATGAATTTGATCACCAGTGATTACGCTCACAACACCGGGCAAATTTAGGGCCTCAGCTGAATCTATTTTTTCAATAATTGCATGGGCGTAGGGGGATCGAAGAATTGCAGCGTTTAATGTTTTCGGCGATACCGGTAAATCGTCGGCATACCGTCCACGGCCGCGTAATAATCTAAGATCCTCGTGCCTCTCTATTGGCTGTCCAACATTTAATTTACCAGTTTTATTCATTCTATATTTTGGCCCCTATTATCTATAAAAAAATTATTCTTTAACGACTAAAGTACCATAATTCTAGCCCTCACGGCATTCATCCCGATTGTAACTCCTAGTTGTTATTTTATTTAAGTTTGTGCCCGTTACTCGCAAAAAACGTGCGCCGTCAGGGAATTTTATAGAATGTATCTTCCCTATTTCAAATATTCCAGCCATAGTCGGATTGAGCCTAAATGTCTTCTCCGGCTCAACTATGGCTTGGTTTTCATTCGCGCCATTATCAGTCCGACGCCAGATTGTCATATCAGTATGCTTAACCGCTTGTCCATAAACAGCCCATGACGTGCCATGATCGTGAGGAGGCGACTCTTTGCCATTGGCGTAAATATGGGTAAGAACTTGAAATCCTGTTTTGTCATCTTCATGAATAACATTAATACCTACTTCGGCTTCTGAGCTGAAATATTTTTCAATAAAATCCGTCTCAGAAAGCAATTTCTCCATTGACCGGCGGATCTCTTCTTGTGGCATTTCACTATTTGCTAGGCTTAAACTGCAATCTTCACAAAAATCCTCTAATAAATACGACAATTTTTAAATCTCCCAACCTATCGGCATTTTTAAAGTACAGAAATATTTACAGAAAAAAAGTGTTTTCTATACTAATTCTTGTGAGGCTAAAAATTGTAGTTTAACCTATCCAAAGTCAACATTTAATTACAATCAATTCTGAGGCTAAAAATGGAAAACATACCACAAAGTCCAAATCAAAGTTTTGATTTAACCATGAGCGATGGAGCAATAATTAGAATTCGTCGATATGGCAACACAGATGGAGTGCGCCTTTTTTTAACTCATGGTAATGGTTTTGCAATAGACGGGTATTATCCATACTGGAAACTTCTTATCGAGCGTTTTGATTTAATTGTTTTTGACATGCGAAATCACGGGATTAATCCCTTCTCAGGAGCAGATGGACATCATTACGCTCAGTTATCGAATGATATTGGCTCGATTTACCATGGTGTAACCAACGAACTTGGACATAAAACAAGTGTTGGAGTTTTTCATTCATTTTCTGCTCGTGCAGCAATGAAGCATGCAACGCAGAGTGAGTGGTGTTGGGATGCAATGGTATTATACGATCCACCGAATGTACCCCTAGCCGGACACCCGCACTATGAACCTATGTGCAAATTTGAGCGACGTCTGGTTGACTGGTCAATGACTCGACCTAATCGTTTTAAAAACCCTCAAGAGTTGGCTAAGAATTATACTAAAGGTGGCAAAAATTGGGTGGATGGAGCACATGAACTTATGGCACGTGCAGTTCTGCGTCAAAATCCGGGCAGTGAAGATTGGGTTTTGTCTTGCCCACGAGAATTAGAAGCTTCAATTTATTTAGCGGCAATGACTATGGATTTATGGCCACAATACAAAGAATATGGGGGACCAGTAAAACTCATAGGGGCTGACCCTAAACTGGAACGTGGCCCAGCAACGTCCCGCGCCAATCAATCGTTGTGTGAAGAGTATGGGTATCCATATGAATCTATTCCTGAAACTGGGCATTTGTTGCAAATTGAGAAACCTACTGAATGTGTCGCATCAATGTTAACCTTTTTAGAGGCACAGGGTATAGAAATTTAATAAATTATGTATTTTTATTCCAAATATTCGACGGGATATATGTGTGCCCTGTCATAATTCGTCGCGCTGTTCGAATAAACCCAATTCGATTTATATTCGGCGTATCACTCAAAGCATCGCATTCAATGAACGTCTCCAGTTGACCCATTGGATGTTCGATTAGAACTGACTGTTTCAAATCTCCTGAAACTGGCCTTATTTGGTCAACAATCGATCCTTTAATTACGCTAGCCGCTGCTAAACACATGCCACCTACTAGAGGAAAATTAGCGTGACATTCTGTCGGTACAAAATAACGTGCGTTTACACTTCCTCCAGTTCGAGCGTCAGATATCATGCAAAATTTTGGTATTACACTTCCTTTAGGGTCGCCTAAACCCATTAGAAAGGATGCCTTGGACCGAATAGTCTCGAGTTTGGTAAAAAATTCATCATCACTATCGAGTTCAGCTTTACTCTCATAACCAGTTTTACCCATATCACCAGCTTTAATAATCACCATAGGGATTGCAGCATCCACACATGAGACATCAACCCCGTCAATCGTATCAATTAGGCGTCCCGTTGGAAGCAATTTTCCAGTCTTCGAGCCGATCATTTGTCTAAAATACAACATAATTGGGGCTGCTCCACCGGGAACACCATCAATCTTTACTTCTCCATCGTATTTTACAGAACCATTTGGCGTTTGAATTTTTGCATCTATAATAGCTCCTGTATTAATATTATAAATTTGAATATTTGTTTCAGGTCTTGTAGCAGAAACCATTCCGGAATCAATTGCAAAAGGACCAACGCCAGACGTTAAATTTCCACAATTTGGAGCGAAGTCAACAAAATTTCTATCAACAATAACTTGAGCGAACAAAAAATCAACATCGGCATCAGTTCGTGACGACGGACCTACAATTGCGACTTTGCTTGTCAACCACTGTGCTCCACCAAGGCCATCAATCTGTCGCTTATCGGGTGAGCCCATTACTGCCAGTAAAACATCTGTCAAAGTATTCCTATCTGTTGGTAAATCAGACATCTGAAAGTATGGTCCCCGAGATGTACCTCCTCGCATAATAACGCAGGGAATTTCTGTTTGCACAATGATTTCCTTTTATAAACGCTATAACAAATTCATTTCCTAGCCTAGAAGGCAATATTCTTTTTATCTTTTAGCACCTAGCCCCGAGAGTCTGCCAGCATTAATCTATAAGAGTTGAAATGAATTAAAGAGTATGTATTTTATGTAACCATTGATTAGGGGGAGAAATGACGTATACCGATTTAATTTATTGTGACGAGTGGAAAAGTTGGCGTGATCCTGAAGTGCCAGAAACTTTCAACCCCACAACCTTCCTGCTTGATAAACATATTGGAACACAGAATGAAAGTAAGATTGGGCTTATTATAGATTCTGAGTCTCATACTTATTCAAACCTACTCGCAATGACTTGTAGAGTTTCAAATGGCCTAAAATCACTAGGTCTGCGGCCGGGTGAACGCCTACTTATGTTTGGAACCAATAGTGTGGATTATATCGCAACATGGCTAGGGGCTATCCGCGCTGGCATTGTTCCTGTTGTTGTTTCTGATCTCTATAAATCTGACAACTTACTATATTTTATTAATGATACTGCATCAGAGGCTCTATTTATTGATGAAGAGCAAGTTCAGAAGTTGCAGAGCATAGAAGATAAAATTACCTTAGATTTATCATCTGTGATCATCCGCGGTGATAATATGCAAATAAGTAATTTATGCTCTGACAATTTTCAAACCATTAGATTTACAACTTTAATAGGCAATAAAAATCAAGTTTTTGATCCAGTTCTGTGTCATCGTAACGATATCTCCTACATGTTTTATTCCGGGGGAACGACTGGCCCAGCTAAAGGTATTACGCATCTAACCCATGATTTTATAATCGTCCCAGAAAGACACGGTGAATTTTGGCAATATAACGATAAAGATATTGTCCATGCAACGTCAAAGGCTTATTTTACCCATGGTCTTTGGCCAGGGATTTTAATTCCACTCTACTGGGGTGCAACTAGCGTAATTAGTCGAAATTCACCAAACGCCGAAAATATCTTTAAAATTATTGAACGAGAAAGAGTCACAAAATTGATTACGGTTCCAACGGTAATTAAAAATTTAATTACTTGGGCTGAAGAAATTAATGAAATTCCAAAAATGGAATCAATTTCACTTGTTGTAAGTGCCTCAGAGAAAATGCCCCCCGAGGTATTCGAAAAATTTGATTATTTGTTTGGCTTGGAAATTCTTGACTCTATTGGTAGTTCCGAGGTGACCTATGAGTGGATTGCTAATCGACCAAAAGATTTTAAAAGGGGTAGTCTAGGAAAGCCCGTCTTCGGTGTCGGTATTAAACTAATAGATGATAATGGCGACGAAATTACAAAACCAAATATTAGCGGTGAATGCTGGGTTGAAAGCCAGACTGCCTGCTTTTTCTATTGGCGAAAATATGACAAGTCACGAGATACGTTTATTGGGTCATGGACACGTACTGGAGACACTTTATTTTTTGATGAAGATGGATTTTTTTGGTTCTCGGGTCGAAGCGATGATGTTTTTAAAGTTCGCGGTCTCTGGGTATCGCCGATTGAGGTTGAGGGGGCAATAACAAAGCATAAAGGTGTTCTTGAAGCAGCAGTTATTCCCTCCGATAATAAAGGTTTAACGGTACCAAAAGCCTTTGTTGTTTTGCAACAAGGACAAAAAGGCGATAAGAATTTAATTAAAGAATTAAAAAAGTCGGTTCGAAAAATAGGAGGTTATAAAATACCTGAAGAAGTTATCTTCGTTGATGATCTCCCACGAACTACGCTTATGAAAATTGATCGTCGCACTCTCCGCGAAAACAATGGATAACTTATTCAAGTTAGTCGGGACTTAGTATAAAATTATTATAAATACAATTAGATAATATTCGTTTATCTCAATGAATTTTAATTGAAACTTTTATAACGTTACATTTAATTCATTAACAAAAGAAGTTAAAGCCAATGCGCACTCTTTTGGTTTTTCGATTTGGAGTAAATGACTAGTGTTAGAAATTGCGACATATGAGATCCCATATTCTTTATGAATTGCGTGTCCAACTTTACTAGGTGCCAGTGCATCGGGTTGGTAGGGATCGGCGCAAATAAGTTTTACCGGTACAGATAATTCACTTATAAATTCTGTTAAATGAGTTTTTGAATTATCTTCGTAGATTTTAGATTCTGCAATACCGGGACAGTTAAGAAACCATTTTTTCATTTTATTATCTCTATGCAATATTGATCTTGCCATTAGTTCATACGCCCCAGGTACCCATCTTTTCAACGTTTTAGCCCTCGAAAAGTTATCTGCCAGATCTCTGTAGTTTGAAATTCCATCTAGTCTATTTTTTGCCCATTTAACTAATTTTAGCTCAAATTCTAAGCCTATATCTCGTTCGGGCAGATCCGGACCAGGGACTAAAGCAGGATCAAATAATATTAGAGCTTGCCATTTTTTACCAAATTCTAGCGTATGTTTGATCGCTGTTACCGCCGATATTGAATGAAAGACACCAATTGTAGGCTTATCACCAAATTGTTGATTTATTCCATTAAAAACTTCCTCCATATCAGAAACAAAATTCTTTAGTCGATGTCCGCTAAGATTGTGAAACGGGTTCTGTCCATGATTACGTTGATCATATAAAATCAAATCGAATTGGCTCATTAATAATCTCCAGAATGGAAAATAAGCATCGATTGCAAATCCATTACCATGACATAGAACTAGACGAGGTTTTGTTTGGTTGCCATATTGGCGTAACCGCATAATAGCACCATCAGACATGGTCAGTTGCGTTCTATTATTGGGTTTAGGGATAATTAGTTCCGACATAATATTATGTTTCTCTAAAATAAAAAATTAGATTTCCAGATTAATAATTTANTAAAGTATTATAAATCTCAAGCATATGAAATNTTANGTCTTATNNCCAAAAATAATNTNAGCCTTAAATTTATTTAACCTTANAATTGGNNTGAGNAATAAGTATCAGAGANAAATTAGTTTAATTAGTTTAGCCACCTCGATTAGACTAGTAACTNAATAAACTNNCTAAAGTATNANAAAATATATGGTNANNATTAAAATAAATAGGTTTTTTTTATGGGTTTTATCTAATATTTTTAAAATTANAGANTTTGCCTNAGTGCTTGCTTGCCTCGAAGTTAAGTGATNCTAANAATGCTCTNGCTATTTCAAGCTCTTTTTTTGCTCCAGTATTAGAATTCCCCTCATAATTTTCTTTTGCTTTTGATAACCGCCNCTCAGCATCTTGTTGGGTAATATCTTCCAAATTATGTATNTATTCAGCNAGAACAGTGCACTTTGTTGNGTTAGCCTCTGCTATTCCTCCTTCAATGAAAAAGGTTTTAACAACTTTCCCACCTTGGTACATTTTAATACAACCGGGTCTGACTGTCGTAAGTATAGGAGTGTGACCTCGGAGTACCCCAAAATCTCCATCAACACCAGGGACGACTACCATGTCAACATCTTCAGAGACAGCTAAAGATGTTGGAGTAACAAGCTCGAACGAAACCTTGTTCATCTTGACGTCTGACATGTTTAGGCGGCTTCCTGAGCCATTTTAGCGGCTTTTTCAACAGCTTCTTCTATCGTCCCAACCATATAAAATGCTGCCTCCGGCAGATGATCATATTCACCAGCAACAATTCCCTTAAAACCTTTTATTGTGTCCTCTAAGGAAACAAAAACGCCCGGAGTTCCAGTGAATATCTCTGCAACGTGAAAAGGTTGACTAAGAAATCTTTGAATTTTACGGGCACGCGCAACTGTTTGTTTATCTTCCTCTGAGAGTTCATCCATACCCAGGATTGCAATAATGTCTTGCAGNTTTTTATATGTTTGAAGCACTCGTTGAACCTCTCGTGCAATATTATAGTGTTCATCACCGACAATAGCTGCATCTAGAATTCGCGAGGTTGAGTCTAGAGGATCAACTGCTGGATAAATACCCAACTCAGCAATTTGACGTGACAAAACTGTTGTTGCGTCCAAATGGGCGAAAGATGTCGCTGGTGCAGGGTCGGTCAGATCATCAGCTGGAACATAAATTGCCTGAACTGAAGTAATTGAACCCTTGTGCGTTGAAGTAATTCTCTCCTGCATAGCCCCCATGTCTGTGGCTAACGTTGGCTGATAACCAACAGCAGANGGAATTCGGCCTAAAAGAGCCGAAACTTCTGAACCGGCTTGCGTAAATCTAAAAATATTATCTACGAAGAATAAGACATCTTGTCCTTCTTCATCGCGGAAATATTCTGCCAAAGTCAATCCNGAAAGAGCAACACGCGCCCTAGCTCCCGGAGGCTCATTCATTTGACCATAAACCAGAGCGGCTTTAGAGCCCGGGCCATCAACTTGTATAACGCCCGATTCCATCATTTCATGATATAAATCATTACCCTCACGAGTACGTTCTCCAACCCCAGCAAAAACTGAATAGCCTCCATGGCCNTTCGCTATATTATTGATAAGTTCCATAATTATAACGGTCTTGCCTACACCAGCTCCACCAAAAAGACCAATTTTTCCACCTTTTGGATATGGTTCGATTAAATCTACAACTTTAATTCCCGTCACTAAAACTTCAGTTTCGGTTGACTGCTCAATAAACTCGGGTGCCGATTTATGGATTGGAGAAGTTTTNTCATAGTCAACAGGCCCACGTTCATCTACTGGTTCNCCNACCACATTTAAAATGCGNCCCAACGTCCCTGGGCCTACAGGCATAGAAATCGGGGCACCCGTNTCAGCTACATCAACGCCCCTTACCAAACCATCTGTNGTATCCATAGCAATTGTGCGAACNTGGGATTCCCCGAGATGTTGNGCAACTTCAAGNATTAGCCTCTCACCNCTATTATCAACCTCAAGGGCA
Source organism: Rhodospirillaceae bacterium TMED23 (assembly GCA_002168115.1). Lineage (GTDB taxonomy): Bacteria > Pseudomonadota > Alphaproteobacteria > Rhodospirillales > UBA2165 > TMED23. The sequence goes on along the minus strand of NHCC01000022.1, from coordinate 216,737 downwards.
TTGAGAATCTTTGGCAACTCGCCATCAAATTTTACATCGACCACTGCACCCATTATTTGAGATATTTTTCCTATATTCTGAGCCATTTATTAAAACTCCTACTATATTAAAGTGCTTCAGCACCTGAGATTATTTCAATTAATTCACTAGTAATTTTTGCTTGTCTAGATCTGTTATAGATCATTGATAAGTCATCAATCATTTCGCCTGCATTNCGTGTTGCGTTATCCATTGCCGACATCCGGGCGCCATGCTCCGAAGCAGANCTCTCCAAAAGTGCGCTGAAAACTCTCACACATAGNTTCTGTGGNAGAAGTTCATCGAGTATTTCTTCTTCAGTTGGTTCATATTCATANCCTGCTGAAATTAAATTTGCACCGTCGTTTGTAATCNCANCTTNACTAACTTTTTCAGGCGACTGNACGGGNATTATCTTTGTCNCTGTTACTTCTTGGGAAATNACTGATATAAAACGATTATANATCAAGGTGCACTCGTCAAAGGAACCCTCATCAAACATTTCNATAAGTTTACCAGCAATCGTCTGCGCTTCGCTGAAGTCAACTCCTGTCTTTCCTATACCCTCGTAGCAATCAATGATGTTTTTCTCAAATTCCATTTTTAACTGGTCTCTACCCTTCTTTCCAATGCAAAGTATTTTTATCTTCTTGCCATCAGCCTCCAGGGATCGAATAAGTTTACGAGACTCTCGGGAAATACTTGAGTTAAAACCACCACAGAGGCCCCGGTCAGATGTTACTACTATAATTAGATGGATACTATCTGAACCAGTGCCAATCAATAATTTACTAGCAACATCAAGCGACTCTATTCTGTCTAAAACAGAACTCATTATTTCAGTCATTTTCTCCGCATATGGCCTAGCAACCTCAGCCGCATCTTGGGCTCGTTTTAGNCGCGAAGCCGCAACCATTTTCATCGCCGAAGTTATTTTCTGCGTCGATTTGACACTTGTAATGCGATTTTTAAGTTCTTTGAGATTAGCCATTATAGAATTTTAAGATATACCCCTACACTAACTAAACGATTCTGCAAAATCACTTATGAACTGTTTTAATTTTCCATTAGTATCATCTGAAATTGCCTTTTCATCTCTAATTATTGANAAAATATCGGCACCNTTTTCTCTAATNCTTGCCATTAATGACTGTTCAAAACGAACCACCTCGTTAATTTCAATNTNATCAAGAAAGCCCTCAACTCCAGAGAATAGCGACACCACCTGCTCCTCCATTGAATAAGGAGTAAATTGTCCTTGCTTAAGAACCTCGGTCAATCGCGCTCCACGTGCCAAAAGTTGCTGGGTTGAGGCATCCAAATCTGAAGCAAATTGTGCAAAAGCCTCCATCTCTCTATATTGGGCAAGCTCAAGTTTTATAGAACCAGCCACCTGCTTCATAGCCTTAACTTGGGCGGCTGACCCAACCCGTGAGACCGAAAGTCCCACATTCACTGCCGGGCGTATACCTTTGTAAAATAAATCGGTTTCCAAAAAGATCTGACCGTCCGTAATTGAAATCACATTGGTTGGAATGTAGGCTGAAACGTCATTACCTTGTGTCTCAATTACTGGAAGAGCTGTCAATGAACCAGCACCTTGTTCGTCATTCATTTTAGCTGATCGTTCCAATAAGCGAGAATGAAGATAAAATACATCCCCTGGATAGGCTTCCCGACCTGGTGGCCTACGCAACAATAGGGACATTTGACGGTAAGAGACCGCTTGCTTTGTTAAATCGTCATAAAAAATCACTGCATGCATACCATTATCTCGAAAAAACTCTCCCATGGTGCAACCGGTATAAGGAGCTAGAAACTGCATAGGAGCAGATTCAGACGCAGTCGCGGTGACGATAATTGAATACTCCATAGCACCGTACTCTTCTAATACTTTAACTAGTTGTGCAACTGAAGACCTCTTTTGTCCGACAGCCACATAAACGCAATAGAGTTTTTCAGAGTCATTTTTTGCAGCATCATTCGCTTTCTTTTGATTTAAAATAGTATCAATAATTATTGCAGTCTTACCAGTCTGTCGATCCCCAATAATTAACTCACGTTGACCTCGTCCAACAGGTATCAAACTATCAATCGCTTTTAAACCCGTTTGCATTGGCTCATGTACCGACTTACGAGGTATAATGCCAGGAGCTTTAACTTCAATAAGTCCCCTTTCTGTAGCCTCAATGCTACCCTTACCATCAATAGGATTCCCAAGGGCGTCAACAACACGACCAAGTAGACCCTTTCCAATCGGCACATCAACAATATCGCCCGTTCTTTTTACAATATCCCCCTCTTTTATAGTCCGATCATCACCAAAGATGACAACTCCAACATTATCTTCCTCTAAATTAAGTGTCATTCCCCTAATATTCCCGGGAAACTCCACCATCTCTCCAGCTTGTACTTTATCCAATCCGTGAACCCGAGCAATTCCATCACCCACTGAAAGTACCTGTCCTACTTCAGCGACCTCGGCTTCACTTCCAAAATTTTTAATTTCTTCTTTTAATATAGCGGATATTTCCGCTGCGCGGATTTCCATTATCCCACACCTCTCATAGCGAGTTGTAAATGTTGCAATTTAGTTTGAATTGAGGAATCTACCATTTTTGACCCAATCTTTACCACTAATCCTCCCAAAAGATCAGGATTCACATCTAAATTCAAGTAAACTTTACCATCAACCAAACCCTCCAAAACTTTAATTAAATGAGACTTTTGTTCCTCCGTAAGCGGTTTTGCCGAAGAAACATATGCGGTCATTTCACCCCTTATACTCGATAGCATCTGCAGGAAATCTGAAATAATCTGCTTTAAAATACTAAGACGCCGATTAGTTGATAGTACACCAACAAATTGTTGAGTTAACTGGCTAACCTTCATCTTAGTTAAAATCCGTTTCATAGCCTTCATTTGCTCAGTTCTGGAGAGTATCGGCGACACAATTAACTGCTTTAGATCAGAACTATCCTCAATTATTTCATTAATTTCAATTAAGTCTTTTTCAACCTCATTTATCGAGGTACCACTCTCAGCCAAATCATAAAGAGCCTTTGCGTATCTTCCAGATAATCCCGACACGTTCATATTGCTTTTTATATCATCTGACACGAATAAAATATCCTCAGAATTAAATGAAATTTACCTAAACAAATCATAAAAATTATCAGACTTTTAAGGTTCCAAATAATTGAATCGCGCTTTGTCTACCATACTCGCTCAGAGTCCGCAAGACGCCAAAATTGATACATAAAAGGTCAATTTATTTCGTTATAACTCATTAGTTAACAGAGCTTAAAATCTAGCTACATAAAGCTGTAAGGGTCAATATCAACTTGAACACGAACCTTTTGGGGAATGGATGTCTTCTTTAACCATTTTTTTATTTCATCCTGTATATTAATATCTCTCTGAGATTTTACTAGAAAGCGAATACGGTATTTACCTCTGAGCAAAGCCAAAGGTGCTGGAGCAGGCCCCAGTGTCATTATCCCAGAAGCCATCGGTGCGGTACGGGCCAAAATATTAGAGGCCTCTTTTACGAGTTTTTCATCATTGCCAGACAAAATAATACCGGCTAGTCGTCCAAAAGGTGGCATACTATGAGCTTCTCTATCCTCTATCATTTTTTGCACAAAACTCTCATGATCACCATTCTTCAAAGCTTGCATAACCATATTCTCTGGATTAAATGTTTGGAGCATAACCTTACCAAATCGGCTCGCTCTTCCGGCTCGGCCAGCTACCTGATACAGTAACTGATATGTACGCTCTAAAGCTCTTATATCTCCCCCAGCAAGTCCAATATCTGCATCTATTACGCCGACAAGCGTGAGAAAAGGAAAGTGATACCCTTTCGCTATTATCTGAGTGCCAACTATCAAATCTACTTCTCGCTTTTCAATTTTTTTCACTAGAGCACCAGCTTGTCCAACTGAATTGAGATTATCACTAACGGCTACTTGCATCCTAATATCTGGAAATATTTCACGAACTTCTTCCGCCAATCTCTCAACACCGGGACCACAAGCATGAAGCCTATCAACTGATTTACAGTTTGGACATTCCTTAGGCATTGGTGTATAATAACCACAATGATGGCATTGCAATTGGCCTATAAAACGATGTTCTACTAACCAAGCTGTACATTTAACGCATTGAAATCGATGCCCACAATCTTGACAAAGAGTTAGGGGAGCGTATCCACGTCGATTGAGATATAAAAGGCCTTGTTCACCTGATTTGAAAGTGTGTCTAAGGGCCTCTATTATTTCTGGAGATATCCATTTGCCACGCTCTGGCTTGCTTTTTCGCATATCTAGAATCTCAATATAGGGTAACTTAGCCCCAGCATATCTTTGAGATAAACAATATTTGGAATATTTTCCTCTGTTGGCGTTATGCAAGGTTTCTAATGATGGTGTTGCAGAAACTAGGAAAATAGGTATTTTCTCAATTCTCGAACGTACTACAGCCATGTCCCTAGCGTTGTAAATAACACTTTCTTCTTGTTTAAACGATTGATCGTGCTCCTCATCGATAACAATGACTCCTATAGACTGAAATGGCAAAAACAGGGCCGAGCGCGCTCCCACAATTACTTTGGCTTCCCCGCGCGCCACAGCCTGCCATGTTTTGCGACGATTTGCGGGGCTTACCTCTGAATGCCACAGAGCAGGAGCACACCCAAATCTCTTTTCAAATCGACGAAGCCACTGTGCGCTTAAAGTAATTTCCGGTAACAGAACAAGTGCTTGCTTACCCCTTTTCAAAGCTTCACAAATAGCCTCGAGGTAAACCTCCGTTTTTCCCGAACCTGGAACACCCTCAATTAGCCCAACAAAAAATTCACCTTCAATTATTTTTTTTTCTAGATTTCTTGCTATTAATGATTGTTCTGTGGAGAGTTTTGGGCCTTTCTTTCGCCAGTCGGGTTCCTGAAACTCTCTGGTTTGCGGCACTCTCTTTTCTGATAGAACTCCTAATTCTAACATTCCAGTTAGAACAGACGACGATACCTGAGCTTCCTGTCGTATAGACGATCTAGACAAATAAGAGTTTGTTTTAAACAAATTTAAAACTCGAGATCTAGCAGTCGTTTTTTTATAATCAACCATGGGATCCGATATAAAATAAATAGATTGCTCACGAGTTTGTTTGAATAAACCAGGCACATTCATGGTCATTTTGAGAATCAAACCAAGCGCCACCATATTGTAATTTGAGACCCACTTAACGAATCTTATTGTTGTTTCAGGCATTCGAGGAACATCCAACCGTTCTAATACAGGTTTGATTCGATCTAATTTTCTAAATTTATTTGGACTATCCCAAACAACACCAATAATCTCTCGATGGCCAAAAGGAACCCGGACAAAGTCTCCGGGGTTTATTGAATTACATATATCTAAATGATCAGGTATCGAATAAGTATAAGTCTCACTGAGTGGCAAAGGAAGAAGAACATTTGCATATTTTCTCACACTTCTTTGATCAACTATGGTAGCGCTTTTCTTTATCATAGGCTACACTCTAACTGGAAATCACAAGAGAACAAAATAGTAAAATTAGAGAGGTAGTAAAAGAGTCATGAAATTCTTTATTGATAGCGCGGATGTTGAAGAAATTCAAAATCTTTCGGATACTGGGATGATTGACGGGGTGACCACAAATCCTTCGTTAATAACTAACACAGGCCGCAATTTCCTTACAGTAATTGAGGAAATTTGTTCGATAGTTTCTGGGCCAGTAAGTGCTGAAGTAACAGCGACTGACTATGAAACAATGATTAGAGAGGGAGAAAAGCTATCGAGCCTCGGCGCAAATGTTGCTGTCAAGGTTCCCCTTACATTTGATGGATTAAAAGCATGCAAAATCCTCACAGATAAAAAAATAATGGTAAACGTAACCTTATGTTTTTCATCATCGCAGGCAATTCTTGCCGCCAAAGCTGGAGCAACCTTTATTTCCCCTTTTGTTGGAAGATTAGATGATATATCATTAGATGGCATGGACCTAATTTCAGATATTTGTGAAATATATTCCAACTACCCTATGATAAAAACAGAGGTGCTAGTGGCTTCCGTCAGGTCATCAAAACATGTAACTGAGGCGGGCAGATTGGGGGCCGATATTGTAACTATTCCAGGCCAAACACTCAGACAGCTTTACAATCATCCATTGACGGATAAAGGCTTGGATGCATTCTTAAAAGATTGGAAAAAAAGTGGCCAAAGTATTCTTTGACTTAATATAGCCAATGAGAAAAGCTAAACCTATGAAAAAAAATGAATTAGTTAAACTTCCAGAAGCATCGAGCGTTCTTGAATATCTTCAAAAAAATCCAGAGTTTTTAATTGAAAATCCAGAGCTTTTGGAAGTTTTAAAAACACCACCTCGATGGCAAGAAATTGAAGGCGGTAATATCGTAGATATGCAGACTTTAATGCTAGACCGAATCAGAACCAAGTCAACAAACCTAAAAAATGCAACAGACCTTCTTATTTCCACTACCCGTTCTAATATGATGATTCAAACTAGGACTCATGCGGCAGTAATTGCAATGCTTGAAGCTAAAAGTTTAGAGAGTTTTGTAAATATGATTTCCGATGAACTTCCAATAATTTTAGATTTAGATGCGGTTTCGTTATGCATAGAAAAGAATAAAAATTTAGAATTATTAGATGGAACAAGCATCAAATGGATAACTCAAGGTTACGTAAATCACATTATAGGCGATACAAGTACTAAAACCAAATTAATTGAAAACTCCAAGAGGGATGAACAAGTATTTGGTGAACTATCGAACACGATAAAATCAACGGCTTATGGTCGTTTACAATTTAGTAAGAAAATTTATACTGGTTTCTTGGCTTTAGGTTCTCGGACAGCTGGCGCGTTTCACGAAGAACAAGGAACCGAGCTGTTAAACTTTGCAACGCGTGCGCTCGAGTTAATACTAGATAGATGGTTAAAGAAAAAAGAAAAAAGAAAAAAGATATAGTATTTGTCACCGGGCCTCAATTATCCCAAATTATTCAAGAGTGGCAAAAATGGTTTACTGTCGAAAAAAAATATTCTTCCCACACAGTCGACGCATACAGTCGTGACTTATCAAATTTTTTTTTGTACTTGTCTCAACATATTGGTTTTGCGCCAAATGTTGTTGACCTAAGTGATATAACCACCAGAGACTTTAGAGGGTATCTAGCTAAACGTAATAATGATGGAATTTCGCGCGCTTCACTAGCGAGACTAGCATCAACGCTAAGGGGTTTTTTTGCCTATTTGGATCGCAAAAATATCGTCCACAATTCTGCAATAAAATTAATCAGAACGCCTAAACTACCCATTAACTTGCCCAAACCTCTTGCTCCCGAAGAGGCAAAAGAAGCAATCGACATTATAGGTAGATTGCATAAAACTAAATGGATTGCAGCTCGTGACATGGCAATTCTTACGCTATTATACGGTTGCGGTCTAAGAATAAGTGAGGCGCTAAATTTAAATATACTAGATTTGCCAGAAGAAAATATAATTTTAATTAACGGTAAGAATAACAAACAAAGGATTATCCCTCTTCTGCCAATAATATCTCAAAAAATAAAAATTTATCGTAATCTCTGCCCTATTACCTTAAAAAACCAACGAGCTCTATTTATTGGAGCGCATGGTAAACGATTAAATGCAGGAGTTGTGCAACGACAAGTTAGAAAACTGCGGCTAATTTTGAATTTACCCAAAACCGCTACACCTCATGCACTGCGGCATAGTTTTGCAACTCATTTACTGGCGGGCGGGGGCGACCTGCGTACGATCCAAGAATTATTGGGGCACGAATCATTATCTACTACGCAACGTTATACTGCGGTGAATCAGGAAAGAATGATGGAGGTTTACAAAGCCTCTCATCCCCGAGCCCTAAAGAAATAGTATAAAAAATTACTAATATCTCATTTAGACAAATATTGCATTTTTCACATATCTATTTTTCTACGATCTTTTAAAGCAGCACCTATTGTTCCATCATCTAGATAATCAAGCTCTCCTCCAACCGGAATTCCATGAGCCAATAAACTAATTTTTATATCCTCATTTTGGAGTCTGTCAGCAATATAATGCGACGTCGTTTTGCCATCTACTGTAGCGCTAGTCGCAAGAATTAACTCTTCAACATTTGCTGTTCTCACCCGTGATATTAAACCATCAATTCGCAAGTCGTCTGGTCCAATCCCATCTAAAGGAGACAATACGCCGCCCAATACATGATAATTACCCTTAAAAATTGAAGTTCTCTCAAGAGCCCATAAGTCAGCTACTTCTTCAACAACGCAGATAATTGATTGTTCACGCTCACTATCCGAACAAATTGAACAAATATGAGACGTATCGTAATTGCCACAAGAGGAACAAATTGTAATAGAACCAGCGGTTTTTTCCATAGCATTAATGAGTGGGATAAATAGCGTTTCTTTATTTTTAATTAAGTGCAATGCAGCCCGCCTAGCTGACCTCGGACCAAAGCCAGGAAGTTTAGATAACATCTGAATAAACAATTCTAAGTTTTTAGAAATCATTAAATGAAGTGATTCTCATATTACGGACTGCTCACATGATTAAAATCAAAATAATATTTTTAAAAAGGTAATTTAAAACCTGGAGGCAATTGCAAACCTCCAGTAACCTCTGACATTCTGCTATTAACTTCATTCTCTACTTTTGATTTTGCGTCATTAAAAGCTGCTATAAGCAAATCTTCTAAGACATCAGGTTCTTTCGGATTTATCAAAGAAGTATCTATTTTTATTTTTCTAACATCATTTTTGCCAGATAATATAACTTTTATCAAACCCGCTCCCGATGAACCTTCAATCTCCAAATCAGAGAGTTTATCCTGTATATCAGTCATCTTGCTCTGCATTTCCTGAGCCTGTTTCATCATTTGACCGATATTTTTCATTACCTCTAATTCTCCTTAACTTTTATTCTATTTACCGTTAATATATATATATTAAGCCTAAGAGCTAGCACTTTTACTATCCTTATTTGTTTGTTTAACTGCAGATATTTTTGCTCCCGGGAAAAGCTCAAGCACTGATTTTATAAATGGCCTCTTAGCAGCCTCTTCAATTTGCAGAGATCTCTCAGTTAATTGGCTCTGCTGATATGTTGGCTCACCCACCTCATCCATAGATAATGTTACAATCCAGCGACGACCAGTCTCATTATTCAAAAAATTAGCTAAATCCTGACTTAATTCCGGTGGTGCATTTTCCCCTGGATGGAATACTATGTTGCCAGGCTCAAATCGAACCAAATGAACGTTGGTAATTAAATTAGAAAAAAGTATTCGTTCATTTTTAGCGTTGGCAAGTTTAAGAACATCTTCAAAAGTATTGGGATCTGCAAGGCCACTCTTATGGGGATCATAAGAATTCTCGACTTGGGGATCTAATTTCTGTTGCGAAAACTTTAATAATTTTAGTGATTCGTTTGATGAACTATCATTGGTTGTAGTAGCCATCGCATCTGAAAAATTTGGCTTAGTAACCGTTTCTAAAAGCTCCTCATTATCATTCAATTTTTTTACTAAATCAGCTGGGGTAGGTAAACTAGACAAGTAAGCTAATCGAATCAAAAGCATTTCCGTCGCATTAATTGGTGAGGGAGCTAGCACGACTTCATTGAGCCCTTTTAATAATAATTGCCATGCTCTGGTTAGAGTTGCCATTGATAGTTCTGTTGAAAAAATTCTACCTTGAGCTAAATCTATTTCAGAGACCTCAGAGTTATTAAGAAGCTCGGGGCATACTTTAACTTTGGTAAACCAATGCACAATTTCAAGCAAATCTTTAACTAGTATATTTGGTTCGGTACCGTTCTTATACTCATCAGCTAAAATTTTTAGAGCAGAAGAAATTTGACCCTTCATTACTTGCTCAAATAACTCAAATATTCGCTTTCTATCGGCTAGGCCTAATATGTCTCGAATATCTTCTTCTACTACCTCATTTCCATGCTCAAGTCCTAATGATACAACTTGATCAAGCAAGCTTTGACCATCTCTTACAGAACCATCTGCAGCCCGAGCTATCAAATTAATAGCCTCATCAGTTATTCTCAGCCCCTCAAGATCAGAAATTTGTCTTAAATTACGGGCTAAAACTTCAGTTTCTATTCGGCGTAGGTCAAATCTCTGGCAACGAGATAAAACCGTAACCGGTACTTTTCGAATTTCAGTAGTTGCGAATATAAATTTAACGTGCGAGGGAGGCTCTTCTAAAGTTTTAAGTAATGCATTGAAAGCGTTTCGAGATAACATATGCACTTCATCAATAATATACACCTTATACTTCGCGGATACTGGTTTGTAACGGACACTCTCAATTAGTTCCCTTATATCATCTACACCTGTTCTACTAGCAGCATCCATCTCAACTACATCAATGCAACTACCTTCTATGATTGTTCTACAAAAATCGCAGTTCCCACAAGGATCAAATTTGCTAGAAATTTCTTTGTTACTACCCACACAATTAAGCGACCGCGCAATAATTCTAGCCGTAGTAGTCTTACCCACACCACGAACACCCGTGAGTATAAAAGCATGTGCCACTCTATCAGAATAGAAAGCATTTTTTAAAGTTCTCACCATAGGCTCTTGCCCAATGAGTGAAGCAAAGTTTACTGGACGATATTTACGGGCAAGCACTTTGTAGCCGGCAAGTTTTATATTTTGATCCATCTCAGATTTTGTCATTACAAGTCAAATATACTTACAAGAAAATAGATGGGAGACCAAACAAACGACCCAAATTAAATCTCGTTACGGCTGCTTCTTTCCAGATCTGACCGGGTTGGCGAGTAATTTGTCCACCGTCGATCTCCCATGCAAAGTATAACAGATAATAGGGGTAGTGTGGCAAGTACTAAGGTCTTCGAAAAATGAATTATTTTTTAATAATTCTATTAATATTGGTTTTATTTTCCAAATGATTGATTACGCTAACGATCTATGCATACTTAATAAGATGTCATTTAGATTTTATCATGAAAATATTATATTAGATCGGGCTCCCCATTTTAGAAAAGATAAAATGTGGTTAACATCGAATTTAAAAAATACAAACACACGCGTTATACCCGTTTGGCAAGATAAGAATTTGTTCCAAGAAAATAATAAAGAAACACCTTCACCTATTATACTTTCTGGAGCCACTGCACAAAACATATGCAACGAAGCTCGAGATATAGTTTTCTTAGGCTTGGTCCAAAATAATATTTATTTTGCCGCGGATATTAATAATTGTGAAGATCCATATTCAATGGGGCTACCAAAAAGATCAGTTTTTGCTGACCTTAGATTACTTGCAACTAGCATAGACTATTTGGAAGCAGGATACTTAGCATATGCTAGAGCGCTTGTTTATTGGGGTCAAAATAATCAGTTTTGTGGGCAGTGTGGAAGTAAAACTAAATCAATAAATGGCGGGCACGAACGTAAATGCATCAGTGAAACTTGTTCAAAATCAATTTTTCCGCGAACCGATCCAGCTGTAATAATGTTAGTAACACACCCAACTGACGACAAGTGCCTTTTGGGGCATAATAAAAAATTTCAAGGCTTAAGGTTTTCAACAATAGCTGGTTTTGTTGAGCCAGGCGAAACGTTAGAACAAGCCGTATCCCGTGAAGTATTTGAAGAAACCAATATAAGAGTTGAAAACGTAAAATATCAGGCTTCTCAACCCTGGCCTTTTCCAGCATCAATTATGTTGGGCTTTACAGCGCAAGCCACCTCTACCGAAATAATATGTCATGATGGAGAATTAGAGGAAGCAAGATGGTTTTCCCGACAAGAAGTATTAGAAATGAGCAACTCAGATAATATGCTCCCGCCTCCAAAACTCTCAATTTCAAGGTGGCTGATTGATACATGGTTGGAGAAATTCTAAAATATATTAAATTAACATAAACTCTTTGTTATCAATGTAGATTGGAAACTCCTCTTTTATCGAGGTCTTTAACCACTCTGGTATTGCAACTCCTTTGCGTTTTTCTAAATCCAGAAATACGCAAACAAATCGGGCTTTAAAACTTATCGAGTTTTTTTCTGTATTTAAAAAACGGTGCTGTAATATTAAAGATTTTCCACCAATCTGCTCCAGCGAAGTACCCACGCGATATTGAACACCTTGGGTTAATTCCTCAATGAATTCTGAGTCTTGTTTGAATAAAACAAAACTTGTTTTTCTAATAGAAATTTCTGATGTGGGCACCCCAACAATAGACATAAAATTAAACATCGAGTCACTAAGCGTGGCAAAATAGTATTGAATATTCATGTGTCCTAATTCATCACATTGACTCTCTAGAACCATACTATGATTAGTCTCACGAAATTTAGCTTTGTTTTCTATTGGTAACATAGTTATTGATTTATGAACCATTCTCACCAAGGCTATCGCGAGCAGAATTACGCTGATATACGCCAAGTGTTCGGACCTCATGAGTAAAAAATGAGAGTTCCTCTAACGCAAGTGACAAACGTTTACTATCAGGATGTCCCTCGACTTCAACATAAAATTGGGCAGCCACAAAGCCACCTCCAAACAGATAACTCTCTAGCTTTAACATGTTGACGCCGTTAGATGCAAAACCTCCTAACGCCTTATATAAGGCTGCCGGAACATTGCGTACCCTGAAGATAAAACTCGTTATTAGATTTGGGTCTTCGGGATGAAACGAGAGCAACTCTGGCGCCATAAGCAAAAATCGCGTAGTATTGTGTTGAGCATCTTCTATGTTAGATCTAATAGAGTCTAATCCATAAATCTGCCCAGCCAGTTGACTTGCTATTGCAGCATGGCAAGGATCTCCAGATTCAGCGATATCTTTTGCTGCACCAGCTGTATCGACATGAACAACTGGCTCGAGTTTTAAAGTATTAATTGTATTTCTGCATTGATTAAGAGCGTGAACGTGACTGTGCACATGCGACAACTGATCTACGGTTGTTCCCTTTATTGCTAAAAGATGATGTTCAACTCTCTGAAAATGTTCTCCGACAATGAATAAACCAGAGTTAGGGAGTAAATGATGAATGTCTGCTACCCGACCCGCTACTGTATTTTCGATGGGTATCAAAGCCTTTGCAGCCTCTCCATTTCTAACTGCAGCAAAGGTGTCTTCAAAGGAATGGCAAGGCAGGGTTTCCATTCCGTTAGCAACGGCTCTACAAGCAAGATCTCCGTTTGCGCCCAACTCCCCCTGAAATGCGATAAGACTATTTTTTGCGTTCATTTTTACCGTATAAACGGTGTATTGTTAAAAGTCCATCTCGAAGCCTAAAATTAGAGAGATTTATCTAGAAGTTTGCGCGCTTGCTCTACATCTTCCTCCCAATCAACATCTAATGGTTTCTGATCAATTAGCGCAACGTCCATACGCATTCCATTCTCGAGCGCTCTTTTCCCCTCAATTCTCTCATTAAGTTCACTGTCAGTTGGTTCAAGACTAACAAAGTGATCAAGTTGTGGTCTTTGGTAAGCATAAATTGGTATATGATAATAGTAAGGGCCGTCCCCCAACTCTTTAACATTTCTACTGAGATTTTTTATTCTACCAATTTTAGACGCTGCTATCCAACTAACATTTCTATTCTCTTCCCACTCTACTGAGGCTTTAACAACACTATCATTGTTCTCGTCCTCAACACTTAACGGACAAACTAAGGTTGCGATTGCCACCTCATAATCCGCTAAAGGATATAATAATGCCCGAATATATTTTGGATCAATCGCTGGTAAATCGTCGTGTAAATTTATAATAATATCATGACAATAAAACCTATCAAATTTATTTACCATCGCCGCAACACGATCTGCACCGGATTCAGTCCGATAATTGTGGGTTTTTAAATGCAGGTCTGGATCGGTGCGATACGTGTAAGCGCCTGCCTCTCCAACCACTTCAGCAATCTCATCATCAACGCAGTCTACAATAACGTTCCCACAGCCTGCCTCAACAGCTCTATTCCAGGATTGAACTATCATTGGTTTTCCCTGAATATCAAGAAGCTGCTTTTTTGGAATACCATTCTCATCTACTTGTGAGGGGATCACAATTAAGGGATTTCGCTCAGTCATATTTACCTCATTCATCGTCTGTAATTTTTTAGATCACTTTTCTATCTAGTTATTACGAATTCTTCTACCATATGGTTTAAAAAAAAATATCTTATTTTAATAATTTAGAGTATTTGATTATTTTTTTTTAAAGTTTATAAATACAAACAGTTTGTTTCGTCAAATAGAATAAAAGGACGCTAGTTAATGTGGAGCATGAAAACAAATAATATTATTGCAGCCCTTCTCACCGCTGCGTGGTTGATTGTAGGTAGCAATTATATTGGAAATTCCCTTATTCCACCTGTGAAAACTATTCAATCAAACAATCAAGAGCCTTCGGTACCCGTTAAATCGGCGAAAAACAAAAAGATCCCCGAACCAGTTCTTCCTCTCTCAGTTCGGTTGGCATCAGCGAGCCCAGATAAAGGCAAGAAAGTTGCCAAAAAATGTGTGGCTTGTCATAGTTTTGTTAAGGGCGGAAAAAATAAAGTTGGGCCAAATTTGTATAATATTATTGGACAAAACAAGGGACAGTCAATCGGCTATAATTATTCTTCAGCATTAAAAAAAGTAGGAGGAACTTGGGATTTTTCGAGCATGGAAGGATTTTTAAAAAAACCTAAAAGTTATTTACCCGGAACAAAAATGTCTTTTGCTGGATTAAAAAAACCAAATGATCGTGCCGCAGTAATTCTTTATTTGCGAAACTTATCAGAAAATCCAGTAGAATTGCCAAAATAGATTAAAGTGAAAAGGGTGACCTTAGAAACCTCTTACATTAAAACAGCAATAACTTTAGCGGATCTCGCAAGGCCCATAGCTCAAAAATATTTTCGAATGCGAAAGGACTTTTCAAACAAACTCGATAGCAGTCCTGTTACGATTGCTGACCTTGAAATAGAAACAGCAATGCGATCTAAAATCCAAACAGAATTTCCAGATCATGGTATACTCGGCGAAGAATTCAAACCACATAATTTGAACTCAGACTACGTTTGGGTGCTGGATCCCATAGACGGAACAAAAGCTTTCATAACCGGTAAGCCTACATTCGGAGTATTGATTGCATTATGTTACAAAACTAAACCAATTTTAGGTATCATTGATCAGCCTATACTCAAAGAGCGTTGGTTTGGTGCAAAAGGTTTAGCATCTACACATAACGATCTCAAAATAACTTCTCGATCTTGCACCAGCATAGAAAATGCTTGGTTATATGCAACCTCACCGTCAATGTTTGCAGACAAAAATAAAAGAGACTTCGATAAACTATCCGAGCGAGTAAAATTTTCTCTTTATGGAGCAGATTGTTATGCCTATGGTTTACTCGCCTCAGGCTATACGGACATTGTTTGTGAGGCAGCACTCAAGCCTTACGATTATTGTGCACTAGTTCCAATAATAGAGGGCGCTGGTGGCAAAATTTCTGATTGGTCAGGAAAAAAATTATCCATTTGGTCGGATGGCAGGGTACTAGCGGCTGGAGACAACGATTTGCATAGAAAAGCTTTGAAACTTCTTAATGAATAATTCTAATATATCCCTAAATAACTCCAAAAATTAAATTCAGGGGCTTTATAGGCTATAAAAATTAAGAGGCTGCCAAGAACTACTCTATAAATGACAAAAGGGGTAAAATTAGCTCGTCGTAGCCAAGCCATCAAAAAGGTTATGGCAAATAAAGCAAAAACAAATGATAAAACGACCAATATTACTGCTTCAATCATCATAAAATTTTTTCCTGAGATATATACTTCATAACTTTTTAAAGATGCTGCACCCAATATTGCCGGGATTGCTAAAAGCATTGAGAAACGCGCTGCATCTTGCCTCTCAACCCCTAAAAATCGGGCAGCTGTCATAGTAATGCCAGATCGGCTTGTTCCAGGAATTAAAGCTACAGCTTGCATGAGACCAATAAAAATAGCCCCCGAAAATGAGATATGGTTTATCCTTAAAATCGTCATGTTGAGTTTATCTGAAAAAAAGAGCAAAACTCCAAATATCAAAGTTGTCCAGCCAATAATCTCTAGCGTACGGAAATTAATTATAAAATATTTAGAGAATATCAAACCCATAAAAATTACAGGTAAGCTAGATATCAGCAATTTTATCAAAAGTAAAAAATCGGAATTAAACCTACTTTGGCTATTTGTATTTAAGAACACATTAACTGCCGAAAATAAAAGTCTATATATATCACGCCAAAAATAAATTATTACAGCCAGCAAGGTCCCAAGGTGCACTGCTACATCCATAACTAGCCCTTGATCTTCAAAACCTGCTAACTTTGGTAGAATGATTAAATGGCCGGATGATGAAATTGGTAAAAACTCTGTAACACCTTGAATAAAGGAAAGTAGAATTAGTTGTGAAATTGTCATAAAATATGAACTCTTGATTAATTAATCGTTATTATATTAAACATACTAGAAACTGAATTATTAAAAGGCTGATACATGTGTATTCATAGTAACGAGCATCTGCAAATTTTAGTTGCGATATGCCTATAGCTAGACAATAAAAGAATATGGCTAGAACCCTTTATCATTTATGGTTATCTCCACACTCGCGCAAAGTGAGATTAACGCTAGCAGAGAAAAGCCTAGTTTTCAACATGATGGTAGAACAAACTTGGGAACGTAGGCGGGATTTCTTAGCCTTAAATCCCGCGGGAGAAGTCCCTGTCCTTATTGAAGAAGATAATACTGTTCTATCAGACTCCATGGCAATTTGTGAATATCTAGAAGAGCAGCACCCTGAAACTAGCCTAATAGGAGAAAACCCATATGACCGAGCAGAGGTGCGAAGATTGGTATCATGGTTTGATAAAAAATTTGATGAAGAAGTCACCTGTAAACTGGTAAATGAGAAAGTTATGAAACGTTTTTTGGGTCTTGGAGAACCAGACTCAAGAGAAATAAGAGCAGCAAAGACTAACATACACACTCACCTTAATTACATCACTTTTTTAACTGATCGAAGATTTTGGCTGGCTGGCGATACAATTTCACTAGCTGATATAGCGGCTGCGGCACATTTATCATGTATAGATTACTTAGGAGATGTGCCTTGGGTCGATCACCCCTCAGCAAAAAATTGGTACGCACGAATAAAATCTCGTCCAAGCTTCAGAGAAATTTTATCGGATGCAATTCCGGGTCTTCCAGCGCCGAAACATTACTCAGACCCCGATTTCTAGTCAATCAAGTAAAATTGGATAATCATGAGAAGTAAACCAAATAAACTATTTTTTTTTGGCCCCGGTTACACAGCCAGAAGTATAAAATACTTCCTAGATAAAAATGCTAATGTTTATGGTAAGTGGATCTTCTCTGGATCCGTTCGAGAAAAACATCAATCAGAGTACCTAAAAAAAATTAATATTAAACCTGTGCCGTTCAACGATGCTGAAGAAGCTCTAACCAGTGCTGATGCCATTTTATCATCAATTCCACCAGGAGAAAATAAAGATCCAGTAATCAATTACTACAAAAACCTTTTAGCAAAGGATGGTGTTAATAAATGGATAGGTTACTTATCAACCACAGGAGTTTACGGTAACACTGACGGAGCAATGGTTGCCGAAACGGCTGAACTCAAACCAACTCATCAGAGAAGTCTCAGTCGAATTAGAGCAGAGAAAGAATGGTTAGACCTAAATGCACATATTTTTAGATTACCAGGAATTTATGGTCTTGGTAGATCTGCTATCGAACGCATCAAGAATGGTAAGAATAAAAGCGTGGTGAAAAAAGGGCACCAATTCTCGCGTATTCACGTTGAAGATATTGCTCAAACAGTAATTTTTTCAATTCAAAAACCCAACCCTGGAAGTATATACAACGTATGCGATGATGAATCAGCGGAACCCATGATGGTAGATAGGTTTGCGGCAAGATTGCTGGGCGTCGCCCCCCCCACGGAAATCCCATTTGATGAGGCCATCCTAGGGATGTCTAAAATGGCAAAATCTTTTTGGAGTGATAATCGACGCGTTAGCAATAAAAAGATTAAAAAAGAACTAGGCATTAAGTTATTGTATCCAACGTTCAGGGAAGGATTAAAAGCAATTCACGAACTCATCCAAGACAGACCTTAGTTTCACTAAATTATTTGGCTTGCTCAGTCTATGATCGCTATTTTTTAATAATATAACTTCTACATCAGTTGAAATTAATTGTTCTTGTATTTTTATTGCGAATTCCCAAGGAACAGATACATCTTCAATCCCGTGTAACAGGCGAACTGGACAATTAATTTCTACTCTGTCATTTAATATTAAATATTTACGACCCTCATCGATTAATTTTTTTGTAAATATATAATCATCATCATATTCACTTGAAACAGTTACTTGACCATTAACTTTAATTTCTGCTACCTGTTCTTCAGTTAATTCTTTTAATAAAAGTTCCTCGGTAAAATCCGGAGCAGCCGCCAGACCGACTAAACCAGCAACGCGTTCGGGGCGCGCAAGCGCGGCTAAGAACATAAGCCAACCTCCCATTGAAGATCCTACTAAAATCTGAGGGCCTTCACTGAGTTGATCCAAAACGCTTATAGCATTTTCTAACCAAATTCCAATATGGCCATCACTAAAATTACCACTTGAT
Organism: Rhodospirillaceae bacterium TMED23; assembly: GCA_002168115.1. GTDB lineage: Bacteria > Pseudomonadota > Alphaproteobacteria > Rhodospirillales > UBA2165 > TMED23. Next base: position 197,965 of record NHCC01000022.1, on the reverse strand, counting down.
TGGCCATGTCCAAAATAGTCAAATCGAACGAAAGATTGGCCGCGTTCTCGGGCAAACTCCTCAATAGCTAGAGCTTTGCTGCCATCCATGTTAGACATATAACCCGTCATAAAAATAATACCCGGTAAATTATTCAATTCTGAGATGTCAGTTGAATGATAGGCAATAAAATTTTCATCAGAAGTTTTTAATTTTTTAGGCAATCGGTTGTTTTCGGAAAAAGTAGTTGGCATTAATTCTCCATTAGTAAGATTAGGTTAATTTTAAGAGTTGTTAAATTGTGAAAGAAAATTAGTTAAAGTCAATGCTGTTAGGATATTAGAGGCTAATAAAGATATGAGGCGAAAAATAGATTCAAGCTCTGCAACAATAATGCAAGTTTTACCAAATTTAGTTGCTGGTGGAGTTGAGCGTGGGACCGTTGACGTTGCAAAAGCAATTATTAATGGTGGAGGCCGTTCCATTGTTGTTTCGTCAGGAGGCCCGATGACTAATGAACTCGTTCGGTCAGGTTCTAAACATATCAAAATGAATGTGGCTAGTAAAAATCCTATAAATATCTGGAAAAATATTGATAGACTTGCCAAAATTATTAAGCAAAATAAAGTTGACATTATTCATCTTAGATCGCGCGCACCGGCATGGAGTGGCTGGTTTGCAGCAAAGAAAACCAATACACCCTTCGTGACAACATTCCACGGGACTTATAGCGGATATAACAATCTTATAAAAAGGCGATACAATAAGATTATGACACAAGGTGTTCGTGTAATTGCCATCTCTCATTTTATTGCTGGTCATATCAGACAACGATACGGTGTAAATAATTCCGCAATAAGAATAATACCCAGGGGCTTTGACTCCGAAAATTTCAGTATCCAGAATATAAGCCATGAGAGAAAAATTAAACTAGCAAAACAATGGAGACTTCCTGACGATAAACTTATTGTTATGCTCCCTGGTCGGCTTACTCGTTGGAAAGGCCAAATTGACTTCATCAGGGCCATAAATAAATTGGATTTAAGCCAAATTCACGTTTTAATTGTGGGTTCAGATCAAGGGCGTGTCAGATATAAGAATGAATTGGAGATGGAAATAAAAAAGCTTAAATTAAAAAATACTGTTAACATAATTGGGCATTGTGATGATATGCCAGCAGCTTACATGCTAACCGACGTCGTGGTTTCAGCATCCACCGAGCCCGAGGCATTTGGTAGGGTCGCAGTAGAAGGACAAGCTATGGGTCGTATGGTCGTGGCAACAGATCATGGAGGATCAAAAGAGACAATATTACATGGTCGTACTGGTTGGCTCGTTGAACCAAATAATCCAAATAGCCTTGCTGATGCCATAAAAATTTGTCTTAATATGGCCCCTCAAGAGCGTTCGGTTATTTCACGGAACGCAATAACACATGTAAATTCAAAATATACCAATGAATTAATGTGCCTACGAACTCTAGAAACTTACAATGAATTATTAACAAAGAATGTAATTTTATCGTGAGTTTAAAGGATAGAATATTAGTCATAAAACTTGGCGCCCTTGGCGATTTTATGCAAGCTGCAGGTCCCTTTGGGGCAATAAGACAACACCATAGCACATCGGAAATAACTCTCCTAACGACAATTCCATATAGAGATTTTGCACTAAAATCTCCATGGTTTAATGAAATAAAGATAGATCCTAGACCTGGTTTGCTTGAAATTAAGGGCTGGCTAGAAATTAAAAAATGGTTGGCAGAAAATAATTTTTCCCGCGTTTATGATTTACAAACCTCGGACCGTACTAGTTTTTATTTTAATTTGATGAGATTATCAAAAAGAAAACTAAATAAACTTGAATGGTCTGGAATTGCCAGAGGATGCAGTCACCCCCACAAAAATATAAATCGAGATCTAATGCACACTATTGAACGTCAGAGGGAACAATTATTGTTCGCTGGTATTAACAAACCATATAAAGCGGATTTTTCTTGGATTAAAGTTAGCACCAGTAAATTCAATTTAGAAAAAAAGTTTATAATAATAGCACCGAGTGGTTCAATGCATCGAAAAGAAAAACGCTGGCCGCGCGAGAATTTTCAAAAAATCATAAATCATATTGGGCAGAATAAAATACAAACTGTTCTAATTGGTAGTTTAGAAGAAAAAATGATGTTGAATGACTTGGCTATGAATACTTCAAATTGTATATCATTGGCTGGTCAAACTAACTTATTGGATTTATATTGCTTATTTAACAAATCTTTAATGGCCATTGGCAATGACTCTGGTCCCATGCATATCGCTGCGTTATCCGGATGTAAGACCATTGTAATCTTTTCTAACGCATCAGACCCTGCACTATGTGGACAACGTGGAAGAGATGTTACGATCGTAAGAAAAAACAATTTACTAGATATAACATCCAATGAGATTATAGAATTATTAGAGTTTTAATATCAAATGAACTAACTTGACACGATGTTATAACCGACTACATTCCGCGTTTAATTATTAACTATAAGCAACGTTAATCAAGGTTTTTTATTAAAAAGTAAATGATAAATTTAACACTCCCAGATGGGCACATAAGGCAATATGATAAACCTGTTACCGGGGATTTTGTGGCTAAAGACATCGGCCCAGGCCTTGCGAAGGCTGCATTGGCTATTAGAGTTGATGGTTTAATGAAAGATCTATCTTTTGTTATTGAAAAAGATTGTAATTTATCAATTGTAACAGCAAAAGACGATAATGCATTGGACCTACTGCGCCATGATGCAGCGCACGTAATGGCACAGGCGGTTCAGGAGCTTTTTCCCGAAACACAGGTTACGATAGGACCCTCCATCCAAAATGGATTCTACTATGATTTTGCTCGAGAAAAACCATTCTCAACCGATGATTTTGATACTATTGAAAAAAAAATGATGGATATCGTAGATCGCGATCTTAAATTTATTCGTGAAGTCTGGGACCGCGATAAGGCTATTAAATTTTTTAAAAATAAGGGTGAAATATACAAAGCGGAACTTATCGAAGCTATTCCAAATAACGAGGACGTTACAATTTATAAGCAGGGTGAATGGACAGATCTCTGTAGGGGTCCTCATTTACCATCAACCGGCAAACTTGGTAAAAATTTCAAACTTATGAAACTCGCTGGTGCATATTGGCGGGGGGACTCTAATAATGAAATGCTCCAAAGAATTTACGGCACTGCTTGGGCTGATAAAAAACAGCTTAAGAATTATCTTAATATGCTTGAAGAAGCTGAAAAAAGAGATCATAGACGTTTAGGCCGAGAAATGGATCTATTCCATATTCAGGAAGAAGCACCAGGAGCGGCCTTTTGGCACTCGAAAGGGTGGAAACTTTACCGAACAGTGCAAGATTACATTCGAAATAGGCTGGAGGCAGCCGGATATCATGAGGTAAACACACCTCAATTAGTCAATAAATCACTTTGGGAAGACTCCGGACATTGGGATAAATTTAGAGAAGCGATGTTTGTTACCGAAACAGAAGATAAATCATTGGCTATAAAACCAATGAATTGTCCTTGCCACGTTCAGATTTTTAGACAAGGTACCAAAAGTTACAGGGACCTTCCAATAAGAATGGCTGAGTTTGGTTCGTGCCATAGAAATGAGCCTTCTGGCTCTCTTCATGGATTAATGCGCGTAAGAGCATTTACCCAAGACGACGCCCATATTTTTTGTACGGAAGATCAAATTACCGAAGAGACAAAAGATTTTTGTGATCTACTAATGAGTGTTTATAAAGATTTTGGCTTCGAGGACATTATTATTAAGTTTTCAGATAGACCAGAAAAACGGGCGGGAAGTAACGATACTTGGGACAAAGCTGAACAAGCGCTTACTGACGCGGTGGATGCCGCTGGATTTAAATATGACTTAAATCCTGGAGAAGGCGCATTTTATGGGCCTAAACTTGAATTTGTTTTACGAGATGCAATTGGTAGAGACTGGCAATGTGGTACACTTCAAGTTGATTTTGTTCTTCCTGAGCGATTAGATGCTGTGTTTATAGGAGAAGATGGAAAAAAACACAGACCAGTAATGTTACACAGAGCTATATTAGGCTCTTTTGAACGTTTTATTGGAATATTAATTGAAAATTATTCTGGTCGCTTCCCTTTCTGGTTAGCTCCACTACAAATCGTTGTAGCGACAATTACAGATGAAGTAATACCGTACGCAGAGACGGTCTTATCGCAATTAAAAAACCAGGGGCTAGCTGTTTCAGCAGATTTCAGAAACGAAAAAATAAATTATAAAATCCGAGAGCATTCGGCAGCAAAAGTTCCTGTTATTATAGTACTTGGTCAACGCGAAGCTGAGGAAGAAACTGTGGCCATGCGAAGACTTGGTGGAAAAGATCAAGAAATTCTTGCGCTAACATCAGCAGTTGCTACACTGAAGATGGAATCAGAATTTCCACGATCAGAGATTTAAGTTGTTTATAAAACAAATCTTTGTGATAAAGAGCTTGAGTATAAGGGCCACAAACACTAAGCGGATTTCTAATAAATCTTGTGTTTATAAATCCCTGGTTATTTGGTAAAATTTAAAAGGAGAAAAAAAGAATCGCACGCCCACCACAAAAAGCTACCCCTTCTAAGGAGGGGCCGGCTATTAACGAAGGTATAGACTCAGAAAATGTCAGGCTAGTTTTGGCTGATGGAGAAATGGCAGGAGTTGTATCCAAAGAAGAAGCTATAGAACGTGCCCTTGAAGCTGGATTAGATTTGGTAGCAATCTCACCAAATGCTGAACCACCCGTGTGTAAAATTCTGGATTACGGTAAATTTAAGTATGAGGCTCAAAAGAAAAAAAATGAAGCTAAGAAGAAACAAAATGTTATTGTTGTAAAAGAGATCAAAATACGCCCCGGAATAGAAGACCATGACTATCATGTGAAGTTAAGAGCCATGAATAAATTTATAGCAGAAGGCGACAAGGTAAAAGTTACACTGCGTTTTAGGGGTAGAGAAATGGCCCACCAAGAATTAGGCGGCAAGGTACTGGATAGAGTGCGCGAGGACATGGAGACAGTTGCAAAAGTGGAACAATTTCCAAAGATGGAGGGCCGACAAATGACAATGGTTTTCTCACCAAAATAATATTATAAAAAAAAACTGAAAGTTTCATTGAAATTTTTATATGTTTTTATTTAGAGCCAAGGAAATAATATACGATAAGGCGAGAAATATTAAACTACCAATCATGCAATATGTAATACCCCCAAGTTGAAACAAAAGTCCTGAGAATAACGTCCCAAAAAAACGTCCTCCAGCGTTAGACATGTAGTAAAAACCCACATTCATTGCTATTTTGTCCCTATCGGAATAATCAAGAATAAGATAGGAATGGATAGATGAATTAACTGCAAAGGCAATACCAAAAAATATCAACCCAACTAGGACAAAATTAACTGAGTAAAAATCCCAATAGAGACTTAGAGTAATTAGCAAGGTTATAATCATTAAAATAATTAGCCACATACGAGATGTTTCAGCATTACCCTCAACGAATTTTGGGGCTAATGATTGGATCGAACCATATCCAATAATCCAGCAAGCCATATAAAACCCAATTTCTGAGTGTGCCCAATCTAATTTAATAGACAAGAATAGAGGTAAACCAACGACAAACCAAATATCTCTGGCCCCAAAAAGAAAAAATCGAGCCCCTGACAGAATATTTATTCTTTCTTTTTTTGAGAAAACACCGGAAAATTTGATCTTTTTAGCTGTTTTTCCCATATTCTCGGTAATTAAAACAAAAATAAGAGAAACGGCGATTGAACTAGCCATAAGATAAAGAGCCGAGGTATAACCAACCCAAGATAATAGCCCGCCACCAAGAAAAAAACCCAAACCCTTTAAGGCATTTTTTGAGCCCGTTAAAATAGCAACCCATTTAAATAATTTTGACTGCTGCCCATCCGCAACCACCAACTTAACTAAACTTTTAGAACTCATTTTTGTCAGGTCTTTTGCAACACCAGACAATGCTTGCATTGTCATCACGAAACTCACAGCCTGCCAAACTGGCCAACTGGGATCAAAACCAGCAAGAGCAGACAAGGCAAAAACCTGCAGACATAAACCAACTATTAAGGTTAATTTAAGGCCAAATCTAGAGCCTATCCAGCCACCCACTAGGTTCGTGATAATCCCAGCCAACTCATAGAATAAAAATAATAAGGCAATCTGAAGAGCATTATATCCTAGTGTATAAAAATGCAACAAAACCAGCATTCTCAAAGCACCATCACTTAAGGTAAAAACCCAATAAGCTCCGGTAACTAATATATAATTTTTAAGTGAACTAGAATTCGATTGCAACTTTCTGAGCCAATTCTATTAATCTATTCATATAACCCCATTCGTTGTCATACCAAGCCAAGACTTTGGCCTGTGTTCCATCAACGATCATTGTAGATGGACCATCAACAATTGATGACCTGGGATCATTTAAAAAATCACTGGAAACAAGTGGCCGATCCTCATATCCGAGTATGTTTTTCAAATGACCTTGAGATGCACTCTCAAAGTAACCATTGAGTTCGCCTGAAGTTGTGGCTCTTTCTAATTCAAATACACAATCTATAAGAGAGGCATTCAGCAATGGAACCCTAATTGCAACTCCGCTTAACTTTCCCTCTAATTTGGGATATATTTGTGTAATAGCTGAGGCAGATCCCGTAGTTGTTGGTATATCAGTGAATTAATACCTGAGCGCGCTCGTCTTAAATCTTCATGAAACCCATCTACTATCACCTGAGTATTAGTTACATCATGAATTGTGGTAATAATACCATGCCTTAATTCATAATTTTCAATAATTACTTTTACTATTGGTGCAAGACAATTAGTTGTGCATGAGGCTGCGGTAATAATTTCGTGAATAGATGGATTATATAAATGATCATTTACTCCCATCACTATGTTTAACGCTTTTGGGGACTTTACAGGAGCAGAGACTATAACTTTCTTAGCGCCATTATCAATGTGGCCTTGAAGATCATCGAGAGTTTTATATTTTCCAGAACATTCAAGAACAATATCTATACCTAACGCTTCCCAATCAAGGCCTGAGATATTTTCCTCCATAGAATAGGTAATATCATGACCCTGAACTCTTATAGATCCATCGCGACCTGAAATTTCACGCTTCCAGGTCCCATGTACAGTGTCAAACTCTAAAAGATGAGCAGCCTGAATGGCATTACCTGCTGGATCATTAACATGACTAAAGTGTAACTCTTCCAACCCCCAGCCCGCCCTCAGACCCAGCCGACCCATTCTTCCAAAACCATTTATCGCTATTTTCACGGCCATAATTTTTTTTGTATATCACACCCCTGTAAGACATTATATGAAATTTTTATGACAATGCATTTATATTTCCAATAAAGCCAAATCAAGTCAGAGCCTCTTGCTTTTATTGATGTAGGTCGCTATAAACCAGAACTTTCTTAATGGTCTGGTGGAATAGTTAATTCTTGGCATACCTAGCCATTAAAATTTTAAAACTCAATAATCCTCTTTTTAATAGAAGGTTGTAAAAAATAAGGAAAACGAAATGCCAAAATTGAAGACAAAATCAAGTGCAAAAAAGCGCTTTAGTACAACGGCATCTGGAAAAGTTCGAGGCAATCCTGCGTGCAAGCAACATTTTCTCAGAAGACGGTCCCAAAAAATGAAAAGAAACACTCGTGGGACAATGATTATGGCTGATGCTGATGCAAAGAAAATATTATCGTTCATGCCTTACCATAGGGGTAAATAAAAATGTCAAGAGCGCAAGGAAAAGTAGCAAGTCGGACACGACGCAAAAAAATACTCGCAATGGCCAAGGGCTATAGAGGTAGAGGAAAAAATAATTTTCGGATAGCAAAGCAACGTGTAGAAAAAGGTTTGCAGTACGCTTATCGCGATCGTAGAACAAAAAAAAGAAGTTTTCGCTCATTATGGATACAACGTATAAACGCCGGTGCACGTCTTCATGGTCTCAATTATTCTCAATTCATGAATGGGTTAAATGAAGCAGGCATTGATCTAGACCGGAAAATATTATCAGATATAGCTATTAATGAACCTGAGGCATTTAAAAGCTTAGTAGAGCAGGCTCAGGCAGCACTCAAAAAAGCCGCCTAAAATGATTAATATAGCTTGAATTTTGGGACTTGTTAGGTACTTCAACTTTTTTGTATTATAGGCTAATAGAAAATTTTTCAGGTTGATTAAATGATAGACAACATAATTGTCATAAAATCAGAATTCTCTAACTTAATTAATGATGCGGAAAATTTAGAAGTTTTAGAGGAAGTGCGTATTGCTGCTCTCGGAAAAAAGGGCCGGATCACATCACTTATGAAAAACCTTGGGCAAATGAAGCCTGAAGAACGCAAGTCAATGGGCCAAAACCTTAATATTTTAAAACAAGAGATTACAAATCTACTCGAGATAAGAAAAGTTGAACTTGAAACCACCAGTCTTAATGCGCGGTTGCATAAAGAAAGGGTAGATGTAACTCTACCCACCAGACCCGAAGAACTTGGAACAATTCATCCAATTAGTCAGACTACTGACGAACTAATCTCAATATTTGGTGAAATGGGTTTTTCTGTAGCGGAAGGACCAAATATTGAGGAAGACTGGTATAACTTTACTGCGCTTAATATTCCCATCGATCACCCAGCTCGCCAAGAACATGATACGTTTTATATTAATGCCGAAAAAGATGGGCAACGTATGGTACTCCGAACGCATACGTCTCCTGTGCAAATCCGCACAATGCAAAAACATGAGCCTCCTATTCGAATCATAGTACCTGGTCGCACCTATCGCTGTGATCATGATGCAACTCATTCCCCCATGTTCCATCAAATTGAGGGCCTAGTAATAGATGAAACTACACATATGGGACACCTTAAAGGATGTTTAATAGAAATGTGCCGAACTTTCTTTGGTATAGAAAATCTACCTGTACGTTTTCGACCGTCTTATTTCCCTTTTACCGAACCTTCAGCAGAAGTTGATATTGGTTGTTCATTTGGTAATGGTATACTGAAAATTGGAGAAGGCGACGATTGGTTAGAAATCTTAGGCTCAGGTATGGTTAATCCTCGAGTACTTGAAAATTGCGGCATTGACTCACAAAAATTTCAAGGCTTTGCATTCGGTATGGGTGTCGAAAGAATGGCCATGCTAAAATATGGCATTCCTGATTTAAGAACTTTTTATGACTCAGATATGCGTTGGCTCAAGCATTATGGTTTTCAACCTTTTGATATACCCTCATTGGTTGGGAGAGCGAGTTTATGAAATTTAGTTTAAGTTGGCTCAAAGAATACATAGATACTGATAAAAATTTAGATGAAATTTTGCATTGGTTAACAATGGTGGGATTGGAAGTTGAGAAAGTCGAAGACCAGACTCAATTAGTAAAAGATTTTGTTGTTGGCCATATCGTAGATGCAAAACCACATCCAGACGCAGATCGTTTAAAGGTGCTAAGAGTGAAAACCGGAATAGAAATTCTAGAAGTAGTATGTGGAGCACCAAATGCTAGATCAGATATGAAAGGAATTTTTGCTTGTAATGGGAGCTATATTCCAGGTCTCGATGTAACTCTTAAGACCACTAAAATCCGAGGAGTAACTTCTAATGGCATGATGCTCTCCGAGCGTGAAGTTAATTTATCCGATGATCACGAAGGTATAATAGAAGTGCCTAATAAACTTGAGACAGGGTCTTCTGCGGCAGAAGCGCTTGGTCTAACAGACATAATTATAGATATTGCAATTACACCCAACCGTGGCGATTGCCTTGGCATTTATGGAATTGCTCGAGATCTTGCAGCCGCCGGTGTTGGTATTTTAAAACCTATAAAAATTCCAGATATTAAGGGTGGTTTTGAGTCCCCAATTAAAGTTAATCTTAATTTTAATGATGCTGATAAAGATGCCTGTCCAATATTTACTGGCAGATACATTAGGAATGTCAAAAATGGGGAGAGCCCCCAATGGCTTAAGGACAAAATATCAGCAGTAGGCCTCCGCCCAATTTCAGCGTTGGTAGATATTACCAACTATATGACTATTGCTCACTGTCGCCCTCTACATGTCTTTGATGCCGACAAAATAAATGGTAATATAAATATTCGATTGGCCCAAGCAGGGGAAAAATTACTCGCGCTCGACGGAAAAGAATATAATTTAGATGACAAAATGACAGTGATTGCCGATGATCATAATGCCGAAGCTTTAGCAGGCGTGATGGGTGGCGAAAACTCCGGTGTTTCTAAAAAAACGATTAACGTCATGTTGGAAACAGCTTATTTTGATCCCGTAAGAACAGCCGCAACCGGACGTAAATTAAATTTACAATCAGATGCACGTTTTCGTTTTGAACGAGGTGTAGATCCAGCTTTCCTTAACGATGCAACTGAAATTGCAACACAGATGATACTTGATATTTGTGGTGGTGAAGCCAGTAAAATCATTAATGTTGGCCAAGAACCAGATTGGCGAAAAAAATATTTTTTAACCAACTCTCGCATCGAAAAGCTTGGCGGTGTCGAAGTTGCGCCAGATCGCACTCAAGAAATACTTGAAAAACTCGGCTTTGAAGTATCTAAAGTAGATGGTGGCTGGGAAACAATTACTCCCTCTTGGCGATACGATATTGCTGGAGAAGCTGATCTTGTCGAGGAGGTTCTTCGCATTAATGGCTTTGATAATATTCCAATAGTACCGTTAGAAAGAGAAGGTTCATTACCAAAAGGAGCTATAAACCTAACACAGGACCGTCGCTCAAGAACGCGAAGAACATTGGCACATAGAGGCTTAACAGAGGCGGTAACCTTCTCATTTTTAAGTACCGAGCATGCAGATTTGTTTGGTGGCTCCCCAAAGAATATTGAACTAGTAAATCCGATCAGTTCAGAACTTGATATTATGCGTCCATCAATCTTACCTAATTTAATTAATGCAATTGGTCGTAACTCAGATAAAGGCTATAACAATACATCACTATTTGAAATTGGGCCTCAGTTCTCTGGCGAGAATCCAAATGATGAGAATATAGTTGCTGCTGGAATTAGAAGCCAACAAGCAAAGTTGCGAACTTGGAATGAGGCAGCACGCGATGTTGATGTATTCGATGTTAAGGCTGATGTTTTGGCTGTTCTTAATCAAATAGGTGGCCCAGTGGCTAGTCCTCAAGTTATGCAAGGAGCGGCTTCTTGGTATCATCCAGGAAAATCTGGTACTTTCCAGTTAGGGCCTCAGAAAATTATTGCGTATTTTGGTGATATTCACCCAGCTGTCCTAAAGGCTATGAATATAAGTATTCCAATGGTCGCATTCGAGATCTATCTAGATAATGCTCCAATACCAAAAAATGCTGTGAACGCGAGACCACCAATCAATATATCAACCCTCCAAGCTCTGGAGCGTGACTTCGCATTTGTAATAGAGGAAGCAATTACAGCAGACCAAGTCGTGAGAGCTGCATTTATTGCTGACAGACAACTTATTGCCGATGTTACTGTATTTGATATTTTTAAGGGGAAAACTCTAGAGACTGGGAATGTATCTATAGGTATAACAGTTAAATTTCAGCCTAAAGAGGCAACCTTAACAGAAGACGAAATCGAAAATACCTGTAAAAAAATTATATCAAATGTCTCCAAGCAAACAGGCGGTGTTTTAAGGGGATAAATTTATGAACACATTAAACACCCTCGCGCATTTGGTTGGAAGCGTGCCGCTAAATTCTTCAGAGGAGGTTTTCTGTTCGATTTGCGACTCTTTAGAGGGTCATTTAAAGCGTATTCCAGATGGAGAAACAGGAGAGCGAACTAATTGGATTCTCTTTCAACGTCAAATGCTATCCCAACACCCCGCCATGGAACACGATAAAACCATTGAAAAGTTTAAGTTTAAACAATGGGATGGTAAAATAATTAGAGAAGTAGCTCTTCTTAAACTTAAAGATAATCTTGACACTAATAATCTCATATTTCCAATAGGTTATTCAGAGCATGCAATCAAATCATTTAAAAAATTCAATCAATTACAAAATGATAGAAAAATACCTGATAATATTAAATTCCAAGTTAGTTTGCCAACGCCTTTTGCTACAGCCTTTAATTATATCAGTCCAAATGGTAGGGATAATTTTCTCGAAATATACGAGAAATCAATGGCTGTTGATGTTCAAAAGATCGTTGATACCATCCCAAATAATAAATTAGCAATACAATGGGATGTCTGCCAAGAGGTTCTGATTTTCAATAATTATTTTCCAAATAGATCAGATACTTATAAGCAAGACGTATTCGATCAATTAGCACGTATAGGTAATCTTGTGCCGGCTGAAGTAGATCTGGGTTATCATATCTGTTACGGAAGCCCCGGAGACGATCACATAATTAAGCCAGAGAATTTTTCAATGTCAGTTGAGTTTGCAAATGGCATTTTTGATAATATAGGACGAACTGTAGAATTTATTCATCTCCCTGGTACCTATGGAGCAACAGATGATAGTTTTTATTCACCTTTGGCGGACCTTAAGATGCCAAGTGAATGCGAACTTTACTTAGGGTTGTTATTTTATGATGACTCGAAAGGTAATGAAGAGAGAATATCCGCTGCACGTAAAGTCATTCCAGAATTTGGTATCTCAACTGTTTGCGGTTGGGGAAGAGCAAATCCAGAGCGTGTACCCAGTTTACTAAAGAGTCATAAACTATCGTTTCCTAAAAATGAATTAAAGCATTAATTTGGTACTGGAAGGTCTATGCCCAATAGGCGAGCGGCATTCTTACCCATTACCATCGCTTTATCCTCGTCAGAGAGGCCTTTGACAGAATTTACGTGTCCAACTGGATCTGGCTCAGCCATATCGTAAGGATAGTCTGTGCCCATCACAATATGTTCAGGACCCCAAGTCTCAATTAAATACCTCAATTGATGTTCAGTAAATACAACACTATCAAAGTAGAGTTTTTTAAGATACTCAGAAGGCGGTTTTGAAATAACTTGACGACAGTCATCACGCAGATGAAATGGGTGATCAAAACGACCTGAATATCCTGGTATATAACCGCCACCGTGAGCAATACAAATTTTAAGTCCAGGAAATTTTTCTAGATAACCATCAAAAACTAAATGCCCAACAGCTAGTGCAGACTCTAATGGGTGTCCGATCGTATTTCGAAAATAATGGTCATCCATGCGTTCAACAAAACTAGTCCCAATCGGATGTATAAATATCATCACATCTTTTTCTTCACAACGTGCAAAAAATTTCTCAAGACCAGCTCGAGTGAGATCTTTACCATTTACATTAGTAGAAATTTCAACTCCTTTAAATCCAAGTTCATCAATACAACGATCTAATTCTTGGATCGCCATTTCAGGATTCTGTAGGGGTGCAGTACCCAATCCGACAAACCTATCTGGATTTTTGGCTACTATTTCAGCAATTCTATCATTAACTACATGAGATGTATCCCTCGCAAACTCAGCATCGTAACCATAATTATAATGAAAGGGAGATGTTGAGATTGCCTGCATATCTATGCCCTGCGCGTCCATATCCCTAAGACGCACTTCTGGATCAGTCAACTGAGGGAGAATTTTATCCTGAAGTTTAGAATTAATCGTTGCCGTGATTGGATTAGTATCAACCATTCTCCGACCAGTATCTTCTGGCGATAATTGCTGCAGCATTTTATCAGCCTCTGGTACTTGTATATGGCAGTGAATATCTACAGTGAAATGTTTATTATCTTTCGCAACTGTTTGAGGGTGACCATGCGAATGATCTGAAGGTGAATGATTTGCGCACTTAAATAACATAATATAATCCAGTCACATAAATTTGGTAAATTAGTAAGAATTGATTGTAAAATTTAATAGATTTACTAGGTGTATACCAAAAATATATTTTAATAAATCAGAAACCTTACTTAAACTATTTTTATTTTTAGGTGCGTTCAATCGTTTATTAAAAAGGCTATAATTTAACATTATACATTTACAGAAAACAATAATGTCTAGCATTTTAGCCAGTCTAGTGCCTCTTTTTTTCTGTAACTATCGAAAAAGCGTACTTCCGCCGGAATAAGTTTATGACTGACTGTAACCGAGAGTTTTATCCAACGCTTATCTCCAAGTATTGAAATTTTTTTTAAGTTTTTCCAATACTTAATTCCGAATGCAAAGTCATCCCATGCAGCCCGCCAAGTCCAGCCTTCAAGTTCTATTAAATCCACAAAGATATTTAGTTAATTAAAACTATCTAATTTCTGTTCAAACGCTGGTATAATTTCTTTAAAATCAGTGTCTGTTAATTTACCAATAATTTTAAAGTAAATTAAATTACTATCATTTTCAGAGGATATCCGGATCATTGATAAAAGCTAACTATGAAGAGCTCGGCCATCAACATCAAGCGCTGCTTCTTTAACAACTTCGCTTAGTCCGGGATGACCATGGCACGTTCTTGCTATATCTTCAGCTGCACCACCAAACTCCATAGCAACTATGCATTCTTGTATCAAATCACCAGCAGCGGGGCCCACAATATGGACCCCTAAAACTTCATCTGTTTCCGCATCAGCGAGTATTTTTACAAACCCATCCGTTGCCCCCATCGCCCGCGCGCGCGCATTTGCACTAAAACTGAATTTACCTTTTTTATAGGCAATATTAGATTTTTTTAGCTGCTCCTCTGTTTTACCGAGACTAGCAACTTCCGGCCAAGTATATACTATTCCAGGTATCGTATCATAATTTATATGGCCTGATTGACCAGCTAAGATCTCTGCTAATATTACGCCCTCATCTTCAGCCTTATGCGCCAACATCATCCCACCAATTACATCGCCGATAGCATAGATACCTTTAATATCTGTTTCAAAGCATTCATTGACTTTTATAAACCCTTTTTGATCTGTTTTAATACCTATATTTTCTAAGCCCAGATCTTTTGTATAGGGACTCCTCCCTACTGCAACTAATACGCAGTCAGCTTTCATCGCTTCCTTTTTACCGGTATTTACTGACTCGACCGTGAGTGTTACTGATGACTTACTCATTTTTGAACTAACCACCTTAGTTCCCATTTTAAACTTCATACCCTGTTTTGTAAGCGTTCTTTTAATAACTTTCGAGACTTCTAGATCAGATCCTGTTAAGCAAACATCTAAATATTCAATAACCTCAACCTCAGCTCCCAAACGCCTCCAAATAGAACCAAGTTCTAATCCAATAACGCCAGCCCCAATAACAATCATCTTTTTTGGCACTTTATTCAGAGTCAAAGCACCTGTAGAATTAATGATTAGTTTATTATCAATTTCAACGCCGGATAAAGTTGCAACCTCAGAGCCCGTTGCAATAACAATATTTTTTGTCTTAAGTTCTTTAGTTTGTTTTGCATCATCTCTAACTATTATTATTCCTTTTGACTTCACTGACCCACTTCCCAAAAACCTTTCGATTTTATTCTTTTCCATGAGGTAATCGACACCTTTAATCGTATCTGAAACAACTGTATCTTTCTTAGCCATCATCTTTGATAAATCTAATTTCACATTTTCTGCAATGACCCCATGTGACTGCATGCTTTTTTTTGCTTCATCAAAAAGATGGGAAGAGTGCAATAATGCCTTAGAGGGAATACACCCAACGTTTAAACATGTACCACCAAGAGAACTACGCTTTTCTACTATGGCTACCTTTAAGCCTAATTGAGATGCACGAATAGCTGACACGTAACCGCCTGGCCCGCCGCCGATAAATATTACATCATAAGAATTTTGAGTCATTATAAGCCATCCTAAAAGGTTTTATATTGTATCATTTTTTTTCTTTTACATGTCGAGCATAATGCGCTGCGGATCCTCTATGCACTCCTTAATTCTAACAAGCATCGAGACGGCTTCACGGCCATCAACGATCCGGTGGTCATAACTATGGGCAAGGTACATTATTGGCCTTACTTTAATCTCACCATCAACCACCCAAGGTCTCTCTACAATATTATGCATCCCTAAAATTCCGGACTGAGGGGCATTAATAATTGGTGTAGATAACATAGAACCATAAATACCCCCATTGGTAATTGTAAAACTACCACCAGACATCTCATCAATGGTTAACTTCCCGTCGCGCGCCCTTGATCCAAAGTCCTTAATTCGTTTTTCAATTTCTGCAAAAGTGAGTTTATCCGCATCTTTAAGCACAGGTACAACCAAACCATTTGGGGTTCCAACAGCTACCCCAATATTATAATAATTTTTATAAACAATCTCATCACCTCGTATTTCTGCATTGATAGCAGGAAACTCTTTTAAAGCGACTATAACGGCCTTAACAAAATAACTCATAAAACCCAGTCTTACGTCATGACGTTTCTCAAACTTCTCTTGAAAATGTTTTCGCGCTGACATTACTGCAGACATATCAATCTCATTAAAGGTCGTTAATATTGCGGCAGTGTTCTGAGCTTCCTTTAACCGACTCGCTATTACTTTTCGAAGGTGAGTAATTTTAACACGTTCTTCTCTAGGCGCACTGGGAATAGTTGGTATTTGCACGTTTGCTTGCTTTCCTGAAGGATCTAAATCCGAAAGCGCCTCAAGAGATGGCTTACTTTGCGTCGTAAGATTCTCCCGCAATTTTTGAAAGGCTAAAACATCACCTTTCGTAAGGCGACCATCCTTGCCCGTAGCAGTAATCTCTGAGATATTTAAATCATTATCTTCAACCAATTTTCTTACAGCTGGTGACATTTGATGGCCATCATTAGATTCCTTGGGTTCCAGGTTTTTGATATCTATCGAATTTGGTTTAGATTCAATAATATCCAATGCTGAAATTCGACCAATAACGGCTCCTACCTCAACATCATTACCAGCAGTAACAAGAATTTCGCTCAATTGTCCCGCTCCAGGCGCGTTAATCTCCATAGTAACTTTATCTGTCTCTAGCTCTAATAAAGGCTCATCTAGAATAACGTTATCGCCGAGTGATTTAAGCCACTGCGATATATTGGCCTCAGTTAAACTCTCGCCTAGATCAGGAACAACTATATCAACCAAAGCGACTTTTTCAGTTTTTATCTGAATTGAACTGTCATAATCGTTACTTGTTACCTCAGAAATTATCCCCAAGGTCTGCCCGACTTCAACCTCAGTCCCCACTGATACATTAATTTCAGTCAAAATACCTGAACTCAATGCATTAACCTCAATAGTAACTTTATCAGTTTCTAGCTCAAGTATAGGTTCATCTTCTTTAATCTCATCGCCAAGATTTTTTAGCCAATTAGCTATTGTACCGTGTGTTAACGACTCGCCTAATGGGGGTACTTTAATTTCGGTAGCCATTACTTCCTCTTCTTATTCTTTTCTATTTTCTCTGGTTTATGAGCGGGAGGCATAAATGGCTGAATCATATTATTCGTTTCACCATTTAACGCCTGATTAATTATCATATCCTGTTCTTTCTTATGAATACTTAGCGCCCCTGTAGCTGGCGAAGCCGAAGCCTTACGCCCCACATATAATACTTGAGATATATCCCGTAAACTAGAGTTTATGTCACGTAATATGTAATTGAGGCGGTCATTAACAAAATGCCAGGCACCTTGATTAGAAGACTCTTCTTGGACCCATAAAATTTCAGCATTTGCATATCTGCGAATTTGTTTTGTAATGCCACCTCGTGGCCAAGGATAAAGCTGCTCTATTCTAATGATTACAACATCACGTATCTTTAAGTCATCTCGCTTTTCAAACAAGTCATAGT
This sequence comes from Rhodospirillaceae bacterium TMED23, assembly GCA_002168115.1. Taxonomy (GTDB): domain Bacteria; phylum Pseudomonadota; class Alphaproteobacteria; order Rhodospirillales; family UBA2165; genus TMED23. The sequence continues at coordinate 180,122 of NHCC01000022.1, read as the reverse complement.
AAATTTTACCTGAACACAAAATAACTCGCCGAACTTTCTTGTCGGTAATAATATTATCACTAACCTCGGGTATAATTCTCAGAAAACCAGTTTCCGACGCCATATCGGATAAACTAGACACATTAAGTTTGTGTCGTAATAACGATTTAGGAGACATTACAATTAATGGTTTCCTATAATTACGCTTAACTTGCCGTCTCAACACATGAAAAAAATTCGCTGGTGAAGTAATATTAACAACCTGCATATTATCCTCGGCGCAGAGTTGCAGACAACGCTCAAGTCGTGCAGAAGAATGTTCAGGCCCCTGCCCTTCCATACCGTGAGGAAGAAGCATCACTAGACCAGACATTCTCAACCATTTGGATTCCCCAGACGATATAAATTGATCAAAAATTACCTGTGCCGTATTTGCAAAATCACCAAATTGTGCTTCCCAAATTGTAAGTGTTTTAGGCTCAGCAAGTGAATATCCATACTCATAACCCAAAACAGCAAATTCTGAGAGTGGGCTATCCATAATTTCAAATGCAGCCTGATTATCTCTATCAATTTCACTCAATGGAAAATAACGATCCTCAGTTTTTTGATCAATAATGGCAGCATGACGGTGTGAAAATGTTCCTCTGCCAGAGTCTTGGCCAGACAATCGAACTGGGTGACCCTCTAACAATAAGCTCCCATACGCTAGGGCTTCTGCCATTGCCCAGTCAATATTCGCACCACTACTCATCATTTCAGACTTAGACTTTAATTGTCTAATAAGTTTACTATTAATAATAATACCCTCAGGAATGGTCGATAATGAATTACCAATTCTCTTTAATATATCAATATCAACTGAAGTTTCCTCATCCCGCTTTTCCTCCTCATCTCTCAAAGCAGTCAATCCCTCCCATTTACCCTCAAGCCAGTCAGCCTTATTTGACTTATATCCTGAAGCTGCCACAAATTCAGAGTCCAAATGGTTTTTAAAATCTACCTCAGTTTTCTCAATATCAGACAATTTGAGTATGCCTTCACCCAAAAGCTTTTCCCTATAAATTTCTCGGGTGGTTGGGTGATCAGCGATCGCAGTATACATCTTTGGTTGCGTAAACATGGGCTCATCACCTTCGTTATGTCCGTGACGTCGATAACAGAAAAGATCAATAACCACATCACGTTTAAACCTTTGACGAAAACGAACTGCTAACTCAGCGACGCGAATAACAGCTTCAGGATCATCTCCATTAACGTGAAATATGGGTGCCTGCATACCCTTTGCTATATCTGTTGGATATGGTGTTGACCTGGAACTGGTTGGATTAGTAGTAAAACCAATTTGGTTATTTACCACAACATGTATTGTGCCCCCCGTCCTATAACCTTTAATTTGAGACAAATCCAATGTTTCTGGCACTATGCCCTGACCGGCAAACGCCGCATCACCATGCATTAGTATCCCCATTACTTTTTCTCTCGTCTCATCTGATCTTTGCGCTTGCTTGGCTCTAACCTTTCCAAGTACAACTGGATTAACACATTCTAGATGTGATGGATTTGCTGTTAAGGATAAATGCATTTTTGCATCACCAAATTCACGGTCTGCTGAAGCGCCAAGATGATATTTAACGTCTCCCGATCCTTGCACATCCTCTGGATAAGCGAGATTGCCCTGAAACTCGGAAAATATGGCGGCGTAAGGCTTACCCATTGTGCGAGCTAGAACGTTTAACCTACCGCGATGAGGCATACCAATCACTATTTCCTCAATACCTTCAGATGCACTCGTAGTTAATAAGCCTTCCATAAAAGGTATGAGGCTCTCACCACCGTCTAAACCAAAACGTTTGGTTCCAGTATGCTTCATTTGAAGATAAGTCTCAAAACCTTCAGCTCTTACCAAATCTTTATAAATATTTGCCCTAAAATCTGAAGTATAATCTGATTTATAATCAATGCCTTCGATATTGTTTTGTATCCATGCTCGTTCTTCGATCTCCTGAATATGCATATATTCAACGCCTATGGATCCACAGTAAGCATCTTGCATTATTTTGAGGATTTCTTTTAATGATGCTTTTTCTCTTCCCGCCATTGCAGACATACTATCTAAATAAATATCTTTATCTAAATCGTTCTCAGTAAAATCATAGGTTCTGTAGTCTAACTCTTTATGATACCCCGCGCCTGATAAGCCCAAAGGATCAAATTGAGCATGAAGATGACCTCTTACCCGGTAAGAACGAATTAAAATCCGGGCTCTAATCGACCTTCTAGCAATTTTCTCAATATCGCCACCCAAGTTCTTTTGTGACTGAATATTGTTTTCATTAGTCGAAGCACCATTGCTAATTATTGAGGTCCTTGATGGAGACCAACTCGCTCCAAAATAATCTTTTGTTATGGATTCCACATCATCAGAAAATTCGGAAAAAAAATCTATCCAACTTTGATCAATCGAGTGGGGACTCTCTTTATATTTGGCGTATAATTCTGCGATATAAGCGGCATTTGCGCCCGTTAAAAATGTTTTGGCTGAACCCGCCATTAACTCGATCCTTAGTAATTTGATATATCAAAGACTCGAAGTTAGCTCTTCATAGTCGCCAACATTGTGCTACCCAAAGCAGCGGGAGAGTCAGCAACGTTAATATTCGCACCACGAAGTGCTTCAATCTTATCCATTGCTCCACCCTTGCCACCGGCAATAATTGCTCCAGCATGCCCCATCCTTCTTCCCGGTGGAGCCGTAATACCGGCAATAAAGCCAACCATCGGTTTTTTAATTTTTGATGTCTTAATAAATTCAGCAGCCTCTTCTTCAGCTGAGCCACCTATCTCCCCTATCATAATGATACCTTCCGTTTGATCATCATCAAGAAACATCTCTAAACAATCAATAAAATTTGTCCCATTCACCGGGTCCCCACCAATTCCAATACACGTTGTTTGGCCAAGGCCTACTGCAGAAGTTTGACCAACAGCCTCATAGGTTAGAGTACCCGACCTTGAAACCACCCCTATTCTTCCTGGTGAATGAATATGACCAGGCATTATACCGATCTTACACTCTCCTGGGGTTATAACACCGGGACAATTGGGACCAATAAGTCGGGTATTTGAGCCTTTAAGCGCTTTTTTTACCTCAACCATATCCAACACAGGAATCCCTTCAGTGATACATATCACTAGAGGTATTTCGCAATCAATAGCTTCTAGAATTGCTTCAGCTGCGAATGGGGGTGGCACGTAGATGACGCTCGCATTTGCGTTTGCTTGTTCCTTTGCCTCAACTACGGTATCAAAAACTGGCAGACCAAGATGGATTGAACCACCTTTCCCTGGCGTAACCCCACCCACCATTTTTGTTCCATATGCGATCGCTTGTTCAGAATGAAACGTCCCCTGCGATCCAGTAAACCCTTGGCAAATAACCCGAGTATCTTTATTTACTAAAACAGCCATATTATGCGGCCTCCTGAACCGCTTTAACAACCTTTTCCGCGGCATCCGCTAAATCATTTCCGGAGATAATAGGCAACCCAGATTTCAATAATATTTCCTTGCCCAACTCGACATTAGTTCCTTCGAGACGAACAACTAATGGTACATTCAGAGCGACCTCTTTTGCAGCTGAAACAACTCCTTCAGCAATAACATCACAGCGCATAATACCCCCAAAAATATTTACAAGTATGCCCTCAACGTTTTTATCAGACAAAATTATTTTAAAGGCTGTTGTCACGCGCTCACGAGTTGCCCCACCACCAACGTCAAGAAAATTAGCTGGATCACCACCATGCAGCTTAATAATATCCATCGTAGCCATAGCTAAGCCAGCCCCGTTTACCATACACCCGATGCTACCATCTAATTTTATATAATTTAAGTCATGACGCTCAGCCTCCAATTCTGCCGAGTCTTGCTCATCTTCATCTCTCATTTCCTCTATATCCTGGTGACGGTAAAGAGCATTATCATCAAAATTCATTTTAGCATCGAGCGCAATAACCTCCCCCGCCCTTGTAACTACCAATGGATTTATCTCAATTTGGCTGGCATCCATATCAGTGAATGCTTCATACATTGATAAAAGAAATTTTACAGCAGATTTTACTTGCTCCCCTGTAAGGCCAAGGCCAAATGCTATTTTTCTAGCATGAAAACTCTTCATGCCCGTTGCAGGATCTATATCAGTCGTTAGAATTTTTTCGGGTGAAGATTCAGCAACCTCTTCTATATCCATACCACCATCCTGACAAGCGATCACCGTTACGCACGATGTTGCTCTGTCAACTAATAAGCTAAGGTAAAGCTCCCTTTCTATATCGCAGCCATCCTCTATGTAGACACGCTTAACCTGTTTTCCTTCAGGGCCAGTTTGATGAGTAACGAGAACATTACCTAACATTTTTTCTGCAACATCTTTTACTTCGTCGATTGATTTAACAACTTTCACTCCACCACCGGAATAATTATCAACGTTTTTGAAATTTCCCTTGCCGCGCCCACCTGCATGAATTTGAGACTTTACAACCCAAACGGGTCCATTTAGACCCTTTGCCACGACCTCGGCCTCACTAGAGGTGTATGCAACACCCCCATCAAGGGTAGCCACACCATATTTGGATAATATCTGTTTCGCTTGATATTCATGAATATTCATAGGGCTATAACCTCTTCACTTAATTAATATTACAGGTAAAATTAAAATCAAACAAAAACCAGATATTTTTCTACCAATCCAAATGCAGATGCTTTTTATTTCTTTGAGACTTTCTTTGCTACTGTCGTTTTAGATCTACGTTTCGCAGGTTTCCCAGTTTTATTTTTATTTATTTTTGGCACCTTTTGAAGCAGCGTCTTACTCTCTGCTACTAGTATTTTGACCGCACGTACAGAGGCATTAAATGCCTTTCTTTCCTGCGCATCAAGTTTTACTTCCACTATTTTTTCGACACCTTTAGCTCCGATGACAACAGGAACTCCAACATAAAGACCCTTTACGCCATATTGACCTCGTAAAAAGGCAGCACAAGGAAGAACACGTTTTTTATCCTTCAGATATGAGTCCGCCATTTGAATAGCAGCACTAGCTGGCGCATAATAGGCTGAACCGGTCTTAAGAAGTCCAACTATTTCTGCGCCACCATTACGCGTTCGTTGAACAATCTCATCTAATTTCTTTTGAGAAATCCATTTCATTTTTACCAAGTCTGTAAGAGGTATACCCGCGACTGTAGAGTAGCGAACTGAGGGAACCATCGTGTCACCATGTCCCCCTAGCACGAACGCAGTAACATCCTCAACTGAGACTTTCATTTCATCTGCAAGAAAATATCTAAAACGAGCAGAGTCCAGAACCCCTGCCATACCTACAACTTTATTATGCGGCAAACCACAGGCATCCCTGAGCACGCCGACCATCACATCTAACGGATTAGTAATGCAGATTACAAAAGCATTTGGACAGTTTGCTTTTATCCCTGCTCCTACGGACTGCATGACACTTGTATTGATCCCAATTAGGTCGTCTCTACTCATTCCAGGCTTACGCGCCACGCCAGCGGTAACGATCACAACGTCTGATCCCCTAATGGCAGAATATTTATTTGCGCCAACCATTTTGGCGTCGAAACCCTCCACCGGCGCACTTTGCGCAAGATCAAGTGACTTACCCTGAGGAATCCCATTTATTATGTCAAACATCACCACATCCCCAAGTTCTTTCAAACCAGCCAGATGGGCCAACGTTCCACCAATATTCCCTGCGCCAATTAATGCAATTTTATTTCTCGACATTGAATTCCCCTCCTTATCTAGTTTTCAGGATAATTACTTAACGATATGTTGTGATGCTAAATACCAGTATATCCAACGACTCAATCTGTCTTTAAAACTTTTAATACTGTTGGGTTCGTAGCGCAAAATAAGTTTTAGAGCAAGCCCGTTACTTACGAAATAATCAAAAAGAAATGATAGTTTATACGATGAAAAAAATATACGCCTCAGACAAGACCGTGAGGTAATGCCACATACTCCTCAGATTGCATTTCCATTAAACGAGAAACTAAACGTTGAAATTCAAAGGCTCCATCTCCAAGAACATAAAGTTCCTGGGCTGGCGCGTTAGCCGAGCAAATCAGATTAACTTTATTCTCGTAAAGCGCGTCGATAAGCGTTATAAATCTTCTGGCCTCATTCTTTAAGCTCTCGCCCATTCTTGGAATATCATCTAGTATTAAAGTATGATAGCGCCCAGCAATATTTAAATAATCTGCTGGCCCAAGAGGCTCTCCGCACAGTTTCATAAAAGAAATTCTTGCAACGCCGGCAGCAGCGATTGGAATTTTAACTATCCTACCCTTAACTTCTATCAGATCAACTGACGGTGAATAGCCCTCTGTAAGATCCAAAAAGTAATTATCTAGGCTAGCAGTGGCTCTTTTGCCAAGAGGATAGTGATATACTTTCATCCCAAGTATCTTCTCTAACCTGTAATCCTTGAGAGCTCCTAAGTGCTCAATATTTAGGTTATTTTTGATTAATTCAATAAATGGTAGAAACCTATCACGCTGGAGACCGTCTTTATAAAGATCATCTGGTGGGCGATTTGACGTCGCAACGATTATGACATCATGTGACAATAGTCCCTCAAATAATCTACCTAAGATCATAGCATCAACGATATTTACCACCTGTAATTCGTCGAAACACAATAATTTTGACTCTTCTACTATCGATTTTACGACTGTGGGAACAGGGTCGCCACCTTCCGGATTATTTTTTCGGAATAAGTTAAAACGTGAGTGAACATCTTGAAGAAACGCATGAAAGTGTACCCGACGTTTTTTCTTAATCTGAATACTGGAGTAAAATAAGTCCATAAGCATAGACTTACCGCGTCCGACATCTCCGTATATATACAGTCCCTTTATCTCTATTTGTTTATTATTTTTAAATCCCAAACGTTGTTTCCAATTAAAGGACTTTAAATTATTCTCAAATGTCTCAATTTTTTGCAATAATATTTGCAGTTGCTCTGCAAGCCTAGCCTGCGCTTTATCTGGCATCAAATGCCCAGAAGCCAATTTCTTTTTATACTCAGCAACAGGACCTTCAGAAGAATTTACCGGAGTTGTATTTGACATGAATGGCTACTTACACTGGTTTACAACAATCATATCTAGCCTAGCTATTACTTTGGCACAGATTATATTCAACTTCGAGCAGCCTTACATTCGCTCCAACATTAGTTTTTTGGTTTCTGCGATGGCCTTTGCTGGATTTAAAGATTTGGGACAAGTTTTTGTACAATTCATTATTGTATGACAACGATATAATTTAAAGGGATCCTCTAAATTATCTAAACGAGAACCAGTATTTTCATCCCTTGAGTCAACAATCCAGCGGTATGCTTGCAACAGAATAGCTGGGCCAAGATATCTGTCCCCATTCCACCAATAACTCGGGCATGAAGTCGTGCAACAGAAACATAAAACACATTCCCACAAACCATCTAATTTAGCACGTTCATCTGGTGACTGTAGCCGCTCCTTTCCTGAAACTGGGGTATCAGACTGAACCCACGGCTTAATGGAGGTATACTGAGCATATGGGATTGATAAGTCGGGGACGAGATCCTTTATTACTGGCATATGTGGAAGCGGGTAAATCGCAGCATCGCCTTTTATTTCACTTATATCCTTAATACATGCTAGGGTATTAGTGCCATCCACATTCATCGCACAAGAACCACAAACTCCTTCCCGACAAGATCGACGAAAAGTCAACGTTGGATCAATTTCATTCTTAATTTTGATTAAAGCATCAAGAACCATAGGTCCACAGGTATCCATATCTACTTCATAAGTATCAACTTGTGGATTATCATTTTGATCGGGATTATAACGATAAACCTTGAACAGCTTAATATTATTTGCACTTGAAGGAGCTTTAAACGTTTGGCCCTCAGATACCTTCGAGTTTTTGGGAAGAGTCAGTTCTACCATTTTTATCTCCGTGCTTAAAAGCCTTAATAAACCCGAGCACGAGGCTCAATGTATTCGACCTCATCGGTCAATGTATACTCATGGACCGGCCGATAACCCAACTTGACCTTCATTTTGTCATCAAGCCATGCTAATGAATGTTTCATCCACTTTTTATCATCGCGATCAGGATAATCCTCATGCGCGTGCGCGCCACGCGACTCTTGTCTAGCCTCTGCACTGTAAATTGTTGTTTTAGAACAAGCCATCAAGTTTTCTAACTCTAAAGTCTCAACTAAATCTGAATTCCAAATTAAAGATCTGTCGCTAACACCAAGATCCTTCAAGCCTTCAGCTGATTTATCAATTAGTTTTATACCTTCTTTTAATATCTCAGTGCTTCTAAAAACAGCTGCATTATTCTGCATTATTTTCTGCATATCCAATCTAACACTAGCCGTAGTTTCTTTGCCTTTGGAATGCCTGACTGCATCAAATCTGGCAATAGCTTCTTCACCCGTTTTTGGATCTGCAGATTTTATTTTTTTATCTTTTTCAACAATTCTAACTGCTCTTTGTGCAGCTGCTCGGCCAAAAACCACAAGATCGAGTAGCGAGTTTGTCCCTAATCGGTTAGCACCATGGACAGAAACACATGCCGCTTCACCAATTGCCATCAAACCTGGGCAAATTGCGTCCGGATCCTTTACTGTAGGCCTTAAAACCTCAGCATGATAGTTTGTCGGTATACCACCCATATTATAATGAACCGTCGGCAAGACAGGTATTGGATCTTTCGTAGCATCAACGCCAGAAAAAATCTTGGCTGTTTCAGTAATTCCAGGCAACCTTTGATTAAGGACTTCACCCCCTAAATGTTCAAGGTGGAGATATATATGATCATTTTCTGGTCCCACTCCCCTATTTTCCCTTATTTCAATAGTCATAGCTCGGCTAACTACGTCACGTGACGCTAAATCTTTTGCACTTGGGGCGTATCTCTCCATAAAAGCTTCACCCTCAGAATTCGTTAAATAACCGCCCTCTCCTCGAGCTCCTTCTGTTATCAAGCATCCTGAACCATAAATTCCTGTTGGATGGAATTGCACAAATTCCATATCTTCCATGGGTAATCCCGCTCGAAGAACCATCCCATTACCATCGCCAGTGCACGTGTGGGCTGATGTAGCTGAAAAATAACTTCGCCCATAACCACCTGTTGCGATTAATGTTTGGTGAGCTAAAAACCGGTGTATGGTTCCATCTGCCAAGTTCCACGCCATAACACCTCGGCAAGCCCCATCTTCGCTCATTATTAAATCAATCGCAAAATATTCAATAAAGAACTCAGCATTATGTTTTAAACATTGTTGGTACAAGGTATGCAAAATTGCATGACCGGTTCGATCAGCAGCAGCGCAAGCTCTTTCCACTGGAGCCTCACCAAAATCCCGCATATGTCCCCCAAAGGGGCGTTGATATATTTTACCATCTTCGGTTCGAGAGAATGGCACACCAAAATGCTCAAGTTCATATACGGAAGGCGCAGCCTCTCTACACATATATTCTATAGCATCTTGATCACCCAGCCAGTCTGCACCCTTAACGGTATCGTACATATGCCATTGCCAACTATCTTCATTCATGTTGCCTAAAGCAGCACCAACCCCGCCTTGAGCGGCTACTGTATGAGATCTAGTTGGAAAAACTTTAGTAATACAGGCTGTGTTTAATCCTGCTGCGGTCATACCGAGAGTCGCTCTAAGGCCTGCTCCTCCTGCGCCAACAACAATCACATCATGTTCATGATCGATGATTTCATATGTATCTGTCATTTAGTGGTTAGCCTCCATAGGCAATTTGTATTATTGCTACAAGGCTTGAAATAGCAAAAAGCGCCGCAGCAAATTTATTAATTAGCAATAAAAAAACCTTATTTTTTTCACCATGAACGTAATCTTCAATGACTACCTGCAAACCAAGTTGCATGTGGTAAAACAAAGCAATTAAAAACAGAGATAATAACAATACACTACCTGGCTCGTTGAGCCATGCTCCGAAGGAAATAAGGTCCATACCAACAAATTTTATTGTAGAATATATAAACCACAAAGTCAGAGGAATAAGTGCTAACGCAGTTACTCTTTGCGCCCACCAATGAGATGTGCCACTTTTAGAGCTACCTAATCCTTTTACTCTGCCCAAGTCTGATTGTAATGACATTTAAACTTATCCTCCAACCATTCCATATCCTATAAACCAAGATCCTAATGTAAAAATTATTGAGGATAATACGACAATCCAGCCTGTAAAATTTACATTAGGTAATCCAAAACCCATGCCAGCATCCCAAAAAAGGTGTCTAATCCCGTTGCACAAATGATAAAATAAAGCCCAGGTCCAACCAAACAATAATAATCTACCAAACCAAGTCGCCATGAATTCTTGCGTACGGTTGAACGCTTCCGGACCATATGCTGCCGAATTTAACCAATAAACTAAAGCTAAGGCACCAACCGCCAGTCCCACTCCTGTAATTCTGTGCAAAATAGAGAGTACAGACGTAATTTGAGGCTTATAAACTTGCAAGTGCGGTGAAATTGGACGCGTTCGGGAATTCATAACTCTGGCCCTTTTTAAATACTAGCCCACAAAATTAGGGCAATTACTTATAAATAAAATATTATTTAATACTTAAAGTTTTGTAATCCCTTGATCAGACCAAGTCAATGCAAGCAATTAGGAAAGATACTGTTATCATTTAAAAGCAAGTTTCTTTTAAGGTCAGTATTACGTTAAAAATATTCAGAAGCTAACAATTCAGCTATCTGAACTGTGTTTAGAGCAGCTCCCTTACGTAGATTATCTGCAACAACCCACATACTTAATCCATTTTCTACAGTAATATCATCTCGTATTCGACTAACATAAACTGGGTCCTCACCCGCACATTCAACTTGCGTCACGTAGCCCTCGTCCGCCCGATGATCGACCACCACGATCCCATCGGCCACTTTCAAAGCTTCTCTTGCTTCATCGGCCGTAATTGGTTCCTCAAATTCAATATTGACGGCCTCAGCATGCCCAATAAACGCAGGTATCCTGACACAAGTTGCTGAGAGTTTAATTGACGGATCTAGTATTTTCTTTGTCTCCACCATCATTTTCCACTCTTCCTTTGTATAACCATCCTCCATAAATACATCTATTTGTGGGATAGCATTGAAAGCGATTTGCTTAGTAAAATGTTTCTGAAACTTGGACTCAGGCTCATTCATGTAAATCCCCTTAGTTTGGTTAAATAGTTCATCCATTCCAGACTTGCCGGCACCAGAAACCGACTGATAGGTTGAAACAACAACCCTCCGAATCCGAGCTAAATCATTTAAGGGTTTAAGGGCAACAACTAGTTGAATTGTTGAACAATTTGGATTGGCAATAATATTTCTGTTTCGAAATTCACTAATCGCCTCAGGATTAACCTCTGGAACCACAAGAGGAACATCAGGATCCATTCTAAATTGAGATGTATTATCTATAACGACGGCGCCCGCAGCTGTTGCCCTAGGCACATATTCTTTAGATATTTTAGCTCCAGGGCTAGACAAAACAATATCAATGCCTTCAAAATCAAACACCGCCAAATCATAAATTTTTAGAACATCTTCCTCACCATAAGAAACTTCCGCGCCAACCGAGTTAGAAGATGCTATCGCTATAACATCTTTTGCTAGAATACCTCTTTCAGAGAGAATTTGCAGAATTTCCCTTCCAACGTTGCCAGTAGCTCCTACAACAGCATATTTAAGGGCCATACTTCATCTCCATTTTTATGTTAACTGACCAATCGAGGTGGCCCGGTATAGGAAGCCCTCAAGCAGCGAGCCTGTCTAATTCATTAATGACTGCATCCCCCATGCCCGCAGTTGACACCAATGTTTTACCATCACCTGCAATATCCGCAGTGCGAAAACCTTTATCAAGTGCATTCTGGACTGCTTGCTCAATTAAGTCTGCATCTTCAAACAGATCAAAAGAATACCTGAGTAACATCGAAAAACTCAAGATTTGGGCAAGTGGATTTGCAATATCTTTTCCCGAAATATCCGGTGCTGTACCATGAACAGGTTCATACAATGCCGCTTGTTTTCCATCTGAGTCAGGGGAACCCAACGATGCAGATGGTAACATACCTAACGAGCCCGTTAACATGGCTGCACAATCAGACAAAATATCACCAAACATATTTGTGGTAACAACAACATCAAATTGTTTTGGGTTTCTAACCAATTGCATTGCTGCGTTGTCTACGTACATATGACTTAATTCAATGTCTGGATAGGAAGCCCCTATTTTAGTCATCTCTTCACGCCACATTACTGTTGTCTCTAAAACATTTGCTTTATCTATGGAACATACTCTTTTATCGCGTTTTCTCGCTAAATCCATCGCCACCTTTCCAATACGATGTATCTCCGGTGTGGTATAGGTAAGTGTATTAAAACCTTTCCTTATTCCATTTTCTAACTCTTCAATACCACGTGGCTCTCCAAAGTAGATGCCGCCCGTTAATTCTCTAATAATCATGATATCGAGGCCCTTAACAATATCTAATTTAAGCGATGACGCATCAGCCAGCGCGTCAAACACGATAGCGGGACGCAAATTTGCAAACAGTCCAAGTCCTTTGCGTATTCCCAACAAACCCCGTTCGGGCTGGACATCAAAAGGAAGCACTTCCCATTTCGGCCCGCCAACAGCACCCATCAAAACCGCATCAGATTTTAGCGCCGCATCTAATGTCTCTTCGGGCAAAGGAACTCCAGTTTCATCTATCGCGGCTCCTCCTATTAAAGCTTTTGTAATATTAAAACTTACCGACCGTCTCTGGTCCATCCAGTCAATTACCCTAAGAACTTGAGCCATAATTTCAGGTCCAATACCATCCCCGGGAAGAACTAATAAATTTTTAGCATTCGACATTTTTTGTCTCTCTTGTGATTTTTATATCTTATTACGTTATTTTAACTTTTTGGCTGGCCTCAAAGGCCGCAATCTTATCTGATTTTTCCATGGTCAATCCAATATCATCAAGACCATTCATTAAGCAGTGCTTTTTGAAAGCATCAACCTCAAACTTAATAACATCTCCATCTGGGCCCGTAATTTCTTGAGCTTCGAGATTTACAGTCATAGTAGCATTTGCGCCAAGTTCAGCATCTTTCATTAATTTGTCAATTTGTTCTTGCGGCAACTTTATCAATAAAATCCCATTCTTCGAGCTATTATTATAAAAAATATCAGCGAAACTTGGAGCAATTACACACTTAATCCCAAAATCAAGAAGAGCCCAAGGGGCATGCTCACGGGAGGATCCACATCCGAAATTCTTTCCCGCAATCAAAATCTCTGAATTTCTAAATGCGGGTTTGTTAAGAACAAAATCTTCCCGCTCACTCCCATCCTCTTGAAAACGAAGAGTACTAAAAAGGTCAGCTCCCAAGCCCGTTCGTTTAATGGTTTTCAAAAAGCGGGCGGGAATGATCATATCCGTATCAACATTTATTAACGGTAATGGTGCAGCAACCGATGTAAGCGTATTGAATTTATCCATAAAAATCCTCTCCAATTAATCTAAATCATCTAAATCAACAAGATGTCCTTTGACCGCCGCAGCAGCTGCCATTGCGGGACTAACTAAATGCGTCCGACCACCTGGCCCTTGGCGGCCCTCAAAATTACGATTAGAGGTTGATGCTGCTCTTTCACCGGGGCCAAGTTTATCTGCATTCATCGCCAAGCACATTGAACATCCCGCTTCACGCCACTCAAAGCCAGCGTCTATAAAAATTTTATCCAAACCTTCTTGCTCAGCTATCTCTTTAACTAAACCAGAACCAGGAACAACCAAAGCCTGCACACCATTCGCAACCTTACGTCCTTCGACAACTGACGCCGCCGCCCTGATGTCCTCAATACGACTATTAGTGCAAGAACCAATAAAGGCTGTGTTTATTTGAATATCGGTCATTGGTGTTCCAGCAGCCAAACCCATATATTCCAATGATCGTTCCATTTTATTTCGTTTATTAGTATCAGTTTCTTGAGCAGGATTAGGAACACAACCGTCAATCGCCACAACATCTTCTGGGCTCGTTCCCCAAGTAACCTGCGGTTTAATCTCAGAGACATCCATCACAATTTCTTCATCAAAAATTGCTGTTTCATCTGTTTTTAGCGTTTTCCAATACTCGACTGCAGCTTCCCAAGCTGCGCCTTTTGGGGATTTCGGGCGACCTTTTAAATACTCAAATGTTTTTTCGTCTGGTGCAAAAAGACCTACCCTCGCGCCTGCTTCAATTGTCATGTTACAGACAGTCATCCGACCTTCCATGGTTAACGATTTGAGGGCTTCTCCCGCAAATTCAATAGCCGCACCAGTACCGCCTGCAGTGCCAATTTTTCCTATAATTGCTAAGATCAGATCCTTTGCCGTAATTCCATTGGGTAGCGATCCATTAACAGTAACCCTCATATTTCTACATTTGGTCAATAATAATGTCTGGGTTGCCAAAACATGCTCAACTTCTGAGGTACCTATTCCAAAGGACATAGAACCAAAAGCCCCATGAGTTGCCGTATGAGAGTCTCCACAAACTAATGTTGTACCAGGCAAAGTAAAACCTTGTTCTGGACCAACAACGTGGCAAATTCCTTGGCGAATGTCCTTCATTGAATAAAGTTCTATCCCAAAATCAGCACAATTTTTCTCGAGGGCGTCAATTTGTATTTTAGACTCTTCATCATCAATCTTTTTATCGCGATCAGTAGTAGGAACATTATGGTCAGCTACAGCAAGAGTTAAATCGGGTCGACGAACATTTCTACGCTCATTTCTCAAACCATCAAATGCTTGTGGCGAAGTGACCTCGTGCACAAGATGTCTATCTATATAAACCAAGCAAGTGCCGTCTTCTTGTTCATCAACAATATGGGAATTCCATAGTTTATCGTAAAGGGTAGTTGCATTATTCATATTCAATTACTCACTAAAAAATAAAGGTTCTATTACTAATAATCTGAACATACACTTATTCTTCAGATTTCTTTTCTACAATATCTTCAGTTACGATTGGAGCCGCATCCTCGGAGCGCTCTTGTTTTATCTCTTTTTTTGCTGATACCTTAGCTGCACTTGCTAATTTATTTTTTTCTTTAAGGGCAACAGCCTCCTCACGATCATTAGCTGAAAGCTTTGCTGAATAACCGTCCGTCCGTTCAGCAATTCTAGCCCTCTTTCCCTGCCTGCCACGAAGATAATATAATTTGGCTCTTCTGACATCGCCTCGACGCAGAACTTCGATACTATCCACATTAGGCGAATAGAGAGGAAACACGCGCTCCACACCTTCACCATAAGAAATCTTACGAACCGTAAAATTGGAATGTAGGCCATCATTCTTTCGCGCAATACAAACACCCTCATAGGCCTGAATACGCTCTCTTTCACCCTCTATTATTTTAACATTAATTTTCACTGAGTCACCTGGTGCAAACTCTGGAAGATTTTTGTCTGCATTTAATTTAGCTATTTGCTCTTGTTCAATTTCTTCTAGTAAATTCATGATCATAACCTCAATTCATATTTAAATAAAATTTAATGTTTAGTTTGAGTTTCCTTAATTCCAGAAATATATGTAGACCAAAGATCAGGGCGTCTTATCGCAGTAATTTTCTCAGCTTCCGTTTTTCTCCATTCCCTTATTTCGGAATGGTGTCCTGATAAGAGCACCTTAGGAACTGGTCTTCCTTCCCACACTTGAGGACGAGTATAATGAGAGTATTCAAGCAAACCATCAACAAAACTCTCATCTAACGTTGTTTGAGCATTACCAACGACGCCAGGAAGGAGACGAACGCATGCGTCAATAAGTGTTATTGCTGCTGGCTCTCCGCCAGATAAAACAAAATCACCAATACTAATCTCTTCCATTTTCCACGCATCAATAACTCTATTATCAATGCCCTCATAACGTCCACACAGTAATATCACCCCATCTGTTTTTGCGAGTTCTTGAACTCTTGCCTGATTTAAACATCTCCCTCTTGGCGACAAGTAAATTATGGGGCGGTTATTATGCGGAACAGATTTAAGCGCCGAGTCAACGACATCTGGCCGTACAACCATTCCAGCTCCTCCGCCAAAAGGAGCATCGTCAACCGTTTGGGACTTGTTATCCGCAAAGTCCCGGAGATTTATAGTTTCTATATTCCAGAATCCATCAGCTAAAGCTTTGCCGGCTAATGAAAAACCAAGACAACCGGGCATCATCTCTGGAAAAAGAGTCAAAACACTCACTTTCCAAGCTTCGTTTTTTTGTAAACTTTGCGATTTATTCATAACTGTTTATTCCAAATATTATTATTTTAGTTCGAACTTTATTTGTTGTAATGGATTTCGTCGCCAATAACTTCTAAAAGTGNATCAACAACAATTCGCCCTTTATCAAAATCAATTATAGGTGTTCCCTTTAACGACATTGTAAACATTTTAGTTCCACCACCAACCAAACTCACTTCTATAATGTCTCCAGCGCCAAAATTATCTACCGTTATTACTTTTCCAATTCGATTATCCTCAAGATCATCAACGTCCAAGCCAACTAAATCATGGTAATAGAATTCGTCTTCATTCAACTCGGGAAGCACCTCTCTTGGTATATACAATTCTAATCCCTTGATACTCTCTGCTGCGTTGCGATCCTCAATCCCACTTAAGTGGGCAACTATCCCCTTCTTATTCTTACAAACCAATGTTATTTTATAACTATCTCTAAAAGTACTATCAAAAACCGGTCCAAACGATAAAATATCTTCCTGGTTTTCCATAAAACTTTTAATTTTCACAGCCCCCTTTAACCCATGCACTCCAGCGACCACACCTATACAAATTAAATCTTTTTCACTGGTAGACCTCATCAATTACTTACTTTCAGCTTCCGTTACTTCTTCTGCCGGAGNTTCCTCTGCTTTTGCTTCTTCTGCTTTTGCTTCTTCTGCCGGAGATTCCTCTGCTTTTGCTTCTTCTGCCGGAGCTTCCTCTGCTTTTGCTTCTTCTGCTTTTGCTTCTTCTGCCGGAGCTTCCTCTGCTTTTGCTTCTTCTGCTGGAACTTCCTCCGCTACCAATTCAGTTTCTGTTGGAGCTGCAGCTGCAGCCTCAGCCTCAGCAGCGGCCGCCTCTTGCGCTACCTTTTGGGCTTCTTCTTTTTCACGCATTCTCTCAAGCGTTTTTTCTCTCGGTAAATGCTTTTTCGTTTGTTCTGCGTGAACCGGTTTCTCAATAATATCCGCGGCTCCAAGAAATCTTGCTACACGGTCCGTCGGCAAAGCCCCATTTGCCAGCCAATGTTTAATTCTGTCTTCTTTAAGAACTATTCGCTCTGGATGATCTTTTGCGACCATTGGGTTATATGTTCCCACGCGTTCAATAAACCTTCCATCTCGAGGACTTCTAGAGTCCGCAACTACGATACGATAGAATGGACGCTTTTTTGCTCCACCACGCGATAGACGAATTTTTGTAGCCATAAATATTTCCTCTTTTCTAAACTAAATTTATAAATTTTAATATCAGAACTTCATTCCTGGTGGGGGCATCATTGCACCCATCATGTCACTATTCATTCCAGGCATCATGCCTTTCATTCCACTTTTTCCCATTTTTTTCATCATTTTTGACATTTGCTGAAATTGCTTTAACAAACGATTTACATCTTGAACGCTGGTACCAGAACCCGCCGCAATTCGTTTTCGACGTTTGGCATTGAGAACTTTAGGATTACGACGCTCTTGTAGGGTCATAGATAAGATTATAGCTTCTTGCCTGACTATTGCTCGATCATCAATATTTGCTTCAGCTATTTGTTTTTTCATTTTACCCACACCCGGAAGCATACCCATTAGTCCGCCGATATCTCCCATGCTCTTAATTTGACCCAATTGTTGTTGTAAATCTTCTAGCGTAAACTGGCCCTTAAGCGCTCGCTTTGCTATTTTCTCTGCATTAGCTTGATCTACTGTCTCCTCGGCCTTTTCAACTAATCCTACAATATCCCCCATACCCAAGATCCGATTAGCAATTCTATCGGCTTGAAAAGCTTCTAGTGCATTAAGTTTTTCTCCAACACCCATAAATTTTATTGGACACCCCGTGACAGCTCTCATGGATAACGCTGCACCTCCTCGCGAGTCTCCATCTACCCTGCTGAGAACTATACCGGTAATTCCTATTCTTTCCTTAAACTCTCTGGCTACATTAACCGCATCTTGACCGCCCATGGCATCGGCTACCAGCAATGTTTCTGCTGGAACCACAACATTACGAATTTCTGCCACTTCTGCCATGAGATCTTGGTCTATCGCAAGACGACCCGCTGTATCAAGAATAACAACATCAAAACCTTCTTTTCGACCGGTTTCCATAGCTCGTTTAGCTATCCCAATAGGTTGCTCTCCAAAAACTGATTGAAGACAAATAACATCAGCTTGAAGAGCAAGCTGTGCAAGTTGTTGCTGAGCAGCTGGTCTTGCAACGTCTAAACCAGCAACCATAACTTTCTTTTTTTCACGATTTTTCAATCTTAGGGCAAGTTTGCCGGTAGTGGTGGTCTTACCTGAACCCTGCAAGCCAACCATCAGAATTGGAACAGGAGCCACGGCAGCCAAATTAATCTCCGCATCTTCTGAACCCAGCATCTCGACCAATTGATCATTTACAATTTTTATAACCATTTGTCCCGGAGTTACACTCTTTGTCACGTCCTGACCGATTGCTGCTTGATTGACCTTTTCTACAAATTCTTTCACTATCGGGAGCGCAACGTCAGCCTCTAAAAGAGCAACGCGGATTTCTCTCATAGCATCAGAAACATCAGAAGCACTCAAAGCTCCGTGTTTTCTTAGCCTATCGAATATATCACCAAATTTACTTGTTAAACCGTCAAACAATATATATTCCCCTAAAATCTAACGCAAAAAACGCCAGTGCGCGAAAACTCGCGGACTAGCGGCAACATCATTTACTACTAAGACTGAAACTAGCAATAGAGTTGCGACAATTGAAAGCGTATTAAAATCTCGCGGAAACTAATGATTTTAAGGCAATAAGTCAAGGGTTTCTGTATTTTATGATTCCATCCAATAATTCCTTGGTGTAGCATAAGTAATATAAGAAATACGCAAATGTTCACTAAAATAAGTGGACTTAAACGCATTTCGGTTTTATATCGCATCTTATGACAAATATTAAATTTTTAAAAATGCACGGTTTGGGTAATGATTTTGTGATTATTGATAATCGCGAGCACGTGTTAAATTTAAGCTCATCACTTATTAAACGGCTTTCAAACCGAAGAAGAGGAATTGGCTTCGACCAACTGATTACGATGGAAACCNCAAAAACCAACGCAGATGTAAAAATGCGTATTTATAACTCTGACGGAAGCGAAGTCGGCGCTTGTGGCAACGCTGCTAGATGCATTGGTCGTTTGGTGATGGATGAAAAGAATAACACACAACTAGAAATTGAAGCAATGGATAGAGTGTTATTAGCGACTCGATTCAATGATTTGATTAGCGTAAATATGGGGCAAGTTGCCATTGACTGGCGTGATATACCATTGTCTGAAGAAATGGATACAACTTCACTAAATATAAATGAAGGTATTCTAGAAAATCCAGTCGCTGTTAATGTTGGAAATCCTCACATGGTATTTTTTGTAAAGAATATTAATGAGATTGACCTCGAATTTATTGGGCCAAAACTAGAGCACCATAGTTTTTTCCCAAAAAAAACAAATGTAGAAATTGCTCAAATAATATCATCTGATAAAATTCGAGTTAGGGTATGGGAGCGAGGCGCTGGCATAACAGAAGCCTGTGGCAGTGGTGCGTGTGCGGTGTTAGTAGCTGCTGTGAGAAGGAACTTATCTGATGGTCGAGCGGAGATCGAATTAGACGGCGGAGCCCTAAAAATTGAATGGCAAAATGACAACAGTATTTTAATGACTGGGCCCACAGAGTTAAGTTTTTCTGGAAGTTTTAGTTTATGACAGACCAAAAATCAAACCCAGAAGTAATTACGTTCGGTTGTAGACTAAATATCGTGGAATCAGAAATAATTAAAAACCATGCTACAAAAGCGGGACTTAATAACACGACAGTTTTTAATACCTGTGGAGTGACTGAAGCGGCTGAAAAACAAGCTATCAGAGAAATTAAAAAACTAAAAAAAGAAAACCCAAATACACGANTCATTGTAACCGGATGCGCCGTTCAGATTAATCCAAAAAAGTATAAGAAGCTGTCTGAAGTTGATATTGTCCTTGGAAATCATGAGAAACTTCAAGCTGATAGTTATAAATTTAAAAGTCCCTCTGATAATCTTCAAATCTCCAATATTATGAAGAGGAAAGAAATGGGGGAACACTTGATTAACGGATTTGGCAAACGAACTCGAGCATTTATTCAAATTCAGCAAGGATGCAATCATCGCTGTACTTTTTGTATTATACCTTTCGGGAGGGGCAACAGCAGATCACTTCCGGTTGAAAATATTGCCAAACAAATCAATATTTTATTGCAGCAAGGATATAAAGAAGCTGTTCTTACGGGCGTTGATATTTCATCATACGGCCAAGATTTATCAGATAACCCTTCGTTAGGTTCAATGGTAAAACAGCTATTAAAAATGCTGCCTAATTTACGACGTTTACGCCTTAGCTCGCTTGACCCCGCAGTAATTGACGATGAACTCCTTGAAATTATAAGTACAGAGCCACGATTGATGCCTCATTTGCATTTTAGTGTGCAAGCTGGAAACAATTTGATTCTGAAACGCATGAAACGCAGACATGCTCGAGAAGATGCAATAAATCTATGTAAAAAGATTAAACAGTTACGTCCAGAGATAGTGTTTGGAGCAGATATTATAGTTGGGTTCCCAACTGAGACAGAAGAGAATTTCTCAGATACCTTGAATATTGTTGATGAGGCAAATCTGACCTACTTACACGTGTTTCCTTTTTCAGCCAGACCTGAAACACCTGCTTCACGGATGCCCCAAGTTCAGAAAGAAATTATTAAAAAGCGTGCAGAGATACTCCGGATTAAGGGAAATGAAGTCAAAAATAAATATTTTCAAAGTCTAATGGGTAAAGAAGTTACAGCGTTAGTCGAAAACGGAGATCGGGGCTACACAGAATCATTCGCGCCTTTAAAATTTACGGAACCAGTAAAACGAGGAGAAATTTTATCAGCTAAAGTTTCTGGCTTCTCCGATGAACAACTATCTGCAAAAATTATGAGTGATATCTAGTGAAAACCGATGACTCTTCATCAGATGCTTCGGGTTGGCTTTCGCGCTTAACAAATGGTCTTAGTCGATCTTCACAAAAATTAGGCCAGAGTTTAAATGATCTGTTTACTCAAAAAAAGTTAAACGATGAAACGATTACAGAGCTAGAAGATATATTAATTACATCAGATCTTGGTTTTACAACCGCATCAAAATTAACAAAAATAATTAAATCCTTAAAATTCAACCAGGAAGTTACAGTAGATGAGGTTAAGGCCACACTCGCTGCCGAAATATCAAAGATTATAGAGCCCTTTACTCAACCTATCACAATTAAGACAGAATACTCACCGCACGTTATACTGGTTTGTGGTGTTAATGGGGTAGGTAAAACAACTACGATAGGCAAATTAGCTCAAACATATTCTTTTGAGGGAAAAACCGTTTGTCTGGCCGCATGTGATACATTTCGCGCGGCTGCGATTGAACAATTAGAAATATGGGGAAATCGAGCTAGTTGTCACGTTTTTTCCTCTGAAACTGGAAAAGATCCAGCGAGCCTTGCTTTTGATGCACTAAAGCATTCCCAAGAGATGGGTACAGATATCCTTATTATTGATACCGCGGGAAGACTACATAACAAAAAAGAGTTGATGGATGAATTAGAAAAAATAATTAGAGTAATTAAAAAGCTTGATAACGATGCGCCACATGATCGAATATTGGTTTTGGATGCAACAACAGGACAGAATGCTCATTCACAAGTGGAGTCTTTTCTAGACATCATTAACATTTCTGGCCTTATAATAACTAAATTAGATGGATCTTCAAAGGGTGGCGTTTTAATTTCTTTAACTGAGAAATTTGGTTTACCAGTCCATGCAATAGGTGTGGGAGAGAGCGCTAAAGACCTTAGACCGTTTAACCCCAGTGATTTTGCAAATTCATTGTTAGGAATAAATTCTTCAAAATAACTATTTAAACACGCACATTTAAATAAAAACCACGGGGGACATCATCTCGTAACGGTTTATTTGTACTTATACGTTCGTTTAACTTATTAACAGCGCGACGAAATACAGGTTCGTCCATTGGTTTTGTAATTTTGGCTTGACGATCTACATCCTTCGAAGCCTCATAACGAGAGAGAGCTTGCTGGCGAGTTTGCCCTCCATGTTTTAAGGGTTCAATCGTACTGCTCATCATCTTGACAGCATCAACCATTTGAAATTTTATTTTCCTCCCATAATCTGCAACTTAAAACCAATCTGTACAAATACTATTGAAAGTTCTAAAGACATTTTAACGTTTACTCTAAAAAAGTTAACAAAATCTGATAATTTTTAGAATAAACATCAAACTTATTCAACCAGACATTTATCCGACATGTTTATCACCATTTTAAAATAAACTTGTACTAAAACTAGCATCGGCTAAATTAATTATTAAAACTATATTAAATACTATACCAGGCGCGTCTTAATATGGATGATAAAAACCAATCCGCATCATCAAGTAACGATCANCTGGATAGTGAGGTAATCACTTCTGACTCAAAAAACTTTAAGTATAATCTCTATTATTATATTTTTATATTTTCAGCACTTCTTTCCCTTGGTTGTATTATTGGAATATTATTTTATGCCGATAGTCTCTTAAGTAAAACTTTGAGACAGATTCAAGCTTCAAGCTATCTCGAAAATTTGGTTTTTAAAATTGATTCTGGAATTGTGGCTCTAAACAGTGATAGCCGCAATTTTATTTTAACAAATGATACGCGGTATTTTGAGAATTATCAGAAACGGGGTGAGGTAGTTATAAAAGACCTTAAACTGATTCTAAATGATTCCGATGCCAAAAGAATTAGAAATACAGCAATTATTGTAAATGAAGNCTTAGAAAAGCACTTTAAGCAAATTAATGAAATATCTACTATACAGAATTTGCTTAACAGTGAATTGGATGAGAGCTTAATTAACACGGTTAAAAATAATCAAAAACAATTAGAGAAAGAGCTGAAAAATATAGAGTCAACGCGAAATTATAACGAGATTGTATTAATCAATTCTAGATTAAAATCAAATATTTTAGCATTAAGTCAAAGCCCCATTTTGAAAAGCATGTATTTTGATACTGAGATTTTCATATTACTTGAAAAACTGATAAGTTCATCACGACTAGCCGAAAAGAAAAAATTATTACAAACTAAACAAAATTTAAAAAATTCACTAATACAATTATATCAAACAAACTCTCAACTTATTAAGAAAATAAATGGTTTCGATAAATTAATCTCATTCATGGGTCCGAGCCTTGATAAACTAATTATTTATTCAAATAGTTATAGTCTATCAGCCCGTCAAAATAGTGAGGTTGTTAGCAAAAAAATTCGTAAACTATTAATTGGGAGTAGCGTTTTAATTATTCTCCTATTAACTTTTATAGGACTCATTATGTTCTGGAGCATTATAAAACCTATCCGAAAGGTATCAACTGCAGCTATTAGTTTGGCCAAAGGAAATTATCGTCAGAATATTCCTGATTTAAAACAATCATCAATTGCCTCTAACTTATCTCGTGCGCTTATAATATTTAAAGAAAATATGAAGAGAGCTGATCGTTTGCGTAAAGATTTAGAAATTATACAAAAAGATAAATATCTAATTTCGGACTCAGAGCATGAGAATAATCAATTACTAGAAAATGATATTACCGACAATATAAATAATCAAAAGTCTCAAAATACCGTTGCAATACAGAAATCTGAGACAGCCTCATCTAATCTAGAATTTGAGATAAACAAAAGTGCAATAACCAAGATGAGTGACCAACTAACATTAACAAGTAAAAATGCCACAGAAGCAGCAGAAGATGCAGAACGCACAGAACTAATAACAGCGGGGCTTTCAGAAGTTATAGTAAAAGTCGAAGAAAGCGAAAACTTAATGACACATATCAGTGACCAGATGAGTCTTTTGGCCGTACAAACAGCACTTATCGACCTTGATGATGGTAGAGAGAAAATTGACGATTCTGAACCTCAAGATAATTTTGATAAAACCTCAAGGTCCAGAAACAATAAAAAAGGACAAACTACAAGTGTTCGAACTGCTGCTATTCAAAACAGAATAAAAAAAGTCTCAAAAATTATAAATGGTATTGGAGTAACAGTCTCTAGTATCAGTGAAATAGCAAATCAATTTTCAGCAAATGCTTCTGAAAATGCACTTAAGGCAGCCAATGATCTATTGAATGACTCTGAGGAGTTACGTTCAATGTTAGACGATTTACTTGAAAACGTCGAAAATAAGAAATAAAGGCTTAAATGATAAATTTAATTGGTCATAATAATTAGTGTTTATTTATTTAAAAGTGGTGTAATGCCTGGCAGTTTCTTGCCCTCTAACCATTCCAAAAACGCTCCTCCAGCTGAGGAAATATATGAGAAAGAATGGGAAACTTGCGCATTTTTTAGTGCTGCCATTGTATCACCCCCACCAGCAATTGTTGCAAGGCGATGCTGTGTCGTTAGATCGGCGGCAGCCTGTGCAATGCGATTTGTGCCCTCATCGAATGGCTTAAATTCGAACGCGCCCAAAGGACCATTCCACAATAATGTTCTACTATTGTTTAGTAGTGTTATAATGGAAGAAACCGTATCGGGCCCAATATCTAATATCATCAAATCGGATGGGATGGAGTCTTTTTTAGCTACGATTNTTTTAGAATCATCCTCTAATTTTTTTGCCAATACTGCATCCAGAGGCAGGTGAATTTTACAATCTAAAAGTTTTGCATTTTCCATAACATCAAGAGCAACGTTGGCCATGCTAGCTTCACATATTGATCGACCCACCGAATTTCCTAATGCATAAAGAAAAGTATTTGCCATTGCCCCCGCCACGATAAGATGGTCAACTTTTTTAAGCAAGTTCTCCAACACACCTAATTTAGTTGATATTTTATTTCCACCCACAACGGCCACCACTGGATGTTTAGGGTTTTCAAGAGCTAAATCTAGAGCCTGAAGCTCAGCCTCCATAAGACGTCCAGCAGCTGAATTCAGCAGTTGCGTTACGCCTTCTGTAGAGGCATGTGCTCGATGAGAACACGAAAAAGCATCATTAATGTAAATATCAGCTAATCCGCTCAGAAATCTAGAAAAATCCAGNCCATTATTTTCCTCTCCCGGGTTGAACCTGAGATTCTCCAGTAATATAACCTCTCCTGGCCTAGGTTCTTTAGTCCCATCTGGTGAAAAAGTTATGTTACGGTTTGGCAAAAGTGTTTGTAAAATTGGTATTAACGGCTTGAGCGAGTAATCCGGTATAACTTTCCCGTGCGGACGACCTAAATGACTTGCCAAAATTACTCCCGCACCTTTCTCTAAAATTTCTTTAACAGTAGGAATAACCCTCTCAGCGCGGGTTTGATCAGTAATTTTTCCTTTATTCATCGGCACATTCAGATCAACTCTAACGAGTACTCGTTTACCTTTTAGATCTAAATCGTCAATCGTCTTAAAGTTAACCATAAAGAGATCCTTTTTATAGAATCTAAACTGTAATAAAACGCTAAAAGTCACATCCAAATTTGAATGTAAAAATCTATATTTAGAAAATTTAGGTACGTAAAATTAATAGTGTTTTTTTAATCACGCTGCGTTTAAATTCCTTAAAACATATTGTAAAATACCACCATGACGATAATACTCTACCTCATCTGCAGTATCTATTCGGCACAACAGTTCTATTTTTTCACTAGATCCGTCTTCTCGTGTGATCATGCAAGTTATATCCATAAGGGGTTTAATACCACTTTTCAGACCGGTAATATTGTATTTTTCCGTGCCATCAAGTTTCAATGTAACTCGACTTTGTCCCNCTTTAAACTGTAGAGGTAAAACGCCCATTCCTACAAGGTTGGACCGATGTATACGCTCAAAACTCTCTACAATGACTGCTTTTGCTCCCAAAAGAGTAGTACCTTTGGCCGCCCAGTCTCTCGAAGATCCATTTCCATAGAGCTTCCCTCCGATAATAACTAAAGGAACCCCCTCAGATGCATACTGCATTGCCGCATCATAGATGGACATTTCTTTCCCTGAGGGAAAATGTTTAGTAATCCCTCCCTCAGTCCCAGGAACCATTTCATTTTTAATACGGATATTTGCAAATGTACCCCGCATCATAACCTCATGATTTCCCCGTCTAGAACCGTATGAATTGAAGTCCTGAGTGCGTATCTGTCTATCGGTTAAATATGAACCAGCTGGGCTGTTTTCTTTTATGGCGCCTGCTGGAGATATGTGATCAGTCGTAATGGAGTCTCCCAATACAGCTAATGCTCGGGCATCAATAATATCATTAAAATCTCCCGGCTCAGGTGTCATCCCCTCAAAAAAACTTGGGTATTTGACATAAGTGGAGGCGGACTGCCAATCATAGGTTTCACTTCCCTCTGTCTGGATACCTTGCCATTGCTTTGGGCCTTTCCAAACATCATCTCCGTAACGGTTTGAGAACATTTCAGGGGTCATGTGATTGAGTACCGCATCACTGACCTCTTTATTAGAAGGCCATATGTCCCTTAAAAATACAGGTTTTCCATCCTTATCATGGCCAAGAGGATCATTATACAAATCAGCCTTCATCGAACCTGCTAAAGCATAAGCAACAACCAATGGAGGAGACGCAAGATAATTGGTTTTAATTTGAGCATGAATACGGCCTTCAAAATTCCTATTGCCAGATAAAACTGAACAAACTGTCAAATCTCCGGACGTAATTGCCTCATCAACAGGGGTTGGCAATGGACCAGAATTACCAATACAGGTAGTACATCCATATCCCACAACATTAAAACCTAGACCATCAAGCTCACTCTGCAATCCAGCATTTTCGAGATAATCTGTAACCACCTTGCTTCCGGGGGCCAGTGAAGTTTTAACCCAAGGCTTAGGTTTCAGACCGGCAACGTTAGCATTGCGCGCCAGCAAACCAGCTGCCATTAAGACTGACGGATTTGAAGTATTAGTACAAGACGTTATCGAAGCAATGACAACATCCCCATCATTTACCTCAAAATCAAAGTCCTTTGGTGATTGAGCACCATTACCTCTTCCAAGATCATCCAACGTTCGCTCAAATGCTGCCGATGCGTCCTTCAAAGCAATGCGATCTTGAGGTCGCTTGGGTCCAGAAATTGAGGGTTCCACTGTTGAAATATCAAGTTCTAGAGTATCTGTAAAAATTGGATCTTCCGAATTAGCATCCCTCCACATTCNTTGGGCCTTTGCATACTCTTCAACCAAAGCAACCCGATCAGTGTCTCGCGAAGTAAAAGATAAAAATCTTATCGTTTCTCTATCAATTGGAAAAATCCCGCAAGTCGCACCATACTCTGGCGCCATATTTGCAATTGTTGCCCGATCAGGTAAACTCAATCCATCTAAGGCATTACCAAAGAATTCAACAAATTTACCCACAACTCCCTTCTCACGGAGCATTTGAACAACGCGCAAAACTAAATCAGTCGCAGTCGCTCCTTCTTTCATAGCTCCGGTCAACTTGAAACCAATCACTTCCGGAACAAGCATTGAGACAGGTTGGCCAAGCATCGCAGCTTCCGCCTCAATTCCACCAACTCCCCAACCAAGGACGGCGAGACCATTTACCATAGTTGTATGACTATCAGTTCCCACCAAAGTATCAGGATAAGCAATCGTTTTTCCATTAACTTCATCTGTCCAAACCGTTTGTGACAAAAACTCAAGATTAACTTGATGACATATTCCAGTGCCTGGGGGTACTACTCTGAAATTATCAAATGCCTTTGAACCCCAGCGCAAAAACTCGTATCGTTCTTCATTTCTCTCGAATTCTTTTTCAACGTTCGTATTAAAGGCATCACTTGAACCAAAATTATCAATCATAACAGAATGATCTATAACGAGGTCAACCGGGCTTAATGGATTAATCTTCTGGGGATCTCCACCTAAATCTTTCATTGCCTGGCGCATAGCAGCTAAGTCTACAACCGCTGGAACACCCGTAAAGTCTTGCATCAAAACCCTTGCTGGGCGGAAAGCTATTTCACTTTTTGAACTTCGATTTTCAAGCCATTCCCCCAATGCTTTTACATCATCGACGGTCACTGAAATACCATCTTCAAAACGCAAAAGGTTTTCTAAAAGAACCTTTAATGAGAATGGTAAGCGTGAAATATCACCCAAGCCACTCTCGGAGGCAGCTTTTAAGCTGTAGTAATCATAATTTTTGGAACCAACGTTAAGAGACCGACGAGTGTTTAAGGTATCCTGACCAATTTTGGACATGTGCGACTCCTGAATTAAAATTTAACGTGTAAAAAATATTGGGTCAGACGTTGAATTACACCAAGAGTTGACATAATTCCAGCATTTTTAAATAAAAAATCAATTTTATGACCCGATTCGAACTTAGCACTATTATAACTTATGAGAAAACATTGTAACACTAATTTTCCTGATATAAGTATATTACATGGACGTGTTTTCTGGCGAGAATTTAACCTGTATTAGGGGTGATCGAATTGTATTCGCGAATCTCAATTTTTCCATTGAGGGAGGCGAAGTGCTCCATTTGCAGGGCCCAAATGGAAGTGGCAAATCAACTTTGCTCCGACTTATGGCTGGTTTAATCAATCCATTTAAGGGCAAATTAAACTGGAATGGGAGTGAAATACAAATTCAAGAGAGAGATTTTTGTATCTATTTTCATTATGTGGGCCACCGGGATGCCATAAAAAATGCATTAACGGTTGAAGAAAACTTGAGGTTTTGGTCTGATTTAAAATCCCTTGGTCAAAACAGGTATTTGATTAAGAAAGCGTTAGACACTTTTTTACTTACAAATCTCTCAAATCTGCCTGCACGGTTTCTCTCAGCTGGTCAGCGTAAGCGCCTTAATTTAGCAAGATTATGCACAACACAAGCCCCTCTTTGGATATTAGATGAACCCGCTAATTCTTTGGATAAGGAGTCATCTGAAATTCTTGATAATCTTATTAAATTTCATCAAAAAGAAGGGGGCATTTTAGCTATAGCGACCCACGATATTTTGATGCCAGGTAGCAAAACTTTAAATATAACTGATTTTAGCAATAGTATAAATTCCATAGACCTTGACCATGAATGACTTATCAAAATTTCTATTTTACATCGTAAGACGAGAACTTCGCATGGCTTTCCGCAATGGCACTGACACATGGGTTGTAGTAATGTTTTTCATGATTGTCGTGATACTTTTCCCACTAGGTGTGGGTCCAGAACCGGCTATACTCAGTAAAATCAGTTCGGGCGTCATTTGGGTGGCAGCTTTATTATCAGCGATGCTCTCGATGGATCGTTTGTTCCACGTCGATTATGATGATGGGAGCCTGGACCTCCTCGCACTTCACCCTCAGCCTCTTGAATTTATTGTTCTCGCCAAGGTGTTAGCACATTGGTTAACCACTGGATTACCACTTATTATCATATCGCCTTTACTCGCAATATTTCTGAATATGGACATCTCCAGTTATTTTACTCTCATAGTTAGTTTATTTTTAGGAACGCCCACATTGAGTCTCATTGGCTCAATCGGTGCAGCGCTTATATTAGGCGCGCGTCGAAGTGGAGCATTATTATCTTTGATAATATTACCCTTATTTATTCCAGTTCTAATATTTGGAGTAAGTGCCGTGGAAGCTTCTATTTTGGGTATTTCTAGCAAACCACAATTATTAATTTTAGGGGGACTATTTTTATTGAGTTCTGCCCTATGTCCTCTGGCGAGTGCCGCGTCACTGCGACAAGCAATTGAATAATCTGGGTTTTCATAAAATTCAGGTGAAATAAACGATAATAATCGTCCTCAAGATCCAATTTCTACTATTTGCGTATTAAATAATTTAGGTTATATCGTGTAAACAGTTTTATTTCTAAGGCTAACTTGACTAAATGATTAACTATTTTGCAAATCCAACCCGTTTTTTAAGAATAGCAAAAGTCCTGCAACCTATTGTTGCTTTGGTCACAGTAGGGTCTATTTTAGCGGGGTTATACTATTCTCTCATCGAGTCCCCACCAGACTACCAACAAAGTGAAACGGTTCGCATGATGTATGTCCATGTTCCTGCTGCGTGGATGGCAATGTTCTGCTATGTAGCTCTCGCTTGTTTCAGCGCAGTNTTATTAATTTGGCGGCATATTGTCGCAGATATACTAGCCAAATCGACAGCACCGATCGGTGCATGCTTTACGTTTCTCGCCTTAGCAACTGGATCCTTGTGGGGAAAACCAATGTGGGGAACCTGGTGGGTTTGGGACGCCCGCCTGACATCAGTTTTAATTCTATTTTTCTTGTTTCTTGGATATATTGTTTTATACAACGCATTTGATGATCGAAGCAGAGGGGCCAGAGCAGCCGCAATTTTATCGATTGTAGGAGTAATAAATGTACCAATCATCAAATTTAGTGTGGATTGGTGGAATACACTCCATCAACCGGCCAGCGTGATTAAAATGGATGGACCCGCTATTCATTCCAGCATGCTTACCCCATTAATATTAATGGCAGTCGGATATACGTCGCTTTTTATGTGGATTTTACTCATTCGTGCTCGAGCTGAGCTCAATCTTCAAAAAGTTCATGCGCTTAAAATTCGTCAGGCAAAGGTATAAATCATGTTGGAAAGTATATACGATTATTTTATGATGGACGGATATGGTGTTTTTATATGGGTTGCATTTAGTCTATCCTTTGTTGTTCTTGCTGGTCTATTCATCCAAAGCATTCGATTGTTTCGATTTTCTGAAAAATTATTAGAGGATTTACAATCACAGGTTACTCAAGATGAAAAATAGACAAAAACGTTTTTCTTTTATTGGTTTAGGTTTGCTTTTGATCGCGGGCGCAGCCGCACTTGTGCTATTAGCTTTCGAAGATAACATAGTGTTTTTTCATAGTCCGACGGAAATAGTTAACAAGTACAGAACACAAAAACTTAAACCAGCGCAACGTTTACGAGTAGGTGGATTGGTTGAAAAAGGCAGCGTTACAAAAGTAAGTGACGGGGCAACAAATCGTTTTAGCGTCACAGATCTTAATAACTCAATAGTCGTAGAATTTCGCGGCATTCTTCCCGATTTATTCAGGGAAGGACAAGGCATTGTCGCAGAGGGCTTCTATCAAAATAATATTTTTACCGCAACCGACGTTTTAGCAAAACATGATGAAACATATATGCCCCCAGAGGTGGCAGAGGCACTTAAAAAGTCAGGTCAATGGAAGCCTGATTAAACAAAGCAATAGAAAAATTATCAAATTTTATTTAAAATAAACTCAATTTAGGANAAATTATTTACATGATCATCGAAAGCGGCCATTTCGTTCTAATTCTCTCGCTTCTTATGGCATTTCTTCAATCAACGATGCCAATGATAGGAGTATACCTGCGTAATCATCAATTAATGGCTATCGCCGCGCCTGCGGCAGTGATCCAATTTATCCTAATTTTGTGTTCATTTTTAGCTTTAACATACGCATACGTTGTATCCGATTTTTCTGTCATCAACGTTACTTCCAATTCGCACACAGCTAAACCCCTTTTATATAAAGTAAGCGGTGTTTGGGGCAATCACGAGGGGTCTATGCTTCTTTGGGCTCTTATTCTTTCAGGCTATGGAGCGGCAATTGCAGTGTTTGGGGGCAACTTGAGTCCCACTTTAAAAGTTAGAGTGCTTGGGGTGCAAGCGATGCTCGGTGTTGGTATTCTAGTTTTTATTTTATTAACGTCCAACCCCTTTTTAAGGGTTTTTCCAGCACCAGAAAATGGTAGTGGCTTAAATCCACTACTTCAAGATCCGGGTCTAGCGTTTCATCCCCCCTTACTCTACCTAGGNTATGTTGGTCTCTCTTTAACATTCTCGTTTGCAGTAGCTGCGCTTATCGAAGGAAGAGTAGATGCCGCTTGGGCACGTTGGGTAAGGCCTTGGACTTTAGCTGCGTGGGGTTTTCTCACGGGAGGAATTGTGCTTGGCTCATGGTGGGCCTATTACGAATTAGGTTGGGGAGGTTGGTGGTTTTGGGATCCCGTAGAAAATGCTTCGTTCATGCCTTGGCTTGCAGCCACTGCGTTATTACACTCGTCGATAGTATCAGAGAAACGGGATAGCTTGAAATCTTGGACGATATTCTTAGCTATTATTGCTTTCGGTTTAAGTCTGTTAGGAACTTTTCTAGTAAGATCTGGGGTCATAACCTCCGTCCATGCATTCGCATCAGATCCAACTCGTGGTGTATTCATTTTACTATTACTGGTCGTAACGATTGGAGGAGCTTTTTTATTATTTGCTTGGCGAGGGCCCAGTTTGAAAACAGATGGTATTTTTCATCCTGTCTCTAGAGAAGGGGGACTAATTCTAAATAATTTTATTCTTACAATCGCGGCCGCATCAATTCTCCTTGGAACATTGTACCCTTTATTTGTGGATGTTCTGGAATTAGGTAAAGTTTCAGTCGGCGCACCATATTTTGAGAGCGTTTTCGTACCAATGATGATCCCCATGATTGTCGTCATGGGCATTGCACCTTTTTTGAGATGGAAACGCGGCGATTTTACTAAAACCACAAGTAAATTAAAGGTTGTAGGCATAATTTCCCTGATCGGTGGTTGTTTTGTTTGGCTTATATTTGATCGTTCTAGTGCTCTTTCATCTTTAGGAATCGCGTTATCAATTTGGTTGTTTTCAGCGACTTTTATTGAGTTAACCTCTCGTATTAAGCTTTTTCAGGTTCCATTAAAAGACAGTATGAGAAGTATAATACGCCAACCAAGGGCAAGTTGGGGCATGACTTTTGCCCATATTGGACTAGCATTAGCGGTCGCTGGCATCACTGCATCAAGCACCTGGAAGGTTGAGAGCATCCAGGTTATGAAATTTGGTGACCAAGTTGAAGTAGCAGGTTACACATATACCTTAAAAGAAGTTAAAAGGGTTCAAGGCCCTAATTACATAGCAACACGCGGTGTTTTTAATGTTCAAAAAGATGATGACTTTAAGATAACACTCAAACCAGAGAAACGAGAATACCAAACTCGGTCGATGGTTACGACTGAGGCTGCAATCTACTCTACATTTTTTGGTGACTTGTATGCTGTTGTTGGTGATCGTGATAAAAGTTCTGGTGGGTATATCACAAGAATTTACTTTAACCCACTAGTACCTTGGATGTGGGCGGGTGCTATTTTTATGGTTCTCGGGGCTGCAATTAGCCTAACTGATCGTCGTCATCGGGTTGGAGCTCCTGCGCGAAGCTCCAATATTATAGCTCGTCAGGTTGTTGCTAAATGATGAAGCGCCTNGCGTATTTTCTTCCACTTATCTTATTAGCAATTCTTGCCGCATACTTCTCTGCTGGGCTGGGCAAAGACCCTCAAGCTCTTGACTCAGTTTTAATCAATAAAAAAGTACCAGAGTTTTCTTTAGCTCCCATAAAAGGTTTTGATGAGGGTCTATCTAATAATAATCTTATGAATGAAGTGGTTTTAGTTAATATTTTTGGTTCTTGGTGCGTTTCTTGTAGGATTGAACACCCGTTTCTCATGGAATTAAAGAAAAAGGGCGTAATTCCAATTTATGGAATTAACTGGCGAGAGCAGAACCAAGACGATGGGCCTAGATGGTTAAAAAAATTTGGAAATCCATATAATTTAATTGGAGATGATCCAAAAAGTAGGGGCGCAATCGCGTTTGGTGTCACTGGGGCTCCGGAAACATTCTTAGTTGATCGAAGTGGTGTTATTAAACTAAAACATATGGGTCCAATAACCCGGCAAAATTGGAACGATACACTAAAACCGGCAATAGATAAGTTGAGAAAAAAATGAAAGTCCTGATTTTAATGATTGCTCTATTATTAAATGCAAATGCTGCGCATGCCGTCGATCCTGGAGAAATTTTAAAAGACAGCANTTTAGAAATTCGCGCTCGTGCAATTAGTAAAGATCTTCGTTGCGTTGTGTGTCAAAACCAATCCATTGATGATTCGGATGCAGAACTAGCCCGAGATCTTAGAATACTTGTTAGAGACCGCATTCTAGAGGGAGATAGTGATCAAGCTGTCATAGATTATGTTGTGTCAAGGTATGGTGATTTTGTATTACTCAACCCACCGGTCAAGGGTGTAACTTTTGTTCTTTGGTTTGGTCCAGTAGTAATTACGCTAATCGGGTTTATTTGCTTAATATTATTTTTTCGTCGTCAAAAACCACTTATCCAAGATGTAAAAAAGAATAACGCTGAGGTAAAAGAATGATGCTCTTAGTTATCTTTGGAAGCATACTTTTAATTGTTCTGGTGCTTCTGACCCTCTCAATATTACGGTCGAAAAAGGCTTTGCTCAGCAAGCATAACTCAGTTGTTTATCAAGATCAAATTGATGAAATTAAAAGAGATGTTGATCGTGGCTTACTAAGCGAGGATGAATCAACGGTTCTAGAAATTGAAATACGAAAACGTCTCGAAAAATCACGACCCAAGGATTTTAATCAAGCCCATAGTGAGATGCCAATCACAAAAGCTACCATATTAATATGTATCTTATTAATTACTTTTATTCCACTAACAACTCTAGCTACATATAATTATCTTGGATCTCCAACAAAACCTGACCTACCTTTTGCATCAAGAAAATTACCCACTCCTGTTAAAACAGCTGATACGGAGATGAATAAATTAGCTAACGCTCTCAAAAAACGTATGGACGCAAATCCTGAAAAAATTGATGGCTGGCTATTACTTGGACGAACGCTCTCAACCATGAAACGTTTTAATGAAGCTTCTAATGCATTTAAACGCGCCTTTGCGATTGACTCTTCGAAAGCAGAAATCGCAACATCAATAGCAGAATCATTATTTATGGCAAGAGGTGGTATTTTTGAAGACGAAAGTCGTAAATATCTTAAAATAGCATTAAAATTAAACCCACGAGAATATAAAGCTCTTTATTATATGGGCCTCAGTCTAGCTCGGCAAAATAATTTTCGGAAGGCGGTCCAGACTTGGGTAGATTTAGTGGCAATTTCTCCAAAGGGCGCACCATGGCTCTCTAATGTACGACAACAATTAGCTGAAGTCGCATCAACGGGTAATCTAACTATTTCCAAATTTGTTCCGCGATTAAAGCCAACTGAGAAAAAAACTAATCTAATTCCGAGAGGACCATCCCAAAGTGATATTAAGGCGGCTCAGGAAATGTCGAATGAAGATAGACAGGCGTTCATTCGTTCAATGGTGCAAAGTCTCGCAGATCGTCTAAAAGAAAGCCCAAACGATTTAAACGGGTGGAAGAGATTAGCCCGTGCATACCGAGTTTTAGGGGAGACAAAAAAAGCAGAGCAGGCGGAAATACGTATAAAAAAGTTAGAAAATTAAAATTTAAAAAAATATATTATATTAATCGAACATTGTATTTGGAAGAAAAGTTGCTATTTCTGGGAAAGCTACTAAAATTACTAAACAGACACCCATCGCGATCCAGAAAGGCCAGATTCCTCTAAAAATAGTCCCCATAGAAACATCTTGTGCAACACTTTTAACAACAAATACATTCAGACCAACGGGCGGACTAATTAAACCCATTTCTAAAACAATGACTACTACGATTCCAAACCAAATAGGGCTCATTCCCAGTTGGGTGATAACCTCGAAAGCTACCGGAAGAGTTAAAACAAGCATTGCCAACCCTTCGAGAAATGTTCCCAAAAATATGTAAGTTACTAAAATTAAGATTATTATACCGGTCTTTCCCACATCAAGATTAACCAAAAATGTTACCAAATCAGCTGGTATATGAGTGAGCGCCATAAAAGGAATAAAAACATGAGCACCAATAAGAATCATAAAAACTGTGGCCGTTGTTTGAAGGGTCTGAAGAATAACAAATGTCATTTTATCTCGATCCAGAGACTTGCGAGATAACGCGACCAAAAATGCCAAAACAGCGCCCACACCAGCAGCTTCCACAGGTGTAAAAATACCCATATAAATTCCACCAATAGTGGCAACGACTATTGCTACCATCGTGAGAGCTTTGCGTAATGATCTTATTTTTTCCTTAAAACTACTTATTGGCCCTGCTGGTCCAATTTCTGGTTTTAATCGCGTTACTATCGCAATGGCTAGTAAAAACATAAAAGTTAATAAAATACCTGGAATGATCCCAGCCATAAAAAGTCTACCGATAGACTGTTCCGTAAGTATCGCATAAATAATTAGTCCCGTTGAAGGCGGAATTAGTATTCCAAGAGTACCGCCAGCAGCAACAGCGCCAGTCGCCAAACCATTATCATACTTGAAACGCTTCATCTCAGGGAGAGCAACCCGACCCATTGTTATAGCCGAAGCAATCGAGGAGCCACTCAAAGCGGCAAAACCAGCGCAGCCGGCGATTGTAGCACTTGCTAAGCCACCCCTCCAGTGACCTACCCAGCAATAAGCGGCATTAAACAAATCGCGGCTCATTCCAGATACTCCAGCCAAGTTACCCATTAAAACAAATAATGGAATTACCGTAAGAGTTAAGGTTACGGATATTTCAAATGTTTCTGTGCCTAGAACACTCAAAGCCGCCGCGTAGCCATTAATAGCCGCTGTTCCAAAAAATCCAACTGCCAACATAGCCATAGCAACTGGAACTCTAAAAATTAGCATAGCGAATAAGGCAAAAAGACCAATAAAACCAATAGCCGTAACTGACAATTACTTCTCCTTTTTCTTGGGCATCTAAACCGTTATTTAATTAGTCAAGATTATACCCACGCAGTAGTGCGATTAATTCAACTAGTAAGACAATCCCGTACAGGCCCATTCCAAAGGCTAAAATCCAAAAGAATGGCTGTAGTGTTATTTCTAATGATCTTGTGGTTTCGCCATATTCAGCAGCGTTGATACCACTTTCTATCAGCACCCAGACCAGAATACACATCATAAAGGTACCAAGTATCTTAACAAATACTTCAGTCCATCGTGTAAATCTTGGTCCCGTTACGAGGCTTAATATTTCTACAATTACTTGTCCACCTTTTCGGCCACTATAAGCAACGCTAAAGGCTACTGTCGCCATAAGAAATATTTGATTAAAATCATCAGTGCCAAATATGGGTGAATTAAACACGTATCGAAAAATCACGGCCATCACTATAAGTATGGCAAGGGCAATAAGCGCTATACCACCAGCATATAAAGTAATGGGATGAATACAACGATCTATAAAGACAAGTGTTGCATCCACCCTTTTCTTCTGATTCTCCATTAAATTGGCTAAGCCTTATTGAGTAACGGCTTTATAAATTGCCCGAGCAGGAATACCGGCCTTTTCTTTTTTCGCAATAAACTCTTCAACAGACTTCGCAGTAGCATTATTAAATTCTGTTGCAGCTGATTGAGATAATTGAATGAATTTCACACCCTTCTGCTCATTTTTTGCTGTTGCAAGCTGTTTCGCATCAATATTGCCCCAATAGTTTGCAGCAAACATACTTAAGCCCCTACCACTATGCTTATTTATAGCTTTTTTATGTGAGGAAGAAAGGCCTTCGAAGACTTGCTTATTCATAAAAATGTAAAGCATTGTTGTGGGGCCACTCATTCCAGCGGTAACGTATTCACCAGGCTCAGCGAGGCGCCAAGGTCTATATAATGCCCCTGGAGAAATATAAACACCATCTAAAACACCTGTTTGAAGTGAGTTATAAGCTTTTGTAACAGGCATATAAACAGCCGCAGCTCCCCAAGCCCTTAACTGCGGAATATTGCTTGGTGATGGAGCCCTAATTTTTAAACCTTTAATATCCCCAATTTTTGAGACTGAATTCTTACGAGTAATTAGTATTGCTGGCCAATTTGAAAATATACCCAATACTTTTACTTTCGAATACTCTGTTTTAAGGTATTTGTCATATATACCCCAAGCTTTCTTTGTAACCTCTTGTGAGGAATTTCCAACACCTGGTTGCGCAACAGTCATGGTTCGAGGAAAAAGTTTTGGAGTATAACCATGCACACCAAAAGTTATTTCCGCCACATTTTCAATGACNCGCTTATACTGTGCTTTTGGCCCTTTGCCCAATTGACCTCCAGGATATAATTTAAGTGTTAAGGATCCACCAGTCTCAGCCGCAATATTCTTCGCTAAATGAGTTAATATTCCCTTGTTAACTGGATGTTTTGGTGACATGAAAGTCGCCATTTTTAATTCTTTAGCCTCAGCATGCCTCAAATCGCCTTGCGTAAAGAAAAATGTCGTTAGAAAAATAGTAGCTGTAAAAATAAATGACCTTTTGCATAAAAGCATTTTATAATATCCCCCCAGAATATTTATTTTATAATTTTTTTTTAAATTTATATCTAATAAACTTTAATTTTCAAAATTCAAATAAAGATATAAATTATGGTCTCTAAGACCAATAGAGAGAGTATATCATTAGTCAACTAATACGAAAACAAATAATTTTAATTCTCACACAGTGAAATATTACGTCAAAACGTTTAAATTTATTTGTGACCCACCTTTAATTTTTTACCACCTATATTTCTTATAGTTTTTTTAAAATTAATAATTTATGAGATCAATCTTGGACGCCAAAATAAAATCATTCTCATGCAATCCATCAATTTCATGAGTGTAAATATGAATTCTAGCATAACCCCATCCAAATTCGATGTCAGGGTGATGTCCTTCTTCTTCTGCAATTACGCCAACACATTCAATAAATTTTAACGAATGCTTAAAATCATCAAATTTAAATTCGCGCTTTAATTTAGAACTTTTTTCCACCAGATCCCATTTAGGAATTTGCTTCTTATATTCTTTCGCCTCATTTGATGATAAAGGGTTTATGCCACCTTGACATGGAACACACGTCTTATTGTTAAGATTTCCAACCATGAATTAACTCCATAAGATTAAACATAAAGGAATGATTATAGTACCTTACAAGAATACTAATTATATAATATAGGCAACCTTTTAGTAAATGTGAGATTTGACACGACCGTATGATCATTTAAGCTAATGCTAAATTTCGTTACAACTTAAAAAGAGGACAGGCCCACTGAGACCTGATAAGATTTATGACTGAAGCCTTTATATGCGATGCAATAAGAACTCCGATTGGCCGTTATGGCGGAAGTCTATCGACAATCCGAACCGATGACCTCGCCGCCTTACCAATTTCTAGTTTAATGGAGCGAAATTCATCCGTTGATTGGGAGAAAGTTGACGACGTTATTTATGGTTGTGTTAACCAATCGGGTGAAGACAACCGAAACATTGCAAGGATGGCATTACTACTAGCAGGACTTCCCGAGGCTGTTCCTGGTGTTTCTGTAAATAGGTTATGTGCATCTGGAATGCACGCAGTTGGTAGTGCGGCGCGTGGTATTAAATCTGGGGATGCTGATTTATTTATCGCAGGAGGTGTCGAAGGTATGTCAAGATCACCGTTTGTTATGGCAAAAGCAACCTCCGCCTTTTCCAGAAATGCCGAGATTTATGATACAACAATGGGATGGAGATTTGTTAATCCAAAAATGAAGCGGTTGTATGGTATTGATGAAATGGGTACAACAGCCGAAAATGTGGCAAATGATTTCAACATATCTCGAGAAGACCAAGATCAAATGGCACTTCGAAGTCAAATAAAGGCTGAAAAAGCCCAATCTAATGGTGATCTAGCCGACGAAATCGTCCCCGTTAGAATTCCTCAGCGCAAAGGCGAAGACATTATTTTTGATATGGATGAACATTTAAGACCAGGCTCTACAATAGAAGGATTGCAAAAGCTGAGGCCCGCATTTAAGGAAGGTGGTTCAGTTACAGCAGGTAATTCATCTGGCATTAACGACGGCTCTTGCGCATTAATAATTGCTTCTGAAGATTCAGCGAAAGCAAATGGACTTACACCAAAAGCTAGAATTCTTGGGCTCGCTGCGGGAGGGGTTCCTCCCCGCGTCATGGGGATTGGGCCAGTTCCCTCTACTCAAAAGCTAATGACCCGGCTTGGCTTAAAAATGGATGATTTAGATATTATAGAATTAAATGAAGCATTTGCCGCTCAGGGGCTTGCAGTGCTTCGGGAACTTGGCATTGATGACGGCGATTCTAGAGTAAACCCTCAAGGTGGAGCTATTGCACTTGGACATCCTTTGGGAGCAAGTGGTGCTCGTCTCGTTACAACCGCAATGTACCAACTCCAACGTTCTAAAAAGAAAACTGCACTCTGCACAATGTGTGTTGGAGTTGGTCAAGGATCCTCTATTATTATTGAGCGGGTATAAAATTTCTTTATATAAATAAGGGTTATGATTAATTGCCATATAAGTGTTCGAAATTGCAATAATTTAACCAATTAANATGGGTGTATTATTCAGCAAAATCATATCCTTGACGTAAAAAGAATTTTATCACAAATTAATTCTACAATTACGAATTGCAATTAGAAAAATAAAAAGATTTTTTTAAAATAGGGATTAATTTTAATATGACTAAATCGTTTGCTATTGTAGGCTCGGGACCATCAGGGATGTATGCTGCTGATGCTCTTCTAAAAAAGTTTCCCTCATGTAGAATCTGTGTTTTTGATAAAATACCAATGCCCTTTGGATTAATCCGCTATGGTGTAGCCCCTGATCATTTTAAAACAAAAAATACGTCTCGTCAGTTTTTAAGAACACTAGAACTGGAGCAAGTTCACTATTTAGGTAACGTAGAGGTCGGACGTGATATTTCTACGGACGAACTTAAAGAAAACTTTGATGCTGTTGTTTACGCAATTGGCGCATATAATGATCGTCAACTAGGTATCAAAGGAGAAAATCTTAAAGGAGTTTATGGCGCCTGTGCCTTTGTGGGTTGGTATAATGCCCACCCTGATTTCTGCAATATTAATCCAATGTTAGATGGTGAAAACGTGGCAGTAATCGGAATCGGAAACGTTGCTTTAGATGTATGCCGCGTTTTAACCAAAACAAAAACCGAAATGGAAGGATCTGATATTTCCACACCAGCATTGGATAAAATTCAATCTATGCCAATAAGGGAAGTTCATATGTTTGGCCGTAGGGGACCAATTGAAGCGGGCTTTACACCAAAAGAATTAGGAGAAGTTCGTGACCTCGAGAGATGCGCAGCAATTGTCGATTCTCAACAACTCCCCGTAAA
Organism: Rhodospirillaceae bacterium TMED23; assembly: GCA_002168115.1. Taxonomy (GTDB): domain Bacteria; phylum Pseudomonadota; class Alphaproteobacteria; order Rhodospirillales; family UBA2165; genus TMED23. The sequence goes on along the minus strand of NHCC01000022.1, from coordinate 138,546 downwards.
AATTGAGGGTAATTTTGATACAAGGGAGAGAGGTATTAAAGAAAAGAATTTGAAAATTCTTAATGAATTGGCTGAACAGAGTAAACCTGAAAAACCCATTACAATGAATTTCCAATTTTATGCGTCTCCCATTGAAATATTAGGCAAAGANCGGGTTGAAGGCATTCGTTTGGAAAGAACAGAAGTGATTGATGGTAAGGCTAAATCAACAGGAGAAGTGTTTGATGTGCCATGTTGTTCAGTAATAACTGCTATCGGTTATCAAGCAGACCCGCCAGAGGGCCTCAAATTAAATGGTGCGACAATAAATAACACAAATGGTTGGATTGAAGATAATATCTATGTAGTCGGTTGGGCAAAACGTGGTTCAAGCGGGACAATCCCAACTAATGGGCCCGACTCTCGAGAAGTAATTGAACTATTATCCAGTACCATTGAAAATGAGAGTGATACACTAAGAAGTGGATATGACTCGATAGTCAAACTACTCGAAGCACGCAACGTTCGAATTGTCACTGTAAGCGACATGAAAAAAATACAGGCCGCAGAAATTAATAATGCGAGAAAAAACCATCCATGGGAAAAATTTACAAAAATAGAATCAATGTTAGAAGCTCTAAATTAAACAAAGGACCGGATTTTTTATTTTCTTTAGGAAATAGAACCCGAGCTTTAACGAATTAAAGTTAATAAAATTAGGCTGTTAAAACAGCTTTAATTATACCTATTCATTTACTCACTGTGGCCTTCGCATAACGAGAGTTACCCAATCTCCGATTATAATTTCCTTAATCAAATAAAATCTTTGCCTTAAATGAGCATTCATAACCCAATTTTTATCTTTAATAAGGAAACCAGACAAAATAATAATCCCACCTGGCCTAAGAACAATAGCTAGGTTTCTGGAAAGTTTTACTAAAGGACGTGCTAAAATATTACTTACAACAATATCATATCCATACCTCTTTGTTCTTCGATGATTATACCCATCTGAGGAAATGGCAGATATATTTGAACGAAGGCCATTTTTTTTTAGATTTTCATTGCAAACTCTCGTTGAAATTGGATCTATGTCAGAAGCAATAATAGGCATATTCCACAACTTGGCCATTACCATGGCAAGAATTCCTGAACCACTTCCCATATCTAGGCCTCTTCGTGGTTTATTCTTGGAAAAAAACTTATTAATTTTATTGAGAGCTATAATACACCCTTTCGTAGTTTCATGTCTCCCTGAACCAAAAGCTTCACCTGCTGGGACATTCAACCTTATAAGAGGCAAATTTTTTTTATTTGACTGTTTACCGCCCGAAATAACAAAACGTCCGACCCTTATCGGAGATAAATGTAAAGCCTGGCTAACGTTTAAATCCTCTATTTTCTTTTTTTCTAATTTAACTTTTGGTGCTCTAATATTTGCTGCTTGAGATACCTGCTCTATTGCTTTTTTTATATCCAATTCATTTACGGGGTCTCCAATAAGAGCTATTATTTCTGTCGTTGTCCTTTTATCATCATTTTTCCACGAAACTGAGTCCACAAAATCACAGATGCTATCAGCAAATGTAGGGGCTAAAGACTTCGGTGTTGTGAAAGAAATTTGATTTAAATTTGATGTCATTAAATTAAGAAATATCTACAAAACTATCCATAACTTTTTTAGTCCCGGCCTTCTCAAAATCAACCTCTAATTTATTACCGTCAACTGAAACTATTTTCCCATACCCAAATTTTTGATGGAAAATCCGAATACCTACCTCAAAATTGTTATGGTCTGAGCTTTCCGTAATTGATGAAAAATCTCCATCAATAATTACTCCATCGCTAGTATAGCCTCTTTTTTTAGGAGAATTTGGAAAAAAACTATCCAATTTTTCTAAATTAGACGAATTTATCTCTCGCGACTTTCTAGATGATAAGTATAAACCCCGCTCTCCATGTGTCTCTACATTTTTATTTGGTAATTCATCGATAAATCTAGAGGGTAATGAATTCTGCCATTGATTATAAATTCTTCGATTCGCAGCGTAAAAAATAAAGGCCTCTTTTTTTGCTCTTGTTAAACCAACATACGCTAATCGACGCTCCTCCTCCAATCCATTAAGTCCCTCCTGATCAAGACTGCGTTGATGAGGAAAAAGACCCTCTTCCCAGCCTGGTAAAAAGACAGTGTTAAACTCCAAGCCTTTAGCCGCATGCAAGGTCATTAAACTTAGTTTTTCACCACTTTTATTTTCTTCATTCTCCATTACCAAACTTACATGCTCAAGGAACCCTTGAAGATTATCAAAGTTTTCAATACTCGACACTAGCTCCTTTAGGTTTTCTAGTCTTCCTGGAGCTTCAGGTGATTTATCAGTCATCCACATCTCTGTATAACCTGATTCATCAAGAATTATTTCGGCTAACTCTGTATGAGATAACGTCTCTTTACATGATCGCCACCGCTCGAGGAAATTTAATAGATTACCTAAAGCATTGCGAGCACGTGGTTTAATTTCATCAGTTTCAATTATTAATTTGGAGGCGTCATGAAGTGATAAATCTCTCGCCCTAGCAAGTTGATGTATAGCCTGCACAGTCGCCTGGCCTAAACCTCTCTTCGGAACATTTACAATGCGTTCAAATGCCAGATCATCATCACTACTATTAACAATTCTCAGATATGCAATCGCGTCACGGGCCTCTTGGCGCTCATAAAAACGCGGGCCACCAATAACACGGTATGGAATACCCGTTAAAATCAAACGTTCCTCAAACTCCCTCATTTGAAAACCTGCTCGAACCAATATCGCAATTTCCTCGAGTCTATTACCTTTAGTCTGTTTTTCCTCAACAAGTTCACAAACAGTTCGAGCTTCTTCAGCACCATCCCAAACAGCATTAATTCTAACGGGTTCGCCATCTTCCAAACCAGTCCATAAAGTTTTTCCTAATCTTCCTTCATTATGTGAGATTAACACTGAGGCCGCGGATAATATGTGTTGTGTCGATCGATAATTCTGTTCCAATCGAATTACGCGAGCATTTGGAAAGTCAGTTTCGAATTTCAGAATATTCCCCACTTCGGCACCGCGCCAGGAATAAATTGATTGGTCATCGTCTCCCACACAACAAATATTGCTATGTTCTCTAGCCAATAAACGTAACCAGAGATATTGCGCAATATTGGTATCTTGATACTCATCAACTAATAAATATTGAAATTTCTTTTGGTATTCATACAAAACATCCCCATTTTTTACAAAAAGGCTAAGGCAATGAAGTATTAAATCACCGAAGTCTACTGCATTTAACGTAATCAAACGACTTTGATAATTTGAATAAAGCTCAATCACTTTGCCGTCAGCATAATCAGCGCCTTGGGTATTCTCAACTTTATCAGGGGTTAACCCTTGATCCTTCCACCTTTGAATTACTCCCAGTAAGGCTCGTGGGGGCCACTTTTTTTCATCAATCTTTTCCAAAGCCGTTAACTGTTTCAGCAAACGCAATTGATCGTCGCTATCTAAAATCGTAAAGTTATTTTTTAAGCCAACTAATTCTGCATGCCGGCGCAATATTCGCGCGCAGATTGCATGAAAAGTTCCTAACCACCAACCTTCAACAGCACGCCCCGTAATTTTTGCTACACGATTTTGCATTTCACGTGCAGCCTTATTGGTAAACGTCACAGCCATTATCTCCCACGGACGGGCCTTTCCCTGCACCAATAAATGCGCCAATCGTGTAGTAAGCACTCTTGTCTTGCCAGTTCCAGCGCCGGCTAATACCAAAACAGGACCTTCAATCGCTTTGATGGCTTCAGACTGTTCCTGATTAAGGCCTCGCAAATATAACAAGTCCTCGCCATCTGCTATTTTTGGGATTTTTATATGATCTGGCAATTCTATCTCTTTCTTCAAAGTTTATTTAGTTTTCNCCTTAATCTAGAATAATGACTTATGCCTAACTCCGATAATTTTATGGAGCCCCTTCATGTTCTTCATGACGAGCTTGAACAAGCGCCTGATTATAAGCTGTCATCATATCGGTCTCATTTAAAACGCCAATGAATTTCATTGTTTCATGATTCTCAACTACCGCAATAAAATGTTCTCCACTATCCTGCATTACTTTCTTCGCATTTTCGAGATCATCATCTTGGTCTAAAACCGGTGGATTAATGCGCGCTATATCTCCAGCATTTACCAAATCATCTACATTATGATCAAAGGCAATATCGCTTAAATCCGCAAGTACAATTGTACCAAATAGCTCGCCATTTTCATGGATTACAAATAATTCTCCCATCTCAGAAAACTGAAGCTTATTGCGCAATTCTTCTAAACTAGCACTTACACTAACTGTTTCTGCATCATTATTCGTGATGCTCTTTACTTTAATACTGCGGAGCAAAGTTGTCTCAAATCCGCTTTTCAGATCAAGCCCTGCACGCTCGAGCTGCCAATTAAAGAACGATTTTCCTAAAAATTGTTGCGCGATTATACTTGAAATAACGACCCCCACCATAACCGCAATGGTAAGCGGATAATCATCAGTTAACTCAAAAATTATTAATGTCGTTGAAATTGGAGCACCTAATACAGCNGCTGCTACCGCTCCCATTCCAACAGTAGTATAAACTCCCGGCCCAGAAGACAAATCTGGAAAAATACTTGTTGCAATTATTCCATAAGCTCCACCGAGCATCGCGCCCACCATTAGCGACGGCGTAAAAACGCCCCCGCCAAATCCACTTCCGATACATATTGAAGTCGCCAATATTTTCATAAACAAGAGAGAAATGAGTAAGTATAGCGGCAATTGAGCGTTGAGAGCCATATCAGTTGCTTCATAACCGACTCCAAGTACATGTGGAAAAGCCAATGCAATTAATCCTAATAGAAATCCACCTATACATGGACGTATCCAATGAGGACCAGGTAATTTTTTTATGAGATCTTCAGAAGCCATTGTTGTGCGCATAAAAATTATAGCGACGATACCCCCAGCAATTCCTAAACCCACTACCGCAGGAAACTCCCATAGTGAAGCCAATGACTGCTGTGTGATCTCAAAAGCTGGCGCATCACCAAAATAAATTCTTGAGACAATTGTTCCTACAACACTTGAGATAACAATAGGGGCAAAAGCGCTCATTGCAAAATGACCCACTATGACCTCGTGAGCAAATAAAGCACCAGCAATGGGGGCATTAAAGGAAGCTGCAACTGCTGCTGCAGTGCCACAACCAAGCAAGGCGCGTGACAAAGATCGCGTCAAATGCAGTTTTTCAGAGAACCAGGCTCCTATTGTGGCCCCTAAATGAATAGCCGGCCCTTCTCGTCCTACAGATCCGCCAATCCCGATAGAAAAAATACTAGCGATAGATGCACCAATACCCACTCGAAAATTCATTCGGCCGCCTTGAAAGACACTAGCCTCAATGACCTTGGAAACACCGCATGGTTTTCTACCTGGAATAAAATAATAAACAAACAATCCCACTATCAATCCTCCCAAGGTTGGAACCACTAATATTCTCCACCAAGGTAAATTCAATAAAGAGTTAATCAATTTATCAGACGATCCACCAAGAAAGAGACCTTGAACAAAATCAATGCCCTCTCTGATAAAAATAACACCAATACCAGCAATTACTCCCACTAACACAGCTAATACCGATAAAATTAGTTGATCGTTTCGTATGATACGTCGCAGTCTCATCATTAGTCTACTAAGTCCAAGTCGGCGATTAAACATATCTTTTAATATTTCCAAAATTTAAGTTTCATAAGGTGACATTTAAGTTTTACTTTATATTTGTCGGTAAAAAGGAAATTTAAATCCTCAGAACTAACTTAGAAAATCTTTTAGTTAAATACGATAGTTTTGTTACCATTAAGCAAAACCCTATCTTCTAGTACAGCGCGTAATCCACGTGAAAGTACGAGGCTCTCAACATCACGCCCCACCGCCACAAGCTCTTCCGGTGTTTGAGTATGATTTACCCTTTCAACGGATTGATCAATGATAGGCCCCTCGTCTAAATCTTCGGTAACAAAATGCGCAGTCGCGCCAATAATTTTTACTCCTCTATCATGTGCCTGATGATAGGGCTTTGCTCCTTTAAAGCCGGGTAAAAAAGAATGATGAATATTAATCACTCTGGGAAAAAGTTGATTAATAAGATTAGGTGATAAGATCTGCATGTATCGTGCGAGGACAATAAGCTCAGTTTTTGTTTCTTCAAAAATTTTAAGGAGCTGCGTTTCTTTTTCTATTTTTGTTTCTTTAGAAATAGGTAAGTGATAAAAAGGAAGGTCGTGCCAGTCTGCGAGAGGTTTTAGATTTTCGTGGTTTGATACAATAGCCGTAATTTCCATTGGCATCGACCCTGTTCTATACTTATACAAAATATCGTTCAAGCAGTGTTCGCCCTTTGATACCATTAATATCACCCGTTTTTTATCCAACAGGTTGCGCATTTTCCAGGTCATATGAAAACGCTTTGCAACTCTAGAAAAAGCAGACTTTACATCCAATTCAGAGAGCCCTTCGCGATCGACTCGAAATACCATACGACCAAAAAATTTACCGGTTTCACTGTCTGCAAAATGGGACGTTTTCATGATAAAACAATCTAACTCAGCTAAACAGCCAGTAGTAGCAGCAACGATGCCAGCTTTATCAATACAACTCATCGTTAAAACGTATTCTGATGTCACATTAACCTCACATAATTTTAATTTCAATCTACTGTCTCTATCGTTCTTTTCATTTATTAAAACTGTTAGACTATTTTAAAGGGTAATATCAAATTTATTTCCTTAAATGCTGAAAATTACGATCATTATCTCATCTAAAAACAACTATTATTGCCAAGTTACAGCCATCATGACCAANCTATCATTTAGGTCAATAGATGGCCAAATTTGTTTTGACACAGAATCAATAAAAAACTTATCTACAATCATCTATTTTGATTTAAAATTACGAGCTAATATTCATTGATTAATAAATAATGTTGCACAAATACAACAATTCGTAAAAACTATAAAATTTTTATAAGTTGTAATCATTATATTAAAAAGGAATGCTGTTTATTATGTAATCAGTAACGTATATTATTACGAAATTAGTAAGATAATCTTAATTGATTAGATTTAAGATTATTTGAAAAGTTAATTAAAACTATCATGCTGGTCGCGTGACATAAAAATAAGTAAAGAACCAGTAAAGTAGTATAAAGGTAAACTTGGTGAGCGGAAAATTTTATACCATATGCAAAATGGCGTTATTAGGATATGCCTTATTTGCTGTAAGTGCCTGTTCGTCGATTCCAGAGGACGATCCCGAAGCGGCTGCGGAATATCGAAAGATTAATGATCCTGCAGAAAAAGCAAACAGATACATATTTAAATTTAATCAGGGCTTAGATAGTGTTATATTAAAACCAGTTACCGGAATCTACAGAATATTTCCAAAATTTGTCAGAAACGGTGTCCATAACTTTTTTCATAACCTCAAAACGCCTGTAATTCTAGCCAATGATATTCTCCAAGGAGAACCTGTTAGAGCTGGTAATACACTTACGCGGTTTGTAATCAATACTACAATTGGGATTGGCGGAGTTAGAGATCAAGCGTCAAACTGGGGCATACAATCACATTCTGAAGACTTTGGCCAAACCCTCGCGGTTTGGGGTTTTGGTGAAGGTCCTTACTTAATGTTGCCGATTTTAGGGCCTTCTAATCCAAGAGATGCTCTGGGGAAAGTGGTGGACTATCTTGTTGATCCTATCACGTGGTGGGCACGAAATAAGGATGAAGATTGGATTCCAATAACTCGGACCGTAGTGAATACTATAGACACTCGAGATCGTTTGTGGGACGCGCTTGAAGATTTAGAAAAATCTTCAATAGACTATTATGCAGCGGTGCGAAGTCTTTATCGACAACAACGTAATAGAGAGATTGCAAATGGCCAAAGGCCAAAGGAAAAGAAAAATTCAGATTTATCAGGGTACTTTGATTTGGTAAAAATTGATGATCTTTTTTTAAAGAGTGATATTGAGCCAGGAAAATGAAACACCAAAAACCCGGATTTTACGTTGTCGTAGTTGGCCTGTGTCTATTGGTTTACGCCCACGTAAGTGTGGCGCATGCCAATAAAATCAGTGCTGGTGCTGAAATTTTTATCAAAACATTGGCAACAACAACGCAGAATACGTTTTTAAATAAGAATCTCGCCCCATCCGTTCATAAAGAAAAATTTCGTAAAATTATGGTTGGTCACTTTGATTTAAAAGGAGTTGGGAAATGGGTGATAGGACGATACTGGCGAAAATCTTCTGATAATGAGCGTATTAAATACTTACACGTATTTGAAAATTTTATTGTGGAAAATTATGCTAAGCGCTTCAAGAATTATACTAAAGCTGAATTTAAAATCATTAAAACTGAAATACGCGGTAACTCAATATTTGTTAGCTCTGCAATTAATGCATCAGAATCTGATCCGGTTAACATTGTATGGCGTGTAAACTATAAAGATGGCGAATATAAAATAATTGATTTCCTAATAGAGGGCGTTAGTTGGGCGAGAACTCAACGCTCAGAGTTTGCATCTGTAATTCGGAATAACGGCGGGAAAGTAAGTGCATTAATAATAGCTCTAAATAAAAAAATTACTTACTTACAAAGTCAAAAATAAGAAATTAGTTTCTGGTTAAAGGCTTATACTTAATTCTGTGTGGCTGCTCCGCCAAAGTTCCCAGGCGTAATTTACGATCGCTTTCATAATCATCGTAATTTCCCTCGAACCAAATTACCTGGCTATCGCCCTCGAAAGCTATTATGTGGGTTGCAATTCTATCTAAAAACCACCGATCGTGACTCGTGATTAAAATACAGCCTGGGTATCCAAGCAAAGCCTCTTCCAATGCACGCAAAGTATCAACATCAAGGTCATTCGTTGGCTCGTCTAACATCAAAACATTGGCTCCAGATTTCATCACCTTAGCCAAATGAACCCTATTGCGTTCACCTCCTGATAGATCACCAACCTTTTTCTGCTGGTCCGGACCTTTAAAATTAAATTGTGAGACATAAGCCCTACTTTGCATCGATCGATGTCCCAGCTCAACCGTATCCAATCCTTCTGAGATTTCTTCCCAAACATTTTTTTGATCGTCTAACTCTTGCCGANATTGGTCCACATAACCAAGTTTTACCGTATCCCCCAGACGAATCGAACCAGAGTTACATTCTTCTAGTCCAGAAATCATATTAAAAAGCGTCGTTTTACCTGCGCCATTTGCACCAATTATCCCCACTATGGCACCTGGCGGGATTTTGAAATTTAAACCATCAAACAAAAGTTGTTCATTAAAACCTTTCGAGAGTTCCTCAGCCTCAATTACCAAATCACCAAGTCTCGGACCTTGAGGAATGATAATCTGACTGGTATCGGGACTCTTATTATCTGCCTCGGATTTGAGTTTTTCAAAAGCTGTAATACGAGCTTTGCTCTTAGCTTGTCGTGCCCGAGGCGATTGCCTAATCCAATCCAACTCATTTGAAAGAGTTTTCTGGCGCGCTTGTTCCTGCTTTTCATCCTGTTGCAGGCGTTTTTGTTTTTGCTCAAGCCATGATGAATAATTACCCTCATAAGGAATTCCATGACCTCTATCCAACTCTAATATCCNCCCTGCCACATTATCTAAAAAATATCTGTCATGAGTGATAGCAACCACACAACCCGGGTATTCATGGAGATGCTGCTCAAGCCAGGCAACAGATTCAGCATCCAAGTGGTTAGTGGGTTCATCAAGCAGCAATAAATCGGGCTTCTGCAATAAGAGGCGACACAAAGCGACGCGCCTTTTTTCACCGCCTGAGAGTTTAGTTACGTCTGAATCTCCCGGGGGACAGCGTAAAGCATCCATCGCCATTTCAACTGTACGATCAATCTCCCAACCGTTAACTGCGTCAATTTTTTCTTGCAGATTGCCTTGTTCTTCTAAAAGAGTATTCATTTCATCATCCGTCATTGGCTCAGCAAATTTTGCGCTTACGTCATTAAATTTATCCACCAATGCTTTAATTTCACCAACTCCTTCCATTGCATTCCCAGCGACAGTTTTGGTTGGATCCAACTCTGGCTCTTGAGGTAAATACCCAACCCGTGCTCCATCAGCAGCCCAAGCCTCTCCATTATACTCCGTCTCTATTCCAGCCATTATTTTAAGGAGAGTTGATTTACCCGCACCATTAGCCCCTAAAACACCAATTTTTGCGCCTGGCAAGAAAGATAAAGAAATATTCTTCATCAATTCACGGCCACTTTGCAACGTCTTATTGAGTTCTTTCATTACATAGATATATTGATAAGACATGCTACCTTACTCCAAAATAAAGTTAATAAATAGTGATATGAAATTTTTACCGCAGAGGCCGTCAGCATGCAATCAATGTAATTATAAAAAAAGCAATGTTTAATAATAGTTTCAATATGGGAAAGAANGATAATTTAGATTATTTTATAAATCTGACCCTTGCCCAAGAAATTTAAAGGTTTATTTATCCGCTTATTAATTTCCTTAAAATATTCAATCTTTCATATTGGCGTTAATATCAATAGAATAACCACCTCTTCTAACCGTTCTAATTAAATCATCACCGCCAAATTTGTTCAAGGCTTTACGTAACCTTCTGATGTGCACGTCAACCGTGCGCTCCTCAACATATATATCACGTCCCCAAACTCGATCGAGCAATTGCTCTCTTGAATAAACACGTGTGGGACGTTCAATCAGTATTCGCAATAAACGATATTCCGTAGGCCCTAAGTGGATAAAATGCCCATCCCTATTAACTTTCTGGGCAGATAAATCTAAGACAATTCCAGCATATTCGAGTTTATTTTCCCCAAAATCGGGGCTTGTACGTCTCAAAATAGCTTTAACACGAGCAACGAGCTCAGACGGAGAGAATGGTTTAACAATATAATCATCGGCACCAGNGGTTAAACCAGAAACTTTATCTCCCTCGTCCCCTCTCGCTGTCAGCATTAAAATTGGTATTCGTTTTGTATCTTTATGCTCACATAAACGCCGACAAACGTCTAATCCAGAGAGTTTAGGTAACATCCAATCGAGTATGATAATGTCGGGCTTTTCCTCAATAGCCAGCAATAGACCGTCTTCACCATTGGTCGCTATAATAGTTGAAAAACCCTCACTCTCCATATTATATCGAAGCAACTCAACTAAAGGAGGCTCATCCTCAACAATTAAAATATTTTGTTTCATAACTATAAAATTTCTTCTTAATTATTAAAGATATGTGGAACTTGATTTGTCCCTTTTTATGCGGCTCTCTTCAGGAATTTTCCCATGCACTATAAAATGAACGTGCTCTGCTATTGAGGTAACATGATCGCCCATTCTTTCTACATTTTTAGAGACAAATAATAGGTGTGTACACAAACTAATGTTTTTTGGATCCTCTAACATATAGGTGAGTAATTCCCTATAGAGGCCCGAGTGGATATGATCAACATCTTCGTCTTTTGCGCGAACATCGTCAGCTTTTGTAGCGTCCTTTTCAATATATGCATCTAATACATTTTTGATCATATTTTGAACAATCTCTGCCATTTTAGAAACTGTTTTTACCGGACCAGAGCCCATCAGTTGTAAGTTACCAGTGTCCGAAATAGCGAGAGTACGCTTCGATATATTTTTAGAATAATCGCCAATTCTCTCAAGGTTACAGGAAATCTTAGTACATGAAATTATACTCCGTAAATCTGCGGCTACAGGAGATCGAAGTGCTAAAAGACGCACAATTGCTTCGTCAATCTCTAATTCCAGATTATCAATATGCTTATCATGCAATACAACTTCTTTAGCCGCAACCATATCAAANGTTAATAAAGCGCCAATAGAATCCAACAACTGCTTTTCAACCAAACCTCCCATTTCAACAATCTTATTCTGGAGATTATTCAAATCATCATCAAATGCCGTTAAAATATGTTCATTTTCCATTTTCGTTATCTACCCTATTCTTCCTGTAATATACGATTGGGTTCGCTCATCTTTGGGCACTGTAAATATATCATCTGTCTTTCCTTCCTCAATAAGCTCACCCAAGTGAAAAAATGCGGTTCTATTTGATATTCGTGCTGCTTGCTGCATTGAATGCGTGACAATTATAATTGTAAACTTGGATCTTAACTGACCCAATAATTCTTCAATTTTAGCGGTCGCAATTGGATCCAAAGCCGAACAGGGTTCGTCCATTAAGATAACCTCCGGGTGAATGGCAATTGACCGCGCAATGCATAGTCGCTGCTGTTGCCCACCAGATAATCCAGTTCCGGGTTCATTTAAGCGGTCCTTTACTTCTTCCCAAAGGCCTGCGGAAGTTAAACTCCATTCTACAATTTCATCTAACTCGTCACGTGAATTAGCCATGCCATGAATTCTTGGTCCATAACAAATATTATCATATATTGACTTCGGAAATGGGTTGGGCTTTTGAAAAACCATACCCACACGGGCTCTAACTTCCACAGGATCAATTTCTGAGCTGTAAATATTATAATTATCCAATTGAATTTCACCACTTACCACACAGCCATCAATTGTGTCATTCATCCTATTAAGACAACGTAAGAAAGTTGACTTTCCGCACCCTGATGGACCTATCAAGGATATAACGTCATGCTCCAAGAAATCTATTGATACCCCGGAGAGGGCCACCTTATCATTATAGGAAACCCCAACATTTTTAGCCGACATTTTCAGTTTAACAGTCAATTTAAATTTCTCCAATTCTTTTAATATAGACTTTCTTCTTTATTCTTTACAAACTTACCAACGCCTCTCAAAACGTTTTCTTAACAAAATTGCAACCAGGTTCATAGTTACAAGAAATAAAAGAAGTACCATAATAGCTGCAGACGTTCTCTCAACAAAAGCGCGCTCAGGAGCATCAGCCCAGATAAAAATCTGAACGGGTAAAACTGTCGCAGCGTCGGTAAAATTTCCGGGTACATCGACTATGAAAGCAACCATACCGATCATTAATAGCGGTGCAGACTCACCTAATGCTTGCGCCATTCCTATAATCGCGCCAGTTAACATTCCCGGCATTGCTAAGGGGACGACATGATGTAACATTGTTTGGAGGCGGCTTGCCCCCATGCCAAGAGCAGCCTCACGAATAGAGGGTGGCACAGCTTTGAGCGCTGCTCGGCTTGAAATTATAATTGTGGGTAACGTCATTAAAGCCAATACCGCCCCTCCTGCAACAGGAGCAGATCTAGGCATGCCAAACCAATTCAAGAGCACGGCTAATCCAAGCAAACCAAATACAATTGAGGGTACTGCGGCCAAATTATTAATGTTAACTTCAATTAGGTCTGACCAGTAATTTTTTTTAGCAAACTCCTCTAAATAGATGGCCGCACCCACTCCGATCGGGAATGATAAAATCAAAGTTATAAAAAGTGTTAAAATTGAGCCGACTAANGCCCCCAGTATTCCAGCCTGCTCGGGTTCACGGCTATCCGCAGAAGTAAAGAAAGTGACATTAAATTTCTTCTCTATTCGTCCTTCTTGATCTAATTGATCATACCACTTCAATTGCTTATCTGAGATACGTCGATTGGTCTCTTCAAGGTCTCGATTTATAAAACCTTTTCTTAGCATATCAATATCCGCAGATGCTTTTACCCATACTCGATAAACACCGCCACTTTGAATTTTATTTTTGAAAAAAAACTCTTCAATCTCAAGACTAATACCATTACTAAATAATTTATATAACTGCTTCTTGTCTCTACGGGACTTTACCTCAGGAAATTCAGAGCCAATTGATGTTCGGGTAATCCGTCTAAAATTCGTATTTGAGATAGAAGCAACGTCTTCACTGGTAATCTGCACATCAATAGCAATATGGGTTTGCCAAAATGCTGAATAGCCTTTTAAGATAATAGATGAGACCAGCACAATTAACATAGATAATGCTATTCCGATTGCGAAAAGACCCAAGTATTTAAAATATTTTTCAGATCGATGTCGTTTTACAAATCTTTCAGCAGAAAGATTAGGTCCACGAGCAATAGATTTAGGCATCGAGTTAATCATATTTTTCTCTATATTTACGAACGATTATTAGTGCGACGATATTTAGAATTAGCGTGACAACAAACAAAACCAAACCCAAAGCAAATGCAGCTAAGGTTTTTGGACTATCAAATTCTTGATCCCCCACCAAAAGAGTAACAATTTGAACAGTCACAGTAGTCACTGCTTCAAGGGGATTGGCAGTAAGTTTAGCTGCTAATCCAGCAGCCATAACCACAATCATTGTTTCACCAATCGCTCTACTTACGGCGAGCAGAATAGAGCCCGCTATTCCTGGTAATGCAGCTGGAAGAACAACTTTTTTAATTGTTTCTGATTTGGTTGCGCCCATAGCATAAGAGCCATCGCGCAAAGATTGCGGGACAGCATTGATAATATCATCGGATAAGGAGGATATGAAGGGTATAATCATAACTCCCATAACTAATCCAGCAGCTAGGGCACTCTCTGAAGCAACACTTAACCCCATCGATTCTCCAAAGCCACGGATAACCGGCGCAACAGTTAAAGCTGCGAAGAATCCGTAGACTACGGTCGGAACGCCAGCGAGTATTTCAAGAGTTGGTTTAATCCAGTTGCGAAACTTTGGTGATGCATACTCCGCCATATAAATTGCTGACAAAAGACCTACAGGTATAGCCACAATCATAGCAATGAGAGTAATTAAAAGTGTCCCCGCAAATATGGGCACAGCCCCAAAAGCTCCTGAAGCCCCAATTTGATCGGACCTAAGTGCAGTTTGAGGACTCCAGTGTAAACCGAATAAAAATTCAGCGGGTGAAACCTGATTAAAAAACCGAATAGACTCGAACAATAGTGAGAGGACTATGCCTATTGTAGTTACAATAGCGATAATTGAACAAGCGCTGAGAACCAACGTAAATACTCTCTCTACGGACTGACGNGCTCTCATTTTAGGGGATAACTTTTTTCGAGCTATAAAAATACCGAGCATACCAATGGAAAANAGAATTACTATTTTCAAATAAATACCGAGTGATTTTAACTCTAAATATCTATTTACTAATTCCAATTTAACTGCAGAGGCTGATTTTAAAGCAAAGGAATTAGTTGCAAGGTTTTTAATATCATTTAGGAGCAAATCAGGCGTTGTTGATTCAAGAAGCGCTGTGTTTCTAATTGATTCCAATAAAATACTTTTAATGATTATCGGTTCAATAAAATACCAGAACACCAATACTATCAATGCAGGAAATGCAAACCAAATTGCAACATAAAAACCATGATATGAAGGCAATGAGTGTAATTCAGTTGAATTTTTTACGGAAGATAGCGCATACCTTTTACCAAAAATATAAGCGCCAGACAAAACAATAAGGAAAACAGAGATAAAAGAGAAGGTGTTCATTTTTTCTCATACTTAATAGTGATCGATTTTTTCTAAAGTATATAACTATAGAAAAAATCGATCAATTATTACTCATTACATTTTTAATTTAACCATATTTACTGCAGCAGATCCAATTGATTTGCGATCAGCATTCGGGAGAGGTATAAGACCTTTATCAATTAAATACCCATCTTCACCCCAAGCTTTTTCATTAGTAAAGGCTGATACAAACTCTTTGATCCCTGGAATAACACCTACATGCTGATGCTTAACATAAAAGAATAAAGAGCGAGAAACTCCATACTGCCCACCCGCGATTGCCTCAAAGGTTGGCAAATTTCCATCTACACTAGCACCCTGAAGCTTATCAGAGTTTTGATCTAAAAAGCTGAAACCAAAAATGCCAAAAGCGTTCGGGTTTGCTTCTAATTTTTGAACGATTAAATTATCATTCTCACCAGCTTCAATAAAAGCACCGTCTTCACGCACTGAGTGAGCTATTTTCTTAAATGCTTTTTTATCTTTCTTACGAAGTGCAGCCAAACTTGGAAACTTTTTTGCACCACCCTCAAGCGCTAGTTCACTGAATGCATCACGAGTTCCAGAAGTAGGTGGCGGTCCCAGTACTTCAATTTTTGTACTCGGTAAAGATTTGTCAATATCACTCCAAGTCTTGTAAGGATTGTCTACCAACTTTCCATTAACCGGTACTTTATGCGCTAACGCTTGAAAAATATGTTTTTTAGTAATGGCCAACCGTTTTGATTTTTTTGAATTGGCTATAACAATGCCATCAAAACCAATTTTCACTTCGGTAATTCCAATTCCTTTACCCATACATTTTTTGTACTCAGACGATTTAATCCGACGAGAGGCATTCGTGATATCCGGGTGTCCTACACCAACACCAGCGCAAAAAAGCTTCATACCCCCGCCCGATCCTGTACTCTCAACGACTGGCGTTTTAAAGGAAGTTGTTTTTCCAAAATTCTCAGCAACAGCGGTGGCAAACGGAAAAACTGTCGATGAACCAACTATTCTTATTTGATCCCGAGCTTCAGAAATAGATGTAAATGATAATAAAAATAATGCTATTAATCCAAATAATTTTTTTGACATGGTAAATTCTCTCTAAAATGTTAAAAATAAGATTGTGAACGTGATTGATATCAGCCTGTCTTAGATAACATTGCAGTTACCACTCTATGACAATTTTATTACATTTTTATGACGTTCAAAAAAAAATTTGTTTTTGATTAAACAAAGCGGTAATTTATTTATCTCTACACTTAANGGTAATCATTAAAGCGGGAATTTGCATTTAAACTTCGCAAAAACTATTAAATAATTGCATCTAAGCGATAAACTAGACATTTAAATTTTAGAGAGTAATTACTGTGAAGAAAGTTTCAGACTTCATACAATTAAACGGCATTGGTCAAAAAACCGCTCTCCTTTTGGCGGAAAAGGGCATAAATACGCCCCGAAAACTATCGCGATTTAATGCCGCTCGACTTAAGAATTTAACTGGCCTTAGCAAAAATAAATGCGAGACACTAATTTCCCAGGCTAAAGCTTTTATAAATCCAAACCTACGTAATAATAGTGTTGATGATGATTGGGTTAAAGCCGAGTTGGAGGACTTCTTTGATGAAGAACTTGAACTTGAAATGGATGATTACCGAATACCGTCAGGATTAGAAAATTTAATCGATAAAAACAGAAAAACGACATTAAACCGTCGAACATACTTTAAAACATTATTAGAACTGCAAATGGAACTAGTGAAATTACAGGATTGGGTTGTAAAAAACAAATATCAATTAGTTGTAATTTTTGAAGGACGAGATGCTGCTGGTAAAGGAGGGGTTATAAAAAGAATTACGCAGCGTTTAGACCCTCGAATTTGCAAGGTTGTAGCCCTGAAAGCACCAAATGAGCGCGAAAAAACACAATGGTACTTTCAACGATTTGTAGAACATTTGCCAGCAGGAGGCGAAATTGTTCTCTTTGATAGATCATGGTATAGTCGCGCTGGTGTGGAACGAGTGATGAAATTTGCAACAAAAAATCAAGTAAATCAGTTCTTTTATGATGCACCTGAATTTGAGCGTATGTTGATAGGGTCTGGAATTAAGGTAGTTAAATACTGGTTTTCAATCACGGACCAAGAACAACAGTTGCGGTTCTTGACACGAATTCACGATCCGATAAAACAGTGGAAATTAAGCGCTATGGATTTGCAATCTCGCATAAGATGGGAAGAATATACCAAGGCAAAAGAGGAGATGATTACGCAAACAAATATTCCAGAAGCGCCTTGGTTCATTGTAGAGGGAAATGATAAAAAGCGCGCAAGGTTAAATTGCATTACTCACCTATTAAGCCTCATTCCATATCACGAAGTAAAAAAAACTAAAAAGATAAATCTACCAGAACGAATATTTAATCCCGACTACGGGCGCGGGGTATTACCAGAAAATTTATACATTCCCGAAAAATATTAAACTAGAAACTATCCATTCAAATATTAACAAACTTTATACTCTATATGCTTTGAAATATTCATACGTTGCTTATCTATATTCTTATAATTTTGTAAGTTATTTTCAATAAATCAACTAATGGCTATTTTTTATTGGTAAATATACTATAAAAGTTGAGCCATAACCCTTTTTGCTTTCTATCTTTAATATTCCTCGATGTCTGTTCAAAATATGTTTTACAATCGCTAGCCCGAGACCTGTTCCACCTAATTCTCTAGATCGGCTCTTATCAATTCTGTAAAAGCGTTCTGTTAAACGAGGAATATGTTCTGGAGCGATATCCTCACCTTTNTTAAAAATCGAAATAGCTACACCTTTCCCGCCAAGGTCTGGAATGTGTGTAACCATAAAAACTTCAATGGTGACCGGAGAATTTTTGTCTCCATATTTTATGGCATTATCAATTAAATTTTGAAAAACTTTCATCAATTCATCTTGGTCACCAGTTATATTGGGTATTTCAGTCAACTGTTTCATATTAAAATCAATTAGGTTCTTTTCAGCGCGGGCTAAAAATAACTCTTGATTAGTATTTAAAAGTTGAATGATGTTTATTTGATCGTTTGGTTTTATACTCTCTCGACCCTCAATCTTTGCTAATGACAAAAGATCATCAACCATACGAATCATCCGATAAGTCTCACCTTTCATTAACTTTAAAAATTTTAACCTAGCATTTTCATCATCCCGAGCAGGGCCGCTCAGAGTTTCAATAAAGCCAATTAAAGAAGCGAGCGGTGATCTTAACTCGTGACTTAAATTTGCTATAAAATCTTGGCGTACCTTGTCAGAAAAAATTTGAGATGTAATATCCAGAAAAGAAATCATTATTGAAGCGTTAAAAAATTCAATAAGATTTACGTTACTAATAATATTAGCTCGTAACACTCGATAAACCGGCGTAGACAAGGAAATCTCAATTTCAGAATGTTTTTTTTCTTTTATTGCTAAACTAGTTGCCTCAAGTAACTCAGGTATTCTGATAGATAAAGATAAATCACGTCCTATAGCTCTAATATCAAATATTTCGGATGCAGCGCTATTTGCATATTTCAATTCCCGTTTTTCATTTAATATCATCATGGGATAAGGAAAGGTATCCAGAAGTCGCATTTCAAGAGAATTATTGGTATTTGACATTTTAGAAATCTCACAAAAAACAAGTTTTAAATAAGTTTACCATTGGAGAGTTATATGTCACCTACAAAACAAATGTCCTTAAAACGAGTGTAATATATAACCAGTTTATCGGTCATTTTTCACTGCAAAATTTTAAGTCCAACGGGGCGTATACTTTTGCACTGACTTGTATTGGTTTGGCATTTTCAAATCATAATTTAAGTTGTTAGCGGCATGACGTGTCCAGTAGGGATCAAAAAGATGCATTCTAGCGATTACGCAAATATCACCTCGCCCACTTGCTATTATCGAATTTGCATCGGCGTAGGATTGTATATTACCAACGGTCATAGTGGGTATATTAGCTTCCATACGTATTTGATCAGAAAAAGGAAGTTGAAATAATCTACCATATTCTGGGTTTTCATCTGAAACAACCTGACCGGAGGAAACATCCAAAATATCACAGCCCAATAATTTAAAGGTCTTGGCAATATCTAATATATCATTCATTTCTACTCCCCCCTCGACCCAATCAGTTGCCGAAATTCTCACTGAGATCGGCTTGGTTTCCGGCCAGCTTTGTCTTATGGCTCTAAATATTTCAACGGGGTATCGAAGGCGATTTTCAATTGATCCGCCATATTCATCCGAACGTTTATTCGTTTTTGGAGATAGAAATGTATTGAGCAAATAGCCATGAGCGCAATGAAGCTCAATCATATCAAAGCCAGCTTGTTCAGCTTTTAATGTTGCGGCAACGAACTGTTCACGAACCAAATCCATATCCTGTCGATCCATTTCCTTAGGGACAGGATTATTTTTTGAATAAGGTATTGCTGAGGCTGCCATGGTTGGCCATGCGCCTTCTTGTAAAGGTGCCTGCTCTCCACCCTCCCACTGTAGTTTAGTTGATGCCTTGCGACCAGCGTGACTCAACTGAATACCTATTTTTGCTTCTGAATGCTGATGCGTGTAGTCGACTATTCGCGCCCACGCGGCGCAATGATCATCATTATACATGCCTGCACAGCCAGGGGTGATTCTTCCCTCTTTTGAGACTGCTGTGCTCTCGGTCATAATAAGTCCAGCGCCACCAGCTGCTCTACTTCCAAGGTGCACAAGATGCCAATCACCAACGAGGCCGTCATCAGCCGAATACATGCACATCGGAGATACAGCTATACGATTAGGTATAACCATATCTCTTAATTTAAATGGTGTAAAAATTGGAGGTACGGTTTCTCTCTCTTTAGGTATGCCAGTCTGTTCTGAAGCTTTATCCGCTACCCAGTTATCAACCTGATTTAATAGTTCCAAATCACGAAGGCCAAAATTCTGATGATTGATTCTAAGACTACGTGTCAGCAATGAATAAGAGAATTGCATTGGCTCCATTATATCGTGGTAACGTTCCACATTCTCAAACCACTCCATACTTACTTGGGCCGCTCTTTGAAGAGCATTTACAATAGGCTCTCTTTTTTCTTGGAAAGCCGTTAGGGCTGTCTTCAAATCATGATTATTCTCATTAACAGCCTCAAAAAGTGTAACCGCATCTTCCATAGCAAGCTTAGTTCCTGACCCAATTGAAAAGTGGGCGGTGTGAAGGGCATCGCCCATCAAAACAATATTTTTATGAAAATAATTCTTATTTTTTACTCTTGGAAATGTTCGCCAAATTGAGTTATTTGTAATGAGTGTATCGTTACCGAGTTCTTTTTCGAAAACTCTACCTATATAATCCACCGTATCATCTTCAGTAGCAGTTTCTAGACCAGAGCGTCGCCAGGTATCCTCAGTTGTTTCTACAATGAATGTGGATCTACCTGGCATATATTGGTAGCAATGTGCCCGCCAGAGCCCCCCCTCATACTCGTTAAAATAAAAAGTAAACGTATCGAATGCTTTAGTTGAACCAAGCCAAGTGAACTTATTGGGTCGCATGACGACATCAGCTCCAAATTCTTCAGAATATTTGCCTCGAATTGAAGAGGCAATCCCATCACTTGCGAGTATTAAATCAGAATCTTGGTAATCACTTAAATCCTTTACAATAATATCATGAATAATTGTGACACCTAATTCACGCGCCCGAGCTTCGAGTATCTGCAGCAATTTAAGACGTTGCATTCCGGCAAAACCATGGCCACGAGAGCGAATTTGATGCCCTTTATGAAACACATCAATATCGTCCCAATGCACAAAACTATTTGTAATTGCTTTGTATGATTCAATATCCGCATCTTTAAAATTTTCCATGGTCTCGTCCGAAAATACGACACCAAAACCAAAAGTCACATTATCAGGATTTTGCTCATAAACTGATATATCCCAACTAGGGTTTTCTTTCTTTGCTAAGATTGAAAAATATAAAGAGGCTGGCCCTCCACCAATACACGAGATTTTCATTGAATATTTCCTATTAAACGTAACGTTTTCTATGCCGAAGCATTGCTCTTATCTAATTTGTATATTAGTTTAGCCTTAAATGATTTAAGGTTAAACAATCTCTTTTTTTAACGGAAGTCAACACCCAAACACTTGCTTGAGGAACTTAGCCATGAAAATATTGCAACCGGAAAATTGGCCAAAGCCAAAAGGTTACAGTAACGGCGTCGCAGCAAAGGGAACTCATATTTTTCTTGCTGGAATGGTAGGATGGAATGAACACGAGGAATTTGAGTCAATAGACTTTGTTGCGCAAGCGCGCCAAGCGTTNAAAAATATTTTAGCCTTACTCAAGGAAGGGGGCGCCGATTCCTCACACATTACCAGAATGACCTGGTATTTTGTTGATATGGAAGAATATAGAGCGTCTCTTAAACAACTAGGGACAGCTTATACAGACGTATTAGGCAAAGTTTATCCGGCTATGACAGGTATTCAAGTGGCTGGCTTAGTAGAGAAAGATGCTCGACTTGAAATTGAGGTAACTGCTATCATACCGGATTAACTAATTTATAATAAACTCTGCCTTAACCCCAATATAAATTCATCGGATTATCAACGAGGAGCTTTTGTTGAAGTTCTAACGAAGTGGCAATCTTGGGAATGAAATCAACAAGATGACCATCATCTGGCGTATGACTTTTCAAATTTGGATGAGGCCAATCCGTNCCCCAAAGAACACGATCTGAGAATGTATCGACAAGTTTTTTAGCGAACGGGACCACATCGCTGTACCCGTGAGGCCCTTCGTTTGATAGGCGATCAGGACAGGTGACCTTTGTCCAGAAGTTTTCGTTTTCTGTCATAAGTTTCATAAAAAGCTCAAACTCGGGCCCNTCAGCCGACTTTGATACATCTGGACGGCCCATATGATCAACAACGACGGTTGTTGGGAGATTTGAAAAAAAATCGTATAACTCAGGAAGCTCTGGCGCCTCAAAATAAATTACGATGTGCCAACCAAACGACTTGATGCGCTCAGCTATTTCAACAAGATCATCAGTTGGTAAGGTATCTACCAACCTCTTTACGAAATTAAAACGTACACCGCGCACACCCGCTTTATCGAGCTCTTGAAGTTCATTATCGGTGATGTCACGTTTAACCGTTGCCACCCCCCTCGCTGTGTTGTTAGAATGATTCAACGCATCAACTAACGCCCGATTATCAGCGCCATGACAGGTTGCCTGAACAATGACATTCTTGGAAAAACCTATATGTTCCCTCAAGGCCCAAAGTTGATCTTTTGAAGCGTCGCAAGGCGTATATTTCCGGGTCGCTGCAAAAGGAAACACATCTCCTGGTCCAAAAACATGGCAATGGGCATCCACTGCACCCTTTGGTGGAACGAATGTTGGCTTTGTCGGACTGGGATGCCAAACACGCCAATCAGGAGGGTCCATTGGAAAATCTTGCCCCATAACTAGAGCCCTCTCTTTTTAAGAAGGCTATCAAGCCTCGGATAAACCCTCCGTGCATTACCTTCATATATCTTAGCAAGATCAACATCGGAGAGATTTAGTGCATCCACGTATCGCTTCGTATCATCAAAAAACTGGCCGGTTTCGGGATCAATTCCCCTTACCGCCCCGACCATTTCAGACCCGAACAAAATATTATCAATATCTATAACTTCAAATAACAAATCGATGCCAGGCTGGTGATATACACAGGTATCAAAATAAACGTTTTGCATAACATGTCCATCGAGCGTTGGTCGACCAAGCATATCGGCAAGCCCACGATAGCGTCCCCAATGATAGGGTACTGCGCCACCACCGTGAGGAATAATAAATCTAAGGTCTGGAAAATCTTTAAAAAGATCACCTTCAATAAATTGCATAAAGGCATTGGTGTCCGCTGCAATATAATAAGATCCGGTTGCATGGAAAGTTGGATTACAAGAGCCCGACACATGCACCATAGCGGGCACATCAAGCTCGACCATCTTTTCATAAAATGGATACCAGTATTTATCCGTCAAAGATGGTGACGTCCAATGCCCACCAGACGGATCTGGGTTTAAGTTGCACCCAACAAAATCGAGTTCAGTGACGCATCTTTCAAGCTCCGCAATAGAATTATCAAGAGAGCCGCCAGGTGTTTGTGGTAATTGACAAACCCCAATGAAGTTATCAGGGAAAAGATCTGTTACCCGCCAAATAAGATCATTACAAGCAATTGACCAATCAAGAGAAGTTGACTCATCGCCAACATGGGGTTCCATCCTAGAAGCCCTGGGTGAGAAGATTGTAATATCAGCACCCCGTTCTCTTAGTAATTTTAATTGATTGGCTTCAATACCCTCTCGAATTTCATCATCACTCATATTCGGTTTGGGGGGTTCAGGCAAAGCAGGGTTTTCAAGCCGCGCCTTTTGCGCCTCCCGATATTCGAGATGAGCCTTGGGAACAATGGTCTGATGACCGTGACAATCAATAATCAATATAAGGTACTTTCACTCATATTTTAAAAAAATGTTAGTGGACTCAGTTTAGCTCAAAATCGCCTCGTTTCGAATACCTTATTTAAAAGAGAAAATACAGAAAATATTTTCTTTTTTTATTAACTCCGAATTTAGCCTGCAATCAGTATCTAAGCACAAAACTCTGCTTTAGGGGACATTTCATCCAAGCTGAATCGTTCCCGCATCATCATCTCGAGCAGTAGAGACTTNTCAGCATGAGCTACTGGATCATTCCACAAGTTATTAAGTTCTAGCGGGTCATTGTGACGGTCATACAACTCACCAAAACAATGCTCCAGCCAATAGGTCAAACGCCATCGCTCTGTTACAAAGGTCCGAGTCTTTAAATATTGACCACAATTGGCATTAAAGGGAATCTCATCTTCCTCAATTAGGATACCCAGCCGCGGCAGATCGGTGCCCTTTGACACAGCATCCACAACATCAAACCCTTGAATTCCATGATACGGTGCGAGCCCCGCACGGCCCAGAATTGTTGAGGCAATATCAATCGTTCCGCTGAGTAATTCCGTCCGCTCACCCTTGTGATCCCCGTTTGGATCGGACCACAAGAAAGGAACCCGAATTAACCCATCATTATGAAAACAGTGTTTTAGCATGAGCCCATGATCACCCATCAGGTCACCGTGATCAGAGGTGAAAACAACAACGGTTTGGTCGTCCAACCCAAGCTGCTTCAGTTTATTTAAAATACGGCCAATGGCGTCATCGACAAACGAAATCATGCCGTAAGTTAAGGCAACACTCTCTCGAATTTCCCGCTCGTTAGCGACGTAAGCGGCGGCCCTGATCTTCCGTTCACCGTTTTTATATTGTCGCTCGAGTTCTCTTTGAAACGGCGGCGGGTCATTTTGCTCTTGACCGAAAGCGTCCGGAACTGGACAATCTGCCGGATTATACATCTCCCAGTATTTGCCAGGCGGAACAAAGGGGTGATGAGGATCGGGAAAACTTACTTGAATGAAGAAAGGATTATCATCATCTGAAGCCGAGTATTTTTCCAAATATTCTATTGTCGAAGATTCGACATAGGCGGTAGAATGCAATTCTTCAGGTACTGCTGTCCGCCAGGCCTGTGGCGCAATATAGTTGTTTCCCGGCAATTGATTCTCCGGCCCAACAAGACTTCCAAAATTCTCATACTGTTCGTGAGCCCATCTGGTATAATGCCCACCAACATAATCGCCATGGTTATTGGCAAACCGAACATATTCGAAACCATAATAGGGCAACATCACCTCTCGGTCTGGGTTTTGCTTAAACAAATCAACGCGCTCATTTTGATACTCTTTACCACGTCGTGTATTCAAATAGGCATCATTATAATCGTCATGCAACGGCAGCCCCCCACCCACCGGAGGATAATTCCAATCTTCTACTTTCCAGTTGACCATGTTTTGAAGATGAGACTTACCGACAAGGGCAGTATGATATTCTGCCTGTTTCAAGACATTTACAAACGTGTTTGAATTCCAAGGCAGAGGTAATCCATTCGTCAGCACGCCATTAATGGACGGCATGCGGCCCGTTATTAGTGTGGCACGATTGGGCATGCAGATCGGGTTGGAGACATAAAACTTGTCAAATGACAGACCATTAGTCGCGATCGAGTCAATATTTGGCGTACTGATGACAGAATTACCGTAACTGCCAATGTGATCGGCCCGATGCTGATCAGTCATGATAAAGAGGAAATTTGGTTTGCTTGAGGACACTAAAACTCCAGACTAAACGGCTGTTCAGAGAGGCATCGCCCACCTATTCCGTTTGAAATCAGGAAACTATTATGTTTTTGCCACCTAATCATATTTATCCGTCGTAAGATTAAAGAGCGTGGAGATGTGGGTCATCTAAAAAATCTTCAGAGATATCTGGTCCCCACTGACTATTCAGTCCGACCGGCATATCCCACCTTTGTGCGGTATGTTTGCTATTAACGACGTCACCATCGGTCCAATGCTCGTGTATACGTCCCCATGGGTCTCGCCAATAATCATAAATTTGACTACCGAGCATATGCCTACCTATACCCCAAGCATGTTTGTAACCTTTCGATTTCAGATAGTTATGACCAGTCTGCACATCATCAAAATCAGCCACTTCGAATGAGAGATGATTGAATTCTGCGTGATCAGATTGAATGCCAAGTAAAACATGGTGGTCCACATAGGCTTGACCAGCATCGATATGGTTAAAAGTCATCATATCGACGCTTTCATCTTCCCCACTTTTAACGCTATCGGTAGTCGCCAGTCCGAGAGTTGACTGGTACCATTTATTGAATTTGACCAGATCTTTTGTTTTAACAACAACGTGAGCACTTCTTTTAACGAGACTCGATTTTCCAGGATTGAGTGAAACACGCTGAAGATCCGTTCGAAGGTTTTTGTTTTTTCCAGTATTGATCAGAACATCTCGAACCTCGAGATCATCTAAATTTTCCAACCCGTAAATAACTTCTATGATGCGACCATCGGGATCCGTAAGGGTAACGCGGCTGCCACCGCCAGGCTCATCTATTTCGTGGATTTCACTTGCACCTGGCGCTTTAGAGATTTTCTCCAAATCATCATAGCTCCTTGCCCACCACGCCATGCCTATATGGCTCGGCTCACCAAGTTCAGTGACATGAAGGTGATGGTCGCCGTCTGTTCCACGCATATACAGAGCATTCTTGGTACGGTCAGCTCTAACCATTCCAAAATCGACAAGAAACTCTTCCATCCTATCAAGGTCAGGTGCCGCCAAACGTCCATAGGCCAAATCAGTAACTTTAATCATTCCCCCCCCTATTTTCATCTCAAGTTTTCTAGGACATCTAGTCGTTTAAACTATATCTCATCTGGACCGGGTTCCAATCCAAGTGCAACTCGCCCATAGGTCCCACCACACCGATCCCAACCAATCGCAATATGGTTGCTGGCAGCTTTGACGTCTCGATACTGCCGCTGAAATGTTTCGTTTAGATACAAACCATGCGCGCCAGACGCTTCAAACAATCGTTCGACGGCCCGTTTGGAAAGTGTGCATGCGTAGGCAGTATCTCTTCGCATCCTAGCGCGCCTCTCGACTGAAAGGTGTCCAAATTCACGCATCCCTACAGATGCTTCTTCAGCAATGCGCAACAGAAGAACGCGAGCGAGATCAATCTCGGCAGACGACTCAGCGACGCGCAATTGCATGCTCTCCCTTTCTGCGACTGCGGTATTTCGTTGAGAACGTGTTTTTGTAAATTCGAGATATTCTTCAAGAGCGCCCTCGGCAGCACCGACCACAACGGATGCCAAAACCGAAGGCGGCACTGTCAAATAAGGTGTCTGATAAATTTTATCTTCGTGAGAAGTCGTTCCGGGCGCTGTACCCTGGCGCTGTTCTGTTCGAGTGATAATTCTATGGTGTGGAACTAGTACATCTTTAACAGACACATGGCAGCTTCCTGAGCCAACAATTCCCATAACGTGCCAAGTGTCTTCAATGTCCAAACATTCAGCCGGAACCAGACACAAATGGTGGGTAAGCTCACCCGTCTTCTCGTGAGGCATCATAAAACCTAGTTCGGCCCAGTTGCCATGAGCCACACCGCTAACGAACCCCCACCTGCCACTTACAATGACACCATCATCCGTTCTATCTCCTTTACCGCTTGGAGCAACGCCGGAAACTACTAGTTGATCTGGATTTTTTCCCCAAACTTCCTGTTGCGCCTGTTCAGGATACATCGTAACGTCGAGCACATGAACCGAATACACAGCAGCAACCCAGGCTTGGGAAGCATCACCTTGAGCCAATGCCATAATAACTGACAGCATGGTCTCCCAATCTGCTTGGTGACCACCGTACTTTTTTGGCTGTAGGCTTTTTAATACACCAGAATTAATATAATCTTGGACNGTTTCCTTAGGCATTTTTCTAGCTATTTCGGCATCACGAGCGCGCTCCCTCAAAAGAGGTTTAAGCGCCATCGCTTCATCAACAATCTCCTGATACACTCTAACCACCCTTCACACAGAAATGAGAAAATTATTTCACAAAAATTTCAAATAGAACCGGCATAGACACCTACGGAACACACGTTGCCAATACTAGATTAAAAAACAAAATGTTACAATAAACTAACCTCTGTTCAGAACAAAAAAAATGGTGGGCCCGGCAGGACTCGAACCTGCGACCAGACCGTTATGAGCGGCCGGCTCTAACCAGCTGAGCTACGGGCCCCCACCAAACAGCGTAAAACTAACCTTAAATGATTATTGGTCAAGCCCCAAAAAACCAAATAATTAGTGAATAACATCTAAAGGGTGAAGTTAATAATCAAGAAAACTACGTAATTTACGCGAACGACTAGGGTGTTTAAGTTTTCTAAGAGCTTTCGCCTCAATTTGCCTAATACGCTCTCGTGTTACAGAAAATTGTTGACCAACTTCCTCTAACGTATGGTCCGTATTCATTCCTATACCAAAGCGCATTCTTAAGACCCTCTCTTCACGGGCGGTTAAACTCGCCAGCACTCGTGTAGTCGTCTCTCTCAAATTACCTTGAATAGCGGCGTCTAACGGCTGAATAGCGTTCTTGTCTTCTATAAAATCCCCTAAATGACTATCTTCCTCATCACCAATTGGTGTCTCTAGACTTATTGGCTCTTTCGCAATTTTTAGAACTTTACGTACTTTATCAACTGGCATAGCTAATTTTACCGCCAGCTCATCAGGGGTTGGTTCTCTTCCTATCTCATGCAACATCTGCCTCGATGTACGAACTAATTTATTAATTGTCTCAATCATATGCACTGGTATGCGAATNGTACGTGCCTGATCGGCAATAGAACGTGTGATGGCTTGCCGAATCCACCAAGTTGCATAAGTTGAAAATTTATAACCACGGCGATATTCAAATTTATCTACCGCCTTCATTAAACCAATATTTCCTTCCTGTATCAAATCAAGAAATTGCAAACCCCGATTTGTATATTTCTTTGCAATAGAGATTACCAAACGCAGATTTGCCTCTATCATTTCTTTTTTTGCCTTAGCAGATTCTCTTTCTCCCTTTTGTACAACAGAGACAAGGCGACGAAATTCACCTATCGGAAGACCCACTTCACTCGCGATTTCAGAAATCTGATCGCGAATTTCCTTTATCTCATTCTTATTTTTTTTCGAAAAATCAGACCAGCCCTTGGTTTTTAACCTCGATACTCTGGATAACCA
This sequence comes from Rhodospirillaceae bacterium TMED23, assembly GCA_002168115.1. Lineage (GTDB taxonomy): Bacteria > Pseudomonadota > Alphaproteobacteria > Rhodospirillales > UBA2165 > TMED23. The sequence continues at coordinate 109,241 of NHCC01000022.1, read as the reverse complement.
TTTTGAATCTAATTCATTATTGTGGTATTCCTCCAAAAATTCAGTCCGTTTGACCTTGCCCTTCACCGCCATTCTCAACAAACGGCCTTCAAAGCCAATTAATTTACGATTCAAATCATACATATGCCCCAATAGATAATCGAGACGGTTATTATTGATATGAATACCCTCCATCAATTCCACTAACTCAGCGCTCAGTTTATCTATTCTTTTTTTAGCCGTTGCATTTATGGCTACACCGGNATGAGCTAAAACTAACCGTTTTTCATGAGCCCGATGCAACTTAGCATATGTTTTTTTTATCCCATCAAATTTTTCTAAAATAATCGGTAAAAGGGTCTCTTCCATAACCGCCAGAGAGACATTATTTTCGCCGTCTTCTTCATCTTCGTCTTCGTCTTCGTCTTCTTCCTGATCGACGTCTTCTTCGTTTTCATCATAATCATTAGAAGAAGTTTTAGACTTGTCCTTCTCTATACTGTCATTCACCGTTGGCGCTGAAGCAGCAATTATATCTTCAATATCGTCCTCTTCATCGTCATCATTCGCATCTTCTAGTTTTAGCGCTGTATGGTCCTCTTTGGGTCCAGAGAAAGTCGCATCCAAATCAATAATATCTCTTAAGAGCATCGTTTCTTCATCTAGGTCTTTTCGCCATCCCAATAAAGCACGAATGGTCATCGGGCTCTCAATTATTCCCCCGATCATCATTTCCTTTCCCGCTTCTATTCGTTTTGCAATAGCAATTTCGCCCTCTCGCGAGAGAAGTTCAACACTACCCATTTCTCTCAAATACATCCGAACGGGGTCATCTGAACGCCCAGTATCACTTTCACTTACATTTCCGGACGCCGAATCTTTTCCACCATCAGATTTTTGACTTGTTTCATTACTATTATTTGATGAGTCTTCAGTATCCTCTGATTCTATTACATTAACTCCTGATTCAGATAACATAGACATGGTATCCTCAATCTGCTCCGACGAGACTTGTTCGGGAGGAAGCGCCTCGTTTAGCTCATCATAGGTAACAAACCCTCTTTCTTTACCCGTAGCTATCATCTTTTTTACAGCCGCATTAATCGAATCCAAAAGTGGGCCATCGTTATTGGCGCCATTATTTTGGGTTTTTCTTTTTGCTGCAGTTTCAGTAGTATTGGCCATGGAACCCCGCTTTGAGCTATCTACAAATTACCCAATTCATTTAACATTATATTTTTTAACCTTTGTTGCCCAGCCTATATTCATAAAATNAAAACATAAATGAAATCAAATTCTAAAAAATTACTTTTTATTATATAAACTCCGCATCTTCTTTCTTGGTTACTGTCTCTTTTAGAGCGATTAAGAGATCAAAAATTTCTCTGGTTGGGTTTTCAGCAAGCTCTTTCTCAACTTTTTGTATTTCATCCAACAACTGAGTACGCTGAAACAACCTAAATGTTTGGTCCCATCCCTTATGCACTAGTACAATATCACCCTCCGGTTGGGCAAAACTAGTGTGGTTTAGAAATTGCCCAGTAGACAAAGTACCCAAGAGTTCTAAAAAACCCTTATCATTCAAATAGTCTTGTAATTCCTCACGATTGATAGCGGGCTTCAAAGCGAGGATTTTTAATACTTCTTGCCTCAGCTTGTCAAGCTCAGAAGAATTAAACTCGATCGCAGCCAGTTGTTCTCCAATCTTTTCAAACAATATTGGATAATTTATCAACGTAATAATTAAAATAGCTTGTTGAATCAAATTTACATCAATGACACCTGAGGTTGACGACTTTTTGATAGGGAGCGATACATTAGCTTTCTTCCCATATTCTGAAGGTTTTTTCCTTCTCGCAAACTCTTCCCAGAGGCGTTGTTTGAATGAGTCCAAATAATATTTCTGAACTGTTTTGTCCTCTATCAATAACGCCATTTCCCTCAACCGTTTATCAAATCCAGCCCTATCTTCAGGAGTTTCAATTCGATAGCCTACTTTGCTGATACGCCATAAAATTTCTGATAACGGCACCGCCACATTGATTAAACTTTTTATCGCNCTGACACCTTTTGTTTTAATTAGATTATCTGGGTCTTCGCCTTCGGGCAGCAAAACAAAACTTAAACTTTTCTCTGGCTTTAAGTGCGGCAGTATATTTGTAGCGGCACGACCTGCTGCTCTCTGACCAGCAGTGTCCCCATCAAAACATAAAATAGGTTCAGACGTCCAACGCCAAAGCAACCTTACTTGGCTCTCAGTCAACGCTGTTCCCAATGGTGCTACGCAATTCTTATAACCAGCCTGGTAGAGTGAAATCACATCTGTGTAGCCCTCTACAACAATTATTTTATCTGTTTTATTAATTGAGTTTGAGGCACGATCCAGCGAATATAAATTATGGCCTTTTGTGAAAATTGGTGTTTCAGGCGAGTTTAAATACTTTGGCTCTCCCTTACCTAAAGTTCTACCTCCAAATGCAATTATTTTACCCCTTTTATCTCCAATGGGGAATATAATACGACTACGAAAACGGTCATATGGCAGGCTTTCAGCATTTTCAGGTTGAATTAACAATCCCGCTTCAATCATAAGAGTATCTGAAATACCCTTTTTAGATAATTCAATTTTAAGCTGGTTTCGATTATTTGGAGCAAAACCGAGACGAAATTCTTTAATCGAATTATCTTTAATACCACGCTGTTCAAGATATTGAACGGCTTTTTCACCTGATGGCGATCTTAATAGATTCTGATAATAAACTGTTGCTAATTCCATTACTTCATGGATTCCTCGTGCACGCTTCTGCTTGCGCAACTCCTCAGGTGTAGTTTTTGGAATTTCAATATTAGCTTCATCGGCAAGTTGCTCAACAGCCTCTGGAAAGCTCAAATTACGTGTCTTCATTATAAAATCGAAAATACTTCCATGCTCACCACATCCAAAGCAATGAAAAAATCCTTTATCCTCATTAACTGTAAAGGAAGGTGTTTTTTCTTGATGAAAAGGACAAAGCCCATGGAATTCTCGCCCTTTTTTGATCAGACGGACAGTTCGCCCTATAATTTCGACCAAACTAATGCGATTCTTAATATCCTCGAGAAAACGTGGTGAAAAAGCCATGATACTCCAATAGTAGACCACGTGATAATAACCTAATAAAAAACATTAGTGGAGTATTAAAATATTAAATAAATCAATTTATCCCCATAATTCACAAAATTAAGTATTATACCAAAGCGCACACTTTACTAAGTCCAGTTTTATAGAATTTGGAATTTGCGCCGATAAACCCAGGAAAATTAGTTAAGTAGTATTTAAATTTCTTGTATGAGACTTTCAAAATGAGCTCCTAAAGCCAATTTAAAAGCAGACATACTTGAAGAGCGTAACGGGGTATATGAGGAGTGAGCTTTTTGATGACAGGCTCGTTTAACAACATGCATAGCGCTATGGCTAATACAATCAACAGGAAAATAAATTCTATCGGCCTGCAACACTTTAGGACCCANTTCTTTCATGGATGATNCTAAACCCCCATCGTGATAAACAAAGTTACCGTTATTGGTCTCAACATAGGAACGGAGTTTATTAATAATGTTTTTACGACCCCCCACATAAAGTATAATTGCCCCGTGAAGATTAATATTTTCAAACAAATTAGATCTTTGATTAAAAAGCTGTATTCTACGTTGATTGAAGAGGAGTTCCTGCTTCATTGCCTCGTTTAAACTAGTAACGCGCAAAAGTTTGCGTTCTTGTTTTTTAATAATGGTTTTTGCAAGCTTTAACTCGGTGCTTAAATTATCCGTTTTAGACTTTAATTCAGTAAAGTCTTGATTACTTTTATGATTTTTATTGGGAAAAGATGTTCTTTTTTTTAATTCGGTTTTAGAACTTAACTCTGAATAGATCTTTCTCAAATGTCGTATTTCGTGGTTTTTACGTATTAATTTTTTCAAAAATAATTCACGCCGGTGCTTAAATTTCTCATTAACGGCAACCAATTCAGCATCTAACTTTTTTAGTTGTTTAATATCTGCGCGATTTGACGCTCCGACCAGATGTGAGAGCATATGAACATCTGCAAACATCTGCTCAGAAAGATCCTCAGAAACTTNTGGATGGGTTAATATAGCCCAATATGGACCAGGTATATCCCCACTTGCCAGAGCTAATTTCCAATAATAGGATAACTCAGAAGCAGATAATTTGCGCGTTTTTTTTATGGCTAACTGGTGTCGGCGATCAAGTGTTTTTTGCACCATCTTTGATACTTTAGATTGGTTTTGGGTCTCATGCGAAAAAAACCCATGTAACTGATAATCCTGAAAAGAATCCTTAGAAATATTTACCCTTAGTTTTTTTGCTATTACATTTAAATCAGATAATGGAAGACATGTTCCTATAATTGAGCATTGCCAACCTGCAGAGAGCTCCCAAATCTGGTGACGCTTACTGGGCGATTTGGAATTAATCTTTTTAACCATAAACGAATTGTGGGTTTCTGGGATTTTAAAGTTACAGTTTTTGTGTTGTTCGAACATAAAAATATGAGTTCTTAAAATATATTTGTTTAAATTGCATCCAAAACAGCTTGTGGTGCGCTAGCACCATAAGGATCATCTGGACAATCATCCTGAAACCCCGGCTCTTCAAACCAAGCAGCAATTTTATTGTGTTCCACAAGTGCTGCGTAACGCCAAGATCTCATCCCGAAACCCTCGGGGTTTTTATACACAAGCATGCTCATCTTTCGCGTAAATTCTCCTGAACCATCCGGAATAAGTTTAACATTCTGAATTGATTGAGACTTGCCCCATGCGTTCATAACATATGCATCGTTTACCGAAATACAAAAGATATCATCAATACCCTTTTCAGTGAATGCACCATATAGGCGCTCATAATCTGGCAGTTGAAAAGTTGAACAGGTTGGGGTAAATGCACCCGGAAGAGAAAAGAGAATGGACCGTTTTCCAAAAAAATACTCTTCAGTCGTAACGTCCTGCCACCGATATGGATTATCGCTGTCAAGAGTTTCATCTCTTACTCTCGTTTTAAAGATAACGTTTGGGATTTTCCGATTTAACATTTTTTGCTCCTANTTTTATGAATAATTTAAATTACGAAGACTTTTTTATTGTTTCAAAGAACGCAAGACGTAGAGATTTAACTTCCCAGCCAAATCCGTATATTAAGGTTAGTGCAACATTGAGCTAATCTGGGTCTCACTTTCCATGATTCTAGGTATTAAATAATCTTGATCCGTTAACATTAAACCCGCATCTCGAAGACAACTTGTATAATTAATAAATAAAAACACAGCGTTATTCGCAGCATCATGAGTTATAAAATCAGTAAGGTACTCTTTGATNTCTGTATTTGGTGATTTTTGACAAATATTTAAGATCGATACCAGAGCTTTTTCATCCTTACTGAGACCAGGGTTACAAGAACAATTTATTTGAATGTTTCTTGTCAGTCCGGAAAAAATAATTTCCGATAAAAACAATAAATTAGAGCCGGCTTGAACAGCATTACATCGCCTAAACCCATCAATAAGCGCTTTAGTCATATCAATTTCAGCCCGGTATCCGGATGCCAAAAGCCGCAAACCCCATATCGACATTTGTCCTGCAAATGATAGCTCTAAAATCAAAGCGGGNGTCTCCTTTTCATCTTTTTTGAAAATTTTTGATACCATATTCATTATAATTATNCCATTTATTGAGATTAATTATTAATATCATTTGGTATTTAATATTGCAACTAATAATTATTATCATTAAAAAAATAATAAAATTTGCCAATACAGAGCTTTTTTTATATCACTCTTGGTAACACGTTTCCGAATCCCGAGATGAATAAGTTAATTCAGACTCACAGACTCTCTGGTTGCTCGATAAGACGAAAGAGAAATATGCCCTATAAAAATTTGAGAGAATACGCGGATTGGCTGGAAAAAAATGGTCAATTAAAACGTATTTCTGAGCCTATTTCGCCAATTCTTGAGATGACCGAGATACAAACACGCGTGATGGCTAATAATGGACCCGCAATTTTATTTGAAAATGCTGTCAAAGAGAATGGGGAGAAGTTTAGAATACCAGTATTAACAAATTTATTTGGAACAGTTGAACGTGTTGCTTGGGGAATGAATCAAACACCTGAAACCCTCAGAACACTGGGCGAGACCCTTGCTTTTCTCCGCCAACCACAGCCTCCAAATGGGATCAAAGAAGCAGTCGCGATGCTCCCGATGGTTAAATCCGCTTTAGCAATGAAACCGAAGATAGTCTCAAAAGCACCGTGCCAGGAAATTATTTTAAAGGGTGACAAAATAAATTTATATGACCTTCCAATTCAAACTTGTTGGCCAGGAGAGCCTTCACCCTTAATAACATGGCCTTTGGTAGTAAGCAAAGGAAGTGACGATTTAAAACCAGATAATTTTAATCTCGGAATATATAGGATGCAGGTTACCAGTAAAAACACGACTTTGATGCGGTGGCTTAAACACCGAGGAGGGGCGCAACACCATTCTGGTCATAAAGAGCCTATGCCAGTTGCAGTGGTAATTGGCGCAGACCCCGGAACTATTCTGGCTGCCGTAGCCCCAGTTCCCGATAATGTGTCAGAATATCAGTTTTCGGGATTACTGAGAAACCAAAAGATCAAGTTAGTAAGATGTAAAACAATACCAATAAACGTTCCCGCTGAGGCTGAAATAGTACTTGAAGGGTTTGTTTCAGTGGATGAATATGAAGATGAAGGACCTTTTGGTGATCATACAGGCTATTATAATTCTGTGGAAAAATTTCCAATATTCAAAATTAATGCAATAACGATGAGAAAAAAACCCCTATACTTATCAACTTATACAGGAAGACCACCAGACGAACCCTCAGTTTTGGGTGAAGCACTAAATGAGTTGTTTATTCCGCTATTCATTCAACAATTTCCAGAGGTAATTGACTTCTGGCTTCCACCTGAAGGTTGTTCTTATCGCGTTGCGGTTGTCTCAATAAAAAAAGCATATCCCGGACACGCCAAGCGAATTATGATGGGTGTTTGGTCATATCTTCGTCAGTTTTTATATACCAAGTTTGTTATTATTGTTGATGGTGACATCGACGTTAGAAAATGGGAGGATGTTATATGGGCGATTTCGACCAGAATGGATCCTGTGAGAGATATTACGTTGATAGAGAACACCCCAATAGACTATCTTGACTTTGCCTCACCTGAACCCCGCCTTGGCGGAAAAATTGGGATGGATGCAACAAACAAAATACCACCTGAAACAAACAGAGAATGGGGCAAACAAATTAGAATGAGTAATGAAGTTATTGAAAAAATTTCAATCATATGGGACAAACTTGGCCTACCAGGCGAAGGTAAGCCAATTTGGAAATAAAATAAAATTTTTATTGGAGTNAAAGACATGAACAGCGACTCTCAGATGCTTGACGTATTGCAAGACCTTATAGTCAAAGCACAGAAAAAGGGCGCCACAGCAGCGGATGCAGTGTTTATAGAGAGCAAATCTCTATCGGTAGCACAACGGTTAGGAAATATGGAAAAACTCGAACGATCAGAGGGTTACGATATTGGTTTACGCACCTTAATAGGCAATCGACAAGCTATCGTCTCTTCCTCAGATTTTAGCTCCGAAGCATTAGAAGAATTAACAAGTAGAGCCATTGCGATGACTAAAGTCGTCCCCGAAGACCCTTTTTGTGGCTTAGCAGACCCAAATCAGCTTGCAACCAATCACATCGACGTTGATAGTTTCGATTCAAGTGAGCCGAGTGAAGACACATTAATTGAATGGTCACAAAAGGCAGAGGATGCAGCGCGTTCGGTGCAAGGAATAACAAATTCCGAAGGAGCAGAAGCTGGTTGGGGTTGTGCTAACGTGTCTGTTGTTGGAACAAATGGATTTTCTCACTCATATTCTGGGTCACATTATTCAATAAGTGTTTCAGTTCTGGCTGGCGAGGGAACAGAGATGGAGCGCGATTATGACTACACGGGTGCCGTGTATGCTGAAGATATGCTTAGTCCAGAGTCACTGGGAAAAAACGCCGGGCAAAAAGCTGTAAAGAGATTAAATCCAAGGAAGGTTAAAACCACTCAAGTACCTATAATTTACGATCCAAGAGTATCGAGGGGATTGTTAGGCCATTTAACTTCAGCAATTAATGGCTCATCAATAGCGCGAGGTACGAGCTTTTTAAAAGATAAAATGAAAGAACGAGTATTTTCCGAAGACATAACAATTTGTGATGACCCTCATAGACCTCGCGGCCTCCGCTCAAAACCCTTCGATGGCGAGGGTGTGGCGAATAAAAAGCGGGAACTTGTGAGCAGCGGTATTTTATCTACTTGGATTTTAGATTTAAGATCTTCAAGACAATTGGGTTTAGAAACCACAGGTCATGCCTCACGGGGAAGTGGGTCTGCGCCTTCACCATCAGCTACAAACGTCTATTTACAACCAGGGCTCCAAAGCCCAGAGCAGCTGATGAATGATATTAAAGATGGCTTATATGTTACAGAGCTCATCGGTATGGGCGTGAACGGGCTCACTGGAGATTATAGTCGAGGCGCTGCTGGATTTTGGATTAAAAATGGTGAGATCACCTACCCCGTAAGTGAAATAACAATCGCTGGAAATTTAAATGATATGTTTTTGCGTCTTTCACCTGCCAATGATCTTGAGTTTCGTTATGGTATTGATGCCCCAACAATCAGAATTGAAGGAATGACTCTAGCGGGAAAATAAATTTTATAGTTATTACATTATCTTCACAACTTTTTAGATTAATAAATCTATAATAAAATAGCTTTTAGGTTTAATCAGAAATTTAAANTAATATCCATAGGACGCAATAATTTGGGATATGACGCTGCTACACAAGTTAATTCTACAAGAGCATTAATGCTTCGTTTAGTGAGAGAGAGCATTCGACCTTACCTCATTTGGATTATTCTAGCTTTAGGCTGTATGGCAATAGTTGCAGCAGCCACCGCAACAAGTGCTTGGTTAATGAAGCCTGTTATCAATGAGGTTTTTTTTGAAAAAAATAAAGCTCTTCTCTGGATTATTTCACTTGCAGTTTTTTTTACTTTCACAATTAAAGGAATCGCAAATTACGGACAAGCTGTTTTAATGAGTTATGTCGGGCAACGCATTATTACTGATACTCAACATCGTTTATACTCACACTTAATAAGTTTGGAAGTTTCTTTTTTTAATAACACTCAAACGGGTAATCTAATCTCTCGATTTACAATCGATATTAACATGATGAGAACTGCTGTATCAAACGCTCTTACCGGTTTTGGAAAAGATTTCTTATCACTGATTGGATTAGTTGGGGTTATGTTTTGGCAAGACTGGCAACTTGGCTTAATAGCATTCATCGTTTTCCCAATAGCTGTTATTCCTATCGTTCGTATTGGCAAGAGAATGAGAGCCGTTACTGTAAACACACAAGTGGAAATGGGCCAATTTACCACACTCTTGCAACAAACATTCCAAGGGGTACGAGTTGTAAAATCTTATGGTATGGAAGGTTATGAGAAAAATAGGGTAAAAGAAATCGCTGAGAGAATTTTTTTATTAGTATTTCGATCGGCGAGGATTAGGTCCTTAGCAAGCCCAATTATGGAAAGTTTGGGCGGTATTGCAATAACAATGGTAATAGCTTACGGCGGACATCAAGTCATCACTGAGAATTTGGACGCAGGTTCTTTTTTTTCTTTTATTACCGCTTTACTGCTGGCTTATGAACCAATGAAAAGGCTAGCAAATTTAAATGCCAGTCTTCAAGAAGGTTTGGCAGGAGCTCAGCGCCTTTTTGAGATTTTAGATCGGAGTACATATGTGGAAGAAACAAAAAATCCGAGAAACTTAAAAGTTTATGGTGGAGAAATAATCTTCCAAAATGTTGAATTTTCATATGACACTGCCACACCCACATTATTAAATATAAATTTACGGGTGCCAGCTGGCAAAACAGTTGCGCTAGTTGGAGCATCAGGGGCAGGCAAGTCAACCATACTAGATTTAATACCGAGGTTTTATGATACAAAAAAAGGCAATATTTTAATAGATGGCACCGACATTAAATTAGCAACGATCAAAAGCCTACGTAAGTCAATGGCTCTTGTAAGCCAGGAAATTACATTATTTGATGACACTATTGAAGCAAATATTGCTTATGGCTTACCCAATGCTCCAAAGAAAAAAATTATTGAGGCCGCCAAAAATGCTGGTGCTCATAATTTTATTAGTGATATGCCACTCGGCTACAATACTCTCGTAGGAGAGAGAGGCATGAAGGTTTCGGGCGGCCAACGACAGCGCATTGCCATTGCAAGAGCGATGTTAAAAAATGCTCCTATCTTACTTCTTGATGAAGCAACATCCGCACTGGATACAGAATCTGAGCGTTTTGTCCAAAATGCTCTAAAAAAATTAATGGTGGGTCGAACAACATTAGTAATTGCCCACCGATTATCTACAGTGATAGATGCAGACTTAATTTATGTAATTGATCAAGGGCGTATACTCGAGTCAGGAACTCATGCCCAATTAGTAAAAAAGAATGGTATCTATAAAGACTTATATACTCTCCAATTTAGAGAGAAAAATAAAAAATTAGATGAGGGTATTAAATAAGAAGTTTAAAAAATTATTATGGCAACACCAAAATTTATTAAAAATATATCACGTAATAAGTATATAAGAATATTAGCAAGTTCCATTGGAGCTCGTTATATAAAATTTATTAAACGTAACTGTGAATGGCAAATACGTAACTTATCATTTCCCAGAAAATTAATCTCCGAGGGAAGCCCTTTTATTGTTTGTTTCTGGCATGGTAGGTTATTAATGATGTCGTGCGCATGGACTTACAATCGCTCATTTAAGATGTTAATATCAACGCACCCTGATGGCCAATTAATATCAAAAATAGTTCAAAACCTAGGCTTCAAGACTATTGGTGGTTCGTCTCAGAAGGGTGGCAGCTATGCACTGAGAAAAATGACACGGGCATTGACAAATGGTGACTGCGTTGGTCTCACACCCGATGGCCCCCGTGGTCCATATATGAAGGCTGGAATAGGCGCTATAATTCTTGCAAAATTATCCGGTGTACCAATTCTGCCTGTAACATATAGTGTCTCAAAGTGGAGAGTTTTAAGTAGTTGGGATAGATTTATAATTCCAATGCCGTTCTCCAAAGGGGTTTTTATATGGGGAGAGCCAATAAATGTATCCAAAAATACCAGAAAAGAGGAATTAGAAAAAATTCGTCAATCATTAGAAGAAAAACTTAAAAATATGACCTTAGAAGCGGATGAAATGATGGGACAATTAACACCCAACTCTCCCATCAGAGAAAACTAAATGCTACTAAAAATATATCGCGCCATTACAGTATTAGGAACTCCAATAATATCAATGTACTTATATTATCGGAAATCAATTGGCAAAGAAGATAGAGATAGACATGAGGAACGGATTGGGATTAGCAGGATACCTAAACCCAATGGTTTTCTGTTCTGGATCCACGCTGCAAGCATTGGAGAGTCTTTATCAGTAATCACTTTAATAGAAAATTTATTAAAAAGCTATCCAAATAGTTATCTTATGATCACAACTGGCACTATAACTTCAGCGAAAATTCTTAAAGACAGATTACCCGATAGAGCATTTCATCAGTATATACCGGTTGATAAACCATCATATGTATCGCGTTTTATTGAACATTGGCGACCTGATGTTGCTCTTTGGACCGAGAGTGAATTCTGGCCTAACATTATTTTTAAGACGCATAAGTCAGAAATACCATTGTTATTACTTAATGGCAGAATTTCAGACAAATCATATGCAAAATGGCAAATTGCGCCAAGCCTCATGAAAAATATTCTAAGTTGCTTTAATTTATGTCTTGGTCAGTCGGAAGAAGATGTTATACGATTAAGAAAATTAGGCGCACCCAAAGTAAAGAACCTTGGTAACCTAAAATTCTCAGTTCCTCCCCTTCCTGTCGACTTAAAATCTCTAGGTGTCCTGCAATCGCAGATTATAAATCGCCCTTTGTGGTTAGCGACCAGCACACATTATCTTGAAGAGAATATGGTTACAGATATACATAAAAAACTTAAAAATATACATAAAGATATATTGACGATTATCGTACCAAGACAAGTGAATCGTGGTGAAAAAATTGCTCGCTTACTTAAAAACAAAAATATTTCTTTCGCCCTCCGCTCTCTCGACAACCCCATTACTCCTGACACACAAATTTATGTGGCAGACACAATGGGCGAGCTTGGGCTATTTTTTAGTCTTTCTGATATTGTTTTAATGGGAAAATCACTCGTTCCATATGGGGGTCAAAACCCAATAGAACCTCTAAAATTTGGCTGTGCTGTAATTCACGGTCCTCACATGACAAATTTTCGTTGGATTTGCAAAGAAATGAAAAAACATGGGTGTTCTGTTGAGGTTAAAACCACCTTAGAATGCTCTGAGTCAATCTCTAAATTAATAAATAAAATTTCTGACCGCAAAAAAATGATCCAAAAAGGTAATAAATTTATTGATTCTCAATCGGAGGTTGTTAGCTTGGTTATAGGAGAAATACTAACAATTTTGGATTCCAAGTATGCGCCCACCTAATTTTTGGTTTGCCAAAACTCACTCTTTCTTCTCCTTATTAATGGAACCCATCAGTTGGTCTTATGGATTAGTACACAAGTCCCGATATAAAAGAACCAAACCATGGTCAGCTCCAATACCCGTGATCTGCATTGGAAATCTTTTAGTTGGTGGTCAAGGTAAAACACCTGTAGCGATCTCAATTGGCCAGTTTTTAACAAATAAAGGGATTAAAATACATTTTTTAAGTCGAGGCTATGGTGGTGTAATCAAGGGTCCTATCCGGGTTAATCTATCTAAACATACTTCAAATGACGTTGGTGATGAACCGCTCTTACTGGCCCAAGAATGCGAGACCTGGGTTAGTTCCAATAGGGCTCTTGGTATCCAATCAGCATATCAAGGTGGCGCTGAGGTTATAATTACAGATGATGGCTTTCAAGATCCTTCAATAAATAAAGATTTATCCATTATAGTCATTGATGGAGAAGTTGGGTTCGGAAATGGCCGCTTGCTACCCTCAGGACCATTGCGAGAAAACATATATTTTGGTCTCTCTAGGGCGCAAGCAGTGGTAATAATTGGTAATGATCATTTTAATATTAAAGAAAAACTCAATGAGTTCTTATCCAATCAACAAAATAATACACTAAAGATTTTCGAAGCGACGATTATTCCAAAAACTAATATTGAAAAGCTAAAGAATAAGCGGCTTTATGCATTTTCTGGAATTGGTCGTCCGAAAAAGTTTTTTGACACTTTAGAGAGAATCGGTAGTTGTGTTATTGCAAAAATCAATTTTAAAGATCATCATCAATTTAGCCAAAGAGAAGTGAAAAACTTAGTAAAATCTGCTAAAAAACAGGAAGCGCTATTAGTTACGACCTCAAAAGACTATGCGCGCCTATCAAATGATCAAAAGAAACATGTTACCGAAATTCTGGTAAAAATTAAATGGAAAAATATTAATGACCGTAAAATACTTCTAGAAAAATACTTGAGATAATATGTGTCAAATTTAATAATTTATAAAACTTGTTTTAGAACCATCATTATTGATCCGGTACTTGGATTTATAGCAACTGCATTAAATACTATTTTTGCATGTCTTCCTGTTGATACAGCTTCAACTTTCGGCGGTTGGATGGCTCGGCAAGTTGGGCCAAAGTTGCGCGTAACAAAAAATGCAAGAAGAGAACTCAATATTGTTTTTCCTGAATTAAAAAATGAAGAAATTGAGCTTATAATTATTCAAATGTGGGATAATCTGGGCCGCACTGCAGCTGAGCATCCGCATCTAGCTAAATTCAATCCGTATAAAAAAGACGGACGGGTAGAAATAGAAGGTGCTGAATACATTGATCAACTTAGAGAGGACAATAAACCAGGGATTTTTTTTAGTGGTCATCTTGCGAATTGGGAACTTGTCCCACTTGCTTCCACGAAGAGGGGTTTGCCTCTTCATTTAATTTATCGTAAGGCCAATAATTTATTTTTTGATCGTTTAGTTCAAAAGGGTCGTCTGGATACCGGTGGAAAATATTTTCCAAAAGGGCCAGCAGGTTCAAAAGGTATATTAAAAGTTCTCAACTCTGGTGATCACTTAGCAATGCTCATTGACCAAAAAATGAATGACGGTATTTCTGTTCCGTTTATGGGCCGCAATGCAATGACAGCTCCCGCATTAGGACAATTAGCGAGAAAATATAATTGTCCTGTCGTACCTGTTCAGGTTTCACGAATTAAAGGCGCATATTTTAAAATTACAGTACACCCCCCTATAAAAATTGAAATAACTGATAATAAAAATCTAGATATTTATGATTTCATGACCAATATTAACATTATTTTAGCTAATTGGATAAAAGAACACCCAGAACAATGGCTTTGGGTTCATAATCGCTGGCCTAACGTTCAAGAAACACTACTTAAATAATTGCTCGGGATCTATAGGAGTTTTATTGAGCATAACACCAAGATGCAGATGCGGGCCAGTTGATCTCCCAGTACTCCCAACTAGTCCTACCTTTTGACCTTTTAAAACACGATCACCAATTTTAACCATAATTTTACTTAAATGTATATACATTGAGGTGAGCCCTAAGCCGTGGTTAATGATTAACATTTTTCCATTAAAGAACATATCTTCATTCGTAAAAACGACAACCCCATCTGAAATCACTGTGACCGGGGTACCTGTTTTCGCGGCAATATCTAATCCATAGTGTGGTCTTCTTGGAACCCCATTTAAGATACGCCTAGACCCATAAACTCCTGTTACAATGCCTTCAACAGGCAAGGAAAACCCTGCCACAAAAAGAGCATCAGGAATGTATTTTTTTCTCGCGATCTTTACCAGAGCGCGCTCATCTTTTATCCTTTTTAGGTCATAGGCATTAGGCATTACCTTTCGTCTTGGTAAACCGTTAATCTTCTGAATTTTATAATTTCTTTTTACTAAATTAAACTGATGCTCAGTAACTAATTTTTCTTTATAAAAAATCTTTAAATTAGATTGTATTTTCGCATCGGGTCCAAATCCAACCAAAAAATCTCCCTTTAGTCCCTGTTTAATCTTTCTTTCATCTAAAAATATTTTTGAATCTGGCCTAGTCCATCCAACAATAAGTCCCCCCTGTATTGCTTGCCCCTCTAATTTAAGTTCTTTAGCACTGATGATTTTGTATGACATCAATATCATTGAGAAACTCAATAAGAAACATAATATAAAATATCTCAATTCTTATCCTCATCACCTTCTTTGTTAAGTAAATGGTTTTTTTCTCCATTTATAGTCGCTTCAACTTGACCATCACGAAGTGAAATTTTAATGCTCATTCCTTTTTCTAATTCTTTTGAGGAGAAAATTGGTTTAGCACGATTATCTCGAATCAATGCAAATCCTCGATCAAGAATATTCTGGTAAGAAACCGCTTCGAGCCTTANACCAAGCGTTTCTAACTGATATGATTTCTGGTCATAGAATCCATGTAATGATTTCTGCCACGCCTTTAAATGGNTTGTTAAGTAATTTTCCTTGGAGATCAACTGGTGTTCTGGACTAATTAATCCCGCTGANATTCTTGCAACCAGACTTAGCAAACCATTTACATAATTATTTTTAGCATTAATCAAGCGCTCGGCGCGATCATCTAATCGCTGCATAACCTCCTCAATTAATCTTTTTGGATCAGATAAGCCGCGACCCAAACTCTCCATATTTTTATTATGGCTTTCAAGGGTTCTAGAAATTGCGCGTTGCATAAGACTCTCTTGATTAAAAATCATTGATAATAAGTCACCTTTTATCGGAACCACCATTTCTGCAGCCACAGATGGGGTAGCCGCCCTCACATCAGAAGCAAAGTCAATAAGAGTTGTATCAGTCTCATGTCCAATTGCTGAAATTAGAGGAATATTGCTTTCAGCGACCGCCCTTACAACAATTTCCTCATTAAACGCCCATAAATCTTCGATACTTCCCCCGCCCCGTGCAACTATTATTACATCAGGCCGTTGGAATTTACTGGCAGGACTAATTTTATTAAACGTTCTAATGCCTTGGCAAACCTGCTCAGCAGCCAAATCCCCTTGGACGTTAGCCGGCCATAACAATACAAAACTCGGAAACCTATCGCCCAGCACTCGCAATATATCTTGGATTACGGCCCCAGTCGGAGAAGTAATTAATCCTATACAATTTGGGATAAAAGGAATAGATTTTTTTCTACCTTCGTCAAATAATCCTTCACCAAACAACTTCTTACGACGATCTTCAATAAGTTTTAGCAACGCTCCTTCACCAGCTATTTCTATATTCTCAATTACGATTTGGTAGTTAGAACGACCAGCATAAGTAGTGAGTCTTCCCGTTACTATTACCTCCATACCGTCCTCAGGCATATGGGAGAGCCTTGAAACAGTTCCATTCCAGCAAACACCATCTAAAACAGATGAATTATCTTTAAGTGTTAGATAAATGTGCCCTGAGCGGGCTCGTGTGATTCTTGAAATTTCTCCCCTCACGCGAACATGAGAGAAATTTTCCTCAACAAACTTTTTTAGTGTTTGAGAAATCTCGCTTACCGAAAATATTGGCCTATTATCACCAACACCATTCATTTGGGTCATATTTTTGTTTTCACTCATGACTTTTTAAAATTTTATGCTAAAACTCAATAAGAGTAAAACAAGCAAATTTTGCAGGAGTAAAAATGGATATCCTAGTCGTTGGTAATGGCGGAAGAGAACATGCACTTTGCTGGAAAATAGCTCAATCGCCTAAATGTAATAAATTATTTTGTGCTCCTGGAAATGCTGGAATAGAGAATTTAGCGGAGTGCGTAAATATTCAACCGAACGAGATTTCAGATTTAGTAAATTTTGCGAAAAATAATTTGATTGATTTGGTTATTGTTGGCCCTGAAATACCTTTGGTAATGGGTTTGGTCGATAAATTAGAGTTAGAAGGAATAAGCGCTTTTGGTCCTAATCAAGCAGCAGCAAAACTGGAAGGTTCAAAAGCTTTTATGAAAGATTTATTCACAAAATATAATATTCCTACGGCGAAATATTCTAAATTCACAAATTTCAATGATGCCGTTTCTTATATCAAATCACAAGGGTTTCCAATTGTATTAAAGGCAAGTGGTTTAGCCGCAGGCAAAGGTGTAATCATTGCACAAACTAAAACTGAGGCAATAATAGGTCTAGACGAGATGATGAACCAAAATAAGTTTGGTAAAGCCGGTCAGGAAGTCGTAATAGAGGAGTTTCTAACAGGAGAAGAAGCTAGCTTTTTTGTTTTGGTTGATGGCAAAACGGCGCTGCCGTTACTCTCAGCACAAGACCACAAGACAGCATATGATGGAGACAAAGGTCCAAATACAGGAGGCATGGGCGCTTATTCACCAGCTCCTATCATTACAAAGGATATTGAAGAAAAAATTATGTCGTCAATAATAAAACCTATTATCGATGGCATGACAAATGAAGGTTGTCCGTATAAAGGCATTCTATTTGCAGGGTTGATGATTAAAGATGGAGAGCCAAAAACGTTAGAGTTCAATGTCAGATTTGGTGACCCAGAGTGTCAAACATTGATGAGACTTCTCGACTCTGACCTAGTCGAAGCGCTTGACGCGACTGTTAGTGGTAATTTGGATAAAATTCAACTTAATTGGAAAAACGAAATGTCAATTATTGTTGTTATGGCTGCAAAAGGTTATCCAGGCTCTTATTCAATCGGGACCACGATAAATAATCTTAATGAGGCTGAGCAGATTAACGATGCAAAAGTATTTCATGCTGGAACTAAAAAAGACTCAAATAATTATATATCTAATGGTGGCAGAGTTTTGGGAGTTACAGCTACAGGTAAAAACATTAATGAATGCAGAGCCAGATCATATAAAGCCATCGAAGCAATCGATTGGCCTGACGGATTTTATAGAAAAGATATTGGTTGGCGTATTATAAATAATTAAAATAAATAATATTTTTATTTTCGATCTCTTTCGAAATTCTTCCAGAATTTTTCATTCCAACCGTCATAAGCAACTTGCAGTGTAGATATGAGAGCACCTTTAACTCCGGAGGCCTTAACACTGGATATTTTTCGTTTTAACCAAAAATACTCAGAGTTTACCTGATCAAATTTTATTTTATTTTTCTGTAAATTATAAATAGTGGTTAGAGAAAATATATCAGTCTGGTCAGGAATATTCACCAAGTCCAAATTAATTTGATAATTTGGTCTTTTGTTTCCTAAATAAGGTAACTCGGTTAGAAACATAGTTGCGTTTATAAAATATAATTTTTTCTTAAACTTGCAATTTATGATTAATTGATAGTTAGAAATAACCTGTATGTTATTTACAATCTGTTCTTTATCCAAAAAACTTATTTTATAAGAACATTTTTTATATTCAATAAGATTTCCTTTGTTAGACAATAACACCCCTTCAATTGGACTTTTTAAGCTGCCATCGAGGACCGGGGTTAACGCTGTTGCATAAACAAAACCTAATTTTTTAGCACCCCGAATAATTGATAACCATCTTGTGCCTTTCACTCTTCCCGCAACACTAATACGAGCATACCTCTTTACAGTGGATAAACGGCGTGACTTATTTTTGGGCCCTTCTCTAACATTTATATCCTTTAGAGCTAAGTATAAATTAGGTGCGGGAACCAACTCAAATTTCTTAATGTTTGCAGCCTCTAATGAGGTTTTGTTTGCTAGCAAAATATAAAGTATCAAAAAAACGATAATTGTTATCTGAATTTGGATTTTTCGAAACATATTCTCACCCCTTGCGTCCAGCAACCATCGGTAAAACTTATCAAAAAGGATACTCGCGTCTAGTCAAAGTAACATCAATAAAAATAATTTTATCTTAATAAAAAAATTAATATAAATAAGAATCTTGTGGATAACACTAAATATGGTGTTGACTGATCATGTTAAACATAAATATAGTACTACAGAAGGATTCCAGACAATTTTATATGAATTTTATGTAAGGTGGGGGAAATGGTAGTAGGTTTCGAATGGACGCAAGAACGTGTTGAAAAGTTGACTGAATTATGGGCAACTGGACTTTCGACCAGCGAAATAGGTCGAAGACTGGGAATAACAAAAAATGCCGTTGTAGGTAAAGTTCGTAGGTTGGACTTGGCAATGCGTCGCCAGCCTCCAGCTGCCAAAGTTGATCATAATATAATTACTCTTGATACTCTTAAAGCAAACATGTGTTCGTGGCCTAATGGAGAACCAGGAAAACCAGATTTCAGGTTTTGTGGTNAACCAGCCGTCGATGGCAAGCCTTATTGCTTGGAACATTGTAAAATTGCATATGTCCCGAGCACAAAGAAAAAAGCATCGGCGGCCTAGTACAAATTATTACAAAGGTTTTAATGATGTCTCTAGATAATTGGAAAGTATATTTATCGGGCGAAATACATTCAGATTGGCGTGAACAAATCAAAGAAGGCTGTTCGAATATCAATCTACCAATTATTTTTCTATCCCCAGTAACGAATCATGAAGCGAGTGATGATTGTGGTGTAGATATACTTGGTGCCGAGGGTAATGAGTTCTGGAAAGACCAAAAAGGTGCTGGCATCAACGCTGTTCGTACCCGCACCTTGATAGGTAAATCTGATATTGTAGTGATCAAATTTGGTGAAAAATTTAGACAATGGAANGCAGCATTTGATGCNGGAATAGCTTCGGCNTCGGGAAAACCAATGATAATTCTGCATTCAGAGAATCTTACTCATGCCTTAAAAGAGATAGACAATGCTGCTTTAGCTGTTACTAAAAATCCAGATCAAGTCGTCCGAATTCTAAACTATGTTATCAATGGTAATTTGTAATCTTTTCATAACAAAGAAAAACCTAAATTCTTTATAATTTGGGCGGGAGTTATTCCTTGATTTCTCAATTCCCTCAGTGATTGAGCATTATTTCTTTTCGCATATCGCTCTCCATTACTATCCAATAACAAACGATGAAATTGATAACGAGGGGACTTTAATTCCAATAGTTTTTGCAATAAAAAATGTATGTGCGTAACATCTCTTAAATCATCCCCCCGAGTTACTAAATCTACCCTTTGGGCTGCATCATCTATTACAACAGATAAATGATAACTAGCAGCTCCATCTTTCCTTGCAATTATAAAGTCTCCAAATATTTCTGGTTTGGCGGCTTGTTTGCCATAATCTAAATCTTCCCAATGAAAGCACTCCTGTTTACTTTTTACTAGTCGAATTGCTCGCATGGTATCTAAACGGAATGCATACTGATGGCCTGAAAGTATACGGTTTTCTTGTTCATCTGAAGTCATAGACCTACATGTGCCTGGATAGATTGGTCCCAAGCCCCCTATAACCGCGTTATGCGGCGCATTAGAAATAAGATTTACTTTATTCCAAATATCCTTACGTGAGCAAAAACAGGGATAAATAAGGCCCATATCTTTGAGCTTAGAAACTGCTTTTAAATAATCTTGAGTATATTCTGATTGTCGCCTCACAGGGTTTTTCCAACTTAATCCTAACCAAGTTAAATCGTCAACCAGTGCTTTCTCATATTTTTCCAAACACCTAGTTTTATCATTATTTTCAATTCTTAAAACAAGTGTTCCTTCCCTAGAACGGGCTGCTCTCTCGGCAAAAAACGCCGAATATGCATGGCCTAAATGCAAATATCCTGAAGGTGTAGGGGCAAACCGCGTTATGACCTGATTATTTTGTGAATTAGAACTCAGAACCATTTTATTACTTTTGCTTTGGATGGTTAATTGATAGAAATACTATAGCTATAATCTCTTTTAAAAAAACGGCATTTATTCTATGACAAAGCTAGACTTGTTAAGTGGTCCTAATTATAGATCAGAAGATAGTTCAGAACAAATAGAACAATTAATAATTTTAGTTCATGGGCTCGGGGCAGATGGCAATGATCTAATTGGCTTGGCACCATATTTTGCCGAGGTTTGCCCAAATGCGTTATTTATTGCACCAAACGGTCCAGAAAAATGTGATATGATACCAATGCACGCTGAAATTGGATACCAATGGTTTAGCCTTCAAAATCGTGGAGAAGCAGCAATGCTCGAAGGAGCGCGGATGGTAGCGCCTACATTAAATGGGTTCATTGATCAACAAATTGAAAAATATACCCTTCAAGAAAATCAAGTAGCTTTAATAGGGTTTTCTCAAGGAACCATGATGTCATTGTTTTGCGGAACCCGGCGCAAGAAAGATATTGCTGGAATTATTGGTTTTTCAGGCCAATTGGTAGGAAAAGAAGTGCTTAAAAATGAAATTGCCAGCTACCCGCCAATATTGTTAATAAATGGGGATCAAGACGAATTAATTCCAATTCAAGAACAAGAGATTGCCGTCAAAGTATTAAAACAAGAGAATATTTCGGTCGAAAGTCATATCATAAGAGGATTGGGCCATTCTATTGACTTTGAAGGTATACAAATGGCACGAGAGTTCTTAACCAAAATTTTTGCAATTAAATAAAAATCAATTGAATTTAGTTTAGTTAGTTTATTCTTATTTTCCAAAATTTATTATTTTTAAATGATCTAATGTTGATAAAAGAATATTTAACACTATTATTTATAGAACTAGGATAAATCGGAATAAGGCTATTGTCTATAGGAATAAATAACTGTCCTGCTTTAGTATTAAATGCAGATTTTAGGCCACTAAATTATTTTCCTTTATCATTGTGGTCATGGCAAGATGCGGTTAAAGCCGTTTTTTTAAACAGAGTAAATGTGGTTTCTGAATATAGTAATACAATTCATTCACCAACCACAGAAATAAAAATACCCAGTGTAATTTCACTTAAAGATTACGTTCATATTGCCAGAAAACCAGCTTTCACGCGCTTCAACGTTTTTTTACGTGATCAATTCACCTGCCAATATTGTAATTTACCATTTCAAGTCCAAGAATTAACTTTTGACCACGTTGTGCCTCGATCGCACGGGGGAAAAACCGAATGGACTAACGTTGTTGCTGCATGCAGTCACTGCAATTTACATAAAGCAAATAAGTCATTAAAAAATTCTGGAATGCACTTGCCAAAAAAACCCATATGTCCAAGCAATCAGTCACTTCAAGTGATTGGACGTGCCTTTCCCCCAAATTACCTCCACGAGAGCTGGCGTGATTTTCTTTATTGGGATAGCGAGCTTGATACTTCATAGATTACATTTTATTGAGCTATTGACACCTGCATGAAAATCCCTATGATCTCCGGCGCTCANCAAAGAGTTTATTTCCAGGAAAGAGAAAATCTAATTTTAAAGATCTTCCGTCCAATTTCTAGGGCCTACTGGGACAATAAAAGCGTATTTGATCAAAAATGATCTTCGCTATAAAAAAGAATGAGAGTTAGTAATGACAAAAAGAATACAATCAAAATATAAAATTGATCGCAGACTGCGTTGTAATCTTTGGGGTAGACCCAAATCACCCTTCAATACAAGAGAGTATGGGCCAGGCCTTCATGGTCAAAGGAGAGCAAAACCAACTGATTTTGGTTTGCAATTGCAAGCTAAACAGAAGCTAAAAGGTTATTATGGAAGTATTACCGAAAAACAATTTCGACGTTATTACAAAGAGGCTGTTCGTAGACGTGGGGACACCTCTGAAAATCTAATAGGAATTTTAGAACGTCGTCTAGATGCTGTAATTTATAGAATGAAATTTGTTCCAACGGTTTTTTCCGCACGCCAGTTCATTAATCATGGGCATATCCGTGTCAATGGCGTTAGGGTTAATATTCCCTCATATATGGTGAATGATGGAGATGTAATAGAAATCAAAGAAAAATCTCGTGATCTGCCTTTGGTATTAGAAGCAATCGCCTCACAGGAAAGAGAAATCCCTGACTATATGACTGTAGACGCGGCAAAGTGTAAAGGTAGCTATACCCGACAACCCGGTTTAGCCGATGTGCCATATCCCGTTAAAATGGAACCAAATTTAGTAATCGAGTATTATTCGCGTTAATCCAAGTTAATGTACGAGAGAGTAAAATTAAATTCCAAATAACTAGGTTGACCATGCATTCTGATATTAATTTTTATAAGGAAGCACGATGAATGATATAAAGTTAATTTCCTATAGCGAGAACGGGGAAATAAAAGCAGGCGTGATGAAAGAAAATATGGTTCACGACTTGGGTCTAGAGTTGTGCCAGATGGATGATTGGCAACATAATGAGACAATATCACTCGATACAGTTTTTAGAAACTGGCCAAAATTCGTGCCCATGCTTGACAAAATTACGCAGGCTCCAACAACAACTGGATTGCCTATAAATGATGTAATTTTACACGCTCCGTTAAACAATCCTGGAACAATTTATTGTGCGGGTGCAAACTATTATGATCATGCTCAAGAGATGGGAGTCTCTATCGACAAGGGAAGCATTGAACCATTATTTTTTCTTAAGTCTTGTGGATCGATTATTGGTCCTAATCAAAATATTGAATTACCAAGAAATTATTCAGAGAAGTATGATTGGGAAGTTGAATTGGCGGCAGTTATTGGAAAAAAAGGCCACCATTTAAATACAGAAAATGCGACCGATATTATAGCTGGGTACACAATTTTTAATGATGTTTCTGCGAGAGATGTAGGACGAAGAAATGATTGGAATTTTGGTATGGACTGGTTTCGCCATAAATCCTTTGATACATCTGCACCAATGGGACCCTGGATCGTTCCCTCTAATCAAATTAACAATCCCCAAAACTTGAATTTAAAAACAAAAATTAATGATAAAGTGATGCAGGACGGAAATACCAACGGAATGATTTTTTCTATTGCAGAACTAATTGTTTCCTTATCGAGACAAGTTTGTCTTAAGCCTGGTGATGTAATAGCTACTGGAACCTGCGCTGGCGTTGGCATCTTTCGAGGGATCTTTCTGCAACCTGGGGACCTTATAGAATTAGAAATTGAAGATATTGGAATTCTCT
This sequence comes from Rhodospirillaceae bacterium TMED23, assembly GCA_002168115.1. Classification (GTDB taxonomy): domain Bacteria; phylum Pseudomonadota; class Alphaproteobacteria; order Rhodospirillales; family UBA2165; genus TMED23. The sequence continues at coordinate 85,063 of NHCC01000022.1, read as the reverse complement.
CAAATCCTGTTATCCAAGGCAATTAAGTTAACCAACATAGCAATTAAAAAGTTTTATCTAGTATCCAGCGCTATTTTTTCATTATTTTACGCGTCTGAATATTCAATTTCATTATCATCAAAAACTTTTTTTAATTCACCATTTTCATACATTTCACGTATTATATCGCAGCCCCCAATAAATTCTCCTTTTATGTATAGCTGTGGAATTGTTGGCCATTGGCTGTATTCCTTAATTCCTTCCCTGATATCTTGATCAGCAAGCACGTCAACCCCTTTAAATTTAACTCCCATCAATGTCAGAGCCTGAACAGTAGCCGATGAAAAACCACATTGAGGAAACATGGGTGTGCCTTTCATAAATAAAGTAACCGGGTTATCATCAATTTCACTCTTTATACGCGAAAAAATTGGATTATCATTCATTTTCTATTCCTTATTTATCGAGCCACTAATTATTTTCAAGAACGCTCGTATTTAATGCTAGAGCATGTAATTCAGTGCCCATTCTTCCTTTTAACGAACCATATACAAGTTGATGTTGTTTTACTCTTGAAAGCCCTTTAAACGCCGAGGACTTGACGTGAGCAGCATAATGGTCACCATCTCCACGCAAATCTTCTATCTTAATTTGGGCATCAGGCAAACCTTCTTTAATTAAACGCTCAATCTCTTCTATCTTCATTGCCATATTAAAAAACTTTCCTACCAAACAACGATCTACCTTTGTATAATATAAATCAAGGGCATTCACCCAAGTTAACGACATTAATATATTTTAAGCCATGTAATTTGGCAACCATGACTCATTATTTTCTTTCATAGATTCTACGGACATTCTTTGATTATTAAAAATAAAATCTTTGCCATAAGCCTTTCCAATCCGGTTTATTGAAACATTGGCGAATTTACATTCATCTATAACATAACTATCTTGGCCTGTTACAATAATATAACGCCCTTGGTCTTCTCCAAATCCCCAGTAGTGTATAGGTATATCACCTGATAAATCATAGACTTCAATTCCTACATTAGATACCATTGCCATCTCTGCTAAAGAAACCAAAACACCTCCATCTGAAACGTCATGGCATGCAGTAATTTTCTGATTAATAATGAGTTTACGGACACAATCCCCGTTAGAACGCTCAGATTCTAAATTAACTACAGGTGGTGAGCCACACTCTAATTTTTCAATCTCACGTAAATAAATTGATTGCCCCAAATGTCCTCTAGTGTCGCCAATAAGAAATATACTTTCACCATTATCATCAAATTTCAATCCAACGGAATTTTTGTAGTCATCTAAAAGACCCACGCCACCTATAACGGGCGTTGGAAGAATAGCTTGCCCACCTGTCTCATTATAAAGCGACACATTACCCGAAACAACCGGATATTCTAGGGCAATACAAGCTTCTCTTATACCTCTAATGGCACCAACTAATTGACCCATAATCTCTGGTTTTTCAGGATTACCAAAATTTAAATTATCTGTAATTGCCAATGGTTTGGCTCCGACCGCCGTTAAATTGCGCCAAGTCTCTGCAACTGCTTGTTTGCCACCTTCAAATGGATCAGAATAACAATATCTGGGCGTACAATCAGTAGTTATAGCAATTCCCTTCTCAGAATCCCTAACTCTTACAACAGCCGCGTCACCGTCTGCGTGTTTCACGGTGTCGCCCATTACGAGATAATCATACTGTTCCCAAATCCACCTTTTGGAGCACAAATCATGTGAAGACAAAATATTGTTTAAACACTGAAAAATATCTTCTGGTTCTGCTACTGTATCAAAAGAGATATCGTCTTGGGGTTTAGTTTCAATCCATGGTCGATCATATTCGGGCGCCGCTAATGCAAGAGGATCAATGGGTAAATCAACTTCTACTTTATCACCCATTTTTACAACCATTCGACCAGTATCGGTCAACTTCCCAATAACTGAAAAATCAAGCTCCCATTTATTCATAATAGCTTCAACAATTTCCTCTTTGCCAGGATTTGTTACCATTAACATTCGCTCTTGGCTCTCAGAAAGCAGAAACTCATATGCACTCATACCTAATTCTCTAGCTGGTACTTGATCCAGATTTAATTCAACACCGACACCGCCCTTAGATGCCATTTCAAAAGCTGATGAAGTCAAACCAGCTGCTCCCATATCTTGAATAGCAATAATTGCATCGGTGCTCATTAACTCTAAACAAGCTTCAATCAGTAACTTTTCTGTAAAGGGGTCACCAACTTGCACTGTTGGTCTTTTGTCTTCTAAGCCTAAGTTAAACTCTGCAGACGCCATAGTAGCCCCATGAATCCCATCCCTGCCTGTTTTTGAACCAATGTAGATTAAAGAATTACCAACACCTGTAGCCGTTGAATAAAATATATTATTAGTTTTCGCTAAGCCTACAGTCATTGCATTAACCAAAATGTTACCATCATAGCTTTTGTGAAAATTTGTTTCTCCACCCACGGTTGGAACACCAATACAATTGCCATAACCGCCAATCCCCTCGACTACCCCAGAGAGCAAGTATCGGGTTCGAGGGTGTTCTGGGGAACCGAATCTAAGAGCATTCATGTTGGCGATAGGGCGCGCACCCATGGTAAAAACATCACGAAGGATCCCGCCAACTCCAGTTGCTGCTCCCTGATATGGCTCAATAAAGCTGGGATGATTGTGGCTTTCCATTTTAAATACAATTGCCTGTCCATCCCCGATATCAACGATACCAGCATTCTCACCAGGACCACAAATTACCCATGGAGCTTCAGTAGGTAGAGTCTTTAACCATTTTTTCGATGACTTATAAGAACAATGTTCAGACCACATAACTGAAAAAATACCTAACTCAGTTAAGTTAGGCTCTCGGCCAAGAATTTTAAGAATATTCTTATATTCTTGGTCAGTTATGCCATGCGAATCAATCATGTCTAATTTTATTTTAGTCATATAATCAGCCTAATAGGTTCCCAACTATACTTTTAAACAGCACTTTACCATCACTTCCACCAAATTGATCATCAATAGCATTCTCGGGATGAGGCATCATACCAAGAATAGAACCATCATTATTTAATATACCTGCAATATTATTTCTAGAGCCGTTAATATTAAATTCTTTGGTAACTTCACCCAGAGGCCCGCAATAACGAAATGCAATTCTACCCTCATTCTCTAAAATGTTAATAGTTTCATCATCTGCAAAAAAATTACCGTCATGGTGCGCAACAGGAATATTAATTATTTGTCCTTTATAATAATCACTCGTAAATATTGAATTTTTATAATTAATTTCTAAATTAATCATCTTACAAATGAATTTTAAGTTAGCATTCCGCATCAATATACCGGGCAATAAGCCCATCTCTGTTAAAATCTGAAAACCATTACAAATACCAAGAACTTTAATTCCTTTTTTTGCTCGACTGTAAATTTCTTTAATAATCGGCGAGTGCGCAGCTATAGCCCCAGACCTTAAATAATCTCCGTAAGAAAAACCTCCTGGTATAACTATTAAGTCAACATTTGGCATCTCTGTATTCTGATGCCAGATTTCAATTGGCTTCACACCTGCGACGCTCTCAAAAGCTTTTGACACATCTCGCTCTCGATTAGAACCTGGGAAGTTTATAATTGCTACCTGCATTTAGAATAGACTATGTAAGTTTTTATCTTTTTCATTATTCACCATCAATTTCTATGGAGTAATTTTCTATAACTAAGTTTGCCAAAAGCTGCTTGCACATCTCAGTTACATGTTTTTTGGCTTGAACAACACTTGTTTCATTTAGATCTAGTTCAATATACTTTCCTTGACGAACTTCCTGAACATTCTGAAAACCCATTGAGTGCAAAGAACGGCCGACCGCCCTACCTTGTGGATCCAGAACCCCATCTTTTAATGTAATATGTAATTTTACTCTCACTATTTTTCCTAACTTAATTTATCTCAGACATCAATCTAGATTCTAAAATATTAGCTCCAATATTATTTGGGAGTATACCAAGCCAGAATGCAATCTGCTAATAACTCTCCGCTATGTTATCCATGCCTGAAAAATACCGGTCAAAGCCAATTTTTTATTGAATTTTAGTATCCCACAAACGGCAGCCATCAGGGAAGACTTAATCAGCCAATATAACAAAAACCTGTTCTACCTTCAAACATTTGTGTTTCTCGAACCATATTTCATTTCCTAAAAATCAAATAATCTATAATAGGTTGAACTAATGAATATTATAGTAATTAGAGAATCAACAACATCCCTTTTATTCCTAACAAAACAAAATACTTAATAAAACCGAAATTAAAAAATAACAGGGGTATAGGTACCGTGGGCTGGAGAACTAGACGAAAATAGGTATTTTGGACAAGTCTGAAAACCAGAAAACACAGCTTCTTGGGAGGGCAATGCAATTAAAGATGAACATACCGTTCCAAACCCAGAATTTGTCTCAATAGCCATTGCTCCTGTGGGTCCCTCATCCGCCTCATATACCTTACTCGCAAGAAGCGCCTGCCAAGCAGACCAATTACCCAAAGCGGGATCAGGCACATCAGCTTTTTCAAACTGAGGCAAATAGGTTTTTATACGAGCGGAAGTNATATCATTTAAATCACTAGCTGTAATTAATGACAAACCTAGCGGAATAGGTTTAATCTCAGCGTGAGGTCCCCAATGAGTATCTGCAAGGCGCATCCAGTATGCATCTCTATTATCCGCCAATACTAAATTAAAAGGACGATAAGCGTTAGGGTCAAGATCCTTTAAAGCATCCGCTGCAGTTGCAGCATCTGCGTGGTCCAATGCATCAAGAGGCAATTCACCCCGACTTCTATACCCATCTTTTGGACCCAGAGATCCCCTTCGGTTTAAAATACCTGCTACCAAGCCATAATCATTTACACCAAGCCAAGTGCCGCCCGCTAAAATATCTTTACCTGCTAATATGTTTTCACGTTCTGGCCAATGTCGATCTGGACCAAGCCATGGTCGATCTATCATTTCATCACGATTTGACGCAATGATAACTGGCCATTCATTCTCGGGGCGTCTTAGGATAACGAGTGTACACATTATATTATTATTACAAAATCGAATATTATTTTACCAGACTACTTTTCAATTAATTAGAAAATATATGTATATGAGTTGCAGATGTTCTAAAATAAAACTAACTTGTTTCTAGTGTTTATAAAAGGTAGTGATTAAAGAAATGGCAGACTCCTTCAGTGACAGACAAAAAGGCTTCGAAGCAAAGTTCAGCATCGACCAAGAGACCGAGTTTAAAATATCAGTAAGACGAAATAAATTATTAGGGCATTGGCTTGCAAAGAGACTAGGCATTTTAGAATCAGAAGTGGATAATTATGTTAATAGCGTGATTGCATCAGATTTAGAAGAACCTGGAGACGAAGATATAATCCGCAAATGCATGTCCGATATTCAAGAAAGAGGAGCTAAAATTACGGATGGCGAAATAAGAGACAAGCTTGCAGAATTTGCTGAGGAAGCACATAAACAAATAATGGGTCAATAATTTAGTCTACTGATTATTNTTGACTAGGATTATTTATTTAATTATTACCAAAAACTCTNTGAAATAATGTGTTTACGTGCTTCGTATGATAATTTAGGTCAAAAAAGGTCTCCAGCTCATCTGGACTAATTTTCTCCATAACTTCCTGATCAGACTTTAAGCTACTTAGAAAGTCCTCTCCTTCTTGCCAGACTTTCATAGCGTTGCGTTGCACAATCTTGTATGACTGTTCTCGACTTACACCTGCTTGAGTTAATCCAAGAAGCACACGCTGTGAAAATATTAAACCTCCTAATTGATCAATATTTTTTTTCATNCTTTCTGGATAAACAAGAAGATTTTCTATCACCCCAGATAATCGATTCAAGGCAAAATCAAGGGTTATTGTTGTATCAGGTGCAATCATGCGCTCNACTGATGAATGTGAAATATCCCGCTCGTGCCAAAGCGCAACATTTTCCAGTGCCGGAATTACAGAAGCCCTAACAAGTCTCGCCAGACCAGTTAAATTTTCTGTCAATATTGGATTCCTTTTGTGAGGCATAGCGGATGAACCTTTTTGACCTTCTGANAAAAATTCCTCAATTTCTCTAACCTCGGTCCTTTGCATATGACGAATCTCGGTAGCTAAGCGTTCGATTGAACTCGCTATTACTCCTAGGACAGAGAAATACATTGCATGTCTATCTCTNGGAATAATTTGTGTTGAGATTGGCTCAACAATAAGACCCATAGATTTTGCCACGTATTCTTCAACATATGGGTCTATATTAGCAAACGTACCGACAGCACCTGAAATAGCACATGTGGCAATTTCTTTTCTAACCTGAATTAGTCGTTCTCTATTTCTGACAAACTCGGCATAAAACGATGCTAATTTAACACCAAAAGTTATCGGCTCAGCATGTATTCCATGACTACGTCCAATTTGAGGTAAGTCTTTAAATTCAAAAGCTCTATTTTTTAAACCTAAAAGCAACCGATCTAAATCAGACAACAATAAATCCGTGGCCTGCGATAATTGAATGGCTAAACACGTATCCAAGATATCTGAAGAAGTCATTCCTTGATGAACAAACCTCGCCTGATCACCCACATGTTCTGCTAAATTAGTTAGGAAAGCAATTACATCGTGTTTAGTCTCTCGTTCTATTTGATCTATACGCTCAACCTCAAACTTACCCTTATTCCAAACAGTTTTTGCAGCTTCTTTTGGTATTACTCCCAACTCTGCTTGAGCATCACAAGCGTGAGCTTCTATCTCAAACCATATCCTAAACTTATTTTCTGGTTCCCATATGGAAACCATTTCCGGCCGACTATAACGTGGTATCATGTTTTCACTCTATATATTTCCAATTTTAAACATTATATCCAGCAAAACACTGTTAACGCACCTTATGCGACAATAATTCAAGAATCATAGGGTGGCTTGTGGCATCCAATACTTGAGCTAGTAAAAATTTCACAACCATTAGAGGTGACCCCAATGGAATGCTCAAACTGAGCAGACAATGAATGGTCTTTCGTCACAGCTGTCCAACCATCCTTTAAAATACGTACATCAGCACCGCCAATATTAACCATGGGTTCAATAGTAAAAAACATACCTTCTCGAATAACAGCACCCTCCCCAGGATTACCAAAATGGAGTATGTTCGGCGCATCATGAAAAATTCTACCTAATCCATGACCGCAAAAATCCCTTACTATAGAGTATCGAAAGGGTTCAACATAAGATTGGATGGCATGTCCAATATCTCCAACTGTTGCTCCAGGCTTTACTACTTCAATGCCCTTCATCAACGCATTATATGTCACATCTATAAGGCGTTTTGCTTTAACACCTACATTACCTACATAAAACATTCGGCTAGAATCTCCGTGCCATCCATCAACAATAGGAGTCACGTCAATATTGACTATATCACCATCACTAAGAATTTTATCCCCCGGTATACCATGACAAACTACGTGATTAGCCGAAATACAAACTGATTTAGGGAAACCCCGATAATTAAGAGGAGCCGATATCGCTCCTTTTTCTGTGATAAAGTCTGCACACTTCTGATCTAATTCGCCAGTAGTTACACCAGGTACAACATGATTGGCAATAAAATCCAGAGTGTCTGCCGCTAATCTTCCAGCAATCTGCATACCTAGGAAATCAGCTTCCGAGTGTATTTTAATTGATCTTGATTCTCCATCCACGTTATAAGTTCCTAAATCTTAAATTTTAATTTCAAGCGGGTTTCTTATTGATATTTCATCAGTTAAGATATTACAATCATAACACAACAATTCAACCCCAGCATTTTGTGCTGTCTTAATTGCAGAAGCGTAAGCTGGATCAATATCACTAGCGATAGAAAAAGATTTGCAGTCACCCCTTTGTACCAAATATAACATAACAGCTCGGTTTCCTTTTTTTACCTGCTGAGATAATTCAAATAAGTGTTTTTTTCCTCGTTTTGTTACTGAATCCGGAAATTCCGCTATTTTATCGCCCTTCTCCGGTCGATTTAGCGTTACACTTTTTACTTCAATGTAACAATCTCGGCGTCCAGCTCCTTCAAGAAGAAAGTCTACTCTAGATTTTTCACCGTAAATCACCTCGCGCTTTATACTTTCGTAGCCGAGTAATTCAGGTATCTCTCCAATTTTTAAACACTCGTAGATTAACTTATTAGGAATATTGGTATTTACACCAACAAGCGTCTTGCTCGAACGTATAATTTCTAATGTGTACATCAATTTCCGTTTAGGGTTATCAATATAAGAAATCCACACATCAGCATCATTCNGGAGTAAATTAATCATAGAACCAGGATTAGCGCAGTGCGCGGTTACAATTTTATTATCCATTATTCTAATATCAGCCATAAATCTCTTATACCGCTTAATGAGATTCCCCTTGATTAGTTGACTTTCAAATTTCAAATTATGCTCTTCCTTTAAATATTTACTTAAAAACTTCTGCTAAACTAATCTTTCCAGTTCCTCGTTTAAGCGGCTTTTGTTGGTTATCAGACGGCGTCCATGCGGTCAGAAAAAATATTTCAAATGTTGCATTTACTGTTCCATCATGGTTACCATATCGCGCTTTGTAAATTTCGGCTGCANGAGAAAAAATATTTCTATTGCTAAACTTCTTCGAACAATTATGTGTTGCCCTTTGTTCTCCCATTCCTCTTAAATCGAGCATCAGCTTTAAAGGGCTCTCATATTCAATAGTAAGTGAATCTATATCTACAACGGGTAAGGAAAAACCTGCGCGTTGCAACAAAGTTCCGGCATTTTCCATATCAATAAAAGGAGATACTCGCGGACTAGCGCCACCAAGAATATCAATTTCAGCGGTAATCAGCGCATCTCTTAGTTCAAATAAAGTGTTGCCTCCAAAAAGACTCGCTAAAAACAATTGATCTTTTTTTAGTACTCTTNTTATTTGAATTAGTGTTCCAGGCAAATCATTTACCCAATGAAGNGACAGGTTGGAAAGGACTACATCTATGGAATTATTTTTAATCGGTAAAAATTCTTCATCTCCAATAAAGGCATTTTTTTTTGAAAATGCTATAAATTTTTCTGATAAATCAAATTGAAACAAGGTCTCAATTTTGTCAGTACCTTGTAAACAAGATAATATCTGCCCAGTGTGGCATCCAATATCCAAACCAACTTTAAAATTGCCTCTTACATCATTTAGGTTATCAATTAATCTGCCAGCAACTTCTTTAAATAAAAAATCATATTCCTCAAACTTTTTTGCTGCCCTATCCCTATGAAGCTTAAGAACTCCTCTATTAAAGACCTGATCACCGATTTCAGATTTCTTCAAGGTTGATCCACCCTTTTGAATTTATATATATCAAAAATATTTTGAAGTCTTTAGTAGCATTATAGAAAGTTTTGGTCTAGAAGTTGGATAAGTTAAATTATAATTTAGAGATACGATGTTCCTAATTTGGTTGTTAATAAAGGATTAATTATGGTTGATATTGACATCTATACTTCTCCTTATTGTGGATTTTGCCATCGAGCCAAAACACTAATGAATGAAAAAAAACAGTCGTATAATGAGATTGATATTCTTAACAATCCAGTTCAATTTAATAAAATGCTAGAACGGTCGGGTGGAAGAACTTCGGTTCCCCAAATCTTCATCGATAAAACACATATTGGTGGTTGCGACGAGCTATATGCACTTGAAAATAGTGGCAAACTTAATGACTTGCTAAAAAAATAAATAATTATGAAACCAATAAACTTATAGGTATCGCATGACAAATTTTATAGCAGCTTGCATTCAACATAATGCCACAGAAAATATTGAGACTAATTTACCGATCGTTAAAGACCTAATACACCAAGCACTTGACCATAAAGCTGATTTTATCACTCTACCAGAGTGCGTCAGCTTAATGGAGCCTAATCAAGACTCTCTGATACAAAAAGCACCCGAAGAGAGAGAACATCCATTTCTCGAGTTATATGAAAATGAAGCTAAAAAGTCTAAAATCTGGTTATTGGGCGGAACACTTGCTATCAAATTAAAAAATAATCAGGGTCATAATAAAATCTTTAATCGCCTATATTTGTTTAATCCCTTAGGAAAAATAGCAGCCAAATATGATAAAATACATATGTTCGATGTAAATCTAGGTAATGGATTAGTTTATAATGAGTCAGAAACGTACGAAGCTGGCAATCGTGCGGTTATAGCAAATATCCCGTGGGGGAAATTAGGTTTATCAATATGCTATGATATCAGATTCCCAAACTTATATCGCAATTTAGCGCATGCAGGTGCCAATATTCTATGCGCACCAGCGGCGTTTACAAAAGTTACAGGTGAAGCCCATTGGCATATATTGCAAAGAGCTAGAGCAATTGAGACAGGAAGCTTTATTATTTCTCCCGCGCTTTGCGGAAGCCACTCTGAAGGCAAAGAAACCTATGGGCATTCCTTAATTATCGACCCTTGGGGTAGAGTCCTAGCAGATGGTGGTGAAGGCCCCGGAGTAATTAGTGCAAAAATTGATATGAACAAAGTAAACGAAGTAAGAGCAAAGATTCCTTCACTGCAGCATGACAAAATTTTTAATGTAGAGACAGTATAACAAAATCAATAAAAATTTATTTTTTTATTGCACAAATCTTTTGGGTAACAGCTTTTGATCGACAATCAGAATAACCCTGTTCAAAATCCAATATAAAAAGTTTTTTGCTAAAAAATTTTTTTAATTCATTTTTTAATAGCAAATAATCAGGGTTTCTAGGTCTTCCATATAATTCATTTCCAACCATGAAAGTTTGAAAAATTAATATTCCACCAATATCTAGCATATCTATAATCTGCTGGAAAATGGGTCGATAGAGATAATTGACAACAACAATACCCTGAAACACTCTCCGATTAAATGGCGCACACGAATTAGTCTCTAGATTAGCTTTAATAATTGTAAGTTTAGGATGATCCTCGAGATTAATAAGATTTGTAATATTTTGATCTACCGCAATGACATTATAACCTTTATCAAGCAAAAACTGGGTATGGCGGCCATTACCGGCGGCCATATCCATCACAATACCGTCCTTCTTTATTTTATTAAAATGTTTTACTACCCAGTCTTCTGGAGGTAATAGGATTTTTTTAATAATTTAAAAACTCCCAAAAATAAATAATTAAAAAAGAACATATTCTTAAATTAATAATAAATACCAGACTTGGCATTCATGTTAAACTAATATAATGGTGGCATAGTTAAAATGGATAGAGAAAGTAATATATAAATGATTTTATATGAATTGAAATGTTCTAAAAATCACACATTTGAGGCGTGGTTTAAAGATAGTTCAAGTTATGAAGAGCAAATTAAATGTGGCAATGTTTCGTGTCCAATATGTTCTGATACATCAATTCAAAAAGCTATAATGTCACCTAGTATTTCTTCTGCAACCCGAAAAAAGGGTATTGAATATGAGCAGTCTGAAAATAAAACTAATATGCTTTTTAACAAAGATAGCAATAAAAAAATTGCCGNGAGAATTAGAAAGTCAAACGAGAAGATTCAAAAATATATCGAAGAAAATTGCGAAAATGTGGGCCAGAATTTTGCTGAAGAAGCAAGAGCAATTCATTATGGAGAATCTGAGAAACGAAGTATTTATGGTGAGGCAACACAGTCTGAAGTTTCAGATTTAATTGAGGAAGACATTCCCATCAGCAGTATTCCTTGGAAAAAAAATAAACTGTCATAATAGTTGTTATGATGTTGTATTTTTTGCTGAGGTTATAAAATAATTAACATCAAGTTTTTTAGATAACGTCCAATTATTTCTCGCTGGTTTGTAACTTAGCCCAGTGACATCAATTGGTATCATGCCACATGCTCGAATATATTGTCCAAATTCGGATGGCTTCAGAAATTTTTCCCATTGGTGTGTTCCAAATGGTATCCAAGACAAAATAACTTCAGCCATTAGCTTAGCCTGTACAAAAGATTTTATGGTTCGATTTAAAGTTGAGCTAACCATTAATCCATTTGACTTAAGCATCTTATTGCAGGCGAACATAAAAGCACTGACGTCTTGAACATGTTCGATTACTTCAAAATTTATCAATACATCAAAACTTTTAAATCCCTGATCAAAGTCTTCGGGTACAGTATTATAATATTCTATATCAAGTTCCATTTGAGCTGAATGTTTTTTAGCTACAATTATATTCTCATAAGTTGCATCAATTCCTGTGATAGTAGCGCCGAGCCGTGCTAAGGGTTCGCAAATCAACCCCCCCCCGCAGCCAACATCAAGTATGGATACTCCTTTAAAGGGGCGCATACTAGTCACATCTAATCGAAAATAATCACATATCTGATTTTTTAAATATTTCAAACGAATTGGATTGATGTTATGTAGTGATGAAAAACTTCCATCTTCATTCCACCAATCAGAGGACAGGCTAGCAAAATGACGNATTTCTTTCTCTGATGCCGTACTTTTTTTATTTTTTTTGTATCGTTTATTTTGAACAATTGATGACATTTATTTTACCTAGATTAACTTAGATTATGAGATCACTTGCTAAACCAGTGTGATAAAGAGTATATACGGCAATATTTATCGCGTAAACAATAACAACCAGTAAGTAAACTAGTTTTATTTTATTAATAACAAATTTTAGCGCTTTAGAGATTATTCATTTTAAAGAAGAGTTGAATATGGAACGAATTGTTCAAAAATTTGGGGGAACTTCAGTAGCAGATATTGAGTGTATTAAAAATGCTGCCAATAAGGTTTTAATAGAACATGATAGGGGAAACCAAGTTATTGTGGTTGTATCTGCAATGGCTGGCATAACAAATCAGCTCATTGACTATATTGAGCAAATTACAGACCTATATGACCCAAAAGAATATGATGTAGTTTTATCTGCTGGAGAACAATGGAACGCCGGATTAATGGCTTTAGCGTTACAAAATTTAAATTTAAATGCCCGGTCTTGGTTAGGATGGCAGATAGCAATCCAAACTGATCAAGTTCATACAAAAGCTCGTATTTTAGGGGTAGAAACAGATGCCATCGAGACTGCTCTCTTTAACAATGAGATTGTTGTTGTTCCAGGGTTTCAGGGGGTTGCAAATAATAGAATCACGACACTCGGACGCGGGGGCTCTGACCTATCTGCTGTTGCGCTAGCCGGAGCTTTAAATGCANATCGTTGTGATATTTTTACCGACGTTGATGGAATTTATACAGCTGATCCAAGGGTTGTTAGCAAGGCGCAAAAATTAAGTAAAGTAACATATGAAGAGATGCTTGAAATGGCATCCCTTGGTTCAAAAGTTCTTCAAACTAGATCTGTTGAATTAGCCATGAATCATGGAGTTAATTTGCAAGTACGCTCAAGTTTTGATGATAAACCAGGAACAATAGTAGTTAGTGAGGAAGAAATTGTGGAACAGCAAGTAGTAAGTGGAATATCCCAGAGTAAAGAGGAATCAAAAATTACTTTACTTAAGGTCGCCGACAAACCAGGAATAGCAGCAGCTATTTTTGGACCTTTGGCAGATGCCTCTATAAATGTAGATATGATTGTTCAAAATATATCGGAGAATGGAAATACAACGGATTTAACATTTACTGTAAGCACAACTGATCTAAAAAATGCACTCGAAGTGTTGGAAACCAGCGCGAAAAATATTGGGGTTGGACAAATTATTGCAGACTCAAATGTTGCAAAAATCTCGGTAGTTGGAGTAGGAATGAAATCTCATGCTGGGATCGCACAAAAGATGTTTGTTACATTGGCAGATAAGGGAATTAACATAAAGGTTATATCAACATCTGAAATTAAAGTAAGTGTGCTAGTAGCAGAAGAATATGGAGAGCTCGCCGTTCGGGCTTTGCATTCAGCATACGGACTAGACTCTAACTAAAATTGAGGTTTGATATATGCCCCGTATTAAACCTTTAACTGGATCAAGGCTGCTCCTGGCCCGTCTTCGCGATATAATGGCGAGTAACGACGTCACGCAACAAGCTCGTTTAGATAAAATAGTGTCCATAATTGCTAACGATTTTGTTGCAGAAGTTTGTTCGATTTATGTGTTAAGAGCGGGTGAAGTTTTAGAACTCTTTGCTGCAACGGGGCTAGCACCAGAGGCGATTCATTCAACGAGACTCGCCATAGGGGAAGGATTAATTGGCCGAATAGCCTCAAAGTCAAGACCTTTAGCTTTATCAGATGCTCAAGGTCACCCATATTTCTCCTATCGACCTGAAACTGGCGAAGAAATTTTCCAATCGCTTGTCGGCGTACCTATTTTAAGAGGTGGGAGAGTAACCGGTGTATTAGCAGTCCAAAATCAGACTAGTCGGTCATATACCGAGGAAGAAATTGAAATTCTAGAAACTACAGCAATGGTCATCGCTGAGCTAATTGCCAGTGATGAATTACTCGGCAAAGATGAATTACGGGCTACCGATGGAAGCACTTTAATGCCTATTACCCTTGATGGAATTAGGTTAAATGGCGGCCTAGCTATTGGCAAAGCGATTTTTCATGAACGGGCAATACCCATGATTAAATTAGTATCTGATGATCCGGCAAAAGAACAACAGCGATTAGATAAAGCGGTAATTGAAATGCATGGTGCCATAGACCAAATGATAGATGATTCCGAGATATCTGATGGTGGAGACCACAAAGATATTTTAAAGGCCTATAGAATGTTCGCTGAGGATGTCGGGTGGCTATCTCGAATTACCGAAGCCATTGATAATGGCCTTACAGCAGAAGCCGCGGTTGAGAAAGTTAGAAATGACACTCGAGCTCGATTTAGAAAGCAAACAAATAGGTATTTGAGAGAGAGAATGCATGATTTTGATGATTTAGCTCATCGCTTACTGCAACACTTGGTGGGAAAAATTGATAATAATATACATAATAACCTTAATAACGATACCATTCTTTTAGCCAGAAATATGGGACCCGCAGAATTACTCGACTATGATAGAAAGTATATTAAAGGGCTCGTATTAGAAGGTGGTTCATCAACAACTCATTTAGCGATAGTTGCTCGCGCTTTGGATATTCCAGTAGTTGGAAAATTAGAAGATGCATTGGATAAAATTGAACCACTTGAAACCATAATCATTGATGGCGATAATGGACAAATTCATATACGGCCGAGTCAGATTACCCTCCAATCGTTTACTAACGCATTAAAATCCAAAAATGAACAATTAGCGATATTCGCATCTTTACGGGACATTCCCGCGATCACTGAAGATAACATTATGATATCGTTAAATATAAATGCCGGTTTATTAACAGATATTGATAATTTATTAGAAACCGGTGCTGATGGGATAGGTCTATTTCGCACAGAAATTCCGTTTATGGATAATAATCAATTTCCCAACGTGGACCGGCAAACAGATTTATATCGCCAAATAATCCAGCATTCAGAAGGCAAAGAGATTATTTTTAGGACTTTAGATATAGGTGGCGACAAGAACCTCCCATATTGGAATACATACAAAGAAGAAAACCCCTCAATGGGGTGGCGAGCTATCCGTATTTCTCTTGATAAGCCTGTAATATTACGCCACCAATTACGTGCTCTTGTAAGGGCTACTGAGGGTCAGAATCTAAATGTAATGTTTCCGATGATAACAGAAATAACTGAGTTTTATGCTGCCAAAAATATCTTACAGTTGGAAATAGACCGTGCAGAAGCTAAAGGCCGAAAACCATTAAAAAACCTTAAAGTAGGGGTTATGCTTGAAGTACCAGCACTTGCCTATCAAATGACAGCTTTACTAGAACACTCAGACTTCATTTCTGTTGGAAGCAATGACCTTTTCCAATTCTTATTTGCAAGTGACAGAAGCAACCCACGAATTGCAGACCGTTATGGCCCACTATCAATGACCGGAATTAATTTTCTTACTCATATAGTCAAACAATGCAAACTCTCAGATACCCCTCTAAGCATTTGTGGAGAAATAGCTGGTCGTCCTTTAGATGCTATGGCCTTGATTGGAATCGGCTTTAGAAATCTTTCTATGCAAGCTTCATCTATAGGTCCAGTCAAAGCTATGACAAGAAGCCTCTCTGTCAACAAATTAGAACAATATTTAATGAGCCTGCAGGACCATCCCTCTCACAATGTTCGGGAAAAATTACGGGAATTTGCTATTGACCATAATGTCATATTTTAAAATATGCACAAATATTTTCAAAGTTCTTTCTAAAACTCTCTCAGGAAGCGATATAACTGATTTTAAAATGATAATTAAACTAAAACTATCTAAAATACTGATTCAAATTCAACCTCGCGATTTTGATCGTCAAAAAACAATACCCTAGGATTAATCTTCTCGTCAGTAACAACATATTGCGCCACCACAATCCGGTCACCTTTATAACACAATCTCGCACTCGGCCCATTAATGCCAATAGTCTTATCATCAGACCCCTCTATCACGTATGTATCATAACGAGCACCATTATTAAAATTATAGATGGATACCATATCTCCATATGATAATTGAGCTGATTCCATAATTGGGGGAGGAAGAGTAATTGAGCCCGAATATAACAATTCACACCTAGTCACGCACAGTCCGTGCAACTTGACAGCCATGACCGAACGCATAATCATTATAATCACCTAATTTTTTATTTCCGATTAGCGTTTGACTTTATTTCCGCGGAAAATGCAAGCTTTTGTTGGAATTTTTTACTAATTTCGAAAGTCCATAACTCAATAAATAGTTAATTATTTAGTCTAAAGATAAATTTTATTCCTTAAATAAACATTGGTATTTACTAATTTTTATTGATCGTTTTTAAAAAA
This sequence comes from Rhodospirillaceae bacterium TMED23, assembly GCA_002168115.1. Taxonomy (GTDB): domain Bacteria; phylum Pseudomonadota; class Alphaproteobacteria; order Rhodospirillales; family UBA2165; genus TMED23. Next base: position 68,141 of record NHCC01000022.1, on the reverse strand, counting down.
TAATCGTAACAAACTATAGGATCTTTAAAAGAATTTGGGCTCATTTCTCAAAATAATTTTTAAAGCAGGTAAAATAAAATGAATTTTCCGATCAAAGAAATTAGAAGGCACACCGTTCGACTTAACAACAATGATTTGCTGAATGGTCGGGTTATTAAGAATATTAATGATTTAAAAATATTAATGGAAAACCATGTTTTTGCTGTTTGGGACTTTATGAGTCTTGTAAAAAGCCTCCAGCATTTTTTATGTAGAACCAGTAATTGTTGGCTACCTCAAGACTATAATAGCCAAAGATCCAAAAGTGCCCGCTTGATCAATGAAATTATTTTAAGCGAAGAAACAGATATTGATATGGATAAGATAAATGTCGTTAGTCATTTTGATTTATACTGTTTAGCCATGGGAGAAATAGGTGCGGACGTTCAACCAATAAGAACTTGGATAAGTAAGTTGCAAGATAAACCAATAAGTACTCAGCTTGATAATAGTTTAGTGCCAAAAGCGTCACAAAAATTTGTTAAAAAAACTTTTGAATTTATTTCGACAAATAAACCTCATATCTTAGCAGCAGCCTTTGCTTTTGGTAGAGAAAAAATTATTCCAGATATGTTTTTAAAATTACAATCAGAATTGAATATTAGTAAAGTTAGTTGTCCCCGGTTATTTTATTACTTAGAGAGACATATTGAAGTAGATGCTGAAGAACATGGGCCCGCAAGCTTGGCTTTAGTCGAAGATTTATGTGAAAATGATCCACTTTGGATATCGGAAGCAAAAAACGTTGCAATTGAGGCAATTAATGCGAGAATAGAGTTCTGGGATGACATCACTGATTTAATAAACGTGAGTTATGAAAATGTCTGAAAACGAAATAAAAATTTCATTTGATCATTATTTATTGTTCGCAAAGAATTTGGATGAAACGGTAAAATGGTACGGAGATGTCCTTAACATGAGACCCGGACCTCTTCCAGACTTTGACGTTCCCGTATATTGGTTATACTTAGATGACAAGCCAATAATGCACGTTACGGAACGTAAAAAAGAAAACCAAATTGAATCCTATATTGGCAAAGTCGATTACCAAAATGACTTGGGAAGCGGCCGTATTGATCACATAGCTTTCAATTGTACTGGTTTAGAAAAAATGCTGACTAAACTCAATACCTTAGATATTGAATATACTGAACGAAGAGTTGATACCCATAGTCGCTACCAAGTTTTTTTCTTTGATCCAAATGGTGTTAAGATTGAACTTGATTTCCAAGCCGATGAAGCTAGAAATCGTATGTCGCCAGATGTGTGAGAGGTAATTTAGTGCTATATAAAAAAAAATATTCTCATATGCCTTAAATATATTTGTCACTAGCCTGTCTTTGCTTTTAACCCTTGTTCCATTAGGTTCTGAGGCAAAAGTTACTGAAAAAAATGCATATGATTTTGGGTTTGTCTCGATCGATGGTGTGCCAATGGAACTGGCTAAATACAAAAATAAGGTTTTATTAGTCGTCAATACTGCATCGCAGTGTGGCTTTACTGGACAATACTCAGAGCTCCAAGCTTTATGGAATAAGTATAAAAATCGGGGTTTAGTTGTTATAGGCGTACCCTCAGCAGATTTTGGTAATCAGGAATTTAATTCAAACAAGAAAGTTAAGGAGTTTTGTTCGGTAAATTTTAATATCAATTTTCCAATGACCCATATATCAAAAGTCGTTGGGGATAACGCCCACCCCTTCTTTCAGTGGGCAACCGATAATGTTGGAGTGATTGGCACGCCGCGTTGGAATTTTCATAAATTCTTAATTGATTCAAAAGGACGTATTGCAGATTGGTTTTCATCAACTACTAGCCCGTCGTCAGAAAAAATTATAAAAGCAATAGAGGTTCAATTATCCAAGATATAACTTTAATAACATTACTTGTTTTTGTTTGAAGTTTGTTTTGGTTGATAGATAATTAGTTTCTCTTTAATTACCCTGGGAATTGAAAGCTTGTGATTAAATTTATGATTGGTATTATTTTTGGTATTTGGATAGGCTCNACTTTTCCAAACGNAGTTATAAATATTGGANAACTATTCAATCAGCTGTAACCCAAAGAATGGCCCGCTCAAGAAATTATTACTAGAGCGGGCCATATAAAATATTAAAAATTAGACATGGCCATAACTGAGCATTGCATCAGCAACTTTTACAAAGCCAGCAATATTTGCCCCAGCCAAATAGTTCACAGGTCCATCACTTGTTTCGCCAAACTCAACACATGAATTGTGAATATCGCTCATCATACCCTCTAAAAGTTTGCGTAATTCATCTTCACTCCAAGCAATTCGAGCACTGTTTTGGCTCATTTCAAGGCCCGACACACCGACCCCACCAGCATTAACAGCTTTTGCTGGACCAAACATAACTCCAGCATCAACAAATGAGTCAACTGCTGCTTGCTCGCACGGCATATTAGCTGCTTCAGCAACCGCTTTAATACCATTATTAATCATAGTTGCTGCTTCATCACCATTTATTTCATTTTGTGTGGCTGATGGAACTGCACAGTCTGCCTCAACGCCCCAAGGTCTCCCCTCGTGAAAGGTAATATTATTAAACTCATCAGCAGCCTCGGAAATACGTCCCCGTCTAATATTTTTTAATTCTTTAACCCAATCAATTTGTTCTTGACTAAAACCATCAGCACAATGCACAAAACCACCTGAGTCAGACATAGTAAGCGGTGATCCACCTAATTGAAGAACCTTCTCACATGCGTGAGTAGCTACATTTCCTGAACCCGAAACCAAAACACGCTTTCCCTCAATTGTATTTTTATGTTGGTCTAACATATTCCTTAAAAAGAAAATTGCGCCGTAACCGGTAGCCTCAGTACGCATTTTTGATCCACCAAATTCAAGTCCTTTTCCTGTCAAAACTCCTACAAAGCGATTTGTGATACGCTTATACTGACCAAACATATAACCAATCTCACGTCCTCCAACACCAATATCCCCCGCTGGGACATCTGTATCTTCGCCAATGTGTCTGTATAATTCAGTTATAAAGGACTGGCAAAAACGCATGACCTCATTATCTGACTTACCCTTTGGATTAAAGTTAGCACCACCTTTACCACCTCCCATGGGAAGTCCTGTAAGACTATTCTTAAAGGTCTGTTCATAACCTAAAAATTTCAAAATCGATTCGTTGACCGATGGATGAAATCTAATTCCGCCCTTATACGGTCCTATCGCTGAGTTAAATTGGATACGATAACCTCGATTTGTTCTTACATTACCTTTATCGTCTGTCCATGGCACACGAAAGGAAATTGCACGTTCAGGTTCGGCCATTCTTTCTAATATCTGATTTTCGTGATACTTAGGCTTATCAGCGATATAGGGGAAAATAGTTGAAGCAACCTCAAATACCGCTTGTGTGAACTCTGGCTGACCGGGGTTACGTTTGTTAACACCCTCCATGTAGCGCTCAAGGTATTCGTTTACCTTTTCTGACGATGCAATTTTTGACACTTTTAATTTCCTTTCCTTGGTTAAATATTGCCACTAAATGTTTTTTTTATAATACGCTTAAATTGGAACGGATACATTACCAAGACGGTCCGTAAGTTTCATGTTTTCAGCATAATCTACTGGAACTGCAATCAGTGAAGGTCCATCCTGAGCAAAAGCTTCTTCTAGCGCTGGCATAACCCCATCAGCACTCTCAACATTTTTTCCCCACATACCAAAAGACTTTGCCAACATAGCAAAATCTGGATTAGTAAAAGCTAAATCTGAGTGTTTGCCATCAAAACCATTTTGTTGTTTCCACTTGATAAGACCATACTCTCCATCGACCCATACCATTGCAACAACATTTAAGTTTTTTCGAACAGCAACTTCTAATTCTTGAACATTCATCATAAATCCGGCATCACCACTTATCGATAATACCTTTGAGTCTGGACAAGCATATTTTGCGCCAATAGAACCAGGCATAGCAAAGCCCATTGTACAAAAACCATTAGAAATAAGGCATGTGTTTGGTTCGATACATTGGTAATAACGGGATATCCACATTTTATGAGCACCAACGTCCGATAAAACAATATCTTTTGGCCCCATAAATTGACGAACATCCCACAGTATTTTTTGGGGTTTTACAGGAAAACCAGTATCATCCTTCTCTGCTTCGAAGTCTTCAGTCATGATATTTCTAAGTTTTACTCGGCTTGATATGTCAAAAATAGGCATCTTATCTGCAGCTCGCTTCTCAATTTCTTCATTAATCTGCCACAATGCATCAGCTAAATCTGATTCAATATCCACAGTCACTTGAAAATCTTTATCAACTTCAGCGGCTAGGAAATCTATATGAACAATTTTTTTTCCAGGCTTACGATTCCAAGCCTCAGGCGAATATTCAACCAAATCATACCCAACAGTAATAACCACATCTGCATCATCAAACGCCAGATTATTATAGTCTCCGCTACCTAATCCCATAGTATATAGACAATGATCATCTGTCATTGGTAAAGCACCTTTACCCATAAAGGTATTAACCACACCAATTCCTGTATTGTGAGCTAGACGTTTAAGCTGTGTCGCTGCTCTCTTTCGAATTGCTCCATTACCAGCAAGAATTATTGGATTTTTAGCTCCCATAATTGTCTCGACAGCTGCAACAATTGCTTTGTGATCTGCCGCTGGTCTACGCACAGTAACAGGTGCAATTGGAACATCATCAATTTCATGCTTAGCAATATCCTCTGGCAACTCTATAACGGTAACTCCCGGTTTCTCCATTTCAGCTATTTTGAATGCCTTGCGAACAACTTCCGTTATATTTTCAGCCGCATAAATTGATTGTGCCCATTTACTTATCGGACGAACCATTGAAATTGAGTCCATAATTTGATGGCTCTCTTTATGGAGACGCTTTGTTGAGCCTTGCCCAATAATTGCAACGACGGGGGCGCGATCCATATTCGCATCAGCCAATCCGGTAAGTAGGTTAGTTACGCCTGGACCCAAAGTACCCAAACAGACACCCGCTTTACCTGTTAATCGACCGTAAGTATCAGCCATAAAAGCTGCCGCTTGCTCGTGCCGACATAATACGAATTCTATCGGACTATCAATCAATGATATCATGAAATCCGCATTTTCCTCACCAGGTACACCAAATATTCTCTCCACACCCTCAGTTTCTAGGCATTTAATAAATAAATCTGAAGCTTTCATAATAACCCTTTCCTAATTTAATAATTTGGTTATTAAAGTTCACCCGAACTTATAACCATCATTTTTTCAATTTGCATCTCGTGAATGGTATAGGGAATGCCTCCAACACCGTGCCCAGAATGGCGAGCTCCAGCGAATGGCATCCAATCAACCCTAAAGGCCGTATGATCATTCACCATAACGGCCGTACCGTCCAATCCTTTATATGCTCTCATCGCAGTATCTATGTCTTTGGTGAACACAGCTGCCTGAAATGCCACATCTAAACTATTGGCACGAGAAATTGCCTCGCCCATATCTGAATATGAATATACACAAATTACTGGACCAAATATTTCTTGTGTTGAGACTTCAGAATCAACTGGCGGATTATACAGAACCGTCGGCTTATAACACGATCCCAGTAATTTTTCACCACCACTTATTAACTCAGCCCCTTTATCAATCGCTTTAGATACCCAGTCATGCACGCGATCAATTTCTGCAGATCGAATTAGAGGACCAACCTCTGTTTCCATCTTAGTCGGGTCCCCAACGGTCATATCATTGCCAGCGGCACCAATAGCCTCCGCTAATTCTTTTGCCACACTCTCGTGAGCAAAAATCCTTTGAACAGAAACACAAACCTGCCCGGCATGATAAAAGCCACCTTTTGCTAATTTAGGGACAGCAGTGTCAATATCCGCATCCTCAGCAAAAATTACTGGAGCTGCTCCCCCATGTTCAAGAGCACAGCGGGTACCTGGAGCGAGCTTTGAACGCAACATCCAACCAACTTTGGCACTACCAATAAAACTAAAGAATGCATTACGTGGATCAGCAACTAAACTCGAAGCAATATTTAGGTCAGTCGGCAAAACAACCTGACACCACTCAGCTGGCAACCCAGCTTCATGCAGAATATCAACAAATGCTAGACAACTCATTGGGGTAATATCTGCGGGTTTAACAATTACTGGACAACCCGTTGCAACAGCTGGCGTAACTTGATGAACAATTAAATTGAAAGGGTGATTAAAGGCGCTAACCGCTACTACAACTCCAATAGGTTCACGCTGTGTAAACGCAACTTTCCCCAATGAAGGGGCATTTAAACCCATGGGAATTACTTGACCGCCCTCGGCTTTCATCACTTCTACGCAATTTTCAACTCCGTCTGCTGCCCTATCTAATTCAGCCAATGAGTCAGCGAGAGGTTTTCCACCTTCCCTTGCAGATTGAAGCGCTAAATCTTCTCTTCTTTCTTTAATGATTTCTGCGGCACGGCGCAGTATATCCAAACGTTTATATAAAGGAAGCCAAGCATCGCGATCTCTGAATAGCGCGTGGGCACGGGAAAGAGCAGTTTCCACATCTTCAGCACTCGAAACTTTCACTTGTCCAACAACTGTCCCATCATATGGCGCAGTAACTTCGATTCGCTCCTCTATTGACAATATTAAGCCCCCCTCTTTGACTACCATGTACCATGGCAATTTTCTAAAATTACTTTTACATCAAAATTTAAATATAATCTAATTGGTAAAAGCTAAACCTATTTTTGGGTTGTATCAAACTTTCTTTTTTAAAAATTTAATCTTTNNTGCTTNTTATTAGGTAAAATTTATTTTTATTGTGTATTATCGAGTACCTTAAGTTTTTTTAAAAACACTTTTTAATATTTTCGCACTAATTTAGACAATGCAACTAATNTATTTTTATACATTTTTACAGTGTCGTTAATTTCATCAAAATTTACCCGATGAATTCCGCTTCCACACCTTAGATCAAGTCCCTCAGGATCAATCCCGACTAAGAACCAATTAAGACCATTCTTTCCCAATAACTTATTGCCATATAATTTAAGCGTTTCTTTGTGATCATCATTCATATGAGCCAGAATATCCCTTTCTGCCTCTGCAATATCCATCCAATCTTGTTTTTTTAGAATAATTTTATCCTTTGGCAGCCAAACCGATCGCGCAAAACCACCCACCAAATGTATTCGATCGATCTCCATTTTATAAAAATTAAAGTCTCCAAATGAAGAATATCGAGCTGCCGACCAATTATATTTTAGATATCGTTTATGTAATCTTTGATCAGTCGTTTTCTTTATTCTACCCACAACGCTTATGCGAGGACCTTCTTGAGGATTAGAATAGCCGGCAGTTCCGTCAAACATAAGCGCGCAACGAGGATTACCATGAATATTCTGAGTATGATTGGAAATATCTGAGAGCAACATAACAGGAGAACTATCCCATGCTGCAACAGTCGTGACTAATGAAATTGATGGCCAATCTGCATCCTTCTGTCCTTTTGATTTTGTTAGAGTACTTAAAAATGCTTTCCTTGAGGTACGTATTAAAAATCTAGATAATATGTCGTCAGAATAAGTTCTAATATCTTTTTTGAAAGCCATTTTCACCTCTAAACTTTATAACATTGAACTTGTATTTTACTAATTTAATAACCATCGCTAGTCGAACATATTTTTAATTTATTTTNATCAAAAATAATACTAAAGTATCNNTGGAATATTATAATCTTAGTTAATGGGTTTTATTTTTGCAGCATTCAATCGCTTTGGTAGATGATGACCGAAATATCTTAACTTCCGTTTCTATTGCCTTAGAATCAGAGGGTTATTTTGTTGACACGTATAACGATGGACTGGAAGCCCTTCAAGGAATTAGGCAGAGACCCCCTGATCTTGCAATATTAGATATAAAAATGCCTCGAATGGATGGTTTAGAATTATTACATAAGTTGCGCTCAAAAAGCTCAATACCAATAATTTTTTTAACATCTAAAGATGATGAATTTGATGAAGCCTTAGGTCTGAAGATGGGAGCGGATGACTATGTAAAAAAACCATTTTCACAGTATCTATTGTTAGAGCGGATACGGGCACTTCTTCGAAGGCGCGAGTTGGATTTAAATATCATTCAAAATATAAAAGAAGAAAAAATTAAACGAGGTGATTTAATATTAGATCCGGAGCGTCATCAGTGCTTCTGGAAAAAATTACCTCTAAATTTAACTGTAACTGAGTTTTTGTTAGTGAGAGCCCTATCAATGCGACCGGGCATAGTTAAAACACGAGATCAATTGATTGATGCCGCTTACGGTGAAAATATTTTTGTTGACGATAGAACAATTGATAGTCACGTCAAACGACTACGTAAAAAATTTAAACAACTTGATAATAATTTTAACGAGATTGAGACACTATATGGACTTGGTTATCGTTATAAGTCGGAACAAACCACTTTATCAGAAAACTAAGAAAGAGTCAGTTTGGTAATATTCTTAAAACATCTCAAACCAAGAGCATTAAAGTTAAAAAATTTTCACCCTCGGTACATTTCTAAAATTTCGCCTATAACGCGTCGTATATTAGCGATTAATATACTCGCTCTGGTCATGCTGGTAATAGGTTTACTTTATGTGGGGCAATATCGAGAAAGCCTAATTGCCAGCGAGACCGAAGCCTTACATATTCAGGCAGAGTTATTTGCGGCCGCTCTTGGCGAAACGACCAACAATAGTATTAATGAAGTTCAGACTTTATCACCCGATCTGGTTCGCCCGATTATAAGACGAATGTCTAAAACAACGAATACCGTTGTTCATATAGTTCTTCCAAACAGAAAGTTATTAATTACAAGCCAGGATTTAGCTGTTATGAGAGGATTAGTGCATATTCAAGATCTTCCACCCCCAAACTTAATATACAAACTAAACAACACAATTACTCAAACATTAAAAAACTCACTAGAATGGCTTCTTTTGGATAAAACTTATAAGCCTGTGACTTTAAGAAGCATTGCAAATGCTGCGCTTGAAGGCGACTATCAATCAACAAAAGCTTTTTCAACTGAAAATAATGGTTTGGTTCTATCGGTTGCAGTACCTATTCAAAGATACAAACAAGTACTTGGAGCGTTAATTTTAACCAAAACCTCTCGCCAAATAGATGATTCTATTTTCCAAGTGAGGCTCGAGATCTTAAAAATTTTTGGAGTAGTTCTGTTAGTCACTGTTTTGTTATCGGTTTATTTAGCAGGAACCATAGCTCGACCAATACGAAGGCTTGCGATGGTCGCAAAAGATATACGAAACGATATTGTCCGATATTATTCTATTCCTGATATTCTTTCCCGTAACGATGAAATTGGCGAACTTGGGGTAACTTTGAGAGATATGACCAATGCTCTATGGCAGAGAATTGAAGTAATTGAGAGTTTTGCGGCAGATGTTGCCCATGAAATTAAAAACCCCCTTGCGTCCATAAAGAGTGCTGTTGAAACTCTTCCTAANATTAACAATACTTCTGATCAAAATAAACTAATGAAAATCATATTGGACGATATATCCAGAATAGATCGTTTGATAACAGATATTTCTGATGCTTCTCGATTAGATGCTGAATTATCGCGAGAAAAAATGGAGAAGGTAAATATTATTGAATTATTAGATAAGCTCAATGATATCTACAAAGTGGTTTTAGCAAAAAAAAATATTAAAATGAGCCTACTCATAGAGAAGAGTCAATACTATTGCATCAATGGGATTAGAGACCGTTTGATGCAGGTGTTTCGTAACATCTTAGATAACGCTGTAAGTTTCAGTCCAAATAATTCTTTGATCACCATAAAAGTAACGTCCATCGACGGAAAAATAAACATCTCTATTACAGATGAAGGCCCTGGTTTATCTGAGGGTATGGAACAGGTTATATTTAAAAGGTTTTATCAAGAACGCCCCAAGGATGAAAAATTTGGAACACATTCTGGGCTTGGTTTAAGCATCTCTAAACAAATCATAAAAGTTCATGGCGGTAGTATCAAGGCAGAAAACGTTAAAAATTCATTTGAAGAGCCAACTGGTGCATGTTTTATTATACTAATACCTGAAAAGATTGGATAGAATTCTGTGTTTATGATGCACTCATCGGCTATTAGTCTGAATGGAGATGGTATTTTAATTAAAGGTCCATCTGGCAGTGGAAAAACAGATCTCGCACTGCGCTTGATCGAATCTGGTGGAAAATTAATTTCCGACGATCAGGTAATAATAAAAAGAAAAGCAAAAAAATTATTTCTATCTTCACCTGAGGGCCTAAATGGTTTGATGCAATTGCCTGGAATAGGAATAGTAAAAGTTGATCATGTTCAAAATATTCCTTTAGAGCTAGTCGTAAAACTCCAACCGTATAATGTGTTAGAACCATTCCCAATTAATAATCAAGAGTTTATAGAAGATTTTTCCATTCCATCCTTAAATTTATATTCCTTTGCTATTTCTGCAACGGCAAAAATAAAAATTGCGCTCGACGTCCAAAGAAATAAGATTAGATTAATTGAATGAGCAATAAAAATTCATACACTAAGTATCCAGAAGTTGTAATTGTGACAGGCATGTCCGGGGCAGGAAAATCTTCTGCTTTAAAAGCACTTGAGGATCTAAACTTTGAAGCCATTGACAATATTCCATTACAGTTTTTAAAGCTAATTTTTACAAATAATCTAAATAGTTCTGACGTCAAAATATTTGAACAACCGATTGCAATTGGCATCGATATTCGCACGCGTGGGTTCAGTATAGATAATTTTTTTCAACAGTTTGATTCCATTTTTTCAAAAAGCAAGAAAAACGCAAAGATTATTTTCATTGATTGTGATGACGCTACTTTATACCGGCGATATGAGGAAACACGACGACGCCACCCAATGGCAATTGATCGACCAATTACAGACGGCATTCTCAAAGAGAGATCTTTAGTGATGCCACTCCGTTCAAAAGCAAATTTAGTGGTTAACACATCTGAAATGTCTTTAGGCGANNTAAAATCCCGACTAAAGGCAGAGTTTATTGACAATCCAGAACAAACTCTAACTGTTCTCATTGAGTCCTTCTCTTACCGAAAAGGGTTGCCACGCAATGCCGACTTAATACTTGACGTACGTTTTCTAAAAAACCCCCATTATATCGAGAATTTACGCGAGATGACGGGTCTTGATGAAGAAGTTGGGGCTTTTATATACAAAGATCCTGCTTTTAATATTTTTTTTGATAATTTAACCAAAACCATAAAACCCTTAATGCCCTTATACGAAGCCGAAGGAAAGAGCTATCTAACTATCGCTTTTGGCTGTACTGGAGGACGCCATCGATCAGTATTTGTAGCAGAGGAATTTATAAAGTGGTTTAATACACTTGGTATACAAGCTCAATTAAACCATAGAGACATAAATCAAAGGCGGTCGCAATAATGATTGGTCTTGTTTTAGTAACGCATGGTTATCTTGCAATTGAATTAATAAAGGCCTTGGAACACGTGGTTGGTCCTCAGGCTGGTATTGCCAGCGTATGCATTGGACCAAACGATGATATGGAAATTAGGCGACAAGATATTATCACAGCTGTTTCTAGAGTCTATACCAATTCGGGCGTAATTATTTTGACTGATATGTTTGGCGGAACTCCGAGTAATCTTGCAATGTCTGTTCTTGACTCGAATAAAATTGAGATAATTTCCGGAGTTAATTTGCCAATGTTAATAAAATTTGCGAGTTGCCGAAAAGAATGTGTTTTTGAGGACTGTGTAGAAAAATCTCAAGAGGCTGGGCGGAAATACATAAACGTTGTCTCTAAATTAATAAAAAAAGATTAAAGAGTGGGATATGACAATAAAAAAAGAACTAGAAATTATTAATCAACGTGGCCTTCATGCCCGAGCAGCATCTAAACTCGTAGATGTCGTTAAGAAATATAAATCACGCGTTACCGTTTCTAAGAGCGGTCAAAAAGTAACCGGCAACTCAATTTTAGGTTTGATGATGCTTGCTGCTGGATTCGGCGATAAAGTTATATTTGAGGTTACGGGAGAGGATGAGCAAGAATCATTCGAAGCAATAAAGATTTTAATTAATAACAGGTTTGACGAAGAATAAAGCAAATAATTGCTTAAAAAAGCAAGGTCGATTGATAATGTCTTGAATAATTTTGATGGTACTGTTACCACAGCCAGATTGAAAAGTTGATTAGTGAGTGAATATATGGAGTTAAAAGATGCCTGATTACAAAGTAGCAGATATTACGTTAGCGGATTGGGGCCGAAAAGAAATTGTTATAGCTGAAACAGAAATGCCCGGTTTGATGGCACTACGTGAAGAATACAAGGGTAAGTTCCCACTTAAAGGAGCAAGAATAGTTGGATGTCTGCACATGACTATCCAAACTGCTGTTCTGATGGAAACACTTATTGAACTTGGCGCCAGTTTAAGATGGTCTTCATGCAACATATTTTCAACTCAAGATCATGCTGCTGCTGCTATGGCTGAGGCCGGAATTCCAACATTTGCATGGAAAGGCGAGACTGATGAAGAATTCTGGTGGTGTATAGAGCAAACGATTGAAGGTCCAGATGGCTGGAAACCAAATATGATTCTTGACGATGGTGGTGATTTGACATTGGTAATGCATGAAAAGACACCCCATCTTTTAGACGAGATTAGGGGCTTATCCGAGGAAACAACAACTGGAGTTCACCGTTTGTATGAAATGGAGAAAGCAGGTTCATTAAAGGTCCCAGCATTTAATGTAAATGACTCAGTAACTAAATCAAAATTTGATAATTTATATGGCTGTCGAGAGAGCCTTGTAGATGGAATAAAACGTGCCACTGATGTTATGATCGCTGGAAAATGTGCAGTAGTAGCGGGTTATGGCGATGTAGGCAAAGGATCAGCAGCATCTCTTCGTAGCCAAGGCGCGCGAGTATTAGTAACCGAGATTGACCCCATATGTGCATTACAAGCTGCGATGGAGGGATACGAGGTTGTTACCATGGATGAAGCAGCATCAATTGCTGATATTTTTGTTACAACTACTGGAAACGTTGATATTATTACTATTGAGCATATGAGAGAAATGAAAGATCGCGCAATAGTCTCAAATATTGGACATTTTGACTCAGAAATTCAGGTTGAAGCGCTTAAAAATTATAAATGGAGCAATATTAAGCCTCAAGTGGATGAAATAGAATTTCCTGATGGAAAACGCATAATTTTGTTGGCAGAAGGCCGATTAGTTAATCTTGGCTGCGCCACTGGTCACCCAAGTTTTGTCATGTCAGCTTCATTCACTAACCAAGTTCTAGCTCAGATAGAATTGTGGGAAAACTCTAGTTCATATGAAAATAAGGTTTATGTTTTACCTAAAAACTTAGATGAAAAGGTAGCAACACTGCATTTGGCTAAACTTAATGTAAAGCTAACTGAATTAACTGAAGAACAGGCCAAGTATATTAGCGTCTCAAAAGCTGGACCATTCAAGCCAGAATATTATAGATACTAAATCGATTTAACTTTACCTAATTAAAATAAGTGTTCAAAGCCATTTGATTATTCTTTATAATAACAAATATCATTATAATAGAATCAGCAATAGGCATGCGCGTTGGGAGATTTAAATAAAAATAAAGGGGTATTAAACCAATCTTTATTAGAAGCTATCCCAATAGCGACTGCCGAAATAGTTATTGATGATAATAAAAATATTCTAATTGGTTTATGTAATTCGTTATTTAAAGATATTTGGCCCATCACACCAGATGATTTAAAAAAAAATCGTTTAGCTCTAGATTTTCTAGATGTTTTGCGTGATCGCCGGTTACTACCAGAACAAAATAATTTCCGAAAATTTAAGGCTCACATTGAGAGAAACATTCTTAAACAGGAAACATTCTCGGAAGAATGGCACCTTCCAGATAATCGGAGTTTAAAAATAAGATTTAAATCTTTAAATATTAATCAATCAATTTTTACTGTCGAGGACTTAACTCCAAATTTTATAAGGGAAAGAGTGGTTGCAGAGTTACAACAAACCAGCCAACTCACATATGATCAAGTAGATTCAGGAATAGCTATCTTCGGAAATGATGGCTTAATCCAAAAATATAATAAGTCAATTAGGTATCTTTGGTCTTTACCCAAAGATTTCTTTGCGACCAACCCACATTTATCAGATTTTTTAGATGCAACGCGGCGACAACTTCCGGTCCTCACAAATTGGCCACATCATAGACAAAAACTAACTGGCAAGCTGCTAAGTCGGAAAAAAGGGTCAAAAACCATTAAATTAAACACAGGCATGGTACTTAAATGCGAACATATTCCTATAAATGCTGGCGCAACTTTACTCAAATATCGTGATATCTCATACAGAATGGAATTAGATTCAAAATTACGCAATATGGAGTCAACCATAGTAAATCAAAGTCAAAAAATTGATGATTTCAATATAAAAAATATTGAGTTTTTTAGAGGCATTACAAATGACGCATCTATGCCATTAAAGTCTATTGTTTCATCGACAGAATTATTAGTATCCAGCCATTTTGGCGATTTGAACGAATCACAAGCGCAGTATATAAATCGTATTCAAAATGAAGCAGAAATAGCGCTGAATTTGTTAGTTGATTCTATTGAGTTACTCTCGATAAACTCTGGAATTTCAAAAATTGAAATAGATACGATAGATTTACATGTTTTTTTAACAAAATTAATTTCTATGTTCAGTAATAAAATAAAAAGTAAAAAAATAAAATTAAGATTGGAATGCCCATTAAACTTTGGTTGGATGGATACAGACTCAGATAAACTGCGAATATGCTTACTTAACCTAATTAAGAGTTCAATATNGTCAACTGGTTCGGGGGGTATAATTACTATTAATACTGAACGAACAACTGACAAGATTAGAATTGATATAATTGATACCAGTAAAGGTTTATCTAAAATTGATTTATCAAAAATTTTTGATAATTTTAATAGAAAAGACATTCGTGATGTTCCTTCTCACAGTGCAGGAATTGTGTTTGCAAACAGAGTTTTAGATTTGCTTGGTGGAAAAATTAAAATAAAATCAAAAATTAATCAGGGTACTACAATTAGTTTAATTTTTCCTCAGAGTGCTGATTTAACTTCACTAGGTCTTAAACCTGAAGTTTAATAAAAGAGATCACATTTGATATGTCTAAGTCAGAATTAGAATATAACTTTACACTTGAAGATGAGGCAGCCACATTGAAACTTGGTTCAGATATTGCGGCTATTCCCGTATCTAATGGAATGATAGCTCTATTTGGGGATTTAGGGATTGGTAAAACTGTTTTTGCCAAAGGTTTCATCCATTCTTTCGAAGGTGCAGGTGAAGTGGTTAGTCCAACCTTTAGCCTATTACAATTATACGAATTTGCTGGAATAAAAGTATATCATTATGATTTGTACCGCACGAGCAGTCCGAATGAGATTATTGAACTCGGTATTTTTGATGCCATTAATGACGGCATTGCCCTAGTCGAATGGCCTGAGAAAATGGGTAATTATTTTCCTAAAAATCGACTTGATATTTTTTTATCGCAAGGCCTCAAAGATGCTTCAAGAAAAGTGAAAATAGTTGGTTATGGAGAATTTTGGGAAACTCAATTAAGAAATATGTTTACAGAATGAACATCAGAGAAAATATTATAAATAATTTCTTAGAAGAGCAGGGTTGGCCAACAGCACAGATAACTCTCTTAGCCGGCGATGCTTCTAATCGCAAATACTTCCGAGTAAAAAATAATACTGGCCGGGCNATATTAATGGATGCCCCACCGAACAAGGAAGACGTCCGCCCTTTTATTTTTTTTACAAACTATTTGCTAGAATTAGGCTATTCAGTGCCAAATATTTTTGCTGAGAATATTAAAGAAGGTCTATTACTATTAGAAGATTTTGGAGATAACACATTTACACAAGTTTTACTTCAAGGGATCAAAGAAGCTGAAATTTATGAATGCGCCATCGACTTGTTAATAGATTTGCACAAACGGCCAGTAATTGAGAATAGAAGAGATAAAATTGAGTTTTATAGTTTTCAGAAATTATATAACGAAATTTCATTATTTGTTGAATGGTATATGCCGTTATGTTTTGGAATTAAGACCGTAATTAAAAACACAGAAGAGTTCTATTCAATTTGGGTAAATTTATTTGAAAATGTATCTCAAATTAATGAGACCCTTGTGCTTAGAGATTTTCATGCTGATAATTTAGTTTGGCTGCCCGAAAGAGAAGGAATAAAAAGATGCGGTTTATTAGATTACCAAGATGCTGTAATTGGTTCACGAACTTATGATCTTTTATCATTACTTGAAGATGCGCGTCGTGATATAATGCCTGAANATAAAAACCATTTGATGAAACGTTATTTGCAAGCCTTTCCAGAACTAGATAAAGAAAAATTTGATGCTACATATCATATATTAGCAGCTCAGCGCCATTGCAAAGTATTGGGGATATTCTCTAGGTTGCATGCTCGCGATAACAAAGATAATTATTTAGCTCACTTACCAAGATGCTGGGAAATGCTAAAACACTCATGTTTAAATCCCTCATTATTAGAATTAAGAAATTGGCTTCACTCTAATATGCCTACTTCATAATTTTTAATCAGACGATTATGGGAGAAATAGATTATGCAAAAAAAAAGTGCAAGGGGAGGAAAACCAAAATTAGAGACAGCTATGATACTAGCTGCAGGATTAGGTCTTCGCTTAAGGCCTATAACTAACAAAATACCAAAGCCGTTAGTAAAAGTTGCGAACCGCACGTTGTTGGATCATACAATAGATAAATTACTGGCTATTGGGGTTAAAACGGCCATCATCAATATTCACTATTTAGGCGATCAGATCAGACAGCACCTATCTGAGAGAACAGACCTAGAAATCATATTTGCATCAGAAGCCGATACCCTTTTAGAAACCGGCGGGGGTATAAAAAATGTACTAGAATATTTTGGTAATGAACCTTTCTTAGCGTGCAATGCTGACGTTTTATGGTTGAATGGCCCCTCCCCAGTTTTGAAACGAATGCAAAATTCCTGGCACGATGAACAAATGGATGGCTTATTGATGTTACACTCGACGGTAGAAGCTTATGGATATACGGGTAATGGAGATTTCGAACTAGACTCCGTTGGGAAGCTCTCGCGCAAGCTTGAGCGTGAGCTAACCCCGTATCTTTTTACTGGAGTTCAAATACTGCATCCGCGTATTTTTAAGGGGACTCCCTCGGGGGCTTTTTCATTAAATATGATATATGATAAACTAATAAAAACTGATCGTCTTTATGGAATTCTTAATGATGGGGAATGGTTTCATATCGGAACTCCAGATGGCCTTGATCAAGCAGAAAAATATATGCAGTACAGATATTCTGGAGTTCGCCACCGTTAATCTAGGAGATAAAACTTGCTACAATCAAAAACTGCGCAAGTGTATAATATTCCGCCCGAATTGCCATTTGTTGATGCACTGGTAATAGGAATAAAAGCGATTTGTAAAAAAGATAACCTTGAACTTACTGATTTTACAATATTAGTTCCAACGCGACGATCTGTCATTTCCCTGCAAGAATCTTTTTTTCGTCTCAATAATAGAGAGCCCTTATTACTTCCAAGAATAAGTCCTATTGGCGACCTCGATGAGGAAGAAATAACCATAAACGACTTAAACCATAACAACGCAGAACGAAATTACACAAATATCTCAGATATTCCTAACGCTATTTCAGATTTGCATAGGCAATTAATGTTAACAAAACATATTCAAAGCCTAAAAGGCGACACCATGAATATTGATCAGGTTGCTAAACTTGCTAGAGAGTTGGGTAAATTCTTAGACCAGGTACAAACCGAGGAGATTGATTTTGCAAAACTAAACACTATTGTTCCAGAGGAGCTTGCAGAGCATTGGCAGGTTACTCTTCTTTTTCTAGAAATATTAAGTGATTTTTGGCCCTCAATTCTAAAAGATCATAATCTTATAGACCCGGCAAGGCGGCGTAACTTACTTATTAATTCCCAAATCGAATATTGGACTAAAAATCCACCACGGAAGCCTATAATAGCTGCTGGGTCTACAGGAACCATTCCAGCAACATCCAAATTATTAAAATTTATTTCTTTCTTGAGAGGGGGGGCAGTGGTTCTACCAGGATTAGATACGACTCTTGATGATACAGCGTTGGCAGATATGGATACTCACCCACAAAGTGGAATGTATCGACTTTTATCTAAAATGGGCGTTAAAGCACAAAATGTTGTAAATTGGCTTAGTCCAGAAAGTGTCTCAAACTTAAAATGCGCATCTGTATCTCGTCGAGAACTTATTTTTAATACTATGTTACCAGCGGTCAAAATTGATAGATGGAGATCACTCGCAAAGTTGCCAAAAGAGGTCCTTGATAATGTAGAGATTGTAAATTGCCCTAGCCTGGAAGAAGAAGCCAAGATAATAGCGCTCAAACTAAGGCAATCAATCGAAATCCCTAATAAAACAGCTGCCCTGGTGACACCTGACAGACTTCTTGCACGGAGAGTATCGATTGAGTTAGATCGTTGGAATATTAAAATAAACGACTCAGCTGGTATTCCTATATCACAAACATTAGAAGGATCATTCCTTAGATTAGCTTGTCAATTAATTGAGTCGCGCTTCTCACCTATTGCTCTCCTTTCTTTAGGAAAGAATCCGCTTACCGCTTGTAGCATGCCCCAAATTAAATTTAGAGAATTAATAAGAGACCTAGAAGTAAATTTTCTTCGAGGACCCAGACCAGCCCCCGGTATCGAAGGACTGGTTGATCTGGTAGATCTTACTCGGCCAGATCTTAAAGAATTTTTAGAGGCAATAAAGTTTATTAGTCAAGACTTTACAAAAATTAGAACACTAAAGAATATATCACTAGCAGAATTAGTTAAAGAACATGTTCGTTTGGCTGAAGCCTTGGCAACCTCGGACACCATATCTGGCGCAGAACGTTTATGGTCGAGCGAAACTGGAGAAGAGGTTGCAAATTTTATCCGACAGTTAATCGAAGTGGCAGATACTNTAAATTTACGCGACGGGCGATCATACTCCGCATTATTTGATACCCTGTTAATTGGTCAGGTCGCTCGAACTAGCGNTGGAAGCCATCCTAGGCTTTATATTTGGGGCTTGCTTGAAGCGAGACTACAAAAAGCTGACTTGCTAATTCTTGGAGGACTTAATGAGGGAACCTGGCCTCCAAATATAAAACCCGATCCATGGATGAGCCGACCAATGAGAAAAGAGTTTGGTTTACCACCTCTAGATCAACGGATAGCCCTTACTGCTCATGATTTCCAGCAAGCTATGTGCGCCCCAGAAGTATTTATTACACGCGCAAATAAAGTTGATGGAACACCAACAATACCTTCTCGCTGGCTAGTCCGTCTAGAGAAATTAGTAAACGGGCTGGGTGATTCAGCTCTTCAAAACTTATCATCAGAAGAAACTTGGCTATATTGGCAGCGAATGTTAGATGACTCAGATATAGATCCATATCCGATAAAACCTCCAGCACCAAAACCGCCAATCTCAGCAAGGCCACGTAAATTATCCGTAACTCAAATTGAGACCTGGATGCGAGATCCATATGCTATTTATGCAAAACATATTTTAAAATTAGAACCTCTACCTTCAATTGATACACCACCAGACGCCGCCGGTTATGGTTCCATAATACATAAAATATTAGATCTGTTCGTAAAACAGTGTTCGCTAGATTCAGCAAATTATACCCTTGATAACATTATAAAGATTGGACAGAAAGAGTTCTCTGAAGTTTTAAAATATCCAAGTGTTTGGGCATTCTGGTGGCCAAGGTTTTTACGAATCGCAGAGTGGTTCATAAATAATGAGAAAAAAAATCTTGGGGAAATAATAACTAGCCATACTGAAGTCACGGGAAAACTTATTATAAAAGGTAAAAAAGAACCTTTCATAATAGTAGCTAAAGCAGATCGAATTGATAAGAAAAAAGATGGTGGTCTAATAATTATCGATTACAAAACTGGGGCTCTACCCAGTAGGCTAGAAGTTCTCGGTGGCTTCGCACCCCAACTACCTCTGGAAGCAGCAATTGCCGAAAGTGGTGGTTTTGATGGAATATCAGAAAATTACGTTCAGGATTTAGTCTATTGGCGTTTAAAAGGAGGAAACCCAGCTGGAGAAATTTTAGAGATCAAGGATAATCCAAAAGATTTAGCAACTAATGCTAAAGAAGGATTAGAAGCTTTAGTGCGTTTATTTGACCAACAAGAAACACCCTATGAGTCTAGGCCGCGACCGGATGCTGCTCCGGCATATTCCGATTATGAACATCTCGCGAGGGTCAGAGAATGGTCATCGCCTGAGAGCAAATAAATAGTAATGAGTAATTTTAAACAGTCAAAATACGATCCAAATATCAAGCAACGTCTTGCCACCAATCCAAATATTTCTGTTTGGGTTTCTGCTTCAGCAGGAACTGGTAAAACCAAGGTACTGACAGATAGGGTTTTACGACTTTTACTCAGTGGTACAAAGCCTTCAAAGATCTTATGCCTCACATTTACAAAGGCAGCAGCATCAGAGATGGCATTGCGTATTTCCGATCAATTAGGNAATTGGACAATGGCTGACGATAAGCATCTAAAAGCAAACCTTACACAACTCCTTGGTCAACCGCCAACCAGAAAAATTATTACAAAATCGCGTCAATTATTTTTGGAAGTTCTTGACTCTCCTAGCGGCATAAATATTCAAACCATTCACGCTTTTTGTCAGTCGTTACTCGCACGTTTTCCAATTGAAGCAGGCATTACTCCTCACTTTTCATTAATGGATGAGAGGGACACTGAAGAGATGCTTATCACATCACGAGAAAACTTATTAAATGAATCACGAGAGTATAATAATATATTAGGACAAGCATTAGCAGAAATTACCAAACACATTCATGAGAACCAATTTCTGGAATTACTTACTGAAATTGCCAGAAATAAAGACCAGTTTATTTGGCTTATTAATAAAAACGAAACAATTGATAATGTCATAAAAGATCTGCATAAGATGTTAAATATAGAGTCTAATTTAACACCAGATGAGATACTAAAAAACTCATGGAAAATGAATATTAACTTAATTAATGATTTAGAATTTGCAGCAGAAGCATTATCTCAAGGAAGTAAAACGGATAAAAAAAATGCTAAAATTATAGATTGGTGGATCAAAGATAAAACCCCAACTAATGAAAAGTTTTATTTATATATCAATGTATATCTTACTTCTTCCTATAAAAAAAAGAATATAGAAATACGGAAACGGTTACTTACAAAGAAAGTATCAGATAATAGTCCTTTAGTAGGTAAAATACTAGAAAGAGAAGCTGAGCGTTTAGTGAGTGTGTTGTTAAATTGGCGTTCAGTTACAATCGCAAAAAGCACAGCAGCAGTATTAACCGTCGGCCTATCGTTAATAAAGAATTATCAAATGCAGAAAGAATTGAAAGCGCTATTGGATTATGATGACCTTATTCAATTAGTAGGAAAATTATTAAATGAGCAAGGTATTGCTCCATGGATATTATTTAAATTAGATGGTGGAATTGATCATATTTTGATCGACGAAGCGCAAGATACAAGCCCTGGCCAATGGAGAGTAATTGAGGCACTCGCTAATGA
This sequence comes from Rhodospirillaceae bacterium TMED23, assembly GCA_002168115.1. Lineage (GTDB taxonomy): Bacteria > Pseudomonadota > Alphaproteobacteria > Rhodospirillales > UBA2165 > TMED23. Next base: position 46,333 of record NHCC01000022.1, on the reverse strand, counting down.
ATTTTTTTCAGGGCTTGGAGCACATGAAACTAACCCTACCATTTTTATAGTTGGTGATGCCAAACAATCAATATACTCATTCCAAGGGGCAGACCCAAACACGTTCAATAATGTGCATGATTTATTTTTGAAGAGAACAAAAACATCAGAGCAAAAACTATTACCAATAGATTTAAATACTTCTTTTCGGTCAACAACAGCAATATTATCGGTGGTTGACTCTGTATTTAATAATACTGAAGCATTTGACGGTGTTCGAGAAAAAGATACCGTTATTCACCACGATGCCTCACGTGACAAAGATGCAGGATTGGTTGAATTATGGCCAGCCGTAGAGCCAAAAGCTAGTGATCCCCCAAACGAGTGGAAACCCCCGGTCGAACGTATATTGGGGGATATGCCGCAAACCCGTCTCGCTCAATTAATTGCAAGCCGTATTTCAACCATGATTATCAATAATGAAATATTAGAGTCTAAGGGACGTCCTATTGAAGCTGGAGATATTATGGTTCTAGTAAGACGGCGAAACAAATTTGTTATAGATTTAGTGAAAGCACTAAAAGAACTAAATGTTGATGTAACTGGTGTCGATCGAATGACCCTAAATCAACAATTAGCTATAATGGATCTAATCGCTCTTGGAAGTTTTTTATTACTTCCATCAGATGACNTAAATTTAGCCAATGCACTAAAATCTCCTCTTTTTGGAATTTCTGAAGAAAAACTCTACAAAATTTCTTATAATAGGACCGGATCACTCTGGGAGTCTTTGGAAATAAATAAGTCAGACCCCGCACTCAAACCCATTTATAATGAGCTATCATCACTTTTAGCGATTGCTGATTTCACTTCACCATTCGAGCTTTTCACTAAAATCCTTAATAATTTTAGAGGCCGTAATAAATTATTAAAGCGACTAGGACCGGATATCTTGGATCCAATTTCTGAATTTATTAGCCTTACCTTATCTTACGAAAAATCTCATGTTGCTTCTTTAGAAGGTTTCATTTACTGGTTTTTATCAGGCAATGTGGACATTAAACGTGACCTCGAACAGCGAAAGAATACAGCAGTCCGGGTTCTCACAGTTCACGGAGCTAAAGGTCTACAATCCCCAATTGTCTTTCTACCTGATACGCTCCAAGTCCCAACTAAATCTCCTAACTTGTTTTGGCCAAAAGATAAAGAATCCCAAAACCCGATGATTTTATGGCCACCGCGCAGAAGTCTCTATGAAACAATCGCCGAAGAGGAACTCAAAACTTTCAATCGGTCGAGAATACAAGAATATAACCGTCTCTTATATGTTGCCATGACACGAGCTGAAGACCGACTTTATATTTGTGGGTGGAAAACACAAAAAAAAGAAACGGAGGGAAACTGGTATGACTTAATTAAAAAGGGGTTAGAGCCCATTAGTGAAAGAGTTGAAAATGAATTTCTAAGAAATGCCAAAGAAACAGATACTTATGAAATTTTGAGATTTAAATCACCGCAAATTCGCAAAATAACAGAAACTAGGCAATCTCTTATAATTAAAAACCCTAAATTACCCTCTTGGGCTTTGGAAAAATCAAAAACTGACAAACCTATCAGGCAACATCTAGCTCCCTCAAGGGGCAAGATAAAAACCCCGAACTTTATATTTATGGAGAACCAAGATAGTGATCTGCGCCTCAACATGGGTCGCATAACTCACAAATTATTACAATTTTTGCCGGATATTTCAAAAAAAGATTATAACAAAACTATAGTAAATTTTTTATCTCAAACGTCACTTGGTTTAAATCAAAAACAACAGGACAGAGTCCGTAAAGAAATTTTACAGCTTTTACAAAATCAGGATCTAAATGATATATTTGGGCCAAACTCTATGGCAGAAGTCCCTCTTATTGGATCAATCGGTGGTCAAACCTTCTCTGGACAAGTTGATCGTTTGATTGTTAGTGATAATAGAATTTTGATCATCGACTTCAAAACAGATCAGTATCCTCCCACAAATTACAAAGAGATAGACGAAGCATATCTCCGACAAATTACAATGTATCAATCAGCTTTAAAATCCATTTATCCTGATAAGATTGTAGAATGTGGTTTATTATGGACGGTTGGTCCAAAATTAATGATTCTAAGGGAAGAGATGTTGATGGACTTCTCATTACATTAATAAAAGCGGTTGTTTTGCTCTCTTGACGCAGGACCATCGCAAATTTACATTATAATTAAGGAAAAATAACTTCGTCAAAAATTTAACAATAGGAATAAAATATGTCAAAACAAGTAACCGATGCGTCATTCGAAGCAGATGTAATTTCTGCGAAGCAACCAGTTTTGGTGGATTTTTGGGCAGAATGGTGTGGCCCATGTAAGCAAATTGCCCCAGCATTGGATGAGATAAGTGTCGAATTAGGAGATAAGTTGACTATTGCTAAGGTTAATATTGACGATAACCCAGAATCTCCTACAAAATACGGTGTGCGCGGGATACCAACTCTCATCTTATTTAAAGATGGAGAAATAGCAGCCACTAAAGTTGGAGCCATACCTAAGAGTGCTTTAAAAGAATGGATAGAATCAGTTATTTAATCTGAGTATTTACGTAATAATAAATTAGCTATTGAAGTTATTATTTAACAAATAGGTTAATATCCAAGAGTTTGATCAGTAAGTTGAAATAGTGGCAATCCAGATTGGAATCTCTTTATATTCTCGATGAATTGTGGTGCAATTTGCTCAACCGGCGGACGTCGTGCCACATGAGGTAGTATCGTTATAAGAGGGTGATCCCATAACGGGCTGTTCTCAGGAAGGGGCTCGGGGTCGGTAACATCTAGAGTTGCCCCGGAAATCTGACCACTATCAAGGGCCTCTATAAGATCATTATTGATGATATGACCGCCTCGACCCATGTTAATAATAGCGGCTCCTTTGGGCATCTTAGCAAAAGCCGCAGAATTTAATATTCCAACCGTTAACGGNGTGAAAGGTAGTAGACAAACAGCAATATCTGTTCGTTCTAAGAATAAATCAAAGGAATTTTGGCCTGAGTAGACCTTGATATTTGCGTTCTCTTTTGGAGTTCTGGTCCAAGCAGCAACATCAAATTTCATATCTACTAAGATATCAATTATGGGTTTCGACATTGTACCATAACCTAACATACCAACNCGTTGTTCATTAGGTAACTTCTGGTCTATTGGTCTCCAAATATGCTGGCGTTGTTGATTCATATAAGATGGCAAGTTCCTATGATGTCTAAGAATATGCGTTAAACCATATTCAGTTAAAGAGGGGTCCCCTCCTGAGGGCTCTCCTTTAACCAGTGGAACACCCTTTGGACAAGCTGGATTATTATAAATACCTTCAACGCCAGCTAACATTGTCAGCATTAACTTAAGATTTGGTAATAAAGGCAATTCTTCTAGACTAGGGCGTCCAATTACCAGGTATTCTATGTCTTCTACATTCCCAATATTAGGCCATTCCCTAATTTCGAGTTCGGGTAGTTCATAATTAAAAATCTTTGACCAGTCCTCGANTTTACCNCGCAAACTATTAAACATTAAAAGCACCATAAATTTACCTTTCTTAACTATTTTCTCTCAAGACTGAGCCCGCTAAATACAATGATCCACATATAAGTATTTTGCCACTTATTTGCTGAGCATTAATTATTTGTGAAATCGCTTCTAAAATATTTTCTGAGGCATAAGCATTTAGTCCAACAGACACGGCAATATTACATAATTCATCGGCATTCATACTTGCCTCTTCGCCTAAAACACGAATTGTTCTTACCTCGCTTATATATGGTACAAGTGGTTCTAAAAATTGAGTGGGATTTTTTGTTCTTAACATACCAATTATTAGATAAACAGGTTTAACTCCNTGAGCCTCAATTGTTNCTGCGATGGCCTCGCCTGCTGCTGGGTTATGCCCGCCATCCAGCCATAATTCCCAGCCCTCTGGTAAAATTTCTGGCAAGGGTCCAATAGTGAGTCTTTGCATTCTACCAGGCCAGTCAACNGTTTTCATTCCTTCTCGTANAGCATTTTCGGTAACTCTTCCATCCCCTAAGGCAGCCAGTGCAACTGTCGCAAGGCCTGCATTATGCAATTGATGATTACCAAGAAGTCTAGGAAACGGAAGTTTTAGTTCACCTTCATAAGTATTGACCAACAACTTGTCTCCAAGAATTGATACCCACCAATCTTCATTCTCAACCTTTAATGGTACATTAATATCGTCAGAAATTCTCCGAATAGTATCTAATACGATTGGCTCTTGCTTACTTGTTATACATACAGTTCCTGTTTTCATTATTCCTGCTTTTTCAGTTGCTATATCAGCCAAGTTGTTGCCTAAAAATCTAATGTGATCATAACTTATAGGGGAGAGAATTGTAACCGCTGGCCTTTTTATTACGTTTGTCGCATCTAATCTACCTCCTAATCCTGTCTCAAGAAGAACTAAATCGGCCGGCGTCCGATGAAATGCGAGTAACGCAACAGCTGTTGTTAATTCAAAAAATGTAATAGGAGCGTTACCATTAATTATTTCTACCTCCTCAACTAACTCCAGCAAGATTTCATCCTCAATAATATTACCATTTATTCTAATACGCTCATTGAATTTTACTAAATGGGGAGAGGTATAAGTATGAACATTTAGACCAGCAGCTTCTGCAATAGCCCTTATAAAAGCCAATGTTGAGCCCTTTCCGTTAGTACCTGCTATATGTATTACTGGTGGCAGTCTTTTCTCAGGATTACCTAATAGAGACAGTATTCTCTCTATCCGGCTTAGGGATAAATCAATTACCTTAGGGTGATATTTACTTAAACGTTCAATCAGTCGCATTTCAACATTGATTCTGAAGGTATAAAATTAATTATTTAAACCGCATTTTATATCTTTAACGAGGTCGACCACTGATATAACGCAATCATCTATTACTTTTCCATCTATATCGAGGCACTCAGAGATTTTATTTACAAATGCTGACCCAACCACAACAGCATCCGCATAGACTGATATTTCCCTCGCTTGCTCTGGGGTCTTAATACCAAATCCAACTGCTATAGGAAGGTCAGTGTGAGACCTTATTCGGTTTAAATCTTTTTCTATATTTTTATTAGATGGCGCGGTTGTTCCTGTTATTCCCAGAACCGAAACATGATAGATAAATCCACTAGCATTTCTTACGACATCAGGAACTCGTTTGTTATAAGTTGTAGGACTAGTCAAGTATATGAGACTTAACCCCGCATCCTCGACGGGTATTCTCATTTCAGTCTCCTCCGGTGGCAGATCCACGATAATAAAACCGTCAACCCCTACACTTGACGCGTCAGCTACAAATTTCTCAACACCATAAGTATAAATGGGGTTAAAATAACCCATCAATATAACGGGGGTAATTTCATCTTGTTCCCTAAATTTCTCTACCATTTTAAGTATTTTGGAACAAGTCGTTCCACTCTTTAATGCACGAAGACTAGAAGCTTGAATAGCAGGTCCATCAGCCATTGGATCAGAGAACGGCATACCAATTTCTATTATATCGGCTCCCGCTTGAGGCAGTTGTGAGAAAATATTGGTAGATATTTCCAAAGTAGGATCACCAGCAGTAATAAAAGTAATCAAACCTGTTTTTTCCGCACGCTTTAGATTGATAAAACAATTTCTTATTCGCTCTGTACCTTTACTAATCATTATTTATATTCGCTAAGTAATCAGAGACAGTATCCATGTCTTTATCACCCCGCCCACACATATTTAAAATCATCAAGTGGTCTTCTGATAAATTCCCAGCAACTTTGATTATATGAGCAACAGCGTGAGCCGGCTCAAGGGCCGGAATTATTCCTTCGAGCCTAGCACACACGTGAAAAGCATTGACAGCTTCATCGTCATTAACTGCAACGTATTCTACCCGGCCAACATCATGTAACCAAGAGTGCTCTGGCCCAATTCCGGGATAATCCAAACCAGCAGATATTGAGTGTGCATCAATAATTTGACCTTCATCATCTTGTAAAAGGAACGTTCGATTTCCGTGCAGAACCCCCGGACTACCAGCCGTTATTGAGGCAGCGTGTTTGCCAGTTCCTACGCCTTTACCAGATGCTTCAACAGCAGTAATTTTTACAGGGTCATCTAAAAATGGATAAAAAAGGCCCATCGCATTTGAACCTCCACCAATACAAGCCACTAAACTATCTGGCAGTCTTCCCTCTAACTCTAGAATCTGTCGTTTGGTTTCTTTACCTATTATAGCCTGAAAATCACGAACCATTGATGGATAAGGATGGGGGCCTGCAACCGTTCCTATTAAATAATAAGTATTTTGAACATTAGCTACCCAGTCGCGAAGAGCATCATTCATCGCATCTTTTAAAGTTCCTGTTCCCGATGTCACTGGGATAATCTCCGCTCCAAGCATCCTCATCCGCATAACATTTGCGGATTGGCGCTTTATATCAGTGGCACCCATATAAATAGTGCAAGACAAATCAAATAGTGCACATACAGTTGCCGTAGCAACACCGTGCATACCCGCACCTGTCTCTGCAATGATTCTCTTTTTACCCATATGCCGAGCGAGTAGAATCTGGCCCATACAATTATTAACTTTATGTGCACCGGTATGATTTAAATCCTCTCGCTTAAAATAGATTTTTGCACCACCTAATTTTTTAGTCAGTCTTTCAGCAAAATAAAGTGGGGAAGGGCGCCCAACATAGTGTTTTAGATATTTTTCTAACTCAATATTAAATTCCTCATCCAACTTTGCCTGTGTATAAGCCTTATCAACCTCGAGAATTATAGGCATAAGCGTTTCAGCAACATATCTGCCGCCAAAAATACCAAAATGACCACTCTCATTTGGACCTTCTTTATATGTATTTAGCTTATTCATAATAATATTGGTTTTATCCTATAAGATTAAAAAAGCAATTATCAATTAACGAGTTAATGTATTAATTGATATTTCTTTTACTTTGTCCATTAACAATTTTATACGAGCTGAGTCTTTTACTCCAATCTCAGACTCTACACCTGAGGATACATCTAATTCTTGGGCTCCAGTAATACTAACAGCTTTCTCAATATTTTCTATATTTAAACCACCCGCCAACATCCANGGAAGCCTAATACTTTTCAGATTAATTAAATTCCAATCGAAAGTAATTGAATTGCCCCCTGGTAGAGGATTTTTAATATTTGTAGGTACTTTAGCGTCAAATAAAAAGCGATCAACACATCCATAATAATTATCAATGCAATTAAGATCCTCCGGGTCACCCAACTTAATTGCTTTCATAATTGGCAATTTAATACGTTCTTTTATTTCCTGNATCCTTGAAGGAGATTCCTCTCCATGCAATTGAACTAAATCAAATTTCATAGAATTCGTCACGTTAAGTATTTCATCATTTGTTGGATTAACAAATAATGCGACTTTACAAATATTTGGTGGGGTTTGAGCAGATAATTTCATAGCTTTTTCTAAAGTCAAGTTTCTTGGTGATTCATTAAAAAAAACAAATCCAACATAGCCCACGCCATAATTCGCAGCCGCTTTCAAAGTGNCAACTTTATCAATACCACAGATTTTTACAGCAATTGGCATTTACCCTAGCTCTCTCTCAATTTCATCTATTATTTTTCTTATTGAGTTTGCGGGATCCTTAGACTGTGTAATTGGTCGTCCAATCACAAGAAAGTCTCCACCTCTTTTAATAGCTTCGCCCGGCGTCACTATGCGCTTCTGGTCTCCANGTTCAGACCAAGCAGGCCTTATTCCAGGAGTAATAATTTTAAAGTCTGCACCCCCCACTTCTCTTACAATTTTAATCTCATTCGCGGAGCAGACCACCCCATCTAAACCAGTCTCGGCACATAATAAGGTAAGTCGTTTTACTTGTTCAAGAACTGAGTCAGCAACCCCGGTTTCCCGTAAATCACTCTTATTCATTGATGTCAAAACAGTTACACCAAACAAAAGCGGCGGCTTACACCCTAACTTATCAATCTCATTATCAATAGCATCTCTTGAAGCCAACAGCATATCTCGCCCACCTTGTGCGTGAACATTTAATATACTAGGCTCTAAACTAATGGCAGATCTAATAGCCCCTGCAACAGTATTCGGTATATCGTGGAATTTAAGATCTAAAAAGATTGGTACTCCCAAATTTCTTATTTTGGTCACACCCTCTGGACCAAACTTAGTAAAAAATTCTTTACCAATTTTTACACCACCTATTTGGTCTTTTAGCATCAACGAAAGCTGCTGCGATTGCTCAAGGTCAACGTTATCTAGTGGAACATATATTCTTTGACTATGCGATAAGTTTTTCAAGATTTTTATACTACCGTTATTCCATTATATTTAATAATTCGTAATAAAATTAATTATTTTCTTTAGTATATAAGGCTTTATTTTCTTGTTCCAATTTTTCGATTTTGCCCTGTAAGGTAGCAAGATCCTTTTCTAAAACAGACGCTCTTCGTTTCGCCTTTCTGGCATTTTTTCTATTAGTGCCCGCTGACAACCATGCAATGGTTCCACCTGCTAAGAAACCAACTAAACCAAAAATTAAAACCGGGAAATAAACTGGATACTCAAAAACAAAAGATGACGGCCAGAACTCAATTACTATAAGATCTCGGTTTGAAATTGAGAATAATAAAACAATAATTCCTACAACGGCCATAAACAACCATGATAAAACATACTTCAAAGCTACTCACTCCAAATTGATAAAACAAACTTACGCATGGTAGAAAGGCAATAACTTAAATAATAGTTATTTATTATTAAGTCTATCTCGCAATAACTTTCCTGTTTTAAAATAAGGCACATACTTTGAAGGAACTTCAACTGCATCGCCAGTTCGGGGATTTCGCCCTAACCTAGCATCCCTTTTTTTGACCGAAAAAGCACCAAAACCCCTGAGCTCAACTCTATTTCCATTTATCAATGCATGCGATATTTCTTCAAATATTGTTGAAACAATGCGTTCAACATCTCGCTGATAAAGATGAGGGTTTTCATCTAACAGATATGCTATAAGTTCAGATTTTGTCATTTGTTGAAGTCCTCTCGGCCAGAATTGAACACTAGTTTCCTAGAAATGCAAGTGACCAGCTAAATTAATCTAGAGGTTGCCAAAGCGAAATCAAGCCGTCAAGTCTAAGTCCATCATAAAAATTTATTTTTTGCGAAAAACCTCTAAATAAATTTTTAATAAAAGTATCCTGATTACGATTTTCTATTTGTTTCAGAGGTAACTTAATATTTATACTTTTGTTTTCTTTAAGCCAGTTTAGCGCCTCTTTCTTTCCACCAATACCATCAATAAGTCCATTTTTTAATGCTTGTCGACCGGTATATACTCGTCCATCCGACAGTCTCAAAGCATTCTCTTTTGTAAGTTTCCGCCTATCTACAACCATGTCAACAAACATTCGATGCATATCTTTAACAAGATCTTCGGCAACTTTATTTGCACCTTCACTCAGCGGCTCAAGGGGATTCGGCTGGGCCTTTAATTCACTACTTTTTATAGCTTTTGCCTTTATTCCGACTTTTTCTAATAAGCCAGTTATGTTAGCTGTTTGCAAAATGACTCCAATTGAACCGGTAACACTTGATTCTCTGGCATATATTTGATCCGAAGCGATCGCGGCCATATATCCTGCGGAAGTTGCTAAATCCCCTACCACAGCAACTATTGGCTTTTTTTTACTTATATCCCGAAGATTTGAATAAAGGCTCTCTCCACCAACAACGGTTCCACCGGGACTATTAATGTAGACAATTAACGCTTTTGCATATTTATCCTCAACCAGATCAGAAAGTGCTTTGTTCCTATTCTGGTCATTAATTATAATATTCACTACCGCTAACTCAGCGATGTAGTCTTTATTTACAAAACCATCATTTCTAGTTAACAGAAGCAGAACTAAGATAGTAAAAAAAATAATTCCCGTAATACGCCAAAAGATTAACTTTCTTTTCAGTTTCCGCCGCTCGAGAAATTCTTCAAATTCCATTACAGTCTAATCACTCTTAATATAATTTTCATTCTTTACTTTAACGTATTTCATAAATGCAACAGTTAAAAAAGGCTCTAAAACAATTAAACTATCCCATTTAGACATTATCATCGGCTTTACCAGAATCTTTTTTCTTGGATACTTTTTTACTATTCTTCTTCTTAGTGTCATCCTTGGATATCGAACTATCTAACGTCTCACTTTGACCTTTAATCGGATCCAATTCTGGTAATACATTTTTTTCATTTAACACTTCTTCAGTAACTTCTGAAATTTCATCGCGTTCTTTTAATGCGGCACCTAAAATATCTCCTAAAGAAGCACCAGAGTCCGAGGAACCAAACTCAGCCATCGCAATTTTCTCTTCCTGGACTTCTCTCGCCTTAATTGAAAGACCAACTTTCCTAGCAGGCTTATCAACAGCGCTTACAAGCGCGTCAACAAGTTCTCCAGCCGCAAACCTATTTGGCCTTTGCTCAGAACGATCTCGTGATAGATCTGCACGTCGAATAAAACCTGGGACATCATCATTCACTAACACTTCAATACCATTATCTGTTACGGTGGTAATCTTACACGTAACAATGTCGCCTTTTTTAATTCTATCAATTCCATTAGATACAGGATCTTCAGTCAATTGTTTAACACCGAGGCTTATACGCTCTTTATCCACGTCAATATCTAATATTTTAACTTTTACAATATCACTTTTGTTGTAATCTGCAATTGCTTCCTCGCCAGATTTTACCCAATCTAAATCAGACATGTGTACCATGCCATCAATATCTTCTGTCAAACCAACAAAAAGACCAAATTCCGTAATATTTTTTATTTCTCCTTCAGCCTCATTGCCTACCTTATAATTCTCTGTAAATTCAATCCATGGATTACTAATGCATTGTTTTAGCCCGAGGCTAATGCGTCTCTTTGATGGGTCAACTTCCAGAACCATTACTTCAACTTCTTGACTTGTGGATACTATCTTCCCGGGATGGACATTCTTTTTAGTCCAACTCATCTCAGACACGTGCACCAAACCTTCAATTCCAGCTTCCAATTCGACGAAAGCACCATAATCTGTGATATTAGTTACACGACCATTTAGTTTTGCTTCTAAAGGATATTTTGCTTCCGCTCCTTCCCATGGATCAGACTCTAACTGTTTCATTCCAAGCGATATTCTTTGATTCTCAGGATTAAAACGGATTACTTGAACTGAGACAGATTGCCCGATTTGAAGAACTTCCGACGGGTGATTAATTCGTTTCCACGCTATGTCAGTAACATGTAAAAGACCATCCACGCCACCAAGATCAACAAATGCACCATAATCTGTGATATTCTTTACAACACCCTCAAGAACTTGGCCTTCATTTAGATTAGAGATTAACTCTGTTCGCTCTTCAGCTCTAGTTTCTTCCAATACTGCTCTTCTTGAAACAACAATGTTTCCGCGCGCCCGGTCCATTTTCAATATTTGAAATGGCTGTGCGTTACCCATCAATGGGCCAACATCTCGGATAGGCCTAATATCTACTTGACTTCCTGGTAAAAAAGCAATCGCGCCTGACAAATCGACGGTAAACCCTCCTTTAACCCTTCCAAAAATAACTCCATTTACCCTTTCTTCTGACGCAAAAGCCTTTTCCAAAACAGTCCATGCTTCTTCTCGACGTGCTTTATCTCTACTAAGCATAACTGAACCATCTCGACCTTCAAATCGTTCCACAAACACATCGATAGCGTCACCAACTTTTATTTCCACCTCTCCGGTATGATCATTGAACTCTTTTAATGAGACAGCTCCCTCGGATTTTAATCCAACATCAATGAGCACAATATCATTTTCAATAGAGAGAATATTTCCCGAAACAACACGCCCTTGAAGACGTTCCTCACCCTTGAAAGATTCTTCTAAAAGTTCTGCAAAGTTTTCAGTTGATAAATGAGGAGTTTGTTCGTTATGAGTATCTAAGTCAGCCATTTTAATTATTCCTTATTCAATTTTTAAATGCCAGCCGGTTGAATCCGACGGTCTTAAAGATTTAATTTAATCCCAGAAAAATCTGGGCGCCTTTCGTTTGTTAAACCAATTATTAGACTATTAAGTTTGAGAATCTATAAATTTTTTTGCCAACGAGAACACTTCTTCAGCATTAAAGTAACTGCTATCTATTATCTTAGCATCCCTAGCAGGTGTAAGAGGGGACAATGCTCTAGTACTGTCACGCTGATCACGAGCCTTCATATCATCTAAAACGGCGCTACGTATAGCTTCCTCTCCACGTTCTTGCAACTCTTTATATCTTCTATCGGTTCGTACCTCTAGTGAGGCAGTAATATAAAGCTTAAATTTTGTATCTGGACAGACAATTGTTCCAATATCACGTCCGTCTAAAATTGATCCTGATTTACCGACTGGTGGATTATGCGCAAAATCCTGCTGGAAACCTAATAAAATATCCCTAACTGCTGGAATAGCGGCAACTAAAGAAGCATATTTTGCTGCACCTTCACCTCTTATATTTTTCATTTCTAAATCTAGAGGCTTAAGCGACTTAGCTGCCTCTATCGCAATCCCATTATCAGAAGGATCTCCCTTTAAAACGGCCTTCAGGCCTACTGCCCGGTAGATAAGACCTGTGTCCAACATAGCCAAATTATAATATTCTGCTAGCTTCCTGGTAAGAGTACCTTTACCTGCTGCTGCCGGTCCATCCAAGGCTATGATCATTTGGACGCCGGCCTGATCTCGCCACCCAGACTATTCATCAGCGTAATGAAATTTGGAAAACTTGTTTTAATTGAACTTTCATCATCTATTTTTATAGGATTATCAGAAACTAGCCCTAAAATTAAGAAAGACATGGCTATTCTATGATCTAAGTAGCTATGGACCAATCCATTACCCGATGGAGGAGATCCTCTGCCAAAAATTCTGAGGCTTGTTTTAGTTGTATGAGTTTTAATACCACAAACCTCTAAGCCTTCACTAATTGCTTTTAGCCTATCACTTTCTTTTACTCTCAACTCCCCAATTCCTTCGAAAGATGTCTCGCCCTCAGCAACACTTGCTGCGATGCTTAATATTGGATACTCATCAATCATCATAGGAGCGCGAGATGAAGGTATAACAACACCATTAAGTGGGCTATGGACAACATGTATGTCTGCCGAAGGTTCATTTATGCTATTTTTCACATTATGAATTGTAATGTTCGCGCCCATCTCTCTTAGACTGTCGAGCAAACCAACTCTTAAAGGGTTAATGCCAATATTTTTTAACGTTAAATCAGACCCTGGGGTGATCACCGCAGCAACTATTAAAAATGCAGCTGAGGATATATCACCTGGAATATTTAAATTTTTACCTTCTAACTCAGGATACCCTTTCAACAGTATTTCTCGACTTCCGTCATCATTAATTATCACATCAATTTCAGCACCAAAATACTTTAGCATCTTCTCAGTATGATCTCGACTAGGGTTTTTCTCAATAATCCGTGTAATACCGGGTGAATTTAAACCTGCTAAAAGAAGCGCTGATTTAATTTGGGCAGATGGTATTTTAAGAGTTAAATCACTAGGAAGGGCGTTAATTGTGCCAATTGTTGTAATGGGCAGTTTACCGCCTGAGCGAGAAATAAAGTTACACCCTATATCTCTTAAAGGGGCCATTACACGCTCCATCGGCCGAGAACTTAGTGATTTATCTCCGATCATTGTAGTTTCAAAACTATGTGTCGCCAGCAAACCAAGAAGAAGCCTTGCCGCCGTCCCAGAATTTCCCATATTCAATATTTGTTCAGGCTCACTCAATCCTCCAACACCTCGACCTATGACAGTCCAATTTCTGAACCCATCTTTTTGACCTGGTTCTATTATTGCACCTAATTGCCGCATAGCAACGGCGGTCGCGATCACATCTTCACCCTCAAGTAAACCAGTGATTTTTGTTTTGCCAATCGCTAAGGCGCCTAAAATTAGCGCTCGATGCGAAATAGATTTATCTCCAGGCACTTCAATCGAGCCGAGTAAAGGTCTCCCCTTTGAACTAATCAAGGACATTCAAACTCCTAATATTTAACAGCTATTTACCACCTTTTTTTACTATTGGATAGAGACACTTCAAAATAAAACATTCTAAACTTTTCTCTCCAAAACCAGCATATAACTTAATTAATAGTTTGGTTGACAGGTTGTATTTTACATGTCAAATGGCCTTTTAAATTTAATAATTTTTATCAAGGTCTGTATTATAGGAGCGNAGTGTGATTGGAAAAGATTTAGGAATAAANCGCGCCTGTCAAAATTGTGGNGCAAAATTCTTTGATTTAAATAAAAAGGTTCCTATCTGTCCTAAATGTGGAACGGAATTTGTTGCTACAAAAACTCGTGCGAGGAAAANAACTTCTAAACGAGAGAAAGAAGTTGCNNTANTNNCNGATNNACCTNNGGANAATAAANTCAGATTCNGAAGAAGANGNANTAAANGAGATNGNTGNGGNNTTGNNNGTCGAAGTAGATGATGANGATGATGATANTNTAATTGANGATNCNTCNGACATTGGAGANGANGAAGATGATATGGCCGGAATCATTGATATCAATTCGAAAGATGGTGAAATATAAAAAAATATCTTATGGGCAAAAAAATCATATCAAATATTTTTTCAAAAATATAGTCAATAAATGAATAATTGGGAAACTGAGTTTGAAGTAAAGTATGAACTTAGATACATAGATGATCATGGTTTTGAATCTGTTAAAAAAGATAGCCTTATCATAGAAGCTAGCTCTCAATCAGAGGTCGCTAACATCATAAAATCCAAATTTAACTATAGCGATAATATTCAAATCAAATGCATTAAAGAACTTTGGAAATACGAATAGAAGGGTTAAAAAGTTAATAATACAAATTGGTTATAAATAACAAACTCTAGTTCTATTTTATGATAATTCCGATGCCTATTCATATTACATTTATAATCATTATTATTCTATCATACAAAGTAAAGTTAGCCATAAAAAACCAGTCTTTAACATGATTACTTAATTTTATTACAATTCAAGAATCATTGAGATAAACCAACGAAGTTTATATCTCAATTACTAAATCAAAAATAAAAGATCTATTTATCTAAATTATATTCTGGTTTCTTACTATTCCAACTTTTAAAGCCCGCGCATAATGCAAATGACATTATCCTGTGTGAAAACGAGAGCCAGAGTGGTTATCACCACAAGCTTACTATTTGGAAATTTAAAGATAATATGATCGAGTTTATTAATGTATCCGTAAAATTTAGGTCGAAAGGGGAGTGTCCATCAATAGGGTTAGAAACAGTAATAGTATATGACGGCGTTGCCATTTCGAGTTGAGAGCAAGCTATTAAAGGATGACTAACGCTAGGGGCATAATAATGTAGATAACGAGTATGATGAAAAATTTATCTGATTCTGAAAAAAGCGAAATTATAGAGATGGCTTTATCTGACCATACAAGTTTTGAGAGTATAAAAAGATTATATAGTCTAAGCGATGAGGCTGTTAAAAAACTCATGCGCAAAAATCTTAAAAACGGCTCTTACAAAGCTTGGCGAAAGAGGTTAAGGGTTTTTTCAAGTAGAAGTGCTAACTATAAATAAACTAATTAAGTTAATTTATTTATAGTCAATTAGAGCTCTCGATTATCTCGCGAATTCGGTATGAAATGTTTATCTACATATTTAAAAATGAAATCTAGTTATAGTGTCAACGAGTGATCCACGTAAGGAGCGTTGGCGTAACTTTGATTGAATATATGGATTCAAAACTCCCATCGTTAGGGCTTAAACAAATATGATTTTTCTGCTAAAAAAGGAGCCTGCATGGTATATTAAGTGGTTCTCATCCGTTGCACTATGTATTGGCATGGCACTAACGTCAGCCAACATGTATCCTATATACATGTATTTTCAATTATCCGGGGTTATTGGTTGGCTAATAGTCGGGATCTTGTGGAGAGATCGAAGTTTGTTAGTTTTAAATACGGTAGGAATAATGTTTATAACCAGTGGTTTGGTAATTAGTATAATTAACTAATTTTCTATTTTGCATAAAAAAATTAAATTTATAAAAATGGCAATAGGGAAAACTTTTGTTTTGAGTTTGCTTTAACCGCTAACCCTTATTAAAATTCAATGGATGGACACTTTTTGTTAAAAAAAGATACACTTTTTTAAATGAATATTTATATAATTTTAGCTCACCCAGAAAAAAAATCTTTTAACGCTTCATTAGCAGAGGCCCAACGAAAGGCGTTGATAAAGTCGGGGCATAAGGTTCGATTTAAAAATCTGTATCAAGACAAATTTAATCCATTACTAACAAGAGACGACTTTCCTCATGTACCAAAAAATCAACATATCCAGTTTCCCCATGCCCAAGGTCAATCATACAAGAACAATACCACAGCAGTTGACGTTGCTGAGGAACACAAAAATTTATATTGGGCAAATGCTGTCATTATGCAGTTCCCTCTTTGGCTATATAGCATGCCAGCAATTCTCAAAGGTTGGTGTGAGCGTGTTCTCTCAGAGGGTTTTGCACACGAACCATCAAATAATCGCTGGTTTGATAATGGTGGATTATCTGATACAAGGTTATTTTTATCACTTACAACCAATGGTAAAAGTGTTGCCTTTTCAAGTCGTGGACGCCACGGAAGCTTAGATATAATTTTATGGCCAATGTTAAATGCTTTTTGGTTTGCAGGGTTTAAAATAATTAAACCCTTTATAGCTTTTGATGTCATACGAGCAACCGACATCGAAAGAAACAACATGATCAATAAAGTCATTAAAATTGCTCTATCGATCGATAAAGCGTCACTTCTGAGAGTGCATTCATTAAATGATTATAACAAGGATGGTAGGCTTAAGAGTAAAATTAAATCAATGACCGCAGGCCAACAAAAACCTGATAAACTCGCTACGGAATAGCTCGACAAAAATTCAAAAAAAATAAAACGCGCTAACATAAAACTTTTTTATTCTAATTCAAATCTTATGTATTCTTCATTTTAAGAGTCATTTTTTTATTTAGATAAAATCAACTTGTTGCCTATCACCTTCAAATATTAATAACTGGATATTCTTTATCTAACTTAATTTTAATATCTTCTGGGGAATTTCCTTCACGTTCCAAACCTCGTTGACGCCAATCTCGTACACAGTGAATGCATAAAAAAATCCATTCAAAACCATCAAGCCGCTCACCAATAATCACGGAACGTCCATTAATCTCCTCAACATTCTGCTGACATTCTTTACAAATCATCGTTAATTAGTAGATTTTTTATTTCTTAATATCATTTAATCAACTTATCTTGATTTTTTTTCTTTTATAAGGAAAGTGGTTTGATCAATTCAAAACAAATTAAAAAAAAATTACAATTACGCTCCAATCTCATCCACCTAACTAAATATTTCTTATTTTCACCCTAATCTCTGTAATAGCACTTTAATAATTGAAAATAATAAATAGTTTATTATGATTATTCCCTGTAACTCAAACAGATATATAAAAGTGATTTAAAATTACATAATACTCATAAATGGAGAGGTATGCTAAGAATAATTTTGATACAAACTGGGGATAAAACTTTTTATTTAATTGGGATCTGGAAAGATGGGGAACCCATGGAAAAAATCGACAAAACATAAAATCATTCTTTTAGTTACACTGTGACCAATACTTGAGGAGATTTCTCCTAAACTCGTATTAATAAAACTAGTCTCCAGCACCATTGTTGCTGTAGTCTAGATATACCCAACTTTATTTAGGTTTTAAAAGATGGTTCTTTCTCAACGAAATAATTGTATCATTAAAATTTGTTGGATTTTATTATTTTTATTTTCATCAACTTCAACGGTTAAACCCACAACTTTGAAGAATGTAAACCCTTTTGAACTCTATCCTAATAATATTACTTTTAACGTATTCCGTGATAATGCCTTAGTTGGTGAACATCAAGTTACTTTTACAAAATTAGGCAAGGGTAGATTTAGAGTTAATGCTCGCCTCAAATTACAAGTAACCTTTCTTTCTTTTCCAGTATATAAATTGCAATATCAATCAAATGCAATTTGGTACAAAGGGAAACTAAAAAGCCTTAATTCAACTACCAATGAAAATGGGGGAATCTTTACAATAAATGTTACAAAAAAAAATAATAGGTTAATGGTAGTCACTAAAAATAAAGAATTTCAAACTGATATAGATACCTTACCCACAAATCATTGGAACCCAGAAGTTCTATCAAAAAATAATCTTATAAATACTCTAACTGGTGAACTTTCATCTGTTCGTATAACAAAACTTGGTAGAGAGAAAATAGATATTAGGGATAGGTCAATTTTTGCAACAAAATATCAATACTCTGGAAGCATAGATACTTTTGTTTGGTATTCTGATCGTGGTAATTGGGTTAAAATGAAGTTTAAAGGGAATGATGATTCGAATATTGAATATAAATGCATTGAATGTGGAACCTGATCAAATAGATTTTGCTTCAACAACTTGAGATTGGTGTTAACCAGTTTAATGCTCTCTCTAAGACCATATAAAATCCATTTAATAGCCTAGGCTTTTAATAAAAAAATTAAAAGATTTAGGGAGCATTGCAAAAATAATTACTCCCCAGGTCAATTTTTTATTCTACTACATAGAAGTGAAATCGATTTCATCATTCATTTCTTCAGACTCGGTATGAAAAAAATTATTCATATCTCCTAGCTGTTCTATGATTGCCTCAGGACTATCTGCTTCCCACTGGCAGTATGCCTTCATCGATTTTTCCCCATTGGTCCAGTTTTTTAGGCACACAGCTTTATCACCGGTAACCATCGCCTTAATATCCGCTGGAGCCATTGATCCGGCGACTTCATAATATTGTGTACGAAGCGCTTCTGATTTAAATGTATGAGTTGCAATATATTTATTCATAATAATTCCTTCAGTTGGACCACGCTACTACGTTTTATACACGCGAACTTAAAAATACAATACCAAAACTGGATCTAACCTAGTCTTATTGGATAAAGTTAGTTCTGAAGATGAAGAGTGCCTTTAGTTATTCGATGATGGCCTGATAACTAAGACAGAAGCTACTGAGAAACGTAAAACTATACTATATACCCTTAAGTCCCTGCTTACGAATATACTAAAAACAGATACTTCGGTCGATCCAATTAATCTTGGACTTTATTAGATTATAAGTTAGCTATTTACCTGATAATATTTTCAAAACAAAATAACTTTCTTAGAATTATAAATTAATACTTAACTGTCAGAATATAAACTACTAACATGCAAAATCCATTTGACACTCTTATATCTGAATTCCATGAAATTTCACCTTATGATGGTTTTGATTCCTCTAACTTTGAGGAGGATTTGCAAGGGTGGGGAAGCTATAGCCCAGTTTTTGAGTCTGTTATAAAAAGTCTCCAACCTAAAGTTATTATTGAAGTTGGCACTTGGAAAGGTGCATCCGCCATACACATGTCGAAATTACTTAAAGATAATGGGATAAGTGCAGTTATTTTATGCGTTGATACTTGGCTTGGAGACTCTAGCCATTGGTATAGGACAGAATGGAGGTCTCATCTTAAACTAAAGAACGGGTTTCCTAATTTATACTATCAATTTTTAGCCAATGTAATGAAACATAATCACGATGATATAATTATACCGATACCTCAAGTATCAAGATCCGCATGTAATTGGTTCAAAAAATTAGAACTTATACCAGACGTGGTGTATTTAGATGGGTCACACGACCAACTTGATGTTTATTTAGATTGTCATGATTATTGGCAGCTATTAGGTGATGATAGTATTATGTTTGGTGACGATTATGGGGGTATCAAAAATCAAGGTGTAAAACTTGCTGTTGATAAATTTTGTGAAGAGTTAGGTCGCAAACCTACTATTATTGAGAATAAGTGGATCCTAACGAAAAAAAAATTATAGTAATCTAACTAATAGAAATAAGAAAAATTAGGAAGGTCAACCACAACCAACACTTTAGTACCTTTTCGTTACTAACCCAAAAAGTTTAATAGAAGAACTTCGCCACCTCACCATCAACCATGACTAATGCCTTCTTCTATTTTTATTGAAAGATTTACCTCTCAGAGTACCCCTGTAGAGCGTTTTAAGTCTGCTCGATATGGTTCTAATATGTATTTAGTTTTATAAAAAAAGTTAGTTAAATAAAACAAAGGCCGTAGCCTATGTCTGAGTACCGTACACAAGAATAATAAATAAGAATCAACAATTACGAGAAACATAGAGAAAAACAATAGACATAAGTAGTGTAGTTATTAAAATTAATATGCTTATAACATTACTAAGATGATTTTATATGAAAGATGAGAAGTGATGGTAAAGAAGNGGTANTCTACGAGAGAAGAANNANNAGTATTACATTACTAAGNTGGATTTNNNNTTACTCANATAAATGNCTNGCANCTGNCATTTCCCACTCAGCTATTTCATCATCTTCCATNTCTTCTTNTGTTCTCATCCAGTANAGGTTTATCANGTTNCCAANACTNNTATAAGTNTATGTTTATACNGGACTTTANGTTCTCATAACGCTCTCTTATATCNGGCAGATCATCTAAACNAANCTCANTATCAGGCTCTCTNANCCAGNCTTGGAANCTNTTGANNCTCANCTNATATCTTTCAGTNANNGTGNTNTCTATAGNCGAAGCCTTTACTTCTANAGCCTCTGAGTTCCACTGGNTCCANTANNTANNTGATNNTTGATGATTAGNTTCAAANTCTNCNATCTGTTTAANCTNGGTNCGACNNCNNNNATNGCCTTGAGTAGCTTCAAGTTCTATTGGTNTNTCTANGNTATTNCTAAAATGATAGTGGTTATCNNTNGATGTTAAACGATACAGGTACTTACTGCGCTTTGGCTTACTCTCTGNATNTTCTTTAATNCGNGACATCTCNTCNATCCAAGCTGACTGCATNGCATTGATTAANGTNTGACCCCATTTNTTTTCTANAATATAGCTNTCNTGGATAGTAAGGATTGGTACTTTCAAAGCTGTAAAATGCTCTATTAGATTTGAAGTNATATTGCTATCAATGCGTTGTAGCTCTGGAGCTATCCCAGATAGGAANTAATCTTCAATNGGGTAATGCTTTNNCTTTATCGCAGTAAATACTGAGGCTAAGAAGTCATTAGAGATCTTAGGNAAAATA
>NHCC01000022.1:0-24992 GCA_002168115.1 Rhodospirillaceae bacterium TMED23 | reverse complement strand
TGGTGGACGTTTAACTGCACTCTCNGGGTTNNTATGTTCTGCTGTGATGCCNTGTACAGNAGCACTCCAAAGGCTCTCNTCAGACTCAGCATTNAAAGCAAATAGAGTNAGNTTNTTAACNAGGAACCTTTTGAATATCTCTAANTCTTNTCNGGTNTANCCTTCCAACTGGTCATCANTTACNTCGTCCAGTAGNGGTATGCTCAGCGCATATANATCTCTNCCACCNGACATTTGAAAATANTTGAGACCTTTCATNTGATACAGNATAGCTNGATGTGNGCTGTTNTAATCTATTTCAACTGTAGGATTACCATTAATGTANATATGNTGACGGTGTAGAGNGGCNCATCTCTCCCACCANGCCCCATAAATTCTNCCACCNTTGTTAAATGTNCTGTCACTGAANCTCCTATAAANAAANCTAAAAGGCTTTATAAAGCATTTGGTTTCATTGCCCCACTCATTGTAGCTGGAAACATAGTCTTTCTCTGCATTAGCTATATCAATATGTGTGGTTCTNAGTAACTCGTTGTAACAAGTCATGATNAGTCTCATGGCCCTAATATTTGGAGTNTCGGAGTAATCTATGGGAACATTCTTNTATTTATCTTTATACTCTTTGGGCAACGGTACTTTCTTATTAAGTATGATGGTCTCTTTGCCAATATCNTGTGACCTAATNTCTANNAGANTAAACTTAAGCTGNTTAAATTCTTCTATCANAAGTTCACNNGGCCAGATCCTAGGTANATAAGAAGGGCCAACACGAAAAGCANCTCTCTTTGGCATACCTTTGTGATAGTAAAGATACCNATCCCTAATCAATTGCTTAATTATAGTTATGATTTTCTGGGTNATNTGAATTTTATTGTATCTTTTATCTAAAACATAATCATTATTGTTAAAGCTAACAGCAATCAACAAGGTAGGGTCATGAAACCACGCTTGATAAAGGTCTACTAATAGCTTCTGGAGTTGCCTTTTTACTGCATTACTCTCATATTCCATAAGAGGGCGTAGGTTATTGGTGTAGATTTTATCTCTTAGAACCCACATACCTTTATGATAGCAAGCTTGGTGTACATCCATAGGTCTAGAATGCATGAGTTCTGCACGTGTACGAGGAATACTATACTTTTTAATATCATCAACCATTACATAAAAAAGATATCATAACATTACTAAGATGGATATAGAAAAAAAGGAGATAGCGAGCTAGGATTAGGCTACTTCTTTCAAGGACATCAAGGATTAAGCCCTTAGTTCTCTTGATCTAATGTAATAATCATTAAAACAGTTATCAATAAGACAAGGAAACATCCTTCTCAGCCGTGTAATGATGCTGTCAGTGGTGATTGTAAGTTATTTCGGCATAAGAGGTTGAGTTTTTCCTTTCACAAAGAACCAATGGGTCGTGGAATTAGGGAAACTTATACTCCCAAAAAACCCACAATGGGGCTATCCTCCTCCTAGATCATCAAGTGAATTTATCCTAAAATCTGTCTGTAGTTGGTGCGTTTTAGATAATGATGATCTGAACCATAGATCTGAGTAATTATCTGGACTGCCTTATTTATAAATATTAACCCAACTAAATTCTTTGGGTGGGGTATCCTTATTCCTACAGATATCTGGATATCCTGAGACTGTGACTGCTAATTAATTATCTGTCTTGCCACAACTGTGCCACAATAAAACTTAAATAATAAACTTTTAGATTGTTAATTAAGTAATCTAGTTTATATAATCACGTTAACACATGGGACTAAAAGCCAGTAATTACTTGGGTTTTATAAAGTGAACAAATATGTGGGGCCGTAGCTCAGTTGGGAGAGCGCTACGATGGCATTGTAGAGGTCAGCGGTTCGATCCCGCTCGGCTCCACCATTTTTTCAATGACTTAGCTGTTATGTAGCTACGTCATTTTTTCTTCTAGCAATCGTATAGCAATCAGCAGGGCGTGTTTCNAGGCCATCTTACTACTTCTTACTTAAAGACATTTATAATGGACTTCTCCGTCCATTTCACTGCACGACCATGCGCCACTCCGAAGGCAGAGGTCACAGGTTCGAATCCTGTCGGGTGCGCCAAGCCGCAGAAAGCTTAGGCATATTTTTAAGACGCCGGGGCGGTCGTCGCCTAGCATATCAATCGCTCAG
The DNA here is from genome assembly GCA_002168115.1 of Rhodospirillaceae bacterium TMED23. Lineage (GTDB taxonomy): Bacteria > Pseudomonadota > Alphaproteobacteria > Rhodospirillales > UBA2165 > TMED23. Next base: position 22,830 of record NHCC01000022.1, on the reverse strand, counting down.
GGATGCGGGTTCCGCCTCGACCAGTCGTCCCATGGGCTGTCGCGATAGGCGTATTTCGGGCCATCATACATAAAGTCGTGATAGTGAATGACGACAGCGTCGGCATCGATTTTGACGATGGCATAAGCTGGCGGCTCGTGACTACCTTCCAGTGAAACCGCTTTCATGTCGAACCAGGTCTGNTGGTTCATGGCTCGCACAGTACTCACCGGTATTCCGATCCAGCTCCCCGCCATTGGCCGGTGCACGTGACCGAAGAAAAGGTGACGAATTTTTAGGCGGTGCGGCTCGACCACGTTCCTGAAATCCATCGCCTGCTGGAGCCCGATGTCATCTAATGCTGGGAGATGGACTGGAAACGGCGGATGGTGCATGAACAGAAAGACGTCGCGGTCGGCTGTCTCCAGGGTATCCGCTAGCCAGGCGCAACGGTCGGGCGTGTAGTGTCCGGCATGAGTGCCGGCCAGAACGGTATCTAGAAATACGAACCTGCCCATGGTCGTGTCATGCACCGATTGGATATAGCCATTGACGTCCGCCGACTGCTCCGGGAAATGGCTGCGGAATGTATCTCGCGCGTCATGATTACCGATGAGCAACTGGATCGGCATGGTCAACCCGCTCAACACGTCGGCAAGATGGGCGAATGCTTCGGGCTCCCCCCAATGAGTCAAGTCGCCAGTTATGACCACCATTTCCGCGTCGTCGTGATGGGCGTTGATATCCGACACCGCGGCGCGGAGAGAAACCGCCGGATCCAGCCCGTAGAGCCTTTCGCCGGGAGGGACGAAATGGGTATCGGTTAGATGAATGAATTTCAAAACTTGGTCTTTCCGGAAAGTGAGTGGGAGAGGGCGCAGTCACCCTCTCCAGTCGTGACGATTGTTTTATTTGCGCGGCAGTAAGCTGGTCACTTCGTCGACCATTTCTTCCTGCAGCTCTTTCATGTCGTCCTGTTCACCGATGACGATCTGCTCGATACCGTCATAAATTACCTTCGTAACGGCGAGGCCTTTGTCACCAGGATAGGCAAGCCAGTCACGGAGCAATGGCAGCTGACGAACGGCGGTCTCCTTGTTAGGGTTCCGCTTGTAGAAATCGGCGAGGATGATTTCATTGGCGGCCTTGTTCGGCGGCATGTAGCCGGTTGTTTCGGCCACCGCGGCGGCGCCCACGCCTGATGTGATGAACTTCAGAAATTTCCATGCCGCGTCCAGCCGCTTCGGATCCTTGGATGCGGAGACGAGCATCGCGGCGTTGCCGCCTGCGGGAAGACCTTTGGGCTTACCGACGATACCGGGAAACTCTGCGGTTCTTAGTTCAAAATCGCCTTTGGATCGCTCTACTGCGCCGAGCGCCGAAGTAGACCAGAACATCATGCCGATCTGCCCAGCAGAAAACGACGCGAGTCCGTCTTTCCAGGACAAATTTTTCATGTTGCAGCCTCGAAATATCGACTTCATCGTGTCGAGCGCGACACGGCCTTCCTTGCCGCCGAAGTTGAATTTGTTGCCTTTGACGATCGCCGCGTCCTGTGACCACATCAAGGCTTGGACGAACCAGTTGCCGGTAATATTCCAGCCCCAGAAGATCGGGTTTTTAATGCCTCCAGCCTTCAGGGTTTCGCAGGTTGCGATGACTTCCTTCCAGGTGGTTGGAAGCTTCTTGATACCTGCCTTCTTCATTAGGTCCATGTTGTAGTAACCGACGGGAAGCGAAATCGAGAAGGGCAACCCGTATACATTGTTGTCGAATTTGGATAGCGAAAGCATTGCATCGTGATAGCCATCCTTTTCGAAGTTAGCTTCCTTCGCAATAAATGGTTCCAGAGATTTCGCGATGCCCTTTTCGATCAGAACCTGCTGACGGTTCAGGCCCTGCATGGTGACATCAGGCAGGTCACCGGCGACGGCCTCGCGCAGGATAGTGTTGGTTGCATCTTCATAAGACTCGTACGTCGCCCGAAATTTTACGTTGATATCCGGGTGGGCCTTTTTGAAATCCTTCATAATCTTTTCGTAAGTCACGTCGAACAGATGACTGTACGGGTAGGCCACCTCAATATCGACGGCATGCGCAGGTGCGCTGAGCAGCAACGCCCCCGTAACAAGTGATAACAGTTTCTTCATCTCGGCTTCTCCTTTTTATTTGGAAACGCCCCAACGGCGTTCCGGTTTACCCCCGAGGTTGGGGGAGTTTGATACGACCGGCTAAAAGTTATTTCATGCCGGTCAGGGTGATTCCTTCGATAAACCGCCGCTGTGCTAGAAGAAACGCAACGATCAGCGGCGTGACGATGATCGTTGCGGTCGCCATCATCGGGCCCCAGATGGACCCGTCGGCGTCGCCCTTGAATTCGCGAAGGCCCAGCGGCGGTGTGTAAAGTTCGCGGTTGCCGGTGATAGCGATGCGCGGCCAGAAGTAATCGTTCCAGTGCGCGACCACGGAGAAGATCGCGAAGGCCAGCAGTGCCGGAATGGCGGTTGGAAGCATCACTTTCCAGACGATGGAAAACTCTGTCATTCCGTCCATCCTGGCTGCGTCGATCAGATCGTCGGGCACTGTCATGAAGAATTGGCGCATCAGAAATATCCCGAACACTGAGATCGTCCAGGGGATGACGAGGGATGCATAGGTGTTAGTCAGCCCAACCTTCGCCAACATGATGTAGATCGGCAGTGCGATGGCATGGACCGGGATAAGCAGACAGAACATGACCATTGCGAACACGGCATCGCGTCCCCAGAATCTGAGCTTGGCCAGGGCATAGGCGCAGGGCAGTGCGATCACGATTTGGATAAGAAAAATCGACGCTGTGACGATCACTCCGTTGAGGAGATAGCGGAGCAGCGGCGCCTTCTTGAACGCCTGCGTGTAATTGTAGACCATCGGCGTTTCGAGACACGCGTCGCGCGGATTGCCCAACTTAACGCAATATTCGTTCACCATCTGCTGTTGTGCTCCGAAGAACCCGCCAGTATTGGTCGCGATCTCGCTCGGCGATTTGAACGAATAGCTGACCATAACGTAAAACGGTAAGATCACGACCAGCGCACCGAGTATCAACACGGCATGGCGCAACGCCTCGCCAGAACGGGACGTTCGTCCAATCATGAGTAATGGACCCTTTTTTCGACGAGGTAGCGCTGCCCGAAGGTGAGCAACAGTACAAAAATCAGGAATACCACCGTGATCGCGGATCCTATTCCCATCAGGTTATGCTGGATCGCTTTTTCGTAGATCGCGAACATCATCACGAAGGTGGATTTTGCGGGGCCGCCCTCGGTAATTGCCTCGACGGTATCGAATACCTGAAACGATCGGATGGTCGAAATCGTCACCACGAACACGGTTGTCGGACCTAACATCGGCCAGGTGACCAGGCGGAAACGGTCCCAGGCGGACACCGCGCCATCCATTTCGGCGGCGTGATAAAGCTCTCGAGGGACCGACGTAAGTCCTGCCAAATACAGCACCATATTGAACCCAAAAGCCTGCCAGATGCCGATGAACGATATCGTCCACATCGTGTAGGTCTTGTCGCCGAACCACAGCGGAAAACCGTCCCGGCAACCGGTCGCGTACCAACTTTTCTCGGGTTCCGTGCCCGGCATCCACCCCCAAGAGAAGAAATGTTCCGGCCAAGTCCCGCAACCGGAGGCGAGGGTCTTGTTTACTACACCGAGGCTGGGATGCAGCGAGAATTCCCACACGATCGCCATCGCCAGTAAAGCCGCCATGACGGGGAGAAAATAGATCGTCTTGTAGAGATCGCCGAACCGGGTTACCGAGTTGATTAGCAACGCCGCACCTAGGCCCAAGGCTATCGATATCGGAACGACGAGACCGACATAGGTGCCGGTTGCAATCAACATCTTGTTATAGCTCGAACGACTTACGATACGTTCGTAGTTTTCCCAACCAACCCATGCGGCATCGGGATTGCCCAGCGAATAGTCTGTAAACGAGATGGCGGCAGCGACAAACACCGGCACGATTAGAATGACGATCATAAGAAGGATCGCGGGCGTGACGAACCAGTATCCGGCGGATGATGTTCGAGCCGCCATAGGCATCAGGTGGCGACTAGTGGCATGCGCAGACCATCCTTGCCAAACACGATAGGGGCGCCAGCAATAGCGCGGAGATTAATTGAGTCCCCCGGCGCGATCTGCGCAACTGCAGATGGTTGAAATCGGCCAATAATCCTGTGATCGGACCCGTTGATATTGCCATGGAGAAAGAAATCCGATCCCAGGTTTTCCTTATGGGTCACTAAAAACGGCCACCCCTCGTTTTCCGAGCTCGACGCAATTTGAAGATGTTCAGGGCGCACGCAGACGGAGACGTCGCAGTTAGTGGCGCGCAGCCTCCTGTGCAGCGGTGTACCGTAAGCTGTCACCCGGCCGTGAGCGTCCGCTCGCCCCGGAATGATGTTGATCTTTGGACTACCCACGAATTCCGCGACGCGGATATCCTGTGGATCGCCGTAGACCTGTTCAGGCGTGCCAAGCTGAACGATCCTTCCGTCTATCATCACCGCCATCCGGTTCGACATGGTCAGCGCTTCGGATTGATCATGGGTGACATAGATAAAAGTGGTTCGCAGAGAACGGTGCAGGTCGGACAATTCCGACCGCATATGGACGCGCAACGCGGCGTCCAGATTGGACAGTGGCTCATCCATCAGGAACGCCGTGGGCTTTCGCACCATGGCTCGACCAAGCGCAACGCGCTGACGCTGNCCGCCCGACAACTGCCCGGGCTTGCGTCCGAGTAACGGCTCAATCTTCAGGATAGCTGCCGTTTCCTCGACTAGCCGGTTGAGGTCGGCCATTCGAGAACGCCGACCTGGCATTAAACGTCCCAACAGTGGCAGGCGCTGATGAGACGATAAATCACGCAGCAGCAACGGTGTCAGCAAATTTTGTTGCACCGTCAGGTGCGGATATAGCGCATAGGACTGGAACACCATGGCGAGATTACGCCTGCTGGCGCGCATGTTATTTACGCTTTCGCCGCCTATCTTCACGTCACCGGCGGTCTGGTCTTCTAGCCCCGCAATGATCCTCAACAGGGTCGATTTTCCGCATCCGGACGCGCCGACCAGGGTAAGAAATTCGCCATCCGCAATGTCGAGATCGATACCCTTTAGAACGCGTGTTTCACCAAAATTTTTAGTTATTCCAAGCAGTGAAATGACTGACATTAACGTGCCTCCAACTTTTTTTCCTACAGCGGCAACGTTTCAGTCGAGTGAAATTTTGATTTCCGTTTTGTGACAAAACAGTAATTATCAACAGGCAAGACGGGGGGAACTCGAAAAAATACCTCGGCGTAACTTTAGGTATGGAGTGTCAACGGAAACGAATATGCGCTGAGCATAGCTGGCGCCTGTCGTCTGGTCGTTCTGGCAAGAACGAAACCGGGTCGCGAGATTTCGCAAAACGCTCGATGACGTGGCAGAATACCGAGCTTTGATAACGCGTAAACCGCAGCGTTCGCTATTTGTTGGAGGAGGATAAGTTTCGTATTCCCCCAAATGTTTTATAACAAAGAGTGTAACCAAGAACACCAAATTGTAACAAAAAGCGACTGCTATACTGATCCAACTCTTTGGCGATTACTGACGCTTCAGAATTTGCTGCGCGCGGGTGATTAGTGGCAGCCTTCGCTGTTTAAACCACCACCGTGCGCAAAGACCGGGCTAGATAGAGATAAAAAGATAAGCGGATAAATTAAATAAAGCATAACTTAGTAAACCTAGCATCTCTTGCGTCAGCATCGCCATGCATTTCTTTATATTCTGCCACGGCATCTGCTTCAGCTTTAGCCCAATCCTCGTTGCAGTCTGAACCAAAATTTATGACTACAATAATAGGCTGACTTCTTGCTCGACGTAGACAATGTTAGCCATTTCTAGATACCTGCAAAAAACCGATCTCAAGTGACGTCGCGATCAGCCCATCCCGCGAATATTTTTTCGAGAACAATTACGACGTAATACAGACCGATACCCATTATCGCAAGCGCAATTAGTACCGCAAACATAAGCGGGTAATCCGCACTAATCTTTCCACTATCAAATAAGTGGCCAAGTCCGCGGCCATGAGGTTCGACAATCTCCATCAGATTTGTGCCGATGAACGCGAGTGTCACGGATACTTTTAGGGCGCCGAAAAACTCAGGTAGAGTTTTAGGAAGTGCTATTTTACGAAAAATAGTAAAACGGCTAGCACCCAGAGATAGTAGTATATCGCGGTATTCCGGCTCTAGAGTGGAAAGACCAATGGATATTGAAACCGTGATGGGGAAAAATGAGATCATAAAAGCGATCAAAATAGTATTTAAATCATGTTGTCCAACAAAGAGAAGCGCAACAACGGGGACGACCGTTGCTTTTGGAATAGCGTTAAAGCCAACGAGGAGTGGATAAATGGCTTCCCTAATGGTCCTAGAAAATCCCATGATCATGCCGACAACAACGCCAAAGACGATGGCGAGCAAAAGGCCGGCGACCGTGCGCCATAATGTGTCCCACCCATATTCTAGGAACAGCCATCGAAACTTTAAGAAAGAGGGACCTAAATCCGAGGGCGAGGCCATAACATAATTCGGCCAACCATTGATCCAGACGATGAATTCCCAAATCAGACAAAATACGATCAGAGTAGCGATAGGAATACCAAATTTTTTCAAGAAATTCATTTATCAATCTCCTGAATTTCTTCATCTACTCGCTTTTGTGCGACCTGAATTTGGTATCGGAGATCGCGCAGAATCTCGGTGGCTTCCGGAGTGTAAAGGTCGTCCAGGTCACGGTCACGGCCAAAGGGCACATCAAGCGTGTATTGGGTTTTAGCTGGGCGATCTGACAAAACGACCACTTGATCCGCGAGAAAGACGGATTCCCTTAGATCATGGGTAATAAGAAGACAGGTAAAAGCCTCCTGATGGCGCAATTCGTGCATAATTTGCCACAAGTCTTCTCTCGTAAACGCATCTAGAGCGGCAAATGGTTCATCTAGGATCAATACTTCAGGACGGTGCGCCAAGGCCCGGCATAAGGAGGCTCGCTGCCGCATTCCACCAGAAAGTTCAGATGGCCTTTTGTCTTCAAAACCTTCTAAACCGACCATTGCCAGCAGCTCATAACCTCGGTCATCAATCTGCTTTCGACTAAGTTCGTTCGGCACTATTTCCAGCGGTAACCTTACATTATCGAGTATGCTTCTCCACTCCAACAGCACAGGATTCTGGAACGCCATTCCAACTATGTTTCGTGGAGAGGTAACACGCTTACCTTGCAGAAACACTTTACCTTCGTTAGGAAATAATAGGCCGGCAATCAAGCGTGTTAAGGTTGATTTACCACACCCCGATGGGCCCACGACCGCTGTAAAGTCACCCTTTGCAACCTCCACATTAAGGCCATCCAATACCGGTAAAGGACCCGCATCCGTCTGGTATGCGTGTTTTACATTTTTGATTTCGATAAGTGCTTTAGATGACATACGAATGTAAATCTTGCTTTTCTATTGAATTTGAAAACGAAAGGATGGATGCTCTAGTCACACCCATCCTAACTTTTCAAATTTAACTTGAAGCCGATTACTTCAACTTCAAGCTACCATCTTTAGGCAAATATGATGCATCAAAGATTTTCGACATGTCCGGCTTGTTGCTAAATTTATAATTCTGCGCCAATTGTTTCATTGCCTTGGCCATCCTAGCTGCGTCGATGTTACCCATTCCATTGACTTTTGTATAATCGGTGACCACATTGGCGTCGATGGATAGCTTCAATCGACGGGCTTCTAGAGCGACATCCGCGGCCGGATTCCGTTTTGCGACCATTGCAGCCCCTTTTTTTGGATTAGCGATGACATCTTTCCATCCATTGGCGACAGCACGCAGAAATCCCGTGACTTTGCTTGAATTGGATTTGGCGAAATTTGTGTTGACGATGATAGCGTTACCATAAAGTGCAAGGCCATAATCTGCCATCAGCAATACTTTGATGTCGTTTTCTGGCACTCCAAGTCGCACCAAGTTTAGGTAACTTGAGAAAGAGAATCCAGTAATCGCATCCACTTTACCTTCCTTGAGCATAGGTTCGCGAGTCGGGAAGCCAACTGGCTGCACTTTCACTTTGCTGACATCGATTCCGTTGGCACTAGCAAACGCCGGAAATTGAGCCCACGCTCCATCTGGAGGAGGCGCACCCAAAACTCTACCTTCCAAGTCCTTGGGTTTACTGACACCCTGGGATGCGCGTCCAACCACAGCGAAGGGAGGTTTATCGTAAACCATCATGACTGCCGTTACGGGCGCACCCGGGTTTTTGTCGAGAAATTTTATAAGGCTGTTAATATCGGCAAAACCAATTGGAAATTTACCGGTGGCCACTTTGGGAATGGCATCTAATGAGCCTTTACCAGCGGAAATTTCCACCTCAAGCCCTTCGGCTTTAAAGTGGCCGTTGTCGATAGCCGCGAAGTAAGCTGCACTAGGACCTTCAAATTTCCAATCTAACGCAAACGCTATTTTTTTTCCATGGCCTGCAGCCAATGAGCCTGAAGCCCCTCCGATGACCAAACCGATTGCCAGAATAGCCGTTGATAATAACCTTGATAGCATAGTCGTACCTTTCTCTAATTATTACATTAAACTTGATCTCCGGGTATTTATCCCACCATGTACCTGAATTAATACAACCAAATGCGTCTTTTGGCCCTATCGTTCCACTATTCTAAAACATGATTTTTTTAGAAGTGTCGGTACTATATGCATTTAAAATTGCAATAGCCGTGCCATCGATAAACTATTGATAAATAACACTTTTAAAATTAACTTCTAGTGTTNCAGCTAATCAACTGTCTATTTATTGATCAATCCGCTTTTTTTGGTGAAAAAATACGCATAAATGTGGGCAAGCCAGTCNCGAAATTGTTCTCGGCTAAGTTAAGATTTATGCGTAACNAAACTTTCTCNTTTCAATTTTNTCAAGAAGACNTAGTNGNTCTACAAGTNGCGTTTATTTAAATNTACTNAANNTCNTCAAAATTNGTATCNAGAAAGTTAGCTATGGNNCNTTAGCTGATTGTGTCCGCTTTAGCNGGAACTGAAGTANATGGAATCNATTAAGCTACCAATTAAACTAAATCAGCTCAAATTCTACAAAAATTTTGTGTGATCAAGCTCAAGCAAGTTTTATAATCATATTACCTATTGTTACTAAATGATATTAATTGTATCAGAACTCAATCGCATACAATACTATTGTAGAGTTCGTCGTTTCGATTCCGTCCGGCTCCACCAACGTTCTTAGATAATTCAAGTTCTTCTTTTATTAACCATCGTGATACCTGATAAGTGCATGCTATTTGGTAAATCTATAATAAAATTGTAGCAGCAAAAAAATAATTATCCTAATCTTATCGATAACCAAGCCTCCGCTGCAGAACGAAAAACAGGCATTACTCTCATATGCATACTGAGCCCATTATTAGCCACATTTAGACGCCCCTGAGATCTAAGCAACTTTTTTACCAGGCTCAAAATGGGGGATAGAGCTGACGAGGTTACGAGTATAATCCTTTTGCGGATTTCTGAGTACATCATCCGCCATACCTGTTTCAACAATTTTTCCTCTGTTCATTACCATGACCCTCTCGCAGAGAAGGCGAACGACGTTAAGATCATGGGAAACAAATATATAACTCATCCCAAGGTCACGTTTGAGTTTGTTCAGAAGTTGTAAAACAACTGCTTGAACCGAAACATCGAGTGCTGACGTGGGTTCGTCAAGAATTAAAAGCAATGGCTCAACAGCTATCGCTCTGGCAATACCAACACGCGCCTTTTGGCCTCCTGATAATTGATGCGGAAATCGGGTGAGAAGATTTTCGGGTAATCCAACCATTTTTGCTAATTTAATAACCCTTTCATTAAGTGCTTCACGCTTTTTTATAAAAAGAAGCTGTTTTAATGGTTCAGAAATGGTATCTTTGGCTGTATAGCGCGGATTAAGACTGTCTGTGGGATCTTGAAAAACCATTTGGATTTTTGCTCGCTGAGGTATTTGCGCAAATTGTACCGATGAGTAGCTAGTAATATTTTCACCATCAAAGATAACATCACCGGAAGTAGGGTCGAGCAAACGCGTTAAAATGCTGGAAGTTGTAGATTTACCACACCCAGACTCGCCAACTAGACCAAGACTTTCCCCACGCTTGAGCGAGAAACTTATGTCATCAACGGCACGAAAAGTTTGATGTGATGAAATCTTACCTGACCAAGGCAATCGAAATCTGCTTGAATCACGTACCGTAAATTCTTTAACAAGATTAGAGACTTCTAATATGTTAGGTGTAGCGGATTTCTTTTGACTAAACTGTTGCATGGGCTTATCAAGCTGCTCAATGTCGGCTTCTGACATTTCATCTGTTGTATCTATTAGATCAGCAAGTTGTGATTTCGGCCCAGGGGACGCGGCAATTAACTTTTTGGTATAACTGTGTTGTGGCTCTGAAAATATTTTTACCACTGGGGCACTCTCCACGATTTTACCCTTCTGCATAACAACTAAGCGATCGCAATAGGCAGATGCCATCCCAAGGTCATGTGTAATCAAAATAACAGACATATTACGGTTTCGAGTGAGCTCTTGGATTAAATCCATAGTCGCTTTTTGTGTCGTCACATCTAGGCCCGTTGTTGGCTCATCTGCAATGAGAAGCCTTGGGTTGCAGGCCAAAGCAATTGCAATCATCACTCTTTGGCACATGCCACCGGACAGTTCAAATGGGTAACTCCAATATCGCCGTTTAGAATCAACAATTTTAACCTGATCCAGCATATCGATCGCCTTTTTGCGCACATTGTAGCGCGAAGCTTGTACATGTCGTAACAAAACATCCTCAATCTGCTTGCCGACTGATCGAATTGGATTCAAAGCAGCTCTTGGATTTTGAAAAATCATAGAGATCTCGCGACCCCGTAAATCGCTTAAGAGAGCCTCCTTAGCACCTGAGAGCAACATACCATCAAAAGCCGTCTTGCCATTGGTTACCAAACCCGCCCTATCTAGCAACCCTATAATTGTATAGGCTGTGACAGACTTACCCGAACCACTTTCACCCACAATACCAAGCACTTCACCCTTATCCACATGAATCGATACTTTCTCTAGAGCTTTCACAATACCGTTGCGGGTTTGAAATTCGACCGAAAGCTCGTTTACATCCAAGAAATGTTCATGTTTCATTTAATGTACTCCTGTTATGTGCGTCTTTGCGGATCGACTAGGTCACGCAAACCGTCTCCCAAAAGATTAAAACAGAAGACCGCAATCATTAATGCTGCGCCGGGAAAGAGCGCCAGCCACCACTCCCCAGACACGATATAGGTTGCGCCTTCTGCGACCATAATCCCCCACTCCGCATCCGGAGCACGAACACCAAGGCCAATGAATGAAAGACCCGCGGCGTTGAGAATGGCCCAACCCATATTCAAAGAAATCTGAACCATCATCGGTGGCAGAGTATTAGGAAATACCTGAGTTGCCAGAATTCTGATTTCGGAAATGCCACATAAGCGCGCGGCTGCTACATATCCAGCTTCCCGGCGTACGCTTGTCTCCGCACGAGAAACCCTAATGTAAAAGGGCAAATTAATAATGGCTGTCGCGTAGACAATATTTTCTACGGTATTACCCAAAGCCGCAACAATACCCATTGCGAGAACAAACAACGGAAAAGCCATAATGGTGTCGGAGAAACGTCCAATAATACGATCCCACCATCCACCCCAAAAACCTGCTACGCTCCCAAGCGCGCTTCCGATAACAAAAGATAGAGCGACTGCTGAAAGAGCAATACTAAGATCAAGCCGGGTCGCGACAATTACCCGGCTTAATACGTCGCGACCAAGGTTATCTGTACCAAAAGGATGCGTCCAACTTGGAGGCCTCAGAGTATTTGAGGCAGCAGTTGCTAAAGGATCATACGGGGCCAGAAACTCACCAAACAGGCCCAAAAAAACAATGAATAAAAAAAGTGAGAAAGAGACAACCGTTACGAGATTCTCACTCATTATGTACCTAAAATGTCCAAAAAACTGTTTCATGTCATGGCTACTCTTCCAAACCGACACGAGGGTCCGTTATCGCCAAAATGACATCAATAGTTAGGTTAACGGTAATAAAAAGCAAAGCCATAGAAAGGACAAAGCCTTGCACTGCGGCATAATCAGAAGCGATTAGAGCTTCGATGGCAAATGACCCGATTCCTGGCCATGAAAAAACTTTTTCAACTAAAACATTTGCACCCAATAAAAATGAAAACACCATGCCAAGTGTCGTTAGTACCGGCAACGAGGCATTCCGAAATGCGTAAGTCAAAAGAATCATCGATTTGGAAAGACCATTAGCACGAGCTGTTCTCACATAATCACTTGATAGAGCTCCCAACATTGCTCCTCGTGTCATACGCGCTATTGGAGCGAGAGCAAATAAACCAAGAGTTATTGTAGGAAGAATGAGTTGAGCAAGAGCGCCAAGAAATATTTCCAAATCACCAGCGATCAAGCTATCAATAATATAAAATCCGGTGACATGGGACGGTGACAAATAGAGAATATTCAATCGACCCAGCGGTGATGGAGACCAGCCCAGCAAATAATAAAAAATATAAATGAGGAATAGTCCAGTGAAGAAAGTTGGCAGAGAAACACCCGCGGTTACCAGCAAACGACAAATATGGTCGACCCAACTACCAGGATTTGTTGCCGCAAGGATTCCAAGTGGCACAGCGGCCAAAACTGCCAGACCCAGGCCAATAAATGTTAACTCAAGAGAAGCAGGTAATCTCTTAAGAAGCTCCTCAGTCACGGGTTGGCCAGTTTTTAGCGACTGGCCCCAATCCCCTTGAGCTAAATTACCTACATAAATGAAAAATTGTTCAACCCAACTGCGATCTAACCCGAGCGCTTGACGAACTTGTTCTATCGATTCTTTATCCGCCATTGCTCCGGCAAAGTAAACTGCCGGATCACCCGGCAGAGCACGTGTCAAAACAAAAGATATAACAATCACTCCAAATATGGATGGCACTGCCTGAAGCAAGCGCCATCCTATTTTATAAAGTTTTGAGCTCATAACCTTTTTTGCGAATCTGGAAGACTTAAACGCCAGCTTTGGTAATACTTCGCACGTCAAGTTGACGGTGGAACCACGACGCATAACCGTTAACGGGAGCCCTCATCGCTGCATCAAGATAAGGCTGATAGATCGGAATACGCGGTACATCTTCAAAGGCGATGCCAATCATTCTCTTTACGTTTTCTTCATACTTCTTATCAATAACCTCCATGTGTAGAGTATCATTGACGAGTTTCTCAATTTCGGGATTTTTGTAGTTCGAAGAATTAAAGAGATGACCATACTTATACGCCCAGAAGAAATAATAATCTGGATAGTTTAGCCAACCGCCAAAGTTTTCAAGGTGCATTGGTAAACGCTTTTTAACCAAAGCAGCGGTACGCCAACTAGCACCAGGAATTTTATCAAGTTTCACCTTAATACCAATTTTTTTCAAAGATTCTTGGATAAGCAATGCTGTTGGTTCCTGCCATGCGGCGAGGCCAAGATTATAAGATAACGTGGTCTCAAATCCGCCCGGCATACCCGCTTGATCTAACAGGACTTTGGCTTTTTCCAGATTGGTGTCGTAAGGAAAAGGCTGAGGCCATTCAACACTGGTTGGCTTCATATCTCTACCACCGAACATTGGCTTGCCACGACCATATGCAGCTGCTTTCAAAATATCACCGTAAGGGATGGCATAAGCAATTGCCTGGCGCACTTTAATATTATCAAAAGGCTTATATTTAAGATTTAAAGCAAGTACATGAAGGCAATTATCAATCGGTGCTCCTGAGACTTTTACTTTTCCTCCAGTTTTAGTGACAATTTCTTTTGAATCTTTGGCAGGAATATCCATGTAAAGATCGGCATCGCCACGCTCGGTAAGAGCGCGACGCGTAGAAGCAGACGGAACCTCACGGACAATAACTCGCTTGACGCCTGGTTTTGGACCCAGAGCCCAATCTTCGTTGCGCTCATATACAAACTGCTGACCAGGGTCCCATCTAACAATTTTAAACGCACCAGAACCAGCCGGATTTTTGTGGAGATATTCAGTCGCCCACGGATCTTTCGCAGTTGCTTTCGACTTAGCGACTTTTGAATTAATTATAAAGGGAATTGGGACTGCTAAATCAGGTAAGGTCAGCTTAGAAGGTTTTGGTAATTTAATTTGAAAAGTCTTGTCATCAACAGCAATAAACTGGTCTGGTTTAGTCATCGAACCAGCCTTCATTTGAACAGCTGGAAAACCACCAAGACTTACAGCTCGGTCAAAGGACCATTTTATATCTTTTGCCGTGACTGGAGTACCATCCCAGAATTTTGCCTTGGGGTTGATCTTAAAGGTTAGCGTTTTACCGTCTCTAGAAACTGTCCAGCTCTCCGCTACCTCCGGTTCGATTTTTGTTGAGTCATAAGCGAGAGAACCATCTTCAAGTTTTTTAACACCAAAACGAACCAAGCGGTCGTAGATATTAACCGTTACTTGGTAACTTGGACGATTGGTACCTTTACGGTGGAGATCAAGACTATTAATGCCATTCGCGGCGACCACAACTAGTGTGTCTTTCTTGCCGGCTGCTTCAACCGGGATATACTTTAAAAAGGGTAAAATGGAAGCGCCCGTCGCAACGCCCATCGATTTTAAAAAATTACGTCTTTTCATTACTAAGTTCCTTTGTTTCAGTTAATTTTGTGGATAGGTTACTCTGAAAGCCACGCCAGCCGCCAAAAGATGTTATATCCTCGGCCTCTGTTATTTCGCTGGCTTCACAAATAAAACCTTTTATTGTTTCACCTGATTCCAGCGTTAAAGTGCCAATACCCAATGGTGATGGGATTTGAGTCATGAATAACCCAAATTTAGATATCGGCATTGCCCAAATTTCGAGCTCGATCGAAGAACCTGATGGATCACGCACCAAACCAGGGCGATCCGGTGGGCCACCAGGCAGGCTATAAAGCCTATAATTTGGGTCTGTCTTAGCTCGTTTAAAAAAATGTGCCCCTAGTTCAAGTAATTGATGGTTTAGTGGTAAGCCTGACATGTGAGCTCCAACCACCGCTATTTTGATCTCTTCCGGGCTGCAAGACATTTTGGGTAAAAACTGTGCTGGCAGTTCCCATTTTGTAGCGCCAACTGGAGGACGGCATTGCTGTTGCAGCAACAATGCAACCGCACCAATATACGCATCATTACCGCACGTCCCTATAAGTGTAACACTACCTGGTCGGCCGTCTTTTCGTGGTGAAACTGGAACCGCAATTCCACAAAGATCTAGTAGATTTACAAAGTTTGTATAAGTACCTAAATTTGAGTTTGGACCAATAGGGTCGGCTTTTAGTTCATCACACGTGTAAAATGTTGGAATACTTGGTACACACAACAAATCAAATTGGGGGAATATCGAGGCAATATCTTTTTTCAGTTTCTGTAATCGATAAAAACCACGAAATGTGTCAACGGATGAAAAACTCTCTGCCTGTTTTACAATTTTTTTGAATATAGGATTTAAGACTTGGGGAGTTTCTTTAATAAGATCTTCAACTACACTGTAGCGTTCAGCGATCCAAGGCCCTTGATAAAGCAATTCAGCCACTTTAAAAAAGGGCGTAAAATCGAGTTCTCTAATTTCGGCACCAAGTGATACTAGAGCATCCAAAGACGATTGAAATGAATCTTCTTGGTTTGTATCGCCAAAAAACCGCCGAGAATTTTGATTAGGAACTCCGATCACAAAGCATTCTGATGGAAATGTTAAAGGTGGAACAGAAAACTCGCGCGCATAGGGATCTTGATCATCATATTTTGCCGCCACATGAAACACTTTATGTGAATCAGCAACACTAGTTGCAAATATGGAGATTGTATCCAAAGTGCGGCAGGCTGGCACGACACCCGTATTCGAGAGAATTCCAAGTGTGGGCTTTAATCCAACTATTCCATTTAAAGCGGCTGGTACGCGCCCAGAACCAGCGGTATCCGTTCCCAGTGAAAAACTCACCAATCCGCGCGCAACAGCTACCGCAGAACCAGAACTTGAACCGCCCGGAATAATCTCCGGATCAAGCGCATTTCTGGGAATGGGGAAAGGTGTCCGCATACCAACGAGCCCCGTTGCAAATTGATCCAGATTTGTTTTACCGATAAGTAGGGCCCCTGCCTCCAACAACTGCTTAACAACAAAAGCATTTTCTTTTGGCATATAAGCAAATTCGGGACAGCCCGCAGTGGTCAATATGTCGGTAGCATCAATATTATCCTTGATGACAAAAGGAACTCCCCAAAGCGGTTTAATATTAAAGTCATAGTTATTCAATTTTGCTGCCGCTATAAAAACATCTTCTTTTTTAATTAAGTGAATGAATATTCCTGGATCACTCGCTTCATCAATTCGGCGATAAACTTCGTTGATTACATCTTTAGGCGTCACACCACCTTCATAGGCTTTACGCAAACTAGTGATGTCAAACGATTGAAAATTTAGCATTAATTGATCTCTTATTAATTTAGATGCATTAAAACAGTTGATAATGCTTCGGAATACTGCTAATTTATGCTAATAATGATGCAAAAAATGCACTAGTAAAAAATATACAATGAAACACTTACGACCTCTACAATACCTGGATGCCGTTGCTAAAGCAGGTTCTATTCGCAAAGCTGCTGAAACTTTGGCGATCACATCGACGGCCCTGAACAGAAGAATCCTAGATATGGAGGAAGATCTTGGTGCTCAAATTTTTGAGCGTTTGCCCCGCGGTGTACGCTTATCAACTGCCGGCGAAATTTATATTCAACATGTTCGGGCTCAAATAAACGACATGGAGCGTGTAAAGAGTCGGATTGCAGATCTCTCGGGCGAACGCCGTGGACATATATCAATTGCCTGCAGTCAGGCTTTACTACCTTATTTTCTGCCCGAGCAAATCTCAACTTATCGCCATGCACATCCTGCAGTTACTTTTAATACCTTATTGCGCGATCGAGCTGCCGCTGAACAAGCCTTAACAGATTTAAGTGCTGACCTCGCATTAGTGTTCGAACCCGTTCGTATGATGGAATTCCAAATATTGCTGACTATACGCCAACCGATGCATGCGGTCATGCGTCACGACCATCCACTGGCCGGAAGGAAAATCTTGCGACTACGAGAATGTCTTGAATATCCTGTGGCTCTTCCAACCAAGAAATTTGGAGTTCGCCATCTCCTGGAGATTGCTGCTAGGGCCGCCTCCCACACGCTTAACCCCGTAATGAAATCTGATAGTTTTGAATTTCTCCGCCATTATGCACTAGTAGAAAACTTACTGACATTTCAAATCGAAATCGGTATTCCCTCGGAGTTTCGAGACTCAGGCTTAATCAGTCGTCCATTGAATTTTCGTGATGTACCTCCAGGGTTACTTTATTTTGGACAACTTAGCGGACGAAATCTGTCCGTAGCGGCGGCCCGTTTTTCTCATCAGATGACCGAGACTTTAGCGAATAGGTTCGATGTTGCATAGTTACGTTTTATCCTTCTTCTCTCTAAAACTTAGATCTTTAATCGTATTATATCCATTATAAAAATTACTGATTTACTGGTTTTAGGTATGTCAGTAAGATAATTTATAGATTTAAAATAGGCTTATATTTTTCAAATGACAGACACAAAAGAACCTCAGATTGAGCAGGCTATTCAATTACTAATATCTAATGAGTTGAATAGAGCAAAAGCAATATGTAGAGAAGTATTATTAAAAAATCCATTTAATGCTCATGCGCATGATCTTTTAGCTGTTATTTCGTCAAAAACTAAACTATGGGATGAGGCGTTATTATATGCAAACAAAGCTATCTCATTAGATAAAAATAATGGCGAATTTTATACCCACAGAGCAATTATTTATAAGAACCTTAAGTTTTTTGAAGATGCCATATCAGATTATCAACAAGCTGTACTCCTATTGCCTCGGTCTACTGAACCACTTTATAATTTTGCAATATTATTTATGGAAATGGGGGACCTCGACAAAGCGTTAGAACTTAATAAGAAAGCAGCTAGGTTGGATCCTAATAATATACACATTGCTAATAATTTAGGATCAATCCTTCAAAAACTTGGGCTTTTTGAACAGGCCTCATTATCCTATAAAAAATCACTCAAAATAAATACAGACCAGCCACATATTTATAATAATTTATCCGGCGCCTTAGCTGAGTCGGATAGAATTTTAGAATCACTCAAAGTATGTTCTGACGCAATAGAACGCTGGCCAAATTATCCAGAAATTTATAATGCAAAAGCGAATGCACTAATGCGCTTAAATAAAATAGATGAAGCAATAGAAGCATCGGAAATGACCATCAAATTGCAGCCTAACCATTCGCAAGCTCATTATACTAAAGGAATATGTTTATTATCACAAAATAAATTTATAGAAGGATGGGATGAATATACTTGGCGCACAAAACGCGAGTCCTTTTGGCCAAAAAGATCATACAACAAACCAGAATGGTCTGGGGGACCGCTCAAAAACAAGACTTTACTTATACATTGGGAACAAGGTTATGGCGATATAATACAGTTTGTAAGATACCTCGAAATACTCAAATATGTTATTGAAAAAGATGAAAAACATCATAATGCTAGGGTAATTTTTGATTGTCCAAAAAATCTTTTAAGACTGTTTAAAAATAATTTTATAGTCGATGACATTGATGATTGGGGAGACAGCCCGCCATCTTTTGATTTTTATATACCCTTAATGGGTTTGGCTAAATATTTTACAAAAACAGAGGAGGAAATTCCCAAAACTACGTATATAACAAATCATATTGATAGTTCGATTGAAGTGCCAAAAGTTAATGAAAGGTCATTTAAAGTAGGTCTAACCTGGAGTAGCGAACATAAAGACACTTACCGCAGGAAAGTCTGTTCGTTAAGCAAACTATCTAAGTTATTTAAAAACTTAAATTGTACCTTTTATGGGATCCAATTTGGAAACGAACATAACCAACTGGAACGATATACTCACTTATCTAATGTATTTGACTTAGGTGATAAGTTGGGAGACTTTGCACATACAGCCGCAATTATAAATCAATTAGATCTGATAATCTCAATTGACACTTATATTGTTCATTTGGCAGGAGCAATGGGTATTAAAACATGGGTTCTATTACCTTTCTCACCAGATTGGCGTTGGCAATTAAATAGGTCTGATAGCCCTTGGTACCCGAGTATTAAACTTTTCCGCCAACCAAAACCGGGGGATTGGAACAGTGTAGTGTTGAATATTGTAAATACATTGGATACGAGTTTATGATTTTATTTATCAATTGATATTAAATAATTTTAAATGAAATATTCAATAAGTTACTTGCGAATAAAAAAATTTTAATTTACTAGAACCATTCGGAAATAAATTATTTAAATTTGGGTGATAAAATGAAAATTGCATATGTTTTTGCTACAAACATGGCCACAACTTTTAAATTGAGCACCATGATACTGCCTCAACTGGAACAAAATATTCATGGTGTTGAGGTCGTTGGGATGATGTTTTTTGATGATAATATTTTTGCCTTACGAAAAGGCGATGAAATAGGCGAAAGGCTTGCTAAAATATCGGCTGAGCAGAATATACTTATGATGGTTTGTGACCAATGTGCAGTTCGAAGAAATATGGCATCAGGCACCTTTGAGCAATGCGGAACAGGCGAAGTTAAAGCAAAGGGCTTCGTTGACGGGATCGTCGCAGGATGTTTTCCTCAGCTATACACTGCCCTAGGTGGAAATCCACCAGATCATGTAATAAGTCTTTAAAGATTACTAATGGTGTGCCTATCAAAGAGTGGTGCCGCTTGGGTGATTTGAACACCCGACCCCCGCATTACGAATGCGATGCTCTACCAACTGAGCTAAAGCGGCAAAGAACAATTTAATGGCATTTCTTAAACTTCAATCTTTATGTGTGCAAGCCAATTTGAGATAAGAAATAAACTAGTGTTGTTTTTGTAACTCTCTCATCACCGCATCAATTACATCCCCCCATTGACCCCAAACACTCTGTCTAAAGAGCTTTGCAGTTGGATACCATAAGCTATGAGATTCCTTTAAGTTCCAACGCCAATCCGCAGAATAATGCAACAAAACCCAAACTGGCTTGCCCAACGCTCCCGCCAAATGGGCAATAGCAGTATCATTTGTAATAATTAGATCTAACGAGTTTATTAAACCGGCTAATTCAGATAAAGGCTCAGGACCTTTTTGATTAAATAAAAATAGTTTAGAAATTTCTGTAAAGTTATCTCGATCACTTGTCTTTTGTAAATTAAACCAAGTAACATTCTTTGCCTTTGACAGTGGATTAAGATCTTCTATTCTCAAAGATCTAAATTTTTCTAAAGGGTTTCTAATATTACCCTGCCAATTTAAACCTATTTTGAATTCTTTATATTTTTTTAATTTTCTAAACCATTTATCTCTAATATCTGAGGGTAGACGTATATAAGGAACTTTCTGTGGTAAATTTTTAATATCAATCCTAGTATGGAATGGTAAATCCATTAGTGACATATGAAAGTCAAAATCGGGAAGTACATCACCCTGAGTCACGACTTTATCAAATAAATGACTATGTTCGATAATAGGCAATAATTCAGTAGGACATTCAAATAAAGAAAAAACTTTCTTGGTTCTTAATATTTTTCCAAAACGTAAAAATTGGATGGTGTCTCCAAGACCCTGTTCAGGATAAATATACAGCTTTATGGGTTTAATTATAATATTGAGATCTGTAGAAATATCTAATTTTGGTTCTTTAAATTTTCTTTCTATCGAGGGAAACCCCGACCATTTCCAGCGCCAGGTCATTTCTTTAAAACCTTCTTCGAATTGACCAATTGAAAGTAGAGCCAGAGACAAGTTCCAATGGGCTAATGCAAAATCTGGCTTTAGATTTATCGCCGACCGATATTCTTTTATCGCTAGTTCAATTTGTTTCTGGTCTTTTAGAACATTACCTAAATTCACACGAGACTCATGATCACTAGGATCTGATTTTGATGCAAGTCTGCCATATTCAATTGCCTTGTTAAGATCCCCAGTTGTTCTGAATAGTCCAGCCAAATTACTTAGAGACTTGGTATGATTGGATTGGATCTTGATGGCATTTAAATAATTAATCTCGGCTGCTTGAAAATTACCAGTAGAAAAATAAACCCGACCAAGATTATTA
This sequence comes from Rhodospirillaceae bacterium TMED23, assembly GCA_002168115.1. Taxonomy (GTDB): domain Bacteria; phylum Pseudomonadota; class Alphaproteobacteria; order Rhodospirillales; family UBA2165; genus TMED23. Next base: position 1,457 of record NHCC01000022.1, on the reverse strand, counting down.
TAAAAATCAGCATTATTATTGTTTAATAGGATTGCATTTTTTATCAATGTCTGTGCAAATTCATCTTGACCAAGTTGATGTGCGATAAGCCCAAGCAAATGCCACGCATCTGCATTATAAGGATCTTTATCTAGGATTTTCTGACAGTATTCTGAGGCTAAAGCAAAGTTTCCACTTGAATAAATCGAAGTAGCTTGATCCAATCCATCAACCGCCTTCATTAGACTCTAGATCAACTATATCTTCATTTTGTTTTGAACGTTGGTTATCATTTGGGTTAATGCGCGTAATACGAGGAGGCGTTCTCCAATCTAGGGTATCAAAACCTTGGCAATGCTTACATATTGGCTCCCACTCAGCGGTTACTTGTCCACATTGGTTACAATTCCAAGCATTATCAGGCTCCGCCATCGCAGCTTTTTTAAGCCACCCTCGTGAAGCATCAATATCATGTTTTTCACCCTCCTCCAATTCTGCCATGTAACGACAAATCCTTGCTGAAGGATTTGTCTTTTGTGGTAAAATCGAGGCATTCAGATGTTCCCTTGCTTCTAACCACATCTGCGCCTTTAACGCTGCCTTAGCTATAGCAAGATGACTCTCAATATGATCTTTATTATAACTAGCGAGTTGTTCTATAGTTCTCATTTTTTCTTGGACGCCCGCTCCAGACGATAATTCCTCCATAACCTCAGCAAGCTGCGGATGGGGATTTGTAACCCACATTTCTTCAATAACAGATGCCGCTTTACGTCGCTTACCGGCTGCTTGCAGTAATCTTGCCATTTGCATGGTTGCCGGAATAAAACCATCTACTAAATTGTTTGCTCGCTTTGCTAAATTTAGTGCTTCGCTCATCTTACCACTCATGGAAGCTTCCAGGCTCAGTTGATAAGCTATTACCGCTCTCCGCCTGCGACCAATTTTATCATCTATATTTTTATTTTTAATAGCCTTGCGAGTTGTTCCATCAGCATCCGACCAGGATCCACTTTGAACTTGGAGTTCAAATAAAGTTCGCGAAACATTATCAGTCTTGGGTTTTAGGTCGTGTGCCTTTTCAGCCAATTCTAGCGCTACGCCTTTATCACCAGTTTCTATAGCCTGATTAAGCATCCCATGAATTCCCAGATATTTTGTATCTTTTCGCTCTGACATTCTCTTAAAAAATTTACCTGCGGCCTCATCATCGCCAGATAGTTGGGCTGCTTGCGCTGACAACAACATTGTTAACGGCGGCTCAGCAAGAAGGTTCTCAGCCTTTTTTGCTAGTCGGCGAGCCTCTTGGGCATCCCCAGCCGCTACCGCGACCATTCCTTGTGTTAACGCCTTATACCCGCGTTCACGCCTCCAATCACGCCTAATTTTAAATAATCGATTAGGAGCTTTTTTTAGGTTAATCCACATATTATAGAGGAATGTTAAAATCATACCAAATAATACTGTAACAAAAATAA
>NHCC01000021.1 GCA_002168115.1 Rhodospirillaceae bacterium TMED23 | reverse complement strand
CTAATGTTACGAATTTCGGGTTTAAGTTATAAAGTACAACAAAAATTAATATTGAATAAAATTTCTTTGGAAGCAAAATCTGGAGAAATCATCTGTTTACTTGGTCCTTCGGGTTGCGGTAAAACTTCGACATTACGATTAATCGCTGGGTTAGAAAGACCAATTTCTGGGACCATCTCAATAGCAAATCAAAATGTAACGAGCGATAAAATTTTTATTGAACCTCATAAACGGAAGGTGGGTTTTCTATTTCAAGATTTTGCGCTATTTCCCCATCTGACCGCGAAACAAAATATTATTTGGGCTCTGGGAAAAAGAACTCATAATAAACAGGTAGCAGAATTATTTGAACAGATTAATATGGTTGGCCATGAGCATAAATATCCTCATGAAATGTCGGGTGGGGAGCAACAAAGAGTAGCTCTAGCAAGATCAATTGTGACAAACCCGCGTATTTTGCTTTTAGATGAGCCTTTTTCAAGCCTAGACACAAATCTACGCAATGAAATCAGGGACTATACGATATCACTTTTAAAACAAATGGGTATTACCGCTGTAATAGTTACTCATGATCCTGAAGAGGCTATGTTAATAGCCGATAGAATTATTTTAATGAATAACGGTGAAATTACACAAAGTGGGTCGGCTTTTGAACTTTATCATGAGCCGGTGGATAAGTTCGCTGCTTCGTTTCTCGGCCCGATTAATTGTTTTAAAGGAACGTTTTCTAACAACTTAATTAAAACTGCTATCGGAGATATTCCCTATAATGAACCATGCTCTGAAAAAGAACTAAATGTTGTAATGAGGCCCGACACACTTAAGTTAATTCCCAATGAACGAATGGATGAGAAGGACTTAGGGGCAAAAGTAGAAGAAGTAAGAATTATTGGAGGTATGGAACATATTCGTTGCAGTTTGCTCAAACAGGATAAGGATAAAGAGTATGTATTTATTTCGCAATCTGCGGAAAATCAATTAAAGGTTGGAGATAGAGGTAATATTAATTTTAATAGAGATAAAGTGATTATTTTTAAACGTGACTGAAACCTTTTCTTGATATAATAATATTTTCGTATGAGATTTCAGTATACGCGCTACTTTTTTCAAATTGTGTAACTGGATTATGGTATTGTTACCCTCAATATGGGGAAGTTGAATGGCTGAAGATAACGTTGACATTAACTCACCAGAGTGCCGCATTTTAATTTATAGCCATGATAGCTTTGGTTTGGGACATTTGCGAAGATGTCGAGAGATCGCTCACTCGCTCGTTGGGTGTTATGAGAGTTTATCTATTTTAATTCTCTCTGGTTCGCCAATAATTGGAAGTTTTGATTTTCGATCAAGAGTAGATTTCGTCCGAGTTCCAGGAGTAATTAAGTTGAGAAATGGCGATTATACGTCGCTAAGCCTTCATATGGATATTGAAAAAACTATGGAGTTGCGGGGCTCGATCATACAACACACAGCTGAAGTCTTTGATCCTGATATATTTGTAGTTGATAAAGAACCATTGGGCCTAAGAGGTGAAGTGGAGGAGACCTTAAAAATCTTAAAAAAACGCGGAACCCGACTTGTTCTTGGATTAAGAGATGTTATGGATGAAGCCAAACTTTTGGTCCCCGAGTGGGAGCGTAAGAACGTAATGCCATCGCTTGAAAATCTATATGATGAAATTTGGGTTTATGGATTGCCTCAAATATATGAGCCTCTTAGAGGCATTTCTCTTTCGGCCTCTGTGCGGCGTAAAATTATTTATACAGGTTATTTACGTTACGCAGTTCCAGACGCTTCCGCAACGGTACCTGCTGTGAAGAACGAAAGTAGCTATTTTTTGGTTACCGCTGGGGGAGGGGGTGATGGTGAGGATTTAATTGATTGGGTGCTAAGGGCTTATGAGTCCTCCAAATTTATTCCTCACCGTGCTCTGATCGTCTTTGGGCCTTTCATGCAAAACGATGATCAGGAGAAATTTATTAAACGTATTGAGACGCTAGAAAATGTCGAATCAATTGTTTTTGATTCACATATTGAGCACTTAATGAAAAACGCAATCGGTATTATAGCCATGGGGGGATATAATACGTTTTGTGAAATTTTATCATTTAATAAGCCCGCTTTAATTATACCTCGCACTAAGCCAAGATTAGAGCAATATATTAGAGCTTCGAGGGCTCAAGAACTTGGGCTAATGTCAGTCTTAAATGACGATGGATTTAGAGATACATGCTCTATGATAACGGCATTGCGACAACTTCCTCAGCAACGTCCGCCATCAGATATAGTTTTACCGGGATTACTGGATGGTTTGCCAAATATTAGTCGTTTAGTGGGACGACATCTTGAAAAGAACAGAAGCAATCAAGAAGCGATAGATATTTCTGCTCTTATGGGATAATTTTGAGAGCTTAAAATTTGAGGGAATTGGGTTGCCAAAAAATATCGCTATTATTGTTAAAGGTTATCCACGTCTCTCAGAAACTTTTATTGCGCAAGAGATCTTAGAGTTAGAAAAGTCCGGGTTAAATATTCATATAATTTCGCTTAGAAAACCAACGGATCATAAGATTCATCCTATTCATAACGAGATTAAATCACTAGTAAAATACTTACCAGAATACTTGTATCTCGAAGTGAGTCGTGTTGTTAAGTCCTGGTGGAAAATTAAAAAATGTGAAGGTTATAGGAAGGCCTATTTAGTATGGAGGAAAGATTTAAAGTCTGATTTTTCATTAAGCCGATTTCGTCGTTTCGGCCAAGCTATCGTTCTAGCGGCCGAATTGCCCAGTAATATTGAACATATTCATGCTCATTTTCTTCATACTCCAGCTTCAGTTGCCCAATATACGGCTATTCTTAGAGGCTTGGAATGGTCTTGCTCAGCTCACGCTGTTGACATCTGGACAACGCCGGAGGCTGAACTTAAAGGCAAGTTGATGAGTTGTAGTTGGATAGTGACGTGTACTAGAACGAATTATGAACGGCTCTCCTTTTTAGCGCATGACTCTTCCAAAGTTTTTTTAGCTTATCATGGTATTGATTTAAATAGATTTCGGAATACTTCTCCAAATTATAGCGATAGAACAGGATTAAAGAAGTTGGACCCAGTTCGTATTTTATCAGTTGGGCGAGCTGTTGAAAAGAAAGGTTACGTAAATCTTTTAGAGGCTTTGGCAGCAATACAAGATAATTTAAATTGGCATTTTACACATGTGGGTGGAGGGCCACTTAAACCAAAACTTCAACGATTAGCAGATAAATTGGGGATTAATAATAATATCACGTGGCTCGGCTCTCAAACACAAGAAGCTGTAATACTCGAGTATAAAAAAACGGATATTTTCGTCTTACCATGCATCATCGCCCACAACGGCGACAGGGATGGTTTGCCTAACGTGCTAATGGAGGCCCAATCCATTGGGTTGCCTTGCATATCGACTAACATTTCAGCAATACCAGAGTTAATTGATCACGAAAAGACAGGATTATTAGTTTCCTATGAGAATAATGAAATGCTTATAAACGCGCTAACTCGCTTTATTACCAGTCCAGATGATCGTTCAAAAATGGGCTTGGCCGGTCGACTGAAGGTACTCAACGGTTTTGATTTTAGAGACTGTATCGAGAAGATATTTCCCTTGTTTGATTTGCCTCTAAAAAGAGAATTGAAGAGATAGTCCAATGCAGATTGCATTTTATGCACCATTAAAATCACCGAACTCTGATGTGCCGTCTGGAGATAGAAAAATAGCTAGGGCGTTTATTAGAGCACTTGAACACAAGAAACATAAAGTTTCAATTGTTTCTGACTTTCAGTCTCGTGATCCTCACGGTAGTAGCCAAACTCAAAAAGAATTTAAAGAAAAAGGAGAACAGATAGCTGAGTCTTTAATTAGGTCGTTTAAGAATATTAATCAGTCTGAGCGGCCTGAACTTTGGTTTACTTACCATCTTTATTATAAAGCTGTTGATTGGATAGGGCCAACGGTTTCGAAGGAATTAAGCATACCATATATAGCAGCTGAAGTCTCGCATGCTCCTAAACGTTCTAAAGGTAATTGGAGCGCAAGTCATTCAGAGGTCATCAAAATAATACAATACGCAAATATTATTTTTAGTGTTAATTCAGCTGACACACATTGTGTATTGCCCCTTTTGAGTAATTCCCAAAAACATATATTATTAAGGCCATTTACAGATATTTCGCCTTCTTTTTTATTCCGAAAAATATCCCGTATAGAATTAATTGAAAAATATCAATTGGATAATTCAAAGTGTATTTTAGTAACAGTAGCTATGATGAGAGATGATGCTAAGCTTAAATCATATGAATTATTGGGTCGGTCTCTAGATCAATGTAACCATAATAATTGGCAGTTATTGGTGGTAGGTGATGGACCAGCGAGAGATAAAGTTACCTCTTACTTAAACCGCGATAATATTTTCTTTTTGGGACAGCTAAATCAGGAGGATATCAATAAGATTTTGTCTGGAAGTGATTTATTTTTATGGCCTGCGGTGGATGAAGCCTATGGCATGGCAATGCTCGAAGCCCAAATGTCTGGATTGCCTGTTATATCTGGAAGGAGCGGGGGTGTTAGTGACATTGTACGCCATGATAAAACTGGCTTATTATGTGATGTTGGCGATGTTAAACAATTCTCTGAGGCAATTGATTTGATGATATCAAGCGTGAGTCTAAGGGAGAGAATGTCTGAAGAAGCACGCAGAATTGCTCGGGATGAACATTCGATTGAGCGGGCTGCTGAGATTATTAATGATGCAATAGGAAGTGTAATTCAATGACAAAAATAGGCCTTATTCGGCATGGAAAAACTCATTGGAACCTAACAGGTTTGGTTCAAGGCAGCACTGATATCCCACTGAGTGATTATGGTGTAAAAGAAGTTTCTGAATGGTCGTTGCCTCGGGATTTTGATAATTATAATTGGATTGCGAGCCCATTGAAACGAGCTTATCAAACCGCACAAATACTAGCTGGTTTTAAGCCACGATTAGACTCAAGAGCCGTTGAAATGGCTTGGGGGGATTGGGAAGGACGAAGCCTGGTAGACTTAAGAAGCGAGTTAGGTGATCTTATGGTCGCTTGGGAGGCAAAGGGGTTAGATTTTCGTGGTCCTAATGGCGAAAGTCCTAGAGAAGTACAAAATAGGATGCAGCCTCTATTAAAAGAGATAGCTCAAGAAGGAAAACCAACCATCATAGTTACACATAAGGGGTTTATAAGAGCTTTATACGCTCTTTCAGTGGGCTGGGATATGGTTGAAAAGCCCGAAGAGAAATTGAATGATGGATGTATGCATTTATTTGAATTAAATAATACCGGAGAGCCGAGAATAGTTAGTCTAAATATTAACCTAAAATAGAAAAATAAAATTATGTCAAGATCTAAAGTACTTTTTTATGTCCAACATTTATTGGGTATAGGGCATGTTAAGAGAACAATTACATTAGCTAGATCGATGCTGAAAAAAAATTTGGAGGTGTCAATAATTTCTGGTGGAGAGAATGTTCCAGTTATCGATGATACTGGAATGACCTTTATTCAACTCCCTTCAATTAAGGCAAGCAATCGTAAATTTGAATCTTTAATTGATTCCGATGGTCAGCAAATAAGCAATGAACTTAAAATGCTTCGTCGGAACAAACTTCTTGAGGTTTTTACACTTACTGATCCTGATATTTTAATTATAGAATTATATCCGTTTGGTCGGCGTCAACTCGAATTTGAACTATTACCTTTACTTGAGAAGGCAAAAAAATTGAAATCGAGCGTAAAAATTATTTGTTCTGTTCGCGATATTTTGGTTGAAAAAAATAAACCGCATCGAGATAAAGAAATGATTGAAAGAGTAAAACAATACTTTGACTTGGTTCTCGTTCATGGCGATCCTAGCTTAATTCCGTTTGATAAAACTTTCCCAAAGTCCAATGAAATTATAAATTTAATCAAATATACGGGCTATGTTGTTGATCAGGAAAAAATTAGAAACGAAGAGGTTGCGGCGAGACCATCTGAAATTTTAGTTTCATCAGGAAGCGGCGCGGTTGGGGAAAATTTACTTAAACTTGCTATCAAGGCCAGACCCTTTACTAATGCAAAAAATCATCTTTGGCGTATTTTAGTGGGCTATAGTATTAGTGATATTGTTTTTCATTCTTTGAAAGAATCTGAGGAAAAAGGACTGGTAGTTGAGAGAGCCCGGCCTGATTTTATAGGTCTTTTGAAAAATTGTCGGTTATCCATTTCGCAGGGAGGCTATAACACTCTTATGGAAACTCTGGCAACTAAAGCGAATAGTATTTCCGTACCGTATGCTGGAGGCCATGAAACGGAGCAAACTCTCAGAACGAGACTTCTTGCACAACGTGGTTTGATCCGTCAGATACCAGAAGAAGATTTAACTCTCGAAAAATTAGTTATTATGATTAATCTTTCGTTAGAAGAGCCAATTAATGTAAAGCATAATATTAATATTTCAGGAGCAGAAAAGACGGCTGATATTATATCTTCACTAGTATAATCGTTCAGAGGTAAACATGATAAACATTTTATTTGAGTTTCATAGATTATCAAAAAATTATTGTACGATCAATTGTATTATAAGAAGCTTGCATGAGGCATAGTACAGTCTCTATAATTTAACTTCATTCTTAGCGGGTTATTTAACCAAGGGGATTTTAGATGGATAAAGGAATATTTAGCTACGTATTGCGGTATAGCAAGAAAGAACAATTGTTTTTGATGTTAATGGCAGCGCTCTCTTTCCCTTTTTATTTTGTTTCCTTGGATATTCCTAAGCAAATTGTTGATAAAGCTCTTGGTGGTAAAGGGGGAGAAAAGAGTGCTTCTTTCCCTGTCGAAGTTCTGGGCTTTGAATTTAGCCAAGTAGGTTATTTACTTGTACTTTGTTTTACTTTTTTAGCTCTAGTATTTATTAATGGTGGGTTCAAATATTTCATCAATGTTTATCGTGGCGCTGCCGGAGAGAGAATGTTACGGCGTCTAAGATATCAGTTGTTAGAGCGGGTTCTTCGCTTTCCTCTGCCCCAATTTAAAAAAACATCTCAAGGTGAAGTTGTATCTATGGTTGCGCTAGAAACTGAGCCACTCGGTGGTTTTTTTGGCGAGGCACTATCCCTTCCCACCTATCAAGGTGGTACTTTATTGACCCTCATGATCTTTATGTTTGTTCAAGATTGGAAGCTTGGATTAGCGGCGGTCGCATTATATCCAGTTCAAGGCTATCTGATTCCAAAACTACAAAGAAAAGTTAACTTACTTGGAAAACAAAGGGTATTAACGGTTCGTAGGCTATCTGAGCGCATTGGAGAGGCTGTGTCAGGAGCTCATGAAATTCATGCGAATGATACTTCACAATTTGAGCTGGCTGATCTATCAGAGAGGCTAGGATCACTCTATAATATTCGTTTCGAAATTTATAAGAAGAAGTTTTTTATTAAATTTGTTAATAATTTTCTAGCTTTGCTTACGCCATTTTTCTTTTACTCCATAGGTGGCTATCTAGTAATACAAGGTGATATTTCCGTGGGAGCCCTGATTGCTATTTTGGGTGCATACAAGGATGTCTCCGCGCCTTGGAAAATGTTGCTTACCTATTACCAACGCTTGGAGGATTCTCGAATAAAGTATGAGCAGCTTATTGAAAAATTTGAGTTACCTGACTTAAAAGATGTCGAAAAGCAAACTATTGAGCCAGATAGTTTGCCTAATCTTGAGGGGAAACTAGCAGCTGCAAATATTAGTTTAGTTGAGGATGATGGTCTTAAAATCCTGGATAGTGCATCAATGTCTGTTGAACTCCCAGCGCATGTTGCGGTGGTCGGCGCTCCAGGTAGTGGTAAGAATGAATATTCCCAAATTATGGCCGGATTGTTAGAGCCTACTTCTGGACGCGTAACAATTAATGATAGTAATGTAAATGAGATGCCTGAAGCGATTACTGGGCGAAAAGTCTCTTATGTTAGTCAAGAACCATATATCTTTTCTGGTACCATTCGAGATAACTTACTTTACGGACTTAAACACAGGCCGAAAAAAGAAGCGGATTATTCAGAAGAAGAAAAAGTTGTTAGAGAGCGTTTTCTTGAGGAGTCTGGTGGTGCTGGAAACAGTTCAAATGATATTCGAGCTGATTGGGTTGATATGGCATCAATTGGTATTGATACCGAAACAGAGTTGAACGTTAAAGCTGTTCATTATTTATCCAAAGTTGGATTAGAGGATGATGTTTACCAAATAGGGCTTAGACAAACTATTGATAAAACAAATCAGGACGATCTAGCGAATAAAATATTGAGTGCTCGCCAGGAACTTCGTAAACGTTTGAATGATGCAAAAATGTCGGGATTTGTTGAGTCATTCGATAAAGAAAAATTCAACAGTAATGCATCGGTTGCGGAAAATATATTATTTGGCACACCTGTTGGAGAGAATTTTAATATCGAGTCTTTGGGCGAGAACGAGTATGTTCAGGAAGTGCTCAATACTTGTGGACTTACTGAAGCCTTCATGCAAAAGGGCCAGAAACTAGCGGAAATTATGGTTGATCTGTTTAGGGGATTGCCATCGGACCACGAGTTTTTTGAACGCTTTAGTTTTATAAGTTCTGATGATCTTCCTGAATTTGAAAGTTTGCTTACTAAAATAACTAATAAGGGCTTAGATAGTTTGGCAGATGAGGATAGATCTAGATTAAGAGTTTTACCTTTTAAATTGATACCGGCCAGGCATCACGTTGGTCTGGTAGATGATGATTTCTGCTCTCAATTATTAAAGGCACGAATTGCCTTTTCTGAAGGTTTACCAGAAGATCTGCGGGCGTCGGTAGAGTTCTTCGATTCGGAGAGTTATAACTCGGCGAGTTCGGTTCAGGATAATATATTATTTGGAAAACTTGCAAGTGAGAGAGCAGGGAGTACAGAGGCCGTTGGAGAGTTGATGATAGCAGTCATTCGAGAGACTGGCCTCCATTCTGAAATAATTGATCTAGGTCTAAACTATGACGTTGGAAATGGTGGGTCTAGGTTATCAAATATTCAAAGGCAAAAACTTGCTTTGGCTCGAGGAATGTTTAAGGAGCCTGACATTTTTGTTATGAATGAGGCATTAACAGGTTTGGACCAAGAGAGTCAGCAAAACGTTTTGGAGAGTATTCGTAAGGAACAAGAAGGCAAAAGTTTACTATTTGTTCCAAGTGAAGCTGAGGCGGGTCAAGGTTTTGATAAAATATTTTCGGTTAAAAGTGGAAAAGTTTTATCTGAAGGTGATACAGTCGATCATACTGAGAACTCTGATGAAGGATCTGAAACAAGAAGTGAAGGTGGCTTCGGCGATGAGATAGATGTATTAGCTGGAGTACCACTATTTGGTGGTTTAGATCGTTCAAAATTAAAACTTCTATCATTTGCGAGTGAACGACATAAATATGCCACAGATGATAATGTTTTTAAGCAAGGCGACGTTGGTGATAAAGCATATGTCATTATAAGTGGTGATGCTGATGTCATTCTCGAAACAGAAGATGGACCACAGAAGTTGGTGACCATGTCAAAAAATGATCTATTTGGCGAGCTAGCATTGCTCTGTGATGCCCCGAGGACAGCTACTATCAGAGCTTCCACGGAACTGAGTCTTATGAGTATTTCCAAAGATGTTTTCTTTAAGCTAATTTCTGAAGATGTAAATATGAGTGCGAGAGTAACGCGTTTCCTGGCAGATCGATTGGTTCGTACAACGAAAGATTTAAGTGAAGCAAAAAAATAACTGAATATAGTTACTACTGATGATTAAGGAATATCGCTATAGTTTTGCTAATTTAAGAAATAGTTACATACGTGCGTTTATAGGCTTGGCGATTTGTCTTTCTCCCTTTTACCTAGGTGCTGAGATGACTGGGATAGTTCCGTTTTTTATTGGGTTAGGTTTTATTTTTGCGCTTTACGGTTTAAGAACATTATTATGGCATAAATTAAGAGTGATTACTGACGAGAAAAAAATTAGCGTTAATTTGCCATTCCCAAAAATTATTTATTGGAATACTGTCTCAGATGTTACAGTTTCATGCTTTACAACATCGCGTGGGTCAAATTTAAACTGGGCGCAATTGTGTATTCATGGGATAAATAAAAAAATGTGTCTTGAATCCAGTTTATCTGATTTCGATGTAATTTTAGAAAGAGTGGTCGCTGCTGCAAAGGTTAATAATCTAACTTTAAAGCGTACAACTCTATTAAATTTGGAAGCCTCCAACATAGATATATCAGATTTTAGGTCTACTGAAAAATGAATCTATTGCAAGTTCGAGACCTTTCTATTGAATTCCGAGTACCATCTGGAACTGTTAAGGCGGTGAATGGTGTTACATTTGGTATAAAAGAATCCACAACTGTTGCCATAGTGGGTGAGTCTGGTTCAGGAAAATCGACTATAGCTCAAGCGATTCTGGGTATTCTTCCAAAACCTGCCACGATAACAGAGGGAGAGATTTTATTTAGAAGTCAAAAAGTGGAACGTAGAAAGAAACAAGGTTTCTTTGATCGTAAGATTATCGATATCGCTAAACTCAGAAACAACAGTGCCGCAATACAATCGATACGAGGTTCGCAAATATCGATGATATTTCAAGAACCCATGACTTCCTTGTCCCCACTTCATACGATTGGTAACCAGATTATTGAGGCGGTTAGGTTGCATTCAATTATATCAAGGTCTGAAGCTAAGGCAGCTGCAATTGAGATCTTGAGTGTTGTTGGTTTTCCTAACCCAAATAGAGCTATAAAAACTTATCCATTTGAGCTTTCAGGTGGATTACGTCAACGAGCTATGATTGCGATGGCTCTGGTTTGCAAGCCAGCCTTGTTGATTGCTGATGAACCAACTACCGCTCTTGACGTTACCATTCAGGCTCAAATACTCAAATTAATTAGCGATCTCCAAATAAAACGGAAAATGGCCGTTCTTTTGATCACACATGATTTGGGTGTTGTTGCAAATGTAGCGGATTCAGTAATCGTTATGTATAAAGGCGAAGTCATGGAGGCGGGAAGTATTGTTGATATTTTTCAGAATCCATCTCACCCATACTTAAAATCTTTACTTTCTGCAGTACCGCGTTTCAATATGCTGGAAGGTGAACGTCTTAAACCTCTCAGAGATATAAAGCCCACAACGGGACATTTGATTTCTAAAGCTCATGATATAACAGCTATTGAGAACCAGAGTTCACTTATATTAAAGGTTAAAAATATCTCTAAATCGTACAGTGTGCGTTCTGCTGGAATGGTTAGTTCCAAGAAAAACCTAATTAATGCGGTAGACGATGTAAGTTTTGAGATAGAAAGAGGAAAGACGTTGGGCCTTGTAGGGGAGAGTGGGTGTGGTAAAACAACACTCAGTAAAATAATTATGCGTGCTATTGATCCTGATCAGGGAGAGGTTATTTTTAACCATGATGGTCAAGAAACTGACCTTACGAGCTTAAAGGCGCGTCAACTTATACCTTATAGAACTAAGTACCAATATATTTTTCAGGATCCTTTTGGTGCCCTTAATCCACGCATGACCATATTTGATATAATAACTGAACCCTTAGAGATACACAAAATAGGTGATCGAAAGTATCGGATTGAAATGGTAAAAGAGTTAATGGATTTAGTTGGTTTAGATCCTCAATTCTTAAATCGATATCCTCATAGTTTTTCAGGTGGGCAGCGACAACGTATAAGTATTGCGCGATCTCTTGCCTTGAGACCGACTTTACTACTGTGTGACGAGCCAGTATCAGCGTTGGATGTTTCGATTCAGGCTCAGATATTAAACTTATTAAAAGATCTTCAGAAAAAATTAGAGTTAACATATTTATTTGTCTCTCATAATTTGGCCGTGGTTAACTATATAGCTGATAATATAGCTGTAATGTGCGCAGGTAGATTGGTTGAAATGGCGCCTCGAGAAGTTCTATTTGATAATCCCGTTCATCCCTATACTAAAGCCCTGCTTTCGGCTATTCCGCATCCAGATATAAACCAAAAATTAGATTTTACAGAGTTAATGGATGGTAGAGCCTCAAATCCTGAAACATGGCCTCAGCCTTTTAATCTGGTAAACGGCAGTGATGCAAAATTAACTGAGATTGACCCCAATCATTTTGTAAGAAGAGTATCTTAAATGTTTGGAAATACTAAATCGTTTTTTATATTAGTTCTCTTTCTTTTTTATATTAGTACTGCGAGCAGTTTTGAATTAATTGAAACCCCAATCCTAATAGATGAGGTTTCAAAGGGACAGTTGCCTTCAATCAGGGATAGGATTCCATCTGAACCATCAATTGTAGACACTAGTGGCAAGCCGGGTGGAATTATAAATGTTCTGATGGGACGAAAGAAGGATACGCGCCAGCTAGTAGTTTATGGATACGCAAGATTAGTAGGATATGATAGTAAATTTAATATTAGACCAGATATTTTGTCAAAGATAGACGTTCAGGATGGAAGGATATTCACGTTATATCTACGTAAAGGTCATAAGTGGTCAGATGGTCATCCATTCACGGCAGAGGACTTTCGATATTATTGGGAAGATGTTGCCACTAATAATGAAGTTGCGAATGAGAATGTTCCAAGTTCCATGATTATAGAGGGCCAAAAGCCGGAATTTAAAATCTTAAATGAATTTACCATAAGATATACTTGGAAAAAGCCAAACCCATTTTTTCTGCCGAGGTTGGCTGGTGCAAGGCCACTTTATATATACAGACCAGCGCATTATCTTAAGAAATTTCATATAAAGTATGTAGATAAAAGCATTCTTCAGTCTAAGGCTAAATACGCAAATAAACGAAATTGGCTTGCACTCCATTATTCTGTAAGTGAACAGTATAAAAACTCTAATCCAGATCTACCAAGCCTCCAGCCTTGGATTTTATCGACTCGACCTCCTTCAAAACGGTTTAGATTTTTAAGAAACAAATATTATCATAGAATAGATCGTGCAGGGCACCAATTGCCGTACTTGGATGAGATTAGGATGAATGTCACGAATAGTAAATTGATTCCTATAAAAGCTGGTGGTGGTGAGACGGATTTGCAAGGAAGGGGGCTTTCCTTCAGCAATGTTACAGCGTTGAAGCAATCGGAGGAGGGTTCTGGTTTTAGAACACTTTTATGGAAAACTGCCAAAGGATCCCGTTGGGCTTTATTCCCTAACCTTAATACAAATGATGCTCAATGGAGAAGAATATTACGAGACGTGCGTTTCAGAAGGGCACTATCTCTGGCAATTAATCGTCATGAGATTAATCAAGTCATTTACTATGGATTAGCGAGGCCTGGAAATAATACCGTGCTTCCGGAGAGCCCCCTTTATCGTTCCTTATATCAGAAAAAGTGGGCTAATTTTGATATTGATAAATCTAATAGTTTACTTGATCAAATGGGCTTAACGCAGAAAACAAACTCTGGGATCCGTTTGCTTCCAAATGGAAAGAAATTAGAATTTACCATTGCGTTTTCGACTGAAGAGACCGAGTCTTCTGACGTTTTGGAGCTTATTAGTGATACATGGCGAAGAATTGGTGTGAAAATATTTTTAAAACCTATGCAACGAGAAGTACTTCGTAACAGAATATTTAGTGGCGCTATCAAAATGTCAATGTGGTCTGGTTTGGAAAATGGAATTCCTAATGCCCAGTCGAGTCCGCACGAACTGTCGCCAACTTCCCAACAACAGTTGCAGTGGCCAAAATGGGGCCAATATGCTGAAACGAATGGGAATTCTGGACTACCTGTTGATATGGGGCCAGCAGAAAAATTATTGTTATTGAATAAAAAATGGGCGACGAGTGCTATGACAGCTAATAGGAGGAATATTTGGCATCAAATGTTAGAAATTTATACCGATCAGATGTTTTCCATTGGTATTATTGCTAGTGTTCCTAAAGTAATTGTTGCTAATAAAAATATTAAAAATATTCCTAAAACAGCTATTTATAATTGGGACCCTGGGGCCCATTTTGGTGTTCATCGCCCAGACCAATTTTGGCTGGATGATCCAGCACTCAGAAAAAATAAATAAAGGTTTATAATTTAAGATATGTTTAGTTATTTTGTTCGTCGAATATTCACTATGTTGGTAACACTTTTAGTAGTGAGTGCCCTGGTGTTTATAATTATTCAATTACCGGAGGGTGACTATCTCACCAGCTATATTGCTGAACTTGAAAGTCAAGGAGAGGCGGTTGATCCTGAAAAAATAGCATATCTCAAAGAGGAGTATGGTTTAGATAAACCGATTTGGTTGCAATATATTAACTGGGTTACTGGAATTGTTCAGGGTGATTTTGGACGTTCAATTGAATTTGATTTACCCGTGGTAGATGTAATTGGCGATGTTTTTTTATTTTCACTTATTCTGAACTTTACTATTATATTGTTTATTTACGTTGTAGCATTCCCGATCGGCGTATACTCGGCAACTCATCAATATAGCTGGGGGGATAATGGCCTTACCTTTATCGGATTTATTGGTTTAGCGACGCCTAATTTTCTCTTAGCATTAATATTGATGTTTCTTGCTCGTAAGTACTTTGGAACCTCAATCGGAGGACTCGTTGATCCAAGTTTTGAGGGCCAACCCTGGACGTTGGATAAAATTATTTCATTATTGGAACACTTAGTAGTTCCCGTTGTTGTTATTGGTACATCAGGAACGGCTGGGATGATCAGAAGACTTAGGGCCAATTTACTCGATGAGCTTAATAAACAATATGTTATTACAGCCCGTGCTAAAGGCCTATCGGAAAGTAAAGTTTTAATAAAATACCCTTTACGAATGGCTTTAAATCCTTTTATTGCAGATATTGGAAACCTTCTCCCTCAGGTAATTTCAGGCTCAGTTATTGTCGCTGTAATAATGGATCTACCAACGACTGGACCTGTTATTTTAGACGCTTTGATCAGCCAGGATACGTATTTGGCGGGATCATTTCTTTTGTTTGTCTCTTTATTAACGGTATTAGGTACTTTTATATCAGATTTATTACTTGCGGTACTTGATCCCCGTATAAGATTAGAAGGGAGCCGATAGTGAGTGATAAATTAAGACATTATGTCTCGACATCAATGTTCAATCCAAATGAAACCCAGGAGCTAACTCCTGAGCAAGAGCGTTTCTACATGGCATCCCAATGGAAAATGATGTGGTGGCGCCTGAAACGTCACAGGATAGCTGTACTTTCGGGGAGTATTTTAGTTTTGATGTACGTATCAATCTTATTTACAGAATTCTTAGCTACTTATAGTTTACCCCATAGGCATACAGATCATATTTTTGCTCCGCCTCAGTCTGTTCAATTCTTTAATAAAGGGCAGTTTGTTGGGCCATTTGTATTGGGTCTAGACTATAACTTAAATTTAAAAACATTGCGCCGAGAATATACTCCAAATCCAGATAAAGTGCAAAAGCTTCGTTTTATATGCCATGGTGATACGTATAAACTTTGGGGTTTATATGAGATGGACCTGCATTTCATATGTCCAGCTCCCGGGGGTACTTTCTTCTTTCTCGGTACCGATAGGTTGGGGCGCGACATTTGGTCTAGAATAATATATGGGGCCAGAATTTCGCTAACGGTTGGATTAATCGGAATTGCCATCAGCTTCTTTTTAGGTCTGACAATAGGAGGCGCGGCGGGTTTTTTTGGAGGTTGGGTTGATAATTTAGCCCAGCGTTCAATTGAAATTTTGCGATCAATACCAGAATTGCCCCTTTGGATGGGCTTATCGGCAGCTATGCCTGAAGATTGGAGCCCTCTGACAGTTTTTTTCGGTTTAACAATTATTTTGGGTTTAGTCGATTGGCCGGGGTTGGCGCGGGCAGTTAGATCAAAGTTGTTATCACTCAGGGAGGAGGATTTTTGTACTGCCGCAACCCTTATGGGCGCAAAACCGCGTCGTGTTATCGCGCGACACCTCCTACCAAATTTTATGAGTCATTTAATTGCGTCGGCGACATTATCGATTCCATCAATGATCTTGGCTGAAACAGCATTGAGTTTCTTGGGTTTAGGTTTGCGCCCACCAGTTACTAGTTGGGGGGTTTTGCTAGTAGAAGCTCAGAATTTTCAGGCCGTAGCAGTTTATCCTTGGTTGCTTTTCCCAGCAATCCCGGTAATTATTACGGTTCTTGCTTTTAATTTTTTTGGCGATGGACTGAGAGATGCTGCCGATCCATATAAGTAAATTTAAACTTTTTTGAGCCAGAGGCTTGTCTCATACGAGTTCTTAGGTAGGTGTATCTGATTAATAGGACCTTGGGAAAGCTCTTTTGCGAAATTTATCAATGAATATTGGCTTGAAAATATAATTTCAAAATTACCACCTTGAATTAAGGTTCCAACAGCTTGTTGTTCGTTATAGTTTCTCCATGACCATTCACGAGGATAGTCATACGGTAGGAAAATATCATGAATGTGAATAAGTGTTCCAATTGAAATAATAGGGAATATTCGATTAAAAAGAAAATCAACATCCGTTCCTGGCATCAGTATATGACTGGAGTCTATAAAAAGAATATCATTTTTTTTAAGAGTTTCGAATATACTCATGTCAACTTTGTCTAGAGTTATTTTTTCAGTTCTGACTTTAACCTCAGATATATTAGCTCTAGGTTCTGGGTCAATTGAAATGAACTCAGTCTTTAGTCTTTCATCTTGTATTGCTTGAGCCATAAATCGAGTTGAATGCCCAGATCCAATTTCAATAATTTTTGAAGGCTTCTGTTTTCTAACAATAGTATATGCTGATGCACCATCTAACCGCGGAAACCATGTCTGGTGCCATCTGGGTCCAGGTGGCGACGTAATGTTTTCAAAGTTCAGTTCATTCTCATAAGAATTTAGCTGTTTTATAAAATCGCGGTGTCTTTCATGAGAAGCTAAAAATATATTATTTAGAGCTGAGTACTTCTGCTGGGTTCCAGTGTCTGCCAATTGATCGCAATACCTATATGGAATAAAAAATCCTTGTCTCCTAATTCCGAAGAGTGTTTGCAACGCCATCATGAAAATGCGTAGGTGCGGTTTTATGGACATAAATTATCTAAACTCTGTGGGTCCAGTCGAGCCCAATATTTACCGCCGGAGCCGAATGGGTGAGACGCCCTACAGAAAGATATGTTACACCAGTTGCCGCTTTTGCCCTGATAGTTTTTATATTAATATCACCAGAAGCTTCAGTTGGTACTTTGTCTTCAATTACTTCAACTGCCTCTTTCATTTGATTAACTGTCATATTATCTAATAAGATCATATCCGCCCCGGCTTTTAGGGCATCTTTTACTTGGTCTAAGTTATCACATTCTACTTCAATCTTTTGTAAATTAGCTTTCTGAGCTCTTTTAACTGCTTCAGTAATATTTCCAGCTACTGCTATATGATTATCTTTTATTAGTACTCCATCATCTAATGACATTCTATGATTCGTGGCTCCGCCCATCCTCGTCGCATATTTTGCGAGATGACGATATACTGGTGTCGTTTTTCTTGTATCCAGCAAAATGGTATCCAGGTCTGATATAGCTTCAACGTATTTTCGAGTTAGAGTGGCTATGCCAGATAAGTATTGCAATATATTAATTGCTGTGCGTTCTGCTGTAAGTAGGTCAATTGCAGGCCCAGAAATACGCGCAAGTGTTGTGTTACCGGCAACCTTCTCTCCATCTATAACATCGGCCTCCCAAAGGATATCTTTTGAATATCTTTTAAAGATACGTCCGGCAATTGGAAGCCCCGCACATACCATTTCTTCTCTGGCTGACATTACTCCCGTAAAAATAGTTTCAGGTGTTATAACTGCCTTTGAAGTTAGGTCACCATATCCTATATCTTCTTCAAGGGCTATATCAATAATTTGATCTACTATTTTGATATTAAGTTCAGAAGGCCAAGTGTCTACCATTATAATTTGCTTACGCAGCTACAATTTTACTTGCTGGATTAACGTTTTTTGGCGTCATATCTAACATCTTGTTAAGAGGCTTGAGAGCGGATAATCTAAGTTCTTCCGGAATTTCAATTCTAGGTATTTCATTTAACATCGCGAAATATAATTTTTCTAGATCATTAAGAGCCATGTACGGACAGTTTGCACAATTGCAAGTTCCATCAGAGCCAGGCGCTGGTATAAAGGTTCTGTCAGGAGTTTCTAACTGCATTTGATGTATTATGTGTTGCTCTGTTGCGACGATAAATTCAGTGCCAGAGGCTTTTGTCGCATACTCAAGGATCGAACGCGTTGAACCCACGTGATTTGCATGTTTTAAGATCTCTTCGGGACATTCTGGATGAGCTACTAATGATGCGCTAGGGTGGCGGGTCATTAATTTGATCAACTCGCGCTCATTGAATTGTTCGTGTACAATACAAGTTCCAGGCCATAGAACCATATTACGTCCTGTTTCCTTATTTAAATATGCTCCTAGATGTTTATCTGGACCAAAAATAATTTTTTGACCTTTTGGTAACTGGTCTATAATTATTTTAGCATTTGACGAGGTTACAATAATATCCGAAAGAGCTTTTATTTCTGCAGAACAATTTACATAACTTAGAACAAGGTGATCTGGATGGTTTTTTTTAAAGACTTTAAAATTATCTGGCTTACACGATTCTTCTAAAGAGCAGCCCGCATCTTTGTCTGGAAGTACAACGGTCTTATCAGGGCTCAGGATCTTTGCACACTCAGCCATAAATTTAACACCGCAAAAAGCAATCATGTCAGCATCTGTTTCTGCTGCTTTTCGCGAGAGATCAAGCGAGTCGCCCACAAAATTAGCAATATCTTGGATTTCCGCCGATTGGTAATAATGGGCTAAAATAACTGCATTCTTCTCTTTACGAAGGCGATCGATTTCTTCTTCAATATTGATGAATGGATCGAGTGTTTCCGAGATAACGTTAATATCAGATTTATCCACAACAGTTTGTATCATGTATCCAACGGCTCCTCACCGCTGTAAAAAATAATCAAAAACATATAATAGTGAAATTTGTAGATTATAGTGATTATGTCAAGCCTTTCATTTCGTTGATAAATATTTTGTTTGAATTTTTCTTACTCTCAAATAAAAATAAAAAATCATATACAGTTTTTTGTAATTTTAAATTAGTATTCTGTTTGTATGAGAAGAGCAAAATGATACCGTGAACGAACAGTTCTTTCGAATGAGCTTGGCGTAATTTATTATAGTTTTTGATAAGAGAGGTTTTTTTACATATGGTAAGGTCATCTAAGAATCAGATGGAGTTTAATCGAAACTTTGAGTGCGAGTATGGACAAATTACTCAAGTTTCGCCATTAATCCGCCGTATTGTTGCTAATAATCCGGGACCTTATACTTTTAAGGGTACCGGAACTTATGTTATCGGCTATGGGGATGTCGGGGTTATTGACCCTGGGCCCGACGATCAAGATCACGTTAACGCTCTACTAAATTCTCTTCAAGGGGAAAAAATTACGCATCAGATTATTACGCATACGCATTTAGATCATTCTCCAGCTGCGCGTTACGTTTCAGAAAAAACAGGGGCTAAAACTTACGCAATCGGACCTCATGGATTAGGTAAAATAGCTAAAGAAATTACAGTTGAAGCCGGTGGTGATATGAGTTTTACACCTGACATTTTGGTGAAAGATGGTGATATAATTGAAGGGAATGGATGGAGCCTTGAGTGTGTCCATACTCCAGGTCATACGTCTAATCATTTATGTTTATCATTGATTGAGGAGAATTCTCTTTTTACAGGAGATCATGTGATGGGCTGGTCAACAACGGTCGTTTCTCCTCCTGACGGCGACATGTCCGATTATATTTTAAGTTTAAAAAAACTTCTAATTCGGGAGGATAAAATATATTACCCAACTCATGGGGGGGCAATCTTTGAGCCACAAAAATATGTACGCGCGATTATTGTTCACAGGAAATTAAGAGAAAATCAAATACTCGATTGTATTTCTAAAGAAATAAATAATATTCCTGATATGGTATCTGCGATGTATGAAGGTTTAGATCAACGCTTAATTAAGGCTGCACAACATTCAATTTTATCTCATATTATTGATCTTGTTAAACGTGATATTATCTGCACCAGAGGAGAGGTTGGTATTGATGCAGAATATGAGAAATTATAATTTCTAGCGTAGAGTTTTCTATGATAATTAATATTGAGTTAAACAATCTAAAACCGCATTTGTGGGGAATGCTATCAGATACTATTGACTTTGTTCGTATCGCACTTGAAGAGTGTGGAATAAAAGTAAAGGTTGGTGTAAACCAACTCAAACCTGACATACTTAATTTGTTTTTTGATCACTTTGATACTAATCCATCCCTACCTTTAAAAATGAAAATTTTAAAAATTAAATACGGTCTGGTTTGCACCGAAGTTCTGTCTGTTGATGGTATATGGAATTCTGGGGCAGAAGGAAGAACAAAAAGTTCGGTTGTAAATTTTCAAATTGCTGCAGAAAATGCAGAATTTGTTTGGTGTTTATTTGAAGAGTCTGTCGAAGCATGCAGAAAATTCAATCCCAATACAATATTTTTACCTATTGGTTTTCTCGAGAGATTAAAGCCAAACTATAATCTGAGAAATAAAGAGGATTTAGACATAGATTTCTTAATGTGTGGAGTACCCACAGCGCATAGGAAAGGTGTTACTGATGCCTTGAAAAGTCGAGGTCACAACGTAAGTTATTTTAACCAACCGATTCCCGTATATTTAAGAAATTCTTTAATGCAACGAAGTCAAATTAATTTGTCTATCCAAAAAACGTGTCGACATAGAATTATATCTATGACTCGCATATGTCACTCAGTTATTAATCGTATCCCAGTTCTGTTGGAGTATTCAGGACCTGCAAATATATATTCTGACCTTTGTTTGGTGGCTGGAAGTGACGAATTCGTAGATAAAGCAGAATTTTTTCTAAATGAAATAGATCTTTTTGATTTGGCAAATGAAAAATATAAATATTTAGAAAAACACTTACCCATGAAGAGTATTATGAAAGAAGTCATTAACAGGACTTGGAAACAGGGATAAAATAATTATGTCTAAATTAGTCACGGAAAGTTTATTGTTAAGGGAGTCATATTCAAGCTGGATAAATGTATCTGCTCGATACAGTGACCTTGATCCTAACGAACATGTTAACAATGGGGCAATTAACTCATTTTTCGAAGAAGGTAGGGTTAATCTTCGTGCTGAACGGATGGCTGTATTAGATAAAAATATTTTAAGTGGTTTCGCGTTAGTCCGATTTACTGTGGAATATTTAAAAGAAATAAAATATCTTAATGTAATTGAAGTGGGAACAATGGTGAAAAAAGTTGGGAATACCTCGTATACATTGGGACAAGCACTTTTTAGCGGAACTGATTGTCTTTCTATTGCCGAGGCAATTACAGTGTTTTTAAACCCTAACAGTAAGCGGCCCGAGCCAATTGATGAACGTTTAAGAGAAGTTTTAAACGGTTTACAAGGGCCTATTAAAGGCAGATGAAATTAATATTTAAAACCTTTTAAAGTTATATTTTTATTGATAAATCATAACCACGTATAACTGATTATTTTTAGGAGAAAAGAGTGCCCGCAATTGACACCAGATACGGTATTCTTCAGCATAAGAAAAATAAATCTACTAATGGGTATACATTGTTTACTCCGCTAGGACAGTACAATACATATTTAATCGATATGGATGGTGAGGTTGTTCATAAGTGGGATTTACCAAGTGACGTTGGTAATTATGCATACTTGCTTGAAAATGGTAATCTTCTCGCGGCTATTCGAACTAAGGAGCAAGATGCTGGTCTTCCAGCAAAGGGTGGACGACTAGTTGAATATGACTGGGATGGTAAAATAATTTGGGAGCATAATGATCCTTTGCAGCACCATGATTTTAGGCGAAAAAAAAATGGTAATACTATTTATGCTGCATGGGTTAAACAAACGGATCCAATGATTCTAAAGTCGATACCGGGGGGGATGCCGGGGACAGAAAATGATGGTGCAATTTATACCGATGTAATCAGAGAAGTCGACCCAAACGGAAAATTAGTCTGGGAATGGGATGTTTTGGAGAATATGGATATGACTCAGTTCCCAATCGATCCAACTATAAATCGCCGCGAGTATGCGCATGCTAATACTGTCGCTTTAACTCTGGATGGTGATGTGATCGTAAATTGGCGTAATAATAATACTATGATTATTATTGATAGAGATACAAAAGAAATAAAATGGTCATTAAATGATACTTTATATGGCCAGCATCATGATGTTCAAATGTTGGATAATGGTAATATCCTTTTTTTTGCTAATGGAGCTGACGTTCATGTGCATGGACCAGAGACTGGTTCGCGGGTTATTGAGATAAATCCAATTAGTAAAAAAGAGGTTTGGAGCTACTCTGGCACACCACCCAGGTCATTTATGAGCTGGTTTATTAGTGGATGCCAACGCCTTTCATCTGGAAATACACTCATTTGTGAGGGGTTGTGGGGAAGATTATTTGAGGTTACTCCCGACCATGAGATAGTTTGGGAGTATGTTTCACCTTACTTTGTTGAGTATGATCATCCAGCATATACAGGAACAAATATAATTTTTAGATGTTATCGTTATGCAGCCGATTCAAAACAAGTAAGAGGACGTCTGTCATAGATAAAATTTATTCGATTTTTTTTACTTTTGATACGATTTTCCAAATAATTAAATCTAAAATTTATAAAGAAAGCGTGGAATAGTTATGATAAATGAACAGCCAAATACGGATAACGAGGACTCAGAAATTCAAATACCTTTGGGTTCTGAAAAAAGAACATTTAAAGAGGGAAAGTATATTTTTCGCGAAGGGGAAATTGGAGACCTTGCTTTTGTAGTGCTATCGGGCACAGTTTGTATTTCTAGGCTCGTAGGAGAAAAGGATGTCGTTATTGGAACTGTTGGAAAGGGGGGCATGTTTGGGGAGATGGCTTTAATTGATAATGCGAAACGGATGGGTTCTGCCCGAGCATCTGGTGGAATAGTGGAAGTCCTCGTGATCGATCGCAATCAATTTAAGCAGAAGTTAATTAATGCTGACCCGTTCCAAAGGGCTTTAATTAATATACTAACTGGCCATGTTCGAAAAATGGCAGAGCACTTGAGCAAATCCAATAGTTGCGTAACGTGAATAGTTTAAGGAATCAATCTATTGGTTTTGAGTATCGATTAATTGGTTAAAACACTCGTTGTTTTTAGGTCCAAAATATCGGATTTGATTTTGGTAATTGTTCTCATTAGCTCGAATTTTAGTAATAATATTAATGGAATTATTTGTCCAAATATAAGACCCATTTTTAAATTTAGAGGGCCCAAAAAGTATTGATAAATCTTTTCGAATTTTCTCTTGTCTTTCTACGCCTGAACTGAGAGACCTTTCAATGCTGCGCCAAGTAATTATTTGTATTCCAAAATTATCGCAAATTTCGGCTCTAAGAGATTTGGTGTCCGTTGGTGTATTCTCAGTTTCAATGAGTACTGTGCGAATATTTTTTCTAATATTTATACTTTTGTGGATGACGCTATTAAAATCGCTTCCAAATTTTATTCCAAAATGTTGACTTATATCCGCTCTACTATCTTTAGATGTAAAGTTAATGGGTAACAATAAAGAAAGTATTAGCGTGAATGATTTGAGATTATTAGGTGTTCTTCTCATTTTATAATAATCAACGATTTAGCATTCTTTGTCTCGCTGCATGACCAAAGGCCTCATAGAGACATCGCGATAATCTGTGATCTTCCTGTCCTGGTTGATATTCAGCATGCCACTGAACAGCTATACCAAAATTAGGATGGTTTATTATTCTAATCCCTTCGATTATATTATCGTCAGAAATTGCTTCAATAGCTAGATCTTGCCCAAGACGGTCAATGCCTTGGCCATGTAAACTATTTACATTCAATTCTGATTTACCAGATAACTTATGAAAGAATCCGTTCTTAGTTAAAGTGATGGGGTGACGCAGTGCATAAATTTCTTGGTCATCAATATTATTGCCCTTTGGCATTCTGTGATCATTTTTCCCTGGCAGTTTGTGTATTCTATAGTGAAGGGAGCCGCCCATAGCGACATTTATTTCTTGAAGCCCCCTACAGATGCCAAATAATGGAACACCTAATTTAATGCAAATGGGGATTAATTCTAAAACTGTTGAGTCTCGTTCGGGATCAATTAGTTCCCCGTCTGGGAATGGCTCGCCTCCATAATAATGTGGTTCAATGTTTGCGCGTCCACCGGTTAATAAAATTCCATCAAAGTGGTCAACCAGATACGAATAATTATAGTTTTTTCCCATCGAGGGTATTTGAAATGCTATGCATTTTGAGTATTCTAGTAATGCAGTAATATACTTGTGACCACTAATATGGGCTTTAAAGTTAGAGTCTGATAAATTAAGGACCGACGTCGGTATTCCTATTACTGGAAATTTTTCATCGTTTCTCATGTTAATCGCCTATGTTTTTATGGCTTGACTCCATTTATATATGCGAAGTGGACGTTAGAATTATTTATACAATTAGCGCAAATAAATATACTATTGCATGGCTCTTCTTACTCTGGAAAAAAAGCCTGTAAACCTGTTTGGGCTCTTCCTAATATAAGAGCGTGAATATCGTGGGTCCCTTCATAAGTGTTGACGGTTTCCAAATTCATAAGATGCCGTATAACATGAAATTCATCAACAATTCCATTTCCACCATGCATGTCACGAGAAGCTCTAGCTATATCTAGAGCTTTTCCCGCATTGTTGCGCTTCATCAAAGAAATATCCTCTGGCGGGCACCTATTTTCGTCCATTAAACGACCAATTCGTAAAACCCCTTGTAGCCCAAGCGTTATTTCAGTTTGCATATCAGCTAATTTTTTTTGGATAAGTTGGTTTGAGGCTAGCGGTCTATTAAATTGTTTTCGGTCTAGGGTATACTGTCTTGCTGCATGCCAACAAAACTCAGCAGCTCCGATTGTTCCCCAGGAAATTCCATAGCGCGCTTTATTTAGGCAACCGAATGGCCCTCCCAATCCTTTTACATTAGGCAATAAGTTCTCTTCTGGAACGAAAACACGATCCATAACGATCTCTCCAGTTACCGACGTACGAAGTGAAAACTTACCTTCAATCTTTGGGGCGCTCAAACCCTCCATTCCTTTTTCTAGAATGAAGCCTCGAATGACGTCGTCTAATTTTGCCCAAACTACGAATACATCTGCTACAGGTGAATTCGAGATCCACATTTTATTTCCAGTCAGAATATACCCATTGCCATTCTTTTCAGCGCGAGTAATCATGCTACCAGGATCAGAGCCGTAGTCAGGTTCAGTAAGGCCAAAACATCCTATAAACTCTCCTGACGCCAGTTTAGGTAAAAACCTAACTCTTTGCTCTTCACTGCCATAAACGTGAATTGGATGCATGACCAGCGAGGATTGCACTGACATCATTGATCTATAGCCAGAGTCTATGCGCTCTATTTCACGATTAACGAGACCGTAGGAAACGTAGTTAAGATCTGCACCACCATACTTTTCTGGTTGGGTAATTCCAAAAAAACCTAATTCGCCCATTTCAAAAAAGATATCTCGATCAAAGCGCTCTTCACGGTTAGCATTGAGAACTCTAGGCATTAATTTTTCTTGAGCATAATTTCGGGCTGTCTCTTGCACTAAACGCTCTTCTTCTAAAAGCTGACTTTCAAAGAAGAATGGGTCATCCCACTGAAATTTTAATTTATCTGACATTTTATTATTTAATCCAAAAATTCATTATTTTTCTCGTATACGGGTTTACTCTTTATTTTAGTTCACATATCTATCGGGATAGCAATAAATTATTAAAGACAAAAACCTGTTAAAATTATTCGACTGAAAGCTCGTGCATAAGGCGCTTAGCTATTGCACCAACTACACGTCTTCGATACCAAGGTGCCACAGTCGTTGTTTTCATTGGTTTTGCCTGTTTTCGAACATTTTCCCGGAGTAGATCTAAAGTTTTTTCATTAATATCCATCCCTATCATTGCTTCAGTATTCTTTATAATCTGAGGAAACGGATTAACGCCGGTTAACGCCACTGTTATATCTTTAATTTTATTATTTTCTTTTTCTAATCTCACTGCAGCCCCAGCTAATGGAAAGTCTATGGATCCTCTAATCCTGGCTTTCTCATATTTAGATGGAGACCCGGCAAGATTATTTGACAAGTGAATTGATGCAATTAGCTCATTAGATTCAAGTGTTAGATGGTTCATGCCATCATTGCGATATAAATCCTGAAGGGCCAATTGGCGTACTCCATTCGGTCCATGAATCTTTACTTCAGCATTATAAACGAGCATAGCAGGCGCTAGATCTCCTGAAAATGCTGCAAAGCATCTCTTTCCTCCTGGAGCAACATGACATATTTCTCCTCTTTCTTTCATGCAGTAGTCGTTACTCTGTCGCCACCACTCGCTTTGGTTATAAAAAAGGCATCGTGTATCGAGGCATAAATTGCCACCAACAGTGCCATATTGTTGGTGTGTACTTCCAGCTATTGAAAGTGCAGCATCAGCGATTGCTGGGTAATCAGATTTAATTTTCTCGCTGTTTGCTAAGCTATTTAATGTTACTCCAGACCCAATAACTAATTCCGATTTATCCTGACTAATTTCTTTCACTTCGGCTATATCGCTTAAATCAATTAAGTGATGTGGTTGCTCTATTCCTCTCCGAACGTTTACGATCATGTCCGTTCCACCGGCTACGAATAGTGAGTCAGAGCTTTCATTCTTTATTTGAGCCGCCTCGTCTTTACTTTTCGGCCTATGGAGTTTAAAATTTGGCATATATTCCATTATTCAGCAGCCTCTCTGGTCTTATAGTTTTCCATAAGTTCAAGTAAATGGTCCGATGTTACAGGTAAGTCAAGAGGTCTAACGCCAACAGCATCTGCGATTGCATTGGTTAAGGCGGGTATAAATGCTACAAGTGATGTCTCTCCAGCTTCTTTTGCTCCGAAGGGCCCATGGGGGTCAACACTTTCAATAATGCCAACATCAATTGGAGGAGACTCTATTATTGTTGGTACTCGATAATCAAGCATGTTGTTTGTAATTCCTAGACCATTTACATATTTGGTACCTTCAGAAATAGCTTGTCCCATTCCCATCCAAACCGAACCTTCGATTTGGCCTTCGACGGCGAGTGGATTTAAAGCCTTTCCAACATCTTGAGCAGCCCAAACCTTTTCGACAGTAATTTCTGCTGTATCTGGATCAACACTGACCTCAACAACTTGAGCTGCGTAAGCATAAGCCATACTTCCACTTATGGCTCCTCCGCGATACTTTTTTGTGCCCCATGACTCTGGAAGAGTGTCAAAATTACCTTTAACGGTTATTGTTCCAGTGCCTTCTAAAGCTGCCTGAACCACCTCAGGAAATGAAAGCCCCTCATCTTGCGAACCTGCTCGATATACTTCTCCAAGACACTCAATATCCTCAGGTTTTACTTCGAGCTTTCGAGCTGCAGCTTCAATTAATATGTTTTTTAAGTTTTTAGCCGCATCGATGGATGCATTGCCAACCATGTAGGTTACGCGCGACGAGTAGGAGCCATTATCTTTTGGTGTTAGTTTGCTATCACTTGTCAAACTTTGAAAACGAGACATATCTAATCCCAAGACCTCTGCAGCACACTGAGTGGCCATCGTAGTCGAGCCTTGTCCAATTTCGGGAGCACCTGTAAGTACAGTAATTGAAGCGTCCCAATCTAATTTTAAGTGTATCGTAGCATGAGGTTCTCCAGTCCAATTAACAGGCTTTGATGCGCCACTCGGATAATGGGCACAGGCTATTCCCAAACCTCTGTTTGGTCCTAAATTACCTTTTCTACTTTTCCAACCACTCTTTTCCTCAACCCAATCTAAACACTCAGGTAATCCGTAAGAGTTAATGAACATCTCATTTAGGGTCTCGTATTTGGGACCCTCTAATAAGTTTTTTCGCCTGATTTCAATTGGATCAACGCCTAGTTTATTGGCAACTTTATCGAGTAAATTTTCAAAAGCGTATCTGACATCTGTTATACCATGACCTCGCATTGCACCTGGTGGAGGTGTATTTGTTAAAATACGTAATCCCCGATAGCGCACGGCGGGCAGATCATATAAACCAAACATTAAACCACCAGAATATAAGATAGTTACTACACCATATCCGCTGTAGGCACCGCCGCGCTGAATTGCTTTAAAGTCTACCGCGGTTATTGTCCCATCATTTTTAACCCCTATCTTCATTTCCACGTCTGTTTCGGGCCTGCCTCGATGAGTAATAAATGTTTCTTCGCGGCTCGCAACGATCCTAACCGTTCCTTTGGCGGCTCGTGCGACTAATGCACAAATTAATTCAATATTTAAACATTCAGTTCTACAACCAAATCCTCCCCCCACGAAAGGTTTGATCATTCTAATTTGGCTCTCTTTCATTTTGAGGACTTTAGCTAGCATTTTATGTCCATAGTAGGGAACCTGAGTGCTTGCGTGCACAGTTAAGAACTCTCTAGTCGAATCATATTCTGCAATCGCTGCATGAGGTTCACTTTGTACCTGAGCAATTTCAGCACAATTATATTTTTCTTCCATTATTAGGTCTGCCTCCGTGAGGCCATTGTCTGTATCGCCTAGATCAAAATCCACATCACGTTCTACGTTACCCGGCCTGTGATCATGCAAATTGACTGCACCTTCCGCCATAGCGTCCTGAGAGGTATAATATGCAGGTAACTCTTTATACTTAAATTTAATCAGATCAATCGCTTTTTGAGCCGTCTCAACATCGACGGCAGCAACACAGGCAACGGGTTCACCTTTGTATCTAACTTTATCGCGTGCCATTGGATATTCAAAGCGTGCTATCGGAAGAACGCCATAAGGTTCATCCGTCTCCTCACCTGTAATTACCGCTTTGACGCCGGGTAACGACAGTGCATCCGATATGTCGACTTCCATAATTTCCGCATGCGAAACTGGACTTCTAAATATTCGACCTACAAGACAGTCTGAAGGAATAAAATCCGCTGAATAACGAGCTTTACCAGTCACCTTCTCTGGACCATCGACGAGGGGTTTTGGAATTCCTATTGATGATGTTGGCTTGATCTCATTCATTTTTGCGTACTCTCTAATTTCATTTCATTTACAGCAAATTGGACTGACTCTATTATTTTAATATATCCGGTACATCGGCATATATTTGCGGCTAGACCGCTCCGAATTTCATCTATCGTTGGGTCAGGGTTTTTACGTAATAGTGCTTCAGCTGCCATAATCATACCAGGAGTACAAAATCCGCATTGGGTACCTAGTTTTTCATGGAACCCTCTTTGTATCGCGGACATTCTGCTTTGATTTGATATGGCTTCGATGGTCTCAATCTCCAATTCCTGACAAGTAGCGGCGAGCCTTAAACAAGCATGTTGAGGGTTTCCATCAATTAGGACCGTACAGCATCCACATTCTCCGCCATCGCACCCAATTTTAGTTCCTGTTAATGCTAATTCTTCTCTAAGATAGTCAGCTAATAGCATATTATCGGCTACAAAATTATCACGTTCTTTACCATTAACGGTGCAGTGTAGGTGAGTTTTAGCTCGTTTGTCAGACATATTAAATTTCCTAAGTCTTGTGATTATGTGGCATCGGGATTAGAGTGAGCCAATAAAATATGTTGGTCAACTTCTATACTCAAGCCGTTTTTATCACTTTCTAATCGTGCGTCCCAGTCGTTAAAAAGGGATATTAGTTTATCAAGTCCGGATTTTCGAACAGGTCCATAACCGCGGGCTAAAATTGCAAGTGCGGCAGTCTGACAGGCTAAATCTTCATTAACGTTCGCTGAAGCAGTAATTGCGGCTAACCAAAGTTCAATTATTTTCTGCTCTTCTTTATATTGAGTGCTTTTTGCCCTAAAGGGTCTAAAAGAAGATAGAATTTTTAACATTCCATATCCAAAAGCAGACCCTGTTGGTAAGTGAAGAGAGATGCCTTTCCCCTTTTTTAATTTTCCTACATTAGGGATGAGCCAACTGATTGATTTTGGCAACATTCCCATGAATTCTTCTCTTCCCGGTTTAAAATAATCTGTTACCTTAAGTGGAATTTGATCGTTAATATTTAAGTCTTTCCTTATGCGCGCTAATCGACCCGGCCTAGTTTTTAATTGAGCAACTCGGATTACATCCTCAAAACTCATCCAACGCGCAAGATGGCGTGCAACTTCAGAGACTAATTTGCCGTCTGAAGAGTTGGTCGCATTGTGTATTTTTTTTAACCGTTCAAGATAAAAATTGGCATAATCTGAGTTTTGGTAATCAATGAGCCGATTTATTCCATGGGAAATTATCAGATGAGCATTCTCTGGAAATAATGTAATTTTCTCGTCGAACGCTGAGGGAGCTTTTTCGAAAATTAGGTCTGGGTCAGATGAGTTGACTGAATTGTTATTTTGTATCGCTTTTAAACCAATTTCAAAGCCCGCTAGATTACTTTCTACGGCAACATTTTTTGATTTTATTGAGTCTCGACACTCATCCTTTGTTAATGGGAGGATGCCGCTTCCGATTATTGCTCCCAGAACAATAGCGTTGCCGCGCGCATTAGTTCCTTTAGAGAGGGCTGTTAGATCCAACTGAACTAGTTTTTTTGAAGCCTTCTGAATAGCATCAACAACAGGAACAATATTAATTCGCCCATCTCCTGCAGACACCTTTTCCGCTGTTGAGTATACTCTGTCAGTTGCTGAAATAACGGTTGTGAATTTTGTTACAAATCCTCTTTCAATGGCTCGACCAGCCTCAGTTGGCTCCATCGCTACCATTAAGTCTAAATCATCTGAGCCAGGGAAGAATGTGAAAATTGGGGTTTTCTGGAGATTTTTCTCTGGAAAGAGTTCAAAATAGTAGGTGGTTGCACCCGTTCTTTGAGCCACGCCTGGTGTTGATGTGCCTTGAGCATGATAGCCGGCTTTTCGCGCGGCATCTACCAACCAATCTACTAATACACCACCACCTTGTCCGCCAAGTGCACCAACTAAAATACATATAGGCCGAACGTTAGACTTAATTTTGTTAACTTTATTCATGATTGTGCTCCAAGCATTGAGAGCATAGCTCGATTTATTTTCGAACTTAATTTTCTAACCATACTTGGGTTTTGAACAGCTTGCGCTTTAAAAAAAGATGGACAAAGTTGAGCGGCGTGAGCCACTTCGCCACAATTACCGCATGCAACGCAAGTTTCGTCTACATGCGCTGTTGGTGTTTCCTTTAATGGATCATTACTTTTTTTCAGAGTTAAAGAAGGACATCCACTTAATCTCATACAAGAATGATCTCCGGTGCAAACTTCTTCGTCAACTCCAAACTTTTCCTTAATTACCGTTTGGCCAGCCTTTAATGCTGCCGCTTTCGCAGGTTTCTCTCGCCTTTGTAATGCAAGCATGCACTCTTTGTTAGAAATTACAACGCGAAGACCTTTATCCTTAGCATCCATAGCCTCTCGCAGAACATTGATCGTTTCCTCCAAACTATAGGAGTCAACATGTTTAATCCACTCAACACCTACGCCTCGTAAAGCTTTTTCTATCGATAGAAGGGAGGGCGTTCCCTTTGGGGTCATGCCGGTAGATGGTAATTTGTGATGTCCGGTCGCGGCGGCATATCCATTATCTAGAATGACAAGAACCGAATCATATTTATTCCACTTTGCGTTTATAATCCCGGTAGTAAATCCATTATGCCAAAAACCACCATCACCCATGATTGCAACATTTGATTGGCCTAATGCTGGACCTACAGCGCCGCTACTCGCAAGACTAAGTCCATATCCTAGAACCGTATTTCCCACGTTGAACGGGGGGAGAGATCCAAATAAATTGCACCCGATATCCATAGAAATATGAAATTTCCCTCGTTCTTTCATCAGTATTTTCAATGCAGCCATAATCGGTCTCTCAGGGCATCCTGTACAAAATGATGGAGGACGTACGGGCATCGGTTCTGGAAGGTATTCTTGTGCTTTGTGTGTATTCGAATTAATTATACTATTTTTTTCAAGGGCTAATTCACCAGTAGCACCGCTTGCCTCTTCAGCTAAATATTGTGCAACGCCCTCTCTCACAACGTTAGAAACATATTCACCTGCCATTGGCAGCATGCCTTTGCCATGGACGCGGCAATCCAAGCCTTGTGCATGAATAATCGTTGCAATTTGAGTTTCTATGTAATTGGGGTTTCCTTCTTCAACTATTAGAATACTATCTTTATCTTTAACAAAATCAATAATTTCGTCTTCAATGAGAGGATAAACAAGATTTAAACAGTAGACTGGAATATCAGTATTACCAAATGCATCAGCAGCGCCAAGACGGCTGAGAGCCCTCATAACTACGTTATATGTTCCACCTTGGGTAATGATGCCATATTTCTCATTATTGCCCGAGAAAATTTCATTTATCGAGTTTTCTTTTGAATATGCTACAGCGGCTGGAAGACGTTGATCAAATTTAGCTTTTTCATGATGATAAGACTGAGGAGGGAGTACTATTTTATTAACATCGTAGCGCTGTTCAGGAACTGGATTATTAGTATTGAATTGGGCTATTTTATTTTCTTTTGTAATAAAACTGCCCGTTAGGTGGCATGCCCTAATTCTCATATTTAGAAATACTGGCATGTTAGAAGCTTCTGAAATACCAAAACAATGTTCGGTTAGATCTACTAGTCTTTCCATATCATATCTGGGATCAACAAGCGGTATTGAAGATTTCATTGCGAAGGTGTAGGTGCGTTCTTGCATGATGCTTGAGCCTTCACCGTAATCATCGCCAAGAATTATTAACGATCCTCCTGTTACACCTGTTGAGGCTAAATTAGATAAGGCATCTGATGCTACATTTGTTCCAACGACAGACTTCCAAGTTACAGCCCCTCTGATTGGATAGTGAATTGAGGCGCTTAAAAGGGCAGCCGCACCGGCTTCAGAAGCAGATTGTTCATAAGTAATACCCATGGGTTCCAAAATTTCTTTGCTTGCTTCCGCGAATACATCGATTAGATGGGACATCGGGGCTCCTGGATAACCTCCAACATAAGATATTCCAGACTGCAACAATGCTTTAGTTACTGCCAAAATTCCCTCGCCATGGAATTCTTCTCCAGCACCCATTGTTAGTTTGCCAATCTCTTTTACAAAAGATCGTTCTCCCCCCAGATTAACGCGTTCTATAGCAGTTCCGCCATCCATTTTTTTATTCCTTCAGTCGTCTTATGTTACTGGTACTCAGATTATATTTTTTTAATATATTTGAGGAACTTGCGTCATTCAACATATTTCGTCATAAGTTAAGCTTATAAAAATCAGTAAATAAATGTGGTATTTAAAATTTATGGCTAATGTTTTCATGTGTCGTCGTCGCGTTTTATGGGGAGATAGTGATCCAGCTGGTGTTATTTACACGCCTCGAATCTTTCATTATGCGATCGAGACGGTAGAAGAGTGGTTAATTAAAATCTTAGGCCATAATTGGATGTCTCTTCAAAGCGATTTAAAGCTAGATACACCGACCGTTAAAATGGGGTGTGAATTCTTTCACCCCCTGAGGACTGGTGATTTTGTTGAGATAAGTCTAAAGATTGAGAAAATGGGGAATGCTTCGATCCATTACTCGATAAATGGTTATAACGAAAAAAAAGTTCATTGTTTTGAAGTAAAACAGGTGTCGTGTTTTGTTAACTCAAAGACTTTTAAGTCTATTCCCATACCACACGAGCTGAGATCAAAACTTGAAAAATATCAAATGATAAGTAATGACTAACTAAGGGAGAGGTTCGTGCAAACTAAAGATGATTTTAAGGCGTTGATGGGTGATTTAACCTTAGACATTTATGATAAAAAACTTGACCATTCATTGGCGGTTGAATTGAATTCCAATTACTCCTTTGAAACCGAAATATTTAAAAAAATCCAGATATCATGTGAAACGGGGGTCAAACAAGGTTGGTTATGTCAAAATGAACATGGCGGAATTAAGTATGGAAGGGTGGTTAAGGACATTAATGGTTTCAGTGTTGACGTTGTAGTGATGACTGACATCGTTGGGCCACATCATGCTCACCCAAGAGGGGAAATTGATTTAATTATGCCAATTGAGGGTAATGCTAAATTCGACAATCACGCTGCTGGATGGGTTGTGTATGGCCCTGGCTCCTCTCATCGACCGACAGTGACAGGAGGCACTGCCATTGTGCTATATCTTTTGCCCGGTGGTGAAATTGATTTTTCTCGCACCTGAGTTTTGGTTTTGATGATTTTATCGAATTATAATCTTATGGAATCAGTTGTAACAACAATTTTTCCTTTAGCCGAACGATTCTCTATTGTTTCAATTGCTTGCGTGATTTGTTCAAGTGGAATGATTGTGGCAACTGCAGGATTAATTTGATTTGTTTCCCATAATTTAAAAAGTGTCCTCACGCCGGTGTGAATAACATTGATGGACTTCTTAAAATTAATATCAAGTGGGGCTCCAATTATTGAAATATTTTTTAGTAAAATATGGTGCCCCTTGGGCATAGAGATATCTAAGGTAGCAAAACCGACTATCACCATGCGTCCTCGATAAGCTAAGCATCTCATCGAAGCATCAAAGACTTTCCCTCCAACTACATCAAATACTGCATCACAAAGATTTTCGCCAATAGCATTTATAACTTGTTCTTTTAGATTATCATAAAGGTTTTCAACTGAGAGATCGATCCAGTGATCGGCACCATGTGCAATCGCTATTTGTCCTTTTTCTTTTGAAGTAACCCCAGCAACTACGATAGCACCTTTAGCTTTAGCTAGTTCTATCATAGCCAGTCCTACCCCACCAGAGGCTCCAGTTATTAAAACGGTCTCGCCGGCTTGTACGTTACCTCTCTCGTAAACTGCCACATAGGCTGTATTATAAGTAGTTACCATCCCAGCAGCTGTTGAAAAATTGAGTTTATCTGGGATTTTAAAAACCTTAGTTTCAGGCGCTTTTACTTTCTCAGCAAACGCGCCCCATAAAACTTGACAAGATACTCTATCACCTATCTTAAAATCGGTTACATTTGCTCCTATGGAGGAAATAATCCCCGCTGCATCTCTTCCAGGAATGAACGGTCGTTCCGGCCACATTTGATATTTACCTTTTAACATAAGAGTATCAGGAAAGTTTAAACCTATAGCATGAACGTCAATTATGACATCATTAGCTCCTGCGATAGGATCGACAAAATCCTCCACTCGGTGGGTATTAATATCTCCAAATTGGTGTATAACTAAGCCCTTCATGTATTTTCCTTAAAGTGTTCAAATATTTTATTTGATCGTAAGTAGCAAAGACCTCTAAATGTTACGATATGTCTATTATTTTTCAAGAATTCTGACCAATTCACCCTTCTGAATTTTCTTGGTAGGCGTCATTGGCATTTCTTCGATGATCTCTAGTTTTTCTGGCCAACGCATTTTGGCTATTCCGTTCTTACTTAGGTGGTCGGTCATCTGATCAAACGTAAGTTTGGTATTTGGTGTTAAGGTAGCAAAAGCACAAATTCGTTCTCCCAAAACATCATCTTTCATTGGAACTAGAGCAGCTAAAATTATATTTGGATGTCCTTGCAAAATATTTTCAATATCGGTTGGATTAATTTTTATTCCTCCGCGATTTATTATGTCTTTTACCCTTCCTGTAATAATAATATTACCATCAGAGTCGCAAGTAGCGAGGTCTCCGGAACGGAAAAATCCATCTTTGGTAAAAGCTAATCGATTTGCCTCATCATTGTTTAAATATCCAGCCATTATTGCATAACCCCGTAATAACAATTCACCCTCTTCTCCTATTTGGACATCTGTACCATCTATTGGGTTTACTATCCGAACATCAATTCCTTCTGTTTTTCGTCCAGTGCTGGAATGGCGTATTTCTGGTTTTTCATCTAAGGGGGTTTGCATAATTAAAATTGTTTCTGTCATACCAAAAAGCTGACCCGACCTGCCGTTTGGCATTCGTCGCTCGAGGTTGGCGGCTACCTCTGGCGGGCATACTGAGCCCGCGATTATAACTTCTTTCAAAGAGGATAAATCGACATCGTCGAGCAAGCCAGCCTTTATCGTAGCAGCAACGTGGGCGGGTGCTGAAAATACAATCGTTGGTTGGGCATTTATTAGTCTATCGGCATAAAGCTCGGGCGTAAATAATGGCATTAAAATATTTGTTGACCCCCAACATAAAGCCAGCGTTCCGCATGTTAGTCCGAAGACGTGGGTAAATGGAGGAGCAACCATTACACGATCTTCTGAGTTTAAGTTGATCGTCGGTGAATAAATTCTAGCATTTGCAGTTAGCGTTTCATAGGTTCTTACAACTCCTTTTGGTGATGCGGAAGTGCCAGATGTAAAACATAAAATGCACGGATCACTTGCAATAGGTGGATCTGCTATTGGGCTTGTATTGGCTTCTTCGATTAATGAATTAAAATTATAGTAATCAGATGGTTTTTCTCCAATGACAATTATATGTTGCAGGCTAGCAACCTTTTCTTTTAATTTCATCATAGTATTTGGGGCATCATATTTTTCATCACCTTGTCCGCAGATAACCGCTTTTGTTTTACCATGATTCATTAATGGGGCCATTTCTCCAGCTCTATAAGGCATATGAAGAGTGCACATTACACCACCCATAAGTGCAATTCCAATATAGGCGATCAAGAACTCCGGGGTATTGGGATACTGAATAGCAATAACGTCTCCCCGTTTAAGGCCGAGCTTTAAAAGGCCATTTGCAAATTTCAACGACTGTAAATGCCAATCTTCAAAGGTCAACTCTGTGTCTGGCGATACGACAGCAACTTTTGCTGGAGTCTTCTTTGCCCATTTTTCAATATAAGTAGTTAGTGTATCATCGTTCCAATATCCTAATTCGCGGAATTGATTTGCTAAATTTTCTGAATGTCTTGGGAAAGATAATCCTTTTGTCATAACTTCATACCCCCGATATCAAAGTTTTGTGACAGCTAATATCATAAAAATTCTAGAAAAATATAATACTAATCAATTTACATATAATGTATTTAATCATAAAAAAAAACAAGCGTGCAATAACGATATTAAAGGTTTAAAATATTTGATTCGTCAAAAAGGTTTTTTATAAATTGCCGAGATGTAATTATGAATGGTAACGAAAAGAAAACACGCGGTCGACCTCGTGGAACAGGGGCCCAGAGTATTTATGTTGGTTTGAGAGAGGATATACTACAACTGCGTTTAAAGCCTGGGGAGCATATCGAAGAATCGATTTTAAAAGATCGGTTTAATCTATCTAGAACTCCTGTCAGGGAAGCCCTAATTCGCCTAGCTTCTGAGGGTTTAGTAAATTTACACCCAAATAAGGGAGCTCATGTTTCAGCAATAGATATATCTGATATACCACAGTATTTTGAAGCATTGGACGTTTGTCAGCGGATGGTCCTAAAGTTATGTGCGGAGAGGTGTTATGACGATCAGTTGAAACTCTTAAGGCGTATTAATGAAGATTTTATTGCAGCTACTGATTTACGGAATATCGTTAAAATGGGTGAAACGAATAACGAATTTCACTCTGTAATGATAGATGCATGCAGAAATAAATATGTTGGAGCACTGTATGGAAAACTTCTTTCCACGGGACTAAGATTATCTTTATCAGCTTTTGGGACTGGGGTATCAAATAGTTACTATGATGACAATTATTACAGCGAGGTGGTTAACCAGCACAAGGAAATGATTACAGCCATTTCAAATAAAGATATTGAGATGGCGGAAGAAGTGGCCAGAAAACATACTAAATTATTTCACGAACGATTTATGGCCTCAATAAATAAAGATCCAAAGACATCAATCAATCTAGTGAAAACGTTTTAAATCTAAAGTGTAATTTCCCGTAAAAGTTTTTTTAATGCCACTCTACATTCTTCGGGCTTCTCAATCTGAAGTAGGTGAGTAGTACCAGATATTGTTATAAATGGTATTGATGATTTTTTTACCAAACTTGAACAAACTTTGGCTGGTGCCTGTTCGGCAGGATGACTAGGATCAGCAATAATTAGTGCGATCGGCACTGTTTGGTTTTCAAAAAAGTCCCAAAGAATTAAGGAAGCGTTGTGTCTATAAATTTGGGACTCAATATCTGGGGGACAAATTAGTTCCCAGTTCGATCCCGTTTCTTTAAGTACGGATTTAGCCATTAGCTCGTGAGCACCATCGACCCAACCAGATAAAGATCGTGACTTACGAAATTGATGCGCTAGTTCGGCTGGAGAGGTAAATTGACTTTGTCGATTTTTTGCCCAATCTGATAACTTCATTTCAAAATTATGAGCTATGGAGTACAATTTATGGTCTTTTGGAGGTTGCAAAGGCGGATCAAATAAAACAAGGGCGTCCAAATGGTTTTTATAATTTTTTGCGTGAAGTAGAGAGGCGACAGCTGAAAGGGAGTGATAAACGCCATATATTGAGACATCTGTTATTATTTGCCTAACCTTGGAAATTATTTTGTCTAAATCATCGGCAAATAGATCGAAGTCAGCGTCGTTAGAACTAGATGGCTGATTGTGTCCATGATGACGTTGATCATATACACAAAGTTCGAATTCGGACCTTAACTGGCCCCAAAAGGGTGAATAGGCATCAATTGCAAATCCATTACCGTGGCTAAGTAAAAGGCAAGGCCTGCATGAGTTAAAATATCGCCTTACAATTATCTCTGTTCCACCCTTAACTTCAACACTGAAAACTTCATTGGGTTCTGGAATTATTAACTCGGTCATGTGCCATTTTTCCATTGTGGATATTTTTTCTCGAGGAAATTATAGCTAAATTTTTTATTTACAGCATCTGCAGAGATATCTTTAATCTCACGTTCTTTAGCGGGCCCATACCCGCCGGCACCGGGAGTTCTAATTACAATGCTCTCATTTTCCTTAACTTCTATTGCTATCGGCTTATTATTTAGCCTGCTCGCTTTGCCTGATTTATCGACTTTAATAAATTCGCCTGATTTTCCATCTTCACCACCAAAAATTCCCCATGGTTGATTTTCAAATCGCTCACCTGCTCCATTGAAAGTACAATCATGTTTTATTGGCTCGATAATTCTTTCTAATCCAAGTCCTCCCCGATTACGCCCCGCGCCACCTGAGTCCTCAATTAATTTATAAGAATGAACCATAAGAGGGTACTCCATTTCTATTGCTTCAACTGGTAGATTGGAAGTATTTGTTATGTGTACCTGAACACCATCTTTTCCGTCCTTTGTTGCGCGTCCTCCAAACCCACCTCCTAGTGTTTCAAGATAGACATAACTGACGCCAGTGCTGGGATTTACACCTGAAAATACAGCCGTAGTATTTGCTCCGTTTGCCGCAGCAACTGCGGCCTCCGGTTTTGCTTTCGCTAAAGCACCAAGTATGACATCGATTATTCTTTGGCATGTATTCGCGCGCGCCGCTACGGGCGCAGGAAATTGAGCATCAAGTAATGAACCTTTTTTGACAATTATTTCTGGTAAATCCAAGACGCCTTGATTATTTGGTACATCTGGATCAAGCAAAGCCTTCAATGCATAGCATACAGAGGCCTGAGTGGCATTTAGTGTTACGTTAATGTTGCCCGTTACTTGATCTGCGGTTCCGGTAAAATCGAATAATATGTAATCATTTTTTACCATTATTGACACGCAAATTGGGATTTCTAACGTGCCCATTCCATCATCATCCATAATATCGCTAAATTCATAGATGCCGTCAGGTATCTCAATTATAGCTTCTTTCATTCTTTTTTTAGTTCGATGAATGATCTCGTCAAAGCTGTTATTTAGTTGTGTAATACCATAATTCTCAATTAACTCAGATAGCCGTGTTGTCCCAAGACGACATGATGCGATTTGCGCGTAGTAATCTCCGCGCCGCTCCTCTGGAATTCTAACATTTAGTAATATTAATTCCATAATATCGGCTTGAAGTTCCCCAGCCTCAAAAAGTCGCGTTACTGGAAGTCTAATGCCCTCTTGAAATATTTCGGTCATACCGCCGGCCATACTTCCTGGAACCGACCCACCAACATCGGCGTGGTGCGCAATATTGCACATAAATGCAATTAACTGTCCTTCAAAAAAAAGAGGCATAGCCATATTGATATCTGGCAAATGTGTGCCGCCAGCAACGTGCGGATCATTGCCAATGAATATATCACCCGGGAAAATATTTCCTTTATATTTTTTTAAAAGTGAAACCATAAGTCCGCCCATTGATGCTAGATGCACAGGAAGTGATGCATCAGCTTGGACTATTAAACGGCCATACTTATCCATTATAGCTGTAGAATGATCTCGACGCTCTTTTATATTGGTTGAGTATGCACTCTTCATTAATGTTATAAAAGTTTCATCAGCGACAGATCTGAGTGCATTGAATATTATTTCTAATGTAATGGGATCAAGTGAACTATTTGCTTTAGACATTTTCATACCCTTGGCGCTCTAAGATATTGAAATAACAATATTTAAGGATTTGTCAATTACAACCCGGTCTTTCGGGTAAATAACAGTTGTTGAATCAAATTGTTCAATTATTGCGGGACCTTCTATTTCAAAGCCAGCCTTGAGATCGTTACGATCAAAAACATTTGTTTTTAATGGTTTTTCATCATCAAACCAAACCAGCCTTTCACTTATCGGATTAACACTTTTTATTGTCGTATTTTTTTTATTTGATTCTGAGGGTTCATTAAAATTTCCGCTGACATTTAATCTAATATTTACGACTTCGATTTGTTCATCGGTATTAGCAAAGCCATATAACTGCTCATGTGCAGCATTAAATCTATCAATAACCTCATCTGCATCTAAGGGCATTGGAATTTCCCAACTTTTTGCTTCTTTGTAGGTGACCTGAAGTTCAAAATTTTGTCCAACATACCGCGCATCTAATGTTACACTGTAAAGTTGTTTTTTCTTCTCTATTCGTTCGGTTTTGCACCACTCTTTAGCTTCGTGACTCAATGAATCCATTATTTCTCGAACATTAATTGACCAATCCGCATTTACATGGAACCG
Organism: Rhodospirillaceae bacterium TMED23; assembly: GCA_002168115.1. Taxonomy (GTDB): domain Bacteria; phylum Pseudomonadota; class Alphaproteobacteria; order Rhodospirillales; family UBA2165; genus TMED23. Next base: position 42,751 of record NHCC01000021.1, on the reverse strand, counting down.
ACCACTTTTAATAAAATCCTCCTTAATATCTGAAGCTATTAATCCTTGCGCGCATAAAATACCTGGTGCTAGAGGAACAATGATTTCCTTTATATCTATCGACTTTGCAACCTGCGAGCCGTGCAAAGGGCCGGCACCGCCAAATGCCATTAGGCTGTAGTCTCGGGGGTCATGTCCTCTTTCTACTGACATGGCACGAACCGCTCTTACCATGTTCGAAATAACAATTTTAATGATACCCTGAGCTGTTTTTTCGATACTAAAGCCAAATTTATCTGCTAGTTTTTTAATGGAAGCTCTTGCTGATTCTAGGTCTAACTTCATTGCGCCACCAATCAGGCCTTGTCCAGAAAGTCGCCCTAAAACCAAATTTGCATCGGTCACCGTTGGTTCATTGCCGCCTAGGTTATAGCAAGCAGGTCCAGGGTCAGCACCCGCGCTTTTCGGGCCTACTTTCATCAGTCCATCCTTGCTTACCCAAGAGATTGAGCCACCCCCAGCCCCAACCGTATGAATGTCGACCATAGGAAGGCGAACCGGAAAACCAGCGACTTCACGATCGAGGCTTGTACCGGCATCAAAGTCCCTAACTAGGGCTACATCAGCACTGGTCCCCCCCATATCTAAAGTTATTACTTTTGAGCGGTTGCTCTCTTTTGCAATATTAACTGCTCCTACAGCTCCAGCTGCGGGACCTGACAATGCGGTCCTGATTGGAAATTTTTTTGAAGTATTAATTGACATTAATCCGCCGCTGGATTGATAAATTCTAAGTGGTGCATTTGGAATATTTAATTTTATATTATTATCAAGATAGTCCAAATAAGAGCCCATAATTGGTTGTAGATAGGCGTTCAACGCGGTGGTAGAAAAGCGCTCGTATTCTCTAAATTCTGGGCGCACTTCAGATGAAAGGGAAATTGGAATATTTGGGAATCTATTTTTAAGTAATTTAGCGACTAATTCTTCTGGCTTATTATTAATAAAAGAGAACAAAAAACAAATGGCTATAGAATCTACCTTTGAGTGTTCTATTTCATCGAATAAAACTTTTAAATTATTTTTATCAATTTCTTTTATGATAGTTCCGTCTGAATTAGTACGCTCTTTTACTTCAAATCGATATTTACGTGGCACCAAGCTCTCTGGCTGGTCTTCTTGAAGTGAGTACATATGTGGCCGAGTTTGGCGACCTATCTCTAATAGATCTCTAAAACCTTCTGTTGTAACGAGTGCTACTTTGCCACCTTTTCTTTGAATTAATGCATTTGTTGCGACGGTAGTTCCATGACAAAGTTGTTCGATAGTGTCTGGCGCAATTTTAAGGCTCTCACACATTTCTTTCAGGCCAAGAAAAATTGCTTCCCCGGGATTTTTAGGCGTCGATGGTCGTTTAAAATATTTTACAGAATTGGTTTCTCGTTCTGTAGCAAAAAAATCCGTAAAGGTTCCTCCAACGTCAACACCAATTAACCACCCCATTTAAAATATCCTTAATAAATTAAATACTTCTTGTATATAAAGATTGAATTAATTGGATGCAATGGATAGATTTTATGAATTTTAATATTACTCAGCGGAAAGAAGAGAGCTTGGCAAATAAGAAAAAACCGCTATTTTGTTTATAGTTACAGAAATATTTGCAACTAACGGTTTATTAAAAAGAAAAGAGCTTAATTGTATATGACCAATTTTTCTATTCCTGTTGAACAGAAAAATAAAGATAAAAACATCGGCCGAAGAATGCTGAGGGTCGAGGATTATGCGTTATTGAAGGGGCAAGGACAATTTGTTGATGATATTCCTGTAAAGAAGAACACTTTGGAAGCGGCGTTTTTAAGATCTCCGCACGCCCATGCAGTAATTGTTTCAATAGATTACACCGAAGCTCTTAAAATGTCAGGCGTTTACGCTGTTGTAACTGGCGAGGACATGGCCCGTGAGACTGATCCACTAATTGTTGGATTTGAAAATCCAATCGATTACTATGGACTGGCGGTAGATAAAGTAAGGCATGTGGGTGATCCGGTAGCCGTCGTAGCTGCAACTAATCGTTATATCGCAGAAGATGCCCTTGACCTTATTAAGGTTGAGTATGATGTTCTAGAGGCAGTTGTGGATCCTGTAGAGGCTGAAGGCCAAGATGCCCCGTTGATACATCCTCGATCAAAATCTAATTGTGTCTCGAAGAGACATTTTGTTCACGGTAATCCCGCAAAAGCATTCGATGAGGCAGAGAATATTACTAAGATAAAAGTTAAGTATCCTAGGAATTCAATTACTCCGATGGAAACGTATGCAATTGTCGCTGAGTACGCAGAGGCAACCCAGGGCTTCGATGTTCTATCAAACTTTCAGGGCCCTTTTTCAGTACATACTGTGATGGCATTGGCATTACGGATTCGCACTGCTGCGTTGCGTCATAGAAGTCCAGAGAACTCGGGTGGAAGTTTTGGAACTAAACTCGTAATATTTCCTCATATCGTAGTTTTGTGTATCTTAGCGCGAAAAGCTAAAAGGCCCATTAAATGGATTGAAGATCGATTAGAACACTTATCGGCATCAAGTGTTGCGCCTAATCGCGTTACTGAAGTTGAAGCCGCATATTCAAGTGATGGAATAATAAACGGCTTGCGTTTGAACCATTGGGATGATCATGGAGCATATCTGAGAGCTCCAATGCCGGCTCCAATATATAGGATGCATGGGGTCTCAACAAACGGTTATACTATCAGAAATTTGGAAGTTACAAATCATATAATGATAACAAACAAGTGTCCGACTGGAGCAGTTCGGGGGTTTGGTGGTCCTCAACTTTATTTCGCTGTCGAGCGTGTTATGCAAAAGATTGCCTCACAGCTAAAAATTGACCCTTTAGATTTGATGAAACGTAATTTGATCAAGTCTTCTGAATTTCCTTACAAGACAATCGCAGGCGCCCTTTTAGACTCAGGTGATTATCATAAAACTATCGAAGAAACCGTCAAAAAGGGGGGTCTGGACGATCTTTTGAAGAGGAGAGATGTAGCGCGTAGATCAGGAAAGTTATACGGAATTGGCTATGCTTCTTGTGTTGAGCCGAGCCAATCAAATATGGGGTACATTTCAACTCTGAAGACAGGTGAGGAGAGGAATAGAGCAGGGCCAAAAGATGGGGCCGTTGCATCAGTTACAGTATCAGTTGACGCTTTGGGGTCTGTGAATGTCGTTGGCGACTCTGTGCCTCAAGGGCAAGGGCACAAAACAGCTCTCGCTCAAATTATATCTGATCAGTTGGGCATAGATCCAGAAAATGTGGTCGTTTCTCTTGATACAGATACGGCGAAAGATGGTTGGTCAATTGCAGCAGGAAATTATTCGTGTCGATTCTCTCCAGCATCCGCGAGTGCGGCTGACTTAGCTGCAGAGCGCGTAAAGAAAAAAATGGCTCGAATTGCAGCTACAATGCTTAATGTTAGTGCAGAGGAAATTGAATTTTCTAATAATAAAATTTATGCGAGAAACAATCCAGAAAATTCGGTTCCCTTTTATAGGGTTGGCGGAATTGCCCATTGGTCGCCAGGTAGTTTGCCAGAGGGGATGGAGCCGGCAATCAGAGAAACTGCCATGTGGAGCGCGCCTGAGTTAACGCCTACAACAGCGAATGATGANATTAATACCTCCTTAGCTTATGGCTTTGGTTTTGATTTTTGTGGCGTTGAAGTTGATCCAACAACCGGAGTTGTAAAAATTGATAAATATGTATCCGCTCATGATTGTGGTACTATACTAAATCCTGGGTTGGCTGAGGGTCAAATAAGAGGTTCGTGGGCCGCTGCATATGGNGCAACCTTTTTAGAAGAATTTAAATATGATGATGATGGGACGTTNCGTTCAGGNACGTTTGCAGANTATTCAATTGCTACGGCTGCAGAATTGCCNGATATTAATATTGTGCATCCAACGCCAAATCCATCACCTTATACTCGGTTGGGTGCAAAGGGAATTGCCGAGGGAAACCAATATTCGACCCCAGCTTGTGTTGGTAATGCCGTTGCTGACGCAATAAATTTCGAGAATATTGAGCTTCCTTTAAATCCAGCGAAGGTTCTCAGTTGGATAAAGAGTTCTGAGACGAAACCCTCTTATCCAATTCGACAAACTACCAAAGTTAGACAGAAAAAAGAGCCTGCGTTATTTGGTTCAGGTGAATTTGAAATTGCAGCGCCACCACTCAAAGTTTGGGATTTATTGCTCGATCCAAATGAGCTCGCGGATATGGTTCCAGGATGTGAATCTCTTGAAGTGCTTGGTGATAACAAGTTTTCTGGTATAGCTATGCTGGGAGTAGGCCCAGTTAAAGGTCGATTTATTGCCAAAATAGAATTAAAGAATCTCAAAAAACCTATTAAAGCAACAATTTTGGGCTCGGCTGATGGGCCTCTAGGTTCTTCGCGGGGATCGGGTACATTTGAATTGATTGAGATATCGAATGGTACTAATTTAAAATATAATTATGAAATAGAATTATCGGGAACAATCGCTGCGGTTGGAGGACGTTTAATTAGAGGCGCATCTCGTCAATTGATTGAGATTTTTCTGCGAGCATTGGCTCGGCAGGCTGGNGNCATCCNAGGGNTAGGNTTTTTTNACTCGAACTTCTGGCTTAAATTAAAACAAACACTTGGATTTATGCGATGAAACCTCCACCTTTTGATTACATAAAAGTTGAGAGTAGCAATGAAGCTGTTGATCTGCTCGCTGAGTATGGCGGCGATGCTAAAATAATCGCCGGTGGGCAATCATTAATGCCCATGTTAAACATGCGCTTGGTTCGACCGCAGGTGCTTATTGATATTTCAATGGTGGCGGAATTAAATGAAATATCAAGAAAAAAAAATACCGTGGAAATTGGCGCAACCGCAACTCAATCGCAACTCGAAAATTGGAATATGTTGGCTTTGGATTTACCAGTATTATCTTCAGCAATTCCGAGTATTGGCCATTTTCAAACCCGCAATAGGGGCACAGTTTGTGGATCATTGTGCCACGCTGACCCAAGTTCTGAACTCCCCACTTGTTTAATGTTGCTTGATGGAGAGGTCGAACTAAAGAGAAAAAGTGGGACTAGGCGGGTAAAGGCTGATGATTTTTTAATCGGCGTTTTGACAACTGCAAAAGAAGATGACGAACTTATGATAAAAGCCATTTATCCAAAAGCGATGCCAGATGCAAAATATGCCTTCACAGAATTTCACCATCGCCATGGTGATTTTGCCGTGGTAGGGATAGCCGGCATGAGTATTAANGGCAAAATAAGAATTGCAGTTGGCGGCGTTGCGGATCGTCCCGAAGTCAGGGAATGGCAGTCTATAGGAGAAGATAATATTGATGACGCATTAAATGATTTTGCATGGGATCTTCGGGGGAGTGATGATATTCATTCAACTGCTCAGCATCGAAGGGAATTGGTCCGCCACCTTGGCCGTCAGGTNTTTNATAATCTTCAAANTCAAACNAGCCAAGGATAGTTGNATGNGAAGANTAAACAAAGATGAGAAGTNNAATATAAAACTCATTCTTAATGGTGAGCCNGTGGAAGNNATGGCNGAGCCCCGTTTATTNTTGACGGATTTTTTGCGTCATCAAATTGGTNNNACGGGCACTCANGTTGGNTGNGANCATGGNGTTTGNGGNGCNTGCACGATTCATGTTGATGGAAANGCTGTGCGCTCNTGTNTGATGTTAGCGACNCAAGCGGATGGTTNNGAGGTTAATACGATTGAAGGTATGGCTAATGCAGACGGAAAATTCAGTGCTTTGCAACAAGCTTTCCACGAGAATTTTGCTCTCCAGTGTGGATATTGTACACCAGGATTTCTTATGACTTTAAGCGATTTTTTAAATAAAAATCGAGATCCTTCTGTTGAAGAGATTAAAATAGCATTGAGTGGAAACATTTGCAGATGCACCGGGTATCATGAGATTATAAATGCAGCGCTAGATGCTTCAAAAGCATTGCGTAAATTTTAATAATAAATTTGTACATAGCTATATTTTTAATTGAGGCAAGTTGTTGCAAAAAAAAGTGTTTAGTTTTATAACCGATTAGGTTGATTGTATTGAGTCTGATAATGATTTATCGTAGTATGGTTAGTCTAGGAATAATTATCCAAAAAATTTAATTTGCGGGACTTAAAATAAAGGGAGAAATAACGAATGTTAAAAAAGTTTATTTTAGCAGCGCCTATAGCGGCAATGCTATCCGTGCCGAGTGTGCATGCGAATGATGACACGGTAAGAGTTGGGATTAACCTTACTCTTTCGACCCCAGCTTCAATTCTTGGTTTGAACAGTAAAGCAGGCTTCGAAGTTGCATTAAAACACCTTGGCGGCAAAGTAGCTGGCAAAAAGATCGAATTGATTTTTGAAGATAATCAATTTAAGCCTGCAATCGGAAAACAAAAATCTGAGAAGTTGGTTAAGAAAGATAAGGTGCATTTTTTAACTGGTTTTATATTTTCACATATTTTAGCCGCTTCTGCACCTGTTGGCCTTAAAGCAGGGAAGTTTGTTATTAGTTCAAATGCTGGACATTCAATGTTCGCTGGAAAAAAATGTCATAAGAACTTCTTCAATTCAGCATGGGAAAATACCCAAACGCCGATGGCTGTGGGACAAATGCTAAACAATGAAGGTGTAAAAAAGCTTTACATACTAGCTCCGAATTATGCAGCCGGAAAACAAATGATTACCGGATTAACGCGTACATTTAAAGGCAAGGTGGTTACAAAAGCGCTGACACCTATGAGCCAAAGAGATTGGTCATCTGATTTATCAAAAATAAAAGCTGCAAAACCTGATGGCGTATTTGTTTTCTATCCTGGTGCGTGGGGGCCAGCATTTTTTACTCAATATGCTCAAGCAGGTTTACACAAAACAATACCATTGTATAACGCCTTTTCAATCGATGGTGCGAACCTTCCTATTTTTCAAAAAAGAAATATGACCCATCTTTTAGGGACTATGAATGCGAACTTTTGGGCCCCTGATCTTGATACACCGGCCAATAAAAGATTTGTTCCAGCGTTCAAAAAACATTACAAAGGTCAATTTCCCGCGCATTATGCGGCTCAAGCTTATGATGCTCTGATGTTAATTGCTGCTGGAGTAAGGGCTGCAAAGGGCGATTTGTCAAATAAAGATGCAATTCGCAAGGGCATGGAAGAAGCAGATTTTGAGTCGGTACGTGGTAAAATTAAATTTGGTAAAAATCATTTTCCTATTCAAAATTTTTATGCTCGCAAAGTTGTAAATAAAAATGGCCAATGGCAATTATCAAAAGTTGGTGATGCTGTTCTTAAAAACCATGCGCCGACTAACTCTGCTGAGTGTAAACTTTAGGTTTTAGCTGTTTAAAAAGAAATATGGGAGCGTTGTTGCGCTCCCATATTATATTTAACAGAAATTATATTCATGGATTATGTTCTTTTAGCTGAACAGTTTTTTAATGGTTTCCAATTAGGTATACTTTTATTCCTGGTCGCAGCAGGCCTTACATTAATATTTGGTATCATGGATCTAGTGAACTTGGCACATGGTACATTGTACATGTTTGGTGCCTTTTTTGCAGCAACGTTTGTTCAGTTAACAGATTCGCTTGTTTTTGGAATGATTTTAACATTACCGACCATGTTGGTCACTGGTATTATACTGGAATTAGGTGTTTTGAGGACACTTTATGAGAGAGATCACTTAGATCAAGTCTTAGCTACATTTGGACTGATCATCTTTTTTAATGAGTTATTCCTAATTGTGTGGGGCGCGGGGGGGACAGGAATTAATTTACCCTCGTATCTCATAGGTACTTCAGAACTACCGGGTGGCATCTCAGTTCCAGACTATAGGATTGTAATTATTATCAGTGGTTTATTGGTAGCATTGCTTCTCTATCTTTTGGTCTCAAAAACAAGAATTGGTATGCTAATCAGGGCTGGTGCTTCTAATCGGGAGATGGTGAGTGCTCTTGGTATAAATATTAAACTATTATTTACCCTTGTGTTCGGACTAGGGGCGGTGCTTGCTGGTTTCGCGGGAATGATTATCACTCCAATTACTCAGGCAGAAAGTGGCATGGGCGAGGGAATGTTGATCCTTGCTTTTGTTGTAATTGTTATCGGCGGTATTGGTTCTATTAAAGGCGCGTTCATAGCTGCTATATTAACAGGTCTAATAGATACAATGGGACGGTCTTTTATAGATGTCGCATTAATGTCCTTTATGGACTCTGTTGCGGCTGAAACAGCCGGACCAGCAATATCCTCAATGCTCGTATATATATTGATGGCAGTTGTTCTAGCGATCAAACCAAGCGGTCTATTTCCGCCCAAGGGGGCATAAGAATCTTATAATGAAAATGCAAATTTTCAAAACACCTCGAGGTATTTTCAATAGTATATTAATTTTACTGTGCATATTTATGCCTGTGATTGCACCAGCTATTGGTCAAGAGTTTTATACAGATGTTTTTGCGCGTATTATGATTGTAACCATAGCCGCAATAAGTCTTAATTTTATTATGGGTTATGGTGGTATGATAAGTTTCGGTCACGCCATATTTGTTGGTATTGGGGGATACTCCGTCGGTATTCTTGCTTCGCATGGCATTGAGAGCGCTTATATTCAATGGCCGATAGGGATCTTAATGAGTGGTCTATTTGCGTTAATTATTGGAGCAATCAGTCTTAGAACGCGAGGAGTTTATTTTATCATGATAACCCTTGCATTCGCACAAATGATGTATTTTTTAAGTGTTAGTGTAGAGAAATATGGCAGTGACGACGGTCTTACGATTGACTCAAGAAGTGATTTTGGCCTGTCATTTTTTGATTTAAATGACTCGATGACTATGTATTACTTGGCTTTCGTTTTAATGATTTCTTGTTTATACATAAATTTTCGAATTGTTAACTCTAGGTTCGGCCGCGTTCTAAGAGCTGGAAAATCGAATAACGAGCGTATGACTACGATTGGTTATCCTACATTTCGATATAAGTTAGTCGCTTTTGTTATCGCTGGTATGATGTGTGGTTTGTCGGGGTTATTGACCGCCAATTTTGAGGATTTTGTCAGTCCTGATATGCTTTTTTGGACTTTTTCGGGTGAATTAATTTTTATGGTTGTGCTTGGTGGTATGGGAACAGTGATGGGCCCCTTAGGGGGGGCAATGATTTTTCTTTTCTTATCAGAAATTCTGTCAAATATTACGGACGCGTGGCACCTAATTTTTGGACCTTTTCTAATCCTTGTCGTCTTATTTGCGAGGGGTGGCGTTGACGGCTTTCTTAAGAAATATGAGGGTCCCAAATGACTGAAATTATGTTAAAAGTGGAAAAACTAGTAAAAAAATTTGGAGGATTGACGGCGACGGATTCCCTAGACTTTGATGTTCGTGAGGGGGAGATCCATGCTATAATTGGACCTAATGGCGCTGGGAAAACGACCCTCATTCATCAGCTTTCTGGTTTGCTGAAACCTGATAGTGGGTCAATTCAATTTGATGGAAAAGAGATAAATAACCTTTCAGCTCCGCAGAGATGCCTTGAAGGATTAGTAAGATCGTATCAAATAACATCAATTTTTAAGGATTTTACGGTTCTTAATAACGTGGCGATGTCAATTCAGGCTTGTGAAGGCCATAGTTTTAGATTTTGGCATAGTGCTGATAAAGACATCAGTCTGGCGGAAAAGGCAATGAAAGTCCTTATCGAGACAAAGCTGGAGGAGAAAGCTAATGTTTTGGCCGATAATTTGGCCCATGGAGAGCAACGTCAACTAGAAATTGCCATGGCAATAGCTACCTCACCCAAGATGCTATTATTAGATGAACCTATGGCTGGAATGGGTCCCGAGGAGTCTTCGTCAGTTACTAAATTCCTACAATCAATGAAATATAAATATACTATGCTTCTGATTGAACATGATATGAATGCGGTGTTTGCGTTAGCTGATAGGATCACCGTCTTGGTATATGGAAAGTCTATCGCTTGCGGCATACCAGAAGAAATTAGAAGTAATAAAGAGGTGAGAGCTGCCTACTTGGGGAATGGTTAATGACTGATTTGTTGCGTGTTGATCAAATTGAGAGTTCTTACGGAGCATCACAGGTCTTGTTTGGTATATCTTTGGATATTGGTGTTGGTGAAGTTGTAACTCTTCTTGGAAAAAACGGTATGGGGAAAACCACTACCATCAGGTCCATCATGGGTATAATGAAACCGAATTCTGGTAATGTGTATTTTAAAGGAATCCAGATTAATGGTGAGCCGTCATTTAAAGTTGCGCAGGCTGGCATTGGTCTCGTTCCCGAGGGCCGCCAGATATTTCCTAATCTCAATGTTTATGAAAATTTAGTGGCAACCGCAGCAAATCGCCGAAATGACTCTGATCCATGGACTACTGATAAAATTTTTACACTTTTTCCAGCTTTGGCGGATCGTCAATTGAATGCAGGTAGCCAATTGTCAGGAGGAGAGCAACAGATGTTGGCAATTTCCAGAGCTTTAATGACTAACCCAGATTTATTGATTTTGGATGAAGCAACAGAGGGTCTTGCACCTCTCATAAGAGATGATATTTGGAAGGTTCTAGAAGAATTAAAATCAGTTGGCCAATCTATTTTAGTAATAGATAAGAACGTAGAGGCATTAACTAAAATTGCTAGTAGACATTATATTATAGAAAAAGGGTTGGTAGTCTGGAGCGGGACCTCAAAACAATTAATCTCTGATGAAGATATACAACATCGATATCTCGGTGTTTAATTTATTATAAATTGCCTGTAAATAAATTATTCAATTTTCAAAAATGGTCAAATAATCTGATATTAATCCCTCAGCGGCCATTTTTATAAGTTGTTTTCCAATTTTTGGTGTTGCTAATGCTGAGTGAGAGCCGACTCTGCCATCTGGAAATCTTTTACGATGCTGTTCTGGTGGACCGTGCTTATCGCCTGAATGGTCTTGAATATATTTATGTCCCAGTTTTTTAGGGGGGCTAAGGGCTTCTTCACATATGATAGTTCTATTATTTACTTGGGTAATTGATATTTCTGATGGTGTCGCATGCATGCCCTCCCATTCACCGAAACTCGAATGCCTCAATTGGTCTACTTTTTCATAGTCCCACCAGCTTTTTACTTGGATTGTAATATTTGAGAATTGGTTAGCTAGATTTTTTAATGACTTTAGGTTAGCACCATGACCATTAATAAAATAAAATTTCTTAAAGCCATGGTTTTTCAATGAGCAAACGACTTCATTAAGCAAAGCTTCAAATAATTCTGTAGAGATTGAAATTGTACCAGGGAATGACATATTAAATTGAGCTGGTGCGTAAGCTAGCGTAGGTGCAACATAAACATTCAATTTTTTACTAGCTTCCCAAGCTATCTTCTCAGCACAAAGTGCATCTGTTCCTATTAGTCCCATTGGTCCATGCTGTTCGGTCGAACCTGTCGGTATAATTATACCATCGGATTTTTCTAAATACGCCTCTACTTCCCTCCAAGTTGCATGGTTAAGTCTCATGCTGTGCCCTCAACCAACTTTTCAGTTTTGGATTATAATTCATTAATTCGTTTTCTACCGCTGAAAAAGATTTTAGTTTTTCATTCCATGTTAGTATTTTAGATGGCCAATTGATCTCTAAAGAGAATAATGAGGAGAGCTCCTCGATCCATGAAAAAGTTATTGGAAAAGCGCAGTGTGCTAATAGAAGGCTATCAGGTGAAATTGAAATTATATTTGATAGTTGGTCAAGCCTCAGGTTAATTTCCTTGGATTGTTTTTGCAGAATAGTTTTATCTGGTTTACGCATTGGTATTTGATTGAATAGTTTCCTTAATTCAGGTTCCAAGCGTGTATCGTGAAAACGGCCCAATTCCCTAGCTTTTGCCCTTTCAGCGAGCTTAATAGGTAACATAGGTGGCTTTGGGTACTTTTCTTGTAAGTATTCGGCAATGGCCTCAGAATCGGCAATTAACAGGCCTCCATCCACTAAAGCTGGTAGATTTCCTGTCGTAACAATTTTTTTGTATTCGTATGAACCGTAGCCACCTGGAGGACACTCTTCCCTCCATTTTAAGTTCTTATGACGTAATATAATGCGCAATTTTGCACAGTAAAGGCTAATGGGAACTGAATAGACAGTTAACATATAGAGGAAAAATGGGGCGCTTTACACCCCATAATTTCTAATTTTGTAGCTTCCATTTTCGTCCAAGATTACTGAAAAAACCTCTCTCAGTTTTAAGGGCAATCCATGTGTTAACATAGTTTATCCAAACCTGATCATTTTGAGGTAATAGCATTGCTATTGGTGTTCTAGCTTTCGGCGCTTTAACTGGTACTACCATCATTTGCTGATATTTCTCAGCTAATTTATATGCTTCAACGTTTGAAGTTATGTGAGCATCTGCTCGACCAGCAAGTACTTCTTGAAAATCTCTCGCAGGCGCCTCAACAATCTTATGTTTTGCATTTGGAAAAAATAATTTGACTTGCTTTTCCTGAGTTGTTCCCAACGTCGCAGCAACTGTGATATTTGGCTTATTGAGATCGCTCCAGTCTTTAAATTTACCAGCATTTTTTTTAAGTGTTAATGGAACCGTTGCTAATGAGAAATAACTTACAGAATAACCCGTTGCTTTAGCTCTTGCAGGTGAGACCGATGCCGAGCCGGTCATATGATATTTTCCTGAAGTCACCCCACTAACAAGAGTTTTCCAATCAGTTGGTATAAACTTTACCTTTACTCCAAGGTCTTTCGCTAACTCAGTCATCACATCAATGTCGTAACCCGTATATGAATTGGTTGCTGGATTCTTCATGGTCATGGGATTCCAGTCACCTGTAGTTCCCACTTTTAAAATACCTCCATTTAATATTTCGTTGAGAAGGGACGCGGATTTTGCCCCCGGAATAGCTGTAAACAATAATCCAAATGTCAACAGAGTCGTTGAAACTGGCTTCAGTAATCTCATTTTATTCACTCCCTAATTAAATTCGATTTTATCATCGCTTGCAAATAAATGAATTGCAACACATTGTAGACACTAGCTTAATAATAAAAATAAATTTATATACGATATACAATGTACAATCTAGTAATCGGTGGACCACTTGTCATCAAATATTGATAATCAAATAATTTGTGTGGATAAAATATCAAAGTTCTTTGGATCCTTTCAGGCTTTGAGAAATGTTTCTCTATCTGTAAATATTGGAGAACGCATCGTAATATGTGGCCCCTCAGGGTCTGGTAAATCAACTTTAATTAGATGCATCAATGGGCTTGAACAACAACAAGGTGGTAAAATTATAGTTGACGGTATTGTTTTGAATGATAGCCCGGAAAGCCTCGCAAAAATAAAGTCACGCGTTGGAATGGTTTTTCAACAATTCAATTTATTTCCACATCTTTGTGTTATGGATAATCTGACATTAGGGCCGATGCGATCTAAAAAAATTACAAAAGTAGAGGCTGAATCTTTAGCTATGAAATATTTGGAAAGAGTGCGGATTCCTGAACAAGCAAGAAAATTCCCGTCGCAGTTGTCTGGAGGGCAGCAACAGCGCGTAGCCATTGCAAGGTCATTATGTATGGAGCCTGCCATTATGCTTTTTGATGAGCCGACATCGGCATTGGATCCAGAGATGATCAAAGAGGTTCTGGATGTTATGACTGAATTGGCTAACGATGGAATGACTATGATTTGCGTTACCCATGAGACTGGGTTTGCGCGCGGGGTTGCGGATACGATGGTATTTATGGACGCCGGAGAAATCGTTGAGACCGCAGAGCCGGAAAAATTTTTTACAAAACCAGAAACAAGGCGATGCCAGGATTTTTTGAATAAAATCCTTCATCATTGAGAACTTTTATGAACAAAATATATTTAGTTATTGCGCTGTCTTTTATATTGGTTGGCTGCTCTGGGAATTGGGGTTGGTATGTTGTTAACCCAACTACAGAAGGTGGTTATGTAAACCTTAAGTTTTTATTGAGTGGCTTGTATTATACGATACTAACGTCGCTGGTCGCCATAGCTATTTCTATTCTTATAGGATTAATCGTGGCCTTGCCAGCGTTATCCAAAAATAAGTATCTGCGCGGGATTAATCGCTTTTATGTTGAAATAGTGAGAGCTATACCAATTTTAGTTCTCATACTTTGGGTTTATTATGGCCTTCCTCAAGTAGCTGGAATTACAATTGATGTTTTTTGGGCTGGGGTTATTGCTTTGGCTCTCTCTGATAGTGCATTTGAGGCTGAGATTTTTAGAGCTGGCATACAATCTGTTGATAAAGGCCAATACGAAGCTTCGCATACAATTTCGTTAAACTACATTGATACAATGCGGTTTGTCATATTGCCTCAAGCCATTCGCCGAGTGCTTCCAGCCCTTGGAAATCAATTGGTCTATATGTTAAAAATGTCTTCTTTAGTTTCTGTAATAGGAATGGAGGAGTTAACGCGGAAAGCAAATGAATTAGTTGTTACAGAATATAGACCGTTAGAAGTTTATACTATTCTCGTTTTAGAATATTTGATTCTAATTTTATTAGTGTCTGCCGCCGTTAGACGATTAGAGAAAAAAATGAATACCGGCAATTAAGCTTGGGGGTAAATATGTCTGCATGGATAAAAATGATAGAAGATAATGAGGCAGATGCCGATCTGCTTGGAGCGTTAAATTTATCTCGCTCTCCTCACGGTACGGTCGATAATGTCTTAAGAGTACACTCTCTGAGGCCAAACACAATGCGGGGTCACATCAGTTTATATAAGGCTTGTTTACATGATGACGGCAATACGCTCCCCACCTGGCTTCAAGAGACAATAAGTTCATATGTCTCAGTTTTGAATAAATGTGATTATTCCTTGGCAAATCATTGGGCGAATGCTCGTTATTTAATTAATAATCAAAAGAGAGCAAACGCTATAGAAAAGGCATTACATGATAATAGACCCCAGGACGTATTCATTGGGGCGGAGCTTGCTATTTTACAATATGCTGAAAAGTTAACAATAAATCCAACTGGTATTTTAAAATCGGATGTGGACAGGTTAAAAAAGGTGGGATTTGATGATGGTCAAATTCTTGAAGCAAATCAGATAATTTGTTATTTTAACTACGTGAACAGGTGTATAAATGGCTTAGGCGTCACAACTGAGGGCGATATAGTTGGATATTATGATAATAGTAATACTGAATAGTTTTAGGTGTTGATATTATTTTATTCATAGAGGTAAACACAAAATGCCTTTTGCTGAAGCAAAAACTCTAGATAAGGCTTTAATACCAGTCATAGATATTAAACCCTTAATTGATAATTCAGATCCAGTTAGCGTCGCAACGAATTTGTATAAAGCAAGTCAAGAAATCGGATTTTTGTATGTAAAAGGTCATGGAATACCGCAATTAGTCATAGACAATGCCCGAAGTGACGCGATGAATTTTTTTAATTTATCTAACTCTAGAAAAGAACAGGTTAGCTTGCATGGCGTTCATCGGGGATGGATAGGGCCTAATAGGGCGATTATGGATAAAAATATGAAAGCAGATTTAAAAGAGAGTTTTATTTGGGGTGCTGAAATTTCTAAAGAACAATTGTCAAATAAACACTATGCTTATGGGGAGAATAGGTGGCCTATTTCGCCTCCTAATTTTAAAGATCATTCTTTGGCTTTTTTTGAACAAACGGATATCGTTGCTCGACAGCTATTGAGAGGGTTTGCTTTAAGTCTTGGGCTTGAAGAGGATTTTTTTATGTCTGACGGGACCCAGGCACTTACAAGAGCATCTTATGTATTTTATCCCTCTCAATCAGAAAAAATGGGTAAAGACCAATTTGGCGTTGGACCGCATACAGATTTCGGCGTCCTTACAGTTCTTTCTCAAGATCATATTGGTGGACTTCAAGTTCTTGATTTAAAGGGTGAATGGGTGCATGCCCCTCCTATTGAAGGTACGTTAGTCGTAAATGTTGGTGATTTATTATCTCGATGGACTGATGGAATATTCAGGTCGACGCCTCACAGAGTGGTTAATAGGTCTGGTAAGGAGCGTTTGTCGCTGGTTCTTGCTTATGATCCTGCACCGAGCACGATGATTGATCCCCTTGATGTTCTAGGTAATCATCATTCAACTCAACATAAGCCTATAACGTGTGGGGATTACTTAACTTGGAGATTTGAGAAATCATTTTCTTAACTGAACAGATATTGAATTATTTATGACCTGTAGGTTAGCGGAAAGTTTATATGCCAACTAATAGTAAACTTCATTTGGGCGCAGAAAACTTAATTTTAAGATGTGCTGAACTATCAGCCGATGAGACTGTTGTAATTATCTTCGAAGATCCCGAACTTGGTTGGTATAATTTAGACGTGGTAAAAACAATTTCAGAATTTTTAAAAAAAATGGGAATTAATCCAACATTGTTAAAAGTTTCAGGCCCAACAAATTCAAAGAATGTTGAAGTAACAGAAGCTGTAAATGCCCATGACTGTGCAATATTTTTCTCTCGGATCGGAGACCAGGATCGTTTTGAAGTGCCGGTACATGGAAAAAAAATAATTATGTCTTATATAAGAAATAACCAGATGTTAGCCTCTCCCTACGGGTGTTGCGATTATCGTGCTTTTGTAGAATTAAAGTCAGCAATTAATAAAATTATGATTTCATCAGAATGCGTGGATATTTCATGCTCGCGTGGCACTTCCTTATCCGCATTATTGAAAAAAGATAAAATTGAGGGCCCAAAAGATGTATATGTACGTCGATTTCCACTTGGTGTTCCTCAACCTCTAAGTGCATCAACCATGGTTGGCCAGGTTGCTCTTTGTAATTATTTAGCGCCAACTGGATCAAAGGTTTATGAACCTGCAACATTAAAGATTGTTGATATTGTGCTGGCTAAAATAAGAGATGGTATCATTCTTCATCTAAGTGGAGATTATGGCTGTATTGAGAAAATTAAAAAGCATTATTTCGAAATTGGTAAAAAATTTAAAATCAGGGACGACAATGTACATTCATATCATGCGGGTATTCACCCTGGATGTAATTACCTAACTAGTGCAGCAGATAATCCAGATCGTTGGGCAAATACTATTTTCACAAACCCACGAGTTTTGCACTTTCACACTTGTGGTGATTATTCCCCTGGTGAAATTTGCTGGATGGTAATAGATCCAACAATTAAATTCGATAATAAAGCGCTTTGGTCAAATGGAGTGTTACGTGTAAGCGATTTTGCTGAAACAAAACAAATTTTACAAAAGTGGCCCGACTTGAAAAAGGTGTTTGAGCACCCATCAAGGAATATTGGTCTATAATGATTCTAAGTTTTTTATTTTATTTGCAAGCCAAATTGTTTTGCTCCTTTCTTCAATAATTCGAATAAGGATAAGGAAAATCCTCGGGGTAAGAATAAATGATAGCCTCTTTCTGTTCGCCATAAAGTTATCCCAACATGATGAAACATGGTTGAGGCTACTGCACCAATACCAAAGGAATTTTCTCGAAGGTCGATAGGTAAAAAACGATTTAATAACTTAGTTGCATCATTGCCATGTATTATTAAGTTTGTCCGCGAGTGCGACAAATCTAGTATTGGTGTATCTGCTTTGCTTGTATCCTCTTCTAGTTTAGCCGTTACCCAGATCTTTAATGGTTCAACTCTTATAACCGAAGCGCTGGAATTGATGATTGAGGAGCCTGGTTTTGGAATCTTTTTTATCCCTAATTCACTATTTAATATTTTTTCTACCTTTGAAACAGTATCTGGCCAGAAAGCAACCTGAAATAATACTAACGATTCAATTTCCTCAAAAATAATATTGTTAGATTCTTTATTGCCATAGTGCCCTTTTACATAATATCTACCTAAAGCTGACATCCTATTATTATCTGCATTACCCATAGTGACGTTTACCCTCTGGATCATACATGTAGGGCGATACAATTTTAACCCGAGTTTCTTTGTCACGGATTGGATCAGCTGCAACGGCAACTTTATTTTGCCAATTTTGGTAACCCCCCGAGATAAAACCGATGCCGATCCAATGGTTAAAGACTGGTGAGTAGGTTACAGCTGTAACCCACCCTTCACCGTGACCATTAAGATTACTTTCGTCACAGATAATAGAACCCGCATTAAAAGTCGCATTAATATCTTCTGGAAAAATTCCTACTAATTGAGGACGGCCTGCTTTTATCATTTCTGGCCTTTTGCGCAATGCGCTGCCAATAAAGTCTTTCTTGGTGGATGCCATTTTTACAAGTCCGGCATCCTCCAAAGTAACTCTACCATCTAATTCTGCCCCCGTTACATGGCCTTTTTCAATTCGCATTGCACCCAACGCTTCAAGGCCATATAAACATCCACCTAAACTTTCTGCTGCCTCCCATAGTATCTCCATTAATACATGCCCATAATCAGATGGCACATAAATTTCCGAAGCCATCTCTCCAGAAAAGCTAATACGCGCAATTCTGCATGGTATATCATTGAATAGAAAGGTCGATGTTATGCCCATAAAAGGTAGGTTCTCATTAGAAACACAATCTGAGTCTTTTACGCATTTCTCTAATACTTTTCTTGAAAGTGGCCCCGCTATTGCGCAGCCGGCCCATTGATCTGTTACGGATGTGATGTGTACTTTAAGTGTATTCCATCTAACCTGCAGTAATTCTTCCAACCAGGACACTACTCTTGCCGCGTTCGCGGTGGTTGTTGTCATAAAGTAATCAGTTTCCGATAGACGCCATGTTGTCCCATCATCTAAAACGATCCCATCGTCTCTTAACATAATTCCATACCGAGCTTTATTTATGGGTAGTTTTGCGAAAGGGTTAGTGTACACCCGGTTTAGAAATTCTGTGGCATCAGGACCTTGAATCGCAATTTTACCAAGCGATGTCACATCACATAAACCAACTTTATTCCTGGTTGTCCGTGCCTCACGAATATAAGATTGACTTATATTCTCGCCGTTTACTGGAAAATACCATGGCCTCCTCCATAGGCCAGCATGCGTCATGACGGCAGAATTGGCGAGATTCCAGTCGTCCATTGGTGTGCGTCTTAGAGGTCTGAAGTGATCATTTGTATTCCTGCCTGCTAATGCCCCGAGGCTTATAGGCGTATAAGGTGGTCGGAAAGTGGTTGTCCCAACATTGGTAACAGTTGCATTTAGCGCTTTTGCCATCAGTGCTATTCCTATTACGTTACCCGTTTTTCCTTGGTCTGTGGCCATCCCTAGGGTTGTATATCGTTTAAGATGTTCTACTGAAACAAAACCCTCTTGATGGGCAACGCGAATATCCTGAGTAGTCACGTCATGCTGAAGATCTACAAAACTTTTTTTGTTAGATATATCTACTTCATATAGTGGAATAATAGGGTTTTCCCATCCTTTATTTTCCGTAACTTTATATGATTTGGATAAGGCAATTTTGTTTTTGTCTAGGGCATGTTTTATATTTATCCCAGATTTTACGCAGTCGTCAATTCTCCAAATTCCCCGGGCGGATCCGATTAAATCGATAGCTTCTTCGCTATGCCCGGGTAAAAAACAGCAGTCCCTTTCATCCCATATTGCTTTAGACCCACGATGAGAAATTAAATTAATAACAGGAGACCATCCGCCAGAAATAAGGAGTAGATCACAGCTTTTTTCACCTTGATTAATCCATTTATCATCTATAAGTTTTGCGAATTTAATTTTTGAGACCCAACTGGGACCAACTGCTTCAGATACAGCGGCTGAAGATATTAATTCTATTCCCTCTCCAGTAATTTTCTTTTTTAGATGATTGGGTATGCTTGCACGGGCATCTAAAAGTGTAACATTTGCTCCTGCTTTCTTAAGTTCTTGAGACACAATGTACGCACTATCATTATTTGTGGAAATTACTATATGCTCTCCAGATAAAATTCCATATCTATTTAAGTAAGTGCGAGCGGAACTTGCCGTCATTATCCCGGGTATATCATTATTTGAAAAAGCGAAGTGGCGCTCAATCGCCCCGGTTGCGAGAATAATTCTCTTTGCTCGTATAGTCCAGAACCTATGTCTTGGTAAATAGTTTAAGGGTGTCGATAAATGGTCTCCTACGCGTTCAAGTAGTCCTAAGGTCCCATGATCATATGCTCCAAACGCAGTAGTTCGTTTCATTATGCGAATATTTGATTTATTTATTTTTAAGAGTATGCGAGCCAAGTCCTCGGATTTTGAATCGTAATTTAAATAGTCTCCACCTAATTCAAAATCTTGTTCTATTAGCATCACATCTTGGTTTGTTTTGGATAATTCCAGGGCTGCGGCTAAACCAGCGGGACCAGAGCCGATTATAGCTACGTCACAGAACCCATGGGCGTGCTCATAATTATCTGGATCTGGTTCTCTTGAGGCAGCACCCATGCCGGCTGCTTTACGGATATACTTTTCATAAAACATCCAAATTTTCGTACCCCTTCCCCATTCAAATGGCGGAATACCCATAAACGTTTTGTAGTAAAATCCAGCGCCTAAAAATTTACTGAAGTAATTTGAAATAGAACCAAAATCAAAACGTACATTTGGCCATGCATTCTGACCTGTTGCTGTAAGCCCGTGATAAAGTTCTTGAGTGGTGGCTCTTACATTAACTTCTTTTCTAGCTCCTTTTCCAACTGTTACGATAGCTCCAGATTCCTCAACTCCTGAAGAGGTGATGCCTCGAGGGCGGTGATATTTAAAACTACGACCAATAATTCTTCGGTTGTTCGCGACCAGAGCGGAAGCGAGGGTGTCACCTGAGTAACCTTCTAATTCTTGTCCATCCCATGTAAAATTTAAAATTTTATCTCGGTCAATTTTGCCGCCTGATCTTAGACGCTTTGCTGTCATTAAATACCCCCGATCATTCTTGGGTCTGCTGGCCATACCCTGAATATTTTGTGAGTATTTGTATCTCTCTCTACAACTATCCACATACGGCAACCATGAAGATGGTGCCATGTTTCAAGTTGTTTTCCTTTAATATTTTTCCTTTCAAAAACAGCAGAAACCCATTCTTCTGTGGTTGCTCCAATCTCTGGGTATTTGATCGATCCGTCGCCTCCATAGGTGAATTCGCTATGATCTCTCTCACCACAAAAAGGACATATAATTCTTATCATTTAACACACCATTTAACCATGCAACTTAGGGTCTGGACCTGCACCACGTTCATCAATATTAATACCTCGTTCAAAGCGTTTTAGGTCGTGATTAAGTATAGTTTTATCGGGACGATCATTGGAAATGAGATCAGCAAAATACCAGCCAGCCGCTGGGCCAGCCTTGAAACCACCATAGTTCCATCCCGCATTAAGATACAAATTCTTAAGAGGGGTCTGGCAAATAAAGTGTGAGCCATCCATAGACATATCACATAACCCAGACCAGTGTCTGAGTAAACGTACTCGACTTAGGCATGGTAAAATTGAAATCGCGCATTCAGCAACATCTTGAACAATGGGAAGGTTGCCCCGTTGAGCATACGATTTATACCAATCTAAATCACCCCCAAAGACCAATCCGCCTTTATCAGATTGTGACATATAAAAATGTGTTCCTCCTACACCAAATACAACCACGTGGTCTAAAAGAGGTTTAATGGGTTCTGTAACAAAGGCTTGTAATTTATGAGTTTCGATTGGCAGTGATCCAAGGCCCGCCATTTCCCATAGCCGTGAGGTATTTCCAGCGACTGCCAAACCAATTTTTTTGGTACGAATAACTCCTCTTGATGTTTGTATGGCTTCAATCGTATTATTTTCTCGAACCATTCCAGTAACTTCACAGTTTTGTATTATATCAACACCATAGTCACTTGCTGCCCGTGCATAACCCCAAACAACCGCATCATGACGCGCAGTTCCAGCTTTTTTCTGAACAGCTGCGCCTGTTATTGGAAATCGGGCATTAAGATCGTAATTAAGATGTGGTATTTCTCTCTTTAACTTTTTGAGCGTCCAAAGTTCTGAATGTGTACCAGTAAGTCTCATCGTATTATATCCACGAGCAGCTGTATCAGTTGCGGCAGGGCTATGTAATAATGAAATATGGCCACGTTGACTGAACATAACATTATAATTTAGTTCGTGACTTAAATTTTCCCATAGTCTGAGGGAGTGTTCATAGAATTCTCTGTTACCTTTTTGAAAATAGTTTGACCTCACGATAGTTGTGTTCCTACCCGCGTTACCGCCCCCAATCCAACCTTTCTCTATGACAGCAATATTAGAAATATTATGATTTTTTGCCAAATAATAAGCNGTGGCTAACCCATGAATGCCGCCCCCAATAATTACTATATCATATTGTGGCTGAGGTTNGGCATCATTCCATTGTCTTTCCCAGTCTGGGCTTTTCTTTAAACCATTTTTNATAACATTCCATGCAGAGAAGCGCTTCATNTGGTTGATCCACTGGTTAGGCTTAATCGATATNATGGAGGCCTTATATCTTAAAACTTTTTTAATCTATACGTAACTTAAATCTTTGTATTTTACCGGTCGCTGTTTTGGGTAGATCTTCTACGAAATTGAACCATCTGGGATACTTATATCGTGCTAAAGTATTTTTGCAGTGTTCCAANAGTTCAGTTTTAAGCCCTTCGCTGGCATCTTGNGCATCGTTTAACACAACAAAAGCTTCTGGTTTGATTAACTGCTCATCATCTTCACGGCCTACTATTGCCGCCTCCAAAACTTTTGGATGCTCTACTAGTGCGTTCTCAATCTCAACTGGAGCGCACCAAATACCGCCAACTTTCAACATATCATCGCTTCGGCCGCAGCAAAAATAAAAACCTTTTTCATCTTTGTAATATGTGTCACCAGTGTACATCCATCCGTTACGAAGTGACTCATTTGTTTTATCCGGATTACGCCAATAATGTTTGAGGAGCGAGTCGCCAGTAATCATTAGCGAGCCAGTTTCTCCCGTTGCAACTTCATTTTCATCGTCATCAACTATTTTAGCCTGATATCCTGGGACCGGAAGACCGCTTGCACCGGGTTGAACATTATTAATCTGATTAGAAAGGAATATATGCAAAATTTCTGTTGTTCCAATGCCATCGAGAAGAGGTATGCCTGTCTTATCAACCCATCTCTTCAATAAATCGGGAGGCAAGGCTTCACCTGCTGAAGTGCAAACTCGGATAGACGAGAGGTCTGGAGCGTGATCTAGATTAGTCTCCATAGATTTTAACTGCGCTGCATATAATGTCGGTACCCCATAGAAAATTGTAGGTTTGTGCTCTTCAATAATTTCGTGGCAGATATCAGGAGTAGGGGGCCCCGAAAATAACACCGACTTCGCTCCCACCCATAATGGNAAAGTCATNGCATTTCCTAAGCCATACGCGAAAAATAATTTGGCCGCNGAGAAGCAAATATCATTATTGTTTATTCCTAAAATTCCTACCCCGTAATGCTGGCTGGTAACCACCATATCCTTATGTGCATGAACAACACCTTTTGGTCCTCCGGTAGTTCCTGAAGAATAAAGCCAAAAGCAATCGTCCTCCGGCCTAGTTTTTGCTGGACTAAGGTCCGATGAAGCTGTGCTCATGTGTTTGGCTAGTGAATCTCCNTCGCCCTCAGTTAATAATTTGATTTTAGGGTNATGNGAGGTNTCTTCAAATGCCATTTCTACCTCAGAAATATATTCNGGCGAGTAGATAACACAGGATGCTTCCGAATTTTCAATCATATAGGANTAGTCTTTACTGCGAAGCAAGGTATTGAGTGGGACTGGAATTATTCCGGCTTTAATTGCCCCCCAAAAGATATAATAAAATTCAATACCATCTTTCACCATCATGAGAAGACGGTCACCTTTCTGAAGACCTAATGTCAAAAGTGCATTGCCAGATTTGTTTACATGTTTAGCAAGTGTTTCATAAGTGACTTCTCCGCCNCCATGAATACTTACCGCAACTTTGTCTTTTCGTCCTTCGTTTATATGTCTATCGATAAAAGGAACAGCAACATTAAACACATCTGAGTATAAGATTTCCGCAGGACTTTTGCTCTCATCTACAGTAACTNTATTGTCGAGCATGNCATACCTCCCAGTTNNTGGTTTTTATAAAAAAGCCTCAATTTCTTATTATAAGAAATTGAGGCTTACTATAATTATAAAATAGATACTAGTGGAATTTNACATATTCAAAATTNGTATCCATTCCNTGNATACCNCTCGCAGGCGGAGAAATCCANCCAGCTGTTTTCCCAACTTCTACTACTGGCACCATAAGGCTTTCAACGAAAGCGCGATCTGCTGTTGTTGGCATCCAATTATCTACGTTTTTATCCCACTCACTCTTTGATATTATATTTCCGTTAATATCTGCATAAATATCAGCAAACGTTCCNATATTCCTATGAAANGCGGAATGCGGAAGTTTTATTTGNAAATCAATACCTNCTTTCGTCANCATCTTATTCCAGCGATCTATTCCTCTCTGACAATCATCCCTATAATCATTGCGGAGACGTTCATTTATTGATGTTAGCGCACCAACTTCAGAGAACANAACTTTATTNNCGCNTATTTCAGGAACTCTATAAACTTCATTATCTAGTTTATGATCGTCGTCAATTTTCATCTCTTGAAAACGACCCTTCAAACCCATATTGTAAAAATTTGCAGCATTTGTGGATTTTTCTTGTCCGAAAAGATCAAGGCAAATTGAAAAATGAAAGTTAATCCATTTCTGAAGCGTTGCTAAATCTATGCCGCCAAATTGACGTATATCCAAGGTATCATGCTCTTTTATCAATTCAATGCTCCTTTGTACCACGCGTCCAACGCCCGACTCTCCTACAAACATATGATGAGCCTCTTCGGTAAGCATAAAGTTACACGTTCGCGATAGAGGGTCAAAACCAGATTCTGCAAGTGAATTTAATTGGAATTTGCCATCTCTATCTTGAAAATAGGTGAACATAAAAAAGGATAACCAATCTGTCGTGGGTACATTAAAGGCCTCTAATATTCGCGGCTTGTCATCATCACCTGAATGTCTCATTAACATTTCCTCTGCTTCTTCGCGTCCATCTCTTCCAAAATATGCGTGGAGTAGATATACCATTGCCCACAAATGCCGGCCTTCTTCTACATTTATTTGGAAAAGACTTCTGAGGTCATATAACGATGGACACGTGCGACCTAAAATACGTTGCTGTTCTACTGATGCCGGTTCGGTATCACCTTGCGTTACGATAAGACGACGTAATTCTGCTCGATATTCACCTGGAACNTCTTGCCAGACATCTTCACCTTTGTGAGCTCCAAAACCTATTTTTCTATTCTCTTCCTTGTCACCAAGAAATATTCCCCAACGGTATTCAGGCATTTTGACCATATCGAAATGCGCCCAACCTTTGGCACTTACGTCTATAGCAGTTCTTAAGAAAATCTCATAGTCGGAGCTTTCAACTGGGCCCATTTCGTCCCACCAATTTAGAAACGCTGGTTGCCAAGCTTCGAGTGCTCTTTGGAGGCGCCTATCATCTGATAAGTTAACGTTATTTGGAATTGTCTGCGAATAATCTATTTTTGTCATGTTATACTCTCTTTCTATCAAAATTTGCCTGTTTACCGGTACCAAATAGCTTGAGGGCCCCCTCGCTCCCTACAGCATTCGGACGCTGAAAAATCCAATTTTGCCAAGCGCTTAAGCGTCCAAATATTTTTGTTTCAATTGTCTCTGGGCCTGCAAATCTTAGACTTGCTTCCATGCCCGTTAGTGCGTCACCTGAATAACTAGCCCGTTCCTCGATCGCAATGCGCACTTCATCTTCCCAGTCAATATCATCAGGGATAAAAGTCACGAGACCCAATTCATCTGCAGCAAACGCATCAAAATCTTCGCCAATTTTCGATTTTATAGCTATGACTTCGTCGTCTGAGTCTAAAAAGCGGGTCTTAAGACGACTTAAGCCATTACACATCGTGAGGTCACCGAAGTTCATTCTGGTTGCCCTTAAACATGCGTGCGCTATATTAGAGCCTTCGAACGTACCATCAAGCATGTAACTCCTATCAGCAGCTAAGACTAATTCTAGTAGGGTGCCTGTGAAACAGCTCCCAGGCTCAACTAATGTAATGATACTTCGAGAAGACACATCAAGCCTTTTAAAAGTTCTTTTCAAGTACAACTTTATTTCTTTTATTAACCAATTGTCCTCATTATCCAGCAGGGCATTATCAGCCATTTCCACGTAATCCGGATTACCCTCGGTTTTAAATACCCAAGTAGTTGTCTCGTTCTCGTTTGACCTTAAATGGAGGATGAGGTCATCGAAATCGCGAGCAAAAGATAAAGGCCAAAATTCGGCACCAGCTTTGTGTATTAAATCTATATCTTTCTCGGGACTGTCTTCTGGACCTTTAATTGTTATTTCCGCGGCTAAGTTTTTTCTATCAAAAACACAAGTTATGTTTTTGTATACGATTTTATCCTCATTTACCTCTTTTAGCAGTGGAGAAAGAGTGATCCCAACGCCATCATCAGGCCGAGACGAAGTTTTTGCCATTTCAATCGCTCGTGCTTTTGTCATGTCAGCGAGTTTTGAACGGGGTACGAGTTCATCAACGAGCTTCCATTCCAAAGCCCGTTTTCCTTTTACGCCTTCATTTAGTGTACAGAAATAGTCCGCGTGATCTCGTCTCACATGTCTTTTGTCTACGACGCGGGTGAGACCTCCCGTACCGGGTAGAACGGCCAAGAGCGGCACCTCAGGAAGTGAAACTGTACTTGATCCATCATCGATCAACATAATGTGTTCTGCTGCGAGGGCTAACTCATATCCACCCCCTGCAGCTGTGCCGTTTACAACGCAAAGGTAACGCTGTTCTGAGTTTAAAGACGAATCTTCAATCCCATTCCTAGTCTCGTTTGTAAACTTGCAAAAATTTACCTTATGGGCATGGCTTGCGGAGCCAAGCATCGCAATATTTGCCCCTGCGCAAAAAACGCGATCTTTTCCCGAAGTTATAATTACTGATTTTATTTCTGGATGCTCAAATCTGAGGCGCTGTGTCGCATCATACAGCTCGATATCTACCCCCAGATCGTATGAATTCAGCTTTAACTCATAACCGGGTTCCATTCCGCCATCTTCAGCAACATCCATTATTAAAGTAGCCACCGGGCCATCGAATGCCATTTTCCAATGCTTATAATTTTCAGGGCTTGTTGCAAAATTTATCATTTCTTTTCCTTATGTCGCTGTTTACTCAAATCAAGTATTTTGGCGTTACCGCTGTTCAGATAAAAGTTAAAATTCGATTTAAAGGTAAATCGGTACTCAAATACCTATTTACATATAATAGATAATCAATCAAGATGTCAAGTAGTCAAATAATATAAATTTCAAAAAGGATCGTTCATAAACCATGACAACAAGTCAATCGAAGCTTGAATTTCATTTACGACCTGCTCAAACCAATGATCTTGAACAAATTATTAAACTCGATAAGCAAGTTAGTGGTATTGAAAAAGATGATTATTGGAGGGAGCGTTTCACCGAGTTACATGCGGGTTTGGGTGGCCACATATTTATTGCAGAAAAACCAAATGGTTTATCACCAGTCATTATAGGTTTTATTGTTGGCGAAGTTAGAGCCTGGGAGTTTGGATCTAGGCCGTGTGGATGGATATTTGCACTCGCGGTTGACCCCGAGTTCCGTGTTCGTGGAATTGGCGAACAATTATTCACTCAAATTTGTGGAGCTTTTAAACGGAATGGCGCGACTTCTGTTAGAACCATGGTAGCCCGCAAAGACCAACTCAACATGTCGTTTTTTCGCGCTCAAGGAATGATGGGTGGCCCCTTTATAGAATTGGAAAAGAGTATTTAGTTGATTACCTTTTTTAGAATTAGAATATAATTGATATGAATTTATAAATGAAACTTCAAAAAGCGACACAATTTGGTCTTTATGCGGTCTTGGAACTCGCTCGAGACCCACAGTCTCAAAAGTCAGCTGTCGATATAGCTAAGAAATACGGTATATCGTCAAATCATTTGGCAAAAGTCCTCAGAGACCTCGGGCGTGCTGGTTTTGTTGAATCAGTTCGGGGTGCAGGGGGCGGTTATCGCTTTTCAGGAAATTCAAAAAGAGTTACGCTGATGGATGTTATTAGTATATTCGAGGAACTAGGCAGTGATGTTTCATCACCTGATAACATCACACAAAGAGTGGACATCGAGGATGCTCTTCTCTCGGTTCTGTTCGAGATAGATGAAATTACTCAGGCGACTTTTAGTTCTATAACTCTAGATACTTTGTTGAAAACAATATATTGGCGTGGACAGAAATAAAGAGGTAATTTTTAACGATAACGATTAAAGTAATTATAATCAAAAAGATATATCAAGGTGTTTTATGAAAATAATCGGAGTAATCCCAGCGAGATGGAGTTCTAGTCGCTTTCCCGGTAAACCATTAAAAGAAATTGTGGGAAAGGCTATGATTCATAGGGTCTGGGATCAGGTTAAAAAATGTGAGAAAATTACAGAAGTTTTAATCGCAACGGATGATCACAGAATTGCTGAGTATTGTCGTTCAAACAGTCTAGACGTAATTATGACCTCTCCAGAGCATTCAACTGGCAGTGATCGTATCGCTGAAGTTGCTGAAAAAATAGCCGGAGATATATTTGTAAATATTCAGGGCGATGAGCCACTTATTGAACCCGATACCATCGACAATGTGACCGATTGTTTGAAAAGCTCTCTTGACCGAGGTATAGAAGTCTCTACTGGTTATATTACGCCAGCGACACAAGACCAATGCGAAAATTCTTCGGTAGTTCATCTGTTACCTGGCTTGGATGGATGTGTAATCGCATTTTCTCGATATCCACTTCCGTACCAATTTGCAGATACAGTGTCCCGAAACATTCATGTAGGTTTATATGCATTTACGCGCTCGGCCTTAAACTTGTTCTCAACCCTTGAAAGGGGGCCAATTGAGCGTGCCGAGAGTATAGAAATTATGAGGTTCTTGGAGCATGGTCATCGAGTTGCATGTGTTCAAGTAAGAGCCGGTTCTGTGGGAGTAGATACTCCAGATGATCTTCTATTCGTTGAAGCAATCTTGGAGAATAGAAAATGAATAAGAACCTTAATACAAAGTTTATTAATGCTCTTAAAAAAATAGAAATTCTATCTTTAGATACGGATGGCGTTTTAACCGATGGTGGACTTTACTATACTGAAGAAGGAACTGAATTACGTAAATTCAACGTTAAAGATGGCATGGGTATCAAAATGATCCGTGACTTAGGAATAAAAGTATTTGTTTTAACAGCTAGCGAGACAAATTCGATAATCTCTAGAGGTAAAAAATTAGGGGTTGATGGAGTTTTTATTGGATGTCACGATAAATTGTCTCAGTTAAAGAGGCTAGCAGATCAATTTGATACCAGTTTTGATAGGATTGGTCATGTTGGTGATGATCTTAACGACTTACCTGTTCTGAATGTGGTTGGATGTTCCATGACAGTTGCTGATGCCGTCCCCGCTATAATTGAAGCTGCAGATTTTGTTACGGATAGGAAGGGTGGTGATGCGGCTGTCAGAGAAATTTGTGACCTAATTATTGCATTGCGGAGTTAAATTTTATGGACAATGTGAGATTTTTCCTTTGAGTAGTGTTGAAGTTTCCAAGAAAATTTCTGAGGCTGAGCAGTTAGCTTGTATAATATTGAGAGCAGAGCCAAAAAATTTAGATGCGTTAAAAGGGCTTGGTCTAATTAAGTTGAGACAACGACTTTTTGGCGAGGCAATAAATTTATTTAAAGAAGCTTTTGAACTAAGTCCCAATGATGAAGAAATAAAAATTAAGTTGGTTAGTGCCTTAGAATCACAAGCAAAACAAAAAGCATTTACATCTCAATTACCAAAATCTATTGAATTAATTAAATATGCTCTTGAATTATACCCTTTAAATCCAACCCTTTTGTGTCGAATGTCACTACTTTTATCTATTTCTAAAAACTTTACTCTTGCCTTGGAGTTTGCAAATAAAGCATTTTCTCTCGAGAAGAAGTCGTCAGAAGCACACAGTATGGTGGGTTTGGCATTGCTCGGTCTTCAACGCTTACCCGAGGCAGAGGATAAACTTTTAAAATCAATATCTATTAATCCAGATGCTGCATCAGCACATAGTAATTTGAGTTTGCTTTATCGCGCGCAGGGCGAATACGATAAAGCATTAGAAACAATTAAAAAAGCTGCTTTGTTAGATGACCAAAATCCACAAATCTTAAATAATCTAGGCGTATTGTACTTGGATTGCAATTATTTGGAAGAAGCCGAAAAATCGCTTCGCAGATGTCTCGATAACGAACCGGAATACTCGGAGGCACATTATAATTTAGGTAGAGTTTTATTGATGGCTGAGAAATTTACTGATGGATGGGAGCATAGTGAATGGCGTTGGTCATGCGCAGAGTTTCCGTTCGGCCTCCGAAACACGGGTATTACAGAATGGGAGGGTCAGAGTTTAAAGGGAAAGACAATCTTAGTTTGGGGTGAACAGGGCATTGGCGATGAGATCATGTTTGCGAGCATGATTCCTGAATTAAATTCAATTTGTGGCAAATTGCTAATCGAGTGCGACAGTCGATTAAAACCAATTTTTAAGAGATCATTTGATAATATCACAATAATTAAAAGAAATGATTTATCGAGCGAGTTAATTAAGCATTGGGATCCTGATTATCAGATTTCGATGGGTTCATTATGTAAATTCCTGAGAAAAAATACCCCAGACTTTCAAAAAAATAAGGTAAGATATTTAAAAGAAAATCCCGAATTAAAAAGTCAGATACACAGTCGATATTCTAAACTAGGACCAGGGCTAAAAATTGGCATTAGTTGGTTAAGCGGCAACCAAATTATTGGTCCGGAGCGTTCGGTCCCTCTTAAATTGTGGGGTAAGATTCTATCTTTTAAGAAATGCCACTTCATAAATTTGCAATATGGCGATGTTTCTGATGAAATCAATTGGGTTTCGAGCCGCCTCGGAGTTAAAATATATCAAGACAAAACGATTGACCCAAAAAAAAATGCTGAGGGCTGGTTTGCGCAAATAGCATCATTGGATCAAGTGATTTCAATAGATAATTCGACCATTCAAGTTTCAGGATCACTTGGTGTACCAACTTGGATATTGTTGTCACGAAAACCAGAGTGGCGTTTTGGTCTTAATCGAAGTGATCACCTTTGGCACTCATCAGCGCGTGTTTATCGACAAAAGGAGCTAAATAATTGGGGCCCAGTTATCAACGAAGTGGCAAATGATCTCTCTCATTCATTAAAATAGGCTATTTCTTATAATCTCTGCTTTAAAATTACTATTTTGATGGTTTTTGTGCCATCCGGCTTTCCATTACTTGCTCTACATGGGTGCCAAGTTCTGGATAAATTGAAATTAATTCGTTAAATTTATCTTTTCTCAATTCAAGAAGCTGGCAATCTGTTACTGATACAACATCAGCCATGCGGATAGTATTTCTGAGAATTCCTGTTTCCCCAAAAAAATCCCCTTGTCGAAGTTTAATAGGTTCGGGGTCAACTTTGACCTCAACCTCACCAGCTATGACAAAAAACATACTATCGGCTTCTTCTCCTTTTTTTATCACAGTATGGCCGTGAGGGACTCTGAGGGGAGCTAACATACTAGCAATGTTTGCAATTTGGTCTGCATCTAAATTTGAGAAAAGAGGAACTTTTGCGATTAGACGCCAGGTAACCATAAACTCATGCTTACTAATTTCATTTGAGAAACCTGTCGCTATAACTCCGATTGGTAAGGCAGCCATGCCAATAGCAATAATCATGGTAATACTTGCAAAAATTCTTCCGCCAGCTGTTATTGGCGTAACATCGCCATAACCTACAGTCGTCAAAGTCGCTAACCCCCACCACATCGCATCGGGAATACTGCCAAATTTTTCAGGTTGAGCCTCCGACTCAAATACGTAAATGATTGATGAAGTGAACAAAAGCGCAATAATCATAACGAAGAAAGCGGCTGTTAATGCGCGTCTCTGGTTTACAAATACGTCCCATATAATTGTTAACGCGGGAGAATATCTGCTTAACTTAAGTAATCGAAGCATTCTTAAAATTCGGAGTATGCGCAAATCAATGCCGATGAAAGCTGTCAAATAAAATGGTAGGAAGGCTAACAAATCAATTAAAGCCATTGGGGAGAATATGAACTTTATTCTTCCTAGGATAGGATGCGAGTAATTATTTGCCTTATCTTCAGTGCAAGACCAAAGTCGCAGAATATATTCTATGGTGAAAACCACTACTGAGAATAACTCAAACCTATAAAATAATGTTGAATAAGTGGTATTAATTTCGGCAACTGTCTCTAAAATAATGGCTAAGACATTTAGTATAATTAGCACGATCATAAATTGATCAAACAAATACCCGTAACGGTCGCCTGGAATTGAAACATCTAAGAAGTTGAAAACGCGACGTTTTAGCAAATAATTCACCTCTTTTACAGGTTCTGGGTATAAATTTTTAATTTTACTTATTATGCCTCAATAATTAATCAAGGTCTATTCGATTCGTCTTAGATGATATCTTATAATAATTGAAATCTAAAGTTCTACTTGAATTTATAATGTGTTTTTGACCAGTTGTTTTAATATTTTTAAATGTGAGAAAAAGTCTCTTAATGAAGTTAAAAAATTTTAAAGTTAATTACGGTAATATAATACCACAACAGTAAAGCATTGATAAACATGCTTTAAATTAAATTTAATTTCATTGACTTAACTTTTTATTTTGGCATACTCCGCTGAATTATAAAAAAGGCGGTTGACGATTTTTTTACTGCTAAAGACATGTCAGATTGGATAATTTATGAAAACATATTCGCAGAAACCTCGCGAGGTAGACCGTAAATGGTTTATTGTTGATGCAGAAGGTATTGTACTTGGGCGTTTGGCAACGATTGTAGCGATGAGACTTCGAGGTAAGCATAAGCCAATTTTTACACCCCATGTGGATTGCGGAGACAATATTATAGTAGTTAATGCAGAAAAGGTTGGACTAACAGGTAATAAGCGTAATGATAAGACTTACTTCTGGCACACGGGCCATCCTGGGGGTATCAAAAGCCGCACGGCCGATAAAATTTTGAGTGGTCAGCACCCAGAGAGAGTTATAATTAAGGCAGTTGAACGAATGATCTCTCGTAATCCACTTGGACGCACTCAAATGCGGAAATTGCATGTATATGCAGGAACGGAGCACCCTCATGAGGCCCAAAAACCAGAACCCTTGGACATTGGCGCAATGAGTTCAAAAAATCTTGTAAACCGCGCAGCTAGCGCAAAAGAAAGAGTGTAATTATGGTCGAGGAAAAGAAAACACTTGAGGACTTGGGGGAAGCTGTTGCAGCAAAGTCTGCAGCTGTTGCGGAAGCTGCCGAAAATCCCAAGACATCGAAAGACCCTGTTGAAGAAAGTACACTAGAAAATACCCCTGCTGTCATAGAGGAAGTTATTGCTGTTGAGCCGGTTATTGATGAATTAGGTAGATCTTACGCAACAGGTAAGAGAAAAAATGCAATAGCTAGGGTTTGGATTAAACCAGGTAGTGGCAAGATTTCGGTGAATGGTAAAAGCCCCGAAATATATTTTGCTCGCCCAGTTTTGAGAATGATGATAAATCAACCTTTTGGCGTTACAGAACGCAATGATCGTTACGATGTTTCGTGTACGGTAACTGGTGGTGGTCTATCTGGTCAAGCTGGTGCAGTTCGTCATGGCATTTCCAGAGCATTGGTTTTTTATGAACCGGAGTTGAGGTCTCCCCTTAAAAAGGAAGGGTTTCTTACTAGGGATAGCCGTGTTGTTGAACGAAAGAAATATGGAAGAAAGAAAGCTAGGAGAAGTTTCCAATTTTCTAAGCGTTAATATTTCAAAATATAAATGTAGTAAACCGATTGAGAGAACCAAGGCACTAGTCTTGCTCTTTTTTTTGAGTTTTGTTCAAAATCCAACTTAGAATTTATTCATATTTTTATAGTTAACGTATTTTAATCCATTTAATTATTTCTCATTAGATTTAAGTTTCTCAGATATCTAATCAGAAGTTACTTATCACTTGTTGGTTATTATCAAAATTATTGAATTGAATTTAGATAGCCCTTTGGCAATTTTTTACTATTATTCTCATCCATTGTAGAATAGGGTTTGAGAGTGATAATTTTGGTTAAGAAGATTAAATCAAAGTCTAAGGAGCGATCGTAATGCTAGAGCTTTATCATTATGGAGATTCATTGTGTTCAATGAAGGTTCGTTTCTGTCTTTTTGAGAAGGGAGTTGAATTTAAATCCCGTTACGTTGATTTGCTCAATTGGGAACACCTCACTGATAAGTATAAAAAACTAAATCCAAATGCTGTAGTTCCTACAATTGTGCATCATGGCAATCCCATTATTGAGTCAACGATTATTAATGAATATATTGATGAAGTTTTCCCGGGGTATTCTCTTACACCTCAAGATCCAGTTTTATGGGCAAAGATGAAAGTATGGACAAAATTACAAGATGATGTTCTTCATCCCGCTATTCAAAAACCAACTTTTAATATATTAGTTAAACCATTGCTGGCTCAGAAATCTGATGAGGAGTTAGATGAGTGGCTGAGCTCGCATCCATTAGAAAAAAGCCGGCAGATGTTTAAGGGCGCAGCTCGTGGTAAAGTAAATATAGAAGCATTGGAAGATGCCCAGGCCCAGTTTAATTTTATTTTTGAGCGGATGGAAGATGCTTTGAAAATCAATGAATGGCTATGTGGCAGTCAATTTACTCTAGCTGATATCGCTTATGCACCTGCTATTGATCGTCTTGAGCAATGCGATTGGTCACATTTATTTGAAAATTATCCTAATGTTCTTAAATGGTGCGAGAAAATTAGAGTGCGAGATGCATTTTCAAAAATGAGACCGACAGAAAACCAAAGGTTTAGTAATGTTCTATGAGTTTTTATAAATAGAATAAAAATTATTGGGGAATGGATGTCAACTTCCTAGATGGCACCCATAATTTTAATAATTTTAACTTCTAAAAATTATTCGTATTTCTTCCAAGGTAGTAGAATCTTCCGTTGATTAGCCGGCATAAATCATTGGTATTAAACCAGCCACTTTTAATGCATATTTCGCCCCTAACGTAAAGTC
Organism: Rhodospirillaceae bacterium TMED23; assembly: GCA_002168115.1. GTDB lineage: Bacteria > Pseudomonadota > Alphaproteobacteria > Rhodospirillales > UBA2165 > TMED23. The sequence continues at coordinate 7,435 of NHCC01000021.1, read as the reverse complement.
GATTTTCTTGAATTTCAACTTCGCAGTATTGTTTATCGCCGATTATGGTCGGTATTAGTGGATCGGATTTGATAGTTTCCGCTGATAGTTTCTTTAGATTATTTTGTTCGAAATTTGTAAAAGAATGTCCTATAGTTGAGAGATCATTTTTAAGGTCCTTTAAATCATTTCTCGTTGAAAAAAGCTTATTTATAGCAATTGGTCCGACCTCACTCATTCCCCAATTGGCTAAAAAACTAGCATTACGGTCTATAAACCACTCAATTATCGAGTAAGTGACCCGATCACTTCCGCATGTAATCCATATATTAGTTAAATCTAGAGTTTTCGAATTTTTTGTAAGCATTATTGCAATAGCTTGACCTGGTGTAAGGTGTGAATGAGTATAATTTTTAATCTTTTTGCACCATTTGTAGGCGTTGAAGGGCTCAATTTCTACAGATGCGCCTATCCCAATACCGGGCAAAGTTTGTGCCAGCATTCCACCCGCATGACCCATATCGCAGACTGTATATATTTTGCTATGTCTGGTTATTTTTTGAGCCTCGTTGGCGATAATATTGCAACGAACCAAATTTTCTGGCGAACGGAATATTTTCTTTGGTTTTCCTGTTGTGCCACCGCTAAAAATTTTTACACCAGCGCGATTAAAATTTTGTAATTCATTTTGGCTATACATGCTATTAAAACTCAAATTTTGAAAAGTCTATGTTGTTAGGCTTGATCTTCAGGGTATTAAATTAAATAGTAAAATGGTTTAAAGGAATATAGTTTAAATTTTTAAATTTACCTATTTACGAGAAATAAAATTCTGTTTATATCCGCATTAAGTTATAAATTTTTAATGGATTAATTAATATGATTGCCAAACTTGGTATAATTGTCGAGGATCAGAAATTTCAAACTTTTATAACTATTTTGATTGTCTTGAATGCAATCGCGTTAGGTTTGGAAACAAATATAAACATCATGAACTTAATTGGTAAAGAGCTAATCATATTTGATAAATTGGTTCTTTCAATTTTTACGATTGAGATTTTTATTAAAATAATTAATCAACGCTCTAGCTTTTTTAAAAATGGCTGGAATATCTTTGATTTTATAATCGTTGGCATTGCTCTTGTGCCAAGCTCTGGCCCATTATCAGTTCTTCGTGCTCTGAGAATATTTAGGGCCATGAGACTTTTATCTGTGGTGCCTTCAATGCGAAAGGTAGTTCAGGCTCTTTTTTTTGCTTTGCCAGGCATCTTCTCAGTGGGCTCAATAATTTTATTAATTTTTTATGTTTCATCAGTTTTGACAACAAATTTTTTTGGTGCTGAATTTGATGAGTGGTTTGGGAGTGTTGGGAAATCGATGTATTCCTTATTTCAGATAATGACTTTAGAAAGTTGGTCTATGGGAATTGTACGTCCGGTCATGATTGTTTATCCGTTAGCCTGGGTATTCTTTGTACCATTTATTTTAATTACAAGTTTCGCAGTTTTAAATTTGTTTATTGGTATAATTGTTGATGCAATGCAGCAGCAGAACTCCGATAATGGTCAGGAACAATCTAATACATTGTTAGAAGAATTAGTGAAGACTCAGCAAACTGTTAATGCGTTAAGACAGGATATAAATAGAATAAAAAAACGACTTGAAAACTGAGTATTGTTTTCAAAACCTCTATCTATTTGATAGTAGCATTTCCATTTTTTATCCAACTTTCAATGCCGCGCTCCAAATTATAGACAGTATTAAATTTGGCTCGCTCTGTTAACATCTGTGCTAAAACTGAAGACCGATTACCAGTCCTACAAATCAAAACCACGGGATCTTTTTTTGAAATAAGTTTAATAAATTTGTTTGGAAAATTTTGATTAAATCGTCCATCCTTTTCAAACGCTGTGATTTTATGACTTCCTTTTATAACACCAGTTTTTAACCACTCACCCTTGCGTCTTATGTCAACCAAGCTTACTCCATTTTTTATTAATTTTTTAAGCTCATCATTATTAATGTTTTGATACTTTGGTGGAGTAATCTTTAATAATGTAATTTCAAATTTAAGCGTTGCATTTGGTGGAATAACCTTACCAGCTCCTTTGGTTCCATAGGCTAAGTTTGCAGGAATTATCAGATGACGTTTTTCACCTACTTGCATACCAATTATTCCCAAATCCCAGCCCCGTATTACTTGACCGAGGCCGAGGGTAAAATTGAATGGTTTATCGCGATCAACGCTTGAGTCAAATTTCTGCCCATTAGTTAACCAACCTGTATAATGGACAGATAGTTTGGAATGCTTAGATGCCTTTAAACCTGTCCCATTTGTAATAATTGTTGATTTCACATCAGAAATTATCGTGCTATTTATGGTGCTGGCTGATAAGCAGATGATTAGCACAACTGGAAGAATAAAGAATATTTTGTTTTTGTTTAACATTATTTATTTACCAAGATATTAGGTTTTTTTTTCAGTAATTATTTTTGTAATTTAATTTCAAACGAAGAGAAAAATCCGTAAAGAAATTTATGCTGATGGCTGTTAAGTAGTGGACCCTCTCAAATATTCGCTTTGTCATCTTTTGTTAATGCGTTACACTTAAGTGTTAAATGCAATAAGGGAACCATTAAATCATCACTTGTCGTGTTTTCATCGAACTTAAATTCTACTTCTTCCTCAACTGTCTTTCGAGATTTTTCGCTCATATTTTTTGAGAGTTTTTCTTTTAAATCTTCGTTATTTTCCGAAGCTTTCATCAAGGCAACTATTTCTTCATTTTCAGCAGATTGGAGGAGAGCTTGAATGCTAACATCATCTGCTTTCATTAAGCGACCAAATAACTCGCGTGTATCGAATTTTGATTTGCCACTATAGGCTTGGATTATTTCAATAAGAAGCCGTTTCAAATCGGCTTGTTTCAGTACTACTAGTGTTTCATCGAAAGACAATAAAAAATCATCTTTTTCATCTTTTAAAACTTTAATAGCCATAATGTCCAATCATAATTTTGAATAATTTACTATATCTATAACACATTACTAAGGAATTATTAATATAAAAATAAGATTTTCTATTAGTCTAATTGTCTATACCATCCAAGCATTTCTATCAAAGGTTGATCGGTTATTTCAACTAAAGTGGCTTGATCATCACAATTGTGTTTAAACTCTGTCCATGATGGTACAGCTATTACGTCTCCTCGCTCCCATGTATAAGTGTTTTGCTTTATTTTTGTTTCTCCAATTCCCTCAGCACAAATGAAAATATGATTTGCGGTTGATTTAATAACTTTCGATGTTATCGACGGTTCTAAACGTTCAAGGTATATGTCCATGGTGGGAATGGAGGGCGTCTCTAATTTAATACGCTTACCGTACTTTTTTTTAATGTCGGCGTTGCTTTTTTCAAGTTGTTTGTCCATTTCGAGCCAAGTGTAATGGAACACTGAGTTATTGTCAGTTTCCATTTTATCATAGTCTTCGTCTCTCGTTTCGAAAAAAATTGTTTTCAAGTTGGCAACTAGAGGATCGTCAAGAAAATCAACCCATGATGCTGGTAAATCATTATTATCATTTCCTAAGCCGTGCCAAACCCAATTGGGTGTAAGAATTATATCGTTAGGTTCCATGTATACCTTTTTGCCATCGAGCGTTGTAAATGCCCCTGAGCTCTCCAAAATAAAACGACCCGCATTTACGGTATGTCGATGGGCTCTCGCAAATTCATTGGGTGCTACCATTTGATAAGAGGTGTGAATTGAATTTAAAGTAGAGCGTTTTTTAGGTTCATTGTTTGCCATGCGAATATTTCTGCGTTCTGCAATCTTAGGGTTAACGCTTTTTAAAGATTCGTTGAGAAGTTTTTTTCCGTCGCGCCATTTCCATTTTTTAGCGTCATAATCGTGAATTGGTTCTGGTTTAAGCCCCCCTTCACCTATCCAGCCTGGAATAAAGCCAGCTTCATAAATTTTCTCGTCCCGCTCAATATTGTTTTCTATCTTTAGGGTCTCTTTGGTACTTTTGCTCATTTTTAAGTTACCTCGTAATTTTTTTAACTTGTTATTGAAAGCGGAGTTACCACATCGTTATTTGGTGCTCAAAAATATTAAAGTTTACTTAATTCGATTTCGTAAAATAATGAAACCTACCGATTGCTTCCGCACTAATACTGGCATTTATTGGGCAGTAAATTTAGCTTCCCATAGAATATCTTGACTATTGCGCGAACGATCACAGGGATATGAATAATATAACACAGTCAAAAGAAAATAAATGGTATTTAATTAAGTAGTTATTTAATAAAATAAATGTTATCTTAAGCTGCTTTTTTATTATTTTTAAAATATAACTTAAAAGTGGTGCCGCCACCAAGATTTGAACTCGGGACCCTCTGATTACAAATCAGATGCTCTACCAACTGAGCTATAGCGGCTTAATATGTTTTTGCCTACTAATAAGTAATTTATTCTAATTTAGATTGCGTACTAATCGTTTTTTTACAGATATTAGTTAAATTGTATACTTTTAATTTAAGATCTCACGATATCGAGAGATCTTTTAATTTAAAAAAACAAATATAGCAACAAATTAAGCTTTCGTATATCTGAATAGGTATTAATAACTTGGTTAAGATTAGGGTGGGTAAAAATTCAACAATGCATAAAAAATAAACACTGCTGTGCAGATAATTACTCAGATCTTAATTGCTGTTCAGAGATAAATGTGTGAATCGTATCTCGGTAACAATAAATTATCTATCCCTGAATACTAATTAATTAAGAGGATACATCTTTTTTTTAAATATCTATAAAATGCAGTGATATTTAATTATTTTAATTCAGGACGACCAAAATATATTCACTAGATTGGTTTTTTGATAATAAATTCAAAACTGATCAGTATGTTGAAAATGCTAGTTTTTTACATTTAAATATTACTCGGATACGTCAAAAGTTTAATTATATCTAACCGTTGCCATTTTTTTGAATTTACTATTACTTGAAATTTAATCCTTTACCCTCAAAATATACTGCCCATCAACTTTGCTGATCAATCCTAAATCTTTAGAGTGAAAATGCGCAGGTAAAATTAGGGTTTTGGTATCCGCATATTCTTCTAATAAATTAATTCGCGTTATTATTGCCTGTTCAGGATCCGAGCAGAAATTTGTTTTCCATCCGGGATAATCTAGTTGTATTGGATGATGCAAAGTATCTCCGCATAAGAGAGCGTGTTCTTGGCCATCTTCAATATGAATTATTATATTTCCGGGGGTGTGACCATAAGCAGGTTCAAGTTGAACCCCAACGCCTAGGTTGAAATTACTTGGCACTAAGCGAGCTTGTCCTGATTTTATTACTGGCATCACACTGTCATAAAATGAACCATGTAGGAGTTTTTCTTTTTCCGAGTATCGGCCATCCCCGTTTTCCCAATGATTATACTCTTTTTTTGAAAATATATACTCTGCATTTGGAAATGTTGGAACCCATCTCCCATCTAATAATTGTGTATTCCAACCAACATGATCAGCGTGCAAATGTGTACACATAACGTAATCTATATCAGTTGTTTTAATGCCGATATTATTCAGGTTCTTAATGAAAGGACCTTTTCTTTTGTGCCATACAGGTCTTTCAATCCTTGATTTATCATTACCTACGCACATATCTACAAGTATCGTTTTATTTTTTATGCGCAAAAGATAAGCGTGAAAGCTTAAAAATAGATCTAGGGTGTTTCGATCAAAGTTTTGGTCGTGCAGGTTAGCACTATGTTTTTGAAAAATTTCATCGGTCGCCTCCGGAAAAATTATCCTAGGTGCGAATGCTTGGCGATCGAGATCGACAACGCGTGTTATATCTGCGGTACCTATTTGGCAGGTATCAGTTTCAATATTCCAGTTAAGAGATTTATCCAAAACACTAGTACTCCTTGATATTAATTATTATGTTTTATGAATATTAGAAATAGCATAAAAAGCTATTGCTGCAGATGCTGAAACATTCAAGCTGCCAATTCGTGGGTTTACAGGGATATTAATAAGAAAATCACATTTTTCCTTAGTTAAGCGCCTTAAACCAGACCCCTCAGCACCTAACACTAATGCGATTTTGCCGCTAATATTAGTTTCTGACAAAACTTGCTTAGATCCAGAGTCAAGACCCATTACCCAAAACTCTGTTCTTTTTAGAGCATCTATGGCTCGACTAATATTGTTGGTATTTACTATTGGGATCTGGTCTAACGCTCCAGATGCGGACTTTGCTAGTGTGTGGGTCATCTCGGGAGTATATTTGTTTGGTATTATCGCGCATGTAACATTAAAAGCCGAAGCGGATCTCAATATTGCCCCAATATTTCTCGGATCCGATATTTGATCGAGTATAACAATTAAAGCATTTTCGTCAGTAATTTTGTATATGTAATCTAAAGTTTTGTACTTTAATGGAGCTACCAATAAAGCAATGCCTTGATGGACGCTATCCGAGGGAAGAATTGAGTCGATTTTATGACGTGGAACAAATTCGGTCGGGATTTGTTGCTTATTTATGGACAATAGGTGAGTGGATGTTTCATTAATTAATAGGCGATATTTTTTTCGATTTGGATTTGATAATGCGGCCTTTACAGTATGAATACCATATAACCATACTTGGCCATTAGAGCCCATTCCAGAGCCTATTTTGTTAAAATTAGTTTCAGGGTTCCCTGATTTGAGGATCGATTTAGGCTTACTAGGTTGATTTTTTGCAAATCTGTCTTCTTTTGTTTTAGCCGAAATTGAATCTCTTTTGTTTTTATTTAGTTTATTCTTCAAGGTTTACGCCTGACTGTAAAAAGTAGATGTTAAACAAACATTGTACTATATAAACATTACTATTCTGATCATTTCAAGAATTGAACCACTATGATAATATTTTTACGCGATTTGTGTTGACAATCGACTTAAAATTCACGATAGAACGTCTTCCTTTCTATGTGTTAAGAGTTCAAAGCGAGAATTGAAGGTTGCAAAGTTTAAAACTAGTTAATTTGTAGCCTAGATGGAGGGGTGCCCGAGTGGCTAAAGGGGACGGGCTGTAAACCCGTTGACGTACGTCTACGTTGGTTCGAATCCAACTCCCTCCACCATTTTGGACCATTGGAGGTGAAAGAGAAGAGATTATAAAATAATGGGCGGGTGTAGCTCAATGGTAGAGCAGAAGCCTTCCAAGCTTACGACGAGGGTTCGATTCCCTTCACCCGCTCCAAAAATAGAGCGTTAAGTTATATGTATTAGTGTTTATTTGTATTTTATGTTAAAGTAGTAAATTAAAGTAATCAACCTAAAGAAAAGAAAGACTGAGACATGAGTAAAGAGAAATTTGAGCGGACAAAACCGCATTGTAACGTAGGTACGATTGGTCATGTTGATCATGGTAAAACAACACTTACTGCTGCGATT
>NHCC01000020.1 GCA_002168115.1 Rhodospirillaceae bacterium TMED23 | reverse complement strand
CATAACGGTTATTTAATCCCAGACTCAGCGAAAGTGGAGCATTGGAAAACCTACTTCAATAATTTATTTGGTGATAATATTCGAGTTGGCATTTCTTGGGGTTCATTGGGAACCGGTCAAAGTACTAACCTTTTTACTACAACACTCGAACAATGGGAGAATCTATTATTAACTCCGGGGGTAAATTTTATAAATTTAGAGTACAATCAAACTGTAAAAGATAATGAATGGCTTAAAGAGAACTCGAATATCAAAATCCATAAATTAGAGGGAATAGATCTTTTAAACGATTTAGATTCTTTAGCAGCAGTAATTAGTAATCTAGACCTAATAATTTCAATTAATAATATAAATAGCAATTTAGCCGGAGCTATTGACATTCCTACTTTTACTCTCGTTCCCAACTTTTGGTATTATTTGTTTGGAACAAAAACTGATTATTTTTTTCCAAAATCTAAAATTTTTACTTGGAAGGGAAACAACAATCAATCTCACTCAATTCATAACGCTAATAAAAATCTCAACCTATTAATAAAAAAACTACCACGAGCTGAGAGTAAAAGGAATGCATTTAGACAAACTTTAGGGCTGGAAATCTGAAAACCTACCTTGGCCAATTAAATTTTTCAAGGAGGCTATCAGGTGTCATAGATTGTAATTTATCTATTTGGTTGGAATTAAACTTATCACGCCAATAATCTAATCTACCCTTCACTTCGGTGGGAGGACGGATAGTATCATCGACCATATTGCCAACAGGATAATCCGATCGGTCTAACCCGTAAAAATCTACAATGCTTTGATAATATGCGATTGGATTTTTTTTGAATTCTTCAAATGTGATAATTTTTATATTAAATTTATTATTTTTATCCTCAGCTATATCACACCACTCCTCAATCCAACTGAGCCAATATCTTTGGTATACATTCTCAATTTGCCAATCAATTTGCTCTGAAAACGATTTTTGATCATAATCAATCGGTAAATCATTATAATATACTCGATTATATATCCAACTCTTCTCTGCGTGCATTCTGTAATAATTAGATAAAAAGGCTTGCCTAGGGTCTCGAAGATGCAAAATAAACTTCGTTGTCTGAGATTCTGATAAAGCATGTAAGTTTTTTTTATTTGCTCGAGAATGAACATAGGTGACACCCCCTCCTCGAGAAAAATCGTATAAATAGCCCAATGCCATATCATGCTCTATAGGTGTTCTTTCAGAAGCAACTTCCACCCGAGGTGTTTTAGTAATTTTTGCAATTTGCCGTATAATGGTACTTGAGCCAGCTCGAGCAACAGATATCATTAAGATAGATGGAGTTCCTCTATTGATAGCCACCTGGCGTTTAACTAAATCTTCTTTGGTAGCTGCTAAATCAGTAGGTTCATAGTCTTTGCCAAACTGCGACAACTTCACATCCATAAATTTAATTAAATCTTTTTGGCTCTTTATTTTCTTCAATAGAAGATCACATTCTCGCATGGTCTCCTCGTTTTGCTTAGCTTTACTCAAGGAAGTAGCTTTGCTTAAAGTATCCTCAGATTTATCTAGGTGATTGTTTTCAAGAAGCAACATTGCTTTTAAAAACAATAAATTCTCATTATCTGGATCATAATCTGTTAAGATATCAATAAGTAAAATAGTTGTATCAAAATCTTGGCGTTTCAAAAGCAAATCTAATGTTTTTTGCAAATCTTCCTTGGATAATGATGTCTTAATGGAGGATAATATTATATCTTTCATATTTGTAGATAACTTATCCATTGTGCGAAAACCCTCAACTAATCATATTATGCTAATTTTTATTATTCGTCATATTTACCATATTTATTATTTACTTATAAGTTGTTAAACTTATCCAAACTTCAAGCGAGAATTTATACTAAATACATTATTAGGTTTAAAAAATAATTAAATATGAACAATGATCTAAAAACATCAGAAATTACTATCGCTACAAGTATAAATCCGGATAGCCGAATAGATATACAAAAAGAGGCAATTGAGAGTTGGATAAAGGCCGGCTTCCGAGTAGTTTCATTAAATGAAACTAATGAAATTAAGAAATTATCAAACACTTTTAGAAATATAGATTTTATTCCACAAATACGAACTGCTAAAGCACTGTTTGCGAAACCCTACATATATATTTCTGATATTTTGGCGTATCTGAAAACGCAAAATAGTCGTATTAGCGGTATTATAAACTCTGATATTTATTTTAAAAATACCGAAAGCTTTTCATCCTTCCTGATCCAAGAAGCAGAAAACTCGCTAATATTTGGCCCTCGACTCGAAGTTAAAACGTTTAAATCGAGCGACGGTAAGATGGACCCATTTGGTTTTGATTACTTTATATTCGATAAGAAGTTGATGTCAGATTGGAAAGAGTCTCGTTTTTGTATTGGTCTACCAAGCTGGGATCATTGGTTTCCACTTGTCTCAATGTTTAATGGTCGTAACTTAAAAAAAATAATCACACCTTTTGCTCTACATACTATGCATCCTGTTTCGTTAAATCGAAGTGTTATTCCCTTTAATATAGAGTTGATAAACCAAACGATAAATTACGTTAAAGTAGCACATAAAGACCACCAAAATACTGAATCAATAAAAATAATTAATCTTTTTAACCAAATTAATTTAATAGAGGAATATGAAAATATTCTATTAGAATTAGAGGATAGGAAATTACTTAATTATGATAAAAAACTTGAAAGCTTAGAGAAGATGGCAACTTTCTGTGATAAATTTAGTTCCTACGTTATTAAATTTCTTAATAAAAACTCAACACATATGAAAATTTGATATAGATATCTGTATCATCTATAAAAATCAATAATTAAGTTAAGTTCTTTATCTCTTTTATTTTAGTTTCTTGATCTGTCTCTAGAGCAACTCAGAAGAGTAGCGAGAATCTCTTTAAAAGACACTATAAATGAGTTAAGTTGTTCTTTACGTCAGTTTTTAGGCATGAGAATGGGTAAAGCTTAAATATTTGTATCTAATTTAAAGCTAATTCTATTCAACCCACCATGCGCAGCCGAATCGGTAACATTTGAACTCCATAAGTTTTCTTGTTTGACTTCAGAAGGCATTTCTAATCTTCTCTCGATTGAAATCAAAGTTTAGAGATAGAAGTTATAAAAATGAGTAATGGAATTGTTGTTTGGATCACGGGGCTATCAGGCTCGGGAAAATCAACTATATCCCAACGGGTTGTTGAAATTCTTCGAACGCGCGGTCAAAATTGTATTCTCTTGGATGGGGATGAAATTCGGAAAGTATTTCCTCAAAGTCAATCAAGGTATAACCGAAAAAACAGACTGAAAAATGCTCGGCGTAACAGTGAGTTAGCCAAGTTGCTCGCTGATCAGGGTTTTACGGTAATTTTTGCAACTATGTCTCTATTTACCGAAATTCAAGATTGGAATCGAAGTAATTTTCCAACTTATATAGAAGTATTTATCGATGTTCCACTAGAGATATTGAAGATACGCGACTCCAATAATCTTTATTCACGTGCAGAGCAGGGCCTAATCAACAATGTAGTCGGTATAAATCTGGATTACGATGTTCCAAAACATCCTGAATTGGTGGTTGATAATTCAGGCGATATTTCAGAAATCGAGGGCATTGCCCATAAGATTGCAAGAATGCTCATGTGAGGCCCAAACTAACAATACTTGGGATTAAAATTTTGAAAAATCCTAAAAAGAATTAGGAAAACATTTTTGGTTTTACTAGTTGGGACAATAGAGGGGGGGGGATCACTAAAGGGGAATATAATTATTGTTTCAAGATCATCAGTATTTCTTAATGAATGATGAAATTTTACTAGTTTAGGAGAGCACTCTAGTATTTTTTAACTTATTTTAACGGTTTATTTAATAGTTTTTAATGTTCCTTATAAACCTAACAAAACATCTAATATATTATAGTTTGCGCGGTTATCACCTTTACAAACATCAACCAATTTATTTTATTGATGCTTTAAACTTTCTAATTCTTTTTACTTAGTATTGATTTTGAAATTTTTTTTAATCACCATCTTTTTTACTAATTTTGCTTGGATTACTTTATCTCAAAAGTATTAAAATATTCTATTAAAATAGAAAACAGCAAATTACTCAATAATGATGAGAACTTAGAAAACTTTGAAAAGAAGGCAATTTTTTGTAATAAATTTAGCTCTTATGTTATACAATTTCTAAATCGAAACTCGGCACAAATAAAAATTTAATTTAAATATTTAAACATAAGATTTGGGTTAAATATTTTAGTAATCAAACCACATCATTTGGATCGAAAACAATTATTTTACTGCCATCCGACTCTAAATCAAAATCGACGTGTATAAATTTTTTCAACCTATTTCTTACTGCCGTCTGATTTTCTGGCTGGACAATAAAAAGCATAAATCCACCTCCTCCGGCACCAAGTAACTTACCACCGGTTGCACCTGCCTCAATTCCAGCATCATAAATTTCATCAATTTCAGGGGTAGATACACCTTCTGCTAACTCACGTTTAATTTGCCAACCTTCATGCATAAGATGGCCCAAGTTCGTTACTATACCAGTATTCTCCTGTAGGATTTTTGTAGCATCATTTGTAAAGTCGTTGATTAAGTTAAGTTCTTTATTTTTGTTTTTAAAATTTGCAATCTGTCGCTCAGCTAACTTTCCAGAATAGCGAGAAAATCCGGTAAAAAATAACATGAATGAGCCAAGTAATTCTTTACGTTGCTTCTTAGTCACAAGAATAGGAGAGACCTCATAACTTCCATCTGAATTAAAACTAATTCGGTTAAATCCTCCATATGCTGCCCAGACCTGGTCCTGACTTCCTACTGACTCCAACATAATTTCTTGTTCAATTCGAATAGCTTCATCAGCTAATTCCTTCTTAGAACTCATCTGTCCATTCAGGGCATTCAAAGCATTAATAAGCCCAACACTGAATGATGAGCTAGTACCGAGGCCTGATCTCGCTGGCAAATCCGCATTATATGCAATTTCTAGACCCGTATTAAACTGTTTTTCTTTAAGAATAGTTCGAACCGCAGGGTGTTCAATTTCATTTATATCATCTACTAGTTCAATACGGGACCATACAATACGGTGTTTATGCTTAAAGAATGGTGGCAAATAACGAACACTCAAATAACAGTATTTATCGATAGTCATACCGATAACCGAACCACCATTCTCTAGAAACCAATCGGGATAATCTGTTCCACCACCAAAAAGGGAGACACGGAAAGGGGTTCGACTTATGATCATAAGATATACTTCCTAATTGAAAAAATTCCCTAAAATATCAGGTGCTTTTGAAAGTGCGTCCGGTGTACCAATATCTAAGAATTCATATTTACCTACCATAGCTCCAATAACCCCCGGACCTTGATTATTTAGATAATCCATCTCCAGTGATGGGCCTACAGCAGAAATCTCGTTTATTGAAGATCTATTAAAAAAGTATACACCAGCATTAATATAACCTGGATTGGAATTATTTTCTTTTTCAACAAAAGAAATAATTTTATTTTCAGACGAAAGCTTTACAGTTCCGAAACGACTAGTGTCATCTACATAGCCACATATAATCGAGGCTTTATTTCGTTCACTTAAATGAAAATCGAGGAACGCACATAGGTCCGCATTTACAAAGCTATCTCCATTTAAGACTAAAATGGAGTCTGTTATTATGTGACTCCTAGAATTACTAATAGCGCCGGCTGTACCCAAAGGGGATTCTTCAACTACTATCTCGAATTCCATTGATACTAATTTTAATGAGGTCAAATAGCCTATAATTTGGTCTGAGAGATAACCCAAGCTAAAAATAACTCTTTGCGCACCGTAGTGTTCCAACCACTTCAGTAAAAGATCTATATACAATCTTTTACCCAAAGGAGCGAGTATTTTAGGTTTGCCCTTTAGAGCTGAGGCTACCCTTGTCCCGCGACCTCCCGCCAAGACAATAATATCAACTTTTTTTAGGCAATCTCTCATTATTAAACACTAACTATTTCCATAAACTGAATCTCTTATCATTTGATAACCTTTGACTAGCTCTCTAATTCCATCATCTAACGAATACGTTGCTAAAAAGCCTGTGCCTTCGATTTTTCTATTTGAAACCATGTAATCTCGCTTGTCTGGATCTTCGCCAATCTTAGCTTCTGAAAACTCAAACCCTGGCACAAAACCCTTTATTTTTTCACATAGTTCTAATTTTGATAAATTAGCTTCAGACAAACCTACATTATATGATTGTCCGCGCATCGCTTCAAAATTTTCAATACCATGTTGAAATACTCTCGAAACATCCCTAGTATGAATGTAGTTTCTCTTAAAATGACTTTCAAACAGAACTAACGCTCTATCATTCACGGCTCGATAAACAAAATCATTTACAAGCAAGTCCAAACGCATTCTTGGCGCCATACCAAATACTGTCGCTAATCTAAAACTAATACTATTTTCTCTTTCTAATACAAGCTTCTCAGCCTCAACTTTAGTTCTTCCATACAATGTAATTGGATTAAGAGGAGTGTTTTCATCACATATTTTACTTGCTTGACCGATACCATAGCCAGAATTGGTAATTGGCATTAAAACTCGTTGTTCACGACTCATCAAGCCGATCAATGAGTTAACAGCATCTACATTGGTAGTCTTTGCTCCTATTGAATCATTATCACACATAGGGGCACCAACAAGTGCAGCTAATGGAATTATTATGTCAGCCATCCTTACAAGTGGTTTAAGTGTAGAGATATCTCGTACGTCGCCCCTAGTCATTCTAAAATTTATATTTGAACAGATATGAGCTAGACTATTCTGACTAAACATAAAATTATCTAAAACAGTTACACTATGACCCATCCCCAAAAGCTGCGGCACCATGATCGAACCTAGGTATCCAGCCCCACCAGTAACTAAAATATTATATTTCTCTGCCATCAAAGCTCCCACTAAATCTTGTTCAAAACATCATATAAATAATTAATTTCGTTTGATAAATCAAAAGGGTGATTGCCAACAAAAAAACCTCTGTCATGAGCAAGGTTTGCATTAACCAAGTTCCCCTGAATTTCATAATCAAAATATTTAATCACCTCATGCCTAGTGAAGCATCCTCCTGTTATCATTCTATGCCCAATTTTTGCAGATTTTAATTTTAATAATACCGACTCTCTTTCAATATTAAACTCTGGGTTTAAAATAATTGTGAAGCAAAAACTAGATGACTTACCGTTTTCGCACTGAATAATAAATCGATCATCATTTCCAAAAAATTTTTCGAAAGTTTTTAAATTTTTTCTTCGTATCTCCGTGAACCTTGGTAGCTTCTTGAGTTGTTCAAGGCCAACAGCCGCATTTATTTCCTGTGGCCTCACATTATATGCTGGTAAAATAAAACGATAAGCCTCAAAAAAGTCATCATCATACTTTTCAAATAACTTTGATTTTTCAGGTAAATCCCTTGTCCATCCGTGTGATCTAATAGATCGCGCTAATTGGTTTATTTCAATATCATCTGTTAAAATATACCCACCTTCTATNGTCGAAATATGATGAGAATAGAAAGAACTAAATGTCCCAAAATCACCAAACGTTCCAGTTTTTTTNCCATCTATTTCCGCATCCATCGATTCGCAATTATCTTCAAAAAAAATAAGGTCATTTTCGTCTGCAAAATCTCTAATAACATCCAAGGCCGCTGGATTCCCAAGAATGCTAACTCCAACAATCATCCGTGTTTTTTTAGTTAATGCTTTCCCAATCAAACCAACATCGATATTCAATGTATTAAGGTCTACATCAACAAAAATTAGTTTAAGACCATACTGTTGGAGAGGATGATAAGTCGTCGACCAGGATATTGATGGAACAATAACTTCATCGCCAGGATGTAGTGGCTTATGCTCACGATAAAACATAGACGCCACACCTACTAAATTTGCAGAAGATCCAGAATTAAACATAATAGCATATTCACTTCCAAAATATTTTGCAAATTTCTTTTCATATTCTAGAACCTTAGGCCCCATGGTTAATTGACCTGAATTCACAACCTCTTGTATTGCTTTTTTTTCTTCGTCATCCCAGGTATCCGCAGCTAAATCATAAATCATTGTATTTACTATTCACTATATCTTGAAGGAACTGGCATATCTTTGATCACACCCTCCTTTTGTAATTCNTTAAAAACTTTAGTCACGCACTCGAGGAGACCTTGCCCAAAATCTATACTAGGGTTATTCACTAATTTTACACCAATTGATGGAGAGAAAGAATAAGGAGTTAAAGCATAGTGTCCTGGATATTCTTCTTCTAGCATTTGAATATCAATTTCATTATTTAGAATTTCTTTTATAAATAATAGTAACTGGGAATACCTGAAACGCTCGATACCGGTTAAAATAACGCTCTGTTGAGAGAACTTTTTATCCGATAATATATCCACGCTTAGTTTTGCAGCATCTCGACCATGAACATATTCACGCTCTTCTGAACCATCACCTTTAAAGCTTATTTTTCCCTTCGTTAGTGCTTCTCGTAAAATTCGATAGATCCTATTATTTCGATCAGCTCTCTCACCGTATACAGAGCCATACCGAACAATCGTAAAATCTAAATCAAACTGCTCACCATACTGTTCAACTATTAATTCAGAAGACTTCTTTGAAGTTCCATAAAATGCTCCTTTCCGTGAAAAAACGTATACGGAACTCGCATATAAAAAGCGATCAACACCCTCCTTCCGAGCAGCTTCAAGTATGTTGAGATTGCCTAAAACATTATATTGAATAGTTGCAACTGGCTTATCGATAGAATCGTTTAAATCAGCTAGTCCAGCAAAATTATATATGGCATCCTGTCCAGTAACTGCATCTCTAACAGCTTTTACATCTAGAATATCTCCCATAATTTGAGAAACCCCATCATTGATATATGGCGACTTCTTGATATCAAATACTGTAACTTCATGATTTTGCAACATCAATTCGTCGACCACATAAGAGCCTAAAAAACCAGCCCCACCAAAGACAATAACTCTCATAATTTAAATTCCTAGTTTCGAAAATCTGAAAAAAAACTAATAAGATGGGAAATAGCGCTCCTTCCCATTTCTAAAGTAGCTTCACTAGAAGATCCGCCAATGTGCGGAGTGCATACAAGGTTCGGTAACATTAGCAACTCCTTATCATCGCAAGGTTCAGTCTCAAAAACATCAATGGCCGCGCCAGCTATTTGGTTCTCTTGGAGAGCAGACTTTAAATCAGACTGAACAACAAGCCCTCCCCTTGCACAATTTATAAAATAACTTGTATCCTTCATTTTCTTGAATACTTCCAAATCAAATAACCTGTCCGTGCTTTGGTTAAGAGGAGTATGCACTGTCAAAATATCAGATTGTTCAAAAATATCATGTTTACTGGAATAAATGAGATCATTTTCTTGATAATAATCAGTCTGATCTATTATATCATTTACTAAAATTCTACAGCCAAATGGTTTTAATAACTTTACCAGATCTTTTCCAATATGACCTAAGCCTATTATGCCAACTACTTTACCAGATAATTCTTGACCTCCATTTTTAGACCAATCGTTAGCTTCTATTAATTTTCTTGATGAAAAGAAAATATTCCGGGTCAATCCTATCATGTAACAAAGAACCAACTCTGAGACGCTGCGACGATTGAGACCACCAGACCAACCGACTGAGACCCCATATTTCTTTGTTGCATCTAAATCAATATTATCAATACCAACACCAAATTTTGATATAAANTTTAAATCTCGGCATTGATNNAGAAACTCCGTNTTNACAGGTTCNANGCCNGCTATTATTGCGATTGANTCGCCAACAAATTCAGCAAATNTNTCTGTTGTAAAATTAACNCCATTNTCATTAAATTGAGCNTTTGGAAANTGTGANAANAGTTGTNCNCNTAAANTTNAATTTTTAGAAAAACTTTTAGAACAGACCTTTATGAGCTCATTACTAATCATTNNCNTCTACCTNTGNNNAAGTTCATTANCTGCTTTNATNACATCANAGACNGNGATNCCATATAAATCNTGNAATTGATCNCTATCCCCNTTAACAACAGAAAANCCATCTCTCATACCCAATCNCTTAANTGGNTTTAAAATCATNTAATCAGCNAGNNTCTCNGNAATAGCACTACCCATNCCNCCATCTAACAACTGTTCTTCAANAGTNAGNATTGCATTATATGAATTNANNNCTNNACTCAATTCACNACCATTTATCGGNTTAACNCGNAANAAATCTATTATNCCNACATCNATNCNCTNAANNATNAATTTTTCNCGAGCNGCCAANNCTTTATTCATTAATGCACCACAANANACAATCNCGAGTTGTTTNNCNTTNATAATATGACTAAACCCAACNNCCATATTGGGNCTAAAGTTTCCATNNTATATTGGNNNNTGNNCTTGNCGATCTAGGCGAAGATAGCGGAATTTNGGTTCTGCNATAGCCTTTTCTATAATGACCTCTGTNGANTCAGCATCACTCGGAGTTAAAACCTCAATTCCATTTAATGCNCGCATGCANGCTATATCTTCGGGAGTGAAATGAGTGAGTGTAGCGTGATCATANCCAAGCCCTACCCCAACCGAGATCAANGTAACAGGCAAACCCATTGAAGCAATAACGCACTTTATCTGCTCGTAACACCGAGCNGTAATGAACGGAGCCATAGCGTACAAAAAAACTNTTTTACCGCTNAGNGCTAACCCTGANGCAAGATCTACCATNTTTTGCTCAGAAATACCTGCATGNATAAACTGATTTGGAAANTNCCGACGAAAATNATCTAAAGACTTAGCCCCTAGNTCAGCACTTATNAATAAGANATNCTTATCTTTCTTCGCTGCTTTGGCNATAGAGTTAATGACAATATCCCGCATTAATTGTGGNGNAGATTCGTTAGTCACNNTCATTATAACCCCAATTCCNATCGAGCTTGCGCCATTTGTTCNAAATTTGGCATTNGNTTATGCCATTCCGATTTNCCCTCCATGAATGAAATACCTTTACCCTTAATTGTATTNGCAATTATTACTGAAGGTTTNCCAACNACTTGNTTAATTTTCTCGAATGNNNNTANNANTTCATTAAAAGAGTGNCCATCAACCGAAAAAGTTTCCCAACCAAAGCTCCGCCACTTATTTTCTAGATCCCCCAAAGATAGAAGTTCCTCGGTGTGTCCCAAGATACATAATTCATTTCGATCAACAATCGCCACTAAATTATCAAGTTTATGATGCGCTGCAAACATTGCACCCTCCCAGATTGACCCTTCATAACACTCACCGTCTCCGAGGATAATATAACTTTGATATTTTTTAAAATCATGACGTGCAGCAATCGCAAATCCTGCTCCCATCCCGATTCCGTGCCCTAAAGAACCTGAAATACCTTCGATACCTGGGATACGATAATCAGCATACATGCCAAGTAAACCACCTGGCTCAGTAAACTTAAGAAGTTCAGATTTAGAATAGAAGTCAAAGTCGGCAAGTATTGGGTATTGGACCATGGCAGCATGCCCCTTACTCACGATAACTCTGTCACGCTCAGGATCTTCTGAACATCCATGTTTTATATTCATTACTCCTCCGTAGTAAAGTGCCACCATCACTTCGACACATGAGTAACATGAGGGAATATGTCCTTTCTTCTGTCTCATGACCATTTCAAAGAGCTCTTGTCTGAGCCATAAAGCCTTATTTTCTAGATCGTTAATTTTCAAAAAAATATAATCCTCGTTTTTTACAACCTATTCTTATGTTTCAAATTTAAATAATAGTTATTTATTCAAGTAATTTTCGCTTGAGTGGAATTGACGCCATATCATTTATGTGACCCAAAACATTATTACCAAATTTATTTCTAATCATATCTAAATAAGGACCATGGGAAAAATATTTTTCAAAAGCTCTATCTCTAAAGTCTAAAATCTGCGCTGCACTGCAATGCTGATTGGCTAATGGTTTTGCATTATAACCGTGTTGGGAAAAGTCCTTCCAGCTATCAGGTAGTGGCGTTTTGAGTCTAATGGCGTCCTTGTATAGCGGGGATCCAGGATATGCCATTGCAGAATAGAAATTTGCAAATTCGCAATTTAGCTCTAAAGCGAGTTCCAGCGTTTGTTGCATTCGTTCCAAATTATCATCAGGCAATCCAAAAATATAGTTACCAATTATATAAATACCTGCTTCTTGAATCCGACGCACAACGTCTTTTATCTCGCGATTCCCATAAATTTTATCAGCACCATCTCTTACGTGCTCACTGCCACTCTCAATTCCAAGGCATAACCAATTAACTCCAGCCGCTTTTAATTTATCGAGAAATTCATCATGTACAGAGTCTACTCGCGCATAAGCCCAAATATTGAGCTTGTAATCTCTTTTAATCAGCAAATCACAAATTCCAAGGACATGTTTCTTATTCAATACAAACATTTCATCAACAAATTTTATATTTTTGACCCCATATTTTTCTACGAGGAGATCTATTTCATTGACCACAACTTCTGGCGACCACATCCGATAGGAAGATTTTCCAAAGGGCGCATTAATGCAACAGAAGTGACATTTGTAGGGACACCCCAAGCTTGTGTGTATAGCCGCATAAGGTGACCTGTTTTCGATGTGATCAAAACTATGCCAATTGTGCGCCCGATATTTTTTCATGGGCAAGAGATCCCAGGCAATACCGGGCATCTCATTATCTAAGTCGGCTATCAAGGGTTCAATCGATGCGGGTGCCACCACTTTATCGTCATAACGCGACCATAGACTTGGAATATTACGGAAATCATTTTGATTAGAGTTTATAGCCTCAAGTGTATTAAGAATGGTTTTAGGCCCCTCCGAGTCGCAAACAAAATCTACGGCCTCTTCTAGCATTGTTTGCTCAGGTAAGGCTGAAGGATGGGTGCCCGTCATTAAAATTTTTGCATTAGGACTAATGCTTTTAATAATCCGCGCAGTCTCGCCAGCAGCAGTCATATTTTGAGTTGAAGCTGAAGGCTGAAGTCCATAGCACACAATAACTATTAGCTTCGCCGAATAATCACTAGTTACTTTAACTGCAGCCTCCTCAGCACTTATCTCTAGAGCGGGAGAGTCTAGTATTGCAACAGTAAAACCTTTACGACGTAAATAGGTCGCAAAGAGGCCAGCAAAAACTGGGGGTTCAATTGCCGGGAACTCATCACTTAATGCCTGATAAATTTGTTTCCTATCACCAGGATTGATAAATAATACATCTACACCCTCGGCCATCGAGAAGGCTCCTTTATATTTTATTATATTAGCCGTCCTTAAACTATACTCTGTGAGTATTAATTAATCGTGACTCGATTGGCTGGTTAATTAAATAATGTCATGATTTCACCAATGTCACTCTCTCCCAGACCTAATGCGTCCAACTTTTTGAGTGTTTTAGCAGCTAACTTAGCCATTGGAAGGTTAGCATCATTTTCTTTACCCAATTTTATTGCGGTATTAAGATCTTTTAGCATAGTGTTCGCATATCCAACAGTCGGCTGTGTAGACCTCGCAGCAAAACGGGGACCAAGCGTTTGAAATGGTTGGGAGTCAGCCCATCCCCCTTTTAAGGCTTCTGGCAATTTAAATGCATCAACAACTTCAGATTTTTCAGCAAACCGAATACATTCGGCAATAGCCACTATATTACTGCCAACTATTATTTGATTACAAAGTTTGGCTACCTGACCTGCCCCAACATCACCTATTCGCGTAAATTGCTGAGAGAGATTTTTAACGATAGGACGTATTAGATCTATATCCTCAATCAAACCACCGGCCATGATCGCCAACGTACCATTTGCAGCACCCTGTATTCCTCCAGAAACAGGGGCATCAATCCAATTAATACCAGTTTCATATTTTAATCGGTTAGAATACGAAATTGTGGATTGAGGGTCTATTGATGAAAAATCGACGACTAATTGACCTGAAGTTGCAGATGCCGATATTCCTTCAGAGCCAAAGACAATTTCCCCAACAGCTTTTGAATCTGTCAGGCATAACATAACAATATTTGCTTTCTCTACGAGTTCATTAATTGAATGCGCCTCAAACGCACCGTGCCTTAGCGGTTCTAGCAACTTTTGTTTCGTGCGGTTCCACACCCAAACATTATAGCCAGCGCTTAATAGTCTACTTACCATGGGAGTTCCCATAAATCCTAATCCTATAAATCCTAAATTAGGTTTCAATCGACATCTTCCATATTAATAACTTTTTCACTGCCCCATTTTACATTACCACTATGTGTCACAGCACCTAAATTCGCTGGTCCAACCGTCATTGCATATTTTTGCATCGACCCCGCTAAATCGGCTAGATCCGGTTGCACCCACTTTTTTCGTCTTTTAGATAATTCCTGACTGGATACTCTCACATTTATTGTTCTCTGATCACCATCAATGCGTATAATATCTCCATTTTTTATTAACCCAATCACCCCCCCTGCAGCAGCTTCAGGTGAAGCATACCCTATACACATACCCCTGGTTGCGCCTGAAAAACGTCCATCGGTCAAAAGCGCTACTTTTTCGCCCATTCCTTGTCCATAGATTATAGCAGTAAGTCCTAACATTTCCCGCATCCCAGGGCCGCCCTTTGGGCCTTCATTTCTGACTATAATGACAGATCCCTCTGAATAAGCTCGTTTTTTTATAGCTTTCATGCACTCTTCCTCACTCTCAAACACCAGAGCTGGTCCTTCATGAACTAGTTTTTTCAGACCTGCAACTTTCAGAAGTGCCCCGTCCGGACATAAATTACCTTTTAAAACGACAACTCCACCTGTTTCTGATAATGCCTGACTTCGATATAGAAATACTTTGCCATCTGGCTTCCCGACAAATTCGAGTGCATCATGGAGGATTCTACCATCCGCCGTAATGCAATCCCCATATATCAAATTATTTTCCAACATCTCTTTCAATAAGACTGGGACGCCCCCGACCTCATATACATCCTTAGCATGATAATTTCCTCCAGGTTTTAAATTAGCAATTAAAGGCGTGCGATCAAAAACCTCGGCGACGTCGTCGAGAGTAAACTTTATCCCTGCTTCGTGAGCTATAGCTGGGATATGTAAAGCAGCGTTTGTTGAGCCCCCAGTAGCCGCAACAACAGCGCTTGCATTCTCCAAGCTCTTCCTAGTAACTAAATCTCGCGGCAAGGGACCATTATTTTTGATATTCTCCATGACAACAACCCCGGCCCTTCTGGCGACAGCAATCCTTTCACTATAAACACTTGGGATCATGGAGGATCCAAGTAAGGCTAAACCTAAAATCTCAGAGACCATACCCATCGTATTTGCAGTGAATTGACCGACACAAGCACCAACAGTCGGCAGGCAAACTCTCTCGAGTTCATCAAGTTCTTCAACTGTCATTTTATTTGTCATTACCGAACCCACGCCCTCATATGCGTCGAGAACGCTAACCGCTTTGTCTCGCCAGAGACCGGGAAGAGCACTACCACCATACATGAACATCGAGGGGATGTTACAACGAACCATAGCCATCATAATACCTGGTAAGTTTTTATCGCAACCACCAAAACCGACAATTCCATCGTAAGCATGGCCTCTAACAACAAGTTCAATACTATCTGCAATTACTTCCCTCGAAATCAACGAAAACTTCATTCCTTGATGATTCATAGATAATCCATCGGATACCGAAATTGTGGTAAATTCACGAGGAGTTCCCCCAGCTTCTTGAATTCCAGATTTGGCTGCCTTTGCCTGTGGGGTAAGATTCATTACGCAAGGTGTCGTTTCACCCGCAGTGGTTACAACTCCAATGAAAGGCTTAGATATGGCTTCATCATCAAGCCCCATTCCTCTCAAAAAAGCCCTATGCGGAGTTCTATCCAAACCTAATGTAGTTACGTGCGAACGAATTATATTTCTGTCTTTTTTTACCATGAATTAAACCAAAAAAATAAAATCTAGAGAACCTCTTCAAAACCTTGTAGATTTATCTCCCATCAAAGTTTTTGGAGCAAACCCGTCTTATGTCATACGATAGTAAACTAGATCTTTTCATCGACGATAACAATATTTGGTCGCAAATATTTATGGAAGGCAAAGTTTCAAATGGCAAAGCTGCACTATTCTTAGATCGAGATGGCATAATTATTGAAGAAATCGGATATCTGCATGAGGTAAAAAAAATTAGGGTAATACCCGAAATAAATCCTATCATAAAATTCGCCAATTTACTCTCTATTCCAGTAATTATAGTTACAAATCAATCCGGAATTGGTCGAGGATACTACTCGTGGGATGACTTTTACAAAGTTCAGAATACTGTTCTAAAAATTCTTAGGCAAGCAGGAATTATAATTGATGCTGTTTTCGCATGCCCCCACCATAAAGAAGCTAAAACTCCTTTCCGGCATGCCAACCATCCATTCAGAAAACCAAATCCTGGCATGCTTAAAATGGCGGCGAAACTTATGGGGATAGAGCTCTCCAAATCATGGGTTATTGGGGATCGATCCAGTGATATTTTAGCGGGCCTTAATGCTAATTGTAAAGGTGGCATCCATGTACAAACCGGTCATGGAAACAGTGACACTGAAATACAAGCATCATTAAAGATTAGAAAACCAAATTATCATGTAATATCGGTAGTCTCACTCAACGAAATTACTGGTGACCAACTATTTGGATAAAAAGACAAATAAACTATTCATCATAAAATTCATCTCCATTAAGTCTGATATAAGTTTTACGGTTATGATTTTTTTCTATTTTTCCCGAAAAACCTTTTTTTATTCATTCAACAAACAAACGGAAAGTGGGGTGTCTGCTTAGAGCTTTTGGCTTTAATAGGCACGTCCCTATCATCTATTTCAAAATGAATGGTTCTGCCACTGGTTTTTAAGATACAGTCATAAATCAATTTTTGCTCATCTTGCCTAGTTTATGACTTTGCATTTCAATAACGAAATTTATTTAATTTTAATATCGGCATAGCCGATACTATCCCTACAGAGCCATATTTGGTTGACCTAAACTATTAATAACATCCATGGATAAACGACGCATTTTTATATCCTTCAATAGAATAATTTCCACAACGGACTCAGGATTCAACTGTTGGTTTAATGTCTTGTTTGTGAATTCAATTAGCTCAGACTCTTGATTTGGTTGTGACAATAAATTACTCAAAAGTTCACGTCTAATGAGATTAGGAAACGATAAAAGTTCTATCAATAGCAGTTTTTTAACATCTTTTGAGATTTTGATATTTTTAAACATATTATCCAAGCAAAAACTATATATCCCAAAGTCTAATTTTCCCGCAACATTATCCGTAAAATTTCTAAATTCCTCAATGAACGGCTTAGATTTAATATCATTTTCGATTAATTTTTTTATGATAGTGAGAAAATTCTTATAACGATCTCTAGCAGGGCTAATCCTACTGCCAAGTTGAGCCCCCAAATCACGTATTTCATTAAAATCAAACCTAGAGTCAATAATATTTTTTGCTCTAGCTCTCACCGGATCAGATAGTGTTTCATTCTTTATTAATTCGAAAAGGCGCTCATATTTCTCGCGGCCGTTGCCGTCCATGGTTGATAAGGTCCCGCCTAAAGGCATTAAAGCGGCTTCGGCGACCAAATTATCCTTCGAATAGATAGCTGCCATAGCAGCAGCCTCATGTAGAATTGAGTTTTTAATAAAATCATCTGTAATAAAAAATCTAACATCATTCTCAATTGTTAAATACCGGCCAAGCTTAGCACATGCAAGAAAATGATCCGCCAGATCTTTTTTTAATAATTTAGTATTGTCGTTACTGGCCATTTAACTACTATTTCATAAAAAATAAAATAAAACTAATATTTTATCTTAAGAGAACAACATAAATAAATGAACTATCTAAATGAGTTCATTAATTCTTTTAACTATATGCGTTGTTGTATCCAACTTCTTTAAATATTTTTCAATATAGCGGTCTTCAACCACGCTTCCAAGTAAGCTCGCATAATTCTCTTCAATCAATGAATGAACAAATCGCTCGTGTTTAGGCGCCAGAAAGTCAGCTGGCGCAAATATATGGGTTGGTTTTCCCAAAGAACATATTTCTGAGCACATAGAAGTCGAGTCACCCGTTACAATAAACTGGTCTGAATAAGACAAAAATCCCATATATGGATTTTCATGAGAATCACATTTCTCATTGTCATAAACGTATGCTGGCTGAATGCCTCGATCTTCAAAAATAGCCAGAATGGAGTCAAGTATTTTACCCGTTCTAGGGCTAGTCGTAATAATTAATTGACCATGACTTACTAGGACCAATTTAGAGACAAGCTCTCCTAACTCTCGCGTATGATTGATAGAAAAAGGTCGCCTTTTCGTTGGGCCGCCAATGAATAATCCAAAGATAGGTCGTTGCAATGATCCAAAAAAATCCTTCCAACGAATTTTTGCGTTTAATATTTCTTTATCTTCTGTAAAACTGGGGGCTCCAATTATTCTTAAAATATTTTCTTTTTCTTCCTTTAATTTATCATGCTTTGGTATCACTATCAGACTAAAGTTCTTATGCGCGAAGGCTCCCGGATCCATTATTTGTACTAACTTACAATTTGGAGCATTGGTTTTCTTTATATTTATTGCAATAGCAGCCGCTCGCCTACCCGAAGAAATAATCAATTCCGGCCATGGTGGACGTAATTCCTCTTGAGATTTTTTATTTAATGAAAGTTTTGATAGTTGGCTCAACTGAGTAGGTAAATTGGCCCAATATTGCCATGCCATTTCCTTAATAACGAATGGCAATTTAAGAGACTTAGCAACCGCTAGAGCCTGTTTTCCAGTTCCAGGGCGCTCATCAACCAACACCCATATTATTAGTTCTTTTTGCATTTTCCGAGCAACCAACCTATTAAGACTATAAATTTACATTTCCAAAATACAATCTCACATTACCTAAATATTTTTTTAAGATATACTGTAACAATTTAAAAAAGTTAAAAATTTAATCTATCAAACAATTGCAACATACTCGAATCTTTCGTAGATTTATCTTACATACTATACATTATGTGATTAGAGGTAGTAAATGAGTGATGAGACTAAAACACTCGAAGAAGAGATAATCGCGGGGCAAACGGCTAAAATTTTACTCGACATTAAAGCCGTAAATTTTAGGCCACGAGAACCCTATCTACTAACCTCAGGTTGGGCGAGCCCAGTTTATATAGATTGCCGCTGGGTAATTTCTTTTCTGCAGGAACGACGAGAAATTATAAAACTAAGCGCCCAACTTCTTCGGTCATCAATCAATATGAATCACGTTGATCTGCTTGCAGGAGGTGAAACTGCCGGCATTCCATACAGCTCTTGGCTATCAGAAGAATTATCAAAACCAATGTTATACGTAAGAAAAAAACCAAAGGGTTTTGGTCGTAATTCTCAGATTGAGGGAAATGTAACTGAAAATTCTGAAGTTTTACTCATTGAGGATTTGGCAACAGATGGTGGTAGCAAATTAATGTTTGTAGATGCCTTGAGAGAAAGCGGTTTAGTTGTAAAGGACATATTCGTTGTATTTTTTTATGGTGCATTTCCGGGTGCTCAAGAATCAATGGAGAGAGCTGGAGTAAACCTGCACTATTTAGCAAATTGGTGGGACGTATTAGATCAAGCAGAGAAGGGAAACTACTTCTCGGATAGCGATCTATCTAACGTTCGGAAATTTCTAAAAGATCCAACTAGATGGTCAAAAGAGAATGGCGGTAAATGAATCAATGAAGGACTTAGTTACAGTAATACAATTTCTTAATTTGCATTTTATCTAAAAAAAAGACTATATTTTAGAGTAATATTGCGATTTGATGTGTTAACGATATATACAGACATATTTTTTATGATATTGTTAAATTAATTTTTTTGAGATTTCTAAATAGAACGATAGGGGAATACTATAAATGGCCGATGAAAATAAATTTAACTTCGATAATAAACGTGAAATGGACGCCGCGGCGTTTTCTCAGGCTGCTTATGTATTAGATCAGGCGCGGCAAAATATGGATGATAATGAACTTGCTGAAAGAGCCCTAAAATATAATCAGCTGCTGTGGTCAATTGTGCAAGCAGATGTTTCAGCAAAGGATAACAGTCTCCCAGAAGAACTGAAGGCAAATTTAATGAGCCTTAGTATTTTCGTTGACAAACAAACAACTGAAGGTTTGAAAAAAACATCTAGTGACTTATTTGATAGTCTTATAAACATGAATCTAAATATTGCTGAAGGATTAATGGAGACCGAAAGTTAAAAAAAACTAAAAGTGCACAGAAAGAATATTAAAGAAAGATAATACTCTAGATATGCTAAGTTTAAAATATGGCACTAAGACCCGCTTTTAATTATAAAATAAAAAAATATCATCTCCAGTAACAGAGATACTTGATTGGTTACTTTGGTATAATTTTCTTAAAAAATACCTAAATCAAGCTGAGAAAATATAGTGTGCCATTAAGCAGAAAATATAATTGCACAATCATTCTATATTTAAGGCTAAATCATGCCCACTAATTCTTCACCATTATTATATCCTGTCATCTTATCCGGTGGATCGGGATCTCGGCTCTGGCCATTATCTAGAGAGCTCCATCCAAAACAACTGCAGTCTATTCACTCTAATTTGACCTTATTGCAAGAAACAGTAATTAGAATTTCTGAAGATCAATTCGCTGACCCTTTAATAGTATGCAATGAAAACCATCGCTTCATTGTAGCAGAAAATTTAAAAGCAATCGACATTAAACCAAAATCTATTGTACTTGAGAAAGAGGGAAGAAATACCGCTCCGGCCGCTGCGATCGCATCCTTAATAATAATGCAGCAGACGGAAAATCCAATAATATTGCTCGTTCCTTCGGATCACGTAATTCAAGATGAAGTAGCATTTAGAAGCTCTTTAAATAAAGCCCAAGAAGCAGCACGCAATGGTTCAATAGTTACTTTGGGAATTACCCCTACCCACCCTGAAACCGCTTATGGGTATATCAAAAAGTCCAAACCAATTGAAAATTGTCGCGATTGTTATCAGATCGGATCATTCATAGAAAAACCCAGTGCAGTTAAAGCCCAAGAATTTTTGCTCAATGATGAATATTATTGGAACAGTGGTATCTTTATTTTCAAAGCTTCAGTTTTTCTTGATGAATTAAAGAAATTTTCGCCAACAATTTATGACAACTGTCTGGCATCTGTGACTAATTCAATTTCAGATACCGACTTCCAGCGTTTAGATTATAAATTTTTTAACTCTTGTCCATCAATTTCAATAGACTATGCTGTAATGGAGAAAACACACAGAGCATGCGTCATACCCGTAGATATGAAATGGAGTGATGTTGGATCTTGGGATGCTCTATGGCAACTGCTTGATAAAGATGAAAATGGCAATGTCTTATCGGGGGATGTTTTAGTAGAAAATACATCAAGTTCTTTGTTACGGTCTGAAGGGAAACTTCTAACTGGAATAGGGCTAGAAAATTTAATCGTCGTATCCACCGAGGATGCAACACTCATCTGTAATAAGGATTCTGCTCAAGACGTAAAAACAATAGTCAATCAACTCAAATCTGCAGAAAGACCTGAGCATGTATCTCATACGACCGTTCATCGTCCGTGGGGCTGGTATACGATAAAAGAAAAACAAAGTAATTTTCAAATAAAGGTTATTAACCTTAAACCAGGAGCAAAGATTTCTCTTCAACTCCACCAAAAGCGAGCAGAGCACTGGGTTGTTGTTAAAGGTATAGCAACCGTTACCAAGGGAAGAGAGAGATTCGAGTTAAAAACGAATGAGTCAACGTATATACCGATTGGCATTAAGCATCGACTTGAAAACAAAACTGAAAATGAATTGAAAATTGTTGAAGTTCAATCCGGAGATTATTTGGAAGAAGACGACATTACTAGATTCGATGATAAATATGGTCGGAAATAATGTCGGTTAATAATAGTTCACTGTCTAATATCGATATTAATAATGTGATACATCCTTATACCAATTTATCCTCTCATCAAAAAAATGGTCCAAAAATAATTACATCAGGCAAGGGTATTTACGTTTACGACGAGGCTGGAAAAGAATACATAGAAGGCTTATCAGGGCTCTGGTGCGCTACATTAGGTTTTCAGAACCAGCGTATAGTTAAAGCGGCAACAAGAGCCATGGAGCAATTGCCATTCTATCATTGCTTTGGCGGCAAATCTCACCCTAATGCAATTAAACTAGCAGAAAGTCTAACTAATTTAGCTCCTAATCAAATGTCTAAAGTTTTTTTTGCTAATTCTGGGTCTGAATCAAATGACACCGCAATAAAAATTATTTGGCATATCAACAACGCTCTTGGCCTGCATAAAAAAAAGAAAATTATCGCTCGTCATAAAAGTTATCATGGTGTGACCCTTTTTACATCTGGACTAACAGGATTACCAAATAATCATCGAGATTTTGATGTTCCATTCGAAAGAATAATACATGCCGATTGCCCCCATTATTATCGCTACGCTCTCAAAAGTGAGACAGAATACGACTTTACAAACAGATTAGTCTCCAACCTGAGAGCCATTATAGAAAAAGAGGGTCCAGACACGATAGCAGCTTTTATTGCTGAGCCTGTTATGGGAGCTGGCGGCGTGATACCACCACCAGAGTCTTATTTTACAAAAATCCAACCTGTACTCAAAGAATATAATATATTATTTATTGCCGACGAAGTTATCTGTGGCTTCGGGAGGACAGGAAATATGTTTGGTTCTGAGACATACGATCTTAAGCCGGATATAATTACTGTGGCTAAGGGTCTCTCCTCCGGATATCTTCCAATCTCTGGATTAATGCTCACAGAAGAAATTTTCGATCTTCTAATGTACCAGAGTAAAAAGATAGGCGTTTTTGGTCATGGTTTTACATACGGTGGTCACCCCGTATCATGCGCTGTCGCCCTTGAAGCACTCAAGATTTATGAAGAAACTAATTTAATCAGTCATGTGCAAGAGATTTCACCTATATTTGAGACGGAACTAAAAACATTGGAAAAAAGCCCGTTAGTTGGTGAAGTCCGACAAATAGGTATGCTCGGTGCGGTAGAAATTGTAAAAAATAAAATGACGGGAGAACCTTTCAATACTAGCGATAAAGTTGGGCCCCTTTTAGTTGAATTAATGCAAAAAAATGGTCTAATTTCCCGGGCAATGGGCGATAGTATAGCTTTTGCACCTCCTCTCATAATAAATAAAAAACAAATCCAGAAGATGGTTCTAATCGTAAACCAGTCTATAAAGCAGTTATACAAGTTGCTCGGAAATAGTGGTAAATTGTGAAAAGTATTGCTTAGTAGAGTGTTTGTACTGAGATCATTCTCAATTAGGTATTGTGGTTACTATATATTTTGTAATAAAACATAAACAGGAGGCCATGAGAAGGCAGCATGAATTATGACAATTTCTTTGCGGAAAAAATTAGTGACCTTAAATCAGAAGGCCGCTATCGTATTTTTGCCGATCTAGAGCGGGAATGCGGCAATTTTCCATTTGCAAAAAATTATCAGGGTCAAGCCGCAGAGAAGGTAACTGTTTGGTGCTCTAATGATTATCTTGGAATGGGCCAAAATCCTTTAGTTGTTAATGCGATGCGGGAAGCGCTTCTCCGTTGTGGAGCCGGGGCTGGTGGGACACGGAATATTTCAGGCACAAATCACTATCATATTTTGCTCGAAAAAGAACTCGCAAATCTTCATCGGAAAGAGGCTAGTCTAATTTTTACATCTGGTTATGTAGCTAATTTAACAACTCTGAGTACGATCGGACAAATGCTACCTAATTGTGTAATACTATCAGACTCAAACAATCATAATTCGATGATAGCAGGAATTCGTCATTCGCGTTCGGAAAAAATTATTTTTAAACACAATGATGTATTGGATTTAGAAAATAAACTTATGAGTTTGGATAAAGATTGTCCTAAAGTTATTGCCTTTGAGTCTGTGTATTCAATGGATGGAGACATTGCGCCAGTTAAAGAAATATGTGACTTGGCGGAAAAATATGGCGCGCTAACATTTCTGGATGAGGTACATGCGGTTGGTCTCTATGGTGCAAATGGTGCAGGCGTTTCAGAACGTGAAAATCTAATGAGTCGTATTGACATCATACAGGGAACTCTTGCAAAAGGTTTCGGTGTTGTTGGAGGCTATATTGCCGGTACAAATAATGTTTGTGATTTTATCCGATCATATGGAGATGGTTTTATATTCTCCACATCAATGCCACCAGCGGTTGCAGCGGGTGCATTAACGAGCGTTAAGCACGTTAGAGCTCATCCAGAACTTCGCTCTCGACATCAAGAACGAGCTTCGCAGCTTAAAAGCATGCTTAAAAATGCGGGCATCCCTTTTATGCCTTCTGTAACCCACATTGTTCCAGTATTGGTCAGTGACCCTGTTCTTTGTAAACAGGCCAGTGATGAGTTGCTTTATAATCATAATATTTATGTTCAGCCCATCAATTATCCTACAGTTCCGAGAGGAACAGAACGTCTTCGGTTTACACCAACACCACTGCATAACGATGAATTAATGATTGATTTAGTTAAGGCACTTACTAACGTCTGGAGAGACCTCGGCATTAAACAGGCAGCTTAAAAAATAAAACTATTTAGAGATGCCAAATAGTTGGGTTCAAGTTATTTCAACAAAACCTAGTTCATTGATAAGTGCCCAATTATTGAGTAATACTCGCGCAGATATCCGGCGGGGCGTTTGATAAAAAATTGGCACCTAATTTATTATTTTATCCAAAATATTTCTGAGTTAAACTATAAAACATTTAATACTAAAAACTATTTAAAAATTTTATAATAATTGGGATCTATGTACTCGGATAATACTCTAACTCCACGAGAATCAATACGATTATGTGCATTAGGCATACTAGCGGGGGATAAACTCGATGGCCTAAACAAAATGAGATATGACGAACTCGTAGAGTCAGTTAGAAATTTTGTAAGCCGCGTTACTGGGCCCTCTTTAGACCTGATGGGAGATTCTATTGAACTTCTCAAATTTGAGGGATTAATTGTAGAAGACCAAAATACCGAGCCCCTTAATCCCAATCTATTAATTACCGAAAACGGCATTAGTGTAATGCGTGAACTTCTAAACTCGAATATTAGATCTGGACATAATGAATTAAATCAACTTATTGTCGCCCTAAAGTTTCATTTTTTTCATCATTTAAATATTGATGAGCAGCTAGAGCAAATAGATATCATGAAAGAAACCTCTGAAGCTGAACTTGCTCGCTTCGAGGATTTATATTCATATCAAGAGGATCATCATGAACACCTTAGTGGATGGCTGGAGCACGAAATCAAGAGATTGGGAATGAGGCTTGAGTGGCTTAGAAACTTTAAGAGTAAAATTGAGGGAAAGTAAGTTTAAAGACAATGCCAATTTTTACTATTTTATTTCGTATAGTTTATAACTAGGACATATGCTGGCCACCAGTTACCCATATTTCTGATCCGGTTACATAGCTTGAATCCTCGGAGCACAAATAAAAAACTGAACGAGCCACATCGTCTGGCGTGCCCATTCGGTTTAAGGGTATTCTAGGAATAAGCATTTCATATTCAGGCTGGATCATTTCGGTCGAAATTTCACCGGGGGCAACAGCATTTACTCTAACGTTTAAAGCCGCAAATTCATTTGCCATCTCTCTCGTAAGTGCTGAAAGAGCTGCCTTGGAACTAGAGTACGCGGAGCCAGCAAAAGGATGTATCATATGTCCGGCAATTGAGGTTAAGTTGACGATAGCGCCTTGACCTTTATGAAGCGAGGAAGCAAATCCTCTAGCTAATTTTAATGGAACAAAGAAATTCAGCTCAAAAGCGTCCCGCCACGCATCTAAATCACCATTTAAGCACCCAAGACGCTCGCTGTTATGTGACTTAGGAGATATCCCAGCATTATTAACCAAAGCGGTGAGCGCCCTCCCCTCTAATAAGGAATTTACGACTTTTATAAAGTTATCCAAACTATCAGTATCTGTTAAATCAGCTAAGATATGTGTTATTAATTTATTATCAAAACCTTCAATATCAGTTATAGGGTTTCGCGCACAGGAAATAACTTCCCAACCGCGGGCTAGAAACAATGATGCAGTCGCATAACCAATTCCTCGGCTAGCACCAGTAACAATAACTGTTGGCCTTTCAATATTCATGATTAACGTGTAAGATAAATTAGTAAATTTTGCTAGTATAAAAGAAATAAACAATAAAATAATATATGTGCTCACAATTTCAGATAAATTCAACAACAGAAAAAGTTATTGCCAAATTCAACATTGATATACACTCTAGAGAGTCCAATATTAAAATAAATAAGTCATTAGTTAAGCCAACTGATGAAACAACTGTAATAACAGCAAGCAACACCATAACTTCACTTAAATGGGGACTTCAAACAAACTGGAGCTTAAAACCAATTATCAATGCGAGAGCCGAAACACTTCTCAAGAAAGCATTCTTTAATCCACTAATTAATAATCGGTGTATAATTCCAGCGACTTCTTACTATGAATGGAGGAAAGCTGGTAAGTCTAAAATTAAAACAGAAATTAAATTCGGTAAAAAAGATATATTTGGTTTTGCTGCACTACATAATAGTAAAAGCTTTACAATAATAACATGCAAACCGCATGACTCAATTAAACATATACATAACCGAATGCCAGTAATTTTATCGGATCTTTCAACTGAAAAATGGCTATCTCAATCTCTTTATTTAAGACAATATTCAGAGATTTTAATACCGTTCGAAGATGAACAATTTCATATAAAAGAATACCCAAGATTACCAAAGCCTTGTTTTAAAAATCAGCGAGACCTATTTGAATAATAAATTAGGCAAACCAAGTTCTAATTTAAAAGTATCAACGATCCCATTCCTGAATATCACCAACGTTTGGCTCAAAACTTTCTGGGAAGTCAGGCCGCCAAGGTTCCTCTGACTCTGCAACCGGAATAACCTTACATAATAAAGCGCGTAATTGATATGTTCCCATAGCCGAGCAATATGGCGGCTGCATACTCGTCAAAGTATTCGCATTCGACCGCCAATTTCCATGGTCTGGGCTGTCTTCTTCAGGAAACCACCAACCATGCTGAGCATGAATAACATTTGGATCTATGCCCTTAAAAATCTTCACTTTCTGCCGGCATCGTCCACGTTCAGTTTCAATGGACACCCAATCGCCCGCTTTAACGCCGAGAGATTCAGCGGTATCTGGATGTAATTCACACTCAGGTTCTGGGCGCCCCTTCCTTAAAGTTGGCATCTGTCGGAATTCAGACTGGAAAAACATAGGAATACGGGCCCCAGTAATTAAAATAAAGGGGTATTCTTTTGCAAGCTCAGGCGTACTATATGGGCTCTCAGGGGGTTCTTCAAAATATGGTAGCGGATCGATACCCTCTCCTTCTAGAAGAGTAGAATAAAGCTCAATCTTACCAGTTGGGGTTTTAAATCCATTCTCTTTATATTTGTGATATTTAAACTCTGGCTGTACCCAACCTTTTTCTTTTAACTCATGAAATTTCATACCGAGTTGATCACTCAATAAATAATCAAAAACTTCCTCGGGGTCTTCAGTGCAATGTTCAACTCCAAGGCGACGACAAATCTCGGTCATAATTACCTCATCTTGGATACACTCTCCATACTGTATTGTTTTTTGCTGAACCGAAATAACATTTTGAGCATAAAATGGTGTCGCTACAACCGTATCAACTTCTGCCCAAGTTGAGACAGGTAGTATTAAATCTGCCAACTCCGCAGTTGGCGTCATATAAAGTTCTGCAACCATTAGATAGTCAAGGGATTTTAAAGTTTCATAAACGAGTTCAACCTCACCATAAGTAGAAAGAGCATTATTGCCAAAAATTAGCCCTGCTCTCACTGGATAGGGGTTACCCGATCGTATTGCCTCAAATAACGTAGGAATATGAGCAGAGGGTAATTGTGCTAATTCACCACTCAATACTTTAAAGTTTTCATATCCTAGACGTTTCTTTTGTTGCTCTTGGGGCATCTTGTCAAATAGCTGAGGGAATGGTGGTATTGGCGTCATGCCAAATGCCCAACTTCCGGGGTGATCTATGTTACCGGTTATTGAGGGAAGACACAGAAGTGCCCTGACGGTCTGAAAACATGCTGGAGTATGTTCAATAGCGCAACCCCACTCCAGCATGGAAGGCTTAACTGTGGCATAAAGACGAGCTGCTTCTCTAATTTGATCAGCTTTACACCAAGTAATAGGCGCAGCCCACTCAGGGGTATATTTTTTAACGCGTTCAGCTAACTCGTCAAAACCATGCGTCCACTCGTCAACAAAATCATGGTCGTACAAGTCCTCTTCGATAATCACGTTAAGCATAGCAAGGGCTAAGGCATCATCGGTCCCAGGACGGAGTTGTAACCAGATATCAGCTTTTCGAGCTAACATAGTTTCTCTAGGATCTACGACGATGGTTTTGGGTTTTCTCGCCAAAGCTTCTTTCACTCCAAACCCCATCTCACCATCTGGACTTGAATATAGTGGATTATGTCCCCAGAACATGATCAGTTCAGGCATTTCCTCATTTGTATAAACACATACCGGTAACTGGCCCATCGTTAGAACACTACCATGAACCCGAGGGCGAAAACATTGAGCAGTCCCAGGCTCGCACCAGTTTGGAGTACCAATTGCATTTGCAAACCTCGAAACATAAGCAAAATGATGCCTGCCTGTTCCGGTTCCAACCCATATACTTTCATCTCCAAACTCTGCTTGGGTTTCTTTAATTTTTGAGACTATTTCATCGTAGGCTTCATCCCAGGTTATACGTTCCCATTTACCTTCACCCCGCTCCCCCACTCTACGCATGGGATATTTTAAACGTTTAGGATTATAGATTTGCTCCAGTGCAGAAGCGCCCATGGGGCACAGCGCACCTTTATTCATAGGATGTTCGGGATCACCTTCAATTTTTATGATTTTCTCATCTTCAATATGTAAAAGAACGCCGCAACCACCATGACAATTTCGACAAGTACTCTTCTTTATGATTATATTTTCTTTAGCATTAAATACGGTGTTTTTTAGAATTTGGTCCATTAGGATCCTCGAATACTTATTAAAATTACAATCAGTTAATAGCAGATTTTTTCGAATAATTACAAATATAATTAAGGAACGAAAGGATATCACTTTCTAGGATCGAGTAGGCACTAAAATTTTGTAATGATCTTTAGCGCAAGATAATAACTCCACTCTCGCCACAGCCAATCGATACAAAATCGCCTTTCTCGGCGCAAGAAGTCAAAACCACCTCACCGAAACATCTATTCTAACTTTACAATAGCCAACAAAATAAACATCATAAACCTTTACGATGTAAGATAACAAATATACACTCTGGCAAATGGAATTATTTAGGTAATCCCAGAAAATTTGCAAATAAAATTATTTAAATACCTCATGGAGATAATTATGAAGAATAAATTTTTAGGTGTAATAGTTGCCTCAGCAACTTTAGCACTAGCTGCCTGTGATGGCGGTATTTTTCCAAAAGCAGCAAAAGATAAAGAAAGTGTCCCTGTTTCTGCAACAAAAACTAGCACATTAGATGATGTAAAAAAACGTGGTCATCTTAATTGTGGTATTAATACTGGATTGCCTGGTTTTGCTTACACAGATGATAAGGGTAATTGGCAAGGATTTGACGTTGCATTCTGTCAAGCTCTTGCTGCAGCCGTTCTTGGTGATCCGAGTAAAGTAAAATACAAAAATTTAACGGGTAAAACTCGTTTTCCAACTCTCGCTTCAGGTGAAATTGACGTATTGTCACGTAACACAACTTGGACATTACAACGCGACGTAGAGCTTGGCTTTACATTCCTCGGAGTTAATTACTATGATGGCCAAGGTTTTATCGGAAGAAAATCACTTGGTTTAAAAAGTGCCAAAGAACTTGATGGCGCTTCTGTTTGTATTCAAACCGGAACAACAACAGAATTAAATCTTGCCGATTTCTTTCGAGCCAACAATATTAAGTATGAGCCAGTTCCAATCGAGACGAACTCAGAAGCAAGAGCGGGTTACCTTGCAGAGCGATGTGACGTATACACAACCGATGCATCTGGATTGGCAGCAACAAAAAGTACATTTAAAGATGCTGAAAAGCATATGGTATTTCCAGAGATTATTTCTAAAGAGCCACTGGGGCCACTCGTGCGTCAAGGTGATGACCAATGGGCAGACATTGGCCGTTGGGTTCTCAACGCCCTAATTGTTGGAGAAGAAATGGGCATTACGAAAGCGAATGTAGCCACTATGTCAAGCGGAACTAAGAACCCAGAAATCAATCGACTTCTTGGTACTGAAGGTTCCATAGCAAAATGGTTAGGACTAGATCCTAAATGGGCTATGCGCGCAATTTCTGTGAATGGCAACTATGCAGAAATCTTCGAGAAATATATTGGTAAAAATACACCTCTAGGATTAGCTCGTGGACAAAATGCTCTCTATAACAAAGGTGGCATTCTTTATGCTCCACCTGTTCGTTAAGCATTAAACTTCATTATATCCCGTCTGACCGTTGTTAATCTCAGACGGGATATTATTTTTGTAACTGTAGGGATCTGAATTTGGCCCAAAATCGAGACCCGTCCATAAAGAAAACCTTTCGGTTAATACAACTTTGGACTGATGAGCGTTGGCGAGGACTAATATTTCAGTTCCTATTATTATTAGCGCTTTGTATACTCGTCGCATTCATAATCTCAAATACAGTTCAAAATTTGAAAACTGCTGGAATGGCATCAGGCTATGATTTTATATTTGATACAGCCTCTTTTGATATTAACCAGCGATTAATTGAGTATTCATCAACTTCAACTTACGGAAGAGCAATAATAGTTGGAGGTTTGAATACAATTGTTGTAGCCATTTTAGGTATTTTCGCCTCTACGATCATAGGTTTTATCGCGGGGATCTTGCGGTTATCCGGCAATTTTTTGATAAGTCGTTTAGTTGGTATATATGTTGAGTTTATCCGGAATGTACCCGTTTTATTGCAGATAATTTTTTGGTGGGTAATTTTGCTAGCCCTACCAAAAGTTCGCAACAGCCTCTCAATCGGCGAGTCAATATTTTTAAGTAATCGGGGTGTCAGGCTCCCTTCCCCAATTTATGAAGATGGATCGTCATGGGTATTGGCTGCTTTTATTATCGCAATAGTTCTTAGCTTAATAATAAAAAGATGGTCATTTAAACGTCAGGAAATAACTGGACAAATACTTCCAATAGGAATCATCATGCCAGCCCTTATTATTTTTCTACCCGTGAGCGTATATTTTATGCTTGGCCAACCTATCGGATTTGAAACCCCGGTAAAGAGTAAATTCAACTTACGCGGGGGTTTTAACGTGACGCCAGAATTTGTAGCACTATGGTTGGCTTTATCGACATACACAGCAGCGTTTATATCTGAAATTGTAAGAGCAGGAATATTATCCGTCTCAACTGGGCAAAAAGAAGCAGCTCAGGCGCTTGGATTAAAACAGAACATTATAATGAGAAAAATTATTTTGCCACAAGCACTAAGGGTTATCATTCCACCCCTTACAA
Source organism: Rhodospirillaceae bacterium TMED23 (assembly GCA_002168115.1). GTDB lineage: Bacteria > Pseudomonadota > Alphaproteobacteria > Rhodospirillales > UBA2165 > TMED23. The sequence goes on along the minus strand of NHCC01000020.1, from coordinate 22,683 downwards.
GTCAGTATCTTAACCTTACGAAGAATTCATCTTTAGCTGTGGCTATTGGATATCAAGATATTGTTTCAATTGGAGATACAGTACTCAATCAAAGTGGTCGGGTCTTAGAAGTTATATCAATTTTTATGTTATTTTACTTAACCCTCAGCTTAACCACCTCAGCATTTATGAATTGGTACAATAAAAAAATAAATTTGATTGAACGATAATGATTTCATCGAAAATAAGCTATACTGGCTCGAATAAAAGCAGGCCCCCGCCACCAAATACTGTGGGCGTTATAGGCTGGATGCGTTCAAATCTTTTTGGCGGATCGGTAAACACCTGTTTAACATTGATATCATGTTATATACTCTGGCTGATTGTTCCGCCCTTATTAGATTGGACCATTTTTAATGCCGACTTTACTGGTGATGTAGGTGGAGAATGTACGACGGAAGGCGCATGTTGGGCTTGGTTAGACCAACGTATTTATCAGTTCTTGTATGGTTTTTATCCACCAAATTCCTACTGGAGGGTAAACCTCACTATTATACTTCTTTTCCCCGCATTGGCCTACGTCCTTTTTGATAATTTGCCCTTTTCTAAGCAAGGCCGCTGGTTTTCTCTGGCGTATCCTTTCGTAGCTACTTTTTTGCTTATTGGTGGATTTGGACTTGAGGGGATTACAACTGATAAATTTGGTGGGTTTATGCTTAATCTCGTCGCAGGAATATCTGGTATAGTTCTATCCCTTCCGATTGGGATTTTATTAGCATTGGGGCGACGCTCAAAGCTTCCAACCATTAGAATACTGTGTGTTTCCTTTATAGAGTTTATCAGAGGCGTTCCACTAATTACTTTATTATTCGTCGCAGTTATCATCCTTCAGTTATTTCTTCCGCCCAATGTTACTCTTGATCAACTTGTGCGTGTCATGATCATGATTACACTTTTTGCATCAGCTTATATGGCAGAAGTAATTAGAGGTGGTCTTCAAGCTATACCTAATGGACAATATGAAGCGGGCAAAGCCATGGGACTGGGCTATTGGCAATCAATGCGATTAATAATTTTGCCGCAAGCATTAAAAATCTCAATCCCAGGCATAGTGAATACATTCATAGGATTGTTCAAGGATACAACATTGGTTATTATTATAGGGCTGTTCGATATTTTAGGACAGGCTCGTGTTTTACAAACAAATCCAGACTGGATGGGTAAAGTAGACCACGAAACCTTTTTAATTGCTTCGGTATTTTTCTTTATAGTATGTTTCTCAATATCAAGATATTCTATAAATCTAGAAAAGCGGCTCGACAAGGATCACGATTAGGATATGAAATATGATAGATAATTCAGTCATTTTATCGAAAGATGTTGAAAATGTAATTGAAATTAGTGGGCTAAATAAGTGGTTTGGTAATTTTCACGTTTTACAGGATATAGATCTTAATGTTTCGCAAGGTGAAAAGATTATTATTTGTGGCCCGTCGGGAAGCGGGAAATCAACGCTCATCCGATGCATAAACAGACTTGAAGAGCACCAAGAGGGAAAGATATTAGTTAACGGAACTGAGCTCAGCCATGATTTAAAAAATATTGATGCTGTTCGCAGTGAGGTAGGTATGGTTTTTCAATCTTTTAATTTATTTCCACACCTAACCGCTCTTGAGAATTGCACTCTCGCACTAATTTGGGTTCGCAAGACACCAAAAGCCGAAGCTGAAGCTCTAGCGATGCAATATCTTGAACGAGTAAAAATACCTGAGCAAGCCAATAAGTACCCAGGACAATTGTCTGGTGGGCAACAACAAAGGGTCGCGATTGCTCGCTCTTTGTGCATGAATCCTAAAATACTCCTGTTTGATGAGCCCACTTCAGCTCTTGACCCAGAAATGATTAAAGAAGTTTTAGACACAATGGTTGAATTGGCTGAAACAGGAATGACCATGCTTTGCGTAACCCATGAAATGGGGTTTGCAAAGACAGTTGCTGATCGAATTATATTTATGGACGAGGGACAGATCGTTGAAGAGAGCAAACCAGATAAATTTTTTAATGAGCCCGAACACGATAGAACAAAACTATTTTTAAGCCAAATATTGGCTCATTAGAACTTCAGATCCAATTAAACTCGCCCACCTATTTCAGGTGATTCAGGGGAGTATCTTTTTGCACGAAATACCCAATTTATCTCTCCATCTGCAATTTCTCCATGAGGCCCGTAAAATGGATTTATATATTCCCAAACCACATCACCCTCAGGCGTAACTTCAAAAATACATCCCTTACCTCCCTCGACAATAAGTGTATTCCCGCTGGATAGTCTTTGACAACCGCTGATATGAGGGCTCCAAAACGTAAGAGGATTCTGCTTTGGGTGATACCTCCAGACTATTTCTTTAGATTCACGATCAATCTCCCAAACTTGACTAAATTCCGGGCCTTCCCTAAAAACGTTATGACCATTCGCAAAAACTAGAATATTTCCATTTTCGAGCTCTTGGCAGTCATGTTGTCCCCCAAGGTTTTGATTATGGTATTCCCATTTTAGCTTCCCCGTCCCTCTATCAATAATAACAATAAGGTTAAAAACTCGATAACTAACTAGATAGTCGCCATTAACCATAGGAGATATTGTATTAGCATGACCATATTCATAACGTGGTGATAGCGGTTTTATTGCGTAATTATCAAGAAATTCAGNACCATTNTTTATANATTCCCANACAACCTCACCATTANTATTCACTTCACGAATAACGTCTCCCCAGATCCTCCCATCTTTTTCTGTATTAGGTTCACCGCCCTTCACTTGCTTAATCTCTTCAGCATTGAATTCATGCCACGCAATATAAACGGCATTACCATTCTCTAGGCGACGTCCATCGTGATGCTGGTGATCATCGATATGCTCCCATACGACGTTCCCATCCCAGTCATATTCTCTCATTCGCCCACCTTTTCCTGACTTAACCGGCGGTCCATCAGGAATACGTTCGCAAATAAATAAATTTCCGTTAGGTCTCAAATAATTAAAATGAGTTGAACCACCTCCCGTCTGCCATTCATGAACAACTTCCCCATCCATATCGATAAGCCAAACTTGTTTTGATCCATTTCGAGAATATAANGTGTATCCNGGTGTCGCTCTCTCTTTGTCANAAAACGTAACNCCATGCTTNANTACTAACATTTATTCTCCAAATTCTNGTTCTTATCTGATCAGCGATTATAATTTATANATATGATCGGGGGGNANTTCTTGCAAGACCGCTNTTAAGGCTTCTTANATTTTATATTTGCCCCGTACGGGGGTTGGTAAGTGTTCTTAACCTATCTCCGATAAGATTAAAGCTTAAAATTGTAAAAAACATCGCTGCAGCAGGTAGAAATGTTATATGTGGTGATGATGCCATCTCCACGTATCCTTCGGATATCATTTTTCCCCATGTTGGTTCGGGTGGCGGGAGTCCAACCCCCAGAAAAGACAAAATTCCCTCAATTACTATAACCCTAGACATTCCAATTATCGCCAATGCGAGTACAGGAATAATAACATTAGGCAGTAATTCCATAATCATTATTCTTATATTTGATGCCCCGAGAGCCCGAGCTGTAAGTACAAATTCACGTTCAGAATACAATATTGTATTCGCACGCGCGACACGAAGATCAGCAACCATACCGAAAAAACCAAGAACAAGTATCATGTTAAGAAGGGTTGGCCCTAAAAAATATAATATTGCGATAATTGCTATAATATTCGGAAATGCCAAAATAGAGTCAACAAGGATTCCAATGGTAGCGTCAACTTTACCCCTAAAATAACCAGCACATATTCCCAGNGTAACACCTAACAGTAGACTAAGAATTGGGGCTGTAAAGGCTATNATTAATGAGACTTGAGCACCATAAATCAATCTACTCAGCATATCTCTGCCCACGGGATCAGTGCCGAGGAGGTGTCCTATCGAAAAAATTGGCTTAAAAGTATTCGATAAATTTGTTTTAAGAGGGTCTTGAAATGGTAACAAATAAGCGAACGATGCACAAAAAATTATAAGTGATAACCAACCAACGGCAATCCAGAAAACCATGCCCAATTTACGATTTGCTGATTTTCTGGTCCCTTTAAANCTTAAATTAATCATGTCTCCCTCGACCAAAATGTCCGACACGAGGATCAAGAAAACCATATAATATATCAATNAATAAATTTATTAATACGTACGCAAGAGCNATAATAGTCACTGCACCCTGAAGTATCATTGCATCCCGGTTATCAATTGACTCGAGAATTAATTTACCCATTCCAGGCAATGCGAATATATCCTCTATAATCACTGTTCCACTTATTAAAAATCCGAATTGGAGACCCAGCATTGTCACTAAAGTAAAAGACGATGGCCTTAAAGCATGATTAAAAAGAATATATGTATTTGAAAATCCNTTTGCCCGAGCATTAGCAATAAAATCTTCTTGCAGAGTTGCAATGAGATCCACACGCAGAACACGCAATAATATAGGAACCTCTAATATTCCTATGGTTATTGCTGGCAAAATAAAATAACGAAGGTTTTCAGAGAGATCTTCGTCAATTGGAATATATCCGCTAGCCGGTAAAAGTTGCAAAGTTACAGCGAAAAAGAAGACAAACAATATAGCCAGAAGAAAAGGTGGCATTGCGACAATACCAAAAACCACTGTTCCAATAATTCTATCNGCCGATTTATCAGCTTTTAACGCTGAATAAATACCCAATGGAACNGCAATTAAAATNGCAAGAAGTTGAGATAAAATCAAAAGTTCGAGGGTAACGGGTAGTCTCTCTAAAATTAACTCCCAAACGGGTACCAACTGNATNTGCGACTCCCCGAAATCGCCTTGAAGAAGATTCAAAAGCCAAGAGAAATATCTATTGATAATTGGTCGATCAAGACCCAATTCCTCGCGTATTTCAAGTCTAGCCTCTATAAGCCCTTCAGGNTTATCAGCAAATTCTGCACCACCGCCTAAAATGGCATCAGCTACGTCACCTGGTAAAATGTTAAGNAGAGCAAAACTCGCAAAAGTTACAATAAAGAANACTGGAATAAGGCGTAAAATTCTGAGTCTGATATAAGNCATTAATTTTATAAAAACAGAGAAGTATGAGCTTGAGATTTATAAAAAAAGAGCTCACANCNTCCTNTGTTTTCCTACTTATCTAACCAAACTCGCTGATACTTAGGCCAAATATTATTAGCTGGGATAACATTTTTTACATATGGCAGATAAGCGAGATTAACTTTTCCCTGTTCCCAGATATGGAAAAGTGCCTGATCAGCGATAATCTGTTGTAAATCGCAGGATGCTTTAAGACGCGCATCCCTTCCCCGCGCTGCTTTAACATTTGCAATAGCGGCATCAACTTTAGAGTTATTGATTTTATATCTGTTTCCCTTATGTTTTGAATGCATTATCATTCCAACTAAACTAGGGTCCGTCGTATCACCGTAGTTCTCCCACCAAACGTCGAATTTTCCAGATTGAACAGCCCTACCCCATTGAGGTCCCCTGGGACCAGGTTTGATAGTAACTTCAACGCCAACTTCTTTCCAGTAGGCTTGGTGGGCTTCAGCGACTCTCAGTAAATCTTTTAAGCCGACCATATTTAAGGTAAACTTTATGGGTTTACCATATTCTTTCAACAATGCCTTGGCCTTTTCTGGATTGTATTCTGGCCACCTAACATTCTTACATTCCCAAGGATGACCTTTCGGATACATACTATTTGGCGCTTTACCCTTACCTTTTTTCAAAACAGCATTCAGTTTATCTCGATCCAATGCATGAAGAAGTGCCTGCCTAACTCGCAAATCATTAAAAGGCTCGACAGAGTGCTTGAACGCAATTCCAAGTCCACCAAACCATTGAACGGATGTTGTTACTTTTAAGCGTTTATCTTTTCGAGCTCGTTTTGATAAGAAAGGGGGTATCCAAATATAATCTGATTGCCCCGCTTGTAAGGACTGGTATCTACTGATTTGCTTATTAATAATTTTAAAATGAATTTCATCAACATGCTGATTGTCTTTATCCCAATAGTGAGGATTTTTTTCGAGAATAATACTACTGCTCCTTCGCCACTTCTTTAACATATATGGCCCAACACCAACCGTATTTCTATTAAAATTTTTCTTATTTTTGTTTGCTTCTAAATAGCTCTTTGGTCTAACCCACCAGAGTAGATTATTGACCGTCATAATTGTTTTCCAACCAGGGCTTGGTTCAGAGAAAACAAAATCGATAATATATTTATCTGACACTTCTACGCGGTTTAATCTTGGACCAAGAGCTCCAACAAAACGCGCTTTAAACTTTGATGCAAGCAAACGATCAATATGAGCCTTGTAATCGGCTGCCGTTAATTCTTTACCGTTGGAGAATTTTACGCCTTTACGTAAAGTAATTCTCCACCGCTTTGTATCTTCCAATGCCTCGGCCTTTAAACCTAACCTTGGAATAATTTTCGAAGTGTAAGGATCGAAGTCGAAAAGGTTCTCATGCATTGCTTGCATTACGAATGCTCTCTGGCGGCCTGTAATAGGTATTTTAAGACTATCGAAACCACCTATATCAGCAAGAATAGCTATTCTAAGTATTCCACCTTTTTTTGGTGAAGCACTCAAGGAATTATTTACAACAAAAGTAGAAAGGACAATGACTACAGCCAATATAACTACTAGTATATTTTTGTATAATAAATTTTTCAATATTCTCTCCCCCAGAATTTTTTATATCAGTTTGAATCCATTAATTTTATTGAAAATTTGAATTATTTAATAGATTATATCACTGGACCTCCGACTTCCAGGCCAAGCTTAGCTCTCCCATAAACAGTTGCGTTAATATCCCAGTTTAGAAAAAGCTGAGCTCCAGCCGCGTGAACATCTCTAAATTGGCGCTGCAAGTTATTGTCCAATGCTAATCCCCCTGCACCCGTTGCATAAAACAAACGATCCACAGAAGCTTGAGCCAAACGCGGACAAAATGCCATATCTCGCCGGTTACGTTGATGCATTTCGTCTGGGATATCAACTTGAGTTCTCAAAATTTCAAGTGACTCCTGTATATCCGATAATAAAATTTTTCGAGCAGCATCATACTCTGCGGCAGATTCAGCGATTCTCATGTGAATGTTCTGTTTTGCTGACAAGTCATCCCCATAACGAGCCTTACGTTCCAACATTCTTTCAGTGAATGCCTTTAAAACGCCACCCGCAATTCCTACTGACACCGATGCCAAAGAAAAGGGCTTTGTAGATAATTGGGATAATCTGTAGGTTGCAGGATTATCGACTTGAGCTTCTTTTCCTCCCCACTCAGGGCCTTTTGGAGCCCCTCTAACGTAAGCTGTTGGAACAAAAACGTTCTTAAATTCAATGTCCTTACTCCCAGTGCCGCCAAGGCCACTCATATACCAAGAATCTTCAATTATCTTCACATTATCTTGTTTAGGAATAAATACACCAACCTGATTACCCGTCTTTGTATCCGTTCCCCGCGAAATCCACCAATCCACATGATCACAACCACTAGAAAAGCTGGTCCGAGCATTAAAAACATAACCACCATCTACCGGTTTCAGTGTTGCCTTTGGATCGTTCCCAGTGGCGATCAACACATTCGGGTCATCCCCCCACAATTCATCTAAAATTTCCTGCTTTGAATTTGTCAAAGTATAGGCGTGTTCTCCTAGTACTGCTAAATTCCACGCACTCGACCCACAAACAAATGCTAGCTCCATTATAACTTCGCAAAGAGCGTCATAGTCCATTTCATAGCCACCATACTTTTTTGGAACGCCCATTTTAAAAAAACCAGCATTTCTAAAGTCCCTTATGGTCTCATCTGAAACACACCTATTCTTTTCACATTCTTCCGCCCGTTCTAATAACGTAGGCCACATTGCACGCGCTCTTTGAATTAAAATATCGCGCGTTGGAACCTCTTCTTTGTTCATTAAAGTCTCATTCAATGACTCCACAACCAACTTATCCATCACTAATCGACCTTTATAAATCAAACCTTGCAGTCCTATAATTTTACTGCAAGGTTTGCTTGGTTATCCCCTCCCCCAACGAAGGATCTAAATATATTCAGAGGATAATACACGGAATATAATAAGTAACTTACTATTTAGGGATGGGTGATAACATTTCATTATATCAAAAAAACCCATAGTTTTCGTCATAATTACACAACTCAAATCAAAATTTATGGTGCATGTAAAAGTTTTTATTATAAATTAAATCTTTTTTGTTATACCCTCTAACATTATAAAGCAAAGGTATCCATTTTTTGAAAAATAGAATGAATAATCCAATAAATAAATTAAAACTTTCGCATTTTAGACAACTTATTACAATATCTGAAACTGGGAGTATAAGAAAAGCATCGGAGATATTAGCTATTTCCCAACCTGCTCTGTCACGAAACATTCGTTTAGCTGAAGAGATTCTGCAGGTTAAACTAATTAATCGAGGGCCTCGGGGCGTTGAACTTACTGAACAGGGTAATGTAATAGTAAAGTACGGAAAAACCATTGAATTTAATATCCGTTTCGCAGAAGAGCAATTAAATGAATTAGATGGTTTCCAAGAAGGTCAAATTAAACTGGGACTAGGCCCTTTTGAGGGTTTTACCGTCGGTAATCAAGCTATAAATCGGCTCCTAAATAAACGTCCACGAACCCATATAGTTATTGAAGAAAACGAGTATGAAGTATTATCTAATAAACTCATCAAAGGTGAAATAGATTTAATATTAGGCCCTTCTGAATTGGATGGCCCAACTCCCTCTGGTTTGGTTACCGAAAAATTATCAGAAACTGAGTTGGTTCCAGTTGTACGGCAAAACCATCCGCTAGCTAAAATGAAAACGGTAACGCTGGAGACTCTATCGAAACACGACTGGATTTTACCTCATTCACGAGGTCGAGTAAGTTACCAGTTAAGCAAAAAATTCATCCAAAAGGGCCTTTTGCCACCCAAAGGACCGATTGAAATGGCTCCTCAAGAATTATGCATCAACCTACTTAAACAAAGAGATTTGATAAGCCTACTTCCACGATATAGAATTGGATCGCATACCGATTCTTCCACTTTAAAAATTTTAAATCTTACAGATGAAAATTTTATTCTCCCAATGCAGTTAACGACCCGAGAATTAGGCGAACTCCCTCCAGCCTGTCGAGACTTAGTATTCGAGATAAAGATGATTTGTAAAACTTTAAAAAAAAGAGGTGAATAAATTCACCTCTTAATTATCAATTCTTTTTAAAAGTTCTTTATTTTTTCTTGGATTTAACACCCATAGCTTTTCGAGCTGCCGCTAACGTCGTTGGATCAGCATTTTCTACTTTTTTCAATAAGGCTGCTAATTCGACGTGACCCATAGGGTTTAGGGGTAATTTCTGCTTTTTCATCTGCGCAATAAAAGCCGAGTCTTTCATAGTAGCATCAAAAGCGTCCCTCATTATTTTTATACGATCCGCTGGCACCCCTGCAGGATAAAAGAAAGACCTTCCAAAAGTTGAAGAAATTGCTATCAGTTCAAATATTTTTTTCTGCTCCTCATTTTTCGCTAGCTCAATAAATGTCGGAACATTCGGCAAACTAGGGTCGCGTTCAAAACCATCAGCAATAATTGGTTTGATAAGATTTTTAGTTATATATTGTGGCGCTTTAATAATAACGCTTAACCATGAGGCACCACGACCCATTACCTCGCCCTGCTCCATCGCCTGATTCAAACCACCAACTCCCTTATAGCCAGTAATTATATCAAATTTGGTTCCAAACATATTATTTATTAGCTTTGGATAAATATACGTAGGGGACGATTTTCCTGTCGCAGCTATCTTTACAGAAGTTCTTTTTGCCTCTTCCAATGATTGTACAGGTGATTTATGCCATAAACCTAAAAAATTTATTAGAGGAGACATGTTTCCGATCCAATGCCACTTTCTAACGTCAAATCTAGCTTTTTTAGCACTGAGAAATTGATTAACAGGAACCGTCTGTAAAACAATACTGAACATAGAGCCGTCTTTAGGCGCAGCGTTATGCATATAATTCGCTGCAATACGGCCACCTGAACCACCTTTGCTTTTTATTATTATTTTAGGATTACCGGCTATATGTTTGGGCATATGCTGCGCCAATACGCGAGAATAAGCGGCATAAGTTCCATGATTACTAGCGCCAACAATTAATGTGATTGTTTTACCCTTAAAAAACTGCGCAGATGATGTTTGGCTGCCAGCAATCAATAGAAAAGCGCCAACAATTAAAAAACTAAGTAATTTAGATATTTTCATTTAATTTCCCCTTTGTTACTAAGACAGATATGTAATTTGTTAACTAAAAAAAACTAAAGTTAGCGTTAGTTCTAAGTATTGGCAAGATATCTCCAATGATTGACTGAGGCCATGCAACCTGCAGAACCTGATGAAAAAGAATATACGCTAAGATCCACATTGAAAAAGTTATTAATAAGACTGTAAACCATTTTTCTTTACTGTCAATTTTCAGATAGCCTAATAAAAACAAAAACATTGCGGGCAAGAGGCCAACCAACGCACCTAAAAAAAGATATATGAAACACCAACCAAAATAGATTGCACTTCTAAATCGAATAGTTGATTGCGATAATGTACCAAAGTCAGTGACGAGGTCCATATGTACGGTATTTACATCATTCAAAGGTTTTTCAATCGTTCCAGTAACCTTGTCCTTAGTCGTTTGGCCTTTCAAAACTGATACAAAATCTCTCGATACGAATAAATGTATAAAACACAATACTAAACAAAAAATAATACCCGTAGTGGCTATTACTTGGGGCATCAGTCGCGATCGAAATTCCCAATCAACCGATACAAATAGGACTGATATAAAAATAAAAAACATAATAAGATTAAAGAGTAGATCGGTATTTATATTTATACGATTAAAATTAAGTCTCATTGGAATTTTTTCATGCTTATTTTTCATTCGGCCTAAATAATGGCGAATTATCGGTCGCAACAGTCCATAAATGGTAATGATTAAAATAATTGCTGTTATTGGTCTCGTGATCCAGCCCCAGCCAAAAACGTTTGCAGATATAAACATATATCTTTCAATTAAATCGCCTAAAACAAAACCTAAAATTAGAGGCGGACGCGGCCATCTCAATCTTTTCATTGCAAAACCAAGCATACCAAAAACTAAAAGGGTATATATATCACCCCAATGCTGTTTACCTTGAAAAGCCCCTAAGAATACAATTGCTAGAATAATAGGTGCCAGAACACCAATTCTTATTGTTGCAACCTTAGCAAACTGATTGGCGAACAAAAAACAAATGCCGGCACCCAATATGTTTGCAATAGCGACGCTCCATACAAGTGAATACGTAACATCTAGATTTTTGGAGAGCATATCAGGACCAGGAACAATTCCATGTATCACTAATGCACCTAGTATAAGAGCCATCGATGCTGTTCCCGGTACCCCAAATGCTATCGTTGGAACCAGAGACCCTCCCTCCTTAGCATTATTTGATGACTCAGAAGCGATAACACCCCTAACATCTCCCTTGCCAAAAGTTTTATCCGCATTCTTTTCGGTCCGAGCTGCGTGGCCGTAAGCAACCCAATCCAATATAGGGGCACCCACACCCGGCACTGCACCAAGTGCCGCGCCTATTGATGAGCAACGCAATACCAAGAACCAATTTTTAAATGTATCTTTTACTCCAAGCCATTGTGACTTTCGGGTAACTAAAGTTGTTTTACTTCCTTGGTGAATAGTTGATCTTTGAATAACCATATCTGCTATCTCAGGTATAGCAAATAACCCAAGCGCAATCGGCACGGTTCTGAACCCATCGTATAAATACAGAGTATCGAATGTCCATCGCAACTCACCACCACCGGAGTCCTCCCCAGTTGCTGCGACAATTAACCCGAAACAAACGGCAATTAGCCCCTTCATGGGTGAGCCACCTGCTAATACAGCCGCAAGAGACAAACCAAATATACATATTGCCAATAATTCGGGAGAAGCAATTGATAACATAAAGGGTCTAAGTGCCGGAATACTTATACCCAAAAGAACTGCGCCAAATAATCCACCTAGCACAGATGCTGTAAAAGCGGCACCAAAAGCGCGTCCAGCCTCTCCATTCCTTGCCATGGGAAATCCATCTAAAATAGTAGCAGCAGATGCTACTGTTCCAGGAACTCCAAATAAAACTGCTGGAATGGTGTCAGAAGTAGCAGCAACTGCTGAAAGCCCCATTAAAAATGCAAATGCCGTTATTGGGTCCATGGCGAAAGTAAATGGAAGTAACAGCGACAAACCTACTAATCCACCCAATCCGGGTATAACGCCAAGAGTTAATCCGATAACGACCCCGAGGCCTAAAAAAGAAAGTCTGATTGGATCAGATAGTGCAATGGCCGCCTTAATAGCCATGTCCAGCATACTTACATCCATAAAATTCCACCCAAGAGTATATACATTAGAGTAGTGTATACAGTTTCATGCTGGATTTACAGACCTAAAATTAGCTTCCACTATGCTATTTTAAGCACATTAGGACTTAATCAAATTTTTTTGAGGCTAGAAAGGGCATCTTGAAGTTTTGCGCGAGAATTCTCATATCCTTCTCGCTTATCTTTCTGTTCTTGAATAATTTTGGGAGGTGCCTTGGAAATAAAGTTTTTATTATCCAACTTTTTATCAATTCGCATAATTTCGTCATCTAAATTACTAATTTCTCGACCTAACCTTATTTTTTCTTCATCAACATTAAAAATATCATCAAGAGGAATAACAAGGGTGGTCAAGCCGAGTACAGTTTGCGCGGCATTAGAAGGTACGGCAGCATCTGAAAACTCTATAGATACAAGGCGAGCCAATGTTTTTATAAGTTCCGCGTGTTCCCTAACAGACTTAATGGCAATTTCTTCGGGCTCTTTTAATATAAGTATTAACTTGGATTTATCTGGTACGTTAAGCTCAGCACGCATTGAACGAACCGCAGTTATTAAACTCAGAATCCAGTCTACTTCATGTTCAGCGCGTTCATCATATAGATTCAAATTCTCAGGCCAACAAGATGATATTAACATTTTTTCTCTTTTTGGTCCTGTTTTTTGCCATAACTCCTCGGTAATAAAAGGCATAAAAGGATGAAGAATCATTATAAGGTACTCCAAAACCCACGCGGCTGTTGCGCGGGTCTCTTCTTTTTCCTTCTCATCCTCTCCGTAGAAAATAGGTTTTGATAATTCAATATACCAATCACAGAATGTACCCCACGTAAATTGGTAAGCGTGATTAGCAGCCTCATTAAACTTATAGCTTTCAATTCCACTTGATATTAAACATGTCACTGCTGATAACTTACTAATGATCCACTTATTGATAAGTTGATCGCACTTAGATGGGTCGAATCCCAATCCAATTTCGCAATTATTCATTTCACAAAATCTAGCAGCGTTCCATAGCTTAGTTGTAAAATTACGATAACCTTCAACCCTACTCTCGGAGAGTTTGACATCTCTTCCTTGAACCGCGTGCGCAGCCAATGTCATTCTTAAAGAGTCCGCGCCAAAAGAGTCAATGAGCTTAATAGGATCAATCACATTTCCTTTTGATTTAGACATTTTTTGTCCATCCTCGTCTCTCACTAGAGCATGTATGTACACTTCATGAAATGGAACTTCATCAAGAAAATGCTTACCCATCATAATCATCCGAGCCACCCAAAAGAAAATAATATCAAAGCCAGTAACGAGAACATTTGTTGGATAGAAACGATTGACACCTGATGAATCTTCCGGCCATCCAAGTGTGGAAAAAGGCCATAGAGCTGATGAAAACCATGTATCTAAGACGTCGGGATCTCGCTTTAATTCAACCTTTTCTCCATAATGTTTAAAAGCGCTCTTTTCTGCCTCTTCCACGGTTAGCTCAACAAAATAATGGCCATCTGGTCCGAACCAAGCTGGAATTTGATGTCCCCACCAAATTTGACGAGAAATACACCAGGGTTGAATGTTTCTCATCCATTCAAAATAGGTCTTTTCCCATTGTTTTGGTATAAATTTTATATTCCCACTTTGGACAGCTTCAATGGCTGGTTCAGCTAATTTTTCTGCGTTTACAAACCACTGGTCTGTAAGAAAAGGCTCAATCACAACGCCAGACCGATCTCCATATGGAACGGTCATATCATTATCCTCAATTTTTTCTAAAAGTCCCAATTGCTTCATTTCGGCAACGATTTTGCTACGTGCTTTAAAACGATCCATTCCTTGATAATTACGTGGTACGTTGGAATTCAAATTTGCGTTAGAATCGAATATATTGATGAGTTCTAATTTGTTACGCTGACCAACTTCAAAATCATTGAAATCATGAGCAGGAGTAATTTTGACTGCACCGCTTCCTTTTTCAGGGTCTGAATAGCTATCGCCAACAATTGGTATTTTTCTATTCGTTATCGGTAAAATAACATTACGGCCTATGAAATCGGAATAACGATCATCATCTGGATGAACTGCAACCCCAGTATCTCCAAGCATAGTTTCTGGCCTAGTTGTTGCTACCGTTATAAATTTTCCATTATCTCCCTCGATGGGATAATTAAAATACCACATTTGCCCAACAATTTCTCGCTGTTCAACCTCTAAATCTGATATTGCAGTATGAAGTTTAGGGTCCCAATTTACCAGGCGTTTATCCCTATAAATCAGACCTTGCTTAAAAAGCTCTACAAATACTCTCTTGACAGCCAAAGACAAACCTTCGTCCATCGTAAAACGTTCCCGCGACCAATCGCAAGAGGCCCCCAATCGGCGGAGCTGTTCAACGATTAAGCCTCCTGACTCTTCCCTCCACTCCCAGATTTTATTTATGAATGCCTCTCGTCCAAAATCATGTCTTGTTTTCCCTACGGACTCCAGTTGACGTTCAACGACCATCTGAGTGGCAATCCCAGCATGATCACAACCGGGTTGCCAAAGAACATCTCTGCCTATCATACGATAATATCTTGTTAAAATATCCTGGAGGGTATTGTTTAACGCGTGCCCCATATGCAGGCTACCCGTTACATTCGGAGGCGGTATTACAATGGAGTATGGTTCACCATCTTTGTTTTGGCCCGGTTTAAAGCTACCAGCCTGCTCCCACGCCTTATAATGCGTGGCCTCAACTTTTGCATGATTATACTTTTTTTCTAACATTTGATAGTTCTTAATTCAACAATGAGTTAACGTCCAGCAATTAGCGCTTTGACAATAGCATTCCAACCAATCATGTAAATTCTGAATGTTTATCGATACAAAAAAGATTTGATTTAAGATGAAGGATTAATATTTAACTCTAAAATTAGAGATCAAGGCGCTCTGCTCGATTAACCATATGATCAATTTCTTTTTTTACTAATCGTTCGATTAAATATGGTAAATTCTGATCCATCCATTCTTTTAATAGAGGGCGTAACAACTCACGAACCAAGCCCTCTAAAGTCATATCTCGATTTCCGATGCCAATATCTCTTTTATTCAACAAAGCTTTCGCTAATTCTTGCAATGCGTCTGTTGAATTAACAGTTACCCCGGGCGATACAATAGCCTCTCCTGCACCCACATTTGGCGGCGGTTGCGCTATCATTTGCTCTGTTAATTCAAGGATATCTTCACCCTCACGATTATCTTTCTCGCCGATGGGAGAAATTCCTTGCACATTTTCCACATTATCATCGACAGATAAAGAATTATCAGTTTCCGCAGAAAAGCCTGTTTCTAAGTTTTCTTGGACCTGTTTGTCTGAGGGATGATCAAGAGAATCGCTATCTAATGTTGGTTCATTTGTATTTCCAGCCACAGTGTCCATTTCATTGTTAGACTGAATAGATGTATCTAAATCGGGATTAACAGCAAGGTTACCAGATGCCTCCGGTTGCGGAGCATCTGTCTTATCTTCATCTGTTAATATCGTCCTAATAGAGGACAATATTTCATCCATGGAAGGTTCTTCTTTTTCACTTTCTTCAGACATTTTATTATCATGGACCCAAATAGTTAACAAACTTATACTAATTCGGGAACAAACCTATTTTTTTTATATTATATAATCAGCAAATAATAAACTCAACTTTGTAGGCATAATGATAACCAAAGTTTCAAACATATGAATTTGTAAGCCTACCCTTACTCTGCAGTTTGCCCTGAACTACTCACACCAAACCATTTAGAACGCACTTCACTATAATGGCTCGTAGGATTATATTGCTTCACAGACAACTCTAAACTCTTAGCTGTCAATTGACCTACAGCTTCGCGAAGTTGAAAACTAGCAATTATTTGTTCTTTGTTAGCGCCAATAAGGCTAATTTTGGCATCCAATAACTCTTGCTCAGCGTCTAATACGTCTAAAACAGTTCTAGACCCAACAGATGCCTCCCTCTGCACTCCCTCTAGTGCTATTTCAGCAGATTTAATTTGGGCAGTAAAAGACCTAATTCTAGCCTCAGCTGAATTCAAAGACTCCCAGGCTTTGGCTGAGACTTCACGAACATTCCGCTCAGCCTCCTCTAATTTCAGAGAACTCTCCCTCGCATCCTGTTTTGCCGCCCTCAATTTTGAGTAAACTGTGCCCTTCTGGTATAGTGGCATTGTCAAATTTAAAGTAATTTTTCCAGTTGTTTTCTGGTCATCGTTACCAGCAATCTCCCACGCTCTAGCCAAATTTCCCACTAAATTAACTGTAGGAAGCAACTCTCCCTCTACCGATTTGATATTTTTTCGCGCCGATAATTCCAAATGGCGTTGAGATACAACGTCAGGATGATTCCTCAAAGCTACTCTAATAATGTCTTCTAGTCGCTCAAATTTTATAGTCATCTTAGTAGGGTCCACTAGTTTTCCTGGGATCTCGCCTATTACTTTAACATAATTTGCACGAGCATTATTCAAATTACCTTCGGACTGAATACGATCTGCAGCAGCGCCAGCCACGCGAGCCTCTGCCTGGCTCACGTCAGTTCTCGTAATCTCTCCAACCCTGAATCGATCCTGAGTAGCTTCAAGTTGCCTTTTCAAAACTTGCTCATTTTTCATTTCTAAATCTAATTTAGCCTGATTTTCGAAGACATTCATGTAAGACGTAACCGCACTCAGAAGTACATCTTGTTCCTTTGCCACTAAATTAGCTCTGGATGCTTTCACAGCCAACTCAGCTTTCGCAACATCATTGATTGTTCGTGAACCCCTGTATAAAGGCTGCGTCACAGTTAAAGAAGTATTACGCGGCGTATCAATTTGATCTCGATCACCATTTGGAGAACGCGTGTTAAGATGTGTCATTGACCGCGCTACATCTGCAGACAGCGCCAGATTGGGTCGATAGTTGGAAAGGGCTTGAGGAACTCCTTCATCTGTCGAGCGTAAATCGGCACGAGCTGCTTCAAGTCCAGGGTTATTACTGTATGCAGCTGCTAAAGCTTCCATCAATGTTTGACTAAGCGCTATGTTACTTAAAAAGCCCGACAACAGGGCTGCTGCAACAATTGCGTTTATCAAAGTGATTTTCCTCATGCTTCTTTTTTTCCTATTGCCTGCCGTTTTAATACGCCCAATAATTCCAACGTCCTAAAATTTTAATCACATCGGCTCAACAGCATTATATCACTAGATATGTTCTTTACCCGTCACGACAATCTATTCAATTCACAAAATAAACTAAATACTAGATCGAATCAATGCCGTATTGAGGAACGATTCGCGTTTAAAAAGCAAGACAAAATTTTTAAAACTTAAAAACTTTTTCTTTGTTAAAATTTTTTATTTTAGGGGTATTTACCTCAAAAATTTCTTTGCCTACTAATTTTCCATGATATTTAGTAAATATAGTAGCTTTACTCGTTGAATACGAAGTTCCTTCTGGGACTGATACGATGGTTATAATTCTGCCACCTTCCGACAATTGATTTATTAATTTGGTTGGGATCTCCTCGACCGCGCCACAGATCATTATAATATTAAAGGGTGCCTGATTTTTACATCCATTTACCAAATCTGTTTTGAAAACCAAAACATTATCAAGACCTAATTCAACAAACAAGGCTTCAGCTTTTTTACAAACCTCTGGATCATCCTCAACCAGAATCACGGCTTTAGACATGTTAGATAGTATTGCTGCAGCGTATCCGGTACCACAACCAATTACCTGAACTAAATCTTCAGAAGAAACCTCAGCTTCTTGGATTAACCTAGCTAGAACCATTGGGGCAACTAAGTGTCTTTCATTAGCAGTTTCTATAACAGTATCAACATACGCTATTTCTGCGTAAATTTCTGGCACAAACCTCTCACGTGGCAAGTCAATCATTGCTGATATAATTTTAATATCTGTCACCCGATTTGTCCTGATTTGATTATCAACCATATTTTGCCGGGCCAACTGATAATTCATCCCAAATTCCTTCATAATCATAGTATTAGTAACTTTAGAAAGTTGAACATAACCAAGCATATACCAAATATAGAGATGCTTTTCAATTTCGTTATTTATTACTAATTTTTATTCAATGCCAGAACTTTTAATTCTTAGTTACAAGAAAGCTATCTTTTTTCAAAAATAGAAAAAAATTTAATGGCAACGACATAATGGTTGCTTGACCAGTGATTATGTAATGTTTAGTTTCGCGAAATTATGGGTTATAGATAAAAATTGCATTGGTGAAAAAGTTTAATTATATAGTTGTAAAAAAAACTATAACGTGATCTTCACCACCAATATGGCGCGGTGGCGGAGTGGCTACGCAGAGGCCTGCAAAGCCTTGAACACCGGTTCGATTCCGGTCCGCGCCTCCATCTAGATTTGTAAAATAATCGAGATGTTATTCGGGAGTAGCTCAGTGGTAGAGCAGGTGGCTGTTAACCACCTTGTCGGGGGTTCGAATCCCTCCTCCCGAGCCAATTTAACGAGTATACTTACATCAAGTACCACAATAAGTCTGATTAACAATTTCATTTGCTTTGGGGGGAGATTTGAACGATTGAAAGTTCTCATTATCCTTATAGGGATTCACTAATACCGAGAGTAAGTCGTGAAAAAGTTGGAATTCATGATCATTAACAGCAGATTGTATAACCTTCTCGATGAGGTGGTTTCGCGGGATAAATATTGGATTAACGTTCATCATTGCTTGGGTTATTTCATTCGAATTGACAGTCTCTAATCTCAACCTGTTTCTCCAACGCCTAATCCAATCATCGAACTCGATACTTTTTGAAAACATGGTTGAAATTTCGGTAATATCGGACAATTCTGTAACGACACCACATAATTTTCTCATTGTTAATGTATAATCAACTCCATAACGTTGCATTAAATCCAAGAATTCATCAATTATACTCTTATCCTTTAGATTATTAGACAAAAACCCAAACTTTTGCCTCATAACCCCTAAATAAGAATCATTATAAATTTTATAAAAAGCTTCGATAACATCCATAGCAAGCGCAATAGCTTTTTTTTCGTCTGGATCTAGTAAAGGCAAAAAACATTCTGCTAATCTTGCTAGATTCCATTGGGCTATCTTAGCTTGATTACCAAACGAATATCTACCCGCTGAGTCAATAGAACTGAAAACGGCATCTGAATTATAATTATCAAGAAAAGCACATGGGCCGTAATCAATTGTCTCGCCACTAATAGCCATATTATCTGTGTTCATTACACCGTGAATAAATCCAACATTCATCCAACTAGCAATTAGACAAGCTTGCCGATGGCAAATCTGCTTTAATAATTCAAGATAAGGGTTTTTAGTTTTTCGTAAATCAGGGTATAGACGATTAATGGCGTAATCCGCCAATAACTTGATTGAATTAATATCATTTTTTGCAAGGTAGTATTGAAAAGTGCCTACTCTCACGTGACAAGATGCTATTCGCGTTAAAATGGCTCCGGGCTCACTGGTCTCTCTTATAACACTCTCTCCTGTCAAAACAGCCACCAATGATCGAGTAGTAGAAACACCCAAAGCATTCATAGACTCACTGAGAATATACTCTCTAATTACCGGACCCAGGGCTGCACGCCCATCCCCATTTCGTGAAAAAGGTGTAGGTCCTGATCCCTTTAACTGAACATCCCATCGCAATTTATTTGAATCCAAAACCTCACCGAGAAGGACAGCACGGCCATCACCAAGTTGCGGAACAAAATGTCCAAATTGATGCCCAGCATAGGCCAAGGCTATTGGATCGGATCCATCTAACACTATATTACCCGAAAATATTTCTGCCACCTTTTCAGAATCATTTAAATTAAGTTTTAAGTTTAATGTTTCGAAAAGGTCATTATTACAACAAATCAAAGTTGGTTTAGTAACAGGAACCGGCCGGGTCCGTTCAAAAAAATGTTCCGGCAAATTCGAGTAGGTATTATCAAACTGCATAAATAAAAGCCCCTTAAGGTATTTATTGGAATATTCTATTTTACCTTTTCATACAACATCCAAAAATTAAGAGTTTCTGTTTTTAAAATTTAAAATACATAGAATACTTGATATTCTTATTTTCCTCGAGCAAATTCTCGTTTTCGGCTATACAACCAAGTTCTAACGAACTTGCGAGACCAAGGCACATCCAACGAAAATAGTAAAAAACCAACTGGAATCATCCAAAACCCTAATATAGGCAAGAAACCAAGCAGCCCACCAACAACGCAAAGCAACCCAACAACAGATCTAAGGCCAGGCGGAATTTTTCGAGAACCGCAGTAATTAGCGCGCCTCAGCATCTTTAAAATGAAACCAAACCATTTCGGGCGCTGCGAAATTTTTTCCATTAAAACTCAAACAATTTAATGATTATGATGGATAAAAAAATTGTACATTGAGTAAGATAAAAGATTCAAGCATTAAAAAATCCACATTGTAATCAAAAACACGTATTTAAAAAACTTTGTTAAAAAAGATAAATAAAGTATTGTTTATTTAAGACATGATGGTTTAATAAAACTTAGGCTCTATTTGCCATTACTAGAGCATAATTATACTTATCATTATAGGTATTGAATATATTCTGCATTAAAAGGAATCACAAAGACTTAGAGAGAAAAATGAAAATGCAACCATATCGGTCAAAAAAATTGCAATCATTTAAGTATTTCTTCGGAAAAGCCCTTACAATAATAGCTGTATTATTGCCCGTTATGGGGCATTGTAACGATTTAAACAAACAAGAACTTACTAACAATCTATTTCTTGCGGTATTAACTAATAATATATCTGAAGTCAGATTATCTATTACAAAGGGAGCCGATATTAACGCAACCAATCAGGAGGGCCTAACACCGGCTGGATTAGCCATTGAGAAAGGATTTTATAGTATTGCACACTACATTGTAGGTATAAGAAATCAAAATTTAATGAAAATTAAATCACAATTAAGTCAAAACAAACTCCACTCAAATAATAAAAATAGTAAAAATGAAAATAGAAGTGTTGACTTAAAAAATGACGTTAATATTGAGCTAAGCCGAAAAAAAAATAGGGTTCCTGTTTGGCCTGAAGGAAAACCCAACCCCTTTTCGCCAACAATACAAACTCTATCTCCAATTATAATAAAAAAAAACCAGGCTGATCAAAGGCAAAAAATATTAAATCCGAAAAAAAATAAAAATATTAGTATCTCGAGAAACTCTGGTCCATTACAAATTTCAAATATGGAAATTCCCAAAGATAAAAACAGTCCTACGCCCCTTCAACCAATTGAAACAATAATTGAAATTAGCAATAGTAAGAAAATAGATTTTTTAGACTCTATTTTTGGTCAAGGAAATATCACCAAAAGCCATGAAGAAAAAGGTAGCTCAGAGAATTTTTCCAATAAAGAGCTAGACGGCATACCGCTTAAAAAGAAAAAAAACCTAAAAAATGAAAGTTGGTGGGAAAGTATAACAAGTATATTCTAAATTTATTTGGAATTGGCTTATTTTAAATTGATTTTTGAGAGGTTAGTCGACTAGATCAAAAAAAAGAAAAGAAAACGTTTCATTTACGATTAAGCACAATAATATGAAACTAAAAAATGCTACAACTTATTGAATCTAATTATCGCGAAGTCATCTATAGATTAACCTTCAGTCTTACGTCGAACTCATTATGTAGTCATCATTGATTCCTGAATAAAGGAGTTTATTATTAGAGTGATAAGAAATTAAAATTACAAAAATCAATAAATAAATATAAATTTAATTAAATTTTACAGTGTTATTGAATCTTTTGTGTTTAAGGTAGTACTTGCAATGGTTATGATAAAAGTATGTAAAGATACGTTAGCAATATACCAAATTAAAGATGCTTAAATATCTAATTCAGATAAGCTGATAAAAAAAGATCGTCATAAGGTAGAGATGGAAACAAATATAGTGCCCTCTAGTTCAGAGAATGATCCTCTTCAATTAATGGAGGTCGAAACACATCACTTGAGAAAAACCATTCAGGCGTTGCGTAATAAACTTGAACATCATCAATATGAAAAAGATGCAGCGGTTCAGCAAGCTGTGCAACGGTCGGTTGATGAAATAGAACAACTTAAGGCTACATCGTCTAGCCTGAGAGATGAACTGGAAAGTATGCGGT
>NHCC01000019.1 GCA_002168115.1 Rhodospirillaceae bacterium TMED23 | reverse complement strand
GTTGATGCTGCAGTGCGTCCGTGTGGCAACCCATCAAGCTACATTCCGGTTATGGCAGCTGCGGGGAAAATAAATATCGTTTCTGTTCCAAAGAAAATGTATGAAGGCAAAGGTTTTCAGAAATATATCAAAGCGCCTGGTATGGGGCCAATCGAATGGTCTGTGAATGAAATGAATGTTTATGGTCCAAATGTAAAAATAATTTCGGATGATAATACTTTCAGATCAGCAGCGAATACGGGTGGAACAGTTGTGAATAAAAAAATGGATAAAAAATTAGCTAGAGCTTTAACGGCCGCGTTTATCAAGAATATTAAGTTACTGTTTCAAAAGGCATCATTTATGAAATATCACTTTGCTGGTAGTGTTGATGATAAAATTCATGGTGTTTGTAAAGTTGGCGTTAAATATCACCCTGGTGCAATTGAGGCATGGGAAGAGGCTGGCTTCAAGATTCCAGCATGCGCTAAGTCTTAAGTGGTATAATTAACCGGGTGAGTGGGTCGAAATTATTCAGTTTTACTCACCTTTTTTTTAGCGTAGGAATAGATTTTTATAATTAAATGTCAGATTCAATGCAAGATAACTGGATGAATAAACTCGCATATAGCTTGGCGTTTATCTTAGTTTTAATGGGTTTAGCTAATAATTTACCTAATATTCCTGGATTATTAGAATTAATACAATCTATTCCCGGTCTTAGCGGCCTACCTCGCATAAGTAAGTTCAATTCTGAATTTTTCTTTCCACTTACTTTTATCTTTATGACAGTTGTTGCTTTACTTCGTTCTTCATTTGCGCGTGATTGGAGAGACCAAGGTAGTATAAAATATATTTGTGGAATTTCACTTGATATTTTAATGCTAAGCGTAATTCTTGCTTTCGGAGCCTTCTACTTAATAGAGAATGAACAAGTTTGCTTGATTGACACTCTAAATGGTGATCGAGCAAGAGCTATGGCTGAGAATTTAGCGCGTGCACAAGAATATATGGACATATTTGGCACTGAGCCGGACGATGATTTTCCTGACTGCATAACAAATAGTGGCAACTGGGTTATGCCATTTCTAATTTTAGCTATTGCGGTCTTCTTTGTTTACATAGTGAAGGTTTGGGGTTTTCCAATTGTTGCAGTTGCGATAGTTATATCGCTGTATACAGTTATTTCGTCTCTTTCATGGTATTTTGATTGGACTGATAATAAATATTTAACGACCACCGTTGGTACTATGGTTGATGGTGTCAGAGGTTACACTGGTGCTGTTATTGGTGCGCGTAATGCGGTTATTTTAGAATCAAATGGCATTCTTGGTCAGTTCTTAAATATTACCGTTAATGTGGTTTTCCCGTATGTTGTTCTTGGGTCTTTATTTGGAGCTTCCGCAGGTGGAAAATCTTTAATTAGAATGGCTGTGGTTGTAACACGAAAATTACGCGGGGGACCCGCACATGCCGCTATTATAGGGTCAGCTACTTTTGGTACAATTTCCGGGGGGCCTGTAGTAAATGTTTTGGGTACTGGCACTTTAACAATTCCTATGATGATTAAAAATGGATTTACAAAAACGTTTTCAGGAGGCGTAGAGGCTGCGGCCTCGAGCGGTGGACAAATTATGCCTCCCGTTATGGGTATAGCGGCTTTCGTATTAGCAGCCTTATCCACTGTTCCTTATTCTGAAGTTATAATTGCCGCTTTTATTCCAGCTTTAGCATATTTTTTTAGTCTATTTCTCATGGTTATTTTCGAGTGCCGTAGAATGGATATCAAAGCGATAAATACGTTAACAGAAGAGCAAAAACTTACCCGAGAAGATTATAAAAATCTAATAATGATCGCGGGACCTATTCTAGTTATTTTAGTTCTTTTGCTCAGTTCTAAAGATAGCGTTGGTGAGGGTTTTTCAGCTTTCATTTTTGGATATGATGCAAGCTCTGGCGATCCACTTCCATGGTTTTTAGAAGTATATCAGAATGCAGCTGGCGATCCGGATTCGGCGGGATTCTACGCCGTTATGATTCTTCTCCTTCTTCTATTTTTGGATCCAGAAGTAAGAAGAGCTCCCAGTAAAATTATAAAAGCTCTATCAGATGCAGGCATAGTTATTGCTGAATTGTTTCTACTTTTAATTGCTGTAGCTGTTATTGACGTCTGTATTTCTTTTACAAATTTTACTGGTATTTTGACCATAGATGTTTTGAATTGGTTAAAATCAGTTTCGACATTTGTGATATTTGGTTATGAATATGTGATAGGTGGCTCTTTATACCTGATGTTGGCTTTAGTCGTGACAATGTTTGCAACTATCCTGTTGGGGATGGGGATGCCGACATTACCAGCCTATGTTAATGTGATTTTAATTATTGGCCCCCTTTTGGCTGCTCTTGGAACAGCAAACTTTACCGCTCATATGTTTGTCTTTTATTTTGCTGTCGCCTCAGCAATAACACCACCTGTGGCTATAGCAGCTTTTGCAGCATCAACAATTTCGAAAGCAGAACCCTTGGCAACGGGATTTTCAGCTGTTAGGGCCGGTATTGTAATGTTCACTATTCCGTTTATTTTTGCTTTTTATCCAGAAATTCTTCTAATTGAGGCCGCTCAAATTATGCAGCCTCTAGATGGTGATACTAGCGCGGGTAAAACTTATCTTCCAGGCTATGATGGAACAATTCATATTGGTTCGCTCTTTTGGATCTTAACAAAGTTAGGGGTTATGTTGTATTTAGTAGCTACGGCTCTGAGCAGACAAGATCGATTCCTTCTAAGTAGTTTTGAAATTATTCTACGTTTAATTCTTGCTGCTTTAATTTTACTTAAAATGCCGATTGTTGCGAATATCGCATTATCAATTACAGCAATATATTTATTATATCATCATGTATTGGATAAGCGCCGTAGATTATAGAATATTTTGAGATTTAGAAAATCTCAAAATATTCTTTATGTTCCCAATCGGTGACTGTCGATAAAAATCGAGATATTTCGGCTTCTTTTATATGCAATATATAATCACAGAATTGAGCCCCAAACTTTTGCATAAGATAGCGATCATTCCTTAGTGCTTTTACAGCCTCCATTAAAGATACAGGAAGCATTTCAGCCTTTGTATCGTAGGCGGCATCAACCGGTATAGCGGGAGTAAACTTATTATTGATTCCATCTAAGCCAGAGTATATTTGGGAGGCCAGATATAGATATGGGTTTGCTGTTGGCTCTCCCACGCGATTTTCTATTCTTGTAGTTTGATCGTTTACCCCCCCAATTGCTCGAAGCATGGCACCTCGGTTATCTTTGCCCCACAGCACCCTATCGGGTGCTAAAGAGTGAGATTGGTAACGCTTGTAACCATTTATCGTCGGGGTTGTAAAAATTGAGCTTCCTTGTGAATGTTTTAATAGTCCAGCGATAAAATTTAGTCCAATTTCAGATAAAGCATCATCAACTTTTTTTGGGATAAAAGCATTTTTCTTCGTCTTTAGGTCGAGAAGTGATTGATGAAGGTGCCAACCTGACGGAAACAAGTTTGGTAAATTTGGCTTACACATAAATGTGGCATGTAGGCCTTGCCGGTGTGCAATTTGTTTTACTGCATTTCGAAATAGAATCATATTATCAGCACTTTTTATTCCATTGGTCGGATCAAATGTAATTTCTATTTGACTGGGACCGAATTCAACTTCAATTGTTCGAAGGGGTAACTCAAGCTTCATTAAATGTTCCCTTAGAGTCTCTAGATATGGGTCCAACTCATCCATGCGTTGTTCTGTTAAATACTGAAAGCCGTGGGCAAGGAGACTTACATCAGGTGGCTCTGGAGGTTGGCCAGCTTGGTGAGGCATTAGTTTAGGGTCTTCAAGTTTAAAAAGATGAAACTCTATCTCTAAGCCAGAACAGTACTCATATCCTTTGCTATTAATTTCAGTAACTGCGTTTCGGAGTATCTGGCGCGTAGAAAAGGGAACAGTCTTTCCATTTGGAAAATAAATATCAGCTAAAATCCAACCTGTTTTTTTTGCCCATGGGAGGACCCTAAAGGTTTCCGGGTCTGGTATCATTAGAAAATCGCCTCCACCAGTCATTTCTTCTAATTTAAAACCGCCACCTTCAGTGAACCAACGGAAAACTGTTTTATGCGAAGTATCCTTTGCTAGCAAAGTGGTTACCATACTAATCCCATTTGAGAGCGCTGAGTTAATCTCAGAAGCCGTTATGGTTTTACTTCTTAAGATTCCATGTTGATCCGGGAAGGAGATGCGAATAACATCAAGATCAAGTGCTTTTATTTTTTTAATAACTTCTTTTGCAGCGTTGGTCTGATCTGAATTCCAAAGATTAAATTTTTTGATAAAATTATCTTTACCCGTACTAGCTCTAGTCATTTTTTATATCTCGATAATCAATAATTGCATTCCATGAGCTTTGACTTCTTCGTTTTTGATCACCGATGAGCCAAATAGCATCCTGATCCTCTGACGAGCCAATAGCATCTAGAGCAATTGGCCCCTTTATTTTATGAGTATTATTTTCAGAAACTATGCCTATTAACTCTTGATCACCTTCTTCAACCTTAGTTATACTTTGTAATAACATTCGGCGATAGGCCGAGATTGCTTTATCAGTAGTTGCAAGGTGTTCGTTGGTTCTATCTTGTATTGGTCCCATTGACTCGCAAGCCCATTGATCGTGAACATTGATATCCATTCCCATGCCAGTATAAGTTTGTGTTTCTTGTTCTTTTTGATCAAACCCATACCTATTATTCTTATTATTTTTAGGTAAATATTCAGGTAATGAATGGTTAGCTAACCTTTGGTTTCGCATTTTTTCTTGATCAATAGGTTCATCAAAGCTTGTAAACATAGCATACCAGAAACAATTTTCATCATCGATTGGAACATGCCATTGTGTAATTGTCATTGAATTTGACATTGGGATAGATATGGCACAGGGGAAAATTTGATTAGTTATACGGGCGTGTGTCGAGCCATTATTGAGATCTCTAAAAGTTTTAATTCTTAGACCATAGTTTGTTTCTTCCACTTTTATCTCTGGGCTATGAAATTCTCTTAGGACCTTAGTTATGGGAATATCTGTATCAGCAGCATTATCTCTAAATTGTTTTCCATACTGATCACTTGGATCTTCATCAACAAAAAATCGATGAAGAAAAGATGCATGGACAGGATCAATGCCAACTTCAAGAGCTTGTAACCAATTACATTCCCATTTTCCTTTAAAGGCAAATACGTGGCTGTTAGGGGCTCTAAAACAATCCAATTGAGGAGGGCTTGTTTCCTTGGCGCCACCCATATATGCAAAGATAACCCCATTTATTTCTTTAACCGGGTATGATTTAGTTTTAATTTTTTGATATAATTTTGAATTTACAGGTTCACCTGGTTGTTCCAAACATTGTCCACTATTATCAAAACACCAGCCGTGAAAGACACATCGTAAACCATTGTTTTCTAACCGACCATAAGATAAATCAACACCACGGTGTGGGCATTGACGATCAAGAAGCCCTAAATTATTTTTTTTATCACGAAAAAGAACAAGTTCTTCGCTCATAATTTTAACTGGTATAACGGGTCGTTTACTATCTAATTCTTCAGTAAGTGCAACAGGCACCCAGTATTGTCTGAGCACTTTGCCCGCTGACGAACCTGGTGAAGTCGTTGTTAGGAGTTTGTTCCTATCTTCTCTCATCAATAAACTCGGCTTTTCTAGTCTGTATCAATACTATCAAACGTGGTTCAGGTTTGCGAGTAAAAATGGCTAACCCTAGAAATATAAAAAAGTATAAGATTTTAGGTATTAATCTATTACAGCAATCGCATTTACCTCTATAAGACATCTTGGATCTGTCGCAAGACGAACAACTTGAACTGTAGTGGAGGCAGGGCTATGATCCGAGAAATAATTATTCCATACTTTATTTAGATCATCTTGCTGGTTCATATCAGTCAAGAATCGGTCACAAACAATAACATCCTTAAAGCTCGCTCCAGCTGCTTCTAAGCCCTGTTTTAAGTTCTCCATAACGAGTAAGGCCTGTTCTTCCATATTGTTAGGCATACTATTAAAGTCTTCCGGCCTATGTGGGTGGTGGTGGTATACTGGCGCAGCAGTGACGCCAGCGCAATAAATTGTCGAACCGCCTGTAACCTTGATTGCTGGCGCATATGGCATCCACATTTTAGGGGCATTTGGCCAATGCAAGTGTTCAACTTTTTTCTTCATAAATATTTACCCTTATTGTTTAGTTAAAACTATTCCTAGGAGAATTTAGATTAGATATCTATATTTTCTCCTTTAGGTTTTCCCTTAATCCAATGGTTTGATTAAAAATTAAATGATCTGATGTAGCCATCTTATCGAGACAGTAATATCCTAATCTCTCAAACTGAACTGTTGCAGAAACCGCACTATCTCGTAAACAAGGTTCCAACTGACAACCAAATAATTTATTGAGTGAATTTAAGTTTATATCATCTAAGAAATTCTCATTCTCGGAGGGATTTTCACTTTTAAATAAATAATCATATTGGCGAATCTCTGCTTCAATTGCGTGTTCTGCACTAACCCAGTGAATTGTGCCCTTCACTTTGCGCCCATCTGGCGCATTTCCGCCCTTGGTTTCGGGATCATATGTGCATCTCAATTCTTTGATCTCACCATTTGAGTCCTTAATAATCTTTTGACAGGTTATAAAGTAAGCAAAGCGAAGGCGCACTTCTCTGCCCGGTGCTAACCGAAAAAATTTTTTAGTTGGTTTTTCCAAGAAGTCTTCTCGTTCAATGTATATTTCTCTTCCAAATGGTATTATCCTAACACTACTATTAGGATCATTTGGATTATCAATAGCTCTCAATTCTTCAACCTGATTTTGAGGGTAGTTATCAATAATCACTTTTACAGGTTTTAAGACGGCCATTCTCCTTAGTGCTTTTTGGTTCAAATATTCTCTAACGCAAGCCTCGAGTGACTGAATTTCAATTATTGAATTGGATTTGGAAACACCTATTCTTTGTATAAAGTCTCGAATAGCGTAAGCTGGGTAGCCGCGTCTCCGATAACCGCTAATTGTTGGCATGCGAGGGTCGTCCCATCCCGAGACCAATCCCTCTGATACAAGCTGTTTTAGTTGCCGTTTGGAAAGGATTGTATGTGTAAGATTTAGGCGGGAGAATTCAAGTTGTTTCGGGTGAGATGGTACCTGAATATTATTAACTAACCAGTCATAAAGGGGTCTATGATCTTCAAATTCAAGTGTGCAAATTGAGTGAGTTATTTTTTCAATCGCATCAGATTGACCATGCGCAAAGTCATAAGTAGGATAAATGCACCATTCAGTACCTGTTCTAGGATGTTCAGAATGAAGTATGCGATATAGAACAGGGTCACGTAGGTTCAGATTTCCTGCGGACATATCAATTTTTGCTCGCAGTACTTTTTCACCATTTTTAAATTTACCAGATTGCATGTTTCTAAAAAGTTTTAAATTTTCCTCAATACTGCGGTTTCGATATGGACTATTTCTACCAGGCTCGGTCAATGATCCCCTATGTTCTCTAATTTCATCGGCACTCAGATCGTCAACATAAGCTTTTCCATTAATTATTAGGTCCTCAGCCCATAAATATAATTTTTTAAAATAATCTGATGTGTAAAATTCATTACTGCCCCAATTAAAACCCAACCAGCTAACATCCTCACGAATAGCATCTATAAATTCTTGCTCCTCCTTGATGGGATTTGTGTCATCAAAACGCAGGTGGCATTTACCATTAAATTCTTGTGCAAGTTTAAAATTAAGGCATATCGACTTTGCGTGACCAATATGGAGGTATCCGTTAGGTTCAGGAGGAAAACGAGTTATAATAGATGAATGATGACCTTCTTTTATATCTTCAGTGATAATACTTCTAATAAAATTAGGGTTCTTGTCTTCTAAAATCTCGTCCGATTGTGATTTAAAGCTCATATATTACTCTCAAAATTTAATTAAAATCTATTATATTTGATAGCATAGATTTACGCCTATTATAGATTTTAAGTAATCAACTTTTGTTAATGCTCGAGCTCACGCCTTAATAAATCCGCATGTTGATTGTTTACTTTGTTGCCAAGTATTATTTCTGATGGTGTTGCTTTAATTCTGTAATATTCTTGGTTTAGATCGGTTCGTCGGATGAAAGCTGAACCCTCTAACGAGACACCAGAATATATTCCCTTTGAGTCACTAAATCCGATAATATCTGCGGCCAGATTTGTTGTCACTGAGCCCTCCATTCCGGTTCCAACATTTCCCGCCGCCACATTCATCTCTAGTGATATTTTCCCCTGATCATTGATTATAGATTTTACAGCTCCAGAATTTCTTATTATGAGGATTACGCCAGATTTCAGACCACCAAATTGAAGCCCCCAACTTCCTGAAGCCAATGTATAAAAAGCTGGATAACCCCAAGTTCCATCTTTTTTCTTCGCTATTAATATGCCATTTCCACCCTCTGCTCCAGCGATAAAACCAGCCTTGTAGACTGAGGGAAAAATTGCAATTCCAGCAGCGGCTTTAAGTTGACCAGGAAGCGTTTCTAAATCAGTTCGTTTTTTAAAAATCGCTAAAGTTCTCACTGACTGATTTATTAATTGTTTAGAATCTGTAAATTGAGGAGTAGTCGAACAAGCTCCTAGATATAATAAAATTAATACCAAGATGTGAGGTAAAAGAAAATTTTTATAGGGTCCGCAAGACATAGATATTATCCTTTATCAAACACTGTGTAATTTTGAATATTGTTTCGTCATATTTTGTATTATAGTTATTCTATTTGAAAACCCTTAACTAACTATAAACTATCACTGTATATTTATAATTAAAAAATATTTTTTCTAAGTCTTTATACAACTTATATTTGGAATATCTCGACTAACTTAATTATTTGTGAATGAGAAATTTATGGCTACTCGAAAAAGGATTTTAATCACCGGTGGTGCTGGGTTTATAGGATCTCACCTATGTAGGCGTTTAATAAAAGAGAAAAATGATATAATATGTCTGGATAATTATTTTACTGGTATGAAAGATAATATTAGCGAGTTAATAAAACACCCTAATTTTGAACTTATGCGTCACGATGTAACGTTTCCGCTTTATGTTGAAGTTGATGAAATTTATAACTTAGCCTGTCCAGCCTCACCGATTCATTATCAATATGATCCCGTTCAAACGACTAAAACAAGCGTTCATGGTGCGATTAACATGTTAGGGCTAGCAAAGCGGATAGGTGCTAAGATATTTCAAGCCTCTACAAGTGAAATTTATGGAGATCCTACTGTTCATCCGCAGACAGAAAATTACACAGGAAATGTTAACCCTATTGGTCCTAGAGCCTGTTATGATGAAGGCAAGCGGTGTGCAGAAACGCTATTTTTTGATTATTATCGTCAGCATCATGTAAATATTCGAGTGGCAAGAATATTCAATACTTATGGTCCTCGTATGCGTCTCGACGATGGAAGGGTGATTTCGAATTTTATTGTACAAGCTTTGAGATCAGAACCAATTACAATTTATGGAACAGGCACTCAAACTCGATCATTTTGTTTTATTGATGACTTAATTGATGCATTTATAAGCTTAATGGGCGCATCAGATGATATTGTAGGCCCGATGAATCTCGGTAATCCAGAGGAATTTACAATCAAGCAATTAGCAGAGATTATTATTGAAATGACGGGGTCAAGTTCGGAGTTGGTATACTCAGATATACCGGAAGATGACCCGTTGCAGCGATGTCCGGATATTCACCTGGCCAATAGCACCCTTAACTGGAGCCCAACTACGAAACTCAGAGAAGGTCTAAAGAAGACGATCGCTTATTTTTCGAATAATATTTAATTTATAATTATATTTTTATATAAATTAAGAATCTAATCTAAATTTCGATTTGATATCCTAATATATGGAAAGGCTTTATTAACCTATTTACAGGTATAATTACTTGAGATTGTCTTTTACCTCATGATATTTCAAAAATATCAAAATATATTAGAATTACTATATTTTTTAAATAGGATTTGGGCTGTGCTTAACTATTTTCTGGCTTCTCTTTTGACTCTAACTTTAATATATGAGGGTAAAAGTAAATGTCGGGCATACTGAGGCTACCAAATGGCTATAAGCAAATAAAAAATACGCTAATTTTCTTGGAGAATTATATTCTTCAGTCTTTTAAAAATAATTTTTTTAAGCATCTTAATAAAGATTTTATTCAACAGTTAAGTATTACACATAACTATTTTAACTTAGAAAAAAAACGAAATAATTACCCTAAAACTGCGATTAATTGGTCATTTGGGCTCATTGACAAACTATTGTTATACTCAAGAGTTAAACAACTAATACTGATAATTATCAAAGGTAATATTTCGCAGTTTTTTGAATTATACAGTCATGCAGCTAATAGAACACTTGTTTTGAGTTCATTAAGATGAATGTATTTTTTCTAACCGCCATAAATAAGATTGATCTTGATAGGGATATTAGACTTGCCAAACCAGCATGAACCGGTATTGCGAGACGAAGTTATTACTGGCTTAAATCTTAAAAGGGGCGGAGTTTACGTTGACGGCACTTTTGGCCGCGGGGGATATTCAAAAGCTATTCTGGAAACACCTTCAACGCTAGTTTTTGGCATTGATAGAGATCCTGTAGCAATCGCATTTGGTGTTGAACTTAGTAAAAAATACCCGGGACGACTCATAATGTTAGAAGGTTGTTTTGGTGATATGGCTAATTTGATAATGAAAAAATTTATCAAACATATTGATGGGGTGACATTAGATCTTGGTATATCCACACCTCAAATCGATGATCCTGCTCGTGGTTTTTCTTTTAGATTTAACGGACCGCTTGATATGCGAATGAGTAATCGAGGTCTCACAGCTGCAGAATTTATTAATAATGCGACAGAAGAAGAAATTGCTAATATCATTTATCAATTTGGAGAGGAAAAAAACTCACGAAAGATAGCTAAAGGCATAACGAAGGCACGTGAAATAAAACCAATATCATCGACAGAAGAATTGGTAAAAATAATTCATGCAAATGTAAAATGGCCGCAGAATGGTAATAATCCAGCGACAAAGACATTTATGGCGCTTAGGATTAAAGTAAACAATGAGTTAGAAGAACTTAGTAAAGGTCTAATTGGCGCCGAAAAAATTTTGGTTCCTGGGGGAAGACTTGCAGTGGTATCCTTTCATTCTCTTGAAGACAGAACAGTTAAAAAATTTCTTTATAAAAGAAGTGGTAAAAATAGCGGCATATCAAGGCATTTGCCACAAAACTTAGAATCGAGAGCTACACCTAGCTTTAATCTTGTAACAAGGCATGTGATTAAACCCGGAGCATTGGAAGTCTCAGAGAATCCAAGATCAAGGTCTGCTCGATTGCGAGTAGCCGAGAGGACAACCGCACCAGTACTTTCACTTGAGGCAGGTTGAGGGAGAGGGCGGAAATGCGTCAAACGACAATTCTAACACTTTTTGTTGCAGCTTTTATGAGTGTAGGCCTTTTTTATCTTAAATATGAAGTGGCTAATTTAGAAGATAGAATTTTAAATCTAAATAGTTCAATAGTAAAATATGAAGAAGGAATACACGTTCTTAAAGCCGAATGGAGCCACCTAAATAATCTATCGAGAATTAAAGATTTGGCTTCGCGCTATTTGCAGATGTATCCGACTAATCCCGATAGAATAAAGTCTATCGATGAACTAATTAATGTTCTTGGTAAAAATCAAAATGAGAAAGAGCAGAATGATTGGAATATAAAAGTGGGAAATCTCAAAAAAGCTTTAAATCAAGAAGGATTTGAGCAATGATATTTGAGAGGATTCAGCATCCATTCCGACCTAGTGAAAAAGCAAATTTATATTTAAAAAAGGATAATAATTCTCCTATTCATATAAAATTTAATGGTGCCCGTCGTTTAGCATTGGAAACGGGAAGAAACCGGCTTTTAGTCGCGGGGGCCCTATTTACAATAGCTTTTGCCCTTTTAGCTGGTCGTTTGATTGAATTAGCAATCTTTAATGAAGGTATAAGGGAATCGAGATATCATAAAATAATACCAAACCTAAGTAAAAGGGTGTCTAGGGCAAATATTAAGGATCGTAATGGTATTTTGCTAGCTACTAGCCTACCAACGGCTTCATTATATGCTAATCCCCGCCAAGTATTTAATCCAACTTTGGCTGCTGCGAAATTAAGCAAGATTTTTCCAACTCTCGATCAGAACAAGATTGAGAGCAAATTGTCATCGAAAAAATCTTTTGTTTGGTTGCAGAGAAACTTAACACCAAATACACAATTTCTCGTAAATACCTTAGGTATACCTGGCCTTAAATTTCAACGCACTGAGAGAAGGGTTTATCCCCATGGCAAGACGATTTCACATGTTTTAGGACTAACAGATATTGACGGCAGAGGACTATCAGGAGTGGAAAGTTATTTTGATAATAATCTTTTCAAATCCGATATACCAATCATGTTATCACTTGACGTTAGACTACAATCTGTTCTTCGAGAAGAGTTATTAAAGTCAATGAATGAGTTTACAGCTATTGGGGCGGCAGGAATTATTATGGATGTAACTAATGGTGAGGTTAGAGCGATGAGTTCTCTCCCTGATTTTAATCCTAACAAGCCTATAACTGCGAGTGGCATTGCCGGTTTTAATAGAGCAACGAAGGGTATTTACGAGATGGGCTCTACTTTTAAACTCTTTACGGTAGCAATGGCTTTAGATTCTGGAATTATTGGATTAAAGAATCGTTACGATGCGACAAAACCAATTAAGATTTCTCGGCATAAAATCTCAGATTACCACGCAAAAAATAGATGGTTATCAGTATCAGAAATAATGGCATTTTCTTCAAACATCGGTATCGTTAAAATTGCGCAAGACGTCGGTCCAAGAAAACAAAAACATTATTTAAGGCGTTTTGGTTTACTTACTCCGACACAACTAAAATTGCCAGAAATAGGGTATCCAAAAGTTGCAGGATGGCGAGAAATTAATACTGTTACAATGTCGTATGGACATGGTATTGCTGTTAGTCCAATTCAATTAATTTCAGGAGTGGCGGCATTGGTAAATGGCGGAACCTTGTTTAAACCACGTATTCGTAAAATCTCTAGGGGAGAGGAAGTAAAAGGCGTGAAGATTTTATCTGATAAAACTTCGAAAAAAATGCGAGACCTTATGAGAGTTGTTGTTCGTTATGGTACGGGGAAAAAAGCAGATGTTCCCGGTTACCTTGTGGGAGGTAAAACAGGTACAGCTGATAAACCTGGCCCCCACGGAGGTTATGGAAAACGTCGAATTCTCTCATCTTTTGTGGGTGCTTTTCCAATGAATAACCCTCGTTATGCTATTCTGTTAATAGTTGATGAACCCAAGGGAATAAAAAGAACTCATGGATATGCAACAGGTGGATGGGTGGCTGCCCCAGCGGTTGCAAATATAATTAAAAGAATGGCTCCCTTACTTGGATTGAGAAAAAGTGAAGATAAAGAATTTGAGTTTAAACCCGGTGATGATTTATTCATTTCCGTTCAGAATAAATCTTGATAAAAAATAATATAAAGATAAAAGGAATATCTTTGTGCGCTTAATAGATTTGCTTAGAGGTTTTGAGTTTTGTAGTGAATACGATAAAGTCTGTAAGCATTCTCATATTACCGGTATAACTGCCGACTCACGTAAAGTGGGACCAGGGTTTTTATTTGCTGCTTTACCCGGAGGAAATTTAAGCGGTCTAAATTTTATTCAGGATGCACTAAGCAGAGGGGCCGTGGCAATAATGGTGCCACTAACTGACTCGCCATATCTTTTGAAAGAAACGAGCATAAGTATCTTTTATAGCGAAAATATCCGGAGAGATTACTCAAAGCTTGTAGGAAAATTTTATAAACCTTATCCAGAGAATATTTCTGCTGTTACTGGCACAAACGGAAAAACATCAGTAATAGAATTTACTCGTCAATTACTAAAGGAATGCGGCTTAGCTTCCGCAAGTTATGGAACATTAGGACTAATATCGAGAGGGTCGCCAAGAGACTCTGGACTAACCACACCAGATCCTTCAGATTTATATCCCAAGCTTTCTGAACTTGAGAAGAATAAGGTAAATCATGTAGCCATTGAAGCTTCAAGCCATGGATTAGATCAATATCGTTTAGACGGCCTCAATATTAAAGTGGCAGCATTCACTAATTTCTCTCAAGACCACCTAGATTATCATCAAACTATGGAAAGGTATTTTACTGCAAAGCTTAGATTATTTAGTGAGATTATTGATCCTAATGGTATCGCAGTAATTAACGCTGATGATAAGAAAGCCTATATAATTTTAGATATTCTTACTAAGAGAAATATAACATTTATAACATACGGAAAGAAAGCAACTGATATAATTCTCAGACGAAAGATTAGTTCCAATAAAGGTCAAATAATCTCAATAAATGTAGTTGGAGAAGAGTATAAATTGGAGGTTCCGTTTATAGCAGATTTTCAAATTTATAATGCACTATGTGCATTAGGAATAGTGATAGCTAATGGAGTGAATCCGAAGATTGCAATAAGTGCATTGGAGAAATTAGAGGGTGTAATTGGGCGTCTTCAATTAGTCTCCGAGTTGAGTAATGGTGCCCGAATATATGTAGACTATGCTCATACCCCTGATGCTATCTCAAATGTTCTCTTGGCATTAAGAAAATGCACAACTAAAAAATTAAATATTGTCTTTGGTTGTGGGGGTAATCGAGACAGAGATAAGCGTGCTAAAATGGGTAAGATCGCGTCTAATTTGGCCGATGAAGTAGTAGTAACGGATGATAATCCTAGGGATGAGAATGCAAGCGATATTCGTTCTCAGATAATTAAAGCTTGTCCGGGTGCTATTGAAATTGGTGATCGCAGGCAAGCTATCAAAATAGCAATTGGCAAACTTTCTGATGATGACCTTTTAGTGATAACGGGTAAAGGCCATGAAAAAAACCAAATTATCAAAGACCAAACTTTTAAATTTGACGATATAGAGGAAATTAGAAACATTATGAGATATTCAATTTGAATAAAAAACCTGATTTATGGCGATCCAATGAGGTCGCAGAAATATTAGATGTACAGTCTTCCTTTGATTGGATTGCGACCGGTGTTTCAATTGATAGTAGAACCGTTTGCTATGGCGATTTATTTATTCCCTTGAAAGGTAATAATTTTGATGGGCATAATTTTATTCTTGATGCCTTTAATAAAGGCGCTGTTGCGGCAGTCTCTGAAAATAAAGCTAATCATTTAAAGGGACTGCCAATATTGGTAGTGAATGATGCATATGAAGCGCTTAATAAACTCGCCCTCGAAGCAAGAAAAAGATGTGGTGCAAAAATAATTGCCGTTACAGGTAGTGTAGGTAAAACTAGTATAAAAGATGCTATTGGAAAGTTGTTGTCAGCCCAAGGTAGAACATTTTTTAGTCCTGAGAGTTATAATAATCATATTGGCGTTCCGCTATCTTTGACTCGATTGCCCCTCAAAACCGAATATGCTGTTCTGGAACTAGGTATGAACCATGCGGGTGAAATTAAATTACTATCTGAGATGGTGAAGCCAGATATTGCAATCATATCAAATATTGAACCTGTACATATTGAATTTTTCTCTTCTCTTGAGGAGATTGCTATGGCAAAAGCTGAAATATTTGAGGGACTAAAATTAGATGGGGTTGCAATCTTAAATAGAGATAATAAGTATTTTGATCTTCTATCTGAATTAGCATTTAAGTCCGGAGCTAGTAAAGTTGTTAGTTTTGGTCTACACGAGGATGCTTACTTCAGACTTATAGAAATTAAAACGAGCTCTTCTAATTCGCTTATAAGGGCTAGCAAAAATAGGAAAGAATTTAATTATAAAGTAACAATTTCAGGCGAACACTGGGCTTTTAATAGTATAGTAAGTCTCGCAGCTATTTATTGTGCAGGAGCCAACTTAGAATTGGCTGCAGCCTCATTTTCGGATATCAAGCCTTTAAAAGGTAGGGGAGAGACTCATATTTTTTCGTCAATTAAAGGAAAGATAAATTTAATTGATGATAGTTATAATGCAAGTCCAGTCTCTGTTTCTGCTGCTATTAATTTAATAAAGAATGCGGAAGTAAAAGAAAATGGGCGCCGGATACTGGTGCTTGGGGATATGATGGAACTTGGTTCAAAAACAAAAAAATATCACTTAGAATTAGCCCCGAAGATAACGGAGGCAAAAATTGATCTGGTTTATGTTACTGGTAAAAATATGGAAATTATGAGCGAAACACTGCCTGATACAGTATCTATTTTTGTTGCCAAAACGTCTCAAGAATTAATTGACCCATTACTCCATACTATTAAGGGTAATGATCTAATTCTGATTAAGGGATCGGCTGCTATGTCAATGAGCAAGGTTGTTGATGCAATTAGAGACCGCTTTGATATTTTAGACCCTGAAATTAAAAAGTCTAAGGAGAGACTTGATGCTCTTTAATACACTTTCTCAATACTCGGATCAATTCGCATCCTTAAATATATTCCGTTATATTACCTTTAGATCTGGAGGCGCATTGATTACAGCGTTACTCGTTAGTTTTATCTTCGGCCCATTCATAATTCGTTGGCTTAAATTGTATCAAAAGAAGGGACAACCAATCCGGTTGGATGGACCTGAAAGCCATTTAATTTCTAAAGTTGGAACCCCAACCATGGGTGGCATTATGATTCTATTGGCTCTAGTGATCGCTACTATATTGTGGGCTGATTTAACTAATGGCTATATTTGGGTAGCTTTGGGTCTGACGGTTGGATATGGTATAATTGGTTTTATTGATGACTATATAAAAGTTAGCTCTCAGGAACCAAATGGTTTATCTGGAAGATTAAAACTTTTTTTGCAGATTATTATAGCTTTTGTCGCAACATTATTCATTGTTAAACTTACTAAAGATCCTTTAGCCACTTCATTAGCCATTCCATTTTTTAAAAATATTTTAATTGATATGGGCTGGTTTTTTTTCGTTTTTTCTATATTTGTAACTGTCGGGTCGTCAAACGCTGTGAATCTAACTGATGGTTTGGATGGCTTAGCAATTGGTCCCGTTATGATAGCTACAGTCGTTTTTGCAATAATAGCCTATTTAGTGGGTAATTCAGTGTTCTCGCAGTATTTACAATTAAACTATGTTCCAGGAGCAGGTGAATTAACAGTATTTTGTGCTGCCCTGATAGGGGCTGCATTGGGATTTTTGTGGTTCAATGCGCCTCCAGCCATGGTTTTTATGGGTGATACTGGATCTTTAGCGATGGGTGGTGCCATAGGAATCATAGCCGTAATAACAAAACATGAGCTTGTATTGTCAATTGTGGGAGGGCTATTTGTACTTGAAACAGCATCGGTAATTGTTCAAGTAATTTCTTTTAAATTAACTGGTAAACGCATTTTTGCAATGGCCCCACTTCACCATCACTTCGAAAAAAAGGGTTGGGCTGAACCTACTATTGTTATTCGTTTTTGGATAATTGCTATAATTTTAGCAATTGTTGGACTTGCGACGCTTAAGTTAAGATAAATTTATGGAACTAAGCACTCATGATAAGAATTAATTCATTTACTAATAAATCGATAGCTGTATTTGGGTTAGGAAAAACCGGCATTTCGTCTAGTCGTGCCCTTCTAGATGGAAAGGCAAATGTTTTGGCGTGGGATGATTCTGTTGAGGCACGAAGTCGTGCAAAATCAAAAGGTTTGAGGTTAACAGACTTGTATCAAGTGAATTGGAATGATATTGATACTTTGTTACTTAGTCCAGGTATTCCCGACCATTTCCCTATACCTCACCCACTTGTTGAACGAGCAAGGAATTCGGGCTGCGAGGTTATATGTGATATAGAGTTACTAGCGAGAGAAATTCTTGATCCAAAAATTATCGGTATTACTGGTACAAATGGCAAGTCCACAACTACAGCTTTAATTGGACATATTTTTGGTGAGAATAATAGAAAGTATCAAATTGGTGGTAATTTTGGCATTCCCGCCCTTGACCTTGAAACTTTGGACGATTCTGGAACATATATTTTAGAATTATCATCATACCAATTAGAACGTGTCCCATCACTATTATTAGATTTATCTATATTAATGAATATTTCACCCGATCATTTGGACAGGCATAATGGAATGGAGGGATACATAAACGCAAAAAAAAATATACTAATGAGTCTGAAACCTGATTCAAAAGCCATTATTGGCATGGATGATGGGTTTTGTAGGGGTATTTGTCTGGAATATATGGTCAAAAAGGGTGGTGATAACATTATACCAGTTTCCATAAAAAATAGGGTACCTGGTGGTATTTATGTAGATGGTGGTCGGTTATTTGACGACATTGGATCTAATGCAAAGGCTGTATTGTATTTGCGAGACTTAAAAACTCTAAGGGGAGCCCATAATTGGCAGAATATTGCATTTTCTTATGCTGCTGCAAAACTGAGCGGCATTAGCGAGCAGGATACAATAGACGCGATCTCAAGCTTTGGAGGCCTTAAACATCGTCAAAATTTTGTAAGAAAAATTGGTTCCATTGAATTTATTAATGATAGTAAAGCGACAAATATCGACGCAGCGTCACGCGCCCTTGAAGCAAACACTGAGATTTTTTGGATTGCTGGTGGAAGGCTTAAAGAAAATAATATCGATAGTTTATTACCATTCCTAGGTAAGGTTTTGCACGTTTATTTAATTGGAGAGGCGGCTGATGCATTATCTAAACTTCTTAATAACCTGGTACCAACTACTATTTGTGAAAATATGAATGATGCAGTAAATTCAGCGTATATTGCCGCTCTTGAGAAGAAGTCGGCAACAATTCTTTTATCACCTGCATGTTCATCTTTCGATCAATACAGAAACTTT
Source organism: Rhodospirillaceae bacterium TMED23 (assembly GCA_002168115.1). GTDB lineage: Bacteria > Pseudomonadota > Alphaproteobacteria > Rhodospirillales > UBA2165 > TMED23. The sequence goes on along the minus strand of NHCC01000019.1, from coordinate 143,002 downwards.
GAGGAAAGAGGTAATACGTTTTGCTCAATAGTTAATAAGTTAGAGGAATAATAAAAATGACAAACACGTTTTCCAGAACTGATGGAAGCTTATTTGGAAGATGGTGGTGGACAATAGACAGGTGGATGATCGCAATAATATTTTCTATATCTGCATGCGGTGCAATACTTGCCTTAGCGGCAAGTCCCCCCGTTGCGGAAAGGCTTAATTTAGATACTTTCTTTTTTGTGCGACGGCAATTTATTATTCTACCTTTAAGTCTTATGATCATGTTTATGGTCTCTTTTCTTAATCGAGAAGGCATTAAGCAATTAGCTATTGTGCTTTTTATTTTTTCTTTTCTTTTGATGATTTACACTTTGATTAATGGGGAAGAGATTAAAGGTGCCATAAGGTGGGTAAAATTTGGTGGACTATCTATCCAGCCTTCTGAATTCATTAAACCAAGTTTTGTGGTCATAGCAGCTTGGCTATTATCTGCATGGCGAATTAAGGATGACTCCCCTGGCTATCTATTATCCATAGGTATTTACTTATCTGTGGTAGCGCTTCTATTAATGCAACCTGATGTTGGAATGGCAATATTGGTCAGTGTTGTATGGGGTGTTCAATTTTTTCTAGCTGGATTACCGATGTTTTTGGTATTGGCTGTAGGAACTATTTTTATTATAGGCGGATTTTGTGCATATTTTAATTTTAGCCATGTTCAAATTCGGATTGATCGCTTTTTTGATCCAGCGGGAACGGAGGCTTATCAGGTTGCTCGCTCGTTAGAGGCATTTAGAAATGGTGGAATTTTTGGAAGGGGACCTGGAGAAGGAAGGGTGAAGGAAGTATTACCAGATGCACATGCCGATTTTATTTTTGCAGTTGCCGGTGAAGAGTTTGGCTTGATAATGACTTTGTTAATTTTAGGACTATTCTTTTTTCTTATCCTTAGGGGGTTTATTAGAGCCTTCAAGGAGACTGACCTATTTGTGCAATTGGCGGTTGCAGGTTTGCTTGTTCAAGTTGGTTTGCAAGCCATAATTAACATGGCATCGACTTTAAATTTAATGCCCACCAAAGGAATGACGCTTCCACTAATCTCATATGGTGGTTCATCTATTTTAGCACTGGCGATAGGTCTAGGGTCTGTATTAGCTTTAACACGAGAGCGTCCAGGTCAGAACGATTTAATTGAGGATTAAGGGGGTAAAACTATGGGGGGTTATAAATTTTGAAGAAATCTATTTTACCTAAACCTCATATTTTCTTGGCTGCGGGCGGGACAGGTGGACATATTTTCCCAGCCGAAGCTCTCGCTAGTGAATTAATATCTAAGGGATATAAATTATCGCTTTTAACTGATAAACGAGGAATTAAACTATCAAAGGCAGTAAGTAATTTAAGTACCTATGCTGTCAGGTCGGGAGGAGTTTCTGGCAAAGGATACCTTGGGAAAGCTATAAGTTTAATAAATATTTTTATTGGTTCTATTCAGGCATTATTTTTATGTGTACGCATGAAACCAAAAATTGTTGTTGGATTTGGAGGTTATGCTTGCGTTCCAGCAATGGTAGCAGGTCTCTTATATAGAATTAATTTGGTAATTCATGAACAGAATGCTGTTTTGGGTAGAGCAAATCGTTTGTTTATATCGAGTGTGCGTAAACTCGCTATTTCATTTGAAAAATGTTCACACGTTCCAAAAATTTTGGATGAGAATATAGTCTTTACTGGAATGCCTTTACGCTCGAGTATTGCTAGGGCGTATGAAGTTGAATATCCAATACTAGATCCTAGCAGAAAAATAGTACTTTCTGTTTTTGGTGGAAGTCAGGGTGCGACAGTTTTTAGCAATGTTGTTCCATCAGCTTTAGCAAAGATAGAGAAAAACCTNAGAAGTCGTATCAANGTAATACATCAGAGCCGGCCAGAGGATATTNAGAGAACAAAATTAGCATATAGAAATATAGAAATAGANGCTGATGTAGAGAGTTTTTTTAACGATGCACCTATGCGGATTGCTTCATCACATTTAGTTATATGCAGNGCNGGAGCATCAACCATTGCTGAANTAAGCGCTATTGGAAGNCCGGCAATTTTGGTACCTTATAAGTACGCAGTTGATGATCATCAATTCTTTAACGCAAAGGCNTTTGAAGAAGTGGGAGGCGGTTGGTTAATAAAAGAAGATCATTTTACAAGTTTTGTATTAGAGCAAAAGCTAAAATTACTATTTTCAGATCAGGGGAGCCTTAAAGCTGCTCAATTGGCATCTAGAGGCTTTGGTAAGCGGGAAGCATCAATTAAAATNGCTGAAATAATCGATAAACTCATCGACACCGAAGACACTCAAATTGAAGGGCAATCAACATGAGAGGATTGCCGTTTGACATCGGTACCATCCATTTTGTGGGAATTGGTGGAATAGGGATGAGTGGAATCGCTGAGGTTCTTCATAACCTTGGTTATTCGGTTCAAGGCAGTGACTTATCTGATAGTGCTAATGTAAAACGCCTGCGTGATTTGGGAATTAAAATTATGTTAGGGCACTCTGAAAAAAATATAAATAGTGCCAAAGTATTAGTAATATCATCTGCTATAGATGATAATAATGAGGAGTTAAGGGCTGCTCAAAAGTGTTTTATCCCAGTTGTACGCCGTGCAGAAATGTTGGCTGAACTCATGCGACTAAAATGGTCTATTGCTGTTGGCGGCACTCACGGTAAAACCACAACAACTTCGCTTGTTGCCGCACTTTTGGATACTGGGCAGATGGACCCAACTGTCATCAATGGTGGAATAATAAATGCCTGGGGTACGAACGCGCGATTGGGTACCGGAGAGTGGATGGTAGTTGAAGCTGATGAGTCTGACGGTACATTTGTTAAGCTCCCATCAACGATAGCTGTTATTACAAATATTGATAATGAACATATGGATCATTATCAATCATTTAAATTATTNATTGACGCTTTCGTTACGTTTGTTGAACAAATCCCTTTCTACGGCTTGGCTGTTTTGTGTATAGATAATCCCGAGGNTCAAGCATTAATNCCAAAATTATCTAATCGGCGAATTATTACCTATGGTATTTCCCCGCAGTCGGATCTTCAAGTTATTAACATTAATGAGAAGCAGAATGGTTCAAGTTTTGATATTTTAGTTAAAGATAGACTGTTGGAGAGTGAGCGGTTAATCGAGGGTTTATTTCTGCCAATGGTTGGAAAACATAATATATTAAATGCTCTAGCTGCGATTTCAATTGCTATTGAATTAAATGTTGGTGACGAAGTTATTCGAAACGGATTGCAAAAATTTGAGGGGGTTAAAAGGCGTTTTACAATAACTGGAACTGTGGATGGGATTAAAATTATCGATGATTATGGCCACCATCCTGTTGAAATTTCGGCGGTATTGGAAGCCGCAAGAACTGCGGTACCCCATGGACAAATTATGGCGGTTATCCAACCACATAGATATTCACGTTTGCAAAGTTTATTTGAAGATTTTTGTACTAGCTTTAATGATGCTGATATAGTTGTAGTTTCTGATGTTTATTCAGCTGGTGAAGCCCCCATTAAAAATTTTGATAAGAACAGTTTAATAGATGGCTTGNGATCTCACGGCCATCGAATGGTTCTGCCTCTTAATAAATCTGAGGACCTAAGTAAACTGGTCGATGAACATATGACTTCAGGTGATATTGTGGTTTGTCTTGGCGCAGGTAGTATCACGCACTGGGCTAACAAGTTACCTAATGATTTAAAAAAATTGCGAAATATCAAGTTGGTTAATTAATGTTGATTGGGAATAAAAAGGAATGTGATCTAATAAATAAACTCCCTCGGGTTAAGGGCCAGTTGCGAGCTAATGTTGATTTATCAAAATTAACATGGTTTCGAGTCGGTGGACCTGCTGAGGTTATGTTCTGGCCANATAACNTGGATGATTTNNTGCTTTTTNTNAAAGAACGNCCNAAAGATATNCCAATAACAATCATTGGGACTGGATCAAANTTAATTGTACGTGATGGAGGTATTCCGGGGGTNGTTATTCGCCTTAACCGTACTTTTAATCATNTTTCTCTTATTGACNGGGTTATTANNGTTGGAAGTGGTGTATCNAATTTAANGTTGGTAAATTTTGCTCGTGATCATAATNTATCAGGTTTGGAATTTTTATTAGGTATTCCGGGTACAATTGGCGGTGCAATATTTATGAATGCTGGTTGTTATGGTTCAGAGATAAAAGATTTTNTAAAAGAGATCGAGGTCGTAAATTTNCAGGGTAATATTTCCAAACTTCCATCTTCNAAAATNGAATTTGGTTACCGGCAATCTAAATTACCNGATGAATTAGTCGTTTTGGGNGCAGAATTGCAGGTTAGTTTNAGTAATATTATTCAAATTTCTAAGAAAATGGATTTAATTCGTGAAGAGAGANAAACTTCTCAACCTACNAAAATAGCAACCGGAGGTAGNACNTTTANAAACCCTCCNGGTAAAAANGCTTGGAAACTAATTCATGAAGCNGGTTGCAGGGGCATGTCAATCGGCGGAGCATCAGTATCCGACAAGCATTGTAATTTTTTGATTAATAGGGGCTCTGCCAGTGCATTAGATCTTGAAAATCTGGGCGAAGAGATTCGTAAACGTGTATTTGAAAACTCTGGAATAAATTTATCCTGGGAGATCAGACGAATTGGTATTGGATTTAACTCATAATAAAGGAAACTCTGTAATGATAAATCATGTGGCTGTATTGTTGGGGGGGTATTCAGCGGAGAGAGAAGTTTCTTTAATAAGTGGAGCAGCGGTATGCAAATCATTAATCTCTATGGGATACAGAGTAACTTCAATTGATATTCAACGAGATATTGGAGCTCTTCTGACGCGCTTATATCCCAAGCCAGATATAATTTTTAATTCGTTACATGGCCGTTATGGAGAGGATGGCTGTGTTCAGGGATTACTNAATATTTTAGGTATACCCTATACTCATTCAGGCGTTTTAGCGTCTGCACTTGCGATGAATAAACATATGGCCAAATCCATTATTGAAGGGGTTGGGATTAAAGTCGCAAAACATAAAATAATTACCCAAGATGATTTTAAGAGTGAGAATTTTTTATCACCACCCTTCGTGATAAAACCAATAAATGAGGGCTCTAGTATTGGAATACATATTGTCCCGTCTGATGCTGATAAACCTTACTTTGATGAAAATGATTGGATTTTTGGAAATAATGCAATGATTGAGGAATTTATTCCTGGCCGTGAGCTTACGGTAACAGTTATGGGAAATCGTCCATTAGCTGTGACAGAGGTGATTACAGGAAGCCAATTTTATAATTATGAAACAAAATATACGAATGGTGCATCTACTCATATAGTGCCAGCTGATATTCCATCGGAAATTTATAATGAGGCTATGAGGATTTCATTACTCGCGCATGAGACACTTGGTTGTAGAGGTATATCGCGTGCTGACATTCGATATGATGGCAATGATCTCTATATGTTAGAATTAAATACTCAACCAGGNATGACGCCNACTTCATTGGTGCCAGAACAAGCTGAATATTTAGANATATCTTTTAACGAACTGGTAAGNTGGTTAGTGGAGAATGCAAGTTGTGATGATTAAGAGTAATATTTAATGCAATGGTTTAAGTTAATTTCTAAAAAATCTAAAAGTGCACGGATGCGTCAGCGAGGAGGACTCCTATTCTGGTGTCAAAAACCATTTTTTATTGGTTCTCTGATTTTTCTAGCAGGAACGTTTGCAACACTATTTGGGTTAAAACAATTTGGCTATTATGAAAAGATTGTTGAGATTGCTGCTAAATCTTTTTTTATTAATAAGATAATAAAACAAGAACTAAGAGTTAATCATATTTTTGTTGAGGGTAGATCAGAGACTTCGCGCAAGACACTGTTACAATCCTTAAGTCTACACCGAGGGCAATTCATTCTAGATTTTAAGCCCGAAGAAGCTAGATTAAGAATTGAAAAATTGCCCTGGGTGGAGACAGCAATTATCGAGCGTCATTTACCTGATACAATTCGTTTAATTATAAAAGAAAAGAAGCCATTAGCATTGTGGCAAAGAAATGGTCAACTTTTATTAGTAGACGATAAGGGAAATATAATAAATCTTCCTAATATTAATTCTTATATGTCACTGATTATTATTATAGGAAAAGACGCTCCAATTAGAGCAGAGGGTTTATTTGATGTTTTGGCAGCTGAACCGATATTGGCAAAGGAAGTAAAGGCTGCGGTGAGAATAGGAGCGAGAAGATGGAATCTTTATCTTAAAAATAATATTCAAATTCTTTTGCCAGAAAATAATACTAGTGCAGCTTGGGGACATCTTGCTCAGCTGAATAAAAAATATAAGTTATTAACTCAAGATCTGGTTTCCATAGATTTAAGATTATCAGACCGAGTTATTATTCAGGATCAGGCAAAAACACAAATTCAAAAGTTTAATAGTGTCTATGATAAATATTCTACTAAAATAAAAACAAAAAAAAGAAAAAAAATAATAAAGAACATAATCTATTTACCTAAGAAAAATAATTATAAATCAGATACTAGGGGTTTAGATAAATTATTATGATCCAGAAAAGTCCCAAACAGGTTTCAAATAGATCAAGTCTCTTTACCGTTTTAGATATAGGGACAAGCAAAATTGTTTGTTTTATTGCTAAGCCCTTAGTTAATGGTATGGCCGAAGTAGTAGGTATTGGTCATCAAGTATCTAATGGCATAAAGAATGGTAATATTGTTGACATGTCTGCTGTAGAAGCTGGTATACGTTCAACAGTCGAGTCTGCTGAAGAGATGGCAGGCGAAAATGTTCATGATTTAAGTTTGTGTATTTCAGGTTTAGTTCCAGAGTCTAAGCTAGTTTCCTTCGATGTTGCGATCTCTAGCAACCAAATTGGTGATGCAGATTTAAAACGAGCAATTGATCCAACATGGTTGTATAGTCAACAGAATGATGATCGTCTAATTATTCACGCTTTACCGATCAGTTATAGTATTGATGGGAGTTCAGGTATTAAAGATCCCAGGGGTATGCATTGCGGTAAATTGGGAGTTAATATGCATGTTATAACGACTTCTATTGCATCAATTAAGAATATTACCGCTTGCGTGAACCGTTGTCATTTAGACGTGGATAGCCAGATTGTGGGTTCTTATGCGTCAGGTTTAGCCTGCTTAGTTGAAGATGAGAAAGAGTTGGGAGTAGTTTGTCTTGACATAGGAGGGGGCACCACTGATATGGCCGTTTTTTATGATGGTGAACTTGTTTATACGGATGCCATACCATTGGGTGGTACTCATGTCACAAATGATATTGCAAGAGGCCTTTCAACTACTTTATCGTTCGCTGAAAGAATGAAAACTTTATATGGCAGTGCTATCCCAAGTCCTTCAGATGATCAAGAGGTAATAAAAGTGCCACTGGTTGGAGAGAAAGATGATGGTGAGAATCACATATCACGGTCAATTTTGGTTGGCATTATTCGACCCCGAATGGAAGAAATTTACGAGTTGGTACGTACAAAATTAAATCATTCTGGATTTGGAGGAGATGAGGCACGGCGTGTGGTTCTGACTGGTGGAGGAAGCCAGCTTGTAGGAGCCCAAGAATTAGCAGCAGAAATATTAAATAAAAAAGTACGTCTGGGAACTCCCGATTTTATTAAGGGTTTAGCCGAATCTGTAAGTGGACCAGGTTTTTCAGCTTCTGTCGGTCTAATAAAGTTTATAATGGATAAAAAAAATAATAAATTATTAAAAATATCTTCGAATACCGGGGATTTACAGGGTTTTTCAGGTTTTATAAAAAAATGGTTTCATGACAATGTTTAGGTAACCTTTTGCGGGTATACTCTGAGTTAAAGTTTTAGACTCAATTATGAATGATTGAGAAAATCTTGCTAACAAATTGGAGAAGCCTGGCATTTTGTTAAATAATATAAAGAATGGAGTTTACAATGAGCATTAATCTTACACTACCTAGCGGCGCTTTGAAATCTGAATTGAAGCCCCGAATTACAGTAATCGGTGTTGGTGGTGCCGGGGGAAACGCAGTCAACAATATGATACAGTCAGGGTTAGAGGGAGTAGAATTTGTTGTTGCAAATTCAGATGCTCAGGCTCTGTCTTTGTCAAAATCTGAACGCCGTATTCAGATGGGTATTAATGTGACCCAGGGATTGGGTGCAGGTGCTAATCCAAACATAGGGGAAGCAGCAGCCGAGGAATCTCTTGAAGAGATACTCTCCCACATTCGAGATACAAATATGGTTTTTATAACCGCAGGACTTGGTGGTGGTACCGGAACTGGGGCTGCGCCAGTGATAGCTAGAGCAGCACGAGAACACGGTATTTTGACGGTTGGCGTAGTTACAAAGCCTTTCCAATTTGAGGGTGCAAATAGGATGAAGATGGCTGAGGCTGGGCTAGAAGAATTACAGCAGTATGTTGATACTCTATTGATAATACCAAACCAAAACCTATTTAGAGTTGCTAATGAGAAAACTACATTCTCTGATGCATTTAAAATGGCCGACGACGTGCTATACTCTGGAGTTCGGGGAGTTACAGATTTAATGGTCATGCCCGGTTTAATTAATTTAGATTTTGCTGACATAAAATCAGTTATGAGTGAGATGGGCAAAGCTATGATGGGTACAGGCGAAGCTGAGGGTGAGCGTCGCGCCACGGAAGCTGCAGAGCAAGCGATTGCTAATCCTTTATTAGATGATACCTCGATGAGTGGTGCTAAAGGCGTGTTGATTAATATTACAGCAGGAAATGACATTACGCTATTTGAAGTCGATGAAGCGGCAAATCGTATACGTGATGAAGTCGATGGTGATGTAAATATTATATTTGGTTCCACATTTGACGAAGGCCTTGAAGGCCGAGTTAGAGTTTCCGTAGTTGCTACAGGTATTGAGTCAGCTATTGGGATGAAACGCGAACCAATTATAAGAAAGATTAGTAATAGTCATGAAAATAAACAATTAGGTCAAAACTCTGATATTAATCAAGTCTCAAAAGAGCATGTCAAAAATAATATTATTGCAACTATTCCTGCAATTCAGGAGAAAAAGGAAGATCTATCTGAGAAAAATAAACAAGAAACAAAACTTAATTTTCAGCCAGCGTCTTCCCTGACCAATACTCCAAAAAATATGATCGATGCAGAGCCCGAAATTACCAAAAGTAGTACTTCAGATGAGGTCGAGGCCGAGGAAATCCCCGCATTTTTATCGAATGGGAACCTAAATGAAGATGTTTTTATTCCTGATGAGCCGGCAAGTGTATTACAATCTGAGAAGAATATTGATCCATTCGCTGCCGCGGATATGGTTAATGCCAACAAGGATGTAAAAACTGAGGAAACAGTTAAGAAAACTGGTGGGCTCAGTCTATTTGAGCGAGTCACAGGTGTGGGTAGGAACCAGAAAAAGCAAAATTTGGAAATATCAGATATAGTAAATGAGGATTCTAATGTTAATAACAACGATAAATCAGTTTTCTTGCACCATAAGCCAAACGAGTCAAATGATGAAAACTTATCTAATACAGATGATGTTAATCATGCAGCTGAATCCGTAAATCAAAAAAGTAATGATGAGTTTCAGGAAAATAAGAGTTATGAGTTTCATGAAGGCTCCCAAGATGATGTTAAAGTGTCTATTACAAATGATGTCTCTGATGAAACAGAAATTATTTCAAATAAACCTGATGCTGAAAATAATCTAGAGCGCGATAATTTGTTAGGCGGCCTTAACGCATCAGATCGCATAGAGCCATCAAATATCGATGATGATATTCTTGATATTCCTGCCTTTTTGCGCCGCCAAGCCAACTAGTGTTTAAGTAATGTTATTTGCAGTAATGTAATATTCTGAAATATTTGTTGATTTGAGTAACCATATAGACGTGTTATTATTATGGTATTAGGAATAACTTAGTAAGAGTTTTATGAATAAAATTAGTACAGACAGACTTACAAGTATTATACCCAACGAGGGTAATCCTTCTTACACAATGGTACACGGAAAGCAGCATACTATTCAGCGTACGATAAGCTGCATAGGTGTAGCTCTTCATACGGGTGATAAGGTATCTTTGACACTTCATCCTGCAGAACTGAATACTGGCATAATATTCCGTCGTACCGATTTAAAGGGATCTAATAATATTTTGGCAAGTTGGGATAATGTTGTAGATACACGTTTGTCGACAAAAGTTGGTAATGATGAAGGCGCGACAGTAGGTACAATCGAGCATCTAATGGCGGCTTTGTCAGGATGTGGGGTTGATAACGCTTATATTGAATTAAATGGACCGGAAGTACCAGTTATGGATGGTAGTGCCCAGCCCTTTGTTGCGTTGATTGAAGGAGCAGGTTTATGCGAACAAAATGCGCCCAGCAAAATAATAGAAATACTAAAACCAGTTAGAGTAGAAATTGGAGACAAATTAGCAGAGTTGACGCCTGGTCATGATTTTTGCGTTACGTGTGACATTAATTTTTGTGATACTCTCGTTGTAGATCAATCAATGACAATAACAGTAAACCCTGAAACGTTCAAAAGAGAATTAGCTCCAGCTCGTACCTTTGGTTTTATGCATGAAGTCGAGCAACTCAAAGAAGCGGGTCTTGGTCTGGGTGGCTCACTTGATAATGCTATAATTGTTGATGGTAATCGAATTCTTAATAAAGAGGGACTTCGATACAAGAATGAATTTGCCCGCCATAAAGTTCTTGATGCCATAGGCGATTTATATACAGCTGGTGGAAAAATCTTAGGAAATTATAAGGGCGTTAAATCCGGTCATGCTATAACTAATCAATTACTAAGAGCCGTATTTGCAGATAAGTCAGCTTGGCGTTATAAGCTTCCAGAATCTCAAATAATTAAAGATATGGTTAGTACAACAGCTGAAGTGAAGAATTATTATTCAGTATAAGTTTATGGTTATCCCATTCAACCAATATTTTTTTCAGTTATATTATTTTGTTTTTGGCAGACAAATCGGATAGTAGTGATATATTAAGTCTTGCGATTTACTAAATGGATGCCAAATTATGGTGATGCGTATCACGCTTAATATTTTCTTTATAGTAGCTCTTTTGACTGGCTGTTCAAATACTGATGATACTGTAGATAAGGAAGCCTCAGTAGAATTACTTTATAATAGGGCATTTTCTCAACTTCGATCTGGCACCTATGGTTTGGCAGCAAAGGGTTTCTTGGAGGTAGATCGCCAGCATCCTTATTCTGACTGGGCAACAAAAGCTCAGTTAATGGCAGCATTTTGTTATTATCAAAGTAATAAATATGATGATGCAATCTTGTCTTTAGAACGTTTTGTTCGAATTCATCCTTCCAATAGTAATGTGCCATATGCATTTTATTTGAAAGCTATATCATACTATGAACAGATCTCAGATGTTGGTCGTGATCAGAAAATGACCCGTTTAGCATTAAAGTCTTTAAACGAAATCCTAGTTCGATTCCCTGATAGCAAATACGCTCGTGATTCAAGTTTGAAAATTGATTTAGCGCGAGATCATTTGGCCGGTAAAGAGATGGAAATAGGCCGCTATTATGAGAGAAAAGGTTATTATTTAGCGGCTATAAATCGTTATAAACAAGTCATAGAAAAATTCCAAACGACGACGCATGTTCCAGAGGCGCTTCATCGGTTAACAGAGTCTTATTTAGCTATTGGCTTAAAAGAACAAGCTAATAAAACGGCATCTGTGTTGGGACATAACTTTCCTGGTTCAGATTGGTATGTTGACTCATTCAAAATTATTAAAGGAAAGACATTTTTAGAAGATAAGAAAAAGAAATATTGGTATTGGCCTTTTAATTAAAATATAATCTCCCTAAGTATATGGAATAATTTAAGATCATGCTTTTGAGTCTCTCCATTCGCAATGTGGTATTAATAGATTATCTTAATATTAATTTTGAAAACGGATTGGTTGTTCTAAGTGGAGAAACCGGATCAGGTAAATCAATTCTATTAGACGCACTTGGCCTCGCAATCGGTGCACGAGCGGATGCAGACCTTGTTCGTTACAATTCTAAGCTAATAACCGTTATTGCTGAGTTTCAAATGCCAAATAATGGGCTAATTGAAAAGTTATTAAATGATCATGGAATCGAAATGGATTCAGCACTACTGTTAAAACGAACAGTTTCCATCGAAGGTCGTTCGCGTGCTTTTATAAATGACCAGCCTGTCAATATAGCATTTCTAAAAAGAATTGGTGAATTATTAGTGGAAATTCATGGACAATTGGAAACGCATGGCTTGCTTGATCCTATAAATCACCGAAAGATTTTGGATGATTATGGAAACTATCCAGAGTTACTTGAGTCTGTCTCTAGGAGTTTTAAAAAATGGAAAGATGCTCAAACTCTATATCAATCTAAAGTTGAGGAATTCAATAAAGTAAAAAAAGAGGAAGAATTCGTGCGATTTTCAGTTGATGAATTAGTCGAAATTAACCCACGAGAAAATGATGAACAACTGTTATCTGATAAGCGTAGTTTATTGATGAATGCAGGTAATTTGATTATGGTAACCAAAGAAGCATTCGAGCAACTTACGAATTCTATCGAACCTAATTTACGCGAGGTCATTCAAAAGGTGATGCGATCATTGGAAAAAGCTGGAGGCAAGTTTGATCAGTTGGCCAGTTGTCTAGAACGGTCACTTCTTGAGGCAACTGAAGCAATTTCAGAAATTGAGCTATTAAGTGAGCAATTAAGCAGTCGTCCGGATGATTTAGAAAAAACTGAGGAACGATTGTTTAGGTTAAGGGCCCTAGCACGAAAACACCAAGTCCCTGTTTCTGAATTACCAGAATTATTGTTGCGATTGGAAAAACAATTGGCAACCTTGATTGATGGTGAGAGTAATTTAAAGATAATGGAAGAAGAGATTATTGGACTTAAAAATACATACAAAAGTGATTGTGAAAACTTAACATTAACCAGATCTAAAGTGTCGAGTGAACTTGACGACCTAGTAAGTTTAGAATTACATCCTCTTAAACTTGAGGCAGCAAGATTTGTGACCCAGCTTATTGAGCTCCCTGAGTCTGATTGGAATGAATATGGTGTTGAGAGTATTTCGTTTAAAGTTCAAACTAACCCAAATACTGAACTTGGGCCCTTAAATAAAATTGCTTCTGGCGGTGAGTTAGCGAGGATCATGCTAGCTTTAAAGGTTATTTTGGCTGATTCTATTAAGATACCAACAATTATTTTTGACGAAGTTGATGCTGGTATTGGTGGAGCTGCAGCCGCTGCTGTAGGAGATAGATTAGAAAAGTTGGGTATAAATACTCAAGTCTTAGTCATTACACATTCTCCGCAAGTTGCATCAAGAGGAAATAATCACTTCAGAATTATCAAAGAATCTGATAAGGATGGTAATCGTATTATTTTAAGCCCATTAACATCAATTTCGCGAACTGAGGAAATTGCGAGAATGTTATCTGGATCTGAGATAACTGATGAAGCCAGGGCTGCCGCGTTAAAGCTTATTAAAAAACATATTTGATTTAAAGGGTAAGGTGAATATAAAAACTTACGCTAGTGGGCAATATGAGAGAAGATGAAGCAAGAATAGAGTTAAAAAGACTATCCGTTGAAATTGCACGCCATGACAAAGCTTATCACAAAAATGATAGCCCTCTTATTTCTGACTCTGAGTATGATTCACTTCGTAGACGTTATCTAAACCTTGAAAAAGGTTTCAGCCATTTAGCTCCGAAAGACGGTCCATCAACCAGTGTAGGCTATAAGAGCGATACAGCTTTTCGTAAAATACAGCATACTGTACCTATGTTGTCATTAGATAATATCTTTTCAGATGAAGGTCTTAATGAATTTATTATGGGTGTAAAGCGCTTTTTGAAAGAGTTGAGTAATGATGCGTCTACTGAGTTAGAGATGGTAGCTGAACCAAAAATAGATGGTTTATCAATATCTCTCCGGTATGAGTCCGGTCTTTTTGTTTCTGCCGCAACTCGAGGAGATGGGGAAGTTGGTGAAGATGTAACTGAAAATATCAAAAGCCTAAAAGAAGTGCCATTAAGTTTGAAAGGCATAGTCCCAAGTATTATTGAAATACGGGGAGAGGTCTATATGTCTAAAAATGATTTTATGGAGCTTAATGCCAATCAGAAAGCTCATGGAAATAAAATTTTTGCTAATCCCCGAAATGCTGCTGCAGGTTCCCTTCGCCAATTAGATCCAACAATTACGGCAACTCGACGTTTGAAAATGTTTTTTTATGCATGGGGTGAATTTGAAGGAATCTCGTGGGAAAGTCAGACTGAATTTTATAAGTATCTAAAAGCATGGGGTTTTGAGGTTAATCCTCTCATGCAAAAATGTGACAGTGCAGAAAATTTAATATCTGCTTATAAGAAAATATCCGAATTAAGGCCTGAATTAGATTATGATATTGATGGTGTTGTTTATAAGGTCAATAGGCTGGATTGGCAAAAACGATTAGGGTTTGTGAGCCGAGCCCCACGGTGGGCCGTAGCGCATAAATTCCCAGCAGAACAAGTTGAAACAGTAATAACTGAGATTGATATACAAGTTGGAAGAACAGGGTCATTAACTCCTGTTGCCAAACTAATACCAGTAAATGTGGGTGGTGTTCTGGTGTCCAATGCAACACTTCACAATGAGGGGGAAATTCAGCGTAAAGATATCCGTGAGGGAGATACCGTTTTAATTCAGCGAGCGGGAGATGTGATTCCGCAGGTTGTGAAAGTGATAGTCGAGAAACGTCCAAAAGAAACTAAGGCTTTTAATTTTCCTCAGTTTTGCCCTGTCTGTGGATCTGATGCGCCGCGCGTCGAAAATGAGGCGATAAGGAGGTGTTCTGGGGGTGCAAGTTGTAACGCTCAATTAGTAGAAAAATTACGTCATTTTGTTTCTCGAGGCGCTTTCGATATTGAAGGCTTTGGAAGTAGGAATGCTGAAATATTCTTTGATAAGAATCTTGTTTTGAATCTTACTGATATTTTTCGGCTAAAAAATAAAAGAAAAGTACTCGAGAAACTCGAGGGTTGGGGGCCTAAATCTACTGAGAAACTTTTGGATGCAATTGAGAGTCGGCGAATAATTTCACTAGATCGTTTTATATTTGCGCTCGGTATAAGAGGAATAGGTCGTACCAATGCTCGTCTTATAGCAAGCCATTATTTGACTATAAATTCTTTGCGCTCGTTAATGATAGAAGCGGCTGTAATTGGTTCAGAAGCTCGAGAGGATTTAAACAATATTGATGGGATTGGCCCAAATTTAGCTCGTGACTTAATAGTGTTCTTTAATGACCCTATAAATACTAGATTACTGGATCAATTTGAGAACTTAATTACTATCAATGCCCACGAAGTCACAAATTTGGTTTCCTCACCAATTTCTGGCAAAACTATCGTTTTTACCGGAACATTAAATACAATTACCAGAATGGAAGCAAAAAATAGTGCTGAGGAACTTGGAGCAAAGGTTTCAGGTTCAGTATCGTCAAAAACAGATTTGGTTGTAATTGGAGACAATGCGGGTTCTAAAGCGAAGAAAGCCGATGATCTTGGTATAAAGATGATAAGCGAGTCAGAGTGGATTAAACTGATAGAATAATATTATTTAAGGTTTAGAAATTTTCTATTAAATTCTGGTGAAGGTAATGTTTAAGGTATTTTTTTAGCTAAGTTTGTTGGGTAACTCTTTAATAGCCTCATCGATAAGCTCATCAGACTTGGACTGTTCAATCTGTTCAGAGAGAACTTGCTGTGTAGCAGCTATAGCCAAGTCCGCAGTTATAGTCCTAAATTCTTCCCTAGCTTCATTTTCTGCTTGTGATATTCTCTCCATTGCCTGCTTTTCTTTTCGTTCCAATGTGGCCTCTAACTCTGTTGTTAGCCTATCTTTTAAGGCCCCAGCATCTTCGCGCGCTTGGCTTATAATATTTTGAGCTTCAACTTCAGCATCAGATAGTTTTCGTTTATACTTAGCCAGTAGATCCTGAGCATCTTCACGTAGTCTAGCCGATTCTTCAATAGAGTCCTCAATAGCTTTGATTTTTTTATCTAATGCAGACGTAGCAAATTTCCAAATTGGTTTTGTAAAAATGATAACAAAGCATAAAAATGCAATAGCCACCCAGAAAGCAGGTCCTGAATAAAACGCTTGAGGTTCAAGTCCGCTGGTAACATTTGCGTAGGCTGACGAAATCATTATTTTAACCTTCTAAGCGTTCGTTTAGTTTATTTAACACGGCACTTCTTATTGAATCTTTACTCGGAGCAACGCCGATTAACGACTCTGCTGCATCCAAAACAATATCCTCTGCTGTTTCGCTAATATTCGACATAGCTTTTTTCTTTGCTTCACCTATTCTTTCTTCAGCAGACTTTAATTCAGCCACTAATCTATCGTTCAATTCACTCTGCCTTCTTTGTGATTGTTCAGACATTTCTTTAATAGCCAACTGGATACTCGACCGGGCTTGCTCACGAGCTTCCACTATTGCCGCTTCATAAGCTTTGGCGTCTGCCTCTGATTCTCTTTTTAAATTTTGAGCCATGCCTAAATTATCTTCAATCCTATTTTGCCGTTGTTCAAGAATCGAACCTATACGAGGTAGCGCTAATTTAGCCATAAGGATGTAAAGCACCCCAAAGGTGATTATGAGCCAAACAATCTGCGGCAAAAAGGTTGATATATCTAGTTGTGGCACGTCATTAAACCGGTGATTAAATCATTTAATTTATTTTTCATTGTTTAACCAAAAAGAATAAGCAATGCTATTGCAAGGGCAAAAATTGCAAGTGCTTCAACCAATGCAAAAGATACCCAAGCTGTTGTCGTCACCGCGTCAGCAGCACTTGGGTTTCTTCCAACGGTATTTATTAACGCTGCCCAAATTAAGCCAATTCCAATACCGGGTCCCACAAAACCAAGTGTTGCTAATCCCGCTCCGATCATTTTAGCTGCATCTAATTCCATTTTATCTATTCCTTTTTTGGTTTGTTATCTAAATTTCTAGTCGTTTAATCTCTCATTAGTGAAGGTGGATTGCATCATTAATGTAGATACATGTTAAAATCGTGAAGATATATGCTTGAAGAAACGCTATCAAGAATTCGAGTCCCATAACGGCCACTAACCCAGCTACTGGCACAAATCCAAAAAAACCGAGAGGCACTACGAAACCGCCAATAACTTTCAATAAGGTATGGCCGGCCATCATATTTGCAAATAATCGAACACTGAGGCTAAACGGTCTTGTTAAGTAGGAAATAACTTCGATTGCTATCATAAGTGGTGCTAGTATAATAGGAACACCTTCAGGCAAAAAGAATGAAAAAAACTTCATGCCATGTTTAAAAAATGCAATTAAAGTAACCATAATAAATATTAGTAGTGCCATAGTTAAGGTAACCGCGATATGGCTGGTGAATGTAAAACTGTACGGTATCATTCCTAATAAATTACCAAATAATACAAATATAAAAATTGAAAAAATAAGAGGAAAGTAAACCCTACCTTCCTTCCCGATATTATCCGCAACCATTTTTGCTATAAACTGATAACTTAATTCGGCTAAAAGTTGCCAGCGGCCAGGTACGCCTGCTCGTGGTCGTACCGCCAAAACCATCAGCGCTGTCGCACATATTACTGATAAAAGCATGAAAGCGGAAGAGTTGGTAAAAGAAGCATCAAATTCGCCAATTTTAATGGGAACCCATGACTGTATAACAAATTGATCGAGAGGATTATGTGATTCAGCCAAAATTTTTTACTTTCAAAATATAAATATTATTCACTATTTACCGTTCTGGCTATTTCGTATGATTTACGCCTAATCGGTAACTTTTTCCATTCAACAACCTGTATATATTCCAAAGTCCAGCTGCATTTCCTAAGAATAAAAATACAATTAAAAGCCATGGATTTGTTCCCAGCAGGTTATCTAAGAAAAAACCCAATCCTCCGCCGACCGCGATCGCTACGATAAGCTCTGTACTAATCCTCAGTGCTTGCCCTTTTCTATTCTTACCAACGTCAACCTGGCTGTTAGCCCCAGAATTTTTTTCTACGGCAATATTCAGCCTTCTTTTTAAATCTTCTAGTTCGATCGTTTCATTCTTTTTAGATTGCAAGCGTTGCTCCCTTACCGAAACATATACCAACTGTCAAATTTTTTGGGAACATAACTTTCATCTAAAGAAGTGTCAAGATTCAATAATTTAATAGAATTTAGATAAGTTATTGAAAATATTAACTTATTGCCAATTCTCTATCTAAGCTAATTCTCGTAATTCTATGGCTTTTCCTAAGTCAACCGATACAAGCTGTGAAACGCCTTGTTCCCCCATTGTTACGCCAAATAAACGGTCCATGCGGGCCATTGTCATTCGATGATGAGTGATAACTAGAAAGCGGGTTGATAAGCTGTTTGCCATTTCGTCTACAAGTGTACAAAACCGATCAACGTTTGCATCATCTAGAGGTGCATCTACCTCATCTAAAACGCAGATTGGTGCTGGATTACACATAAAAACCGAAAATAGAAGTGATAAAGCTGTTAGCGCCTGCTCTCCGCCAGACAATAATGACAATACTTGAAGTCGTTTTCCCGGCGGACTTGCCATTATCTCTAGGCCGGCTTCAAGTGGATCATCTGATTCAATAAGTTCTAAGTGCGCGCGGCCTCCCCCAAATAAACGAACAAATAATTTCTTAAAATGTTTGTTTACTTCTTCAAAAGATTTAAGAAGGCGCTGGCGTCCCTCGCGGTTAAGTTCACTGATACTACGGCGCAATTTACTAATTGCAGTTATTAAATCTTCCCGTTCTGACTGAAGTGTTTCTATTTGTTCTTCGAGCTCACTTGCTTCCGATTCGGCAAGTAAATTTACTGGCCCCATATTTTCACGTTCTCGTAACAGTCTTTGCACGCGTTTCTCGGCACTTTCTAGATTAGGAAGTTCGGTTTGATCTTGAATTGCTGCTATTTCTGGTAAATCCGATGGATTGCAATCAAGCCGTTCTGTCATGCGCTCTTCTAAGGATCTTGAGTTTACTCTGAGTTGATCTAAATTGGCTTCAAAACGAATTCGTTCTTCCCGGGCTTGCCCTAGTTTACTTTCCAACTCTCGAACGTCTTTTTCAGCGCTTCTCAGTTTTGTCTCTGCTTGAGCTAATTGATCTGCAGCAGCCCGTCTTTTAACTTCCGCATCATCAATGCTCTCATCAAGATTACGTTGATTAGCCTCTAAAATTTTTGGCTTTTGATTAAGTTGTTGGCGTTGTTCTTCGATAGAAAATTTCCTCTGTGTTCGCTCCTCTAATTGAGCTTTTGCCTCATTTTTTCTTATCGACCAATTTGTTATTTGACTTGTGATAGCCTTCAGACGGTCTTGTCGTTCTCTTTGTTGAGCATTTAAAGTATCAAATCTTGTTTGTCCCGCAACTAACGCCTCGCGTTTATCCCCACAAATTATTTTAAGCTCAGATAATTTTATTTCTGTCTCCTCATTTTTGGATAAAGATAATTCAGACACGTTTAAGTCGGATATAATTGACGTCACTTCCTGAATATCGGCAGTGATTCGTGCCATGGCTTCTTTGCGGGAAATAATTTTTGCGTCTGTTTCACTGAAGCTGTTATTTATCTGTGTCATTTCTCGTTGGGCTCTATCGCGAACATTCTCCGCATTTCTAGCTTCTGCACGAGCTTTTTTCTCATTCTTAATGGCTACTTCAAATTTTTTATCAGCCTCTTCAACAAGAGTTTGAGACAATTGAATTTTCTCTTGTAGATTTTTGAGATTTTCTTCAGCCTTAATGAGGCGGTTTCGTTGCTGTAGTTTTATTGCGACTGTTGTTGAAGCCTCTGCCGAAGAAGTGTAACCATCCCAACGCCAGAAATCACCATTAAGAGTTACCAACCGTTGACCTTGCT
Source organism: Rhodospirillaceae bacterium TMED23 (assembly GCA_002168115.1). Lineage (GTDB taxonomy): Bacteria > Pseudomonadota > Alphaproteobacteria > Rhodospirillales > UBA2165 > TMED23. The sequence goes on along the minus strand of NHCC01000019.1, from coordinate 122,966 downwards.
TTAGTTTTGGAAACAGATCCCAACCAGTCGCAATATCATCGACAATACCAATCTGTGATAACCTTGAAATAACTATCTGGGAACCACTTACATAATTGCTCAGTGGTCTAGCTTTACTTGGAAGTTTTGGCATATTATCTTCAGGTTTAATTGATCTCCAGTGTACTGGAGATGAATTATTCGTCGCAGCGCTCAGATCTTCGCCCAAGGCAGCACCTAAGGCTGTTTCTAAACCTGGTTCAACATTTAGAGTATCGATTAAGGGTGGCCACTGATCAGGATCGCCGGTCTCTAAAATTTCGGTTAAGGCTTTTATTTCAGCTTGTAATTTATTGGTTTCATTTTGAACAATTTGTGATTCATTTCTAGCTGTTGTTAAATTTTGATTAGCTAGGATCCTCGACTCTTCCATCTCATCTGCATAATTACGCATTTTATCCTGAGATTGTTGGGCAAAAGAGAATGCACTCTCATATTTATCAATTTCAACTTTATCTAAGAGGTCTTGTCCTAATTTTTCGAGTTCAGCTAGGCCTTGCTGTTCCTCTGTTTGTAATCGTGAAAATCGGGTTTCCGCTTCTTTTTTTCTTTGCGCGAGGTCATTACGCTTTGCTTGCTCATTTGCAGATTCCTGGGTTAATGTACCTAACTGGGACTCTAGGTTTGCATATTCTTCACGAATTTCTTCCAACGCATCGCCAGCTTCCATAATATTTTGTCCCTGATTTGTCTCAAGGTCAGTGATACGTAATTTTTCTTCTTCTAAATTTCTGATGGCGGCTTCTGCATCAGAGGTCAGGTTTCTCTCTCTTTCAATATCTTGGCTAATTTGTTTTAGGCGGTTTTCACATTCTTCTTTTTGCTGAATAAGCCGATTTTTTTCTTCTTCGAGATTTTCCCGCGCTGAATTTAGCCTTTGTAGAATTGCGGCAGCTTGCACCTCAGTATTTCTCAGTTGGGGAAGATGATCTGCTGCTTTATTTTGAATTATCGTGGCACTCGATGTTTTTCGGGTTAACTCAGTTACTGTTTCTTCTTTAAATTTTAGAGCTTCTTGAGATTTATGAATCTCACTATTTAAAGTATTCCACTGAATTAAAAGAAGAGTCGCCTCTGCTTTCCTGATGTGATCATTTAAATTACGGTATCGCTTAGCTTGCCGGGCCTGTTTTCGCAGAGTTAACATTTGTCCATCAAGAGTGATCATAACGTCGTCGAGACGCTCAAGATTTGTTTCAGCACCGCGCAACCGAAGTTCAGCTTCGTGTCGGCGAGTGTGTAAGCCCGATATTCCGGCTGCTTCTTCAAGAAGTTTCCTTCTTTGAGCGGGTTTAGCAGAGACTATTTCGCCAATCTGCCCCTGACTTACGAGTGCCGTTGAACGTGCGCCGGTTGCAGAGTCGGCAAATAATAGATGTACGTCTTTCGCTCGAACTTCTTTGGAATTTACGCGATACGTTGATCCTTTTTCCCGCTCAATCTTGCGAGTTACATCGAGTTCGTCCATTTGGTTAAATTGAGCGGGTGCTTTTCTATTTGAATTATCTAACCCCAAACCGACTTCAGCAATATTCCGCGCGGGCCGGTTTCTTGATCCCGAAAATATGACGTCATCCATATCTCCACCCCGCATCTGTTTAGCAGATGTTTCGCCCATGACCCATTTAAGAGCTTCGACAAGATTGGACTTTCCGCACCCATTTGGCCCAACAACGCCAGTCACGCCGGGGAGAATATCAAGTTCGGTCTGATCAACAAATGATTTAAAGCCAGTTAAGCGGAGTTTCGAAAATTGCACGGTCGCCCACGTCCCTTATAAATTTATTTTTTTAATAACGCATTTAACTCAGAGCGAAATGCTTTAATGGTTTTGTCGCCCTCGAAAGTTTTACCATCAATTAAAATAGTTGGGGTTGCCTTAATATTGAATTTTTTATCGCCATCATTCCGAATTTTCATGACACCTTCATATATATTTTTATCAACAATACAGGAATCAAAAGTCTTTTTTGACATACCTGCAAGTTTGGCGATTTGTGCCAAAGCAGCCGCGGGGTCCGATGCTCTCGCCCAGCTTTCTTGAGATTGGTAAATTATATTTACAATTGCAAAATATCTCTCTTTCGGAGCACATCGTGCCATCATTGCTGCGGCAAGACCTAGACGATCAAGCGGGAAATCACGGTATATAAATTTAACTTTTCCTGTTTTTACATATTCTTCCTTTATTAATTTATAAGTTCCAGTATGAAACTCTGCACAATGGGGGCAAGTCATGGAGGCGTATTCGATCATTGTAATCGGTGCACCAGGATCACCCTCAATTCTATCTGATAAAATTTGTTTCAGGGGTGGCAATACTGTTTTCCCGTGACTATTTGCTGAAGCCTCGGTTGTTGCGATTGTCATAAAACACAAGGTAGAATACGCGATTAAGACTATAAACCGATGGATTATAAAATTATTTACTACATATTTGTTCAAAACATACTCCTAATACTATATATTGATAATATAAATGGCATTATTCCCGCGGACAAGTCGGGATCCAAGAAAAAAGGTATATATTTAAGAAAATTGGGGATAACTTGGCTAAAATAAGAACATATATTCATTGAGTTATACAAAAAGAGCCGGCTTTACCCAGAGAATATATTAATTATTTGTTTTGACTTCTGATCCTAAGGCCTGAAGCGCTTGTTTCAAATCGGGATCGCTTATTTTATCGAGTTTATTGGAAAGTTCTAGATGCTCATTCTCTGTTAATTTGCGTTTTGGTTTTGGCTCTTTGAACGCGTGTGTTGGCAACGTACCTTGTAGTAATTTGATCCGTGTAACGGCTTTAAACCCGAAGTGAATATTAATTTTCTCAAGCAACTGAACTTCCATATGCTGTAATTCTAATGAAAGTGCAGGGCTATCAATTCGAAGAAAAAGGGTCCCATTTATTCGCTCCCTTAGCGGGTATGATATTTTTTCAGGAAATGTATGTTTAGAGAGTAATACGCCGACAATGTTTGGCCACTCGGATAGTATTTTACCTGAGCTAAACCCACGCTCTCCAAATATAGGTCGCGTCAATTTTTCTACTGTATGACTGATGCTTCTCGATTGGTAGCGGCGTATGGTCATTTATTTTCCAAGTGAGAGTAACAAAGCTTTTCATTTATCGTCTAGATTTCTTATGCTATTTAGAAATTCTTGTCTAATCAACCTAAGATAATTTTGTGGGTAAGTGGGATTAAGTCTTGGATAAACAGAAAGAAATTAAAGAAAGAGTAACAAAAATTCTGGGTTGGTATGATGCGCATAGACGCACTTTGCCCTGGCGATCTGAGCCTGGTGTTGTGCCCAATCCTTATCACGTTTGGTTAAGTGAAATTATGCTTCAACAGACAACGGTCGCGACTGTTAAGTCCTACTTTGAATATTTTCTAACGCGGTGGCCAAAGATAGAGAATTTAGCCGAAGCATCGTTGGATGATGTCCTTCACGCCTGGCAAGGTCTTGGTTATTATGCGAGAGCACGTAACCTTCACAAATGTGCAAAAGCTATTTCTTCTGATTATGATAGCAGATTTCCAGAGACGGAAAGTGCGCTTTTGTCTCTTCCTGGAATAGGTCCCTATACGGCGTCTGCGATTATGGCTATTGCCTTTAACAAAAAAGCAACACCGATGGATGGCAATATAGAAAGAGTGATAACACGGCTATATGCGGTAGCGGAGCCACTTCCAAAATCTAAAAAATACCTCTATCAATTGGCTAAACAAATGACCCCAGACCAAAGGGCTGGGGATTATGCTCAGGCGTTAATGGATATAGGCGCAACTATTTGTACGCCGAAATCATCAAAGTGCAGCATTTGCCCTTTAATGCATAATTGTATTGCAAAGTCTAAAGGCCTCGAGGGAGAACTCCCAAAAAGGGAAAAGAAGCCAATAAAACCGTTACGGCAAGCAACAGTTTTTTGGGTGACTCGTTCATCAGGTAAAGTACTTCTTAGAAAGAGACCAGAGAAGGGGTTGTTAGGTGGGATGATTGAGATTCCGTCCTCATCTTGGGAAGTGGAGAGAAAATCGCGGGCGGAATTAATTGAACAGGCGCCCTTTGATATTAATTGGACAATTGTTCCAGGCACTATTCGTCACACATTTACACATTTTCACTTAGATTTAGAAATTCTATCAGGAACGTATGAAGGTAAAAGTTTAATAGGAGATATTTGGAGTATGCCCCATCAATTTAACGACCACGCCTTACCTACAGTTATGAAGAAAGTCATTGCGCATGTTGAGTCTGCATTGGGTTAGGCTGAGATATTGGTATTTTGTCCAATATTGATTAGCGTACGGCTCGCATTTACATTTAAAACCGAACTCTGCGAATCCCCAGAGATCAAAAGACTTTGCACAAGGGTTGAACTCCGAGCAGCTAGCAATGTAAAATCAAATTGTGCGATGGTGAATTCAAGTTGACGGGCGAGGACCTTGGCTCGCGCCGCATCTTGGATTTCTTCAACTAAATTTTGAACTTCACTGCTTATGCCATCTATTTGCTCTTGAAATAGGCTAGCTCGTGACCGCAATGTATTCCTGTCATTCACTAAATCAGATTCGGCTAATAAAATTTTACTTTCTGCAACATCGAGGGCCGCTTTTGCCTGTGTTATTGATGTTGCATTATTAAAGTTTTTATAAACCCAGGCGTCAAGGAGCGCCTGTCCGCCGCCTGTGACTGCGCCATGAAATAGGTTGCCTAGACCAGAAGACTTCTCTGATACTTTTTTTACACTGACGTTAAGTGTATAGTCTCCCGTCTGATTGCCTGTGCTGTCACCAGATACCGTATCGAGCGTGAAATCCGATCGACCAAGGCTCTCTGCACTATCGATACTCTCGACCTTAACATAGAAAGTTCCCTCTGAACTTGCTGTAAACGTTGAGGGACTTCGGTTACCACTGCTATCTAAACCTAAACTCGTACCCATTGAAATTAGAGGATCCCGGCTATTGATTAGTGTTAAAGTATCGCCTCCACCGTCGGCGTCAGTTGTTGTGCCCACAGATCCCGTGCCGCTCCCAGAGCCGCCCGATGCTGTATTTGAGGTGAGGGAGGTATATTCAGTTCCGTCTGTGTCAATGAAGGTGAGTTTGGTGTCCACACTATCACTTCCCGCTCCAAATCCGCCGTCGATGTCAAACTGATAGGCTTCACCTTCCTTTGCCTGAAATTCATAGATGTCTGCGGCATCGCTACCACTCGTCAGTGTGCCCGATAATGCAACTCTCGGTTTGTCACTGATCGAGCTTGAGACTTGATCGGTGGAACTCACCTGAAAGGCGGATCTTGGAACGATTTGAGCCGTTGCGGTTGTATCATTTGATCTCGACGTCTCGCTAATTGTTTGAGCCGTTGCGAAACCGCTAACTTCAAAAGTGATGGCACCGGTGGTGGGGTCAAAACCTGTTGTTGCGGCGCCCGTGGACCGGTTATTAACTAGACCATCGGCGCTAACGGTCATTCCAGTAACAGGAAGTGTGCCCAAATCAACAAGGTTTGTGCCGCCAAGTCCTGTGGAATCGTTTGTAGGTGTAATGCCAATATTTAGTGTATATGTTCCAAATGGGTCGCTTTGACTTGCGCTTTCGGCCCTGACTTTGAGAATAACTGATCCCAACTCTGAATTTGAAGAGGTCTGCGCATGACTGGTCGTGATGACAATAGAAAAATGAGGATCATTAGAACTACTGCTAAGAAATTCACTACCACCAAACGTACCATCTGAACCTGAACTAGCCGTAGAAGTGTCTAAAGCGTTGGTGCTTGTTGTTGCTTCGTCACTTAACCCACCAACGCTATCCGATAATATAAAAGTATTACTTCCACCATTAATAGAATCCGTTCTAAATATTACCCTGGTGTCTACGCTATCCCCAAAACTCGCAATACCAGCATCGGTAAACCCCTTATCAATATCGACCGTTAAGGTCTCGCCGGCGTGAACAAAAATTCTATAAGTGTCCCCTGGAAAAGAGCTAGTATCGTCATTTTTTAATTCTCCTGAAATTGAGACCCATTTGGTGCCGGTAGGGTTTATTATGTCCGCATTCTCTGCTGCATTTTGTGATGCCTCTGCGAAAGCTGCTCTAGAAATAACTTGTGCGGTACTGGAATTGTTTTTTAATGTCGCATCTTCGTCTATGAATTGGCTTGTATTAACCTGCTGGGTTACCGCACCCACTGCAGCTTCAGTCGCAAGGTAGGCAGTATCTGAGTGGAGCAGATCGGCGCTCGCATTTTCTGTAATAAAGTAATCGGTGCCCAGATATCCTCCTTTAACCTCTAATGTGTCCCCCGTTGTATTGAAGGGTGCGACAAGAGTATCAGCTTGGAAATTTGTACGCGAGCCACTATCAATTAAATTGAGCTGGGTTGTCAGGCCCTCTGTTTTGAAAAACTCCGAGGCGTCAAATGCCAAATTATTTATTTTACGAAGTTTATTATCCCACTCAACAGCCACGTCTGAAGCTGATAAAGTTCCAGCTTCGAGGCCCGTAAGTTGTTCTCTCAGAAAAGTTACATGATTTTTAAGAAAGGACATTTGGCCGAGGGCCTTATTAACCACTGCGATGCTATTCGTTACGCGTTCTCTGCGGTTAATAATATTCGCTCTATTCAGGAGCAATTTATCTGTTTCTGGTGAGGATCGATTGGATGTAAGTTCTGCCGTAGCTTCACTTATGCGCCTTGCAAAAATCCGGTCAATGCTGTTTGCAGCGGTATTTTGTGCCTGACCACTTTGACCTACTAGCGCGCGCGTGATATTTGTAACGCCTCCGCTCAGGGCGCCAATCAACGCTGAAGAACTAAACACACCAACCGCCATTGGTTTCCGACCTCCTGTCGGGATGCAATGTTATTAGTGAATGGGGTGATCCTTGCCCGCATTTCACCTAAATGACAAATTCTTCGTCATTCAATCTTATATATTATGGCACTTTCAAAATGCTCTGGTTAAGACCTTATTAACTAAATTTAGAATTTGAATCAATAGTTTATAATAAAATTGTTTATTTTGGTTTGGTTCGAGTTAAACTTGCAAATTGCTTAGCTTAACTTTAGCTTTGGGAGATGCGTTTACTAAGAGAATTAAGAATTACTTTCATAAGTGTAATACTTATTTTTTTGCCGTACCATATTGTGTTGGCAAAGGATAAATATATTACGGTCGCTTCCACCACTTCAACTCAGAATTCAGGTTTGTTTTCTGCAATTCTACCATTATTTGAGAAGAAAACGGGTATAAAAGTTAGGGTTGTTGCAGTTGGCACTGGCCAAGCGTTAAGAATCGCACGGCAAGGCGACGCAGATGTTTTATTTGTTCATCACAAACCTTCTGAACTGCAATTTATTGAGCAGGGATTTGGCGTGAAGCGCATAGAAGTAATGTACAATGATTTCGTTATTATTGGCCCCAAATCAGATCCTGCCGGTATTAGGGATATCAGGAAGGTAGGTCTTGCCTTTGAGAGAATTGCTCGATTAAAAAAAATATTTATATCAAGAGGAGACGATTCCGGCACGCACAAGAAAGAGCTATCAATATGGAACCAACTTGATTTTAACCCTTTAAAATATTCAGGTGATTGGTATCAACAGGTCGGAGCCGGTATGGGGAGTACACTCAACATAACAGCTGCGAAAAACGGATATACTTTGAGCGACAGAGGTACTTGGATAAGCTTTAAAAATCGGCGCGAATTGGTATTATTGGTAGGGGGAGGTCCAAGCTTAATAAATCCATACGGCATGATTTTGGTCGATCCTTTAAAACACCCTCACATTAAAGCGAAAGAAGGGCTTCAATTTATATTATGGATGACTTCACAAGAAGGGAAAAACGCGATAGACACTTATCGGGTCAATGATCAACAATTATTTAGGTCAACTCCCTAAAAACTACAACTTTATTTTCAAAGGAACCAGTTTTTTGTCATTAGCGCGTCTGAAGATATCTGCTGTGAAAAACACGCCTACTAACAGAGCTGTGTGTCCTACAATGCTTGGCCACAGAGTATACATAGAACCTATCCAAATAGTGAACACAGCAGACCACATGTAGGACATTACTATCATTAATTGAAAACGAACAATCTTAGGTAATTGCATAAATGGGTTTTTTTCCGCATCCATTATCACCTCATAAATACTCCTAAACACTTAATATCTCCATTACTTGCTGTTGATATTCATTCATACGCTCTAATATCTTGAATAGATCAAATTGTGTAGATTTTTCACTGCGAGTTCTGGGTCTTAATTAGCCGATATAACTGAGGAATTGTTGGCTGGGGCGGGAGGATTCGAACCTCCGAATGCCGGCATCAAAAGCCGGTGCCTTAGGCCACTTGGCTACGCCCCATCATAATTTTACTACATTAAATAAACATGTATCGTGCGAAACGCAACTTACTCAACTTCGTTAAAATACGCAAGTAAGTTACGTTTAAAATTCAAATTTCTCTCGTTTAACTTTATGTTAGAATACTCGCTGGCTCAATCCACCAGCCAGGGAACTTAATTTTGAGTTTCTCTGCAGCTTCTTGTGCATTTTTAATACCGTCGAAAAGTGCAAAACATGTGCCTCCTGAACCGGTTAATCGAACTAATAATTGATTGTCCAGTTCGGTCAAAACAGATAAAATATTTTTGATTTCAGGGGCTGTATAAATTGATGCTTGTGTGAGATCGTTATGAAGATCTCGCAAAAATTTGTGAAAGGTTTCTCGATCTTTTGGAATATTATTTAATGATCCGGGTACTGAAAAATTTCCATGATATTTCTGAAAAACTTTTTGCGTTGAGACGGTAGAATTCGAGTTTACAAGTAATATGCCAAACTTTGGCAGATTACCAAGTCTGCTCACTCTCTCACCAATACCTTCAATGATAGCCGATTTTTGATTTAGGCAAACTGAAACATCAGAACCAATTAGTCTCGCTATCTTATTGAGCTCCTGGTCCGAGATGGGAAGTTTCCAGAGTTCTGTTAGAGCATGCAGAGTTGCGGCAGCATCGGCGGACCCACCGCCCAATCCAGATGAAACTGGAATATTTTTATTTAGCTCAATGTGGGCCTTTGGCTCGATTTTATGAAATTCTGCTAGTAAAGTGGCAGCTCTCATAACTAAATTGTTTTTATCAGTTGAGAGGCTTCCCGCAAAAGGACCTTTTATTTTTAATGTCAAAGAATCAGATTTGGATACCGATAATTCATCACCTTTGTCTGCGAAAACAACCAAACTTTCGAGCAAATGAAATCCATCGTGACGACGACCTATAATCTGTAAGGAGAGATTTATTTTTACTGGCGCAAAAAAAGAAACTTTTTTTATTTTGGGCTGCAACAATATATTACCTTGCCTTTTTTACATCCGGAATTTTAGGGAGGCCATCAGAGAGTTTTTTCTTTATTTTGGTAATTTGGTCCTCTTCAGGATCGAGGATTAAAGCGCGATTCCACTGGAATGTTGCCTCTCTTTTCCGGCCGATGGCCCAATAAATATCCCCTAGGTGGTCATTAATTGTAGGGTCTTCTGGCCTGATTTGAACGGCTCTCTCCAGAGCTTTGACGGCGCCTTCAAGATTTCCTAGTCTATATAAAACCCATCCTAAACTATCTACAATATATCCGTCCCTCGGGCGCTGTTTTACTGCATTTCTTATCATAGTCTCTGCTCTGGCCAGTTTAACACCTTGATCTACCCAGGAATATCCTAAGTAGTTTAGAACACTTGGCTGATTAGGTTGTAATTCAAGCGCCATGAGGAAATTTTTCTCTGCTAGAGCCCACTTTTTTTGTCTTTCATATGAAATTCCAAGGGAGTAATGAAGTGACCAATGACGTTTCTTAAATTGACGAATGCGTTTCTTCGCTTCTTCATATGGCTTAGATGACTCTTCGTATCTTTTATGACGTTGTAATATGTTCCCCATGTTTATAAGGGCATCAATTCGCTGTTTATTTTCTTGTGCCATTATCTTCAAAGTCTTGATTGCCTTTTCTGTTTTTCCTAAACGATCAAGATTATCGGCAATTCGCAATCTGACAATCCAAGAATAATAGGGGTCGTCTATAATTCTAGAATAAACTTTATTTGCGTCCAGAACCCTATTATTCTCTTCGAGAGACTCAGCTACTATAAGATTTGCAATGGATAAGGAAGGGCGGACGTAACTTGCGAGACGCCCGTAAATAAGGGTTTGAAACGGATTTTGAGTTTGTATTGCTGAAGCTAGACTAAAGAGGGCTTCAGCTACACCATCTTTTGCTGAAGCATGAAGGGGGGCTGGTTTTTTCTTAAACTTAATACGTTGGTATGCACTGCTTAACAGTGTCGTATTTGGTCGCTCTGATTTAAACTTGTTATAAAGTTCGGTGGCTTTACCATATATACCCATTCTTTCGTATAAATTTCCAAGTAAAATAGTAATTCGAAGATTTGGATTCTCTCTTAGTTTAAGTGCTAATTGATAACGTTTAATTGCGTCTTGATTCCGCCCTGCTCTTTCGCAAATAAGCGCCCCATGCACTGAAAATAATGTTTTTAGACCATCGTTATTTGTCTCTTGATCAAGAATTTTCAGGGCCTCGTCATATTTCTTTTCTGCGGCAAGAACCCAAGCCTGAAGCATGGGGAGTAGGAAAGTATTTAAACCTTTAGTGGAAAGGTTTTTGATTTTGTGTTTCACAGATGAGAAATCTTGATTCTTTGCATTTTTTAATACGTTTAATAGTGTTATAAAATCAGTATTTTTGGTCTCAACTTTTGATATAAAATCCGCTTGAACAAGAGCTTCTTTAATTCTGCCTTCCGAAACCATTAAAGCTATTACTCTTTTGCGAAGTTCCACATTTTTTGGATTGATTCTTAGTGACGATAGATAATATTTAATTGCAAATTTAGGATCGGAGTTAAATTGCGCATGCCGGCCTGCTAGATAGTTTCCAAACTGAGCCTTACTCGTATTATAAATTTTGTTTTCGGAGAAACTAATACTTGATGGAAAAATAACGCATGTAAATAGAATTATCCAACTTAATGATATTAGCGGGGCTATTGGTGAGAAAAAAGACGCAAAAGTTAATTTTCTTTTTTTAAGCATTTAGATTGGTTTCCGGTCCATCTTCTAGTACCTAAATTTCCTTGGAACTTTAAAAAATTTAGGACTATAATTTAAATCTAATTTACATGTTGGGATAGTTTGGCCCCCCGCCACCCTCAGGGGTAACCCATTCAATATTTTGGTTAGGATCTTTGATATCACAAGTTTTACAATGTACACAATTTTGTGCATTAATTTGCAGTCTTGGGCCCTCTTTTTCTTCTACATACTCATATACTCCTGCGGGACAAAATCGAGCCTCGGGTCCATCATATTGGGCTAGATTTACACTCGTGGGAATGGATGCATCCTTAAGTTGAAGATGACAGGGTTGATTTTCCTCATGGTTAGTCGCAGAAAAAGAAACGTTGGTCAGTTTATCAAACGTGATTTTTCCATCTGGTTTGGGATAATCAATAGGGGCGCATTCTGACGCTTTTTTTAGTTGAAGATGATCTGGGTCATGATGTTTTAGTGTCCACGGAGCCTTGCCTCTCATAAAAACCTGATCAAATCCAGTATAAATGGTTCCAGCCATTAATCCCCATTTAAACGATGGCCGCACATTTCTAGCTGCATAAAGCTCTTTTCCTGCCCACGACTTTCTAAACGCTATATTAAAATCAGAGAGGTCATCATTTGAACGATTATGTCGAATGGCATTAAAAGCCACTTCTGCAGCAAGCATTCCAGACTTCATCGCCGTATGTGTGCCCTTTATTTTTGGCATGTTGAGAGTGCCAGCATCGCAACCAATAAGTAATCCCCCCGGAAAATTAAGTTTGGGTAAACATTGATAGCCTCCCTCATTGAGCGCTCTTGCACCATAAGCGACACGCTTTCCACCTTCGAGCATTGGCTTTATTGAAGGATGAGTTTTAAATTTTTGAAACTCCTCGTAAGGGCTAAGATATGGATTTTGATAATCTAATCCAACCACGAAACCAATAGCAAGTTGGTTATTCTCCAAATGGTAACTAAAAGATCCACCATATGTGTTATTATCTAAAGGCCACCCAGTAGTATGTAGGACAAAACCTGGCTGATGTTTTGCTGGGTCAATTTCCCATAGCTCTTTAATTCCGATACCATAAGTTTGAGTCTGAACATTATCTTCAAGTCTAAATTTATTTTTCAATTCTTTTCCCAGATGTCCCCTACATCCTTCTGAGAAAAAAGTATATTTGGCATGTAATTCCATCCCTCTCTCAAAATTAGGTCCGTGAGTTCCATCAGCTTGTATACCCATATCCCCAGTCGCTATTCCGATCACCGCATTATCTTGATTATATAGTACTTCAGACGCTGCAAAGCCTGGATAAATTTCAACACCTAACTCTTCAGCCTGCCCCGCCAACCACCTGCAAAAGTTTCCCAGGCTAATTATATAATTTCCTTTGTTGTGCATGGCGGGAGGCAGAAACATGGAGGGAATGGTCCGTTCTTTAGTTTCAGATAGAAATAAAAGCTTTTCACTGGTTACCGGAGTATTAAGCGGAGCCTCTCTATTTTTCCAATCGGGAATAAGCTCATCAAGGGCTCGGCTCTCCAGTACAGCTCCTGATAAAATATGAGCACCAACCTCAGATCCTTTCTCAACAACGCAAACACTAATTTCATGATCATGTTTTATGCTCAGCTTTTTCAATTGTATGGCTGCAGATAGGCCAGCTGGTCCGGCTCCCACAATAACAATATCCATATCCATTTTTTCACGTTCTGATGGCAACTCATCACTCATATTTTTACATCCAGAATTAATAAATTCTTTTACTTATACATATGATCGTATTACATTAATTTCAATCTTTTTACCATTTAATAAGTCGTTAATTAGGGCTCTTATAAAATAATTGATATGATTTTCAGCTTAAAATGAATACAGAAATTTCCGATCTTGAAGCTCTTTTGTGGCAGTTAGAAGCTGGAATTGATGAGTGTATAGAAGATAACCCCGCCAATCATTTTAAAAAACCAGTGCCAACGTTGCCAGATATTAAAAATAAGTTAACACAGGATCCTGAATTGGAAATTTCTAAAATTCTATCGTCATCTAATTCGGGCGGGGATAATTTGGAATCGTTCAAAATTAGCCCACCTTCAAGTAAACACTCCGCAAGTGATAGGGTTAATCAGGCTGCTATTACCGCAGCAAACTCGGCGAGTTCTCTTGATGAGCTTAAATTAATACTTGAACAATCTGACCTTTGTCCTCTCAATAAAACTGCTACGAATATTGTTTTTGCTGATGGCAACCCTGGGTCAAAGATTATGTTTGTTGGCTACGTCCCAGCCGCAGACGATGATCGTCTAGGATTACCTTTTCAGGGAGTTAACGGCGATTTTTTTTACAAAGTTATTGATTCAATTGGCTTAAATAGGGCAAATTCTTATTTAACTAATTTACTTTTTTGGAGGCCACCCGGTGACCGAAACCCCACCCAGAAAGAAGTCGCGTCTTGTTTACCATTTACCCAGAGGCATATTGAATTAATTTCCCCGCAAATATTAGTATTACTCGGTGGGCCGGTTAGTCAGATTCTACTAAATGGCAAAGATAGTATAACTAAAATGAATGGTAAATGGCATGTGTACGGAAAAAAAATCGACTTTCCGGGCTTTGATACAATGCCAATGCATCATCCATACAATGTTACTAAATCCCCTATTTACAAAAAGAGTTTATGGCAGGCATTGTTAGAGGTAAGACACCGATTATCGATATAAATGTTAACTATTCAATTGAGTTGTTGATTGCCTGAGTAATTTCTCTTAAGTTCTTGAAACCATTGTTTATTGGCATAAGAAAATCTTGGGAAACAGTTTTTTTGGCTCTTTTAGCATTCATTTTATTTAAATTTAGAGTTTTAAAGCTTCTGATTGCTGGGTTGTCTATAGCTTTTTGTCTTTTTGCACTAGAAATAAAATCGGTAGATGCTGAGCCCAAATTCAAGAAAACTGAATCAATAAAATTATTTGAAGAGTCTCATCTGAACGGAATCGTCTCTGAAGCTGATGCTAGCCGATATAGAGTGATTTTTGATTTACAAGAAAATGGGGAATGGTTGGCAGCGGATAAGATTATTAGAATTTTGGATAACAGAATCCTTTTGGGCCATGTTTTAGCTCAGAGATATTTGCATCCCACGAAGTACCGGACAAAGTATAAAGAATTAAAGGCTTGGTTGGCAAAATACGCAGATCATCCTCAGGCTCGAAGATTATATACTTTGGCTATAAAACGTCGACCAAAGAATTGGAAGTTGCCAAAAAAACCAGTTGTTTCTCGTTATTTTGGATATAGCAATAAGAATAGAGATTTGGGGTTTCTTGTTTATAACCCTAAACGTAAATTGAGCCGGTCTTTGAGAAGAGAGCGCCGAGATTTATCGAGAAAGATGCGTTTTTATTCGAGAAAAGGATGGACTAAAGCTTATAAAAGTCTGTTGATGAGTAAAAAATTAGAGAGGTTGTTGCATCCGGTTGAATTAGATCGGAGAAAGGCTAATCTGGGTGCTGGTTATTATGCTGATGGTCGTGATAAGTGGGCGTATAAATGGTCGAATGCCGCAGTTAAAAGGTCTGGAAAATTTTTACCAGAGGCCCATTGGGTGGCTGCTTTATCGGCTTGGAGGCTCAAAAAATATCAACTTGCGAGGGATCATTTTAACTCTGTGGCTGAATCGAAATACTCGTCACCATGGTTACTAACCGCTGGGGCTTTTTGGGCTGCTCGAGCTAGCATCAAAATAAAGAACCCAAGTCAATATACTAAGTATCTTGAGTTGGCTTCAGCCTATCCAAGAACATTCTATGGGATTTTAGCTCGTCGCCTTTTGGGGCTTGAGATCAAATATAATTGGGCACCACCACCTTTAAAAAAGGACGCGCTTTCTTTGCTTGCGGCGAAGCCAGGGGGGCTTAGGGCTGTTTCTTTATTACAGATTGGAAAATATCGTAGGGCTGAGAGAGAATTGAGGATGATATTTTCAACCTCAAATCCAGAACTTGCTCGAGCAATGATGGCTCTTGCAGATCGAGCAAATATGCCGTCTTTGGCCATGCGAATTGGGAACATGCTGGTAGCATCGGGCTCTAGCTTATTCGACAGTACAGCTTATCCGGCTCCAACTCTCCCTGTTGCCGATCAAAACTCGGGTGATCGTGCTTTAATTCTTGCTCTTATTCGGCAGGAATCAGGATTCAATCCAAAAGCAAAAAGCCATCGTGGAGCTAGAGGCTTGCTCCAGCTGATGCCGCGGACTGCAAGCTTTGTGGCGAGGGATCGGAATTTAAGAGGCTCCAAAAAGCAGAGGGATCTATTGTTTGATCCAGAAAAAAATTTATTTCTCGGACATAAGTATATCAAAATATTACTAGATGAACCAATTATAAAAGGGGATCTATTTAAACTTATGATTGCTTGGAACGGTGGCCCAGGAAATCTTAATAAATGGATGCGGCGTATTAAATATGAAGATGATCCATTGCTGTTTATAGAGAGTATACCCTCTAAAGAGACAAGAATATTCGTTGAACGGGTTTTAGCTAATTATTGGATTTACCAAGCACGTTTTTATAATACGACGCCATCACTTGATTTGCTTGCAAAAGGAAATTGGCCTCTTTATCAAAATGGTAGCGATGGACTGGAAATTGCCGAAGAAACTAAATAATAAGGTTATTGAAAATAATGAAAACTATTGAAGAAAGAGAGTTCCTACCTATAAATATAGCTGTTTTAACGGTTTCAGACTCAAGAGGCATTGACGATGATAAATCTGGGGATACGCTTGTGGATCGAATAAATGGCGCAGGGCATGTAGTTATTATGCGAGATATAATCAAAGATGATTTGGCTGAAATTGTTATCAAATTGGAAGGTTGGATTAAGAATAAAAATATAGATGTGATTATTTCTACGGGAGGCACTGGTGTTACAGGTCGAGATCTAACCCCTGAAGCATTTGAGCAAGTATATGAAAAAGAAATCCCAGGGTTTGGTGAGTTATTCCGTATGTTAAGTTATGATAAAATAGGTACGTCAACAATCCAGTCGAGGGCAACAGCGGGGGTTGCAGGCGGAACTTATTTATTTGCATTGCCGGGATCACCGGGAGCTTGCAGAGATGCCTGGGATGATATTTTGGTCCATCAATTAGATTACCGTTTTAAGCCCTGTAATTTTGTTGAATTAATGCCTAGATTGACAGAAACTAAATAATATTTTTAACTTTTTTTAATTTATGAATATCCTGTAAAACAGTCTCAACACCAGATATAAAAACAGAAATTGAATCTCTAATAGCGTCGGAGAAATCGTCACGCTTTTCTGTGCCGTAGATAAATTTGCGAATAGCTATATAAAAAATCCCACCGTGAAAATGCCAGGCAAGATCGAGTTCTCTTTGAGATATTGGAATTTGATCAGGACCATCAATATTAAATTCATGTCTTAATTCGACACATATTTGATGGAGAACATTATCGTGAATAAATTTGAGATATTGTTGGTACAAAGACACTCCTTTTATGCCTGAAAAGATAAACATTCTAACCCATTCAAATTCAAAAATTGCAGCCGTATATTCTTGATAAAATGTATTTAATCGTAATGATATTGATATTTCACGATTTTGAATCAGAGCCTCCCACTCTGGTTTCCATCGCCGCAGATAAACTTCTTTGTAGACACGTTTAATTATGGCGTCTTTTGTGGGAAAATACCGAAAAAGAAGGGATTGAGAAATTTTCAATCTACGCGCTAACTCTCGAGTTTGACCACTAAACCCAACCTCCGAAAAATAATTAATTGCCTCATTAATAATTTGCTTCTCACGTTCTTTTTTGCCCAATCTTTGACCTTTGGCGGCTTTGAGGGACCCATGAGATTTGGTTTTTTTTGAATTTTTTAAATTGTTCATATGTTTTAGTGTTTCAAATTTAGGGGATGTGCAATTGGTTAGAGAAAGTTCCTTTGATTGCGAATTCTTGGGTTTTAGTATATTCTAATAAAAAAATAAATTGGATGTTCAAGTTTAATGAACGAACATTTGTAATAAAAATAAGATTATTATGCCAGCTTAAATTGTCATTGGGAGGTGTCAATGAAACCTGCAGCATTCAACTACAAGAAACCTTCTACCTTAACTGGAGTATTAGAACTCCTGAGAGAGTCCGGTGAAGATTCTAACATTTTGGCGGGCGGCCAGAGTTTAATGCCTACGTTAAATATGCGGTTATCAGCACCAAGCTTGTTGATAGATATTAATGGTGTCGATGAGTTGTTTGGAATTTCGGTGACTGACAATACTGTTCGAATAGGCTCAATGACCCGTCATGCTGAGCTTGAAAAGTCTTCAGTTATTTCCGAGCATATACCATTAATTAACGCCGCGATGCCATATATTGCTCATCCGGCAATTAGGAATAGGGGTACTATTGGTGGAAGTTTAGCTTTAGCGGATCCAGCAGCTGAATTGCCTGCTTGTTTGTGCGCCCTTCGTGGTTTTGTCGAGATGACAAGTACATCTGCGACCCGTAAAGTCGAAGCAAAAGATTTTTTCAGGGCCTTATATGAGACAGATTTAAAAGCAAACGAAATTATTACAGCGATAGAAATACCCCGTTACGATCAAAATTATTTTTCATTTATTGATGAACTATCTCGGAGGCATGGAGATTATGCTATGTGTGGGTTGGCTTTTCATGCGAAGATTGAGGAAAAAATTATCTCAGATGCTCAGATTGTATTTTTTGCTGTTGAAGCCAAGCCAATTATTGCCGTTACTGCAATGAGGGAGCTTGAGGGGGCCAAAATAAGCGATGTGTCTTTGGAAGTACTGCAGGGTGCTGTTGGAAATGATCTTGATCCATTTGGTGATCTACATGCATCTGCGACACTTAAACTTCATTATGCAAAAGAATTAATTAAACGTGCTATTACTTCAGGTATTACTAGCGGATAGGGAGAGTTGGTGGTGGATAATATAGAACAAATTAAAATAAACACGGTTGTAAACGGTGAAAAGGTTGAGGCTTTTGTTGAACCGCGTTTGTCATTAGTAGACTTTCTCAGAAATGAACTGGAATTAACCGGCTCACATGTGGGATGTGAGCATGGGGTTTGCGGAGCCTGCAGTATTCAGGTTGATGGTAGCGTTGTCAGAGGATGCTTGATGCTGGCATCTCAGGCCGATGGCGCTGATGTCATCTCCATTGAAGGCGCATCAGACGCTGGCATTGTTGCGGATCTCCAAAAAGCATTTCATGAACGCAATGCATTACAATGCGGTTTCTGTACGCCGGGGATGTTATTGACGTCGTCAGAATTACTCGATCAGAAAAAAAACCCAACGAGGGCAGAAATTCGCGAGTATCTCTCGGGTAATTACTGCAGATGCACGGGCTATGAGGCAATTATTGATGCTGTAGAGACGGTTGCAATTGATCGAGCCGGGAGTAGTCACAATGGCAAATCTTAAAGAAATGATGCAGGATCACATTCTTGATCGTCCAAATAGCTATATTGGTAAATCGGTGCCGAGACCTAATGCAAAAAGGCTACTTGCTGGTAGGGGGACTTTTACCGATGATATAAACTTACCTCGTCAGTCTCATGTAGCTTTTCTTCGATCTCCCTACGCTCATGCCGAAATAGTTAAGATTGATGTGACTTCAGCAGAGGCGTCGCCGGGAGTTATAAAAATAATGACAGGCCAAGAGATGGCAAAGATATGTACTCCCTGGGTGGGAGTTCTATCACACCTTGAGGGCATAAAGTCAGCGCCGCAGCATGCATTGGCCATTGGAAAGGCTTGTTGGCAAGGAGAGCCAGTTGTTGCTGTTGTAGCTAAAACTAGGTCACAAGCGGAGGATGCAATAGATTTGATACAGGTCGAATGGAATGAACTTGATGTGGTTGTTGATATGGAGAGAGCGCTGGATTCTGACATACCCGTCATTCATGATGAGCTGGGTGATAATCTAACATGGCAACGAAACGTTGATTGCGGCGACGTTGATGCAGCGTTTAAAAACGCGGATCATGTAATAGAGGAAACATATATTTCCAATCGACATACAGGAGTATGTCTTGAAACTAGGGTTATCGTGGCAGACTATAATCCTGGCGAAGAGCAATTAACAGTGTACCTTTCAACCCAATGTCCTCATATGATGCAGAATCTTTTTGCAAAACATCTAGGCCTTGAGGAACATAAAGTAAGAATTATTTGCAAAGATGTTGGGGGGTCTTTCGGTGTAAAGGTTCACTCGTATCCCGATGAGTATGCGACAGCAGCTCTCGCCTATTGCCTCAAAAGACCCGTTAAATTCACGGCTGACCGGCTTGAGTCTTTCACAAGCGATATACATGCTAGAGATCATAGAATAAACACAAAAATTGCTGTTTCAAATGAGGGCGAAATCCAAGCTTTTGAGATCGACGATCTTACGGGTATAGGGCCATATTCAGTATATCCTCGGACCAGCGGTATTGAGGTTAATCAAGTGGTAAATTTAACTGGTGGGCAATATAAGAATAGAAATTACCGTGCGCAGGCACGTGTAGTATTGCAGAACAAATCTCCTATGTGTCAATATCGGGCGGTTGGGCATCCCGTACTAACATTGATTACTGAGGGAATGGTTGATGATGCTGCTAGAAGGATTGGCATGGATCCTCTAGAAATTAGACGAAAAAATTTAATACCAGATGATTCTTATCCCTGCACGGCACCGACTGGTCTACCTTTTGAGAAATTATCTCATCACGCATGTCTTGAAAAATTAGCCAAAATGTTGGACTACGATGCCCTTCAAAAAGATAAGAGGGAAGCTCGTGAAAATGGTATTTACCGCGGGATTGGAGTTGCTACGTTTATTGAAGTTACAAACCCTGGGGCAACTTTTTATGGTATTGGCGGAGCTGCAATTTCAGCTCAGGATGGGGCTACGCTGCGTTTAGATGCAAAAGGAAACCTTATTGTCGAAATTAGCGTTACAGAGCAAGGCCAGGGGGCTGAGGCCGTTGTGGCTCAGTGCGCCGCAACCGCCATGGGCATCTCGTTAGATAAAGTAAGGGTAATTACTGGTGATACGGATGTTACGCCTTACGGTGGAGGAACTTGGGCTTCACGCGCTGCTGCGATTGGCGGTGAGGCAACTGTTCAGGCGGGTAAGGCACTCAAAAAAAATATTATAGAGGTTGCAGGAATAATGTTACAGGCTGATCCCGCAACACTGGATATTTACAATAATAATGTTGTTGATAAGAGTAATAATACTGAGAGAATCTCTCTCGAAGAGGTGGGGCGAATATGCTATTATCGTCCGGACACTTTGCCGAAAGATTATCAATCAGAACTAGTTGTCACCCGGCATTATGTACCAAAACAATTTCCGTTCGCCTTCACCAATGGGGTGCAAGGTTGTTATGTTGAAGTTGATACAAATACTGGTTTTGTAAAGTTTAAAAAATACGTTGTTGTTGAAGATTGTGGAACAGTTATAAACCCACAACTCGTTGACGAGCAGATTCGTGGGGGAGTTATACAGGGATTAGGTGGAGCTCTTTATGAAGAATGCCTCTACAACTCTGAAGGTCAATTCCTAAATGGAACGATGGCAGACTATTTGGTTCCGATGGCAGTTGAAATGCCGGATATTGAAGTGGGGCATGTTGAAACTCCAACACTAGAATCGGAGTTGGGTGCAAAAGGTGCTGGTGAGGCCGGAACTGGAGGTGCACCCGCCGTGATTATGAATGCAATAAATGATGCGTTAAGTCCTCTAGGTGGCAAGGTTACTAGACAACCATTCACACCTGAGAGAATTTTAATGGCAATTGGAAAGATTACTTAGAACAACTCTTTAAGGTGCCAACAATTTTTTTTAGTCCATTTATTGTTCGTAATAATTAATCTCGACAGTTATGTTGTTTGGGTCTTCTGCAAATATTTGGAGTAGCTTCATGTTTGGGACTTCTCTCTCTCGATATTTTATTTTCAAATTATCTAAACTATTTTTAAGGCCATCTGGTTCTGTGGCTCTAAATGCTAAATGATCAATGGCACCACTGCCATCAAGAAATATTACATTACTGACACCAAAGTAGTTATACAAACCTTCTGGGTTTTTTGGGTCTATTCCGACGAGATGAACCAAAGGGACCTCTCCTGAGTACATCCAATATCCCGGAAATGGAAATTCAGGTCGAGGGCCTGAATATAGGCCCAAAGCCTCATAGAAAATTTTAGTTTTTTCCATTTTCTCAGTGCGAATAGCATAATGATCAATTTTTTCAAGAGGCATTTCTTCGATTCCAATATAATCTAATAATATTAGGTTAAATCATAAATCTATACGAAACTAAAATAAAAAAAAGGGGAGCGTTTTTATATACTCCCCTCTAAAAAAGCTGAAAAGTTTTTTATTTGATATTATAGTTTATTGGGAACTTATGTCCTCCAGCTTCAACCATCTTTATATAGTCTCTCATAAACTGTCCCATGTTAACCTTTTTCTTTTTTTGAACGGTTTGAGCACGCTCGTTAGGCCAATCAGCTAGTTTTTTTGCCCAATCAATTTTAGCTTGAGGATCCATATTACGAACGGTAATACCCGCTGCTGCTAATTTATCAAGGCCCCATTGATGATCTTTCTGAGATGCGGCGGCTGAATGAACGCCATACTTTATTGCCTCTTCATCAATTATTTTATTTACCTCAGGAGGCAGTTTTTTTCTTGATTTTAAATTCATAGTAAGGGAAATTTGCACAACAGCTCCGAGATCCATTACCGTGTAAAATCCACCTTTCGCTGCTTCATGAAGCTTTAGTTTATAATCTGTATCTGGAAATAAAATTATTGCTTCACCTACACCCGTTTGCATTTGTTGTGCCGCCTTAGGAATAGTTGTTCTTACTGGAATTCCGCCTTTAACCCATGGTAAATTTGGACCGGCGGCAAGTATTTTTTTACCTTTAATATCCTCAAATGTTTTCCAGTCAAATTTTGATAACATTCCATAGTTGTTGAAACCCGTAACAGCTAATAGCTTTTGTTTATAACGTTTCTCATAATCTTGAAATAATCCGGGATGTTTTTTGGCTAGTTCCCAGAAAATCTTTTGGTTTTTACTCGCATTGGGTTCATGAAAAGGAACATAATAGGTGAGGTTCATCGCCATCGCTTTATCGTCATCAAAGCAAACGCACCAAGCTCCTATATCAAGGCGTCCATCTTGTGTTCCTTCTAAGGTATCAAATACATTGACGACGGTTCCCGCATAGTGTTCTTTGAAATTAATTTTATATTTTGTCTCGGCGGCCACTCTTTTTTTAACATTTGGTATGAAATATTTCGAAACTTCTTTTACATATGTAATAAAAGGTGGGTGTCCTGAACCAACTCGTAGGGTAATTTCATTCCCTTTAATTTTTGCTGCTTCTGCTGATTGAGTAATAGTCATCAAAGCCAGAGCTCCGAGGATACTCATTTTACTTATAAATTTAACCATATTGTAGTCTCCCAGTTAGTGTAATTTTTTGGTCCTTTTAATTTAAATATAAAAG
Source organism: Rhodospirillaceae bacterium TMED23 (assembly GCA_002168115.1). Classification (GTDB taxonomy): domain Bacteria; phylum Pseudomonadota; class Alphaproteobacteria; order Rhodospirillales; family UBA2165; genus TMED23. The sequence continues at coordinate 100,221 of NHCC01000019.1, read as the reverse complement.
TTTACTGAATTCAATTTAATTCAGCACTAAATTAGGTAGCCAAGTGGCAATCATCGGATATTTCCAGATCATTAACATTACAATCAACATTAAAATCCAATAAGGAACTGATCCTTTGAAGATTTCAGCAAGTGTCGCATGAACGTCGTCAATTGAGCCCTTTACTGTATAAACTAAAAGGCCAAAAGGTGGCGTTAATAAGCCAGCCTCAATACACAAAATACCAAAAAGAGCAAAAGCAATTGGGTCAAAAAAACCCTCCGTCAAGGGAGCAAAAATAGGCACGGTAATTAAGATTATGGAGATTGAGTCTAAAATCATGCCCAACGCTAACCAAATTAATATTATAACGATTATTATTCCCGTTGGGCCAAGACTAAAATGCTCAAATGTATCACGAATAAGCTCAGACATTCCGGCAGCTTCCATGAATTTCGCATACATGTTTGCAGTAAGAAGTAAGAACATAACTGGGGCCGCGGACTTACCAGAGTCAACGACTGCCATTGCCAATTGTTTAGTCCTCATACCCTTCAAGATTCCTAATAGCATGGCACCAGCTGCGCCAACTCCTCCAGCTTCAGAAGGTGTAAATAAACCTCCCCAAATACCTCCTAAAACTAGTAAAATTAGAAGTCCAATACCTATTCCGCTCACAAATTCTGCTCGCGTTAACTGACTTTGTTCTGCAGTTTCATCAAACTTTGGCGCTAACTTTGGATTAATGGTTGCTGAAACAGCAATATAAACCATAAAAAATGACGCGAGAATCAACCCTGGAATTGCACCTGCTATAAACAATTGGGATATTGATTTCTCAGCAATAATTCCCCAAACAATTAACAAAACGCTGGGTGGAATTATCATTCCGAGACAGGCACTACCTGCTACAGACCCAAGAGCAAATTGACGGTTGTATTGATGGTATCGCATTTGAGGGTAAGCAATACGACTAAAGGCCGCCGCCGCCGCTATGCTTACTCCAGTTACGGCGGCAAAAACTGCATTCCCCGCTACAGTCGCAACAGCTAAACGCCCAGGAATAAATTTCATAGTATAGTTTATGAGTTTATATAAATCGCGCGCTGAACCCGATTTATTAACAAAGTCACCTAACAACATAAAAAGAGGAATTGCCGCAAAAACCTCACTCCTCAGGTATTCATAGGCCACGCTTCCTAAGCCGCTCATTGCAATATCAAAACCATCTTGGAGGTCACCATCTCCAAAAATTAGTACGTTACCAATTAGTGCTGTCATCGCAAATGCGAAGGCAATGTGTATACCTGTAAGAATACCTACCAGCATAATTGCGAACATACCTATTAAGATTGTTGTTTGATCAAATTCCATATTTTTTATTTTGTACTAAAGAAAATAACTGATGTTCTTCAATACTCTCCCTGTTTCAGAATTCCGATTTTTTGATAAAATTCTTAATCATTCAAATTGTTCACTTTTAGATAAACTATTGTAAACCATCAGTGAGCATACTGCTCCACCAATAATTCCGATAAGGACGACAAGCGTTCTGATGGGGTAAACTGGGATTTCAACGACACCCGAACCTTCGAGTTCAAGGATGTCCCATGACTCAATCATATTTTCCCAGCTACCATAAGCTATACCCAGAAAAATCATTGCCGCTAACCCATAGGATATCGCTTCTACGATACCTTTACCCCTCGGGCTTAATTTTCCATAAATTATTGTTGTTCTCAGAGAGCTGCGATTTATAATAGTTAGAGGCAATTGAAGCATTAAAATTGAAAGAACTGAGTTAGAAACTATTTCATTTGTTCCATGAAAAGGCTCTCCAAAAACTTCTCTTCCTAATACATCATAAAGAATTAGTCCTGCTATTGAAAATAGCCAGAAAGCTGAAACAACGTTTAAGCCTGATGAAAACGATTTGCAAATAACCTCGACTTTTGTCTCTCCAACAGGATTCGTATTGTTCATACTTAACCCCTAACCTCTCTTTTTTATAATTTTTTTCTAGGTATAACATCAATAATTATAATGATCAATTGATCACTTATAAATGACAAATACTCAAATATTTGGAGTCTACTTAGATTTCTATCTAAATATCAAGAATCTTATTTAGTTTTCACCCATACCGGAAGTAGCGTCAAGAATTACAGTTTCAACCTCGCCTGAACCATCTCTGCGATGAACAGCTGCTTTTTGATATTCTTCTGATTCAAAGCAAGATACTGCTGCCTCAAAAGTTGGAAATTCAATAACAACAAAGCGCTCAAAATATTCTGGCCCTTCCATAATTTTATATTTTCCACCTCTTGAAAGTGCTTTTCCGCCATATTTCTGTACGATATCGCCTACAAGTGCTGTGTACTTTGAATAATTTTCAGGTGTGTTTATTTTTGATCGAGCAACCCAGTACGCTGGCATAATAATTTTCCTTTCAATGTTTAAATCTTTTACTTATGGCATCGGCATTGGCTGATCATTCTCTGGGATGTTCCAACCTTTGATAACCGCCGGTCTCTCTTTGATTTGAAGATACCAGCGTTTTACATGCTCGTAGTCATTTAAATTAATTGTTTGCCAATCAAATCTGCCGACCCATGGAAAAATAGCTATATCTACAATGGAGTATCCCCAATCTAAGAAATACTCTCGTTGAGATAGTTGTTTGTTCATTACGCCATAAATTCTTTTTGTTTCATTTACATAACGTTCAGATGCCTCCACATTTTTACCCTCTTGATAATGAACAAACGTATGAACCTGCCCCATCATAGGGCCAACACTTGCCATTTGAAACATTAACCATTCTTGCATTTTCCAATAATCATTGCCTTCGGTCGGCATAAACTTATTGGCCTTCTTTGCAAGATATTGGAGTATTGCCGCCGACTCCATGATTGATAGACCATTTGATTGGTCGACTATTACTGGTATTTTATTGTTAGGACCAATCTTCAGAAATTCAGGGTCATTTTGTTCACCTTTATTGATTGCGATTGGATGGACCTGATATTGAAGACCTGTCTCCTCCAACATAATAGATACCTTGCGACCATTTGGTGTAAACCATGAGTATAAATCAATCATTTCTTTTCCTATTGTTAGATTATAAGTCAAATTTATGTGAAACTTAATAAATACTTCTAAAGAGCGCAATGCTTCAATCAGAAATGATTAAGTGGAGTTGGTAAAAGGTAATATTGATTTTATTAATTTAAAGTCCAAATCCTTCTTTATCTAGATATTATTCGGAAATTACTATAAATTTGAAAGATGCATATTTTGTGTTTAATTCCAGTAATTTTTACTTCGTTTGTGATTAGTGTCGCAATAAACTGCTCAGGTTGGGCAAAGTTTAACAAAACATCGGGGAGTTTTGGTACCTGGTTTTTGTGTGAATTTGCGCATAGCCAAATTCCCCCAGATGACTCATGCTTGATGTTGGACGACGACGGTTTTCAATTGAATAATGGAATTTTATACCATGTAAAAGTTTTGAACAGTAAAGAGACTAAATGTCGGCAAAACCGATTGGGGCAATGTTTCATCAATTCTAAAAAGGGGTTAATGGCGGAACGCAAGGAATTTGGCGCTATTAAATTTTACGATAACAAATTTGACGTGACTTGGTTTGGTTGCTCGCAAACCTACAGTGTCAGTCACGGTTTAAATTTTTCTGAGATTAAACCTGATTTAAATAAATGTTGGTGGACGCCTGATAAACGTTATTTCGTTTCTAAGTATAAACATAAATTACACTTTACGGATGTTGATTGAGTTTAATTGGCATATATGTGTTAAATTAGAAAAATTATGGAGCTGAAGCAAATTATGGCAAGAAGTAAATCTGGAATTGTGGATATAAAACTTGGCGGCTATCAGCCAGCATCATCAGTGCATAATCGAGCTGCAGAAATTCTTAAAATAGAGCTAACTGATAGAGTGGGTGACGATGTAAATTTTCAGATTGATGGAAATATGACTTTATCTTCCGGGATTAAAGCATTTGACTTGCCTAAATTAGTTGAGAGTGGAAACTTATCAATGTGTTATTTTGCCTCAAGTTATTTGGCTGATAGAGTTCCTGAGGTAGCGATTTTTGATATGCCCTTTGTTATTGGTAGTCGTCAAAAGTTTTACCAAGCTCTGGATGGAGAACTTGGCAAATTATTCGAGGAGAAATTTCTTAATGAAATGGGCGTCCGTATTTTGGCTTTTTGGGATAATGGATTGAGGCACCTCTCGAACCGTGTAAGGGAGATAAGAAGTCCACTTGATTGTGAAAAATTAAAAATCCGTTCGATGAATTCTGAGATTCATAAAGAGTTTTTTAGCTTGCTGGGTTTTGAGCCAGTATATATAGATGTCGCCGATTTGGTAGCTCAGGTTAAATCTGGAGAGATTGATGCTCAAGAGAATCCCCTAACCAATACTTATAATTTTGGTACTTATAAATATCATCGTTATATTACGTTGACGGGTCATTTCTTTGGAACAGCTCTTCTTATGGTGAACGAGAGCATATATGGTGGCTGGTCTTCAGAAATAAAAATGGCTATGGGAGAATCTGTGAAAGTCGCTACTCAGAAACAAAGAAGTTTTGCTGAGGCTGAGGATGAGCAAATACTGAAATTACTTGATGATTGTGACAATATTGTAACCACCCTTAGCCCAAAGGAACTAGAAGGCTTTAAAACAGCGGTAAAGCCTCTAGTGTATCTTTACCGTAGAACTCTCGGGGACCATCTCTTCTCATTGGTTGAATAGTTTAATTTCGTTTATACTCTCTGATGGAAGAGGATTTTTTATATAATTAAATTAAGAGAATACTGATGACTATTAAAGTTGGAAACATTGGATTGGGTCCCATGGGTGGCCATATTGCACGCCTTTTATTAGAAACAAAGTTCGATGTTATAGGATTTGATATTAATTCAGAACGAATGCTCGAACTCGAAAAGATTGGTATGGAATTGGCTTTTAGTGTTCTTGATTTAGCTGATGAGGCTGATGTAATAATAACATCCTTGCCGTCATTTCAGTCGCTTACTAACGTAATAGATGAGTTAGTAAAATCTCAAAAAAATAATCAGATTATAATCGAATGCTCAACTCTTGAAGTTGAACAAAAGATGGCATGCGCCAAATCGTTACAACTAGCAAATAAGGTAATGCTGGATGCCCCAATAAGTGCGACGCCTCAAATGTTGGCTAAGGGTCAGGCTTCAATTCATATTGGAGGCGATCGGGAGGCATATGATGAGTGTGTTGAGATTTTTGATGGTTTTGTTGCAACTAAATTTTATGTGGGGGGTATTGGCGATGGGAGTAGGATGAAAATTTTAGCTAATTATTTAGTTCATGTGCATACCGTTGCTGCCGCAGAATGCATCACGCTTGGACAAAAAGCTGGTTTAGACCCGGAATTGGTGCATAAAGCCTTAGAGGAAAGTGCCGGTAATTCAAAAATGCTTGAAGTTCGGGGTAAGATGATGGCTGAGAATGATTACCGTGAGGGTGGGGGTACAATGTTCGAAATTCTTGAGAAAGACTCTCAGATTATTACAAAATTTGCTGCAAAGGTTAAGGCACCTATTGAACTTTATTGTATTTCTCAGCAAAAATTTAGTTCTGCCATGGCAAAGGGATTGCAACATCTCGATACTTCCGCTGTGTGCAAGGCGATAGAAATTTCCGCTGGAATTGATAGAGAATCTAATGAAGAATAAGTCCTTATTTTGTATCACTTTACTGCATTAATTTGGGCTGTCCAAGATAGTGTAACTTTTGAATGTTCTAGTTACCTTATTACCCATTTTTTTAACGGTATTTAGATATTCAATGAAATAAGTTTGTGTCCTATGAAACTCCAGTGCTTTTAAATTTTTATAAACCTCATAAAGAATATATTCATTGGGATTATCATTAGATATTGAGACTTCAAATTGGAAACAGCCAGTCTCTTTTCGGATCGAACGTGCATTAGCCCACAACTTTTGTAATAGCTCTTCTCTTATACCTGAATCTATTTCGAGAAATACTAGATTGACTTAATTCTGCATATAAATCTCACAAAAAATATAATTAATAGAATTATTATTGGACTTTGGTAAAGGTTATCTAAGCCACATTTATTTTTTTAGACTATTTCTAGATCCACTTGATCTGTTTTGTAATATTTAAAATATTTAATTTTCTTTCGCTATAAATTCCGGCCAGCGCGCAGTATTTTTCTAAAATTATGGTGTTTAATAATGAAACTTTAATTAAATTTGGGCTCGGAACCAATCATTAATTTGCTTTCCTGTCCAGATTAAAACATCGGGTTTGTTTGCAATATGTTCGAAAACTTCCTCAACATATTTAGAACGGTGAGGCACACCTGAAATATAGGTGTGCATACTTATTCCCATAAAACGGGTTATATCTCCACTTTCTTCATATAAGCGATCGAAATGATCTATGCATCGCAGTGCAAACTCTTTAGAGGAATGTTGTTGTAACGCCATGATCGTAATATCATTTGTCTCCACGGGGTAAGGCACCGAAACCATCTTTTTGTTGGTTGAAGTTGTTAATTCGACAGGTTGATCGTCCAATGGCCAGTCGGCAACGTATTCAATTCCACATTTGGATAGCAAATCAAGCGTTTCCATAGTCTCAGTGAGGCCAGGACTTTCCCAACCAACGGGCGGCTCACCCGTAAAATCTGTAATTGCTTCAACTGTACTTTTTATATGCTCAAATTGGCTTTCGAGAGAATGCATAGGACCTTGAATATAACCGTGACCCATAAACTCCCAATTTCCCTCTAAAGCGACTTCTGCTATCCTGGGATACGTCTCCAGAATAATGCCATTCATAGCGAGGGTCGGTGTTATATTGTAATTTTTAAACATATCGTTGAGGCGCCAGAAACCGACGCGATTACCATACTCATGCCACGACCAATTTGGTACATCTGGAAGCAATGGCTGCCCCATTGGTGGTGGGAGTATTGTTCTGGGTTGGGCTTTTAAACTATCCCAATGCTCAACATTCATAATAGTCCAGACAACCATTCTGGCATTATTGGGAAGCTCTAACTTTGGTCGATCAACTATTGCAGAATAGTGCAACCTATCTCTTGGTGAGTCCATTTTACTTCCTTTTCAGTCCAGCCATTTGTTCTAGAACGCGGCAAACAGAAGCTGTATCAAGTTTATCCATATCTTTTGCTAAACCAGACCGATAAATGTCTGTCCCTGCGGTAAATAATGGCACGGGACATCTTAACTCTGCGGCAAACTCGCCAATAACCTTCATATCTTTTTGCCAAACGTCCATTTTCATTGTGGCTTCATCATAACTATCTTCTACCATCATCGGAGCTCTTAATTCAAATATGCGGGAGTTTCCAGCGCCTGCTTTTATGACATTAAATATAGTTTTTGGATCAAGGCCAGCTTTCATACCTAAAACCATCGCCTCTGCTGAAGCTACGTTATGAATATGCACCAAGTGATTGGCTACAAACTTCATTTTACTTCCATTTCCAAATTTGCCGACATAAAAGTTTAAGTTGGCAAAACCATTAAAAATATCATGGCATTTCTCTGAAGCTTTCTGATCCCCACTGACATAAATTGACAAATCTTTATTTGTCGCCTGAGCACCCGTTCCACTTATCGGACAATCCAGCAAGATTGTTCCTTTATCAGCTAATTCATTGTGAGCTGACTGTTTTTCTTTGATTGGTAATGTTGAGCATTCAATAACGATGAGACCATCTTTGTTTGCCTCTTTAATACTATCTTTGCCCATCATTACTGATTGGAAAGCAGCGATACTAGGTAAAGAAGTGATGATTACGTCAGATTTGTCGGCTACATCTTTTGGAGATGTGGCAGGTGAGCCTCCCATTGAGACCAACCGATCTATATTTTCATTTATAATATCAAAGCCGCAAACGTTAAAATTATCATTTCGCAAGTTTTTTGCAAAAGATCCTCCCATAATTCCAAGTCCAACAATTCCTAATTTTAGAGACATTTAGATTCCTTACATATTTTAATTATAATTATTATCGATTTGTGGATATTACCATAAACTATATTTAATTTTTATCCCAATCTATATCTAATCCATTTTAGTACAAATGACTTTAAACCTTAGTAAATTTTAAACTAGTGAGCAATTGATCATTAGCGCTCGACAGATAAAAAGTGCTATAATAGTATAAATCGAATAATCAAAAGTATTTCTAATCGGGAGAGAGTTATGGTTAAAGCAATTAGAACTAAAATGGTGGTCCAATCTAAAGTAAAAAAACCTGCAGTTAAAAAATCAACTGTTAAGAAAAAAGGATTAACGAGGGCAGACGTTGTTCGCAAAGGCCGAAAACTTTCTAATTGGGGGAAATGGGGAAAAAATGATGAACTTGGGGTTTTAAATTATATTACTCCTCAGGATATAGTTGATGCGGCAAAGTTAATCAAAAAGGGTAAGGTTTTTAGGTTGGGTCTAGAACTTGATGAAAATGGTCCACAAAATGGTTTATTTGGTGGTCGCTGGAATCCACTGCATCATATGATGGCCACTGGAACTGATGCTGCCGCTGGCAACCAGGATAAAACTGTCGGATTAAGATATGCTGATGATTTTATCAATCTACCTACACAGTGTGCCAGCCAATGGGATGCATTATCGCATGTTTTTGCAGGTGATAAAATGTGGAACGGATATAAGGCTACACTTGTTGATTCAACTGGGGCTCATAAAAATGGCATAGAAAAATTCGCTGATAAGATGGTGGGTAGGGGGGTTCTCCTTGACGTCGCTAAATATAAGAAGAAAGAACGTCTCGCCGACGGTTATGGTATTACAATTAATGATTTGGATCGTACGGCAAAATCACAGGGCGTCGAAATTAAGCGTGGAGATTTTGTCATCGTTAATACAGGTCAAATGGCTGATTGTTTGGATAAGGGTGAATGGGGAGGTTACGGCGGGGGTGATGCACCAGGCCTCGCTTTCGAAACGGTTGACTGGATACACGAAAAAGAAATAGCAGGGATTTGCTCAGATACGTGGGGTATTGAAGTTAGGCCGAATGCCACGGTCGATGGGACCAATCAACCCTGGCATTGGGTTACTATTCCTTATATCGGAATAGTTCATGGTGAAATTTGGTATCTTCGTGAATTGGTTGATGATTGCGCTAAAGATGGAGTATATGAGTTTTTTCTTTGTGCTCCGCCTTTGGTAATTTCACGGGGAACCGGGTCTCCGATCAATCCACAAGTAATCAAATAGAGATTATTATGGCAAGGCGTTTTGTAGATATTTCTATGCATCTTGAAAATGATGTTGTGTCAGATCCACCAGGGTTTGGCCCTGGAATAGAGTATTTTACCCACAAAGATACTGCTGAGGACGTAGTTAGTTATTTTCCTGGATTAAAAGTTGATGATCTGCCTGATGGCGAGGGGTGGGCGATTGAAAAGATTAATCTAAATACCCATAATGGCACGCACCTTGATGCTCCTTATCATTTTCATTCTACCATGAATAAAGGTGAGCGAGCCATTACGATTGATGAAGTTCCACTCGAATGGTGTTTCAGACCTGGGGTGAAACTGGATTTTACCAATTTACCTGATGGTTATGTTGTGCTGCCTCAAGACGTTGAAAAAGAGTTAGAGCGTATTGAACATGATTTGGAAGAGTTAGATATTGTCGTTGTTAATACGGCGGCCGGTAAGGCATATGGCTCTGATGATTATGTTTCAACCGGATGCGGTATGGGACGCGAGGCGACCTTATATTTGCTGGAGAGAGGCGTTAGGGTTACTGGAACTGATGCTTGGAGCTGGGATGCGCCATTTGTTCATAATAAATACATGAAAACTGGTGATTCTTCTCTAATTTGGGAAGGCCACAAAGCTGGCCGGGAAATTGGTTATTGTCACTTGGAAAAATTACATAATCTAGAAGTGCTTCCTGGAAAGGGATTTGAGATTGCCTGTTTTCCGGTAAAAATTCGCGGAGCCTCTGCTGGTTGGACCCGAGCTGTCGCTATGTTTAACGAATAAGGAGAAAAAATTATGGCTAAAAGTGTGATAATTACGTGCGCAGTTACAGGTTCTATTCATACACCGACAATGTCTGAATTTTTACCCATATCGCCTAACGAAATTGCCGAGGGTGCTATAGCTGCAGCCGATGCCGGAGCCTCTATTTTGCATTTACATGCTCGAAATCCTGATGGTAGTCCCACACCATCGCCAGATACATTTATGGAGTTCTTGCCACGGATAAAACAATCAACTGAAGCCGTTGTCAATATAACCACAGGTGGTGGGCATGGAATGAGTTTAGAGGAACGATGTGCTGGAGCTCTCAAGGCAAGTCCCGAAATGACATCTTTGAATATGGGTTCTATGAATTTTGGATTATTTCCTATCCTTGATAAGCCCTTTGATTGGAAACATAAGTGGGAACCAGAATATCTTGAGATGACCCGGGATTTTATATTCCGCAATACTTTTAAGGATATTGAGTGGGTTTTGAAAGAGCTTGGAGAGGGGCATGGTGTCCGTTTCGAATTTGAGTGTTACGATATGGGGCATTTATATAATTTAGCGCATTTCGTTGATAGGGGTTTGGTCAAGCCACCGTTCTTTGTGCAAACAATATTTGGGATCTTAGGTGGTATAGGAGCGGATATCGAAAACCTAATGCATATGCGCAGAATTGCAAATAAGTTATTTGGTGAAGAGAATTATGAGTGGTCGATTTTAGCAGCCGGTCGCCACCAAATGAATTTTGTAACGACAGGCGCTATTTTAGGCGGAAATGTTAGGGTAGGGCTAGAAGACTCTTTATATATTGGAAAGGGTGAGCTCGCCAAATCAAATGCTGAACAAGTGAGTAAAATTAGACGTATTGTTGAGGATCTCTCTCTTGAGGTTGCCACTCCAGCAGAGGCAAGAAGCAGACTGTCATTAAAGGGTGGTGATCAGGTGGGCTTTTAATGGTTGCATCAGTGTTTAGTATAATTAATAAACTCTATAATCGATTTCATTGAAGCTATTACCACTAATATCGATACCATACATTTTTACTTCATTAACTATACCGCTATAGACTGAAACTATCGCCCAAATTAATTCAGTCTCAATAGCCATATTGAGGTCAGTCGGTGATGGCAATGGGGGGGCGTCGGGATGCGAATGAAAATGTCCTATAATTTTTTGAGGAGAATTGCGAAGCCTTCTTTGAGTATTTATTCGAATTTGAGGATCAATTTCGAATAAAATACGAGTATCGCCTTTAGCAATATTCTGACTTGGAATAATTTCTTCGATGATAATGTTACCTTGGTCAAACCTTCCAATAAGCAAACCACAGCATTCAATAGGATATTCAGTTTCTGCATATTTGGTGAGATCGAGGATTTGGGCCTTTTGGATCGAAATCATGGTTTATTAATCAGGCTAATACTAGTTATAATTAATCCAGTATCTGTATCTAAAATTAAAATTCTATCTTTCTTTAAGTCTGTAGTGATATGTATTACTAGTCTATTTTTAAAAGTTTTTACATCGCGTACCCATTCGTCTAATGACAAGGTAATTTTGATTTTCTTTGGTATTAATTTATTCTTGTTTTGGATTTTAGCTAAAACTTGGTTATCATATATTTTTGACTTGTTTTTAAAATTAAATAATTTGAAGTTTGGGTCTGATGCTCTCTGATAAAGCCCGTAGCCTAACAGTGTTAAACCACATATTATTATGAACCCAAGACTAAAAACCACTAACACTAAAGCCTTATTTTTTGACATTTTTTTAACCCATTATTTTTCGAGTGTATAATCAAGTGAATAGAAGAAACTTCAATGTAACAGTTCAAAATAATGTTGGCCATATTCGTTTGGATAAATTTCTTAGCCAGTGTTTAATTGAGCTATCAAGATCTAGAATTAAATCATTAATTCTTTCTGGAAATGTTTCTTGTGGATCCCGAATCCTCTTAAATCCATCTCGTAGTGTAAAAACTGGTGAACGTTTTTCTATAGTCATACCAGATGTGAAGTCTCCTATCCCAGTTGGTCAAAAAATGGATTTAGACATTGTTTATGAAGATGATGATTTAATAGTTATAAATAAACCAGCCGGTTTAGTCGTTCACCCAGCCGCAGGAAACAAAGATATGACATTAGTAAATGCCCTGATTTCTCATTGCGGTAGCAGTCTCTCGGGTATTGGCGGAGTAGCTCGTCCGGGAATTGTGCACCGGTTAGATAAAGACACAAGCGGGCTTTTAGTTGCTGCTAAAAATGATTCTACTCATCGTGGTTTGGCTAAGCAATTTGCGGATCATAGTTTAGATCGTGCTTATAAAGCAATTGTTTGGGGAGTTCCAAAGCATAAAGAGGGAATTATTGAGAATCAAATTGGTCGTAGTTCTCGTAATCGTAAAAAGATGGCTGTAGTAGCTAGAGGAGGAAAACATGCGATTACTCATTATCGAGTTACGAAGCCTATTGGTGAACGCGGAAAGTTCTGGGCTTCATTAGTTAAATGTCGACTTGAAACAGGTCGTACTCATCAAATTAGAGTACACATGACGAGTATTGGAAACGCAATAATAGGTGACACCACCTACGGTTCAAAAGATTTGAGAAGGGTAATTAAAACGGAGTCGGTTTATCTTGAAACGATAATCTCATCCCTAAACCGTCAAGCTCTTCATGCTTATTTGATTGGCTTTGATCATCCGTCTACAGGTAAACGCATTAATTTTAAAAGTGATTTACCAAATGATATGAAGGAACTTATGTCAAAACATATACAATGACCCCTCACTTTACCGCCCAGCTGAAGATTGGGCGATATTGGGTTTTTCTTTAATCTCGTTATTTTGTTGATTAGAATTTGATTTTTTTTCTATATCTTTAGAGATAATAATATTTGCAACGTCTTTTCCCCATTCGTATGTTAAGTTTTGTTGCTGACCGCGTAGTAAGTTAATTCTTTGTTGGCCAATGATCTTTATGAAAATTCTAATAATCGGTGGTACGATAGAATAAATAAACCATCCCATTGCTGCTGATAAGTACATCAATGATAAATCAAATATGTTGGTTACAATTTTTAAAGCTAATGCAATATTATTTTGTGTTGTCCAAAGTTCATGGATCCCTGGAAAAACACCTGTGACATTCATTGCACAAACGCAACAGGTTAAATATTTTTGCGGCGAGCGATCAATGATAAATGCCACGAAAGTAGGGAGCATACCAATAAAAAGTAGCATAACCGTTTCTGGAAAAGCCAGTATTATAATAGCAATAAATATGACCCATAGTAATGGTTGCAAGGATCTTTTCTTAGGCTCTTCTCCATCTGTTTCTTCTGTAACTCTAGGGTTTTTTTCCTCCTGATTATTTGTCTCCTCTGTCATTTTAGTTGGCCAATAGTATAAGTGAAGAAATAAAAACCATGATCAAAATTGATATGACCGATGCTGCTTGCTTGCTTGTCTTGACTGCTATTTCAGACTCTGGGTTACTATTCTTTTCTGTTTTTAGGATAGCTTCCTCGGCTTCTTTATATTCGTTCATTGCAGTTTGATAACCGATTTTATCTTCTTCTTTATGCGATGGATCATCAATTAATTTGAGTAACTCACCTAAATTTCCATTTCTTATAATTTGAGGTATGCCTGATTCAATATCTTTTCTTAGTTTTCGGCTTTTATAAACTCTGATTGATGGTTTCATTAGCCCACCCACCCATTTAGCCAGTCCGAGAAGTGGGACTGAACTCGAATTGTTTTGAATATGAACAAGTAACTTTAGCATCCCGAGTGTTTGAATTGATTTATCAAAGTCTCCTATCTCTGAAAGATGTTGCTCTAGGTCATCTTTTATTTTTGTAGCGATAAAAGCTGCTATGTGCCGATCAACGGGACTTTTTTGGGTATCTGTGATACCCACTATTTTATCTAATGTAGGAAGTAACATAGAACTGAAAAATATATTCTCCTTGATTATGATTGGACTTTGACAAGGGCACCCAGGATTTAACTCATACAAACAACGCTCCACTCCGAAGCCTGGACCAGCTTTTTGTAGATATCGACTAATTTTATTTGCAATTTCAATTTTATCTTCATTTTTTACTTTTTCATCACTATTTAATTGTAATCTAAAGTTTAATAGTCCCAGACTAATCGACTCAGTGTATATTTTGGCATCCCCACCTCTTAAAAGCTCTGTCGCTAATCCAGATCCAAACCCGTCTAAAGTATATTGAATATTTTTATAGCTTATGGGATATGTGGGACACAATATTATTAGAATTTTTGAGAGTAAAAGTTCATCAGCATATTTGGCTCTATCTTTTTGTAGAATTGAATCATCAGTCACTTGACTAATTTTAGATGCTAAAACTTTATCTCTTAGGCTTTTTTCACACCAATTAGTTAATGCTTCAGATTTTATAATTTCGATGGCTTTACTTCGATTTCGAGACATTGAATATGCGAGTGTTAATTTTGTAAAACACTCAACACCATCAAATAATAACCCTTTAGAAGCTCTAGACTCTCTCTCGTATCCTCTAGATGGAATAATTTCTTCCCCCAGCCATAGTTCAATATCATTTAATCCCCATCTTCCCTCAATATTATCTTGCAGCATTCCTTCAAGAACTTTTGATATTTTCTGTGATTTTAGTCGCCCCTCAACTAATGTATTGAAACTATTCTTAATAATCTTATTAAAACTAATTTGGTCGTTAGCTAAAGTGTTAAAGGAACTTGTATTCCGAAGCAAAATTGAAATGGTAGCTGCTACCGCATACACATCATCACTAACGTCACCGTTCCCCCGACTACCTTCATCAGCTATTCCTCTTTCAATGGTCTCTAGCTCAAGCGACTGAGAGAAGCCCGGCGGTGTTGTAACACATTCACCAAAAATAATATCCTCATGACCTAAATCTGAAAAATATATATTATTAGGGCGGATACTGCGATGAGTTACTCCAAGCTTATCTAGATTTCTTAAAGCGGTAATACTGGACAATAGAATTAATTCTGCTATTTCTAATTTTTTTTGATCTGAGAATTCCTCAGATTTAAAATATTTATCAATACTCTGACCGCCTGGACGTTGAAAAATTATTCCAAGGCATTGTTGTTCATAAAGAGGCCAATCAAGGTTACCATAGTTTTCTACTATAATATTATTCCCCAATGATCGACCTGAGAGCTTTTTAAGTTCATCAAAACGAATGGGAATATTTGGGTCACAAATCAAACAAAATAATAATAAGTCTGGTTGCATTTTATCGATCGCTGTAAATGCTTTTGCTGTTTCTGAATCATACTCTGGAAGCGGCAAATTGGGATATACCTCATATCGTTCGGCAGATTTTGTGGGAATTTCAGCATCGATTTTAATTAAGGATATTGGTTTTTGTGCAGTCATAATTGCCGCATCGTTTTCTGGACTAATTTGACTGCTTGTCTTTAAAATTGGCACAGACAACTGTCCGGTTAATTTATTTTCTTTTAAATTACTGTCCGGTTCAGAACCACCATCTAATTTATTTATTGCATCCACCATATATCTGATCACTCTTCTAGCGTCAGTCTCTGCCTTTGAAAGTTACTTATAGAAAAGGCACTCCTATTTAATTCATTTATTATAACCACATTAACTGCATTGTCGACTTTCTGCCGACATAATTTTTATGTTACTACCCGTTTTTATCATCCGAGTAAATTAATAATATTAATCTGCAAAGGGGTCTTGAACTAAGATAGTATCATCTCTTTCCGGGCTAGTTGAGAGCATTGAAACTGGAGCCTTGATTAATTCCTCAATTCTCCGGATATATTTGATCGCATTAGCGGGAAGGTCTGCCCATGTTCTTGCGCCATACGTTGGTTCCGACCAGCCCTCAAGGGTTTCATAAATTGGTTGCACATTCTTTTGGTTGTCAATTGATGCTGGAAAGAAATCTATTTGTTGGTCATTTAATTTGTATCCAACACAAACCTGTAATTCTTTCAAACCGTCTAAGACGTCCAATTTTGTTAGTGCGATACCTGAAATGCCACTTACTTTAATGGCTTGGCCAACCATCACAGCATCGAACCAACCACATCGGCGTTTTCGCCCCGTGACCGTTCCAAATTCGTGGCCCCGTTCACCCAGTATTTGTCCCACTTCATCGTTACATTCAGTTGGAAATGGTCCCGACCCTACGCGTGTTGTATAGGCCTTAGTAATTCCAAGATTAAAAGTAATGGTTTTAGTGCCTTGTCCGGAGCCTATTGATGCTGCTCCAGCAACGGTATTTGAGGACGTTACAAAGGGATATGTACCGTGATCGATATCGAGCATGACCCCCTGAGCTCCCTCAAAAAGTATCCTTTGCCCTCTCCGGCGAGCTTTATCTAACTGTTTCCAAACTGTTTTAATATATGGAGTAATCTTAGGAGCAATGTCTAGTAAGGGTTTAAGAACATCTTGTTTTTTTATTTCATCGAAGCCAAGTCCTCTCATTAACGCATTGTGATGCAATAACATATTATCTATGCGTTCACTTAATATTTCTTTGTTGGCTAAATCACCTGCTCTGATACCTCTTCGGCCAACTTTGTCTTCATAGGCGGGACCAATACCTCGGCCTGTAGTACCGATTTTTGTTCCGTCTAAAGAATTTTCGCGCGCATTGTCAAGGTTCGAGTGCAGGGGTAATATTAGAGAAACATTTTCTGCAATTGAAAGATTCGAAGGGCCTATTTCTACTCCCTGATTTGTTAAGGTTTCTATTTCATCCATTAATGCCCAAGGGTTTAGTACTACACCATTCCCTATAATTGATTGTTTATTTGGTCTAACAATTCCAGATGGTAGAAGACTTAATTTAAAGGTTGTTCCATTAATCACCAATGTGTGCCCAGCATTATGTCCACCTTGAAAGCGCACTACTATTTCCGCACGCTCAGAGAGCCAGTCCACAATTTTTCCTTTACCCTCGTCGCCCCATTGAGCCCCGACGACAATCACATTCGTCATGATAAGCATATCCTTTTAATTAGATATTCACCGCTATAATATTCTGGCCATCCCAGTAATGTGTGCAGCCAGATTGGATAGTATTTTTCTCACTCTTTATACTGACATCATCGAAGTACTCAACAACTATCCATCCTTCTTTACGCAAATTATTAATTTTTGAGGAATCAGATGAGGACACTAATATTTTTTTTTGTCTTTTTGGTTTGGGTAACGCCTGAATAATGCTATCAATAAATAACGAAACACCAGTTGCATCTTCTGTAACTTCAGAATTATAAGCTTGGTAACGTCCTCCTCGCCCAATCTCTCCATTAATCCCGGAAGAAAAAAAAGAGAATGTTATACCAGTATGATATTCAAAGCCTCTACTTTCGGCAGGATCGATCGTTATTTTTAGATTGGGAGCCCTCTTTCTCAGCAGGGTCACCACGGTTTCGAGGTTTTCTATTTGTTTTTTTGCCCAGCCGTTTGATCCTATATTTTTCAAGATAGGTAAAGCCGTTTCGATTGAGCCTGAACTATTGAGAATTAGTTTAAAGATCTCAACAGCCTCACTACCCAACTTTTTCTTCAACCCCTCAATTGCCGGTAAATTTTTTTGATTAAAAAACGTTTTTAAGTTATCTAACTCAAATGATGAATCTATTTTAAGATCAAGACAAATGAGTGATAATAGTTTAGGCACACACAGGTCTACGCTTAAATCTGAAATACCAATATTCTCCAGCGCATCTATTGTCATTAAAACAATTTCAGCATCAGCACGAAATGAGTTAGAGCCAATTAACTCGGCACCAATTTGAGCAAACTGGCGTTTAGGCCGTAAGTCCGAACCCTTAACTCGTAATACTTGTCCAGCGTAACTTAATCTAATTGGTCGCTTAATATCACCTAACCGAGTTGAGGCAATTCGGGCTATTTGCATTGTCATGTCAGCACGCACGCCAAGCATGCGTTGTGATACAGGATCCATGATACGAAAAGTTTGCTTCTCCGTGGCCTCACCACTTCCGCCTAAGAGAACTTCTTCAAA
Organism: Rhodospirillaceae bacterium TMED23; assembly: GCA_002168115.1. Lineage (GTDB taxonomy): Bacteria > Pseudomonadota > Alphaproteobacteria > Rhodospirillales > UBA2165 > TMED23. The sequence continues at coordinate 82,111 of NHCC01000019.1, read as the reverse complement.
CTCAATTAAAGGTGGTTTAACTCGATCATAACCATAAGACGCAAAGGAATTCATGAGTGCTTCGGTAATATGGGTTTCATATTCGGCATCTGGAGGTAAGAGATCGGATAAACCAATTGGTAATAGGCCACCTTGGAAATTAGTACTCATAAATTACCACTTGCTTCATTTTTAATAATTTTATTTCCAATTTTAAATCGTTTTAATTACTTTATAGTAATTTTTATCAATTTAAAGCTTATAAGCAGACAGGCCTTAAATTAAAATAGGATCAATAAAAGATGGGTAAATGACTAGGAGTGAAATCCTTTTATAATTTATTATGAATAGGTTTGTCGGGCTCATAATTTACATCAAAATTTAAAAAACTGATAAACAACTGACTTCCAACTAATATAGGCAAAGCTGCGATTATTACGGTACCTGCTGTGGCTGGAATACCAGTTTGTGAACTAATCAACCATTCTTGGGTACCATAAAACACCCCAAACAAAATTAGTATTATACTCGCTAGCAATTCAATCGACGCTATACTGAAATCTCGAAGGAAATAATTATAGGTAATTCTTTTAAAAACATTTATTATATGTTTTTTCGAAAACGGCATTAGAATTTTAGATATTTTTAAAGTGCTTGTTTCATCTGCATAAATAGCTTTCATAGGAATATCACATACAACCGCCCTTGTTATGTTTAGACGAAATAGCATATCTGACTCAAAAAAGTAATCTTTACTAATTTTATCTAATGGTAGTTCTTTTAAAACTTTATTATGAATGGCTGTAAACCCATTGGTAGGGTCAAATATACGCCAGTATCCGCTCGACATTTTCGATGCGAAAGAGAGCAGCAAATTTCCTATTAGCCTACTCTTCGGCATAGTTGATAAATTATCAGGACTATAAAATCTATTACCCTTTGTGTAGTCTGCATCTCCATTAAGAATAGGTTTGATTAACTTTCCAATATTTTTTGTATCCATTTGCCCGTCTCCATCCATTTTGACGATGACATCAGAATTTAGTTCAAGTGCTTTTTTATAGCCACTTATGGTGGCTCCACCAACACCTTGGTTTTGAGAGTGCGTAACTACTAATACTCTTGGATCAATTGAATTTTTAGCAACATACTCACCCGTTTTTTCTGGACAAGCATCATCTATGACAATTATTTTATCGATGGTTGAATCAATTTTAAGAAGTACATCTAGAATTTTAGATTTTTCTCGATAACAAGGGATTACAACAGCTATGAGGCACTCTCTAGCCGATTTGTTTTCTTTCGAACCTTTTATTGAACTCTTATCTAACATTTAGCTAGAATAATATTGTATTATTAATGTCGCAAGTAGGTATTTATTACACTCTCTAATTAAAGAGCAATGCCTTATGGAGTTTAGATCAGTAAGTTATACTAAAATCGTCTTGGCAGTAATATCGTAAATTTAGAATTCTTACTTGATTTTTCCTTCTTTAAAAACAACGTGTTTTCTCACTACAGGGTCATATTTTTTAAATTCCATTTTTTCGGTTTGATTACGTGGATTTTTTTTTGTCACATAATAGAACCCTGTTTCAGCCGTACTGACTAACTTAACTAATACTGTCGCTGGTTTAGCCATAATTTCTCACCTAATTAAATAACTGTAAACGCTGCGCACAATAACGTTTCAAGTCGATCTGTCAACAAGAACAATATTGACTTTCTTGAATAATTTCAAAGTTAATGAGTTAAATCCAACTTCCTTTACAATATTGGATTCCACAAAAATGGTTCAGCTAAACTAATATCAATTTTACTGAGATTCTTTGCTGTTGTACAAAATTTTTTTAATTACAATAGGTTGCTTGGCTTATCATTAGGTGTTGTTTCCCATAGCTTAGAGAAATTTTGATGCAATTTTTCCCTTATTGCATTTTTAATATAATTAATAGGATCATTAAGTTTATATTTTGCTGCACAAATTGTGAGTATACCCGCAATTTATCTATGTAAATATTGCTCCGCGTTTAAATTTATAAATAAAAGATTTTTATTTAGATCGAATAGAGCTTTCTCTCTGCCTATATATAGATTTATTTATTGGCTCGGAATATTTTATTTATTTCGTTTTTAAGGCCTCCGTTCAGGTGACTTGGATCTATGGTATGTGTCCACTAATTCTAATAATAGAGTGCCAGAAATGGGGTTAGACTCTTTAATTTTAACCTTGACACACATTCCTAGTGAGAAGGTAACCCCTTTTCTTGAACCTTTCAATAACATGCGGCGTTCGTCAAATTTATAAAAGTCGTCGGATAATGATCTTATCGGAATTAACCCGTCTATTCCTATTTTATCTAGTGAAATGAATAGTCCAAATTTTGCGATACCATTCACCTTGCCTTGAAAATTTTCTCCAATCTTATCGGATAAATATGCAGCCGCAAATCTATCAGTTGATTGCCGCTCAGCCTTGGACGCCCGTCTCTCCGCTATACTGGTATGCTCCGCGATTGATTCAATATCTAGATCTTCTTTTGAAAAACCACCCTCGCCGAGAGAGTTTGCTGAAATTAAAGCACGATGAACAATCAGGTCAGAGTATCTTCGGATAGGGGAAGTAAAATGACAATAACGCCTCAAACTAAGACCAAAGTGGCCAATATTTTCAGCCGAATAAACTGCTTGAGATTGACTTCTAAGTATCATTTGAGTAATCGCCTCGTAGACATCACTGTTTTTAGATTTTTTAAGAATTTGATTAAAATTAAGCGGTGCTAAGACTTGGCCCTTTGAAAGTGTGTATCCGAGTGATTTTAGGAAAGACCTTAAGCTCTCTAAATTTTTAGCTGGAGGTTCTGCATGAATGCGATATAAAAATTTTTTTGATTTTTTTTCTAACTCGGTCGCCGCTGCGACGTTTGCTGTAATCATGAATTCTTCAATTAATTTGTGGCTATCATACCTTGGGCGTTGAATAACATCGGATATTTTACCATCATTATTTAGTATAATTCTTTTTTCAGGAAGTTCCAAATCAAGAGGATTGCGATCATTTTTCGCCTTACAAAGTGCTTTATACGCTAGAAAAAGAGGTTCTATAGCGTCTTTTGAAAATTTTGATATTTTGATATCAGCTTTGCCTTCAATTACCATTTGTACTTGTTGATAGTTTAATCGAGCAAAGGATCGCATTAGACCCCTTATAAATTTGAACTCAATCATATTACCGTTGCCATCTATCCATATATGCACTGCTAGACATGGACGATCCTCGTTAGGTTTCAGTGAACATAAATCGTTTGACAACTTTTCAGGGAGCATTGGAACAACCATATCGGGAAAATATACCGAATTACCTCGGTCAAAAGCTTCCTGATCAAGCTCCATCCCTTCCCGAACGTACCAAGCAACATCTGCTATTGCTACGATTATGTGCCAACCATTGGAATTCTCCTCATGCTTCCAGGGTTCTGCAAAAACTGCATCATCAAAATCTTTGGCATCATGATCATCAATGGTTATAAGTGGAATATTTCTGAGGTCTTCTCTGAGTTTGTTTGAAAAATTTCCTAAGTTATTTACTTGTTCTAGGATCGTATCGTTAAAAGTGAATGGTATTTCATTCTCGTGTAAGGCTATATTCGAGAATGGTTGCTGATTTTTAAAGGCTTTGTTAAAATTAAAAATTTTAGAGATTAAAGCGATATTTTTACCAAATTTCTTTTGGGAAGTAATTTCACCTAATACCAGGTCCCCTGATTTGGCGCCATTTTGACCATCACTAGTTACAGTATATTCATAACGAAATTTTTTATCTGTTGGCTTAAGTAGTCCACCATTGGGGGTTTTTTCATATATACCAATAACTGACTTTTTTGATTGTTCTAGTTTCTTTATGACGGAGGCGTTGTAGGTATTTTCAGAGACTAGACTTAGTCGTGCCAAGATCGTGTCACCATATTTTAGAATCGAGTTAAAACTTTTGCGTTGTTTATTGAATTTTATAATGATCTTGGGGTACGGGATCTGATACTTCCAATTACAGGGTTTGGCTATTAAATCGCCAAATTCATCAATTTCAATAATTTCAATTATACCTACGGGTGCTAATTTTCCGCTTAAAAAATATTTTTTCCCATGGCTTTTCTCTATATTTCCTCTCTTCTCTAACTTACGGATAATCAATTTAATTCCAACTCGATCTTTAGATCCAATGCCAGTTAGAATTTTACGTAAAGTTACTGAACTTTTTTGTTTGCTGAGAAAATCCAGTATTTTTTTTTCTGGATCTATTAGCAATGGAGTATATTCCTTGGAATTCACGAACTCGGTTCTGACTGAGATTCTACTCGTTTTGGATTTGAAGGGGTCTCTTTTTTATTATTATTTTTTTTAACTGCCTTAACTTTTTTTGTTGTTTTGGTTTTGTCCCCTTTTGCAGCCAACCATGTTAAGGCTAATTCCAGGTCTGGTGTTTTTTGTTTATTTTCCTCGCCCTTGGGCTCTTTCATATCTTTAGGCATGTTTGCTTTAATTTTTCCATGTTGAACAAAGGGACCCCATCTTCCCCATCTCATCATAACTGGTTTCTTGGTTCTTGGGTGTATTCCAACTTCGCGTGGTTCTGGTTTTTTGGGTGCGTTTGCCAAAAGGTCGCAGGCTCGATTAAGCCCAATGGTTAGTACGTCATCTTCTTTGAGGGATACATATGTTCCCGCAAGTTTAATAAAGGGACCAAATGGTCCAATTCCTGCCGTTATCATCTGTCCTGTTTCTGGATATAGACCCACCTCACGTGGAAGTTTAATAAGTTTTAGGGCTAATTCCAAATCAACTTCTGCCGGGTTCATGGTTTTCGTTAACGAACTTCTTTTTGGCTTCTTCTTTCCTTGAACTTCACCTACCTGGATATAGAAGCCATATGGTCCTCGCCTTAAAGTTATATTTTCCTTGGATTCTGGGTGGTTACCTAAATCTTTTATCCCATTATCTAGGAAATCTGTATTATTCCCTTCGGATATTGATAAGGGGCGTGTATGATTACAATCGGGATACCTTGAACATCCTATAAAAGCACCATGGCGCCCCAATTTCAAACTTAACTCTCCATCTTTGCAGGAAGGACACTGTCGAGGGTTAGATCCGTTTTCGGTACTATGGAAAAAATGTGGGCCAAGTTTTTCATTCAAAACATCTAAAACCTCTCTCACCCGTAAATCTGCCGTTCCGTCTACGGCTGTTTTAAAATGAGTCCAAAAGTCAAGTAAAACTGATTTGTAATCAAGATTTCCATCAGATATTTCATCTAGTTTTTCTTCTAGGTCAGCCGTAAAACTGTATTCTACATATTGGCTAAAGAAGTTCGATAAAAAAGCTGTAACTAAACGGCCTCGATCCTCCGAGAAGAATCGACGGTTTTCTACTTTGACATAATTACGGTCTTGCAGCACTGAGATGATTGAAGCGTAGGTCGAAGGTCTACCAATTCCAAGTTCCTCTAGTTTTTTTACAAGACTAGCTTCAGAGAAGCGCGGCGGTGGTTGCGTAAAATGCTGTTCAGTTTTTAAATCTTCTTTTTTTAAATATTCGCCAATCTCTAACGGGGGTAAAATCCGATCCTTATCATTTGAGTTATCTTGGTCTTCCTCAACCCTCTCATCTTTGCCCTCTTGATATAACTTTAGAAAGCCATCAAAAGCGATAATTGAACCCGTTGCCCTTAATGTTATAGAATCATTATCTTTCAATGCTTCTATTGGTCTAATATTAACAGCAACTTGATCTATAACTGCGGACGCCATTTGGCTGGCTAGAGTTCGATTCCAAATAAGCCGGTATAATCTTAGTTGATCATCATCAAGCATAGTCATATTTGATGGCAAACGATTAATATCTGTTGGTCTAATAGCTTCGTGAGCCTCCTGTGCATTTTTCGCTTTTGATTTATACATTCTAGGGCTATCTGGCAAATATTCTGGACCATTTGTGTTTTTGACATGGGATCTAATATTATTAATTGCGTCGTTAGAAATAGATACGCCATCGGTTCTCATGTAGCTTATAAGGCCGGTTGTTTCTCCATCAATAGTTACTCCTTCATATAATTTTTGGGCCGTCTGCATCGTTTTTTTGGCGCCAAAATATAATTTCCGAGCAGCTTCTTGCTGCAAAGTTGAGGTAGTAAAAGGGGCGGGGGGATTGCGTTTTGTTTGCTTTCTCTCAACGGTGGAAATTGAAAAATCTTGATCTTTTATTTTGTGTAAAGCGTTCTCGGCATCGAGTTGGGTCTTAAGATCTAGTTTTTCTAATCTTTTACCATTTAAATGCGTCAGATTTGCGGTAAATGCTTTTTTACCTAAAGTTATAAACTCTACTTTTATAGTCCAAAATTCTAATGGATTAAAAGCTTCAATTTCTGTCTCTCTCTCGCAAATCATTCGAAGAGCGACAGACTGTACCCTGCCCGCCGATCGGCTTCCTGGTAACTTTCTCCATAAGACAGGAGATAGAGTGAATCCCACTAAATAATCTAACGCTCTCCGTGCTAAGTATGCATCAACTAGTTCCTTATCGAGTTCTCTAGGGTTTTTGAATGCTTCTAAAATAGCTTTTTTAGTTATTTCGTTAAAAACAACGCGTTTTACTGGGATACCGTTTAAGAGATTTTTATTATTAAGTACCTCTTGTACGTGCCATGATATCGCTTCACCCTCTCGGTCTGGATCTGTCGCTAAATATAAGCATTCAGCACTCTTCATTGCTGAGACTATTTCCTTAACTTGTTTATTAGACTTGCTATCCGTTTCCCAAATCATGCCAAAACCTTCATCTGGATTCACGGAGCCATTTTTTGAAGGTAAATCCCTAATATGCCCATAACTCGCAAGCACTTTATAATTAGTGCCGAGATATTTATTTATGGTTTTCGCTTTGGAGGGCGACTCAACAATTACAATATTTGACATCTTAATTTATCAACTCGTACGAATTAAAACGGAAAATTAATGATTCTTATCAAAAGCTAAATGTTCTAACTTTTATAGAACTTTCAAACTTTCTTTATGCACATGTGGCATTGGGAAGTGATTTCGTCAATAGAAACTAATAAGAAATTTTATTTTTTTACGAAACTCTGTGCGGTTAAAGTTTTATTTAGTTAATGAAGCTACAAATTTAATTTCGGTTTTTTCCAAGATTTATTTTATTTTCGTTACCTTTAACTAATCTGATAATATTTTCTCGATGCTGAAAAAATGCTAATATGACAAATATACCGGTCAAAATTACTAAATTGGTATCATTTAAATGCCATGCATAAATGGGCGAGGTAATAATGGCGATTAAAGCAGCCAGCGATGAGTATCTGAATAATAAAGCTATAATTAGCCAAGTCAGACAAGCAGCTATGCCAACTATCCAGTTGGCAGCAATTAATATTCCTAAGGTTGTCGCTATACCTTTTCCTCCTTTGAATCGCAGCCAAACAGGAAAGTTGTGGCCCAATACCAAAAGTATTCCCGATAATATTATAAAAGGAATAAAGCTGTTGTCGTCAGAATAAAAATGTTGGGTAAAAATAATTATTGCTCCGCCTTTTCCAGCATCTGACAATAATGTAAGTAATGCGAGTGTTTTATTTCCAGTTCTTAAAACATTTGTCGCACCTAGGTTGCCTGAACCTATTGATCTGATATCCCCTAATCCGGCAATTCGTGTAAATATCAAACCGAAGGGTATAGAGCCTACTAAATACGATAAAACAGATATGAAAAAAAAATCTACGGTTAAGTTATTTATTAAATTTTCAGCCATAGTGTTTTTTACTATTCGCCCTCTGATTTATAAACCGTTCGTCCATCGATAATTGTTCGGCGCACAATACCCTGAACCAGACGAAGGTCAAAAGGTGTATTTTTGGATTTACTTACCAGATCAGTATCTTTGACTTGCCAACCAAAATCAGGATCAAAAATTATTAGATCGGCGGCGCCGCCAATCTCTAGTTGACCTGCTGGCAAATTAAGAAGCTCCGCTGGACTATTTGTGATTTTTTCAAGAACCTTCAGGAGGGAGAGATTCCCATTATGGTAAAGGTCCAAACTCACTGAAAGTAATGTTTCTAATCCAACGCCACCAGATTCTGCTTGAGTAAAAGGTAAACGTTTACTGTCAGCATCTTGCGGAGAATGATCACTCGCTATTGCATCAATGGTGCCATCTACTAGGCCGCCGACTATTGCTATACGATCGTCTTCGGAACGAAGTGGTGGAGATAGTTTTGCGAACGTTCTGTATTCGCCTATGGTTTGATCATTAAGAGCAAAATACGGTGGTGCTGTATCACACGTTATTTTCAAACCTTTCTCTTTAGCTTTACGAATAACGCTTACTGATTCGCTCGTCGATATATGCGCAAAGTGCAACTGACCGCCAGTCATTTCAACTAATCTAATGTCGCGCTCAATCATAATGATTTCTGCTTCTCGAGGAATTCCAGGTAATCCCAATCGAGTTGCTGTCTCTCCGGCATTCATTCCACCACTTGGCACTAGTGATGGTTCTTCAGGGTGTTGAACAATCAGTAAATCAAAAGTTAGGGCGTAACTTAGAGCTCGCCTTAGGACTTGGGCATTCTTAACAGCCTTATCTCCGTCCGTAAATGCAACTGCACCCGCTTCTGCTAATAAACCAATTTCAGTGAGTTTTTTCCCGTCTAAATTTGCTGTTAGAGCTGCATAAGGGTAGATTTTGGTTAAACCAATTTTTCGGGCTCTTCGTGCCAGAAATTCAACTTGAGAGGTATCAGCAATTATCGGTTTGGTGTTAGGTAAGCATACAATAGTGGTAACTCCGCCGGCAGTAGCGGATAAGCCTACACTTTCAATTGTTTCTTTATGTTCGTATCCGGGTTCTCTTACCTGTACCCTTATGTCGACTAAGCCAGGAGCAAGACAGTACCCAAGACAATCAATCACCTCAATGTCATCGGATATGCCGTTTTCGAATATTTTAGGTCCAATCTCAGAAATTTTTTCTCCGCGAGTAATTAAACCTCCAGTTGAACCACAGATAATATCAAGATTAGAAGCGGGATCCAGTAAACGGACATTTACGTAAGCTTTATCCTGAGTAATTTTATCGGGTTGCTTTGGTGTCCAATTACGCTTCATTTGACTTTACTTCTCTCTCGATCTTAAGATTATTGGAAAGTATATCTAAGCAAGCCATCCGGACGGCAACGCCCATCTCTACTTGCTCACGTATTACGCTTCGGCTATAATCGTCAGCAACTTCTGAGTCAATTTCAACACCACGATTAGCCGGGCCAGGATGCATAATCAGTGCATCCGATTTCGCCACGGATAGCTTCTTGTAATCTAGGCCAAAAAAATGAAAATACTCGCGGATGGATGGGAAAAAGTTACCTTCCATGCGCTCAGTCTGCAAACGAAGCATCATTACTATGTCGCAGTCATCGAGTCCTTCTTCCATAGTATGGAAAACTTTTACTCCCAAATTTTCAGCACCAGCTGGGATAAGTGTTTTTGGGGCTACTAATCTAACCTGAGCTCCCATTGTAATTAATAGATATATGTTTGATCGTGCCACCCTAGAATGTAATATGTCGCCACAAATAGCTATTTTAAGGCCTTGAAGTTTACGCTTTCGGCGTTGAATAGTGAGTGCATCTAAAAATGCTTGCGTGGGATGTTCATGTCCTCCATCCCCTGCATTTATAACCGAACAGTTAACTTTATCAGCTAGGAGTTGAACAGCACCCGATAAATCTGCCCTAACAACCAATATGTCGGGATGCATTGCATTGAGTGTTGCCGCCGTATCAATCAATGTTTCACCTTTATTTATTGATGAATTATTAATTGACATATTGACTACATCAGCGCTAAGCCGCTTGGCTGCTAATTCAAATGATGTTCTGGTTCTGGTAGAATCCTCAAAAAAAAGATTAATTATAGTGCAACCGTGCAATAGATTTGTTTTTTTATCGACTTGCCTATTTTGTAAAACGTACTCTTCCGATTTTTCTAATACGTATTCTATCTCATGAGGAAATAAACCCTCAATGCCTAAAATATGGCGATGAGAATAAGTATTTTTAACTGGGCTACTTGCCATAATCACAGAGTATAATGATGACTTTTATATTCGGCAAGGCTCGTTTTTTTTGTCACTTGATTTGTTTTTGTTGATTTAAAGCATCTAGCGCGCCTTGTAGTATATAGGTTGCTGCTAACTTATCTATGACTTCACTTCGTTTATTTCTGGTCATATTTAAATCTTTTATTAGGAATCGCTCAACCGCAGAAGTCGACAATCTCTCATCCCAAAATGTTATCCCAATAGATATTTGTTCAATAATATTATACCCAAATTGCCTAATTGATTGACATGCTCGGCCTTCGATACCATCCATACTTATAGGCAGGCCGATTACTAATCCGCCAACAGAACGATTATTTATTATCTCAGATAATCTTTTTAAGTCGTCTCTAAATTTTTTGCGTTTTATCGTATCAATGCCCAGAGAAATATTGAGGTCGCTATTTGATAGAGATAAGCCAATGGTTTTTGATCCAACATCCAAACCCATGAGTCTGTCGGATTTTTTTAAACTATTTCGTAAATCTAAGATATTATTATATATTAATTTTCTATCCACAAAACTTCAATTCATTCACATAAAAATAAAGAATAATTTTTATAAGCTATCAATTTTCAATAGGTGAAATATAATATTTTCTTATTTACATAATCGATTTTTAGTATTTATCCAAATAATCTTTGAGGATATCATCGTTATTATTGATCATGATTAAGTATTCTTAATTTACGGTTTTTAATTAATATTTAATTAATAAATTTTTAGGGAGTTTAAAATGCGTCCACTCAAATTTGGAGTCCGAGTTCATAACAAGGAGAAAGCTACAGATGGTTTTACATTATATTCCCCTCTTTGGGATAAAAAAACTTCACTAATTAATATGGATGGAGACGTAATGCATGAGTGGGATTTACCCTCTACTCCTGGAGGATACGCGCGCTTGCTAAAGAATGGCAATTTATTTTATGCAGCAACCACTGAGGGTGGGCCACCATTTAAAGGTGGTGCCAAGGGCGGTCTAATGAGGGAGGTTGATTGGGATAATAATATTTTAATTGAGTATAGAGATGATTGGCAACACCATGATTTAAGAAGATTAGATAATGGAAATATTCTTTATGCTGGTTGGGAGATTATGCCAGCGGAGGCTGCAAAAAAGGTTAGGGGTGGCATCCCTGGAACAGAAACTCCCGAAGGAATTGTTGGAGATTTTATAAAAGAAGTGACACCAGGCGGTGAACTAGTATGGGAATGGCATGCTCACTCAGATATGAATATTGAGGATTATGAGCTACATCCTTTGGTCCCGCGACGAGTATTTGCGTGGTGTAATACCGTATCGCAGCTTGATAATGGGGATATTCTCATAAGTATGCGACAAATAAATCTGGTTGCAATTATTGATAGAGTTACAAAAAAGTTTAAATGGGAGAGGCGAGATGACGACTGGGGGCACCAACATGATTGTCAAATGCTAAAGAATGGAAATATCATGTTATTTGCTAATGGAATGAACACAGCTTTTCCCCATACTCATTCATATATAACCGAATTTAATCCTATAAATAATAAAACTATATGGGAATATCGAGATGATCCGCGTACATTTTTTTATTCTCCTCATATCAGTGGTGCTGAGAGGCTAGAGTCTGGAAATACATTAATCTGTGAGGGGTCTTCAGGACGGATTTTTGAGGTTACACCTGAAGGAGAGACGGTGTGGGAATTTATCAATCCTAAATTTGATGATATGTTCATGGGTGATAAGGTAAATTGGATCTTCAGGGCATTTCGTTACTCAAAAAATTCACCAGAGATTGCTGGTAGGTTGTAACTTCCGCCAATACATTATTCTTGAAAAAGAAAAAAGTTGCCTAATATTTTTCTTTAGTATTAGGCGAAAGCCTCATCCCATGTGCCCTGAGTGGCGGCCTTTGAGTATTCAGTGGCTTTGTTTTCAAAGAAATTTACATGTTCGACGGCATTTAACATTGCATCTAGCCAAGGCAAGGGATGTTTATCTATTAAGTAAAGAGGTTTAAGTTTTAATTGTGATAATCGTCTATCCGCTATATAGCGGATATATGATTTAACATCATTTGCTGTTAAGCCCTCCACTGGGCCTAATCCAAAAGCCAGATCTATGAAAGCATCTTCATGGCTTATGATTGTTTCACATGCCTCATATAAGTTACTTTCTAACTTTGGTGTTTTTACTTCTGGATTTTCTGAGAGAAATGTGTGATATAATTTAATGGCTGATTGGCAATGCAAACTCTCATCTCTAACGGACCAGGTAACGATTTGTCCCATTCCTTTCATTTTATTGAAGCGGGGAAAATTCAGTAACATTGCAAAACTAGCAAATAGCTGTAACCCCTCAGTAAAGGCTCCAAAAACAGCAAGCGTATTTGCAATATTAAATTTTGAATTAACATCAAACTCCTGCATATAATCGAATTTGTCTTTCATTTCTTTATATTGCAAAAAAGCTGAATATTCTGTTTCAGGCATTCCAATAGTGTCTAATAAGTGAGAGTAGGCGGCTATATGAACAGTCTCGATATTAGAAAAAGCAGACAACATCATCTGCACTTCCGTTGGCTTAAAAACCTGTGCATAATTCTTCATGTAACAATTGTTGACCTCTATATCAGACTGAGTAAAAAATCTAAATATTTGGGTCATTAAATGTTGTTCAGAAGGGGTTAACTTATTATGCCAGTCTTTCACGTCATCACCCAATGGCACCTCCTCGGGCAGCCAATGAACTTGTTGTTGCGTGAGCCAAGCATCATAGCACCAAGGATAAGAAAAGGGTTTATAAACTGGATTAGCTTCTAATAGTGACATTTTATTTAATTCCCAATATTTTTAATAATTATTGACAGGCTAAGCACTCTTCGTAATCAGTGTTCGACTGGGTTATTTCGGATGACGCAAATGTTGATTTCTGGCGTTCCAAAACCTCTTCCATAAAACCCGCCTCTTTGGTTGATACATCTTCAGCTCTTTGAACCGATTTTGAGCGACAATAATACAAACTCTTCATACCTCGTTTCCATGCAGAAAAATGTATTTGATGGAGGTCTCGTTTGTGGATATCTGCTGGAATAAATACATTAACAGACTGAGCTTGATCTATAAAAGGCGTTCTATCAGCCGCAAACTCAATGATCCATCTTTGATTAAGTTCAAATGCTGTTTTAAAGACGTCCTTCTCATCTTGATTGAGAAAATCTAAATGTTGGACAGACCCCTCATTAACGGTTATTGAGCTCCAAACCTCTTCACTATTTTGACCCTTAGTGGCTAATAGATTAGTTAAATGGCGATTGCGGACATTGAATGACCCAGATAAAGTTTTATGCATATAGCTATTACCACTGATTGGCTCAATTCCAGGGCTTGCCCCTCCACAAATGATCGATATTGATGCTGTGGGTGCTATTGCTGTTTTGTTAGAAAATCTATCTATCATCCCATAGTCGGCTGCATCGGGGCAAGCACCTTTTTCCTCCCCGAGAATCTGAGATGCTGCATCTACTCCCAACTGAATATGTTTGAAAATTTTGAAGTTCCATGCTTTTGCTATTGCACTTTCAAATGGAACCATTTTAGATTGAAGAAATGAATGAAAACCCATCACTCCAAGGCCAACCGACCTTTCCCTCATAGCCGCATATTTTGATTTATTCATGCTATCTGGGGCTCTATTGATAAAGTCCTGGAGAACATTATCTAGGAATCTCATAACATCCTCAATAAATTTTGGATTATCTTTCCACTCATCATACTTTTCGAGGTTGAGAGATGAGAGACAACAAACAGCGGTACGCTCTTGGCCTAGATGGTCAATACCAGTAGGTAATGTAATTTCACTGCAAAGATTTGAAGTTTTAACCTGTAAACCGGCTAGTTTATGGTGTTCAGGTAAAGCTTTGTTAACGGTATCTGAAAAAATGATGTAAGGTTCTCCAACCTCAACACGTGCCGTAAGTAATCGTATCCATAAGCTTCTCGCTGATACTCGTCGCACGGGAGACTGATCTTTTGGACTCACTAGACCCCACTCTTCATCATTTTCAACAGCCCTCATAAAAGCATCGCTTACAAGAACACCGTGATGAAGATTAGGTGTTTTGCGATTTGGGTCACCTCCAGTTGGTCTTCGGATCTCTATAAATTCTTCTATTTCTGGGTGATTTATTGGTAAATAAACAGCTGCTGAACCTCTCCTTTGTGATCCTTGGCTAATTGCCAAAGTTAAGGAGTCCATAACCCGGATAAATGGAATAACACCAGACGTTTTCCCTCCTTCTGGACCTACTTTCTCACCTATTGATCTTAAGTTTCCCCAATAACTTCCAATACCGCCTCCATTTGAGGCTAACCAAACATTTTCTGTCCAAAGATTGACTATTCCATCTAAACTATCATTACTTTCGTTTAAAAAACATGAAATAGGCAACCCACGGTTGGCGCCACCATTGCTTAAAACAGGAGTAGAGGCCATAAACCACAAGTTGCTGAGATAACCATAAATACGCTGAGCGTGAGCGTCATCATCACCGTATGTGCTGGCTACGCGAGCAAACAAGTCCTGAAAGCCTTCGTCTGAAAGTAAGTACCTATCCTCTAAAACTGCCTTGCCAAAGTCGGTGAGATTACTATCCTTTGATGGATCTGTTTTTACACGGGCACCTTTTTTGGTTTGGATTGCGTCCAGCATATTTCCATCCATATTTGTTCTTCTCCCTGTGCTGCTGGTACGAGTTGATTAGAAAAGCGGATCCATTTTGCAAGTAATTAAATCTATAAACCTTACTCTTAGATAATCCATCTATTCTAAAAAAAGAGACGTGATTTAACGTTTTAGTCCAATGCCTTAAATAATCACTACTTTTTTAGAAAACGAACCAATTAAGTTTATTTTTTAAACACCTTAACCTAACTATTAATTATTACTGTAATATTAATGTAACACAACATACAGTAGGCGAAATGAAATTTTCGTCAATACTTAGTTATAAAAATTTTATTCAAAACCAAGAAATTTAAAAGAATTTTATTCAGCATTTATTTTAGTTTAAGTTGTTCATAAAGTTTTTGTAAGTGTTTTTTTTGCTGAGTTAAAATTTATTTGTGTATAACTTGTGGGTTAGTCGTTTCAGTTTATAAATTGACCCTCGTGACTTGCAGTGGGTTATGGGCAGTGTTAACTTTTTTCTAAATTTTCTAGCTAATTTGGAGTTTTATGAAGTGGATACTAAAAGTGTAAGTAATACAGCAAAGCTGGCCCGAATCAAAATTTCGGATGATGAAGCCCAAAATCTCGCAATAGATCTGACTAAAATATTTGATTGGATTGAACAATTGAATGAAGTCAACACTGAGAAAGTTATACCTATGACAAGCGTTACCGAAATGGCAATGTTGAGCAGAGAAGATAAAATAACAGATAAAAATAATGTCGATCTTATTTTCAAAAATGCTCCAGATATGCCGGAAGATGATAGAAAATTTTTTACCGTTCCAAAGGTCATTGAGTAATGCTAAATAAAAATATGGTCACAATAACCAAAGCCCGGCAAGCGCTGGAAAATCGAGAATATTCATCTTTGGAGTTAACTAAGAATTACATTGAAATAATTGAGTCTAACAGAAATCTTAACGCATTCATTACTGAAACACCGGATATTGCTTTGAAGCGCGCTGAGGAGTCTGACGTCAGGCGAGCAAAAGGGGATGAACTAGGAAGCATGGATGGCATCCCGATTGCGATAAAGGATCTATTTTGTACTGAGGGCGTTGGAACTACCGCAGGATCCCGTATTTTAGAAAATTTTATACCACCTTATGAATCCACCGTAACTCAAAATCTTCGTAATTCTGGGGCAGTTATGTTAGGCAAGACAAATATGGATGAGTTTGCTATGGGTTCAGCAAATGTTACCAGTTATTTTGGCCCTGTAAAAAATGCGTGGTTTTCAACGGATAAAGAAGATCTTGTTCCAGGTGGCTCATCGGGAGGTTCCGCTGCTGCTGTTTCCGCTGATTTAGCAATCGCTTCAATTGGATCTGACACTGGTGGATCAATACGCCAACCAGCTTCATTTTGCGGTATTGTGGGCATGAAACCAACATATGGTAGATGTTCTCGCTGGGGAATGGTGGCTTTTGCATCTTCTCTTGACCAGGCGGGCCCAATGACAAAATCGGTACGTGACGCAGCAATAATGTTGCAAAGTATGGTCGGGTTTGATCCAAAAGACTCTACATCAGTTAAAAGTGTGAACCCTAATTTTGAGTCCTCATTAACATCAGATATTAGAGGGTTGAGGGTGGGTATACCTCAAGAGTATCGTTTGGATGGTCTATCTGGAGAGATTAATCAGTTGTGGCAAAGGGGCAGTGATTGGTTAACTCAGGCCGGGGCTATTCCTGTTGAGATATCGTTACCCCATACTAAGTATGCTTTGCCAACTTATTATATAGTTGCGCCGGCAGAGGCATCCTCAAATCTAGCCCGTTATGATGGTGTGCGCTATGGATTGAGAGAGCCTGGGCAATCGGTGAATGATATGTATGAAAATACAAGGGGTGCAGGTTTTGGAGAGGAAGTGCGTAGACGAATTATGATTGGAACTCATGTGTTAAGTGCAGGGTATTATGATGCATATTATGTAAAAGCCATGAAACTCAGGACATTAATATTAGAGGATTTTCAGGAAGCCTTTAAAAGTGTTGATATAATTTTGACGCCTACGGCACCCTCAGCAGCTTTTGCGGCTAGTGAGAAAATGGATAATCCAATACAAATGTATATGAATGATGTATTTACAGTGCCAGCGAGTTTGGCAGGGTTGCCAGCGATGTCAATTCCCGCAGGTTTGTCAAATGAAGGGCTTCCTCTGGGATTACATTTAATTGCAAAACCCTTTGATGAAGAAACACTCTTTAGATTTGGGGGTGTAATGGAAGAGGCCGCTAATTTTAAGGGTAATTCGCCGCAGGTTAGGATTTAAAATGTCTTATTTACTTGAAGGTGATAAAAGCGAGTGGGAAGTAGTTATTGGACTTGAAGTGCATGCTCAAATTACGGCAAAGTCAAAGTTATTCTCTGGTGCTTCTGCGGAATTTGGAGCGGAGCCAAACAGTCAGGTATCTCTTGTAGACGCAGCACTTCCTGGCATGCTTCCAGTAATTAATCAGTTTTGCATAGAACAGGCTGTTAAGACAGGGCTTGGCCTCAAAGCAAAAATTAACCTGCATTCCATATTTGAACGAAAAAATTATTTTTATCCAGATTTGCCGCAAGGGTATCAAATTTCGCAATTTCAAAAGCCTATAGTCGGAGAAGGTATATTAACAATAGATATGCCTGATGGCATTCGAAACATTGGAATTGAGCGTCTTCATATTGAACAAGATGCTGGAAAATCATTACATGATCAGGATCCCAAACGCACTTTTATAGATTTGAATAGGTCGGGTGTGGCTCTAATGGAGATCGTATCAAAACCGGATCTAAGGAGCCCACAAGAGGCAGGTGAATATGTGAAAAAATTACGAATGATTTTGCGCTACCTTGGGACATGTGATGGAAATATGGAAGAAGGATCTTTGAGATGTGATGCTAACGTAAGTGTAAGAGAAGTGGGTGAGAAAACCCTCAGAACACGGGCTGAAATAAAAAATATAAATTCTATTCGTTTTGTTATGGCGGCTATTGAATATGAGGCATTGCGGCAGATTAGCGTTTATGATGAGGGTGAAGAAGTTGTTCAGGAGACCCGTCTTTATGACCCAAATAAGGATGAGACAAGAAGCATGAGGAGCAAAGAAGAAGCGCATGATTACAGGTATTTTCCGGACCCAGATTTATTGCCAGTTTTTCTCGAGCAAGAGTTTGTTGACGGTATTAAGAAAAACTTACCAGAGCTGCCAGACGCTAAGAAAAAGCGTTTTATCGATGATTTTGGCCTCACTGCAGATGATGTTGAAACTTTGGTGGAAGACTTTGAGATTTCTAAGTTTTACGAAAAAGTCGCAGAGGTGTCAGATCCAAAATTATCCGCAAACTGGGTTATCCATGAGCTTTTTGCGATTCTGAAGAAAGAGGGTTTAACCATTGTTGAAAGTCCAGTTTCAGTGGAGAATTTGGCAAAACTTATAAATTTAATTAGTGATAAGGTTATCTCTGGTCGGACAGCAAAAGACGTATTTGAAATTATGGCCAAATTAGGCAGCGATCCTGTGGAGATTGTTGAGGAGAGAGGCTTAAAACAAATAACAAATTCAACTGAGATTGAGGCAATGATAGATTCTTTAATAAAAGAAAATCCAGAGCAAGCCGAGCAGTATAGAAATGGTAATACGAAGGTCGTTGGCTGGTTTGTAGGTCAAATGATGAAGGCAAGCAAAGGAAAAGCCAATCCTCAGGTGGTTGGAGATTTATTGGCTCAGAAGCTGGTAGGCAAGTAAAATTTTAAGTTTTAAAAATTATTGGGATATTAATTCTTAATGATGAAGAATAAATTGGAGGCGGTTACCGTTGTTAGCGAATAATCTCAATAAAATTAAGTGTTTGGAGGATTTTGATGTTTACGCAAAGGAGATTCTACCTCGTGCGCTTTGGGAATTTGCCTCCGTTGGCGTAGAAAATAATCTTTCACGTGATAATAATCGAAAAGCCTTTGACAATATTTGGCTTAGTCCAAGAATTTTAGAAAATGTATCAAATCGTTCGATAAAAAAGAAACTATTTAATAAAATTTATAGTGCTCCGTTTGGAATATCTCCAATGGGAGCGTGCGCGTTGTGTGGTTATGAGGCCGACCTTCAATTTGCAAAAGTCTCGAAAGCCAAGAATATTCCCTATATAATAAGCGGAAGCGCTTTGGTGCCAATGGAAAAGATTGTGAATATTAATTCCGATGTCTGGTTCCAAGCCTATGTAGATGCAAATAGAGGCTCAATAGGTGCGCTTTCGGATCGCGTTTTTTCGTCAGGAATTCAAACCCTGGTAGTAACAGTTGATGTTCCAGTTCCCGGTAATCGAAGAGCTACGTTGCGTAATGGGTTTGAATACCCAATGCGTCCTAATGGAAGATTAATATTCGATGCGATTAGTCATCCAAAATGGTTTTTTAAAACTTTTCTTCGAACAATTTTATCATCGGGAATGCCACATGTAGAAAATTACGGCCCAAACCGTGGAATACCTATTGTATCTTTTAGTGCTCCGGAACGGCTGCATATTCGGGATGGTTTGGATTGGGACGATTTAAAATGGCTAAGAGACCGTTGGAGTGGCCGCCTTATCATAAAAGGCGTTTTAAGTGTTGAAGATGTAAAGGTAGCAACCAAGGTTGGCCTCGATGGTGTGATTTTGTCAAATCACGGAGGTCGACAACTAGATACAGCAATCTCGCCCTTAGATGTGGTAGAGGCTTCAGCTCGTGAAAAAGGTAAAATGATGATTTTATTTGACAGCGGTATTAGGAGGGGAACCGATGTAGTTAAAGCATTGGCTTTAGGTGCTGATTTTGTCTTCGCCGGAAGGCCCTTTCTATTTGCTGTTGCTGCTGGAGGTTATTCTGGTGTCTCTCATGCTATTGATCTTTTAGCCTCCGAAATAGATCGAACTATAGCTTTGCTGGGTTGCAGTGATTTATATAATCTCAGGACGCGAATAGTTTAGAGATTGATTAAATCTTGATTGAATTATGTCAATGATCACTAAGAAGTGAGCTTTATGAATAAATTGAAGTCCCATGTTAAAGTTATTTTTCTCGGATTATGTTTTGGTCTAATTAGCTACAGCTTGATAAAATTCGGAATTTTTATTCACCAAAATCTTTTAATTTATTGAAGACTTTACTCTAAAATATTTATACGTGATTTATGAGATAATATTTTATGGACGCTTGGATTATACTTACAATTGCAGCCGCGTTTTTGCAAAATATCCGTAATGGTTTGCAGAAATCTCTAAGCACACTGTTGTCGGCCGAAGGAGCTGCTTATACTAGATTCGTATATGGTTTACCTTTGGCGATTATATACTGGGGTTTTCTAAAATATTTTATTAATGAAGAGGTTACTTGGAGCAACTTTTTTTGGTTGTATTCGTGTATCGGCGGTGTTGCGCAAATTTTGGCCATGATTTTTTTACTCCGTGCCTTTGCTATTAGAGGCTTCGCAATTGGGACTTCCTATGCAAAGACGGAAACCCTTCAAACTATATTATTTAGTATTATTATTCTAAACGAGACAATTACCCTCATGGCTTTCTTTGGAATAGTTATTAGCCTGGTTGGTGTTTTTTTTCTATCCGTTATCAGAACAAAGTTAGAAATACTTAATATACTCATTTCTTTAAAAGAAAAAACCGCAGTTTATGGACTAACTTCTGCGGCATTATTAGGTTTATCTGCTGTTTCTTATAGAGCGGCAGCAATATCAATGGATTCTAAAAGTTATTTGTTAGCTGGTGGTTCGACACTTATGGTTGCTCTTTTGCTGCAAACGGTTTTGATGACAATATATTTGTTAACAATGCAAAAAGGTCAAATAACAAAAGTTTGGGATAATAGAGCTAGAGCAATGTTAGTGGGTTTAGCAAGTATGCTAGGAAGCGTTGGTTGGTTTACAGCCATGACCTTGCAAAATGCAGCGTATGTTAGAGCTCTAGGCCAAGTAGAAATAATTTTTACTTTTTTAACATCGATAATTATTTTTAAAGAGCGGTTTTCAAAATTTGAAATATATGGAGTATTTTTAATTATTGGCGGCGTTATATTATTACTAATTGGATGATTACTAATTTTTTTTTGAGTGCAGATTTAGCTTTGATAGCAAATGATTGAGCTGTTGAATTTCCTCTTTGGTAAATATTTTTATAAGTTCGCGTTCAAAAGTTATACCAGCAGGTATTATTTGAATGTAGATTGATCGTCCTTTATTTGTGAAGGCAAGAATTGAATTCCGTCGGTCACGAGAGTCAACTCGACTTTTAATGTAGCCTTTATCAATCAGTATGGATACTGCTCGGCTTACTTGAACTTTGCCCATAGCCGTGTGTTCGACAATACTTGACGCAGTACAGTTAGATTCTCTTCCTACCGCTGCCAATACTCTCCACTGCGCAATCGTAATGCCGAATCGCTTAGCATAAGTTTTTGAAAATGCTTTACTAACTGATTCAGCGACAACAGCAAGTTGATAGGGTATAAAATTCTCTAGTTTAAAATGAGCATTCTCAATATAATTTTGATTCGACATAATAAAATAATAATTGAAATTAGTTACAAATGAAACTATTATATTGATAAAATAAGGAAAAAAAATGGAAAGCGCCGATTATATTAATTTGTCTTATCAGAGCGGGTTTGGTAACGAATTTGCTACAGAGTCTTTAGAAGGAGCTCTACCTAGGCGCGGTAACTCGCCTCAGAAAGCACCATTTGGCTTATATTCAGAATTGTTGAGCGGGACTGCTTTCACCGCTCCAAGAGATGATAACTTAAGATCATGGTTATATAGAATTAGACCATCGGTTGTCCAAAAACCGTTCAAGAAAATTGATAGCGGATTAGTCCGAAGCACCCCTTTTGATGAAGAAGTTGCAACGCCAAATCAATTGCGTTGGGATGCTCTTCCAATGCTTGATGCTCCAACAGATTTTGTAGATGGATTAGTTACGATGATGGGTGCAGGAGACTCAACTCTTGGTAAAGGCCTTGCCGTTCATATTTATGCCGCTAACACATCTATGAAAGAGCACTTCTTTTACAACGCGGATGGGGAAATGTTGTTTGTCCCTCAACAAGGGAATTTAATTCTTCATACTGAAATGGGCCTTATCAATATTGCACCTACAGAGATAGCAGTTATTCCTAAAGGTGTAAAATTCCGGGTAGAATTAGTGGATGAATCAGCTCGAGGTTATATTTGCGAAAATTATGGGGCTGCATTTCGTTTGCCAAATCTTGGTCCTATTGGCTCAAACGGATTGGCTAACGCCAGGGATTTTTTAACTCCTGTAGCGTCTTATGAAGATAGGGAAGGTGACTATACGCTTACCTGTAAACTGGGGGGTAATATGTGGTCATCAGTAATTAATCACTCACCTCTAGACGTAGTTGCCTGGCATGGTAACTATGCACCCTATAAATATGATCTTCTAAACTTTAATGTTATAGGATCCATCAGTTTCGATCATCCAGATCCTTCAATTTATACGGTTTTGACATCTCCCTCTAACTCTGATGGTATTGCAAATGTTGACTTTGTAATTTTTCCCCCTCGATGGATTGTTTCAGAGGATACTTATAGACCTCCTTGGTATCATAGAAATATTATGAGCGAATTTATGGGACTTATCCATGGGCAGTATGATGGCCGAAAAGAGGGCTTCGTTCCCGGCGGATCAAGTTTGCATAATAGCATGTCTCCCCATGGCAATGACGCGGAAGTTTATGAAGGAGCAATTAACGCTGAGCTTGTGCCTCATTACATAAAAGATACCATGGCATTTATGTTTGAAACATGCATGCTTTATACGCCTACAAAATTTGCTATGGAAACTAAATATAGGCAAAAAGATTATTCTGATTGTTGGCAAGGACTGAAAAAACATTTTATTCAACCAACATAGATTCGAAAAGTGAGGCTCAATGTCAAATTTGAATGAGACCCACGACAAAAATTTAAAGTCGTGGGTAGAAACAGCTAATATTAAAGGGTCAGAGTTTCCGATTCAAAATCTACCTTTTGGGATTTTTAAATCGATTGGTAGTAAAGATATTGGACAAGCTGGAATCCGGATTGGTGATCAAATCGTAGTTTTGGAGAAACTTCTACAATGTTCTGTTTTGCGTGGTAAAGCAGAAGTTGCAGCGCTTAAATCAAGAGGGGGATGCCTTAACCCGTTGATGGAATTAGGTCACGATTATTGGTCTGAATTGCGCAAACAAGTCTCTGACTTTTTAAAATATGGCAGCAAACCTTTTACGCATTCTGATGTTTTAATTCCAATCGCAGATGTTGAAATGTGCATGCCAGCACAAATCGGAGATTATACTGATTTTTACTCCTCGATTAATCATGCTACTAATGTAGGTAAACTCTTTCGACCCGACAATCCTCTTTTACCAAATTACAAGCATATACCTATTGCTTATCATGGAAGGTCATCATCCATTCGAGTAAGTGGTTATGCAACAAGGCGGCCAATTGGCCAAATAAAGAATGCTGATGCCACAGAACCAGTATTGAGTGTTTGTGATAAATTAGATTATGAAACCGAGTTGGGAGTATTTGTTGGTTCAGTAAATGACCTTGGAGAAATAATTACGCTTGACCAAGCTGAAGAACACATATTTGGGTGCTGTATACTCAATGATTGGTCAGCACGCGATATTCAGGCATGGGAATATCAGCCGCTCGGTCCATTCCTTGCGAAGAATTTTGCTACAACCATTTCTCCGTGGATAATTACAAAAGAGGCCCTTATTCCTTACCGTTGTAAAAGCTATAAACGTCCGTTGGCAGATCCAAAACCTCTGCCTTATCTGAACTCGCGCACACACGAAAGACTGGGCGGTTTAGATATAGATTTTGAAGTTTCTATTAGAACCGAAAAAATGAGAAAGGAAAATATACCAGCTATGGTTATAGGTCGGCCTCCATTTAAAGACATGTATTGGACGATTTCTCAAATGCTTACGCATCACACCATAAATGGTTGTAATTTGAGATCAGGAGACTTTTATGGCTCAGGAACTATCTCTGGTAGTGAGAAGAATCAGCTGGGCAGTCTGCTTGAAGTGACAGAAGGTGGCAAAACTGACATCGTTTTTCCTTCAGGCGAGAAGCGTAAATTTCTTAAAGATGGGGATGAGGTGATAATGAAGGCGTGGTGTGGTGGAGGTGATGATTTAATAAAGATTGGTTTTGGCGAGTGTCGGTCAATCATACTATCGGCTCTGGAGATTTAAGAAGAATGAAATTTTCTATAATTCTTTTTGGACTGTATTGCGTATTAACAATCACTTCATTTTTTTACCCATCGTTCCGTAAACGTTGCAAACAAAGAAATTTAATTGCACAGATAAAAATAGCTGATGACAGTCGAGGGCGATTTTTTATTTTTTCTAGCGGTAAAATAAAGTCGAAGGCGGGCATACATGACAATCCAGATATTTGTATGGCTTTCAAGGATGAAAATATTGCTGTTAGACTTTTGATGCCGCCCGTTAACTATCAACAACAAATTGATGCACAAAAAGAATTTAATCTTACTATGACTGGTAGGGATGAGGATGCTTTCTGGTTTGCGCAAACAATTATGTTAACGCAAACGATTAACTGGAAATTTGGTACCCACCAAACAGATGGAACAATAGTCTACACCAGTAACACGAATGGTGGGCCAATAAGGGTATATGTCAAGAACGATAAAATTATTAGAATTACGCCCATAGAATTTGATGAAAGTGACCCTAAAACATGGAATGTGAAAGCTAGAGGAAAAGAGTTCACGCCTCCCCGGCAAACCTCATTATCGCCTCATGGCCAAAACTGGAAGTCTATGGTTTACTCTCCTGACCGCATTTTGCATCCCATGAAAAGAGTGGATTTTGATCCTAAGGGTGATCGGAATATAAAAAACCGTGGAAAAAGTGGTTATGAAAAAATAAGCTGGGATGAGGCACTAGACATAGTTGCTGGCGAAATAAAACGAGTGAAGCGTCAATATGGACCAGGAGCCATGGCTTCTAGTCACGGCTCCCATCATACGTTTGGAAATATTGGCTATTACCTGAGCGCAAATTTTAGATTTATGAATTTAGTAGGGCATACAGAAATTCATCATAACCCCGATAGTTGGGAGGGTTGGTATTGGGGTGGTCTGCATCATTGGGGACACAGTTTAAGAGTCGGTATGTCTGAGAATTACGGTACTGTCGAAGATTTGTTAAAACATTGTGAGATGATTGTTTTTTGGTCAAGTAATCCAGAGGCAACAAGTGGCAATTATGGGTCGCATGAGGGCTCGATAAGAAGGAAATGGTTAAAAGAATTAGATATCGATTATGTGCACATAGACCCTTATTACAATGATACCGCTCAATTTCTTGGCGGGAAATGGTTATCTCCAAAGCCTCAAAGCGATCCTGCCCTGGCATTAGCTATTGCTTATGTTTGGATTACTGAAGAATTATATGATCAAGAATATGTATCGAAGCGCACTGAGGGTTTTGACGTTTGGAAATCTTATGTCCTAGGAGAAGATGATGGAATTCCTAAAACACCTGAATGGCAGGAAAAGGAGACAGGTGTTGGTTCCAAAGAAATAAGGGCATTAGCGCGCGCTTGGGGAAATAAAAAAGTCTATCTCTCGGCGGGTGGAGCGGGGAATGGGTATGGGGGTGCATGCAGAAATGCAACCGGGATACAGTGGTCCAGAATGATGATTTGCTTAATGGCGATGCAAGGAATAGGTAAGCCTGGAGTGAATCTAGGTAATATGCAGAGAGCGACACCGCTTGACCTTCATTTTTATTTTCCAGGTTACGCGGATGGAGGAATCTCTGGTGATTTAACAGGTACTGCATTAGCGGTCTCGCTTTATCAGCGGATGCCTCAACTTCCCACCATAAATACAACGAGCCAAAAGATTCCTCGCTTACATTTGCCCGAGGCAATTGCAGGTGAGCGTGTAGAAGGTTATGCATGGGATGGCAAAACAATAGAAGGCCAATTCAATAAAATTGCCTATCCTAAAACGGGCCAGGCCCCTGTAAAAATGCTTTATAAGTATGGATCATCATTATTTGGTACCATGAGCGAAACAAATCGCTATGTTAAAATGTATAATTCGGAAAACCTTGAATTTGTAGTTAATCAGTCTATCTGGATGGAAGGTGATGCACCCTACGCTGATATCATTCTTCCTGCATGTACTCATTTAGAACGGACGGATATAAGTGAGTGGGCCGGCATAGGTGGTTATACCCATCATGGTCAAAATCAACTCAATCACCGTGTAATTACATTCCAGCATAAATGTATTGAACCTCTTGGCGAGTCAAAGTCTGACTATCAGATTTTTCTCGAGATATCACAAAGGCTCGGTCTAGGTTTGTTGTTTTCTGAAGGTATGAGTGAACTTGATTGGGTAAAGCGACAGTTTGACGCGTCAGATCTTCCCCAACATATCACTTGGAAACAATTCATCAAAAAAGGTTATTTTGTGGTTCCTCCATTAAAAGAAGAACTGCGCCCTCCTGTTTCTTTTCGCTGGTTCGCAGAGGGCAGAAAGAAAGATGTTCCGGAGCCCCATCCCTTACCAGCTGATTATACTGAAGAATTTTTAAAAGGATTGCAGACTCAATCTGGAAAAATTGAATTTGACTGTAATAGTCTCAAACGTTTTGATCCGGATGATCCGGAGAGGCCAACCATTGCTAGGTATGCAGCAAGCTGGGAGGGCCCAAATAATAAAAAACTCTTTGATAAGTTTCCTCTTTTGATGATGACGCCACATTCAAGATATAGTTATCATAGTCAAGGTGACGGCAAGGATACTTTTCTAAATGATATCATTGACCAGCGTATTAAGGTTGATGGGAGATATTACTGGACACTTCGTATCAATGATAAGGACTCCATAGCTAGAGGCATTAAAAAATTTGATTTGGTCAAAGTCTACAATGATAGAGGCGCAGTCGTTTGTGCCGCATTTCCTACAAGTCGACTAGCCCGCGGAGTTATTCACGGATATGAGTCTTGTGCTATTTATGACCCGATGGGGGAGCCTGGCAACTCCGTAGATCGAGGAGGGTGTTTAAATCAACTAACTCCAAAACGCACGCAAATTAAGCAAGCCCACTCGATGGCGACGTCCTCTGCTTTGGTTGAGGTTGAGGTTTGGAGTGGCGACACTGAGTTGTCTGCTTCAGCATAGTATAGAGTGTTAGTATTATGAATGATAAAGAACTGGCCGAGAATTTTGATATCAAAAGAATAGGGCAAGATTTTCTTGATGATCCTTTTCCCACTTATAAAAGTCTTCGAAATTATGATCCCGTGCATCTGAATGAAGATGGCTCTTATTTTTTAACGCGTTATGAAGATGTTGTTTTATCGTTCAAGCATCCAAGCATGAGTTCTGATAAGAAAGAGAATTTTAGACCCAAGTTTGGTGATGGGCCCCTTTATACACATCATACCTCGAGCTTGGTATTTAACGATCCTCCTGCTCATACACGTGTCAGAAAATTACTTTCTGAGGCTTTTACTCCGCGAAAACTCGCCGAATTAGAACCAGTAATTGAGCAGATTATTGATCGTTTATTGGATAGGTTAGCTGATTTGGGCTCATTTGATGTTGTATCGGATTATGCTTTGGCACTGCCTACAGAAATTATTGCCGACATGCTCGGGGTACCAGAAGAGCATCGCCATAAGCTTCATAATTATTCAAATTTAATCTTGGGGGCGTTAGATCCCGTGGTGCCGCCAGAGAAAATAAAGGAAGGTCATTCTGCCGTGGAGGAATTTGGATCATTACTTGAGGAACTGATAGCTAAACGTCGAGAAAAACCTGAGGCAGGGGAAATGGGCGAGGTGCTGGCTTCACTTATTTTTGGTAAAATTGAGGGAGAAAGGCTATCATCTGTGGAACTCGTTCAGAACTGTATTTTTTTATTAAATGCTGGACATGAAACAACTGCAAATTTAGTGGGTAATGGTATTAGTATATTACTCGATTATCCGAATGAAATGAATAGGCTTAGAAATGATCCAAGTTTAATAAAAACAGCAGTTGAGGAGTTTCTGAGATTTCAGTCGCCACTTCAGATCGGCAATCGAAAGGCAACTGAGAATGTTGAATTTGGCATCTCTAATAAAAAAGTTGTGATTCCAGCCGGTGCTTTTATTCATACGGGAATTGGGTCTGCTAATCGTGATCCTGAAATCTTTGATAATCCAGAGGAAGTGGATATTGGTCGGAAACCAAACCCTCAGATAGCATTTGGGATTGGTAAACATATCTGTTTGGGCAATACACTTGGTCGAATTGAGGGTGATGTCGCAATTGGAAAGTTTATCAAACGGTTTCCTAAATTAAAAGCTAATGGCGAAAAGCGCTTTCATGGGCGAGCCCGCTTCAGAGGTCTGGACGTATTGCCAGTCACTATTGCTTAACCATTATTTTAAAAGTATTTTTTTAATAAAAAGCAAGCATACGAACTTCAATACTCTCGCGTTCGGGGCTATTAAAGTCCGAGTTCGGGTCAACAAATGAAGTATGGGGTGTGAATCTAGAGCGTCCGTCTGTCTCGGAGTCGTAAACTTTAAATATAATTGCCTCGTCGCGTGTCATTTTTGGAAAGTAGAACCATTCATGATTTTTATTAAATTTAATTTGATAGGTCTGACCAACTCGGTCTGGATATCTTCTCTCAGCGATTATTAAGTCATTATTTTTTATTGAACGCGCATCACATATTGCGAGAGGATCTTTTTCTAATATACTTTGTAACGGTCGCCATATTTGGATAATCGAAAAGCGTTTAGATAAGAGGTTGTCTGCTTCTTTAGGTAAAAGATCGCGAACACGTTGTGGCCCGGACCAATCTGTATAATCATTATGTACACGTTTTACTGGCTCTCGGAGTAATAATTTTTTACGCTTCTCATCGTCTCCCGTTCGAATAGTATGGTCAAAAATATGAATATTCTTCGCACCGATATGTTTCTTAACAACGCCCTCTATTTCCAAATAATACTCTGAGATTAGAGTGTTGGTATTCATAAAATCTGTTACATTAGTTTTATGTGTAATTAATTCAAAACCATGA
Source organism: Rhodospirillaceae bacterium TMED23 (assembly GCA_002168115.1). GTDB lineage: Bacteria > Pseudomonadota > Alphaproteobacteria > Rhodospirillales > UBA2165 > TMED23. The sequence continues at coordinate 53,125 of NHCC01000019.1, read as the reverse complement.
ACGTCTATATTAAAAGGTTTATTCCACATGCGTCCGTTATTGATGCGGACAAGGTGGCGATCAAAATTTCCCGAATATTGAGGTATTTTTGTAATTGAGTTTGAAGTTTCATTTACAGGCATGATACCGTCATCTACGCAATAAAGGAGTTCACCATCTACTGTATTTAAAGGCCTGTCGTTCATATAATTCCTTATTTATGTTTTTTTATATAGAATTTGCACAAAGAATTTACGATATAATATATCGTATTGACTAGCAATATGTGCAAGATATTTTCACTAATTGTATTATTGCTCGTTAACGAGTTTTCTTACTTCGTATTTTAGCACTTTACCCATGGCATTTCTCGGCAATTCTTTTAGAAAAATAACATCTTTTGGATGTTTAAACCGAGCCAGATTATTTTGGAATCGGTTAAGAAAAATATTTTTTTCTAAGCTAATATGATTTTCTACTATAATAACAGCTACTGGAACTTCTCCCCACTTATTATCTTCTCTGCCAACAACAACTGCATCAATGACATCCGACATTTCTAAAATAAAAGCTTCAATTTCAGCGGGGTAGATATTTTCACCACCAGAAATTATAACATCTTTTTTCCGGTCATTAATCCAAACATCACCATCTTCATCTTCATAACCGATGTCGCCAGTATAAAACCAACCATCACGAATTGAGTCTTTAGTTGCTATTTCATTGCCCCAGTATTCAAATAAGATATTACCGCCTTTCAGAAGTATTTCACCTGAAGTACCCTTTGGAACTTCTTCGCTTTTATCGTTCACAATACGCATTTCGCAATGCATTGCTGGTTTGCCAGCTGATCCGGGCTTAGCCCAAGCATTTTCTACCCTTTGATATATTGCTACTGGCCCAGTTTCCGTGGATCCATATACTTGCCCAACTGGAATACCACGATCATGGAACGCCATTATGTGGTGCATTGGTACCATTGAAGATCCTGAATTTACTAAACGAAGGCTCGACAAATTTGTCTCTGACCATTTTGGCTGCGTTATTACGGCCTGAATAGTCGCTGGGACAAGAACTAATAACGAGGGTTTGTCCTTATTAATACTCATTAAAACATCTTCAGGATTAAATCGCCGATGGATGGTAACCGTCGCTCCAACATAAAATGCCGGCGTTGTTTGAATGTTTAATCCACCAACGTGAAACATGGGTAGTGCTGTGAGGACATGATCTGTAGATGTCATTCCACTATAATGAACAGAATTGTGTGCATTTGTTTGGATGCCTTCCTGTGTTAAAACTGCACCTTTTGGTCGTCCAGTTGTGCCGGAAGTATAAACAAGTAAAAAGGGAGTAGCCATGCTTACATGAGGATTATTGTCATCTCCCACCGAGGATACTAATTCGTTTTGCAAATTACTCCATTCGTCACAAGAAAAGTTACTTGCTACAAATTCACAATCTGGTAAATCCTTTTCCAACAATTTTGCATGGTTTTCAAATTCAGGATCGCAAAATAAAACTTTTACAGATGCATCCTTTAAAATAAAAAGGTGTTCTGGTATCGCTAACCTCCAATTTAAAGGTAGGAATATTGCACCTAGTCTTGCACAGGCAAAAAATAAATATAATAAATCGGGATGATTCATTCCCAAATATGAAACTCTGTCTCCTCTACCTACACCATACGTATGTTTTAAAGTTCTCGCATGTTTGCTAATCCTTATTGCAAAGTCTGAGTATGTTAGTGCATCTCCTTCAAAATTTATAGCAACCTTTTTCGGCGTGAAAGCAGCATTCTTTTCCACCCAAAAAGATATATTGTTTGTCAATATATTAATCCCCTCTTGCTAATTAGCTGTCGTCTTCACCTCTTTCATACAAGCTTTCTCTCCCCAGTTTATCCAAGCAGAGCTCCGAGGTCCAAGGCAACATCAAGCTGCCGCAACGGCTATCTCGATATAATCTCTCGAGAGGCAGCGACTTGAGCATTGATTGGCCTCCACACGTTCGTATCGCAAGCTGAGCTAATTTGTTAGAATTCTCCATTACAGAGTATTGTGCACAATAGGCACGCAGAATTTCATCTTTATTTGGATTGGGTTTGGCATCATTTAACATTTGAAACCAAATAGCCTTCGTTTGTTCCAACATTATACGCATTTCCGCGACAGCGTGTTGTTTAGTAGGATACATTCTCCGTTTCACAGGTGCGGTGCCTTTTATCTCACCTCGCAGATATTTGATGGTAAAATCGTAGGCTGCCTGAGCTATTCCCATATAACTTGGAGTAAGCGTGGTAAACATATGCGGCCATCTGATAGCGGCCTCAAAATAAATACCTTTTGGCATCAACGCTGCATCATCAGGAACAAAAACATCTTTAAAAATTAGATTTCTGGATACAGTTCCCCGCATTCCTAGTGGATTCCAATCTCCTTCAATGCTAACTCCTTTAGATTTAGCTGGCACAGCGAGGTACATTGTATCTCTTCTACTTAAGTTCTCTTTATCTTCTGTACACAAGATTCCGTAATAATTTGCTGAGCCAGATAAAGATGCAAATATCTTTTTCCCATTTATAATCCAGCCACCATCACTCCGCGTTGCCATCGTCCCAAATGGTCTAAAACCAGCTGCCGCTGCACCGCCTTCCGAGAATGGTTGTGCGTAAATAGCCCCTTTTTTTAAAATGCGTTCATAATGAACAGCTCTTCTTCGATTATGTTCTTTCCTATCTTTAGCGCTCATGGGTAAATCATCTACTAGCGTTCCAGTCCAGAGGCAGGAACTTACATGCATATTGTATGTTAAAGCCGTTGCACCGCAATAACGTCCTATCTCAGCAGCTGTAAGGGCATAGGTTTTTTGATCAGCGCCTAAACCTTTATATCTCTTTGGGATGCAAATGCCCAATAATCCAACTTTGTGCATATCTTTATAATTAACCATTGGAAATATTGCTTCACGGTCCCATTTTTCTGCTCGTTTAGCAAATTTCTCCTGCCCGATTTTTCTTGCCAAGGTGGTTAGTTCGGTTTGTTGTTTTGTCAAACCCCAAGAGCTGGGTTCAAACATTGGTTTGTCGAGTTCAAAAGATTGATTAGCTATGGTCTTTCTCCTTAACTGATATTAGCAATAAAGTTATAAATAATATTATTAAATTGTTCGGGTCTTTCCATATTAGCAAGATGCCCGGCCCCTGGAATGCATACATACTCTGCATTAGATATTTTAGTACCCATTTTTTCCATCATTGGGGCGGGCGCATTTTTATCCTTTTCTCCAGCAATTAAAAGCGTTGGAAGATTTATTAGGCCAAGATTATCACGTCTATCAAAAGTGACCAGGCAATGCATTGAAGCAACGTATGTTTCCTTACTCAAATTTGACATTGATTTAAGTGCAATCTCTACGCCTTTAGAATTTGGCTCATCTCCTATCATCGTAGGCACTTGTTTTTTAGCAAGGCGAGCCATGCTCAATCCATCATCCAGAGGCTTTAACCTTGCCGATATAAATTTTTTCTGAAAGTCCCCGTCAGGTTTGCCAAATGCTGGCGATGTTGCGGAAAGTATTAAACTTTTAAATCTATTAGAGTCTGCCGCAATTGCTTGTTGCGCAACCATACCGCCCATTGAATGTCCAACTAAATGACATTTTTCAATTTCTAATCTATCCATCATGGTTAACAAGCTCTCGCTCAGGTATTCAAATGTCATGTCTTTTTGTAATTTCGAACTACCATATCCGGGCATATCCCATGCGACCGCTCTATATTCTTTAGAAAAATATTCTAATTGGAAATCCCAAGAATGACTATCTCCCCCTATGCCATGCAAAAATATTATAGGCTCTTTATTTGGTGAGCCTTCTATAATAAAATTTATATTATTTTCCATTAGAACGCATCTGTTAAGGTGCCCTCTTCAACTACTAGTGTATCGTCGATTTTTATTGAACAGTTGCCAATAGGTAGGTCAAAATGACCAAGGGTAAAACGTTTTGCGAATTCATTGGCTCCTGTTGAATATAAAAAATTACCTGCATAAGCCCGTATTTCTGTCCCGTTGGTATCGTTTTTATCGTAAAATGTAAGTGCTTCGTAACGTGCTCTTTCATTCATTCCCCAACCTACATGCGAAGTCCCGTAAGCGTTTTTGTCTCCCCAAGCCTCCATGTAGCGGCGAAACATATTTGCGTCAGTGCCACAACCCGATATATCAGTTATAAAGTCATTCTTAATCGTCATCGCAATTGGACTTTCGAGGTAACGCTTAAATGTGAGGTTAATATCGCCCGTGTCCATAACTAATTTCCCGTTTACAGCAGCTTTGAGGGGAAACGACACTATGATGCCACCAGGCCAATGAGCAACCGTACCGGGTCTATCACAGTAACCCCATACTCCAACGGTCGGCGATTTCTCCATTTTTATTTGAAGATCTGTTCCTGCGCTTGAAGTGACATGCATTAGTTTTGAAGATCTTGTAAATTTTACAGCCTCTTTGATCCTCGGTGTTAATTCAGGGTCTGGCAAAAGTCGCTCTAATGCTTCCGGATGTTCATCCGAAATCATTAAAAATCGGGCTCCATCTTTTATTATATCTGGTAATTCTGGGGCATGTAGCATTCCATCGACCGTTAGATCAACTACCATACCGCTGGCAGCTAATGCTTTTACCGCTGGCCCTAATTGTTGAACTGAATTTGAGGCTCCAGTTGATCTAACGGGGACCGGAGCTTCCTGAGGTGGGGTGGGTACAACCACATGAAAAGGCCGCGCGCCCATTCTTAAGAGGGCCAGTTCAGCAAGGTTAACATTTAAAGCGCGTGACTGTGTTTCAGAGAGAATGGCAATCTCTTCTCCTTTTTGGACTTTGCAAAGTTCAAAAGCCTTCTCAAAAGTATCAATCCATTTAGCTTCGATGCGATCTGCAAACATTGTTTATCACCCCTGTCTTTTGTTTAATATGGTTAACCAGATTTCTAGTATACACAACATTTCACTCTTAAGGTGTTTTTCTCTCTAAGATTATACAGATACAATTTATATGTAAATACATATATTGTTTTTACATATAAATTATGCTTTTCTCGTCTGTATAACCTCTAATTTTGAAAAGAGAATGGTATTGGGTAACAATAATCGTAAAACCAATGATATGGGAATTGATGAGTTTTTGCCATATCTTCTGGCTCATGCATCTACTCTAATCTCAAGGCAAATTGATGAAATAGCGTTAGCTGAAGGCTTATCACGTAATGAGTGTAAGGTATTAATTACTCTTTCCAACAAAGAAGGTGTAACTCTAAATGAGCTTGCAGGCCTAATGATTATCAAGCAGCCAACACTAAGCCGAATTGTGGATTCAATGGTCCGGTCAGGATGGTTATACCGCGATGTTGTGGCGGAGGATAGACGTTCGGTGAATATAAAGTTGACGAGTGCAGGTATCAAGCAAGCTATTCCACTTTTGCTCCACGCTCGTAAAATGGATTCTCGGATAGCAAAAAATATTGGTTTAAAAGAGTCAAGGCTTTTAAAAAAGCTTCTCCAAAGTTTAGTTCTAAAATAATTCGTTTTAGTGATCTGAGTTTTGTTCTAAAGTGGGAAATATAATGTTAATTCTTTTCCTAATTCATCAGTCCTGTGAATTTTCCTTCTCCATAAATTAGGGGTGCGTTATCGTCGCCAGATATTCTGCTTCCGACAATGTGGCCAATAAATATTGAATGGGTCCCAGCCTCAATCTCATTAATTACTTCGCAATCAAAATTAACTAATGCGCCATTAAGGCAAGGCGCGCCCGTGATTATTTTAGACCATGAGCCTTTATCAAATCGCTGGGATCTCTCCGTTCCATCCATTCCCGCAAAGCGCATAGCAATTTCTTCTTGGTCACGTGCCATTATGTTAAGCGCAAAACACTTGCTTTGACGTATCAGTTTATGCCCGTGGGTTTGAGAATTAACACAAATTAATAATTGAGGGGGTTCAGCTGATACCGAACATACGGCTGTAGCTGTTAAACCATCTCTAAACCCTTCATGTTCGACAGTAATAACGTTTACTGCTGCTGCCAACTTTCTCATCCCGTTTTTAAACTGGTCCTGAGAAATGCTCTCGAATTTATTCATAATCCCCTCCAATTAGAATTACTCAGCGATTGGCCTCTTTCATAAACAATAGGGTTTTCGGTTGAATAAAAGGTCCCAACTTAATTCACTATATTTGACAATCAACTTCTAAATCAATAATGGGATAACTTATTTTAAAGCTACTGAAAAGGTTCTTCGATCAAAGATTTCATAATCCAATCAAAAAAGTTTAATATTGGATTTTTCTAATTTCCTTAAAAATAAAATTAAGTCTTTTATAAGAGTAAAAAAATGTGGTAACAAAATAGTGTTTTAGTGGGAAGTGGTTTTCCACTTTTTATTTTTTTCTATACCTATGGGAGGTATTTAATGAAATTATTTAAAAAATCTCTATTGAGTTTAGCTGCTGCAGGGTTTGTTGCGGGATCACTAGCCGTTGCGGTACCCGCAGATGCTAAGAATATTACTGTTCGAATTGCGTCTGGGCATCCGCCTACCGTTGTTTATGCAGGGCTAATGAAAAGCTATTTTCAGACTGAATTAAAAAAAGCTGTAGAAGCTAAAACCAGCCATAAAATCAAGTTTATTGAAGGTTATAGTGGATCTATAGTTAAAGTTTTTGATACGTTTGAAGGCATTCAAAACGGAATCGTTGACGTAGGTGGATTTTGCTTTTGTTTTGAGGCTTCAAAATTAAAAATGCATGCATTTCAAATTATGTTACCTTTTGGAACCATGGATCCAGTAAAATCAGTTGCGATTGCTGCATCTATATACAAGCAATTTCCAAGCTTAGAGAAGCGTTTCCAAAAATTTAATCAGACAATGTTGGCTCGCATTGGTGACGGTGGCTACAACATCGGAACTAATTTTCCTTGGAAAAAAGTTTCAGATCTTAAGGGCCGTAAAATTCTTGGTGCTGGCCTCAACTTAAATTGGATGAAGGAAGCGGGCGTTGGTATTATAGCTGTAACTGACGGTTTGCCTGGTTGGTATAAGAAAATACAAAATGGCGTCGCTGAAGGTGGAATTATGTTCCCTAGTGCTTGGGGTCCAGTATTTAAACTTCATGAAGTTGGGAAATACTATACAACAATTGGTTTTGGCTCCATTACTTGGCATGCATTAAATGTTAATAATCGCTTTTGGAATAGCCTTCCATCTGAAGTTAAGCCAATATTTAAAGAGGTAGCTGCACGTTTTGAATTGAAAGTTGGTGAATTTAACAAAGTTGGCTACAAAAAGGATATTGATTGGCTTCGTAAAAACATTACAGTATCTGATTTACCAGCTAGTGTTCGCTTAGATTGGGCTAAAAAACTTGCTCATTGGCCACAAAAATATGCCAATCAGTTGGAAAAAGAGGGCTACCCAGCTAAAGCAATTCTAAATGCAACTTTAGATGCGGCGGAGAAACAAGGCTATAAATGGCCGGTTCGATACGTTGTAAAATAATTATTGTTTAGAATACTTAGTAAATATCTTACCGGCTGGTTGCTTTTATAGCTTCCAGCCGGTAATCTATTTGGGATAATCTTTGATAAAATTTAAGTAAAAGAATTTTGATAGTATAATTTTTTTGGCTTTGAATATGCTGTTGGAGCACAGACAGGCATGAACTTGATAGTTACATTTAGCGATAAGCTCTCTAAACTTTTAATGGTATTGGCCGCAGCCTGGGCCTTTTGTTTAACTTTTTTTATTATGTTAAATATAAGTTTTAGGGGGATTTTTGATGGAATGGCTGAGATTGTCACTGCGTCGATTGTAATAATCGTATTTTTGCAAGCGGGATATGCAATCCGCAGCCGTTCGATGCTTAGGGCTGATTTTTTAGTCTCACGGTTCCCGGATGGCTTACAAAAGTTTTTCTTGGCATTTGGTTATATTCTTGGTGCCATTTTTTTTCTCATGATCATTTTTGGTGGATGGGATGAGAGTGTCTTATCTTGGGTGGAGAATGAATTTGAGGGTGAGGGTGCTCTTCGTGTCCCAGCTTGGCCAGCAAGGTGGGCAGTAATGGGGGGAAGTGCGATAGCTTTATTGAATTATTTGGTCCTTGCATACATTGATGTTTTTATGCCGGATTATGTTGATGCAGAGCTCGATGCAAATACAGGTTCTGAACATTAATCAAGAAACAAAATAGTGAGGATAAACACGTGTTTGATGTAAGTACTGCAATCATACTTATCGTAAGCTTAGTTGGTTTAGTCGTTATCGGTGTTCATATTGCTATTGCTCTTGGTATGACTAGTGCCCTGGGAATCTGGCTGGTGACGGGCCAAGACTGGAATGCATTTAATACGGTGAAAGTGATGCTTGCTGCAAAAGCATATGAAGGAATTAGAGACTATGTTTTTGCTGTGATACCATTATTCATGTTGATGGGAGAATTTATTGGTAAATCGGGCGCTATAACCGATGTTTATCGTGGAATCAATTCCATGCTGTCCAAATTGCCCGGTAGATTGGCAATTGCAACTGTATTTGGGAACGCACTTTTTTCATTTGTTACTGGTGTAAGCATAGCGTCTGCGGCCGCTTTTTCTCGTATTGCCTATCCAGAGATGAAACGGCACGGATACCATAAGGGATTTGCGTTGGGTACGGTTGCGGGTTCGAGTTGTCTAGGTATGTTGATACCACCAAGTGTTCTGATGATTGTTTGGGGTATTCTTACCGAAAATTCAATTGGTAAAATATTTTTAGCTGGCGTGCTTCCCGGTTTACTTCTGACAACTTTGTTTTGTACTTATGTTCTAGGAATGGCCCTATTTAAACCTGAAGCAGTTGGTAGTGGCTCTGAGTCAAATGTAGAGGCAGAGGAAATTGTTCCAAGAAAGCAGTTTTATACAAGTTTGGCGGGTATTGTCATTGTTGTCGTTGCAGTGTTAGGTGGTATTTGGTTTGGGTTGTTTAGTCCGACCGAAGGAGCTGGTGTTGGGGCTCTACTTGGACTTGTTCTTGGCGTTATTAAAGGGATGAGATATAAAGAGATTATAGACTCAATATTATCCGTTGGAAGAACGTCTGGTCCAATTTTACTTCTTCTTGTCACAGCTGCTTTATATTCGAATACCCTAGCAATGACGGGTTTGGCTAATGCGATAGAGAGCCTTTTCTTAGAGTCGGGCATGCCGAGTTGGGCTATAATAGGTGTAATGGTATTCATTTGGTTTTTGTTGGGTATGATTATAGACTCAATTTCTATTATGTTGCTAACTGCCGCTATTTTTGCTCCAATCGCTGTGAAACTTGGATATGATCCCATTGCTTTTGCCATTATAGGAATCATAGCAATAGAAGCTGGCTTGCTTACACCTCCTTTTGGATTGCTTGTTTATACGGTAAAATCTGCAATTACATCTATTGACCCAGATGTTAACGTTATGACGATATTCAAAAGCGCAACCCCGTATTGGATTATTATGCTAATCGGAATGGTGCTGATTATTACATTTCCGGAGATAGCAACTTATCTGCCTAGGGTATTATTCTAATTTTGCATTATAGGAACTAAAGCTGGGAATATTGGAGTATTTTATTGTCTCCGTAATATTGTGGTAATTTTGTTATGGAACAATTTTCATTAATAAGTGATCCTTTATTTTATCTAGTTGCGATCCCAGCAATTATAACAATCGGTATTTCTAAAGCTGGTTTAGGTGGAACAGGTAGTCTCGCTACCCCTCTAATGGCCTTGGTTGTATCAGTTCCGCAGGCAGCCGCAGTATTGCTCCCAAGTATATGTATTGCTGATGTTTTTGCTATGTGGGCCTACAGAAAAACTTGGGATAAGACTAATCTAAAAATTATGATTCCCGGTGCTACAATTGGAATAATTGTTGGAACTTTAGGTTTTAAATATTTAGATTCTTCAATGATCAAGCTTATTATCGGCACAATTGCCGTTGTTTTTTCATTCTCACGTTTTATTGATTATTTGAGGCAAAAAATACCACCCGCTCCAACCAAGGCAAATATCTTTAAAGGTGGCTTGTGGAGTTCTATTTGTGGTTTCACTAGTTTTGTTGCCCATTCTGGTGGCCCCCCCTTGAATGTCTATTTAATTCCACAAAGGATGGATAAAACAATTTACATGGGAACCTTGGCAGTATTTTATACTTACGTTAATTATGCTAAGATCGGGCCATATTGGTGGCTAGGGCAATTTAATATAACTAATTTGTCTACATCGTTCCTATTGATATTAGCTGTACCCATTGGCATTTTTATTGGATTATGGATACAGCGAAAAATAAATGATATTGTGTTCTATAGGACAATTATGACAATATTGTTTATGACAGGTTTAAAACTGTGTTACGACGGGATAACTGGATTAATTTAGATTTTTATCATTATAGTTTAGAAAGCGAGCTTAAATTCGCTGGCATTTTTTAGGTGGTTAATTTATTTTTATCGAAGATTCATTGAAAATTTAGGGAATTAATATGACTGAGCCAGAGAGCTATTCAAGAGAGAGTAAAAAAGATCATCCACCCGCATTTTACAGAGACTATAAAAGTACTACCTTTAGGCATCCAAAAAATCGAGCTATAAAAATTGATCATACAGTCACAGAGGTGACAGGCCCATTATTTAGTTCAGTTAAATTAGAGCCTGGTGAAGGTGATCTCTCTATTGAAAATGGAAAAGAAGCACAAGGCCAAAGAATTTTTGTAAGTGGGCGTGTGCTGGATGAGGGTGGCAGACCGGTCCCTAATACTTTAATTGAAATATGGCAATGTAATGCAGCGGGCAGATACCTCCATCCTAATGACCAACATCCTGCACCCCTTGATCCAAATTTTGTTGGCAGAGGCCGAATGATATCAAACGAAAAGGGTGAGTATAAATTCACGACCATTAAGCCAGGTGCATATCCTTGGGGTAATCATTTTAATGCCTGGAGACCTGCTCACATACATTTTTCTCTTTTTGGTCCGGCTTTTGTTACACGTTTAGTGACCCAAATGTATTTCCCAGAAGACCCGCTATTCGCCTTTGATCCAATTTTTAACTCAATTCCCTCGGAATCTGCACGTAAAAGGATGATCTCGGAGTTTGATTTAGATACAACTGAACCAGATTTTGCATTAAGTTTTAAATTTGATTTCGTTCTACGTGGCAGGCAAGCCACACCTTTTGAGAATGGGGCTTAAATATGAGTAAAATGGGTGTTACGGCCTCCCAAACAGTGGGGCCTTTTCTATCAATAGCTATGAGATCGGAGGGTCAAGAATACCTTGTTCCAAAAAATAGTAAAAATGCAATAAAAATTCATGGTATTGTTTATGATGGTGAAGGAACGCCAGTTCCAGATGCCGTTATTGAAATTTGGCAAGCAAATATTAATGGAAAATATGATCATCCTGAGGATAACTCTGACAATGAACTTATCAAAGGATTTTCTGGTTTCGGTCGTTCTTGCACTAATAATGAAGGGCAATTCTTTTTTGTCACACAAAAACCTGGGAGGGTAAACGGGAGAGGAAATTCGCTTCAGGCTCCTCATTTAGCTGTTAATATTCTGGCTCGGGGAATGTTAAAACAGCAGGTGACACGAATATACTTCTCAGATGAGGTGCAATCAAATGCTGAGGACCCTGTTTTAAACCAAATTGATGATGAGTTAGAAAGAAAAACTCTTATCGCCAATTTTAATCCTAATGGTGGATTAATTGATGAATATGAATTCCACATATATCTTCAAGGTGAAAACGAAACTATTTTTTTTGATGTCTAAACCAATAATATTTGCAATGCACCCTTTGGAACAAAAAGACAATGACAAGCCAGATTTTTAGGCGACTAACAACCACCCCTGATGTTATGAAAATATTTAGTGATGCTGCAATGGTTCAAGCCATGCTGGACTTTGAAAAGGCGTTAGCGTTTTCAGAAGCTAAATGCAAAATATTTGATGAGGGTTTTGCGGAAATAATTGGCAGCAACTGTAAAGTAGAGAAATTTTCTATTGCGGACTTATCAGATAAGTCTGTGGATCATGGAACCATTGTTGTTCCTCTTGTTAGGCGTCTTATTCAATTAGTTGCGAGTTCAGATAAGTCAGCATCAGGCTGGATTCATTTTGGGGCTACTAGTCAAGACGTCATTGACACTGCAATGGTCATGCAGCTGAAAAAAGCCATTAAAGTACTGAAAAAGGATATACTGCGGATTGATAGTGCACTATCAACATTAATAGAGAAATATGGTGATCAAGTCATGATTGGGCGAACACTTCTACAACCATCCGTGCCCATTAAATTTGAACAAAAACTACTAGGCTGGCGATCAGCAATTTCGAGGAGTTGGGATCGAGTTGAAAAGAGTGCATCCGAAGCTATGTTATTACAATTTGGGGGAGCAGCAGGTAATTTGTCTGCTTTGGGTGTTGACGGAGAAAAAGTTAGAAAAGTTCTATCAAACTTACTCAATTTGGATATGAGCAATGAAGTTTGGCATGTGCACCGTGATCGATTTGTTGCTTTATGTTCATCCCTATCTATACTTGTTGGTACCCTTGGTAAGACTGCTTTAGATCTGTCTTTGTTAATGCAATTCGAAGTTTCTGAAGTTTTTGAAAAAACAAATTTAGACAGTGGAAGATCGTCGGCAATGCCGCATAAACGAAACTCTATTGGCTGTTTGATTGCGTTATCAGCCGCAAAACGAGTTCCGCACTTATTAGCTACTCTGGTTGATGCCATGCCTCATGAACATGAGAGGGCTCTGGGGGGATGGCAAGTGGAATGGGTTACTATTCCAGATATTGTTGAAACAACCGCTGGATCTTTGGCAGCTATTGCTGGATTATTCGAGAATTTAAAAATTGATCAAGAAAAAATGAAAAATAATCTGGACTCTTTAAATGGTTTATTTATGTCAGAAAAGTTAATGCTTGAGCTATCTAAAAAAATAGGAAAAGAGCAGGCAAGTCAGATTATTTCAGAAGCTTGCAGTGCCTCGATATCTAAAAACCAACATTTGAAAGATGTTCTTCAAGAAGATATAAGGTTTATGCGATTAATCGATCAGTCAACATTAGACAAACTGATGCTTCTTGAGTAAGAACCTGCGCAAGATGCATGAAAATTAGGGGAAATAAATGCCTGTTGCAGATTTAAATGGCACTCATATTAAATATGAATGTGAGGGAGATAAAAGTTTACCTATATTAATATTATCCAATTCCCTCACAACAAATATGCATGTATGGGATGAGCAAGTTGCTGAATTCGCAAAATTTTTTCGAGTTTTGAGATATGATAATAGAGGACACGGCGGATCTTCCTCGCCGGAAGGTGAATATAGTATTGATGATATCGGGCGGGATTTATTATCCCTTATGAATTTTTTAGGAATTGAAAAAGCCAATTTGTGCGGAATTTCGCTCGGTGGGATGGTCGGTATGTGGATGGGGATAAATCAACCTCAACGGCTAGAAAAATTAGTTATTTGTAATACGTCTTCTAATTTAAGTCCCCCAGCGCCCTGGCAGGATAGAATTAATACTGTTAAAGCTCACGGAATGAGCTCAATTATTGATGCTGGATTACAAAGATTTCTATCAGATAATTTTAGAAAAACTGGCTCGCCAAAGATTAATTTTTTAAAAGAAATGATGAATTCATGTGACGTGCCAGGTTATGTTGGTTGCTGTGCTGCAGTTCGTGATTTGAATTTAAGCGCTCATTTAGAAAAGATAAAGATACCGACATTAATTATTGCGGGCGAATTCGATCCATCGACGCCCGTATCACACAGTGAGATAATTAAGAAAGAAATAGAGGAGTCTAGATTGATCATAATCGATGGAGTAGCTCATCTATCAAATATCGAGAAACCAAAAGAATTTAATAAAAATGTTTTGGATTTTCTTTTGAATTAAAGGAATAAGGTGATGAAGAATATATTTGACGCCGGTATGAAAGTTCGGCGAGAAGTTCTCGGAAATAAACATGTTGATTCCGCGGAGGCTAAGAAAGATAGCTTTACCGAGGAATTTCAGGAGTTGATTACGCGCTATGCTTGGGGTGAAATTTGGACGAGGCCCGGATTAGAACGAAAGACAAGAAGCTGCATTACTTTGGCTATGATGATTGCTCTTAACCGGGAAGATGAATTTAAATTACATATTAAGGCAGGTTTGAATAATGGTCTATCAAAAGATGAGATTAAGGAAGTTATATTGCAGACAGCTATTTATGCTGGCGTCCCAGCGGCTAATTCTGCATATCACTGGGCTCAGGAAGTTTTTGCTAATGAGCACTTGTAATTTGATGAAAATATATCGGTCATAGTATCATGGGACTTTTGGTAGACGGGCACTGGTCTGATGACGATAATATACGGAATGAAGAAGGAAAATTTATAAGGCCAGAAAGTAGTTTTAGAAATTGGATAACTAGTGATGGTGGGCCTGGTCCAACAGGTGAACTTGGGTTTGCTGCTGAAGCTGGGCGTTATCATTTATATATAACTCATAATTGCCCATGGGCTTATCGCACTGCGATGTTCCGCAGAGTCAAAGGCCTAGAAGATATTATTAGCATATCTATAGGTGGCGCTAGCTTTAAGGATCAGGGTTGGACATTTAATGAAGAACCCGGCGCGCTACCAGATGCTGTAAATAACATTTATTATTTACATGAATTATATACTAAGGCCGACCCTAAATATACCGGCAGGGTAACTGTTCCGGTTTTATGGGATAAAAAAAGTGAAACGATAGTAAATAATGAGTCATCTGAAATTATTAGAATGTTCAACTCTGCATTTGATAAGATTACGCATAATAAGTTGGATTTTTATCCCGAGTCTTTGAGAAATCAAATTGATGAGATAAACGCCATTGTTTACAAGAATATTAATAACGGTGTTTATCGTGCGGGTTTCGCGACGACCCAAAATGCTTATGAAGAGGCATACAATAACTTGTTCATGACACTAGATAAATTAGAAGAGAGGTTGGGTGAACGTAGATATTTGACAGGAGAAAAATTAACGGAGGCAGATTGGCGTTTATTTTCAACTCTTATTAGGTTTGACGTTGTTTATTATACTCATTTTAAATGTAATAAGAGGCATATTTTTGATTACCCCAATTTATGGAACTTTACTTTAGAATTATATCAGTATCCTGGTATATCCAGTTTAACAAATTTTGAGCATATAAAGCGTGGATATTATGGGCTTATGCCTAAAATAAACCCCAGTGAAATAGTTGCAAAAGGTCCAGATATTGATTTTAACCAGCCCCATGACCGCGGCAAATTTGCCATATCATAAACTTTAGTATTAGAGAGAAATTATAATGAGCAATATTATTACGTTCGAGATGAGAAATAATGTGGGTGTTATAACAATAAACAATCCCCCCGCGAACGCTTTAAATTTCGAAGTTAAAAAACATATTTCAGAAAATTTTGATTTCTGTATGTCCAATTCAGAATGCAAGGGGTTAGTGATTACCAGCGAAGGCAGAATGTTTATCGCAGGAGCTGATATTAGCGAATTCGGTATTGAGACGCCTGAAGGCATACCTGAATTAGAAGATGTTATCCGAAAAATAGAATTAGCACCAAAACCAGTTATTGCCGCGCTAAATGGCATGGCTCTGGGTGGTGGCATGGAATTAGCTATGGGATGTCATTATAGATTAGCTGACCCCAGTGTCACCGTTGGCCAGCCGGAAGTTAATCTTGGGTTTATTCCGGGTGGCGGCGGCACCCAGAGGTTGCCGCGATTAGTGGGGCCAGAGTTAGCATTAGAAATGATTGTTACCGGCAAGCCGATTAATGCTACTAAGGCCTTTGAGGCGGGAGCTATTGACGAAATTATTGATGAAGATTTAGTTGAGTCAGCTATACAATTAGCCTTATCGCAAGCAAAAAAACCAGATGAGCTCAGGAGAACGGGAGACCTAAATGAAAAAATAAAAGATGTAGACCCCAAAGTTTTTGATAATTGGCGACAAAAAATATCCTCTAAATCACGAAATATGAGATCACCATTTGAGTGTATTAATACTGTTGAAGCCGCAACAAAAATAGGTTTTGACGCCGGATTGGCATATGAGCGTGAGGTTTTTATTGAACTTCGCGATAGTGACGAAGGTAAATCCATGCGCCATATGTTTTTTGCGGAGAGGGGTGTTGCTAAAATTCCGGATATACCCAAAGAAACGAAAACACAGAATATTAATAAAGTGGCTATTATTGGAAGCGGAACCATGGGAGGCGGTATTGCCATGAATTTCGCAAATGTAGGCATTCCCGCTGTTGTTGTTGATATCAACGAAGATGCACTTAAAATCGGTCTGGATAGAGTTAAGAATAATTATTTAAGTTCTGTCGCTAAGGGTCGGATGAGCCAAGAGAAAATGGATCAGACTATGAACTTGATATCGGGCGCGACTAATTATTCTGAAATCGCCGATTCTGATATAGTGATTGAAGCTGTTTTTGAAGATATGGATTTAAAGAAGAAAATTTTTAAGGAGCTTGATCAGGTATGTAAGCCGGAAACGATATTGGCCAGTAATACTTCTACTTTAGATATCAATGAGATCGCAGATTCAACAAATCGGCCCGATAAGGTTTGCGGGACACATTTTTTTAGTCCCGCAAATATTATGAAGTTGTTGGAAAATGTAAGAACTGAAAAAAGCTCCAAAGAAACTATTGCCACTGTAATGGGTTTAGCAAAAAAAATAAAGAAAACTGGTGTCTTAGTTGGAGTGGGTGACGGATTCGTGGGTAATCGTATGTTGCATATTTCAGCGCGTATTGCGGAATTCATGGTTGAGGAGGGAGCATTGCCTTGGCAGATTGATAAAGTGATTTACGATTTTGGTTTTCCAATGGGCCCTTTTTCAATGAATGATCTTGCTGGGGTTGATGTTAGATATTTAATTCGTCAAGAACAGAAAAAACTATATGGGGAGCGCAGGCAGTCGGTCATAATTGATAATGTCTATAATACCGGCAGATATGGGCAAAAGACAAATGCAGGTTGGTATGATTATGAAGTCGGCAGCAGGAAAGGTAAGCCAAGTCCGCTTATTGAAGATTTAATTATTCAAACCTCAACTCAACTGGGAATCAAACGGCGTACTTTTTCTGACCAAGAGATTTTAGAGACTTATATTTATTCTATGATTAATACAGGAGCTAAAGTTCTTGAGGAAAAGTTAGCGATTCGGGCAAGTGACATTGATGTTATTTGGCATTATGGCTATGGTTTTCCTCGTTATAAAGGTGGTCCAATGTTTTATGCTGATCTTATTGGTTTGCACAAAGTTTATGATGGAATCTGCGAACTAAATGAAAAATATGGTGATTGGGTTCGTCCTGCAGAATTAATTGAACAGCTCGTCAGAGAAGGTAAAGGTTTTAAAGATTTCCAGTTGTAATGATAAATAAAGCTATAATCGTTCAAAAAGGTTTCCCCTCACGGGATTCTTAAAGACGTAGTGGCTATCAGCTTGAATGGCATTTTCCTCAAAAGCTGCTTTGATTGCATCCAAGTTGTCTTTAAATATAAGATCGCGTGCGGGGTTAATCGAAGTAGAGTTTGCCCTAAAAGAATCAAAGTTTTTATATTTGTTTTCTGTTATATAAGTCACTTCAGAAATCGCCTGAAAGTCCGTCTGTTGGATATTGATAATCTTTTTATATGCTAAAGCACGGACTTCGGTTTCATCATTAATTAATCGACTTAACTCAAATTGGGGCCCGTCTGCAATGGGTTCAGAAAAGTAAAGGTTTCCTCCAGGTTTAAGTACTCTATGGGCTTCTTCTATAGCTATATCAAAATTATCTCGAGGTACGTGATGAAAACTATTACAGAAAAGTGCAATGTCCATGGACTTGTCATCTAATGGAAGTTTTTCAGCGGTGCCCTCTAAGAAACGCTCATTACCGATAACTTCTGCTGACCGAGCAAGCTTTAATTGTCTCTCTCCAGGGTCTATGCCAGTTACATAAGCGCCTATTTGAGAGAGGGCTCGTGTTATTTTTCCAGCACCGCATCCAATATCAACAATTTTTAGTCCTTCAGGACTAAGTAAGTCAATTATTACGTCTAAATGCGATCTTATAGTGCTATTTTGCCAAATGGGTAACATTTATGATTTTTCGACTAGTTTCGAATTAGATTCCAATTTTCCGTAATCTCTGTTCCACCAGCACGCAAGGCTATGGCAATAGGACAAAATTTACGAAGATAGTCAGTGACTTTATTCCACTCTTCATCAGTCGCATTAGTTTTTACATCAATATTCATGGTAATTGAGGGGAAAGGAATATCAATAGCTTCTGTTAACATAACGCCTCTTCTATCCATATCGACTTCCATATCAATTTCCATTGAGTCGATTTCGACGCCTAAATCATGAGCACATTTATTTGTAATTACATTTGTGCAACCCATCAAAGCAGCCATAAATGTCTGAGTAGGTGAAGGGCCTAAATCTGTACCACCTCTTGCTACTGGCTCATCAATTATTAACTCATGGTCACCAATCAAGATATCGGAACGTGAGTGACTTGGGCATGATGCGCTCATTTTCATCTTAGCAGTCAGGGGACCGGTTTTCGGATCTGTCATAATTTCACCTTTTTAATTTTAATTAATTTGTAGAGCATACTAAGATCTAAAAATTATTATACAATGGAATAATTCCCATTAAATATGAGATTAATTTCGAAAAGATGAGCCTTCTCTAGTTCTACGCCATCGCGCTAACTGTGATTTTCGCCGGTTTTTAAAACTTCTCTTTCCCTTATTTAAATATTCTTTATCCGCCCTAACACGGTCGCCTCTTTGCTTGGCAATTGCTGCTTTAAGTAAGCCTGTATCAAACTTCCCATTTCTCCATGCGTCTAAGTTATATTTTTTCTTCTCTGGTTTCTTCGTGCTCCGTTCAGCCTGCAATCTTGCCCGAAAGCGTGATTTTAAAACTGCCATTTGTGCTGAACGTGCCTTCGGTTCTGAATAAACTGGATCAGGTGAAGCCCGAAAAATCGAACCTTTTAGCTTTCTTTTATTAACTTTTTTCCAAAGAGTTAGAACTTTATTTAGATATTTTCTATTCTTTGACACCCGCGTCGAATGATAGTTAGCGGTTGCCTGTGACCAAGAGCGTGTAGATTGGTTAAGTGCTGCTAAGAAATTTGCGGCATATCCTACATTACGCTCAGGGTCAAAAGCTGCCTCTAAGTTTTCAAAAGCGTTTGGATGGTAAAAAAGATTTATTTGCATGCATCCAACATCAATATTTTTAATGCCTTGGGCCTTTAAGGCCATAACTTTTTTAATTGCAGCCTGCTTTGTTCGCAAATAATGGCCTTTTCCCACTGCCATTATTGTCCATGGCCAGGCAACTAATACCTTATTTTTTTTATCCCATTTACCAGACTCGGTTAACGAAATAGCAGTAAGTAAATGTCTGGGGATGCCCAGTGCGGTTTCAAACCCGTGAGTTTGTTTTTCGCAAATGGATGCATCAGCCGATTTTAAATTACTGTTATTGTTATATTTATTGGGAGAATTTGAAGCACTTACGGCTTGGGAATATAGACAAATACATAAGCAAACTGTTGTTGTAATCATAATTACTGATTTAACTGGTATCATTGCACACCTAAATTTTATTATATTTTTAATCTTTTGCTATAATCTAAGCAAATAATGTGCCATTATTTTATTTAATAATTAGGTATTAAATATTTCCTTTGAGAGGCTATTTATTAAATTAGAAATAATCGTCTTTAATTTTTTGAAACCTTTTGAGCGAGTAAAAAGGGACTCATGCATATATAAGGCTCTATTAATCTCTATTTGGATCGCATGAACCTTTAATTTTGGGACTCCATAATGGCGAGTTGTAAACCCGCCAGCGTACGGATCATTTCGATATACAATTAATCCTTCGTTCTCAAAATAATCTTGGATAAAATCGGTTAATTGGTTTGAACAGCTTTTCCCAAATTGATCACCAATTATAATATCCGCTTTATTATTATTATTATATCCAGAATTTAATGACTTGGAGACTTTGGATGGCATTGAATGACAGTCAATCAAGAAACATTGATTAAATTTATCTTTTGTATTAGATATTAAGTTTTTGAGTGCAGTGTGATAAGGAAAATAATACTTATTAATTCGTTCCTCTGCATCTTTGAATCTTAATTTTGTGCTATAAATCTCATAATCACTTGAGACAATTCTGGGAATAGTGCCAAGCCCCGCCGAAATACGGGGACTAGCTGTTATTACAAAATCTGGCAAAATATCTTCGAACATGGTTGGGTCAAGCTCGTAAGCTTCCCTATTTACGTCAATATAGGCGCGTGGATATATGGCTTTTAAAAGTGGTGCACCTGATCTTGGAGCATGGTCATATAAGTTATCAATAAAACTGTCTTCTGATTTTCTCAAATAGGAAGCATCTAATGCGGATGTCTTGATAAAGTCGTTAGTATAATTTGTTCCACTGTGTGGTGAGGTGAATATAAAAGGAATTGTTTGTATTTTAGGTCGTATAATCTCAATAGGTAAATTGAGTTCGGATGCTGTATTTTTTTTATTAGTCGCAGAATCAACCAAAATACCCCCTCATAAGTGATTATTTACATTTTTAAATTTAACATACGCTTTTTTGTTTACATTTGTCCCTAACTAATACTAGCTTGAGGTAACGTATCCATGTTGATTATATAACTACTCTTGACGTTTCATGCTAAGCTTGCAAGTGCTAAAAAAAGTTTATACGTTCACTTTACTATTGAATTGGGCGTGTAGCTCAGCGGGAGAGCACCTCGGTGACATCGAGGGGGTCGTAGGTTCAATCCCTACCACGCCCACCATTTTAATACAAAATTGTTATGGTATTCAAAATCAAATATTTCTGAGTTCTGATTTAATAAATTAATGGTCTCACTTAAATAAATTTGGCCTTGGCGTTGACATTCGTTAAAATGGCACCTATTTTCCCACACTCAGAATTTAGACTCTGTCATTAGATTTTTATGGGGTATTACGATGAAAGTGCTTAGCTCTCTTAAATCAGCAAAAATACGTGACAAAAATTGCCGGGTTGTTAGGCGAAGAGGTCGTTTATATGTGATTAATAAGCAAAATCCAAGATTTAAGGCTCGTCAAGGTTAACTCGAATTTATAGGTTTCATTTAACCTTATAAGTTTACAAACCGTGCTGTTTTAGTGCGGTTTTACTTTTTTTGGTGGGTGCTTTACTTTATGGTTAAACGAAAGCTTCAGTAAGGGGTGATTGACTATGAAAATGCCTGATCTCAATCTCGAGACTATTAAAAAACGTCCAAAAATAATTAAGGCTCTCAGAAAAATAATACCTGAAGAAAACCGTGGTGATAATATTATTGAAGATGAAGATGGTTTAAAAGTTTATGAATGTGATGGGCTCTCTGCATACCGTCAATTGCCCATGCTAGTAGTTTTACCGGAAACCACAAAGCAAATCTCACATATCTTAAAATATTGTAGCGACAACGACATTAAAGTAGTAGCCCGTGGCTCAGGGACATCATTATCGGGGGGTGCATTACCGCTAGCTGATGCTGTTTTACTCGGTCTCGGGAAATTTAATAAGATCGTCGATATAGACTATAACAATCGAACAGTAGTCGCGCAGCCGGGTGTAACTAATCTCTCGATTACAGAAGCTGTAACGCACAATAATTTTTATTACGCCCCGGATCCTTCCAGCCAAATCGCATGTTCAATTGGAGGAAATGTTGCCGAGAATTCTGGGGGTGTTCACTGTTTAAAATACGGGCTTACTACCAATAATATTCTGGGAATTGAAATGGTTTTAATGAATGGTGATGTAATAACACTGGGAGGTAAATATCTGGATGCTGACGGTTATGATTTCTTGGGCATATTAGCGGGGTCAGAAGGATTGCTCGGTATAATTACTGAAGTAACAGTGAGAATTCTTAGAAAGCCGGACTTGGCTCGCGCAATGTTAGTAGGTTTTGATGACATTGTTGCCGCGGGAGATTGTGTAGCCTCTATCATAGGTGCGGGGATAATACCCGCGGGTATGGAGATGATGGATAAACTTGCAATAAAAGCAGCAGAAGATTTTATTCAAGCGGGGTATCCCCTTGACGTTGAGGCTTTATTAATTGTGGAGTTAGACGGTCCTAAATCAGAGATAGATTATCTAATCAATATTGTTGAAGATATTTCCAAAGATCATGGTGCGAGGTATATTCGGATTAGTAATAATGATAGTGAGAGAGAAATATTTTGGGCAGGTCGGAAGGCCGCATTTCCGGCAGTGGGCCGTATTACACCAGACTATTACTGTATGGATGGAACGATTCCCCGATCAAAGTTACCAGAGGTTCTGAAAAGTATGAATGAAATGTCAGAAAAATATAATCTTCGTGTAGCCAATGTTTTTCACGCAGGTGATGGGAATCTGCACCCTTTAATCATGTATGATGCCAATAAAGATGGCGAATTAGAACGTGCTGAAGATTTTGGCTCGGAGATCCTAAAGTTATGTGTTGAAGTAGGTGGAGTTCTAACAGGGGAGCATGGTGTTGGGGTCGAAAAGCGTGACCTCATGTCAACAATGTTCACAGAAGAAGATTTAAAGCAGCAACAAAGGGTAAAATGTGTATTTGATCCTGAAGGTTTGCTAAATCCAGGTAAAGTATTTCCAACATTACATAGATGTTCTGAGCTTGGTCGTGTTCATGTCCATCAGGGAAAAACACGGTTTCCAGATATTCCACATTTTTAGAGGATAACCATGAGTTCAGTGTTCAGTCCAAATACTCTTAAGGAATTATTAGACTGTATCAAGTTAGCTTGTGATAAGGGAGACAAATTCGAGATTCGTGGCCAAGGGTCTAAACGGAGTTGGGGTAGGCCTGTTCAGAATTGCAGTATTCTCGATCTAAGTAAATTATCTGGAATATTATTTTACGAGCCGAGAGAATTGGTTTTGTCTGCTATTGCCGGCACCCCTATGAAAAACATTACAGAAACACTAAAAGATAATAATCAATATTTAGCCTTTGAGCCCCCAAATTTATCATTTCTTTATGGAGAGCCTGATAATCATGGAACAATAGGTGGAGTTATTGCGACCAATCTTTCTGGTCCCCGGAGATTAAGTGTTGGAGCCGCTCGCGACCACTTATTGGGATTTGAAGCAGTTAGTGGGGCTGGTGAATATTTTAAATCCGGCGGACGTGTGGTAAAGAATGTTACTGGATTTGACCTATCTAAATTACTTGCCGGTTCTTTTGGAACGCTAGCGGCAATGACCTCAATTACAGTAAAGGTTTTGCCTCACCCTAATAAAAGTAGAACGCTTTTAGTCAGGGGACTTGAGAACAAAGTCGCAATAAATACACTGTGTGAAAGTTTATCTTTATCTCTTGAGGTTAGTGGAGCAGCCCACCTCCCAGCCGGAATTGCAAGTAAGTCGAGTGTTCCTTATATATCATCTAGCAACTCTTCTGCCACAGTGATTAGATTAGAAGGACACGCACCTTCGGTTGCGGCTCGCTGTAAGATAGCAAAAGAAGTATGGCGGCAGTATGGAGATATTGAAGAACTTCACACTCATAATACAGAAAAACTCTGGAAAGAAATTTCAGGAATAGTAACATTCTTAGACCAAGAAACTGATCAAATTTGGCGTATTTCTGTCCCTCCATCACAGGGCGCTGATTTATTGTTTAAGCTTAAAGAAAAACTCAAATTTGATGCATTTTTTGATTGGGGTGGTGGACTAATCTGGTTATCAGAGAGTAATGAGACTAAATACTCAGAAAGGATAATTCGTCAAGTCATGAGTGAACAGAGCGGTCACGCAACTCTATTCAGAGCTAGCAATAAAGATAGAAAGAATTTTGATGTATTCAACCCTCAGTCAAATGCATTAATGAATATTACTCGAAAAATTAAAAAAAACTTTGATCCTTATGGTGTTCTTAACCCTGAACGAATGTATGAAGGCGTATGAAAACAAAATTTACTAGTGAACAAAGAGACCAACCTATGATTCAAATTATGGAGGACAATCTCCGTAAGTGCGTGCATTGCGGTTTCTGCCTTCCTGTTTGCCCGACTTATTCTATTCTAGGTGACGAGCGAGATAGTCCCCGGGGGCGTATTTACTCAATCAAGAATATGCTTGAGAAAGGCGGTGAACCAAGTAGCCAAATCGTTAAGCATGTAGACAGGTGTTTGTCGTGTTTAGCATGCATGACGGCATGTCCGTCAGGTGTAGATTATCAACATTATATCGATCATGCGCGATCGTATATTGATAACACCCACCGCCGTCCATTAATTGATAAATTATTTCGTTGGTTAATAACGACTGTGATTACTAATCAAAGGATCTTTGTTGTAGCAATTACTGCATCTATAATTTTTAAACCAATATTAAAAATATTTGGTAAAAAAATAAATAATCTCGTTAATCTTGTACCGAGACAATTAACAAAAAAGAAAATTTCTGATCATGATGCCTCTTTCATGGCCGAGGGCAAAGAAGTAATACGTGTCGCACTGCTCCCTGGTTGTGCGCAGCGCACGCTCAGACCCTCAATAAACGAGGCATCTATTAGATTACTCAACAGAATGGGGGCAACAATTATTATTCCAAAAAATATTAATTGTTGTGGAGCAATAAATTATCATCTTGGAGCGGAAAGTGCCGCTCTGACGAAGGCACGATCAAATATTGATGTATTGATTAATGAAATAGAAAGTGATGGACTTAATTATATTATTAGTAACTCGGCAGGGTGCGGTACACATTTAAAAGATTATTTTTCTCTGTTCAAAAACGACCCAATATATTTAGAAAAGTCAGAGCGTATTTCTAGAATTACGAGAGATATTACAGAGGTTTTATCTACGCTGAGGGCACCAAATTCAAAAATTTCTGAAGAGCCTTTGATTGTCTACCACGATGCCTGCTCTTTATTGCATGGCCAAAAGATTAAAAAAGCTCCAAGAGCATTACTTAAAAAATTTGGGTTTCAGATTATTGAAATTCCTGGCAATCACTTTTGTTGCGGATCTGCTGGTACTTTCAATTTAATTCAGATTGATTTAGCTAGAAAACTAAAATTTGAGAGAGTAAATAAAATAAACTCACTTATAAAAAACCAATCTATTCAATTTTTAGTTACTGGAAATATTGGTTGTATAACTCAAATGGCTAGTGAGATCTCAATTCCGACAGTTCACACGGTTGAATTATTAGATTGGGCAACAGGGGGACCTCGCCCAATTTCTTAACGTTATTTATTTGATAAATACGAATTTAAAATCCTAGTAAGCCAAAAACACCTATTGCTGGCCCAGGTCCTTGGGCCCCTGATAACATGTTTTGAATTAACCCCTGGCTATTTTGTGAGATAATATTTATATTATTAATTGCAAGATTAAACTTGAGATTTGCCGCTTTATCGCGGGCAGCATTTTCTGAAATCTCTTTACTGATAATAGTGGATACATTTTTTTCTAATAAATTTATTTTTTCATTGATTAAATTATTATTCCCTTGAAGTAGTGAGGTGTTGGCTTTGAACCGAGTAGAATTAGAGTCGAAGTAGGTAATGGCTTTATCAATATCATTAATTGCGTTTTGTATAGAAATATCATCTGTAAAATTATTATAAAATTCTGAGGTTAGAACCTCAAGGCCTCCTCGATTAAGTATCCCATTTAATGTTTCAGTACCATTGGTAAGTGAGACTTCATCAGTTGAACTGTTAAAACTAGATATATTTAAGTCGATTGCTGAAACGTGTTTTCCTGTAGGAGACCCTGTGCCG
The DNA here is from genome assembly GCA_002168115.1 of Rhodospirillaceae bacterium TMED23. Lineage (GTDB taxonomy): Bacteria > Pseudomonadota > Alphaproteobacteria > Rhodospirillales > UBA2165 > TMED23. Next base: position 27,170 of record NHCC01000019.1, on the reverse strand, counting down.
TCATTTAAGTGCTGTGAATACAGACGTTGATTTGCATCTAGGCGCCACGCGAAGCCGTCTTGGTCAATAATCTCAAATTGACTACCTAAGTAGGAGCCTTCAATCTTTGTGAAACCGCCGGTTTGATTGGTCGAAGTATAAAGATCTTGTGTCTTCCATTCAGGACCAGTTGTATTGCCTATTAAATTGATAAGCCTACTCTGAATAAGTTGATTAGCGCCGTTGGCCCTAGAATTTATTTTCTCCAGTAACTCGTTAAATTCAGTGGATAAAGTTACTCTTTCTTCGGGAGAATTCGAGCCTAGTTGCGTTTGTAGTTTCGCTTTCATAGAGTCTAAATGTAATTCTATAAAACTTGACGCGTTTTTTGCCTTAGTTGCTGCAGAGACATTTTCTGAGATTCTATTTTTGAAATTTTGTAATCGGGCGATTTTCTGTCGAGTTCTTATAAGCTCGCCGTTATTTTCAAAGTCTACGGCGGTATTTGCTTTTTGTTCTTCTAGGCGTTTAACTAATTGCTGGGTAATAGTTATAATAGAGCTTTGGCCTGATACATCATTTTTTGCTACCTGAGCGTTAGTAACTTCTCCAATACTGGATGCCATTTTATTATCTAAACCTTATTTTAATTCTATAACCCATTAAATTTCCTAATGTTAACTTTAGTGTAAACTAGTTACTTTTCAGTAAATAATTTAAATTGAGTTTTTTCTCTAAATATAAAACCAAGTTTAGATCTTTTAGTTTGAATCTCTCTAAAAAGATTGTACCGTGAAATAGTGGGTCTTTTACTTTGATAGGTGCAGAATGTCAGATAATATAGCTTTAATTGTTGGTGCGGGACTAGGTTTAAGTGCATCTTTAGCAAAGAGATTTAATAGTGCTGGAATGAAATGCATTTTGGCCGCTAGAAATATTAATAAGTTGAGTAAATTAAAGAGTGAGACCAACTCAAATGTTTATGAATGCGATGCCTCAGAGCCAGGAGACGTTAAAAATTTATTTGCGAATGTTGAAAATGATTTTGGCAGCCCAGAGGTAGTAATATTTAACGCCAGTCAAAGAGTGCGAGGGCCAATTACCGATATTAATTCAGATGAAGTGAAGTCTGCTTTATTAACTACCTGTTATGGCGGCTTCTTGGTTGGACAAGAGGCCGCGAGACTAATGCTCAAGTCAGGTAAAGGTACAATTATGTTCACGGGAGCATCTGCTGGCGTAAAGGGTTTTGCTCAGTCGGCTACGTTCGCTATGGGAAAGTTTGGTTTGCGTGGTTTGGCGCAAAGTATGGCGCGTGAACTGCATCCTCAAAATATACATGTCGTTCACGTCATAGTTGATGGCGGGATATCTTCAATGGAAAAGGGTAGAGTTTTTGAGGGTAATGAAGATAGTCTCTTGTTGCCTGAATCCATCGCCGATACATATTATCATTTGTATCAACAACATCGTTCATCTTGGACTTGGGAAATAGAAGTGCGCCCTTGGGTAGAGAAATTCTAAAAGTTGAAACAATTAGCTCATATCCATAGCACGCTTATAAAGATCCAGCATAACCTCTTGTTCCTGTCGATCATTAACGTCAAGTTTTCTGAGGTTGATTAGCTGCCGCAGAATTTTGACATCAAAACCAGCCGATTTGGCTTCTAAATATATTTCTCGAATATCGTCGGACAAAGCTCTCTTTTCCTCTTCGAGATTTTCTATCCGCTCAATAATTGTTCTTAATCTGTCACTATGGATTCCCGCAACATCAGCCATAATTTCCTCGTTTAAAATTGGATTTAAGTTTATTATATTTCTATATACCAATTGGCCATACTACAAGTTCGTTCGAAAAGTTATATCTTATCTCAATATTGCTGTATTTTATGAATTTCCGAATTATTGATAATATTATTTAAAATCTTCGAGATTAGTGTGGCCCAATAGATTGTTTGCTCAGGAGTATCAACTAAATCTTGCCGTATTTCGATTGCACAATGAGGTAATCCGCGGCTTCCAGCATGATAGTCTAAAGTATAATAGAATTCTTTTCCTGAATATGGTTTATTATCTCCAACGATTAAGTTGTCTTTATGATTGGTTAATTCTCTTATCAAAATGCCTGCAACCCTTGGGTCACGATCCCACAGAACGCCAACATCCCAGAGTCTTCTCACCCCCCCAACCGACCTCATGATTTGAGTAAAAGTATGGATCGAAAAGATAATAGGGGTTTTATTCAATGGATTTAATTTTCCCTTAAGATAATCAATCTGCTTTCTAATTGCATTATGATAGGGCCAAAAGTAGTTTTTAAGTCGGTTCTCCCGATTAATTTTTGTGAGGTTTTTGTTACCTGTAATGGAAATATTATCGCTTATCTCTGGAGTAGCATTTGGATCCGATGGATCACGATTGGTATCAATAATAAGACGAGAGATTCCGCATAAAATAGCAACAGAATCTAACATTTTGGATATCTGTAAAGTAATCTCTGCAGCTCCGATATCCCATGCGATATGTTCTTGTAGCTGGTTTGAGGTAAGACCAAGATCTTTGTATTTGGCGGGAATGTAATTGCTCGCATGGTCACAGATCAATAAAAGAGGACTATTGCTGTGGCTATTTATAATTCTAAAATGTTGATCCATTCTAACTATTTATTAGCAGATTGGAGGTTAATCAACCTGATTTTAGAGAATAATAATCTCTGCGAAGAAAAACGTTGTATTAGGAAGTCTAAATGCCATATTTACCTTTTCTCTCTTTGGGAAATCTGCTAGCCGCAAACTTCTTTTAGCTAGGCCTCTGCACTTTTGTTTGAAGCTAATATCTGACTCTCCCACCCAACATCTTGGGACGGTCAGCCAATCTTGCGTCAGAAAATAGTCATGAGAATCCTCTGGAAATTCTGGCGTTACAACTTTGATTCCAGTACATTCAAAAAAAATACCCAAACTTTGACATATTGATAGTCAGCTGTGAGAGTTCCATCATAATTTCCACTTGGTTCATCATCCGAAAGTCGCTTAAAGGATCTTAATCTATAATTTGTATTATCTTTTTTATTCATTAATTAGAATTGTTACTATTCTCATTTTAGATACTTATAATTACTTATCCAACGGCTTTATAGATTAATTCCGTTGGTAAAAATTTTAATCTAAAAAAATTACGCTAATTCAATCTCATTGATACCAAATTAGCTCACTCTTCATAATATTTCCAAGCAATGCTTGACAGTAACAGGACCCTAGTGGAGTTTGGCGCTTTATTTTATATGATTTACGGAGTGGAGTGCAATGTTGGAGCAGAACATTGAGGGAATAGATTTTTTTTTAGACCTTCAACCAAAACTTGAAAATTTTAAAGACGCCGTAATTCAAGGTCTTGGACATGATATAAAGTATGTCCCTCCAAAATTCTTTTATGATACTAAAGGCTCAGAATTATTTGATAAAATTTGTGCAACAAAAGAGTATTACGTTACCCGCACAGAGATAGCACTGATCACATCTATTGGCTCCGATTTGCAACCATTAATTGGTTCAAATTCGAGTATTATCGAATATGGATGCGGGTCTAGTCTTAAAATCAGAGCATTATTATCCATACTTAAGAGCCCTTCTGAGTATTTTGCAATTGATATCTCAAAATTATATTTAATTAAAACTGTTCGCGAGATAGCAAAAGATTACCCAAGTTTAAGGGTGGGTGGGATATGTGCCGACTTTTCTGACAAAATAGTTTTAGACCAATCAAAGGGCCCAAGTTCGATTAATCGGCTCGGATTTTTCCCAGGTTCGACTATCGGAAACCAAACACCCGATTTGGCAAAAATTTTACTTGAGAGAATGAGTGCAACACTTGGCTCCAATGGCCAACTCTTAATTGGAGTTGATACAAAGAAGGATACTGATCTTCTTAATCAGGCTTATAACGATAAACTCGGCTATACGGCACAATTTAATTTAAATCTGTTAACGCGCATTAAAAGGGAGCTTCAGGCTGACCTTGATATAACAAATTTCCAACACAAAGCTTTTTATAACGAAAATGAAGGAAAAATAGAAATGCATCTCGATAGTAAGGAAGTACAGAATATTACAATTGATGATATGGTATTTTCGTTTAAAAAGGGCGAGAGCATCCATACTGAAAGCTCTTATAAATACACAGAAGGTGAGTTTTCCAACCTATTAAACCAAAGTGGCTTTAGTTTGGTAAAATCATGGAGTGATCCGGAAGAACTTTTCCGAATTTACTTGGCAAAAGTTAAATAGAGTTCTCAGAACCGATTGTGTTAAAAAAAATAAAACTATTTAAGGATAGTAAGGGAGTTAACTCAAAAGATTTTAATTTTGCCTGGATCTTTTTTTTACTAATTTTATCGCAAATCTTGTTTGGTAGTAATCAAATAATGGCACGATTTATCCAAGGTGAGGTTCCACCTATAGGATTATCTTTTTGGCGATGGGTGCTTGCCACCCTTATAATTCTGCCTTTTACGTATAAAAGAATTTTTAGTTGTTTACCCACTCTCTATGAGGAATGGAAAGTCTATCTTGCATCTGCATTTTGTTTGATCGTTCTCGGTAATACTACTATTTACATAGCCTTGAATTATACCACGGCGATTAATGGTGCGATTGTCTCTTCAGTTCAGCCAGCGTTTACTTTTGCTCTTTCATGGCTTTTCTATAGAGAATTTGTTTCTAAAAACCAGATTGCGGGTGCGGTAGTTGCGACGCTAGGTGTTTTATTCATAATTTCAAAAGGTGACATTAACGTTCTTTTTAACCTATCACCTAATCCAGGAGACGTTTGGATGGTAATATCTGTATTAGGATTTTCGTTATATGCGATTCTTCTAAAAAGAATTCCCGATCAAGTGCCAGCAATAATAACTCTGAATGTTATTCAGTTTTTGGGAATAATTTTATTGGCTCCACTTTATATTTGGGAAACTTATTATATTCAGGCCATTGAATTTAATCAGATTACCCTTTTTTCTATAATATGGGCCGCAGTTTTTGTTGCCATCGGTGCTCTTGGTTTGTGGAATTATACAAATAAAAAGCTCGGCGCTAATAAGGCTAGTGGAACTATTCATTTAAGATTAATCGCTATTACTGTTATGGCGATTATAGTGTTAGATGAGAGCCTTAAGTTATATCATTTTGTCGCTTTTGCAATTATAATGATGGGTGTTTTTGCAATATCAAAGAAATAGACTTAGATTTTTAGTATAAAAATATTATTTAAGAAATTTTCCACTATCCACAATAATTCTAGCGCCTGTTGAATGTTTAAGGTGCGTAATATATGCGATTATAGCTTTAGCTACGTCTTCCGGTTCGACGACCTTCTGAAGCGGCGCAGATATAGCTTGTTGTTCCAATTTTTTTCGATCTCTTCCTTTAACAAAATCTGTGGCAACAGCTCCTGGGGATACGCAATTCACTCGTATTTCTGGTCCGAGAACACGCGCGAGTGCCAAGCTCATTGTGTCAATTGCTGCTTTGCAGGCTACATAAGCAATGCTACTACCACTGCCTTTAAAACCGGACACTGAGGATAAATTTATAATTACGCTGTCATCGCCAGAACTTAATAAAGGCCTTAACGCTCTAATTACGGCAAAGGGACCCCGTATATTTGTTATGAGCATTCTATCCATTAACTCGTCATCTAGAGCATCTAAGTCGTTGTGCGGAATTGGTTTCGTAAAACCAGCAGAATTAACAAGAATATCTAATTTTTTATAATTAGCTTTTATTGTTTTAGCCGCTCTCTCGACAGATAAGCCGTCTTCAAGAGTCATTTGCAGTATTGAATGTCCGTTACCTTCGATTTCGGATAAAAGATGCTCAGCCCTATCTTTTCCTTTATTATAACCAATAATAACATTGGCCCCTAAATTAGCCAGCATGCGAACTGTAGCTGCTCCAATGCCGTTACTGCCCCCGGTTATAAAAGCTAATTTACCCTCTAATTCTTTATTCATTTATAATTGATCTCCATATTTGCCACGGTGCAACCTACGGCATAATTGGGAATTGGCTCATAGCACCAAAGTTCTCCTTTCGAGCCTTCACAAGCCCCAGCTACAGCTATCCATGTTCTAATTTCAAACCCTCCTTGCCCAGCTTTTTCGTAAGTTTCCTTATCAGAGTATGAGAGCAAAGCTTTTTTATCATTGAATATAAAACTATTTAAGAACGTTTTATCGAAGTCTTCGTTAATTTTTCCTGAGTCAGGAGTACATGGCCAATGAGATATGCCCCCCGTGCCAATAATTGCAATTTTTGTATTTATGCTGTCACATGCTTTTCGAATAGATTTTCCAAACTCATAGGCGCGGTTGAGCGGTGTCAGAGGTGGACCTTGACAGTTTATGTTTACAGGAATGACATCTATATCATAATTTGGCGTTAGAAAATTTAATGGTACGCTAATTCCATGATCAAATTTCCATTCCTGGGCATAAGAGACGTCTATATCATTCATAACGATTTGTATTATTTCTTCTGACAATTCTGAATTACCGGGCACTTTGACCCGTTTTATTCCCAACCATTCTTCATCTTCAATTGGCCCCTCATAATAGTCTGCCATTCCAATACAGTACGCAGGCATATTATTCATAAAAAAATTAGCAAAATGTTCCGCAGCAATAACAATTAATGCTTCAGCACCAGAAGATTTAATTGCTAATCTCATTTTATCGTAACTTTCCAGTAAATTTTTTCGCTGCTCCGGATCGCCGCGGTTAGCCCTACCGGTGATACCAGGTGCGTGGGAGCAAGCTCCAGCAAATACTAACGTCATGATAGTTTCCCTTCCGTTCGAGCGTACAATCCGGTCCTGACGGGGCCATGCTCTTTTACGCCATCCTCCATCGATTTAAGGTAGTCATCCCATGGTATTTTCCAAAGAGCTGCATAATGCATAAGAATTTGGCCATTTACGCCCAAAACATAGAGAAGCCCAATATCAGGTTTACGTATGGCAGTTAATTCTTCATCTGTTAAATCATAACTGGCTAGTAACGCCTCTCTATTTTCTTCAAAACGTTTAGTAGTATCTGGATTGCGATTTAATTCATAAATTAATTTTTGCACATAATAGAGGCTCATTTTTTTGCTCCCAATATTGGAACTTTATGGTTATCTAATGCAACACATATATTTTTTGTTTCCATGTAAAAATCAAAGCTATAATCACCACCATCACGGCCTATACCACTTGACTTCATACCTCCAAATGGGGCTGGAAGATGGCGATTATTTTCAGAGTTTATCCAGATCATTCCTACATCCAAGGCTCTGGCAAGGCGATGAGCTCTACCAATATCTTTAGTCCAGATATAGCCAGCCAATCCATATTTTACGTCATTTGCAATCTCTATAGCTTCTTTTTCATTGTTAAAAGGTATCGCAGTCAACATAGGCCCAAATATTTCTTCTTGCGCTATACGCATATTATTTTTTGCTCGAGTAAAGAGGGTTGGTTCAACGTATAATCCGCCTTCTAATTCTTTAGAGGCATGTCCTCCGACTTTTATTTCTGCTCCATCTTTTTTTGCTATATCCCAATAACTGCATACTTTATCAAAATGTTGCTGATGAATAAGTGGGCCAACTTCAGTTTTGGGGTCAAGAGGATGACCCACTTTTAAATTTTTTATTCGTTTTGATAGTTTTTCAATAAATTCGTCATGTATAGAGTTTTGTATGAGTAGCCTACTTGATGAAGTGCAGCGTTCTCCATTAAGACTATAAATCATAAAAACGACTGCATCTAATGCACGCTCAAGATCAGTATCTTCAAATACTATTACGGGGTTTTTACCCCCGAGCTCAAAATGCACTCTTTTTAATGTTTCGGAGCCCTGGCTCATTATCATTCCACCAGTCTGAGACTCGCCAACGAAAGAGATAGCCTTAATATCTGGATGCTCAGTAAGTGATTTACCTGTTATTTCACCATTTCCATTTACTAGGTTTATAACACCCTCTGGCACACCTGATTCGTGCATTATTTCCATTAATATCATGGCTGTTAAAGGGCTCCATTCAGCTGGTTTATGTACTACGGTGCATCCTGCGGCGAGCGCAGGGGCTATTTTCCAAGTTGAGAGCATAAAAGGTGTATTCCACGGTGTAATTACGCCTACAGGTCCTATTGGTTGGCGGATTGAATAGTTGATGTGATCTGCTGCTGGCATAGAGCGACCACTTCCAGCCTCTGCTGCTTTATCAGCGAAAAATCTATAATTTTCTGCTCCTCTAAGTGCAGCTTTACTCATAAATCGAAGTGGCTGACCAGTATCTAAACATTCAATGAAAGCAATCTCTTTAGCGCGTTTAACAATATTGTCTGCTATATTATGAAGAATTTCATATCGGTCATTTCCGCTTATATCTCGCCATGCTGGAAAAGCTCTCAATGCAGCTTTAGCCGCCATATCAATATCATCAGGACTACCGTTATTTACTTGATTTAAAGTATTAAGGCCTAAAGGAGAAGTATTTTGGAAATTTTTTTTTGATTTGCCATCAACTCTTTTACCATTTATGAAATGGCCCATAGTATCAGCTTTAAATTTTTCTAAATAATTTTCAGCAAGATTTATATTTTCTTTTAAATCTTCTGATATTTCCGTGCGGTCAAGCATTTGCTCGCTCCTCCACATACTTGTGAATATTATTTTGGTTGATTCGGAGCTCCGAGTTAAATTCATTAAGTTCTGCTGACATGGCAAGCGGACTATTTTCATATATTGGTTTCAGATAGGCCTCAGCTGTAGTGAAAATTTTCTTTAATGCCGATGTTTTAGTTTCTTTATCTCGGCCAGGACCAATTTTAAGTTCAATATGAATAAACACATTATCTGGATGCCCATCAGCAATTTTATAGTACTCTCTTTTGGCTGCTCTAATCCGAAGGCCACCAAGCGGAAAAATACCAGTATCCAGAGCGGAAATATGGATTTTTTCAATTAGTGTGTCTAAATTTATTTTCTGTTCTAAGTTTTCGGAGTATTCAATAATTATATGAGGCATATTTTAGATCCGTTCATACTCAATTATGTTTAGAGGTCAATTTAGATACCCAAAATTGATTTGACAGCAATTATTTATTGCTTAACATGTTAACTAAATAAGAAATTGTGTCAATACTTGCGGGATATAAAGGAGGAAAAAATGACATATGATTTAACAAAAATAAAAGGATCTATCCCTCCAATAATCACGCCGTTTAATGGGAATGAGGTGGATTATGATGCTTATGCAAGACTTGTAGAGTTTCAAATTTCACATGGTTCACATGGTATTTTAGTTAATGGAACAACAGCTGAACCTTCTACACTTACCGCAGAGGAACGCAACAAGATCGTTGATATTGCAATCGATGCGAACAACAGTCGATTACCCATTATTGCTGCAACTGGATCACAGTCTTTAGCTGAAACAAAAATATTAACACGCCATGGAGCAGATGCTGGTGCAGATGCATTATTGATTGTAACGCCATATTATATCAAGCCACCCCAGCGTGGATTGGTTCAATACTTCTTAGAAGTAATGGATGGAATTGACACTCCATGGATGATTTATCATATTCCAGGCCGAGCCTCAGTTTCTATAACATTAGAAACGGTTAAGCAATTAAAAGACAAATCCCCCAATTTTATTGGAATGAAACACGCTGTTAATGATCTTGCTTTTGTCTCTGAATGTATTGATGCATTTCCAAATTTTCATGTTTTTGTTGGTCTTGAAGAACTAAGTTTTCCGGAAATGGCAATAGGGGCAGTTGGTTTAATGAACGCTGTTGGGAATCTTCGACCAGATTTACTATCGGAGATGTGTCAGGCAGTTTGGGATAATGATCTTGCAAAAGGCAAGAGTATTCATCAAAGACTCTTAGAGCTTAATCAAAGTGTATTTTATGACACCAATCCAATTCCCATCAAGTATATGATGAAAAGGCTTGGTATAATTCCTGAAAACCACCATAGATTACCAATGATGCCCGCTGACAAAGATTTGGAAAAGCGTCTTGATGGTGTTTTAGAACGTTCTGGCTTAATGTAAAAAGTGCGAGTAGAAAAATGAAATTAGTTAATTTTAAAACAAAAAAATTTACGAGCTATGGCTGTATAATTGGAGACCAGATAATAGATTTAGGCTCACGCTTGAAGTCCGAGCTACCCGATATTATCGATGTAATTCGCGAAAACCAATACGATAGAATTCGTGAGATGTCTGAAACGCTTACCCCAGACCTCAATTTAGAAGATATAGAATTTAATATACCAATAAAAATGCCAGATAAAATGATATGTGTTGGCGTAAACTATGGAAACCGCAATGCAGAATACAAAGATGGTTCAGAAGCTCCAAAATATCCGAGCCTTTTTTTAAGAACACCAGGCTCATTTGTGGGACATAATCAAAATATTTTGAGACCACCTGAGTCTAAGCAATTAGATTATGAAGGTGAGATCGTCATTGTCATTGGAAAGGGTGGTCGCCGAATAAAACCAGAAAATTTTGCTGAGCATATTTTTGGCCTAACAATAATGAATGAGGGTACAATTCGAGATTGGGTTCGTCATGCAAAGTTTAATGTAACTCAGGGAAAGAATTTTGCAAAAAGTGCGTCAATTGGCCCTTGGATCATGACTGCTGATGAATTTAACAACTATGATAATATATCAATCGAGACTAGAGTAAATGGGGAAATAAGGCAAAATGATAATATAAGTAATATGATTTTTAAATTCCCATACTTGTTGAGTTACCTATCAACTTTTTTTGATTTAAAACCAGGCGATATAATAGCTACGGGAACGCCGGTCGGAGCGGGGGCTAGATTTGATCCACCTATTTGGTTAAAACCGGGCGATATTATCGAGATTCACGTTCCATCTATTGGTACTCTCAAAAATAGTGTTGAAGATGAAAGTGTAATGGTTTGAATCCTGAAAATAAATTTGAGACTAATATTAATCGTGAACTACGCGATTTTTCAAGATCGTTGCCCATGATTCTGCTTAGAACTCGAGAAATTATGATGGAGAAGTTTCGTCCAAATTTACGGAAATACGATTTAACGGATCAGCAGTGGAGAGTTCTACGAGCTTTATTCGACCATGGAGCAAAGGATTTGGGAGAGCTATCTGATCTATGTTGCATTTTAAAGCCTAGTATTACTCGCATAATAAGGTCCATGGAGAAACGAGACCTTGTCGCAAAAAACGCAGATGTTTCTGATAACCGCAGAACCATTGTATCTATTATGCCGAGAGGTGAAAAGTTGGTGGTTAGAATTGGTCCTAATTCAGAAAAAATTTATCAAGAAATGACCGCAGCATTCGGAGAATCTGAGTTAGAAGATCTCTATAATAAATTAGATGCTCTCGAAAAAAAACTTGGAAATCGGGAAGCTACATGATTACTAAATAATTTTCGTCGGTATCATATGATGTAATATTTACTCTAATATTTCTTTTATCGCGGTGAGGAACGCATCAGTATCCTCAGGTAGGCCCATAGACAAGCGTATAAAATTCTCGAACTCACCACCGCCAACTGTTGAAATTCTAATACCACGTTCACGCATCTTTGTTACGACTTCCTGAGCTGGACGTTCTATATTACATGACACAAAATTTGTAACAGAGTCCATTGGTTCAAATCCAAGCGCTTTAAGACCCTTTATTACTCTTTGCCGTTCTTCCGCATTTCTGTCTAGTATAAATTGAGAATATTCGGGCTCTTCCCAAGCTGCAATCGCTGCAGCTTCGGCCATTCCGTTTAGATTGAAAGTACTAGAGACCATTCTAATAGCATTTACAAGTTCGTTCGAGCTACAAATGGCGTATCCAAGGCGAATTCCGGCAAGAGCATAAGCCTTTGAGAAGGTTCTGGTCACGACCCACGGTCCTCGTCTGTTTTTTAATATTTCTAGTACATTTGGTCCACCTGCATGGATTGCAAATTCATAGTAAGCCTCGTCAATGAAAAGCAAAACATCGTCGGGTGTTTTTTCACATAACTCAACCATTTCTGACTTAGATAACATTAACCCAGTTGGATTATTTGGGGTAACGCATATTACTAGCTTTGTATCAGAATTAATTGAACCAAGCATGGATCTAACGTTGATTGATCCATCAGAATTATTCTCAACGTGAGTCACATTTGCATCAACAATTTTATATACACCTTGGAAACGCTTCCAAACTAATTTTGGCGCAACAATATTTTGGTTTGGAGCAACTGAGATTTCAGCAATACCTGTTAATAATTGAGTACTTCCACCTCCCCAGGTTATTGTATCTTCTGGAATATTGAGATTTTTCGCAATCATTGGGGTGAGTTTAGGACAAGTACCGTCTGGATATCGGTTAAGGTCTCGCGCTGCCTCTTGAATAGCTTTTACAACCCTCTCAGAGGGTGGGTATGGGCATTCGTTCAAGTCCATTCTATGTATTTTTTTACCAATCTCATGATCAAATATTTTCGTTGGGTTCCAGAAGGGTACGTTTTGAAAATTAGATCGAATATGCGTTATTTTTTTTATGTTATTCATTTATTGGACCTGTTTCTTGTAATAATAATCATAATATTATTTTCTGGTAGTTTTGTCCCAAGGTGATCAAATGTAGTTCGCTCAAAGAGGGAAAAATTTCAATTTTTTCTTTATATTGTTTCTTTAAAATTCAACATAAATCTAGGTAGCGGTTGATTAAGCAAAAGTTTCTTCATGTAGCTGTGAGTATACCTGGTATCATTGCGGCTATCAAACTCGTTAAGCAATCGATAGGTAAAGTCAAAAGAACTATATACATCGTGCATGATAAATGCCGTTTTTAAAAGTTGATCATTGGTATAATTATCAAAGCGTGAAAAATCTCTAACAAAAATAGCATCGGCCCAGAGCATTTGGCTCATACCAGAGAATTGATTATCATGAAAACTCATGGGTCGAAAACAACGACTTCCAACATCAATAAATTTGTGAAAAGAAAAACCCATAACTTTAAGAAAAACCTGTAGGTCCCCAAAAAGTGGTTGTTTTTTATATAATTGGACGAATTCAACCTCAGTTTCTATCACACATGTGTCGCGCAATATTTTCTTCGCATTATCTAAAATTACTAATTCAGCACCCTGTACGTCAATTTTAATTAAATCAGCCGCAACTGAAGGTAAAAGGTTATCTAATCGGACTGTTTGAACAGTTGATTTATCAATTACCGAAAAGTTTGAGTTGGGTTCAGTACCAATTGATTGAAATTGATTAATCATCTCTGGGTCAGGCTCATAAAGTGAGCTACAACCAGGGTATTGCGTAGTATAATATTGCCATGAATTTCCATCTCCCAGGTACTCCTCAAGTATTCGAATATTCTTGCTAAAAATTTTTTTGAGGTTATTTGCTTCTTTTTTATTGGGTTCGACGAGAGTTAGATTGTTATCGTCGGGATCGTAAATCGACGCATATCTAGGAGCCCCCTCAATCATTGCCCCAATATCAAGAATATCTAAGTTGGGAGCAGATGACCCCAAAATTTGTATGAGTGAAAACATCTATTTTAATCTATCTATTGCCCATAATCTTATCGAAGAAACTAAGTGAAATTAGTTTCAGTATGATTAAATTTTTTTACTTTTTAATATAAGAGAGTGCTCAGTTTCGAAAACCCAAAGTTGAATTTAGCTAAAACTGCACGTTATAATTTTTAAACTCTTGTAAAGGTATAAAAATATTGGTGCCGTTATTTTATAATTAATTAAAAAAAAGATAACTTAACTAGTTAGTTTTAATGAATAGTATAAACGTCAAAAAAAACTGGTAAAGTTGAGAAGGTTGCAGTGATAGATGATGCAACTTTGTTATGGACCCTTAGAGAAAAAATCGGGCTAAAAAAGGTACCAAGTTTGGTTACGTGGCCGGCTTGTGTGGAGCCCGCACCGTTCATGTGGATGGGGAACCACAGTCCGCTTATGCCAGACTAGCCGCTGGCCAGTGTTGTTGTTATTGCTATTGAAGGTTTAGAAGGCTCTCTATCGGCCTCTCCTGGTCTTTTCCCATGCAACCATAGATATTTCCTGGGATTAAAGTTGCCAATTCATTCTTAATTAGTAATAAATTTCAATCCGAAGAAGAATAATATACCTATAATTTTTTTTTATATGAAGCGTGCTCTCCGAAACTATAATCTTGTTAGTCCACCAATAATGTGTAAGTAAAAGAGCTAATGGTATTAGTGCATTCAGGAACAAGTAATGCTCCATTCACAGTTTGAGCAACATGTAACTGCAGAAAAAATTATTGGTGATTTGTTGCCAGGCGTTACATTCTTAACGATGACATTAATGTAATGTGTATGGCTGATGGATCAAAAAACATAAACAGTTTACCTTAAACGGCGGCCAATTTGTTGTTCCCCTCCCGCACTTAAAAATTATTTAATGGACTTATATCGTATGATTAAATTTTTATTGAAATCAGATATTCAAGAAATTACTGATAGATTGGCTACGTTAGCGCATAAATTTTCAGGTAAAACCATCTTATTAACTGGTGGACGTGGTTTTCTTGGGCGCTATTTTACAGAGGTTTTCGTGCGTCTAAATGAAACCGTGCTGGAAAATCCTGTAAAATTAGTGATACTCGATAACCTAATAACAGCTGGAAAAGAAGGTGTAACGATTCCTGATTTCGATAATGTCACCTTCATTGAGCATAATGTTGTTGAACCGTTTGAATGGGATAAGCCACTTGATTATGTGATACATGCAGCGGGGATAGCATCCCCTTACTATTACAGAGCTTACCCGTTGGAGACCCTTGATGTTGCAATTTCTGGCACACGTCATATGCTTAACTTGGCCAATGATCACGGTGCTCACTTTACATTTTTTTCATCTTCCGAAATATATGGTGACCCAGATATAAAACACGTTCCCATGGCAGAAAGTTATCGTGGTAATGTATCTTGTCAAGGGCCGCGCGCTTGTTACGACGAGTCTAAACGGGTTGGCGAAACTCTATGCTACATTTATCATAATTATCAGGGTACAAAGACTAATACGATTCGTCCGTTCAACGTTTTCGGCCCAGGCATGCAGAAGACTGATTACAGGGTTCTTCCTAATTTTGCTAACCGAATTAAAGAAGATCTCCCCCTTCAAATATACGGAAATGGTAATCAGACTCGGACTTTTTGTTATATTAATGATGCCATAGTTGGTTTCTTTTTGGTCATTCTCAATGGAGTCCCGGGGGAAGCCTATAATATTGGCAATCCAAATCCGGAAATTTCTATCATTGATCTAGTTCGGAAAATTGAAGTCGTATTGGGTAAATCTATTAAGTATGACATTGTCGAATATCCTGATTCTTATCCAAGCGATGAGCCAAACCGACGTGCTCCAGATATTAAGAAGGCCACTGTTCAATTAGAATTTCAGGCGTTGGTTCAGTTAGATGAAGGCCTTAAACGATTTTTGGGTTGGGCTAATAAGATTTATTGATATGGTGCCGCTAGATAGAATCGAACTATCGGCCTCATCATTACCAATAACGTGTTCTGATAAATAATCCTAGATTTTCCCCATTTATCCCCAGAACTCTGATGTTAATAACCTTGTACCTTTAAGTTGTTTGTCGTACAGAAGACGAAAAAGAAGTAATTTTTTAATTCTAGAAACAGGAATTATATATAGTTTGGAAAGAGTTATGTATTATCAGTATTTGAACCCTGCTAAGTGGGTGGTGACTTAGTATTTAAGAGAGGTTTATCGTTAGCACATGTTATATCACTAGCGACAAACCTCTCTTACTTTTGAGGGGCTATGACGCGAGCAAAGCTCGCAAGTCAAAACCCAAATAACTACTTATTCATTTGTCTGTGATCTCCTAGTTTTTGGTTGATATCTAGAGATAACTCTTTCAAATGCCGAAGATTACAACAGGCTGTATTACCGCTGGAATTGCTTCGCTAGGTTCCTGAAGTTCATTGTATGCTTCATGGACTTCAAAAATACGCCCATCATTATAATACGTGATCGGCACCATCGCGATTTCGATGATCTCATCTTTAAAGGTAGCAATTTTTGGGCGGTCAGATGCGGCTTCGTCCCATAACCGTAGGACGTTAGTTTCAATAAAATCCGTTGTCTATGAGCCAGCTTCTTCTATAATGACAATTGTTTATAAAAAGGGAGCTAAATAATTTAATTGCTCGGAATATTTTTCTATTCTTATGTCGCTATTGGATTTGGGTTGCTGCTACCGGCCATACGCGTCCAAAATTTTCTGAATATAGGTGCCAGATTCACCGCCGGTTATGCGATGTTGACGATATATGTATACGTCATTCACGTTTTGGGACGCCTCCCTCTCGGATTAACCGTTTTATCAGCAGTGATGTTTGGAACCGTCGGTTTTGGCCTCGCACTATACAGAGAAAAACTGCGTCATTTTCCCGCTATATTAATTCATCCCGCAATTCTGTTGTCTGGAATGGGTGTCATCAGCGTCCTTTTTAACGGAGGGATCGATTATATTCCCTTTACGATCGATGAGTTTACCAATTGGTTGGGGATCTCTCGAGAAATTCATCTCCACGGTGGTTACGAAGCAATACGAAAGACCGTTCACTTACCTGGATATACCCCAGGATGGAGACTTCTTCTCTTGCTTCCTTGGCAGATTGGCGGGGAAATTGAAGAAGGCTTATCCGCCGCGGCACCGTTTGTTCTTCACATCGCCGTTGTGGCATTGATTTTTGATATTGCCGTATTTCTTATGAGAACGCAGGGACAAATTAAAAATGCTCTAGCTGTTTTTCTAGCTTGGATCTTTTTATTGTTATTTCTTGGCGTCGAAGGAATGGGAAAATTATGGAGTTACACGCTTCTCGTCGAGCAACCACAAATATATTCGATGGTGGCGGTTTTGTTGTTTATCTATTTATCTGGCAAAATCACTGATTCCGAAAATTCATCCAGGCGACACGCATATATATATTTAGGCTTGGTATTGGCGGGAAGTTATCTTTTAAAAATCGCTGCGGCATTATTCATTCCGGTGATATTTTTATTTGCTGTTGTACCCCAAATTAGTTACCCTTTTTTCGCAGAGTCGATATGGCGATACCGTCTTCAGTTCTGTTTTCTAACGCTTGCGCCTATTTTACTGATGGTTATAAGTTGGTCCATCCTCAACCCGTCAACCTCCGGCTTGAGTTCGCCCTTTATGACATTGCAGCTTTTGGTGAACGGCAACTTTAATTATAGCAATCAAGAAATTTTTAATTTTTCGGACAGATATTTTTCGGCCATTTGGGAATATCTTTCCGGATATAAAATTTTTATCAGTATAGTTGCCGCCGTTGGTGCTGTCCTAATTTTAATCAAACGACGGGAAGGTGCATTGATTGTCTGGGTCGGTTGGTTTGTCCTATATGTGCTTGCTTTATTCTGGAGTCATTTGACAATTTTCGGCGATTACTACTTCCAACATTTAAATTCCATCCAGCGTTTTCTTCGTATCCCCGTTCAATTATTTCACACCTTAGGGCTTTTGCTTTTACTAGAATATTCCATTTCAATTTTGAAGAACCAAAATTTAATACATGCAATGCAATATCTAAAAAATACAGCAACGTTAGTTGTTGGAGGGTTTATTATTTTAGCCCTTGGCAGTTGGCAAATTAGACAAGTCCACCACTCGGTTGCGGATACGACGACACGTATTTACCAGAATATGGATACAAGAATTCTTGAAATGAAACAGGCCAATGAATTCATTAAATCAATTCAGGGGACAAAAATTCCCACTATTCCAAATTTAGTTATTTTGTCTCAGCCTCTTGGTCACGCTTCACGTGCATATGCAAAATATTTTGCACGTTCTGTAAATGCTGAAGGAAAAGTATATTCTAGATTTCGCGTCAATATTATATCAAGCTGGCCAAATGACCCCCAAATCGATTATCGTAATCTCGCAAAAATAGCAGAATTTAAAAGTAAATTAAGATCGGCTGACGTGATTTGGCCCATTCGAGTTGATACTACGCTCGTGTCAATGTTAGCCGAATTAGGTGTTAGCACAAATTGCCTGTCTTTTATTCAAGAGAATGTAATAGTTGCTAATACCAATGAGGGGAAAAGACACTTTATTTGCCAAAAAAAATTTGCACCCAAAGACTGATTAATGGTGCAGCAATCGAAAAAACAAAACTAAAAGCGGAATCGACAGATAGCCCATATAACTGAAATGGTGTCTAATCCTTTTATTTTTTTCCCCTCATCATACGGACGCCCACGATACCGGATCGGCACCTCATATATATTTTTTGCATTTTTAATCGCTCGCGATAATACTTCCGCATGTTGACCCCAGCCGTCGGTTTTCAGGCTGCTCACGTCAAACAACTCCCGCTGATATACAAGGTAACAACTGTATATATCGGTAAATGTCGTATTGTATAGCAAATTAAAGAATAATGTAATTAAACGATTACCCATTTTATGCCAAAAATAATGTACTCGGGTATAGGGTGGCGCAGAGAAACGGCTACCAATAACCAGATCAGCAGACAAGTCTTTGATCGGTAGAAGCAATTTTTGGTAATCTTCCGGATCATATTCTAGGTCGGCGTCTTGGAATAATATAAAGTCGCCAGATGCCTCCTTCAATCCCATTTTCACGGCACCACCTTTTCCGCAGTTTTGCGGCAAGGACAGCAAAATATCGTAAAGCTCCTCATTTTCCGTCAACAATCTCGGTGTAGAATCAGTAGAACCATCATCAATAACGATAACTTCAAATTCAAACCCTTCGACGTTTTGGGTAGCAACTGACCGGAGTAGTTCAATAATGGTTACTTCTTCATTGTAAGCCGGCACAATGACACTAACTTTAATCAAATTTGGGCACTCCTTTAAATCAACGCCACGGTAGAAACCTTCGATTGGAATTTGTTTAATAAATTTAACTATATTTTTCTCGCAACCAGAATTATATTTTTGCCAAATGGAGGTGGGAAAAGGCGTTCTATTTGACGGGTAATTGGTATGCCGACCTGGTCGTAGAGTTTGGCAGATTTGGGGTTAATATTAGTTCGCTTTAAAATGATGTTTGCCAGCCACCATAGCAATGCACCAATCCAGTCAAAGTACTGTAGTTTTATGATTTCAAAACCCGCAGCTTGGGCCTTTTGTTTTAAATCTTGTAGGTGATAACGTCGATGATGACCAACAGCCCGGTCTAAGTCGCTGTATAGGGCTTGAAGCGCGGGTACGAAAACTAGGAGATGACCGCCAGGACGAAGGCGCTTTGAAACCATCTGCAATGCTGCTTGATCGTCTTCAATGTGCTCTAAAACATTACTCAAAAGTGCCGTATCAAAATCTTTTTCTGCGGTTTTTTCAAAAGCAAGTTCTAAGGAATTCTGTATTAAAGTAATCTGACTATCAGCAGCAAATTTAGTTTCGAGTTTTTTAAAAAGTTCGGGCGACGGTTCTACAAGTGTAAGTTTTCTGGAATACGGTAAAAAAAGAGCGGACAACGTGCCAATACCGGCTCCAAATTCAATTAAAGAACCACTTGAAAAGGGATGAAAGCTCTCTGCAATCCAACGATTATAATTGTTCAAATCTGCAAGTACATCTAGTTCGTATTCGACGGGTTCTTTCATGGCAGTCCATTGGTTTTAATTGTTCAATAATTTAAGTCCTGTCCGCCATCAGGGTTTGCGGAACCGACCTGCAAGCGAACAAATGGGGAGTTTAGCTCGGCTCCTTGTCATTAAAGCAGCGTGTTTGCGATGCTGCAAGCACCTGGCTTCAATATTTTGTCCTGCCCCCCTATAACTGAGCCACTTGTGGTATGAATATTTTAGTTAATTGGGGAGGTTGTAATGACGCGGAAGCGCTTTTCAGAAGAAGACATATTGGGGATATTGCGCCAGATTGAACTGGAATTGGCGGGTGGAGCTACCGTTGAGACAGCGATACGGTCCGCTGGCATCAGCGATGCGACGTATTATAAGTGGCGTAAGACCTATGGTGGCATGGGTAAATCAAAGCTCCATGAGTTCAAGGCATTGGAGAAAGAGAACGCCCGATTGAAGCGCATTGTTGCTGATCTAGAGTTAGATAAGTTGATCCTTAAAGAAAGCCTCGATTATTTAAAACCCAAAGCCTGACGGTTGCCGATCTACGTCAGGCAGTGGTTTATGTTCGTCAAAAGCTGGACACCTCTGAACGACGGACCTGCAAAACGATTGGCTTATCCCGCAGCACCCAAAGATATAAAGCCACCGTTAAGAACGACGACGAAGACTTGCGTCTAGCAATGATCGGGCTGGCTAAGCAATATGGTCGCTATGGCTATCGCAAGATTGCTCAGTTGCTGCGTATGGAAGGCTGGGAGGTCAATCATAAGAGAATTGAACGGCTGTGGCGGGAAGAAGGGTTGCAGTTGCCCCACTGGCATAAGAAGCAGAGACGGCTGTATCACAAGGACAGTTCAGTCATTCGATTACGCCCCCGGTATCCCCGCCATATATGGAGCGTTGACTTTGTCCACGACAAGTTGAGCAATGGTCGCAGTTATAAGATGCTGACGGTCATCGATGAATACACCAGAGAAGCTTTATGTGTGACCGCAAAGCCCAGAATGGGTCATGCAGAAGTGCTCGATGCGCTTTATCCTCTCTTCCTCAAACATGGCAAGCCACATTACATCCGGTCCGACAATGGTTCAGAGTTTATCGCCCGTGATCTCCAGGCCTGGCTCAGGAAAGTTGGTATTATGCCCATTCAGATATATCCCGGCAGCCCACGGGAGAACGGCTATAACGAACGCTTCAATGGCACGCTCAGAAGAGAGGTTTTGAATGCTGAATGGTTCTCAACAATTAAACAGGCCCAGGTCGTCATCAATACCTGGCTCAAACAGTACAATCACGTCCGGCCACACCAGTCATTAAACATGCGACCACCGGTACCAGAAACTCTACAACAATGTGGTACATAACAAGGGGGCTTTACAGTATTACCCAGATTGAACTGGGCATTGGCATTCCCCTGTTTTGCAGAAAGTTTGTACCACTTCACTGCAGTCTTGTAATCCTGCAGAGCACCTATTCCTTTTGAGTACATCGCACCCAGATTGAACTGGGAACGGGCATGAAGTTCACACCTTTTTTCGCAATGGCGTCCACCGAAGCATAGATGTCCTTCGCCCCTACAGCTATATGCTGAATTCCCTCACCATTATATTTCTTAAGGTAATTGACAATCTGACCTGTCTCGCCACGATCCTCATTAATCGGGATGCGGATACGGCCACAGGTCGAGGTCAGTGCGCGGCTGTAAAGCCCAGTAAATTTGCCCTGGATATCGAAGAAGCGAATTTCTTTAAAGTTGAATAGATTACTATAGAAGGCGAACCACTTATCCATATTTCCCTTGAATACATTGTGGGTCAGGTGATCGAGATAGTAGAAACCGACGCCCTCTGGATGAGCATTAGTGATCCAGTCAAATTCATCGTCATAGGCGCTTTGACCGAAGTAGTTATCTAAAAAGTATATTAATGACCCGCCGATACCTATAACTGCCGGTGCATCCATAGTCTTGCCATCACCTTGATACGGGGTTGCTCCATTTTTGACAGCGTGATCATAAGCATGCAGAGCATCAACTACTTGCCAGCCATGAACCTTACAGATGGCGTCAGCTTTATGTGGGAACGCCCCATGACAACGGCTCTAATCCTTTTCTCATTCATTTTGATTTTCCTACCAACCATTCGAGGCAAACTAAGCGAATGGAAAAATCGCGGCGCCGCTGACGGCGATTAAACCACAATTTTTCTAAAAAACGGCGACCACTATGAAAAGGGTCGCCGTTTTTTTTATAACCCCTAAACTTTTACAGAATCATCGTACCAATCAGACATATCATCATACATCTCCCCTTTAAGGATATAGTATGGTGATTTGTTGTATATTTTAACGTCGTGGAATGGATCCGTGAGGATTTTGCTACACCATACCAAACCGGATTGGATGCCCATCAAAAAGAACAAATGCACTGTCCGGAACAACACCGCACCAACGCCAATAATGAGCCAAATGATCGAGGTATTGTAAACAAAACTCGCACGTTCCGTCAGCGTTTCGATGACGCTAGCTGTGAAGGGATCAAACAACATGATTGGCGCTAGAATCCAGATCGTCAGCAAGACAACTTTCCGCTTCAAGTTATAGCCTACTTTGATACTTTCTTTATATTCATGGCTTGCATCGTTGACGGAGTCAAAAGTTTTTGGCTCGAAAAAGAAATGACCAATTTGACGCAAGATCATTGCCAACAACCAGCCGACCATAACCGCCTTAACGGGATCAACAAACAACAAAACATAACTTGCTAAAAAACAACTGGCACTTAGCAGATGTAAAAATTGATTAACCCGATTGTGGTGGTAATACCGATGATCGTCCCAGCGCTGTTGATGTAGTTCTTCAAGAAATGTCATGTTTTTCTCCTGTTGAACAATGTCGACACCAATCAGCGCCTCATTGTTTGTTAAGCTAAAGTGTTGATTTCGCGCAGTTCGTTTCGTTGATTTTGTTTGATGTATTTCGTGTTAGGAGCGGTCGCCCCATACGGATAACTTCTCCAATTCTCAAGTGATCACAAATTTTAAATTCTGGCGTCGCGAATAATATTATGGTGGAGCCATGTTGGAAGTACCCCATCTCCTCCCCCTTCTTATAGGAGGCATCGCAAGGCAATAAATTAGGCCCGTCATAGGTAAGATCAAGGCTCTGGGGTAGACAATGAAATTTCATACTTGCAACAAGAATAGCTGCCACCGGGACTAAGGTGATGGATCCATTACCATCCAAAAGAAGTTCAATCACCGCCCGCTCATTCTTGCAAAAAAGCTTTTTAATGCGCTTCAATGCGATTGGATTAACATTCCACGTGTCACCAGAAATATAAGTCACTTGACGAATGTTACAATCGAGGGGCGCATGGAAGCGATGATACATACTCGATTTAAGTCTTAGCGTGACATAGGTTCCATTATGATATTTTTCTTGGTGCGTGGCGTTTGGCATTAAATCAGAAAGTTCATACGGGAAGCCTTTCGCCTGATAGATCGTGGTACCATCGATTTTGCCACTGCAGCCAATAACCGCATCACATGGGCTGGTAACAACATCTTCCTGCGGGTCAATGGGCCGCGCACCTTCCTTTAATTCTCTGATGAAGCAATCATGTAGGCTATTAAACCGGTCTTTCTTTGATTCTTCAAAATCGAGATCATCAGCAAAAAACTTCCAGCCCCGAATAAGAAACTCTGCCAAAACTGGGTTTTCTATACGGCTTAGCCAGCCCATTAAATGCGTCACCAATCGACGTGGAATGCGATTGGACAGCAGGAAATTAATCTGCTCATGTTGACTAAGCGCGCGAATAAAACTTGCCATATTCTATGCCTCAACTCGGCAAGTGATCTGAACGCAATCTATTTTTATCATTGAGCCGAGACCACTGGTTCGATGGCATTGGTTTTTCTGCCAGCCCCATGTTTTGTATTTCTGCGTAAAAAAGGGAACCGCGCCGCCAGCAAATCTCGCAACATCAGGCGCTTTATCGACTTGTTGCTAAGTCCCGATGTTTGCCACCACCAACCATCACGTTTCATATTTTGGGCAGCCAAAATGATGCGTCTACTCACTTCATTAAAATCTTCATCAGTGAAGTTAAAGCTCATGATCATGCGACCGCTGCCAATCCAACTGAGTTCCAATCCTTCGGCCCGTAGATAGAATTGGAACATCCAATTATAACGACTCGGTAAGGTGTAAAGAACAGTTAGCACCGAATGCATATTTGCAAACTCAATCGGCAGATCATTTTGCTTCAACAGTAGGTTAATTTGCTCAACCCGCGTCGTCCAAAGAGTATCAACGCCATGATACATTTCCTGGATTTCTTCAGCTTCGATCCGGTGCAGAAACTCGTTCATCGCACCGATGACATAAGGGTGAGAGTTAAAAGTTCCCCGCGCGAAAGACACATTTGCGGGCTGCTCATCTTTGAACCGCTTCATCAAAGCGTGCTTCCCGCAAACAACACCGATTGGCAGGCCGCCACCTAGAGTCTTGCCGTAGGTCACCATATCAGCCTGAACGCCAAAATATTCTTGCGCGCCCCGGTGGCCCAAACGAAAGCCAGTAAAGACTTCGTCAAAAATAAGAACGATGTTACGCCGCGTGCAGATTTCACGCAGTTGCTTTAACCACTTGGTGTAAGTTACGCGGTCAAAATGCGCTGATCGATCACTCGCAATTAAGGATACATCACTCGCGGAGTTTGAATTTGGGTGAAGAGCTTGGAGCGGGTTGATCAAAATACATGCAATATCATTGCGCGTCTCTAACACCCGAACCGTGTCTTCGCTCATATCATTTAGCGTGTAAACATCATTTACCTTGCGCTGATTACCAACGCCGGGCTGAACACCATCCCACCAACCATGATAAGCGCCACAAAATTGCACAAGATGGGTTTTTTTGGTGTGATAACGCGCAAGCCTAACCGCTTGCATAACAGCTTCGGTCCCAGACATATGAAAAGACACTTCATCCAGGCCCGAAACTATCTTTAATTTCTCGACATTTTCACGGATTAAAGGGTGATAAGGTCCGAGAACCGGTCCTAAGTCTTTTACCTTTTCAAAGCCCTTTGCCATGCAATCTTTATAAAAATCGTAACCAAAGACATTTACGCCGTAGGAGCCGGTTAAATCGTAGCGCCAGGTACCGTCAATATCCCTAACCTGAACGCCATCCGTCGCCTCAACGATGGAGCCTAATTTAAATTCCTCAGCAAGCAATTTACGGTAGGGAAAGGGAACGCGATAAGCGCTGGTAAAACGCACATCGGAAATACTGTCTTCGAGGCTAGCGCCGAATTCTATACTTTTTGATGAATTCTGACTCAGGCGATTACCAAGCTGCATCATTGCATCACGGCGCCTACTTGCAACATTTTCCGGTGCGCCATCACTGCAGTAGTAACGGTCTTCATCATAGTCGAATGTACGGATGAGTGCTGCAATACGGCGGGACCATTTAGCATGTCCACGAATGGAAGGGTGTTTGGCCCGAGAAAGTCTGAGCCTGATAATTACTTTTCTTACAACAAGAAACCCAACGATTGCTGCTATACTATAAATTAAGTAATCACTATTCATAGACAGGCTAATAGCAAGTGATTGTTACAAAATAGTGACGTTAGTGTTTCAGTTTTTAGATTATATAACGTTGTTTACTCATCGTTATTTTGCTTGCGAAAAGGTTGCAAGAGCATCTTATAAAGCCGCAAGTCACTTGCTGTACGAAAGTCTTCAATGCCGACTGTCATCCCATCATGACCTTCCACTGGTGTGGCACGATAAGTCTTGAATAGTCTATCCAAGCCCGTGGTGTGCTTAAGAAAGAGCTGGTTCAGCACCTCAAGTCCACGGCAGCTCAATGAAAGGCCCAGAAAGACACTAAAGTTTGCAACGCCGGCAGAGAAATTTAACGAATGTATTGCGTTGATCGGTTGAGGTCGCAACCCGAAGGAGACATAATTCATTTTTTAATTGTCCCAATTACGCCATTTTTTTGAAACAAAAGCGTCATGCAAAATGATTATTTTCAATATAATAAGATGGATCATTGCGGCGGTTTACCATGTGTAGCGCAAACTAAAGTGTCAGTATGGGCTGGTTACTCACAATTTGGTTGAGTCTCCCTTTAGTGGAGAGCGATCTGAAAATCAGAATGTGGTTTTCGAGACAAAGCTATTGCAATTTTGCCAAAGAGAAATTTACCGAAAACCCTATTCAACATAGTGTTGAAAATGGCATTCCTATTGAAGCCAAAGTAAAAAAGTATGAATGCCGTTTGCTCCGCAAGAGTGAAGAAAACCTTATTCCCCCGCACATGAGAAATTGAGTTGTTTCACGTGTCGAGTAACAAGGTTTCCACAACACAACGTTCGTTCAAACAGCGGCTAAAGCGCTGGTTCTATATCAAGCTAATTATCCCAATGTTAAGATCGTCACAAAGTGCTGATCAAATTTCCCGTGCTGTTGCTATTGGGATTTTTTGGTCGCTCACGCCTTTTTTCCCCATCCAAACCTATTTGCTCATCATTAATTGGTTCATTTTTCGGCAACATAGAGAGCTTCGGTTCAGCTTTCCCGTAGCGATCGTTTTTGTTTGGATCACGAACCCTTTGACGATGCTGCCGGTATACTTTGTATTTCATTTGACCGGCCAATTGCTGCTTGGCCGTAGCGATGATCTCATGGGTTATGAATCCTTCATAGCGCAATGGGGTGTTATTAATTTCGGTGAGGGGAGATTCTTTTCGATCGCCCAAGAAACAGCAATGCTCCTCATCACGAATTATGGGATCACCGTCGGAATTGGTTTTTTGCCTTACGCGGTCGTGGGGAGTGCTCTAGGATATTTTGGGGCACAGAAAATATTATCTAGAAATAAAACCTCACGCACGCCGCCTGCGGAAGTTAAGGAGCCGCAGAACCTGTCAAAAGACTGAAAGATTGCTCTCAAATTGGGCGATGCTATTGTCCCATGAAAATTTGGATGCATGTTCGCGACATATCGATGGTGGCACGACCAGGGCTCGAGCAACAGCACTTTTTAGATTTTCATCCAAGATACCCGCAGGTGACCCGTTTATGACATCCAATGGACCCGGAACGGGATAGGCAGCGACTGGAACCCCACTTGACAATGCTTCAAGTAAAACCAGGCCAAAGGTATCTGTCCGGCTAGGAAACACGAATACATCGGCGGCGGCAATATATTGAGCTAATTCTTCACCTTCCCTCACCCCAGCAAAAACAACGTCGGGGTATTTTTTTCGAAGCTCCGTCAGCGCTGGACCATCTCCAACAACATATTTGGTTCCCGGAATATCTAATGACAGAAAATCCTCGATATTTTTTTCCACTGCGACGCGACCGACAAAGAGGCTAATCGGTCGTGGGTCAGACAAGAAATCTTTATTCCGCGGCTTGAATAAATCTATATCGACACCGCGACTCCAACG
>NHCC01000018.1 GCA_002168115.1 Rhodospirillaceae bacterium TMED23 | reverse complement strand
ATTCTTACCTTCTAGAATTTCTTACATAGACGAGCTTTACCAATTATACTCAAAAAATGGAACAGTATTCCCTGATCAGGACTTTCTTTGGAACTATGTAAAAAACACGTGCGACAAAAATAGCTTGTCTTGTTTAAGTTTATTTAAATCATTGAAAACTAAAAATATCGGAACATACGATTTTATACACGATGGACATTTAAACAACGAAGGATCAACACGTGTATCAAATACAATTTTTAAATATTTAAAAGATAATATATAAATCCATAATCTTTTTAAGTGTTCATTGAGTCAAAGAAATCATCATTATTTTTTGATTCCTTTAATTTACCTGTTAGAAATTCCATAGAGTCAACTACACCCATTGGATTAAGAATTCTTCGCAATACCCACATTTTAGATAGTGTAGCTTTATCAACCAACAGCTCCTCTTTGCGCGTACCCGATTTTGTTATATCCATAGCGGGCCAAGTCCTTTTATCAGTGAGCTTGCGATCTAATATTATTTCTGAATTACCTGTTCCTTTAAACTCCTCAAAAATGACCTCGTCCATTCTTGATCCAGTGTCTATTAAAGCTGTTGCAATTATGGTAAGAGACCCACCTTCTTCAACATTTCTCGCGGCACCAAAAAATCTTTTTGGTCGCTGTAATGCATTTGCATCAACGCCACCAGTCAAAACTTTTCCAGATGATGGAACAACAGTGTTGTAGGCACGTCCTAACCGAGTAATTGAGTCTAATAAGATGATAACATCTCGTTTATGTTCAACTAACCGCTTTGCTTTCTCAATTACCATTTCAGCGACTTGAACGTGTCGCGATGCTGGTTCGTCAAATGTTGAACTTACAACCTCTCCTTTTACCGATCGAGCCATATCAGTAACTTCTTCTGGGCGTTCATCTATTAACAGTACAATTAAATAGCATTCTGGGTGATTGGCAGAAATCGATGAAGCAATGTTTTGCAACATTACCGTTTTCCCGGTACGTGGCGGCGCGACGATTAATGCCCTTTGCCCCTTGCCTACTGGAGCTATCAAATCTAATATTCTAGATGTTGGATCTTTTAATGTCGGGTCTCCAATCTCCATTTGCAGACGCTCTTCTGGATACAATGGTGTTAAATTATCAAAATTAACTCGCTGACGAACATCACCAGGATCTGCAAAATTTATATTCGTAACTTTAAGAAGTGCAAAATACCTTTCACCATCCTTGGGTGCTCGGATTTGTCCTTCAACTGTATCACCAGTTCTTAGACTAAATCGTCTTACTTGACTGGGCGAAACATAAATGTCATCAGGACCCGGTAAATAATTTGATTCTGGAGATCGTAAAAAACCAAACCCATCTTGCAATACTTCAAGAACACCTGTACCAAAAATCGCAGTATCATTTTCTGCCATTTGTTTAAGAATTGCAAATAGCATATCCTGCTTTCTGAGTGTACTAGCATTTTCAACTTTTAATTCCTCTGCAAAAAGCAAAAGGTCCGTTGGAGATTTTTCTTTAAGTTGTTGAAGGTTCATAGTCTTGATACTTTTTAAAATTATTGGGAATATTAAATGGATCCGAAAAGATACATTCGTTTAAATATTAAAAAACTTTTGATTATTATTTATGGAGACTAATCTAGAAATATATTTATTTATACTAATTCATAATGGTCGAGAGACTTCAGGCTTTTATATAACAAACTTGATATTATTAAGTCAATTAAAGATTTAAAATAGAGTTTTATAAAAACAAACGTTTTTCTAATTATACTTATAAGATTAGAACGGTTTAACAACCACAAAAATAACTATAAAAATCATCAAGAGAGTTGGCACTTCATTCATAATACGGAAAAATTTAGCTTGATGAATATTTGTATCAGTTTGAAAATCTTTTCGCCATTTATTAAATAAATCATGAATAATAAATAGAAATACAACGCATATTAGCTTTATAACTACCCATGTAACAATAAGTTCTTCCCAACTATAGCTCAAAAATAGCAGTAAACCAAAAAACAATGAACTTATTCTGGCTGGTGCCATTATGAAGACCATTAAACGGTACTCCATGATCTTTAATTTTTCAGAAAATTCTGAGCCGATTTTAGTTGAACAATGATAAACAAACAATCGAGGCAAATAGAGTAAACCTGCCATCCATGCAATTATGCTTATGATGTGAAAGGCTTTAATCCATAGATAATGGTCTATTAGCAATTCAGCCAAATTTCTATTCTCTAATCATAAGAGTGACACGATCGATCTAACGGACAAATCCTTGACCCTGTATTGGATGATTTGTCCTTAGTTTCAGAGATACTATTCCTAACCATTTGAATAAGGGAAGCGATAAAATTTACATTTGTACCAACAGCTGGTACTCTTTGATATGTGGGGATTTTTAAATCCATCGCTAATTTTTTATACTCTATATCTAATTCCACTAAAGTCTCAGAATGTTCTGAAACAAAAGCTATTGGTAATACAATTACTCCAATATTATCATTTGATGCTCTTGTTAACTCTTCATCTAATGAAGGTCCAATCCATTCTAGAGGGCCTACACGACTTTGATAGCATATTGACCAATCTTTATTTTTTAATTTAACTTCATTCGCTATCGCTAAAGCTGTTTTTTCAATATGGGCTTGATAAGGATCACCCTTGTTTATTATTTTTTTCGGCAAACCATGTGCTGAAAATAAAATACGTGGGTTATTATTAGATTTTTTTATTTCCTTTTGTAATAGTTCACTATGCGCTTTTATTAAATTAATTTCGGTTGGATAACAGCAAATAATTTTAGTTAACTTTTTTAATCCAGCTTTTTTTGCTGTTTTATGCCAGTCTTTTATTGAGGAGCCTGAAGTTGTTGATGAAAAATGCGGATATAAGGGAAGGAGTAAAATTTCATCTGGATTATATTTTTTAACATTGGGAACAACATCCATACTCATAGGATGCCAGTATCTCATTACAATAAATACTTTAAATTCATTCTCTGGATCATTATTAATACCTAATTCTAAAGCTTTCGCTTGCTGTTGTGTTAATTCTAATATTGGTGACTTCCCACCAATTTCATTATAAATCTCTTTTGCAATAGGAGACCTTTTATACGAGATTAGCTTTGCAATTAACCACCTCATCGGATTAGGAACATTAATTATAGCTGGATCATTAAATAAATTAAATAAAAAGGGGCGCACAGCATCAGAATTGTTTGGCCCACCCAAGTTAAATAGTATAATTGCTCTTTTTTTCAATTTTAAAACCTTTTACCAATTTGACTAATCGATTAACATTTTCTATCGGAGTATTGGGCAAAATTCCATGCCCTAAATTAAAAATAAAGGGACCTTTTGACAAACCATTTAGTATTTTAAGTACCTCATTATCAGTAGTTTTACTACCTATTAGTAACGATAAATTGTCTAAATTTCCTTGAACAGTACACTCAGATTGTAAGTGTGTTGCAGCCCACTCTATTGGGACGCTTTGATCAATCGAAATACAATCAACGCCAGTTTCAACGACAAAATTTTTATATAAAACACCAGCCGCACGTGGAAATCCAATTATTGGGATATTGGGGCACCTTTTTTTTATCTTATCTACTATTGTTTTTGTTGGTTTGATAACCCATTTAGTAAATTGATCTTCAGAAAGAATGCCAGCCCAGCTATCAAATAATTGTATAACTTCAACTCCATGATTTATCTGCTGGATTAGATACTCTACTGTTGCCTCGATTAAAATATCTATTAAAACTGAGAATTCTTTTGGAGATGAATAGCACCAACTTTTTACACCCATATAATCTTTGCTACTTCCACCCTCGACTATATAAGTTGCAACCGTCCATGGTGAACCCGCAAAACCAATTAATGTTGTTGTTTTAAACTTATCATCGATTGCTTGTTTAACTGTTGAAACGGTCTTATATATATTTTTTAGCTTGGTATCTATATGTTTAATATTTAATTTTTTCACATCAATGATATTAGTAATTGGTTTGAGAATTGGGCCCTTTCCAGATACAAAACTTACGTCTTGTCCTAATGCATGAGGAATTACTAATATATCAGAAAACAAGATTGCTGCGTCTACACCATATCGAGTTACTGGTTGTAATGTGACCTCTGACGCTAATTCTGGATTATAGCAAAAATCAAGAAAATTATTTGTCGAAGAACGAATTTTTCTATATTCGGGTAAATGTCTGCCTGCTTGGCGCATTAACCATAATGGCACAGTCGTTGTTGGCATTTTTCTCAATGCTAGCAAAACAGGTTTATTATATTTTTGCAACATTCTTGTAGTTTCGTCCATTTGTTAACAGCTTACACAGATAAAAAAAATATTAATCTATATAGATAGTTGTTGTTGTTGTTATGATTATATTGAGGATTAAATTTTATTCATGATTTATACCGTATAAAAAAAAATATTAAAACTATAACGTTTTTTAAAAACAATTAAGAAATTAAAATATTAGCTGTTAGCGGTTTTTATAAAGTACTATAAAAGCTATTATTTTTATAAACTTTGTTTAAGTTTAAACATGTTTATAAGGTGTATAACTTTAGTAATTTAATTGTTCACATTATTGTAATAAACTAACTTAAATTGTATTACTGTGATAACAACTCTTGTTCAAAAATGATAGTTTTTATATTAAATATAAATATATATTTTTACTCACAATTAATACTAATGTTATTCAGAAGGTTTATAATGAAACGACTAATGTTACATGTCTGATTTCCATATTTATTTAATTTCTGACGCAACGGGTGAAACTGTAGAGTCAGTTGCTAGGGCATGTTTGGTGCAATTTGAACATACACAACCAATTGAGCATGTTTGGAACTTAGTTCGATCCGATACACAAATTAATGATGTTATTGAAGATATAAAAGAGAGACCCGGATTTGTTCTTTATACGCTAGTAAACAAGGATATTATTATTAAACTTCAGGCGGCATGCAGGAAATTAAAGGTGCCATGTGTTTCGGTATTACAACCAATTATGGCATCGTTTGGTAAATATTTAAACGAAAAAGGAAATGCGCGGCCAGGATTACAATATACTTTGGATGACGATTATTTTGAACGTATTGCAGCGATGGATTACGCAATGGCCCACGATGACGGTCAGGCTATGTGGAATATAGGTGAGGCAGACGTTTTAATTCTTGGCGTTTCGAGAACTTCAAAAACCCCAACATGTGTTTACCTGGCAAACCGTGGTATAAAAGCAGCGAACATTCCGATTGTTTTGGGGCATACGATACCTGAAAATATCTTTGAATTAAAAAACACTCTTATCATTGGATTAATCAAAGACTCTAAAAGTCTGGTTCAAATTCGTAAAAACCGATTACGAATGTTAACGGAAAGTGAAGAAGCTGATTACGCAAATCCAGAACAAGTTACTGAAGAAATTAATTTTGCTATGCGATTGTTCACAAAGAAAAAATTAAATGTAATTGATGTATCACGACGTAGTATTGAAGAAACTGCTGCAGCAATTATAAAATTACATGCGCAATTTTTAGAAAACCCATTATAAAAGATAATATGAAGAATCAAACTCCAGAGATTATATTAGCATCAGCGAGCAAGTCTCGCAAAGTATTATTGAAGAATGCGGGTTTAAAATTCCGTGTTGAAACTTCTAACGTAGATGAAAAAAAATTAAAAGAAAAGTTTCAAGGGACACCTGTTGAAGATCTTGTTTTAAAACTTGCGGGTGCGAAGGCAGAAGCTGTTTATCAAAACAATAAGAAAAGTTTGATTATTGGCGCAGACCAAATGTTAGAATGTGAAAACACCCTTTATGATAAGCCGATTGATTACTCAAACGCATTTGAACATTTAAAAAATCTGCAAGGAAAAATGCATAGATTAGTGACAGGAGTGAGTATAGTATATCACGGGGAAATTATTTGGAGTTTTGTTGACCAAGTTAATTTAGAAATGCGCAGTCTAAGTGATAAATTTATTAGTGAATATTTAGAGATTGTAGGGCCGGAAATTTTTTCAACTGTTGGTTCATATCGCTTAGAAGGACATGGAGTGCAGCTATTTAATCAAGTAAAGGGTGATTTTTTTACCGTTTTAGGATTACCGGTTTTACCGCTACTAACCTTTTTAAGATTAAAAAATTTTATGGTTTCATAATGAAGAAAAAACTTAGTGCTGGTGTAGTTGGCTGGCCTGTAAAACATTCGATTTCGCCGGTTTTACACCGCTTTTGGCTTGAGACAAACAAATTATATGGTGATTATGCTTTGTTTAGTGTTATGCCCAATAATTTTAATGCCTTTATGAAAAGTTTGCCTCATAAGAATATTAGAGGTCTTAATATTACATTACCTTACAAACAAGAAGTGTTAAAGTTTTGCGATAGCATTGATGACGCTGCTACAAGAGCCGGTGCCGTAAACACAATTGTGGTAAATCACGACCGCAAGTTACTTGGAACAAACACAGATATTTATGGTTTTGTGCAAAATTTTAAAAGCCAATACCCCCAATGGTCACCTAATTCGTCGCCGGTTGCCGTTATAGGTTCTGGGGGAGCTGCGCGGGCTGTTGTAATAGGACTTCAAGATTATTTAAACGTCAAAAATATAAAATTATTTAATAGGTCAAAAAATCGAGCCCTTTCACTAGCAGAGGATTTGGGTGGGTTTATCACGGTGCTGGATTTGGATCAACTGTCTTCAGAGCTGTCTGATGTCTCAATGTTGATCAACGCAACAAATTTAGGCATGTCTGGGCAAAATAAATTAAATATAGATATTACAAATTTATCACAAGAATGTATTGTATACGATATTGTTTACTCTCCTTTGGAAACTAGATTATTAGAAGCGGCCAGAAGCCAAGGGAACCCAACTGTTGATGGTCTGGGTATGTTGCTATATCAGGCGCAACCTGGATTTGAGTGTTGGTTTGGTATCAAACCCACCGTGACAGATTCGCTAAAGGAGCACGTATTAAGTGCGCTTGCAAAATAGTGTATATCTTAGGACTTACTGGCTCAATAGGAATGGGTAAAACGACCGCTGCTAGAGCATTTAAAAAGCTTGGTATACCAGTATATGACGCGGATGAAACAATACATAAGATTATGACTGAAAACATTGCCGTTGTTGCGGAAATAAAAAATATATTCCCGGAGGCTGTTAAGAATAATAGAATTGATAGAAATATTTTAGGGTCGATGGTATTCGCGGATAGCGATGCATTAAAAGAATTAGAAACAATTTTACATCCCCGTGCAAGACTGCTGCAATATAAATTCATGCGTTGCGCAGCTAAAAACGGACAAAATGTGATAGTTTTAGATATACCACTTTTGTTTGAGACAAAAGGGGACCAGTTTTGTGACGCGGTTATCGTTGTGTCTGCTCCAAGCTTTATTCAACGATCACGCGTTTTTGCGCGTTCTAATATGACTGATAAAAAATTTATTGAGATTTGTAAGCGACAATTATCAGATAAAGAGAAAAGAAAGAGAGCAAATTATATTATCCCAACAGGTTTAGGCAAAAGCGTTAGTCTGGCATATATAAGAATGATAATCCAAGATGTGAAAACAAAAAGTGGCTGCAAATGGCTGCCTGGGAAAGGGGTTTACATTGAGACAAATAGTACTCGATACTGAAACTACTGGTTTTCGTTTTTCCGATGGCGATAAAATCGTTGAAATTGGTTGCGTGGAACTTGAGAATTTTTTACCAACTGGAAACACCTTTCATCAGTATATAAATCCTAAACGAGCAATGCCCCAAGAAGCTTTTAAGGTTCATGGATTAAGTGATCAGTTTTTAGAAAAATTTCCAATTATTAATGATATAATTGATGATTTTCTTAATTTCATTAGAGATGATTCTGTGCTTGTAATTCATAACGCTCAATTTGACATGGGATTTTTAAATGCCGAATTAAAAGCCCTAGGTAGAACGCAAATATCAATGTCACGTGCTATTGATACTGTTAAATTAGCGCGAGAAAAGTTTCCAGGAGCGCCAGCAAGTTTAGACGCATTATGTCGAAGATTTAAGGTGGATAACTCAGGCCGCGAATTTCATGGAGCACTTTTAGACGCAGAGTTACTTTCTGAGATTTATCTTGAGCTAGTTGGAGGTCGACAACCCGATTTTGAGCTATCAGATAATGAAAGAACTTTGGATACTAAAAAAAAGAAAGTCATGACACGAGCTCCTCGGTCGTTCAAAATTACCGAAAAAGACAAAATGGCCCATAAGAAGTTTTTGAGCAAATTAAAGTCACCGATTTGGTTTGATTAATCACTATAATTTTTTATGAGGCAGNAGAGCTGGCATCCTTATTTTGATTTTGTAAAATACGTTGTTGATAAAGTGATGCAAAATCAACCGGAGTTAGCATTAACGGAGCAAATCCACCATCACTAGTTACATCGGCAACAATTCGTCTCAAAAAAGGAAANAATATTAATGGGCAGTCAATTANCAAGACTGGTCCAATATTTTCAGCGGGNACATTTATTGTAAATATCCCAGCGTAAGATAGTTCACAGATATATGCCAATTTCTCTTTTACTTTAGCCTCTGCTCGAACTTTCAGTACAACCTCAAAAACGTTTTGATCCTTAGCGTCTCCTTGTACATCGATATCAACCTGTATATTTGGCATTTCAGATTGAAGCATATTAAAAACCTCAGGGGTGTTTGGAGCCTCAAATGANAGATCCTTCGTATACTGACCATTGATCACGAGAGCAAGTGCCGGGGCCTCTTGTTCCAACTTATTATCTGAGTTTTCTGCAAAACGTTCACCTTCAACATCACNTTCTTGANTCTCATCAACCATATCGTTCCCTTAAGTATATTCTTTATTTTAAAGTTTTATTANTATTAGAAATATTCGGAGCTCTAACCTCTTCGAACTCCCCATCTATCGTTTTATCATATGTATTCGCTGTATTTATATTATTGTTTTTCATATAACCATCTAAGTTTATATTCGCAACCAATGATTTAAAGATAACAGCCTTAAATAAGTTTCTAACGCCTCGAAAAAATAATAGAAATCCAAACAGGTCAGTTACAAAACCCGGTAATAATAATAAAGTAGCAGATATAATCAAAAACGTGCCATCATAGATTTCCGCAATAGGCATATTATTTGATCTAAGTTGTTCTTGAGCTTTGTAAAAGGTTTGTAACCCTTTTTTCTTAATAATAGTTATACCGATGAATGCAGTAGTAATTATTATAGAAATAAGCTGCCAAAGTGTAAAAAAATCGCCTAGTAAAATAAATACTACTATTTCAATTATAGGTATTAAAATAAATGTATAAAGAAGCAATCGAACCATGTCGTATCTTATTTCAATTTTATATTAATGTATATGGTTTAAAACCTGTAGCCTTGTGCTATTGTTTTAAAATGATTATCTAACTATATAAGCACACGGTTAGAATATATAGAATGCATGAGGGTATGGGCAATTTTTTATAAGATTTATTTAAATTGTTNAGAATTNGAGGCTAATTTTTTAGGATGAGTAGCTATGGGTGATAACGTTCAGTTTTTTGACATAATCTTATTTGGCATGATCGCAGCTTTTCTAATTTTACGCCTGAGGTCAGTTCTTGGTCGGCATAAGGATAATAAGACACAGAACAAAGGTGATGAAAAGGTGGTTACCGAAGCTCATAAAACCGAAAAGGATAATGTTATATCACTTCCCTCCACTGAGAAAAGCGATATAAAACAAAGTGAAAAAGTGTCGGACCCCGAAGACAAATTGCTCACCGATGTTATCAAACATATTCCAAATTTTGATAGGGTTGAGTTTTTGGTTGGTGCAAGAACTGCGTTTGAGATGATAGTTGAAGGTTTTGCGTCTGGCGATCGAGAACTGCTGGGCGATTTGCTAAACGAAGAGGTTTATGGAAATTTTGAACAATCTATAATCGATCGTGAAGCAAATTCTTATACTTTAGAGAACACCCTGATAAGGATTGTTGACTCTCAAATTATTGAAGGGTCCATTAATGGTGGCGATGCGCTTATTACAGTCAAATTGACATCTGAGCAAATAAATGTAACTCGAGATGAAGAGGGTAATACTGTAGATGGTGATCCCCAAAATATTACGACAATTATAGACATCTGGACGTTCGCGCGTGAAATAAATGCAGACGGTCCAAATTGGGAGTTAGTCGCCACACGAAGCCTAGAATAACAGTGCGCCGTATACTCTTATTGTTATTAGTTTTCTTAATCGTAGGCTGTAATCAATTGCCTAATTTTATCGATCGGGAACACCCATCTAAGGACCAACAGGTTATATTAAATGAATTGTCCAAAGACCAATCTATCAAATTTAAAAAAATCTCCTATAACGAGCTAGTTGGTTGGTCTAAAGATAAACATTCAAAAGCTTTAGTCACTTTTTTAAAAAGCTGCCTAAACATAAAACATAGGTCCCCTGAAACTGAGCTTGGAATCCGAGGTTTTGCTGGTCGCGTTAAAACGTACCAGAGAATTTGTAATAGGGCAAAAATGGTAAAACCAAAGATGAATCACAAGGCTTCAAAAACTTTTTTCGAAAATTGGTTTGAACCTTACAAGATTGAGAGTTTTAGCTCTGATTTTGGTTTGTTCACAGGTTATTATGAACCAGAATTAAATGGTTCGCGTGTTTTCTCAAAAAAATTTAAATTTCCCATTTACAAACGACCAAATGATTTAATCTCGAGTGACTTAGGTTTATTTAAACGAGAATGGAAAGGCCGTCAGGTTTCTGGACGATTAAAGGGTAATAAGATTGTCCCTTTTGCAACGCGGAAGTCTATAGAGATGGGAGCTTTGGCGGGAAGAGGATTAGAATTGCTATGGGTTGATAATGCAATTGATGTTTTTTTTCTTCATATACAAGGATCGGGTAGAATTCGGCTTGATACAGGAGAAATTATAAAAGTNGGTTTTTCAGGNCGTAACGGCCAACCGTATTTTGCGATAGGNCGTGAGTTGGTAAAAATGGGAGAGCTGACTAAATCCAATGTATCTATGCAAAAAATTAGGACATGGCTCGAGAGTAATCCCAATAAGGCAAGGGATTTAATGAATAAAAATAAGTCATATGTTTTTTTTCGAGAAATAAAAAATAAAAAAACGNCTAAACATTCTGGCCTAGATGGGCCAATTGGAGCCGCTGGCATCCCCTTAACTGCTGGTAGAAGCCTTGCGATCGATAGAGCTTATTTTGCCATGGGATTATTGTTTTGGATAGATACCATGGACCCTTTGACAAAAAAGCCTTTACAAAAACTCATGGTTTCTCAAGACACGGGCGGCGCAATTGTCGGTCCAATAAGAGGTGATTATTTCTGGGGCTCTGGCAAGAAAGCATACGAAGCGGCCGGACTTATGAANGAGAAAGGCAAACTTTTTATTTTGTTACCAAAAAATTAAATAAAGACATATAATATTAATAGTTGGTCATATTATTAGGCTTTTTGTTACATGAAGAAAAAGACAACGAACGCTTTTACTGTTAAAGACGCCTATTTATTGGAATGGGCTTTGAAAGATGTAGAGCCACTCCCAGGCCGCATTCTTCCGGGCTCAGCAGAAATATTGAAAAATGATGGTCTTATCGTTGCGAACCGTAGTAAAAAAAACCGTGTTTATATTCCAAACATAAAAACAAAAGGAACAAATAAACATATTAAATCTGATAGATCTTTATTACATGGCTCGTCTGCTGGTTTAGATAAACGTTTTGCTCAACGAATGAGACGAGGTAAACTGGAAATAGAGGCACGACTTGATCTACATGGCAGCAATCAATATGAAGCTTACCAACAATTAAAAAGTTTCATTTTTAGAGCACATAACCAACANAAAAGGCTTGTGCTAGTAATCACCGGAAAAGGAAACAAAAATTTTGATGACCCCATCAAAAAAGTTGGAATTCTGCGTGAGATGGTTCCCAAGTGGTTAAATGAGGACAGTATTCGAGATCGAATAATTCTATTCGATTATGCGACCCAAAAAGACGGGGGTNATGGGGCTCTGTATATTCTTCTGAAAAAAAATAGGTCTTAGAATGACCCCATTTGGAAATCATATCAGAAAATTAAGGCGAGAGAGAAAAATTACTCTTAAAAAGATGGCACTAGATCTTCAGGTATCACCTCCTTATCTCTCCGCCTTAGAGCATGGTAAAAGAGGTCGGCCCGGCCCAGGGTTTGTGATGCAAATCGCAAATTATTTTGAACTTATTTGGGATGAAGTCGATGAGATCAAAGAGTTGGCTAATTTGTCTCACCCACGTGTGCCCATTGAAACTGCTGGACTTCATTATAGGGCTACCCTATTGGCAAATTTAATGGCTCGCCATATTCACGAACTAAATGCGGAAAATATTGATGCTATGCTTAAAGAAATGGGTTTTGACGATACAATACTATAAAGTTTTACAATATAAATTTGGACAGGTCGCCACCTTTAACTAAACTGCTCACTCTGTCTGTTACCATTTGAGCATCAATTTCAATTGTCTCCCCACCACGGTCTGTTGCTGAGAAACTTATTTCCTCGAGAAGTTTTTCCATCACAGTATGAAGACGGCGGGCTCCTATATTTTCAACTACAGAGTTGATTTCTGCTGATAATTTTGCAATTTCTTGGATCGCGCTGTCATTGAAAGAGAGTTTTAGGCCTTCTGTATCCATTAACGCGACATACTGTTTAATTAGGCTAGCCTCTGGCTCGGTCAATATTTTAATAAAATCATTTTCAGTCAATGCCGTTAACTCTACTCTAATAGGAAGCCTACCTTGAAGTTCAGGCAAAAGATCCGATGGTTTAGCTAGGTGAAATGCACCAGAGGCGATAAATAGAACATGGTCTGTTTTAATTAGTCCGTGCTTTGTTGCAACAGTTGTTCCCTCAATTAAGGGCAATAAGTCCCTTTGAACGCCTTCTCGACTAACATCACCGCCTCTTGAGTCCGAGCGAGCNGTTATTTTGTCAAATTCATCAATAAAGACTATGCCATTATTTTCAACGTTGTTTTTTGCTTCCTTGGTTATAATATCTTCATCTAACAGCTTATCGCTCTCCTCTTTATTCAAAACATCAAAAGACTCAGCAACAGTCATCTTTTTTGGGCGCGCTTGTTGACCGAAAGCTTTTCCCATCATTTCATTGATGTTTAGCATACCCATTTGTGCACCCGGCATCCCTGGTATTTCAAACGTTGGCATACCTCCTGAATTATTCTCTACGACATCAATTTCTATTTCTTTTTCATCAAGCTGTCCCTCTCTTAACATTTTTCTAAATTTCTGGCGAGTATCTGCGCTAGAGGATTCTCCGACTAAAGCGTTTAAAACTCTCTCTTCGGCCAAAACAGATGCTTTTGCAACAACTTGTTTTCTAAGTCGTTCTCGAGTTTCATGAATTGCTGTATCCATAAGATCACGTATTATGGAGTCAACATCGCGTCCGACATAACCGACCTCCGTAAATTTCGTTGCTTCAAGCTTTATAAATGGCGCTTGTGCAAGTTT
The DNA here is from genome assembly GCA_002168115.1 of Rhodospirillaceae bacterium TMED23. Taxonomy (GTDB): domain Bacteria; phylum Pseudomonadota; class Alphaproteobacteria; order Rhodospirillales; family UBA2165; genus TMED23. Next base: position 290,420 of record NHCC01000018.1, on the reverse strand, counting down.
GGCCAAGCGGCGTGCAATTTCTGTTTTCCCAACGCCTGTCGGCCCCATCATCAAAATATTTTTGGGAACCACTTCTTCTTTAAGGTCATCAGTGAGCTGCTGTCGTCGCCAGCGATTTCTTAATGCGACCGCGACGGCACGTTTGGCTTCAGTTTGACCAATAATAAACCTGTCAAGTTCTGAAACAATTTCTCTAGGAGAGAAACTCGATGAAGCAGGCAAAGCCATTTTTGATTGGTTTTCATTCATTTGTTTTTTATCTTCTCAATAATTATATTTTTATTCGTGTAAACACATATGTCTGAAGCTATCTCAATGGCACGTTTTGCAATTTTTTCGGCAGTCATGTCATCACGATCGATCATTGCCCGTGCGGCAGATAACGCATAGTTACCTCCTGAGCCTATTCCAATCAGCCCGTCTTCTGGCTCTAGCACATCACCAGTTCCGGATACAATGAGTGAGACCGTTTCATCGGCTACCGCCATCATTGCCTCCAATTTTCTGAGATATCGATCCGTTCGCCAATCTTTGGCGAGTTCAACGCATGCGCGTGTTAATTGGCCAGGATGTTGGTCTAATTTAGCTTCAAGGCGCTCGAAAAGTGTAAAAGCATCGGCTGTTGCCCCCGCGAACCCTGAAATCACTAAACCTTTATGTAGTTGACGAACTTTCATGGCATTGGACTTGATAACTGTATCACCCATGCTTACTTGACCATCACCAGCGATAACAACATAGTCACCCTTCCTAACACAGAGAATTGTTGTTGCATGCCACTTTGAATGATTATCTTTGGTCATGTGTAAAACCTTTTATAAAACATTAACTACCTTGGATGTATGTTTAAAGTTAGTAATAGTCAATAAAGTGTTTACCCTCTTTTTGCTTAAACCCTAAATTAACTGGCAAAAATAGATGGTTACTGCTACAAAAAATATTTTACAATCTTTGGAGATCGAAGAATGGATCGGGTCAATCGGAAAGCTAGTATAGAAAGAAATACAAAGGAGACACAAATAAGTGTATTTATAAATTTGGATGGTACAGGGATTTGCGATGTTTCAACGGGTATAGGCTTTCTCGATCATATGTTAGAACAGTTTTCGCGGCATAGTTTAGTTGATCTTGAGGTTAAAGCCATTGGTGACCTGCATATTGACTTCCATCACACGACTGAGGATACAGGAATTGCAATTGGCCAAGCAGTAAAAAAAGCACTTGGGTCAAGAGTAGGAATTCGAAGATTTGGATCGGCGTTATGTCCTTTGGATGAAGCTTTGACGCGTGTTGTTGTGGACTGTTCCAACCGACCATACCTAATCTGGAAGGTTGAATTCTCTCACCCTAAATTGGGTGATTTTGACACTGAACTTTTTAGAGAGTGGTTTCAAGCCTTTGCACAGGCCGCAGGATTAACGCTGCATGTTGAGAATTTTTATGGTAAAAACAATCACCATATTATTGAGTCTACATATAAAGCTCTCGCTAAAGCTCTTCGAATGGCAATAGAGCTGGATGTCCGATCGTTAGCCAGTGTTCCATCAACAAAAGGAACATTGACCGACGATAAAATTAAGTAGTTATAATGCAACCTTACATCGTATTTTTTAAAAAAGACACTCCTGAAAAACTAATGGTCATTAAAGATGGTTTTAACTGGCTAGCATTTATAACAGCTCCTATTTGGGCTGCGTATAACAAGCTTTGGAGCTCGCTTGTTGCTCTAATCTTAGTGCTTTCTTTCCTAGGTTCGGTATTAATCATTTTGGGGTTTGGTTTTGATGGATTAATGGTTGCATATTTATCCGTGATTATAATATTTGGCTGGATTGCAAATGATTTGAAAATTCGCCATTTGAAAAAAGGGGGATATACATATAGCTCGGTATTGTATGGTGAAAGCAAAAACCACATAATTGCAATATTTTATAGGAATAAACAAAAGTATATCTCTAATGTAAGTTATTGAATTGAGTATTTATGTTCGATGAACTTGAAAAGAAGACAAAAGCGGTCATTATAGATTATGGATCTGGTAACTTAAAATCAGTTTTTAATGCATTTAAACTTGCAGGTTTTGGCGATGTAAAAGTGACCCGCGATTTTAATGATCTTTTGTTGTCGACGCATATAATATTGCCAGGTGTTGGGTCATTTTCAGACTGTATGAATGGATTGGTCGCGTTGCCTGGTATGATCGAAGCTCTTCAGGATGCAGTGATTAAAAAAAAGAAACCGTTTTTAGGAATTTGTGTCGGAATGCAGTTAATGGCATCCTATGGGANAGAGAACGGTACAACCAAAGGACTTGATTGGATTAGTGGCGTTGTTGTAAAAATCACACCAAAAGATCCTGTTTTGAAGATACCCCACATGGGATGGAACAATATTAATTTTAATAAGAAACTTCATCCAATTTGGAAAAAATTTATATCAGGGCCCCATGCGTATTTTGTCCATTCCTATCAATTTATTCCTACGAATAAAGATGCAGTTTTAGCAACTACTGATTATGGTGAAAATATTACGGCTGTGGTTGGTGTTGAAAATATAATCGGCACACAATTTCATCCAGAAAAAAGCCAAAAATTTGGACAGAGTTTTATAAAAGAATTTTTAATGTGGGATGGAAAAATATGATATTTTTACCGGCCATCGATTTGAAAGATGGACAGTGTGTGCGTTTGATTAAAGGTGATATGGCTCAGGCAACGGTTTTTGAAAATAACCCAGCAGATCAAGCAGAGCTTTTTGAAAATGCTGGGTGTGAATGGCTTCATGTTGTTGACCTTGATGGTGCATTTGCGGGTGAGCCGATTAATAGTGCTTCTGTTACTAGAATTATAGAGTCAACCGATTTAGAAATAGAACTTGGTGGTGGGATCAGAGAGCTCAAAACAATCGAATTTTGGTTATCTAAAGGAGTATCTAGAGTAATTTTGGGTACAGCAGCATTAAAGAACCCAGAACTGGTTAAACAAGCCTGCACAGAATTTCCCGGAAAGATTGTTGTTGGAGTTGATGCCAAAAATGGTTATGTGGCAGTAGAAGGTTGGGCAAAGATTGAAAAAACTANAGCGATTGATCTTGCGCAAANGTATGAGGATGCTGGGGTTTCTGCAATAATTCATACAGACATTGATAGAGATGGTTTAATGAAGGGGCCTAATATTGGGTCAACTATAGGCTTAGCTCAAAAAATAAACATTCCAGTAATCCTTTCTGGTGGTATCTCATCTATGCATGATTTAGAAGAAATAAAGCGTTTGGGGGGAAANACATTAGAAGGTGTGATTTCTGGCCGCGCAATATATGATGGTGCCATTGAACCAGAAAGTGCGGTTAATCTGCTGCGAGAAAATTAAGATGCTTAAAACTCGCATAATTCCCTGTCTTGATGTGAACAATGGTCGAGTCGTAAAGGGTATAAACTTCGTTGATCTGATTGATGCAGGGGACCCAGTTGAGCAAGCCCAAATTTATGATGAAGCGGGCGCCGATGAATTGTGCTTTTTAGACATAACGGCAAGTTCAGAGAATAGAGATACTATATACGATGTTGTAACCCGTACTGTCGAAAAGTGCTTTATGCCGGTTACCGTTGGTGGAGGAATAAGATCAATCTCTGACATTCGTAAATTACTATTGGCTGGCGCCGATAAGGTTGCAATTAATACTGCAGCGATTAAAGATCCGGGTTTGGTTAAAGAGGCTGCTTTAAAATTCGGTAGTCAATGCATAGTAGTCTCGATGGACGTTAAGCAGAAAGATAATAACTTTGAGCTTTTTACTCATGGCGGCAGAATTGAAACAGGAATTGAAGCATTAACGTGGGCAAAAAAAATGGTAGAATATGGAGCAGGAGAAATTTTGTTAACTTCAATGGATAAAGACGGAACAAAACAAGGGTTTGATCTTGAGATTACACGCTTGATTTCCGATAGTGTCAGTATACCGGTAATTGCTTCAGGCGGTGCTGGACATTTACAACATCTTGTTGATGGAGTAAAAAAAGGTCATGCTAATGGTGTATTAGCAGCTTCAATATTTCATTTTGGTCTCTATACTATCCCAGAGGCAAAAAATTTTATGAATTCAGCTGGTGTTGCGGTTAGGATTGAGTGATAAATGTCAAAAAATCAAAAAAATAGCAAGGAAACTGTAATAGAGAACTTGTTTGAGATAATACAAACTCGAAAAAACACGGTTGACGGGCAATCCTATACTAACCAATTATTCAAAGCTGGTTCCCCGGAAATTGCAAAGAAAGTTGGTGAAGAGGCCGTTGAAACAGTTATAGCGGCATTGACTTCACCAAACCGGCTTGCATCGGAGAGTGCAGATTTAATTTATCATTTACTAGTATTATGGTCAGTGTCTAATATTAAACCTTCAGATGTATGGAAAGAATTAGAGGAACGTCAGGGAATATCGGGAATAAAAGAAAAAGCATCGCGGAAATAGTACGAGGTTTTTAAAGTGCAATATAATGATGAAAACATATTTGCAAAAATACTACGAAATGAGATTCCGTACAAATGTGTCTATGAAGATGAACATGCGCTGGCCTTTGAAGATATTCACCCTCAGGCGCCAAACCACGTTCTTGTTATTCCTAAAGGCAANTATATTTCGTTTGATGATTTTACAAACTTAGCGAGTGATTTGGAAATAATTGGGTTTTTCCGAGCTGTCGGGATCACTGCTCGGAGGTTAAAAATTGATAAACAAGGATATCGAGTTTTAGCAAACATAGGCGATCACGGTGGACAAGAAGTTCCACATTTTCACATTCATCTTTTTGGTGGTAAGCGTCTTGGGCCAATGATTGTTGCTGAAAAAAATAACGTTAATGAATTTATAATATCTAAAATATAAAGTGACGAATAACTTGGAGTAGAATTTGAAACTATAATGGAAGTTCAATCGATGTCGGAAGAAATTACGGATCAATCTTCTGTTGAAGAGGCGGTAAACGAGAGACTTGGCGATGTAATGGGCAACACTAAAAATGCTGCGGTNCTTGGNGTNGATGTTGATATTGTTGCTGTGCTAGGAACTGCAGATTTAAAAATAAGCCAAATACTTCAATTGGGGAGAGGTGCCGTGGTTGAACTTGATAGATTGGTTGGTGAACCTATTGATATTTGTGCAGAACGACAACTAGTTGCTCGTGGCGAAGTTGTTGTCATTTCTGATAAACTAGCAGTACAAATCACGGAAGTTGTAGGTGGAGAGGGGGCTTAGAGCTTTTTATTAAGTTGTTATTGAAACATTAAAAGGGAGNATTCAAAATTTATGATATTTTTGATTCAATAACATCCCACAAACGCTTCTCTAAATTAACGTTGTTAAAATAGTTAATTTCTTGAATGCAGGTCGGAGAGGTTACATTTATCTCAGTAATATAGTCGCCGATGACATCTATTCCTACAAAGATTAAGCCGCGTTCTTTTAAGACAGGGCCAATAGCGGCACAAATTTCCAAGTCCCTCTTTGTAAGAGAGGTTTTTTTTGCAGTTCCACCGACATGAAGATTCGATCGCGACTCTCCAACCGCTGGGACACGATTTAGTGCTCCAACGGGCTTTCCATCTATTAATATTATCCTTTTATCACCATTTCTTACTGCTGGTTCATATCTCTGTATGATNTAGGGTTCTTTATATGAAGTCTCAAACATTTCTAATAGCGAATTAAAATTTTCATCAGCTTGTTTGATACGAAAGACCCCAGAGCCCCCATTTCCATACAATGGTTTTATTATAAGGTCTGCATGCTCTCTACGGAAATCGACTATATCTTGCCGATTTCTCGTTATTAAGGTTGGTGGCATTAAATCGGGAAATTCTGTAACAAAAATCTTTTCTGGTGCATTTCGAACTTCAGCCGGATTATTTACTACCAAGGTTTTGGGGTGTATTTTTTCTAGAAGATGTGTTGCTGTAATGTATGTCATATCAAAAGGGGGATCTTGACGCATGAGAACCACATCAAAGTTGGCGAGTTTTATTGTTCCTGAATCTTTAAAAGTAAAATGATTGTCTTCCTGATAGCGTACATTTAGCTCATTTGCTAATGCCGTAACTTCTCCATTTTTAAACGTTAAATTTTCTGCTAGGTAATGATAATTACTATACCCTCGAGCTTCAGCTTCGAGAGCTAACATGAATGTACTATCGGATTTTATATCAATGTGCTCTATTGGATCCATTTGTATGGCTACTGAAAGGGTCATGGGAAACAGCCTCTTTTTTCTTTTTAGGTTACCACCTAATTTTTTAGAAGATCGGAATACTACAATATGTAAAAAACTTACAGTGTGACAGGACTTATTTTTTTTTTATTCTCACATGACTTATGACGCGTTTAACAAATTTAATTTGTGCTGCATGTTGTTTAACTATGTCATGTTCAGCGTTATTTTGAGCAATACCAATCAGATACACTGTTCCGTTTACTGTCTCTATAGAATAGTTTATTGAATACACATTTTTATCAAAAGTTAGTTTTGAGCGTAACTGAGCTGTAATCCATGAGTCTTTTGAAAAATCAGTTATGCTCGTTGAATTATTTGTTTGTATTTCATTTATTACGTCTTTTACGCCATCTATTGCCCAAGAAAGTTTAACGGCTTTATCCGTCATTTTATTGTTTTTACTTGCCCCCGTTAAAAGAACGCGGCCTTCGTAAACTTCAACACCTATTGTTGCCGGTAAAAGTAGTTCTTGTGAGATAAAACTCTCCAATATTAAGGCTTCAGTTTTCAAATCTAGCGCTCTACCCTTTATTCCGCGCTCCTGAAATGCGGTTACCCCCAAAGTTGCTCCTGCACCAACAAAAGTTGTGCACCCTGATAATTGAAGCGTTAGAAATCCAAGCAACCCGATATAAATGATAACTTTTTTCACTGTTAATAAACCTAGTTAAATTTTTACATTATAATACCCTTAATTTCCTAACGACATCCTAATTTTTTTACCCTTTTTCCGTTGATTGTTAATTTTTAGGTTTTGATAATTTCAGAGCGCGCGCATAAACTATCTTTTTTGTGATCCCAGTTTCATCCGAAATTTCTATGGACGTATCCCTTAATGATTTATCTTTAAGACGTTTAATAATTATTTGATCCAAGTTGTCATCGACAACATTAATTTTTTTCTCCATGCCACCAACTATCAATACAAGCTCACCTTTTGGAGCGGGAACCTTTTGATAATAATGAAAAAGTTCCTTAAGACTTCCACGCCGCACTTGTTCATGACGTTTTGTAAGTTCTCGAGTAATTGCTGCTGGTCTATTTCCTAATAGTTTAATCATGGTTTGAAGCGTATCAACTAATCTCTTTGGGGATTCGTAAAAAATTAAAGTTAATGGAATATCAACCAACCCAGCCAATTCATTTGATTTTTGTATCTTTTTTGAATTTAAAAACCCGAAAAAAACGAAACGGTTGGTTGGAATGCCAGAGAGAACCAAACCGGTTATGGCGGCATTAGCGCCGGGAATTGCAGAAATATAATAATTTTTCTCTATACACAACTTAATCAATTTATAGCCTGGGTCAGAGATAGCAGGTGTGCCGGCATCTGACACAATAGCGACCGCTTTATTTTCACTAATTGCCTCTAATATTTCATTTTTTACTCTCTCAGTGCTATGTTCGTGATAAGCTTTCATAGGTGTTTTAACATTATATCTGAAAAGAAGCTTGCCCGTAACTCGAGTATCTTCACATGCAATAAAAAACACATTTTCTAGAATTTCGATCGCTCTAATACTTAAGTCTTTCATGTTCCCAATTGGTGTAGCTACGATATATAAGCCACCTCGTAACTCGACTGTCATTGTGTTTGCATCCTATTTACTTATTAGAGGGTGTTCGTTAACCTAAACAAATGAATCATTTCAACATTTACACCTCCAAGGCTCAATTGATAAAATTTAATCTAATTATTATCTTTTTCTTTACATTGCTAGTGTTTTTCTCTGATGTTGAAGCATCTGACTTTAAGTCTATTTCCAAGCAAAACCTTGCACAAGTAATTATAACATCAGAAACAAACACTAATTTTATCGGTGAGGATGAGGACCCAAAAATTATTCATCACAATACTATACTTTCTCCTAAGAACATACACGTGCCGCGGGTGGCTATTTTGCTCCCATTATCTGGTAAACATAAGGAATTAGGGCAATCTATGTTAAATGCCGCTCAACTAGCACTTTTTCACTTCGCTGATAAAGATTTCGAGCTATTGCCCCTCGATACGAAAGGTAAGATTAATGGTGCTAAGGTTGCTGCGGCAACGGCTATTAGAGAAGGTGCATCATTGATATTGGGCCCCCTTTTTAATACTAGTGTTAGTGCAATTGAATCAATGGCAATTGATCGTGGCATAACGGTTCTTGCTTTTTCAAGCGACCACACCATTGCAGGCAACAGTGTTTATACCATGGGGTTTTTGCCACGTGAACAAGTACGACGGGTTGTCAAATTTTCAATAGAAAAAGGTATGCGCAGATTTGGCTTGATTTCTCCCAACAATAGATATGGTAAAGTTATATATAATGCGCTTAGTTCAACGGTTAAGATGTATGGGGCTACCCTAACGACCAAAGTATTATATGATATTAACACTAAAAATTTTAACCCAATTATTAGAAATTTAGCTAACTTTGACATGCGAAAGAGCATGTTAATNCAAAAAAAATTGCATCTTCGTAATCAGAATAGCGAAGCAGCAAAGAGAGCCTTGCTTGCGCTTAACGGCGTTCAAACTATTGGTGAGTTGCCATTTGATGCTTTATTAATCGCCGATGGTGGTGAGAGGCTCCGCTCTATTGCTGCGCTTCTTCCGNATTATGATTTGGATCCTAAAAAGGTNAAAATGCTAGGTACAAGTCAATGGGANTCTNNTGGTTTAGGCTCAGAACCGGCATTAGTAGGAGGGTGGTTCCCTTCTCCATCTAAACAAAGCCGACAAGAGTTCGTCATAAGGTATAAAAATGTTTATGGCGACGCACCGCATCGGTTAGCTACATTATCGTATGATGCTACAGCTTTAGCTGCGGTTTTTGCGCAAGGCAATAATCATGATAGGCAAACAAATTACCTCGAAAAACCACAGTTCTTTAGAGATATGAATATTACCTCTCCAAGGGGGTTTTTAGGATTAGACGGTATTTTTAGGTTTTCAAAGAAGGGTTATGTAGAGAGGGGATTGTCATTATTTGAAATAGAAAAGCGTGGGGTTAAACTCATTAGTCCGGCCCCGAAAAATTTTTTCTCTAAAGATGAGGAATAAGTTTAGGTCAATAAGAATTTAAGAACAGAGTTTAGTATCTCTCGCCCTTTATAGGTTACTTTCAAATTATTATTATCATAACTAATAAAGTCTTCTTCTATTAACACCCCTAATTTTTTATGATCTATAAAGTCTAAAAGTTGAGTATTAGTTAGGTTATAGAATGATGAGAAAGATATACCTTTAGTAAGCCTTAAACCCATTAATAAAATCTCTTCAAATCTTTCAGAGGGCTTTAATGACAGTCGGCTTTGTTCTCCATTTTGTTCGACTAATACAGTATTTAGCCATTTATTAGGATTTTTATAACTTTGAATAGATTGAGTAATATAATTTTTTGTTAATCGGCCATGAGCTCCCGGACCAACACCTAAATAATCTAAGCCATTCCAGTATACCATATTATGACGACAATTGAAATCTGGCTTAGAATAGTTAGATATTTCATATGACTCGTACCCATTATGTGCTAGTATATTATTGGTAATTTGATATANATCGGAACCTATTTTTTCATTCGCTGGTTCAATCTTGTTTTTATAAAATTCGGTTCCCGGTTCTATTGTTAGTTGATATATTGATACGTGATTACGGATAAATTGAAGGGCTAGTTTAAGTTCCCGCTCCCATTCAGAACATGTTTGTTTCGGCAGAGCATAAATTAGATCAAAAGTATAGTTGTCGAAGACTTTTGATGCAGCGATAACCGCCTTTTCTGCATCTTTTGAGGTATGTTCTCGACCTAGGAATTTTAGGTTTCGATCCTCAAAGCTTTGCACCCCAATTGACAGCCTGTTAATTCCACCAGAACGAAAATCCATAAATTTAGAGATTTCTGATGATGACGGATTTGCTTCAGCGGTGATTTCTATTTTTGGATCGCAGTGCCATAATATTTTTATTTGATTAATTATTTTTTCTATAACATTGGGTTTCATTAGAGATGGGGTGCCGCCCCCAAAAAAAATACTTACAATATTTCTATGATCAGTTTCAGAATAATAGCGTTTTAATTCTATAAGATATGCTCTCAACCATAAATCATGATCGATATTAGCCTGCACATGACTATTGAAATCACAATAAGGACATTTTGCAGAACAGAATGGCCAATGGATGTATATGCCTAAATTTTGACTAATGTTGCCACCAGTTTTTCTCAAAGCACGCCGCCAACAATTGTCTAAAGGCGTCCGCACGATGACTAATTTGATGTTTTTTAACTGGTTCGATTTGTCCATATGTCAAGCTATGACCGTTTGGGATAAAAATAGGATCATAACCAAACCCCTTATTACCATTTGGTGGGAAAGTGAGACTTCCATAGGCATAACCCTCGACCGTTTTCATGTATCCGTCGGGCCAGCACATGGCTAATGCACATACAAAATAGGCATCTTGACCAGAGGGCGCCTCACCCAGTGCCATTATTTTGTTTTTTATTTTTTCAATTGCTAAATTGAAATTTTTATCGCCAGAATCGTTAAGGGCCCAACGAGCTGAATGAATACCTGGTTCGCCATTTATCAGCGGAACAACTAAACCAGAGTCATCTGATATAGCAGGGTGTTCTCCCAAGACAGCGGAGGCTTTGGCTTTTATTTCAGCATTTTCTTTAAATGAGTTCCCATCTTCAACAGGTTCTGGAAAACCAAGTTTACTTGCAGAAGTAATACGATAATTAGAGTTAGTAAAAAGCTCTTCAAACTCAAGTATCTTACCAGAGTTGTGACTTGCAATTATTATGTTTTGGCCAGCAAATTTTCTAGTCATTACGAGTTAAGCGCACGTTTTTGTAATTCAATTAATTCAGAAACCCCCTTTTTTGCTAGTTGCATCATCTTTAAAAAATGATGTTCTGAAAATGCCTTATTCTCAGCTGTTACTTGAATTTCTATTATTTCTCCAGTCTCTGATAATACAAAATTACTGTCTGCAAGAGCTGTACTATCTTCATTATAATCGAGGTCTAAAACTGAGGTGTCTTTATATATTCCGCATGAAACAGCAGCCATGTGACCCAATAAAGGCATAGTTTTTATTAAATTCTTTTTTATTAAATTTTGATATGCCAGATGTAAGGCAACAAATCCTCCAGTAATAGATGCGGTTCTCGTTCCCCCATCAGCTTGTATTACATCGCAATCGATTCTGATTTGAACCTCGCCTAAAGCTCTTAAATCAGTGATTGCGCGCAATGACCTACCAATAAGTCTCTGAATTTCGTGGGTTCGTCCTCCTTGTGCGCCACGGGCCGCCTCCCTATTCGTGCGCGAGCCTGTTGATCTTGGCAACATTCCGTATTCGGCTGTGATCCAACCTTGACCCTTATCTCTTAACCAAGACGGAACGCGCTCCTCGACCGATGCAGTACAAATTACATGTGTATCACCAAATTTAATTAGGCAAGAACCTTCAGCGTATTTATTGAAATTTGGCTGAATTAAGACAGTTCTTAATTGATCGTGCTTTCTTCCTGATGGTCGCATATAAACTCTTCCAAGTTGATTAATTATGGGTTTTCAACCAAAGAAACAATTTTCATCAGAACATTTACTCGAGTAGAGCAAACCAACCCTTTTATTTTTTATATCATAGCCGTTGACGTAATCAACATGCAAACCTACATTCTGCCCACAAATGGAAAAAATATGAAAAAAATAAATAATAAACAGTCAGCTGGATCTCTATTAAATGATCGCTCTCGCGAGATTTTTATGAAGATTGTTGAATCATATGTTGAAACCGGTGATCCGATCGGTTCTGGTATGCTTTCCAAACAATTATCTACTAGTCTGTCACCAGCGACCATTAGAAATGTAATGGCAGACTTGGAGAGTTTTGGGCTTCTCTACGCACCCCATACCTCAGCTGGAAGAATACCAACTGATTATGGACTCAAGCTATTTGTTGATGGCCTTTTAGAAATAGGAAACTTGTCGTCTGAAGAACGTAAAAATCTAGAATTAAGGCTGGCGGGTTCTGGGAAAAGTGTTGAAGAAATGCTTGAGGAGGCTGGATCAACACTCTCTGGATTATCTAATTGCGCTGGATTAGTAATGGTTCCAACTACGCAATCGCCCTTGAAACACATTGAATTTATTCACCTGAGTCCTGGAAGAGCTTTGGTTGTTCTGGTTACGTCGGAAGGAGTGGTTGAGAATAGGATAATCGAAGTCCCTAAAGACCTGCCGGCTTACATATTTAATGAGGTTTCCAATTATTTAAATAAACGATTGGTGGGACATACAATCTCAGAAGTAATTGGATCATTACAGTCCGAGATAGAGGAAAGTAAAATTCAATTGGATACATTAACATCTAAAATTGTTGAGGCTGGGCTGGCGACGTGGTCCAAAAATAATAATCAAAATAATTCGCCCGGCACTTTGATTATAAGAGGGCAAGCAAATTTACTTGATGATGTTAATGTAATTTCTGATTTAGAAGATATTAAAAACTTATTTTCATTTCTCGAAACAAACGAGACTATGTTTAAACTTTTAGAATTAGCGGATCAAGCTGAAGGTGTTCAAATCTTCATTGGGGCAGATAATGATTTGTTTAATTTATCCGGATGTTCATTCATTATTGCTCCTTATCACTCAAAATCTAACAAACTCGTTGGNGCAATAGGTATAATTGGACCGGTTAGAATGAATTACGCTCGAATTATTCCTATGGTTGATTATTCTGCTAAGTTGATTGGTAAAATTATGAGCTGAGTTTCTTAGATATAGAAAACCAAAAATTTCAAATAAGTATAATCATTAAAAGAAAGATATAAAAAATGGATAGTTCAACAGAAAATGATAAAGAGACAAATGATAATAACAAAATTAGCCCAGAAAACCCTGAACAGGATGAGTTTTCGTCTTCTGCAGACTCTCCAGCAGAGGATCCCAAGGAAACCAACAGTGATGAGACAGAGAGTGAAGAATTAGAACAAGAACCGACAATTGAAGAACTTAATTCAGAGATTGAGTCCTTAAAAGACCAGTTATTGAGATCCTTGGCAGAGGGCGAAAATATAAGGAGAAGAACGGATCGCGAGAAAAAAGATGCATCGAAATACGCAATAACAAATTTTGCTAGAGAAATCATCTCGGTTGCAGATAACCTAAATAGAGCTCTGACCAGTGTTAGTGAAGAAAAGATGGCCCAAAATGAAGATTTAAAAAACCTATTTATCGGTATTCAAATGACTCATTCACAATTTATGACTTCTTTGGAACAATTTAATATATCAGTTTTAACAACGGTAGGCGAAAAGTTCGATCACAATATTCATCAAGCGATGTATGAAATTGAAGACACAAGCTGCCCCGCTGGCATGGTTTTAGAAGAGGTCCAGAAGGGTTACATGCTACATGATCGGCTTTTACGACCAGCAATGGTGGGTGTTTCTAAAGGGGGTGGTAAACCTGATAATGAAAAAAATGATGCAAATGAGATTGAAACTCCCAAAGAGACAGTTGCGAACACGAGCTCCTCTGCATATGAAAAGCAAGCCGAAGCATTAGACGCCTCCGTGGATGAAAAAAATAAAAAACTTGATGAGGAACTCTAAATACTAAAATTCAGTATTAAAAAACAAAGAGCGGTTGCGGCGCATAGAGACACAGCCTATATAACCGGTAAATTTGTTTTCTAGACTTATAGATTAAAAATATTAAAGGGGCGGGAACTCTAATTTTNTTAGTATTTTTGCCCTTAAGAAATGAAACGTTATTATTTTACACTAGTGAGAGGATTTTTTTAGAATGAGTAAGGTAATTGGAATTGATCTTGGCACGACAAATTCGTGCGTTGCTCTCATGGATGGCTCTGATCCAAAGGTGGTTGAAAATTCTGAGGGAACTCGTACAACCCCGTCTATGGTAGCGTTTGCCGATGAAGGAGAGCGTTTGGTGGGACAACCGGCGAAACGCCAAGGAGTGACTAATCCTGAAAACACTTTATTTGCTATAAAAAGATTAATTGGACGTAGATTTGATGACCCGCTTACTGAAAAAGATAAGGAACTGGTTCCTTATCATATTGTGGCTGGTGACAATGGGGATGCGTGGGTTGAGGCTGATGGTGAGAAGTATAGCCCAAGTCAAATTAGTGCATTTATACTACAGAAAATGAAAGAGACCGCAGAAAGTTTTTTAGGTGAAGATGTCACACAAGCGGTCATAACGGTTCCAGCTTATTTTAATGATTCTCAGCGTCAAGCAACCAAGGATGCTGGTAAGATAGCGGGATTAGAGGTGCTGAGGATNATTAATGAACCCACAGCGGCAGCACTCGCTTATGGTTTGGATAAAAATGAGAGTGGAACGATAGTGGTTTATGATCTTGGAGGTGGCACTTTTGATGTTTCTGTTTTAGAAGTTGGAGATGGTGTATTTGAGGTTAAATCAACAAACGGCGACACTTTTTTGGGGGGAGAAGATTTTGATCAATGTATAATTGATTACCTTGGTGATGAATTTAAGAAAGAACAGGGTGTTGACCTTAGGGAAGATAGATTGGCTTTACAGCGGTTAAAAGAAGGAGCCGAGAAAGCTAAAGTAGAACTGTCAAGTTCTATGCAAACAGAAATTAACCTTCCTTTTATAACAGCAGATCAAAGTGGTCCTAAACATCTCAATATAAAACTCACCCGGGCTAAGTTGGAGGCCTTGGTGGATAAACTAATTGATCGGACCATTGCACCTTGTTCCGCTGCTTTAAAAGATGCTGGGATTACAGCAGGAGAGATTGATGAGGTAATATTAGTCGGTGGCATGACTCGAATGCCTCGAGTGCAGGCAGTGGTTCAAGAATTCTTTGGAAAAGAGCCAAATAAAGGAGTTAATCCAGACGAGGTAGTTGCTTTAGGAGCAGCGATACAGGGGGGCGTTTTGCAAGGTGATGTTAAAGATGTTTTGTTGCTGGATGTGACGCCTCTATCGCTCGGGATAGAAACATTGGGGGGTGTTTTCACTAGGTTGATTGATAGGAACACCACTATTCCGACAAAAAAAAGCCAGGTTTTTTCTACTGCTGAGGATAATCAAAATGCTGTGACAATAAGAGTGTTTCAAGGTGAACGAGAAATGGCGGCTGACAATAAGTTGTTGGGACAGTTTGACTTGGTTGGCATCCCTCCAAGTGCGAGAGGAATGCCTCAAATTGAAGTAACATTTGATATTGACGCAAATGGAATTGTAAATGTTTCTGCTAAGGATAAGGCAACAGGAAAAGAGCAGCAAATAAAAATTCAAGCGTCTGGTGGATTATCAGATACTGATATTGAGCAGATGGTTCAAGACGCTGAGGCTCACTCGGAAGATGATAAAAAACGAAAGGATATGGTTGAGGTTCGCAATCAAGCAGACTCGTTATTGCATTCGACAGAAAAAAACCTCAAAGAATATGGAGANAAAATATCAGAAGATGAAAAGGCTGAAGTTGAGAAAGGATTAAATGATTTAAAAGATGTTCTATCGGTAGAAACATCAACCGCAGATGAAATTAAAGAAAAATCTGATGGCTTAATGCAAGTTGCGATGAAGTTGGGCGAAGCAATGTATAAAGACAGTCAGGAAGGAGCCGAAGTTAATCCAAGCGAGGCCCCGGAAACAGAAGAAACCAACGCCTCAGATACAATAGTAGATGCAGAATTTGAGGAAGTGGACTCGGAAAAAAAAGAGGAAGATAAGAAGAAGACCTAGGCAAAAAATTTCAATAACACTAGATCTAAAGTGATTCTTTTCATACTTATAGTGAAAATGCTATCAGATCTCTAAACTAAGGCCCCCGAATGGCGAAAGAAGATTATTATAAAACTCTTGGAATAGATAAAAGCTCTTCTCAGGACGATATTAAGAGAGCCTATCGTAAAATGGCGATGAAGTATCACCCAGATAGAAACGCCGATAGTCCAGAAGCGGAGAAGAAATTCAAAGAGGTCAATGAAGCGAATGATGTCCTATTTGATGAAGAGAAGCGAGCTGCTTATGATAGATACGGACATGCTGCATTTGAACAAGGTGGCGCCGCTGGACAGGGGTCTGGTTTTGGTGGGGCAGGCTTTTCTGATATCTTCGAGGATATGTTTGGAGATTTCATGGGAGGTGGTAGCCGTGGAGGAAGACAGGGCTCAGGACGAGGATCAGACCTAAGATACAACATGGAAGTGTCTCTTTCAGAAGCCTTCANTGGGAATAAGACCAATATAAGGGTCCCCACATCAGTTTCATGCGGGGACTGTAAGGGCATCGGAACTCGCAATGGAGTTCCTCCC
Source organism: Rhodospirillaceae bacterium TMED23 (assembly GCA_002168115.1). GTDB lineage: Bacteria > Pseudomonadota > Alphaproteobacteria > Rhodospirillales > UBA2165 > TMED23. The sequence continues at coordinate 273,833 of NHCC01000018.1, read as the reverse complement.
GACACATGCCCGTCATGTAATGGACACGGTAAAGTAAGAGCTCAGCAAGGTTTTTTCACTATTGAGCGAGCGTGTGGCACTTGTCAGGGTGCTGGAAAAATTATAAAGGACCCTTGCGGTAAATGTGAAGGTACAGGTAGGGTGCATCAAGATAAGGTTTTATCTGTATCAATTCCAGCGGGAGTTGAAGATGGAACGCGAATTAGGTTGTCGGGAGAGGGAGAAGCTGGCTTAAATAGCTCTCCATCGGGAGACCTATATATATTTATTACAGTTTCCTCACACCATATTTTTAAACGCGATGTGGCCAATATTTATTGTGCAGTTCCCATACCTCTAACTACGGCAGCACTAGGGGGGCACATAGAAGTGCCAACTGTTGACGGGGGTAGAGCTAAAATCACCATTCCCATTGGCACTCAGTCAGGGCATCAATTTCGTTTAAAAGGAAAAGGGATGTCAGTTCTTAGATCCAAAGAACGCGGGGATATGTTCGTTCAGGCATCAGTTGAAACACCAGTAAACCTTACAAAAAAGCAAAAAGCTTTATTAAAAGAGTTTGAATCTGAAGGTGGGGGCGAACAAAATAATCCAGAAACAGATGGGTTCTTTACAAAGGTTAAGGAATTGTGGAAAGATCTAAAAGATTAAATGCTTCCTTGAGGTTATATAATGAAAATAGGAATTGTTGGTTGTGCTGGTCGCATGGGAAGAGAGTTATTGTGTGAAGTCCAAAGATCAGAAGGTTGCGAATTATCGGCTGCGGTAGATATTAAAGAGAGCAATTCAATAGGGCTAGATGCCAATAAATTTGTTGGTTTGCCTAGTTGTGGAGTTGTAATTTCGTCTAATGTTGAGGATGCATTTAAAATCTCTGATGCCATAATTGATTTTACTAGTCCGAGTGTAACACAGTACCACCTTGAATTATCGAAGGAAAATAAAACAAACCTAGTTATTGGAACTACTGGGCATACTGAAAAGCATCTTGCTGATATTGAGACTGCAGGCAAAAGTGTAGCCATAGTTAAAGCAATGAACTTCTCGATTGGTGTTAATTTATTGTTCGGATTGACTAAGCAAGTGTCAGAAATTCTTAATGAGGATTATGATATTGAGATATTGGAGATGCACCACAGGAATAAGGTTGATGTCCCATCAGGAACTGCGATTGCTTTGGGTGAAGCTGCGGCTAGCGGAAGAAAAAAAGTACTTGAAGAAATAGCCGATAGAGGCCGAGATGGAATTACCGGCGTAAGGAAACGAGGTAATATTGGATTTAGTTCCCTTCGTGGGGGAGAAGTAATAGGAGATCACTCAGTAATTTACGCAAGTGACTCTGAGACAATAGAATTAAACCATAAAGCAGGCAATAGAGGCATATTTTCAAAAGGTGCAGTTTATGCAACTCTATGGACTCAAGGACAAAAACCCGGTTTATATAACATGCTGGATGTTCTTGGTTTGAGGTAGTGTAATGCTGAAGACATGAAAAAAGATAAGGTCTATGATTTTTACTTTAATCTTCAAAGGGAGAACCCAAACCCAAAAGGAGAGCTTTATTACGTAAATAATTATACTCTATTAATCGCTGTCGTATTGTCGGCGCAATCTACGGATATAGGTGTTAATAAGGCAACAAAACCATTATTTAAAAAAGTCAAGACACCAAAAAAGATGATTGAATTTGGTGAAACCAAACTAAGAGATGCGATAAAAACCATTGGACTTTTTAATGGTAAAGCTAAGAATATTATAGCTCTTAGTAACATTCTTATAAATGACTTTGATGGGGATATACCCCAAGATAGAAAAAATCTTGAAAAACTTCCGGGCGTTGGGCGAAAGACTGCAAACGTTGTTCTAAATATAGCCTTCAACCAACCCACTATTGCTGTAGACACCCATTTGTTTAGATTAGGCAACCGCACTGGAATAGCAAAAGGAAAAACACCACTCGAGGTTGAGAAGAAATTAGAGAGAGTTACCCCCTCAAAGTTTGCGCGGCATGCACATACTTGGCTAATATTATTGGGGCGGTATGTTTGCAAGGCTAGAAAACCAGAATGCTATAAATGTGTTGTTAAAGACCAGTGTGGATTTAAACTTAAGACACTGACTGGACCACCCAAATTTGAATAAAGAAATAAGTGTGTTTTTATTTATTATGTGCAGAGACTAAATTTAAGAAACAATCTTCATCTCTTGTTTTTTTTACTTCTTTGGATCGGACAGATATGTGATTTACTCTAAACTCATTTTTGCTTTTATAGAAAAAAAGATCTAGAAAACATTTTTCACCCTCAAATTGTAATATTTTTGCTGGAAAATCAAAGCGAGTAAATTGTGCTCGACCGAGCAGTTCCAAAACAAAACCCTCGTTCGCATCCATAAAATAATAGCTAATATTTTTTAATTTAAAAGACCGCCGATTTTTCACAGTGTTAGAAGCAGAAAATGCGATAGATTTTTTGATTTCTTGTTCTATTAATCCATGACCCATTAACTTTTTTGACTCTTTATAATTAATTTTCGAGGGAATTTTTTGATATTTTGATGTTTCTTTTTGAGTAACTAATGGATATTGTTTTTGGGCACACCCTGTAAGTATTATACTAACTAACATTAATTTGAAAATATTATTAGGTAGAGCCATGATATAATCGAATGAAAAAAAATACTAATTATTTTCAGAGTTTTTTTGTGAAGTGTCTATGCAAGCCATATTTCCAACTACTTGACCACCATCTTCAATTTTAATTCTAGCATAACTTAGTGAGCCAACAATCTTACCGCTTTTTCTTATAACAAGAAGATCTTTTGCAGCTAATGTTCCTTCAAATGTACCGCTTATATCTGCTTCATTAACCTCCGCATTTCCCTTAAAATAACCATTTGATGATATGATGATCGATTGTGCTTTGTTTAATTTAGCTTCAACCGTTCCATCTACTATTAGTTTTTCACACGATTTTATTTCCCCGTTTAAGATAATATTTTTCCCAACTACTAACTTATTGTCATCAGAATCAATGGACGTAGNTTGATTTTTAATTGGTTCTGATACTCGAGATAAGCTATCCTTAGTCGGTTTGATAGGCTTAAAAGCTAAGTTGAGTCCAGAAGATGACTTTTCTTTAATTGACGGTATGGGTGGTTTCTCAGGCATTGGAAACTCCTTTTTCAAGTAAATGTAACTTTATCAATGCTTTCTATATCGTTGGACTGGTTTTTTCTAGTTTATTTTTAATTTTTGATTGGCTAACCCATCCGTAAAAAAGATGCACCATTGTTGCTACCCCCAATATAGGGGCAATAAAATTAATTATTGGTAGCGTTGTTAAAAATGTAATTATAAATCCAAAAATAAAAATCTGACCTTTTTTTGATTGCTTTAAGACATTTATCATATTTGGATCAAGACGTCGATAGGTCACGAGTTCAAAATATTCTCGACCAAAAAGGTAACCGTTTAATATATAAAAAATTATTATATTAATTGGCCCTAAAAAAAAGAATAATATATAAAAAGGGCAGGCTACGATATTTACAAAAATTGATAGNAATGAAAATTTAATACTAACCACCATAGTTTCAATTAATGGTTGTTTTCGCAAAACGCGAACGGGTTTATAATGTTTTTCTTCGACAGACGCCGCTATATTATCTAAAAAAAAGACCAAAATGATTGGTACTAGCAGTGGAAATAGAATAATTGAAGATGCAAATACAATTATTCCACTTAAATAATTACCTAACTTGTTCAAAAGCCAACTAATACTACCAAACAAAAAGCTATTTGATCCCATATTCACATTTAAAGAAAAGTATGTGAGTGCTAAAAAGATTAGTCCGAATAGACAAAGGTATAAGAATATGGCTAACCAAAGCGTTTTTTGGAATGACGTATCTGAGAGTTGTTTAAATGCTAGTGTGAAGGCGGAAATCATTTAAAAATAACTTCTATTTATTTAAAAGACCGTTTGTAATAAAGACCATATATTTTAATCTAAGGCCATAGAAAAACTGCGAACAACTCTTTTTACAAGATTCGGACTAGCGGTATAATTGCAGAATTTAACACTACAGTAAATATGGAGTTTTTTAAACCATGACTGATCGGGATATAGAAGTAGTAGGAATTGGTAACGCTATTGTAGATGTGCTTAAGGAAACAGACGATGATTTTTTGGTAACGCATAATTTGGTTAAAGGATCCATGAGTATTATTAGTCAATCTGATGCCGAAAGCATGTATAATTTATTAAAACCTGGGATAAAAGCCTCAGGTGGGTCTGCTGCCAACACTTTAGCCAGCCTAGCTTCACTCGGCATTAAATGTGGATTTATCGGTAAAGTTTCAGATGATGAACTAGGAAATTTTTTTACAGAAGATATAAAATCCGCTGGTGTCGTTTTCGATCCAAAGTTTGATTTGAGAAGTGCGCCCACGGCGAGGTGTTTGATTAGTGTAACTCCCGATGCAGAGAGGACTATGCAAACCTTTTTAGGTGCNTGTGTTGATTTAAGCCCCATTGATATTAATAAGGAAATCATAAGCCAAGCTAAAATTTTATATTTAGAAGGCTATCTTTTCGATCCACCTGAAGCGCAGAGCGCATTTAAAAAGGCGGCTAAAATATCAAAACAGAATGATGGCCGTGTTGCATTAAGTTTATCGGATAGTTTTTGTGTTGATAGACATCGGGATGCCTTTTTAGATTTTATCAGAGAAGATGTCAGTATTTTATTTGCCAATGAAGAGGAAATCAAATCCTTATATCAGGTCCGTGAGTTTGAGATTGCCGTTAAACAGGCTTTATCTGATTGTGAAATTGCTGTGTTAACGCGAGGTTCAAAAGGATCGGTTGTTGTTGCCGAGGATCAACACTACGAACTAAAACCAGAAATGGTAAAAAATGTCATTGATACCACGGGTGCTGGCGATGCGTTTGCAGCTGGTTTCTTGTATGGGTTACTTCGGGGCCGGCCCTTGGATATCTGTGGACAACTGGGTGGAGTAATAGCGGGCGAAGTTATTTCTAATTATGGTGCACGCGCAAAGAAAGATTTGAATGTTTTAGTTCAAGGAAGTTTGAAAGTTTAAAAACAGCAAGTTAATCTGTTTCTTAGGAAGGGAAAGTAGATAGCACATAATTATAAAAAAGTATTACCAATTAAAACATCAAGATTCTGGCGCCTATTTCCAGCTGGAATGCGCCGACGTTGGTGGCTGTTCAGATTTTTTGACCTTATAATTAAGTTTTGGCCAATTTTTAGACCTAAACGAGGTGTTGTTGTTATAAGAATGGATGGTATTGGCGATATGGTGCTGTTCAGAAATGCACTTGATCAATACGCTCAGCTTTTTAGTATCGAAAGGGGCGATATTACTGTTTTGGGGTGTGAGAGTTGGCGAACAATTTCTACGAAGATCTTCCCAGAGTACAAATGTTTTTTTATTGATGAACATGCTTTTGCCCGCAACGTTCTTTATCGTTTTTGGATGGGTATAAAAGTAAAAAAACTATCACCTAAAATAACAATCTGTGACTCTTATTTTAGGAGGGCATTAATGTCTGATAGTTTGCTTTGGATGATTGATGCGCCGAGATCAATTTCCTCAATTCCCTTTATTAACGAAAAGACACGCCCAGAATTTAATTATTATTTGAGTCAGAATTCGCAATTAATTGATACAGGGCCCTATCCTACCCACGAAGTTTTACGGCATTATAATTTTATATCACAGGTTTCAGGTAAGGTATTCCGCCCCACGATTCCGAAAATTAAGTGGATAAAGAAGTCACATCCAATAGTTGCAACCAAGGCTTTGAAGCCCCAATATATAGTTCTTAACCCAGGAAGTAATGAGTATGGCCGGCGATGGCCTTTAGATTTTTATCTAGATGTTGCAAATAAATTTATCAGTAAGGATTATACCGTGGTTATAGTGGGTGGCAAAGATGAGTTGGTCGATGATCTAAAAACTAGCTTAAAACCAGACTCGCCAATTATAAACGTTGTTGGACTTACCTCTATTCCGGAGTTAATGGATATTCTTAATATGGCTAGTTGTGTGATAAGCAATGATACTGGGCCTGCACATTTATCAATAGCATTAAGTGTGCCCACTGTTGTAATTATTGGTGGCGGGCATTTTGGAAGTTTTGTGCCATATCCAGATGAAATATGTCCCCCATTTGTAAAGTTTTTATTTGATAAGATGGCCTGCTACCATTGTTTTTGGTTGTGNGATAAACGACAGAATAAATTTAATTCTTTTCCTTGTGTATCGTCAGTGAGTGTTGCTTCCGTTATAGATGCTGCAGAGAGCCTGTTAAAAAGAGAAGATTTAGGGTAATAAATAATTCTGGAATTAATTTGAATGAATTTTTTTAAAAAAAAAAAGCGTGTTCGTGTTAATGAACCAAGTGGTGTATTACTAGTATCTTCGGGGGGGCTAGGAGACACTGTTTTACTCTCTATAATTATAAATAGGTTTTATAGTATTGCAAAACCAGGTGAGAAGATAACCTTGTTATTACGCAGTGATTCTAAAAAAATGTCATTCCTGTTTCAGGAAGAAATTTTTATTTACACTGTTAATTATAATGAATTTAGAAAAAAAAGAAATTATAGGTCTAAAATTGAAAAAGAACTTTATTTATTAAACTTTAGGGTCGTTGTTAGCACAGATTTCCTAAGGCACCCAATGTTAGATGAAATGATCATTAAGGCATGCGATGCCCAGAAAACAATTGGTATGGAAGCCCGCCCCTGGAAAAAATATAATGCTGAGTTGTTACTAAACAAAAAATTTTTCGATGAACTATACGATAGTGGTCCAATTCATGTTAACAAAATACTCCGGTGGTGTAATTTTGCAGAGTGGATTACTTCTAAAAAACAGAAGTTTCCAAAACTTTTGATCAAAAAGGAATTAATGCCGAAATCAAATAAATACAATAAAAGAACCGTAATATTAAACCCATTTTCTGCAGTAAAAGAAAAACAGATTTCTCTAGAGGTAATATTAAAAATAGTAGATTATATTGGAGATGCTTATCATTTCGTTATTGCTTGTGCACCCAGTGATATTGAAAAAAATACTGAGTATAGAAACTTTAATCATAAAAAAAATATAGAATTTGATTTATCGGACTTTGAACTATTAGCACCCCGATTGCGAAGTGCTCGTTTAATCATATCGGTTGATACAGCGTTGATGCATTTATCTGTTGTTTTGGGAGCACCAACGATTTGTATTGCTAGCGCAGCGTATATAAATGAAATAGTCCCATACCCTGAAACCATAATTCCTAAGAATGCGGAGTTTGTTTACAAATCAATGCCGTGTGAAGGCTGTCTGGGTAATTGTATTTTAACACTTGAAAACAATCGATTTCCATGCATAAACCGCATCCCAGAAGAAGCAATTTTCAAGAAAATTGATACAATGTTAAAATGTTAAAACAAAATAGTAGTCCAGCAAGTTGGACTAAAGCTCTAAAGGTTTACTTGGATCCAAGAGTCCTATCTATGTTGTTTTTAGGTTTTTCTAGTGGTCTGCCGTTTGGGGTTCTTGCCGAACCATTAACCGCATGGTTGTCTGATGCAGGTGTACAGAAAACTGAAATTGGCTTATTCGCCTTAGTAAGTATTCCCTATTCTCTAAAGTTTTTGTGGGCACCTATTATGGATAGGGTCTCATTACCTATTTTAAATCGAATTTTTGGAAGAAGACGAAGCTGGGTTTTGCTGACTCAGGGACTGCTATTTTTTTCTATTATTCAGCTTGGTATGACAAATCCTAGTGAAGGGCTTTGGTGGGTTGCGGTGTTTGCTCTACTTGTATCTTTTGCCTCAGCCAGCCAAGACATTGTGATTGATGCGTACCGTGTTGAAATTTTGGAGGAACGAAAACTTGCTGCTGGAGCAGCACTTGCAATTAATGGATGGAGACTATCTTCTTGGGGCGGAGCAGCAATTGCACTAATGTTTGCAGATTTAATGTCTTGGCAGGTGGTGTTTTTTTTCTTATCTGCTGCTACAGGCGTCGGAGTCTTAGCAATTCTTTTGAATCCCGAACCCAATAAAGTGATTTCAGATAATATTGTTTATATTGAAAATAGAGCTAGATTAGAATTAAAGAAAAGAAAATATATTTCTGATCAAACAGCAGATCTTTTTGTTTGGGTTTATAGTTCAGTGTTTTGTCCTTTTATTGAATTTATTGCTCGCCCAAACTGGATTTTGATAATTCTATTTATTTTATTATATAAATTTGGTGATGCTGTTTTGACGGTTATGAAAATACCATTTTTTCTCGAAATTGGTTTTTCTAAGACCGAAATTGGAGCAATTGCCAAGATTTTTGGTTTTCCCCCGGTTATTCTAGGCGCTCTTTTTGGTGGGCTACTTTTGGCTAAAATAGGAATGATGCGAGGGCTTCTTGTTAGTGGAGTTTTAATGGCGGCATCTAATCTAGTGTTTGTTTTTCAAGCATGGGTTGGGTACAGCCAAGAAATGCTCGCTATTACAATCAGTATCGAAAATTTTACTACAAGCATGGGCACAGTAGCTTTTGTTGCCTATCTCTCGAGTTTATGTAATACGGCTTATACAGCAACACAATATGCTTTGCTTACTTCATTTATGGCTTTTTCAAGGACGATAATGACATCTGGTTCTGGCTGGGTGGCTGATAATGTAAATTGGCCAGTATTTTTTGTCTTAACAACAGTTGCCGCGCTTCCCGGACTAATTTTGTTAATAGTTTTAATAAAAAGAACTCAGGCCTCGATTGTTAAAAGTGACTGAGCTTTTGGTTTCCTATGATTTTGACTGATGGTATAATTAATTAGTCATAATCTAAAAAACTAGAAATCCATATATTAAAAAAGTACAGTAACACTATAACTATTAGATTAATATTTTCACGGACATTTATTATGACCATTCAACCTAAAAAAATAGAGATGTGGTATGAATAATGTTAAATAGCAAGCAAACAACCCCCATGATAAGTCAATATCTAAAGATAAAGGGTGAAAACCAAGATAACCTTTTGTTTTATCGTATGGGAGACTTTTACGAGCTTTTTTTTGATGACGCAGTTTTGGCGGCTGAAGTTCTAAATATTACTTTAACTAAACGTGGAAAATATTTGGGTGAAGATATCGCGATGTGTGGTGTTCCTGTTAGTAGTTATGAAAAGTATTTGTCACGTCTAATTAAACTTGGTTATAAAGTTGCAATATGCGAGCAGGTTGAAGACCCGAGCGAAGCAAAAAAAAGGGGTTACAAGTCAATTGTGCGCCGAGAGGTTGTTCGAACCATTACTTCGGGGACTCTTCTAGAGGACATGTATTTAGATACACAGGAAAATAATTTTCTTGCCTCAGTGGCTAATATTCGAGGTAAGTGCGGACTGGCTTGGTTTGATATTTCAACGGGAGATTTTTTTACGCAGGATATAACGCTTGGAAACTTATCAGAAGCTATTAACCGAATAGAACCAAGAGAAATTTTAATTTCAGATAATGTTTTTCAGAAAGATGATAAGAGTGATGCATTGGATGATTGGGAACATGTTATCACTGTTTTGCCAAACATTAGATTTGATTCGAGGATTGGTGTTTCTAAGTTAAAGGCTGCTTTTGATGTTGATACTCTCGAGGGCCTTGGTGATTTTACGCGATCTGAGTTGGCTGCTGCTGGAGCAATCGTTCAATATATTGAATATACTCAGCAAGGTGACATGCCGCGCATAGCAAGCCCGAAGCGTTTTTCCGATGGTATTACAATGGAAATTGACCCATCTACAAGGCGAAGCTTAGAGCTAACTAAAACTTTAAGTGGTGAACGTAAATTTAGCTTGCTCTCGGTGATTGACCAAACACTTACGGGGCCAGGAGCTAGATTGTTGTTTTCCCAGTTGTCAGCGCCACTAACCAATCCGGCACTAATTAATGATCGATTAGATATAGTTGAATATTTTTTTAATAATCCCCAAGTAGTTCGGATAATGTTAGAGTTTTTAAAAGGCATGCCTGATATTGAAAGGGCACTATTAAGGCTATTATCAAATCGAGGAGGCCCTAGGGATCTAATTGCGATAAAAATTGGCTTTGATTTAACGAGTAAAATTAAAAAAGNAGTTTTGAATCAAAAGATTCCAACATGCATAAGACACATTTATTCTGAATTAAGCGAACTTAATCATTTAGTTGATAACCTAAGTAAGGCAATTATTTCTGATCCACCAACTAACTCAAAAGATGGGGGATTCGTAAAAGAAGGTTATGATGAGAAATTTGATCAGATACAGAAATTAAAAAATGATAGCCGCCAACTTATAGCTGAATTTCAAAAGAAATATGCTAAAATTACAGATATTCAAACATTGAAAATTAAATATAATCACGTACTTGGCTACTTTGTGGAGGTTTCTGTAAAAAATTCAGAGAAAATATCTAGCCTTTCTTTTAATACTTTCATTCATCGGCAAACTATGAAAAATGTTGTCCGCTATACAACTACTGAATTAAACGAATTAGAGGGGAAAATCGCTAGTGCAGCTGATAAGGCACTTGCTCTCGAAACATTAATTTTTNATGACTTATTGGAAAAAATTAATATTGAGGCCAATAACATCTCTCTAACCGCAAAGGGGTTGGCACAATTAGATGTATCAACATCTCTAGCTAAGCTGGCTATTGACTCAAGGTATACAAGACCAAAAGTCGACAATAGTTTAAGCTTTCAAATAATTGGGGGGCGTCATCCCTTAGTTGAGTCGTTTCAGTCAACGAGCTTGAGAGAGACTAGGGCAAGTAAAGCCAGTCTTAACTTTGTTAAAAATAACTGTGACCTCAGTGAAAAAAATAATTTATGGTTATTAACCGGCCCAAATATGGCAGGAAAAAGCACCTTTTTGAGACAAAATGCTTTAATAGCTATACTAGCGCAGATGGGATCATTTGTTCCAGCTGATAGTGCTCACATTGGAGTAATTGACCGCTTGTTTTCTCGGGTGGGGGCGGCAGACGATATAGCTCGAGGGCAGTCTACATTTATGGTTGAAATGGTTGAAACGTCGTTAATACTATCTCAAGCTACAAATCGAAGTTTTGTTATACTAGATGAAATTGGGAGAGGAACAGCGACCTTTGACGGCCTTTCAATCGCATGGGCGATAGTCGAATATTTACACGATGTAAATAGATCCCGTGCGATATTTGCTACCCATTATCATGAACTTACTGCTTTAAAATCCAAACTATCTTCAATGAGTTGTTATAATATGAGCGTTAAGGAATGGAAGGGAAAAATCATATTTCTTCATAAAGTTATAGAAGGAGTGGCAGATCAGTCATACGGTATTCACGTCGCCAAATTAGCAGGTTTGCCAAGAGATGTTTTGGATCGTGCAAAAATGGTTCTTCAGGCTTTAGAAGGAGAGGAAAGTAGAGGCACGTTAGGAAAAAGGCACTTAGAGGAATTACCACTTTTCTCAGAAAAGCGCTCTTTTAGTGATCCCATAAGTTTGGAAAATTCAAAGCTTAAGGTTGAGTTGGATAACGTAATTGCGGATGAGATGTCACCAAAAGATGCCTTAGAGTTTATTTATAAATTAAAGGGGATAACTAATTAGAAACCAATAGTTATAATAAACCAAGTATTAATGTGGAATGATTATTTTATTAAAAAATCTAAATATAGAGCAATAAAACAATGAACCAAATGTCTAAAAGACGAGGGGTAATTAATCGAATACAAGTTCAAGAAGATATAGAGTTTCTTTTCAAGAACTATGGTTACGATGCATCCAAGCGTAATAATATTGTTGAAATTTTAAAAAAAACGTTAATCGATGGAAATGTAGAAATAAAAAAACGATTTGAAAGTTGTGTTGTGAAAAGCGATGCAGGTAAGGACGTATTAAAAGAGAATACATTTCTAATAGATCAACTGATACGCATTATATTTGATCTGGCAACCACCAGAGCCTATCCAGCGGCCAATCGATCGATGGCGGAGAAAATAAGTCTTGTAGCAATTGGCGGTTATGGACGTGGTGAGCTAGCCCCGTATTCGGACGTAGACATAATGTTCTTAATTCCTTATAAAGAAACGCCATATTCTGAGCAAATTATCGAATTTATTCTTTATACGCTGTGGGATATGGGTCTTAAAGTTGGCCATTCAACGCGATCTATCGACGATGTAATACGGTTATCCAAAGATGATATAACAATCCGAACCTCCTTATTAGATTCACGATGGATTTGGGGTGATCAGTTTTTATACCAAAAGTTAGTTGATCGCTTCAAATCAGAGGTTATAGAAGGGTCGGGACCAAAGTTCGTAAAGGCTAAGTTAGAGGAGAGAAACTTGAGACACACCCGCATGGGTGACTCTCGGTATGTTGTTGAGCCTAACATTAAAGAGGGGAAAGGAGGATTAAGAGACCTTCAGACGCTTTATTGGTTAGTCAAATATCTATACGGTATCAGTCTATTTGAGGAGCTTCTTGAGATAGGCATAATTACAAAGCAAGATCTTAAGCGTTATAATAAAGCCTACAAGTTCTTGTGGACTGTTAGATGTCACATACATTTTTTAAGTAAACGCGCGGATGAACGCCTCTCCTTTGATATACAAAAAGCAATAGGGGAACGGATGTTGTATACAGATCGAGCGAGTACCTCAGGTGTTGAAAGATTTATGAAACATTATTTTTTGATTGCAAAAGATGTTGGCGATTTAACACGAGTTTTATGCGCCGTTTTAGAGGATCAGCAAAAAAGTAAGGGATTATTTAAAATCAATATGGGGTTAAACGGTTTACGTAGGAAAAACAAAATTGATGGCTTTAGTGATGAAAANGGTAGAATTAATGTCAATGATAAAGAGGCATTTAAAGATGACCCTATTAAGCTCATTAAAATTTTTTATGAAGCTCAGAAATATAATTTAGATATTCATCCCAATGCGATTCGACTGATTTCAGAAAATTTACGACTCATTGATAATAGTTTGAGGAACAGCAATTCAGCCAATGAAATTTTCTTGGGGATTTTGACAGCCAAAACAAATCCCGAGCAAGCACTTAGATTAATGAACGAAGCTGGTGTTTTGGGAAAATTTATCCCTGATTTTGGAAGAGTTGTCGCACAAATGCAGTATGATATGTATCATACTTATACTGTTGATGAGCATACAATCCGAGCGATTGGGATTCTTTCGCGTATAGAAAATGGCATATATTCCGAAGACATGCCAAACTCAAGTGAAGCAATGTCTATGATCCAATCACGCAGAGCTTTGTATGTATCTGTATTTCTGCATGACATAGCAAAAGGGCGAGACGGTGATCACTCTCAGATTGGTTCAAAAATCGCTCTTTCTCTAGGCCCGCGGCTCACATTAAGTGAGGAAGAAACGGAAACCGTTGTTTGGTTGGTTCTAAATCATCTCCTTATGAGCGATACTGCTTTTAAACGTGATATTGATGATCTGAAAACAGTTCAGGATTTTGTGAAAAAAGTAAAGTCAATTGAGCGCTTACGTTTATTAACAATATTAACAGTTGCTGATATCAAGGCTGTTGGGCCCAAAACATGGAATTCTTGGAAATCTGGTTTGCTTCGGTCACTATTTCAGCGGTCCCTTGATATTTTGTCTGGTGACAGAGTGATTGAGAATCGCAAAGAACGAGTTGCTCATGCTAAAGATTCCTTTCGCAAATGCATTAAAGGATCCGAAAATGATTTTTTTGAAGATTTTATATCTAAGTGTTACGACACATATTGGCTAACCTATGGTGTAGATGTCCATATACGCCATGCAGGTATTGTAAAGCATGCTCTAGAAAACCACTTAAACTTGCATATTGATGTTAGGGTTGATGAAGAATTCGAATATACAGATATTACGGTTTATACCCAAGATCATCCTGGGATTTTTTATCAAATAGCTGGAGCTGTAGCACTGTCCGGCGCAACTATTATGGATGCAAAAATTGTAACCCTTTCAGATGGAATGGTTTTAGACAGCTTTTCTATCGTAGATATTAACAACCAAGCATATAGACAAACCAATCAATTAGATAGGTTGAAAAAGAGAATCGAGAACGTTCTATCAGGTAAGCTCAACCTTGAAATTGAATTAAGTAAAACAATGAAAAAACATTCAATTCAAAAAGAAGAATTATTCAGTGTAGCCACCAGAGTAATAATAGACAACTCTGCCAGTATTAGTGATACGGTCATAGAAGTTAATGGAAGGGATCGAGCGAGATTTTTATATGATGTCACCCGAGCATTGAATCAACTTGGTCTTAAAATTAACTCCGCGCATATAACAACGTATGGTGAACATGTTGTCGATACCTTTTACGTAAAAGATATTTTTGGTTTAAAAATTAATCATAAATCTAAACTCGAAAAAATTCGATCCGAACTAGTTAAGGCCGTTGAAAAAAAACAGACCCAGAACCAAGAGCTTCGAGTAAACTAAATAACAATAGTATTGAGTTATAAACTGGTTTAGACCTTAAAAAGATTTTTACAAATTATTTAGAAACTTATTTATGATATGCAGCTAAAATGGCTCTTTTTAAATCAATATTTACCATAAGTGCCCTTACTCTTGTAAGCAGGCTATTTGGATTTATACGAGACGTTCTTATCGCAATTTTTCTTGGAACAGGTATACTTGCGGATATTTTTTTTGTAGCTTTTAAAATTCCCAATCTTTTTCGAAGATTATTTGCGGAAGGAGCGCTGAGCGCAGCATTTGTTCCGCAATTTTTGTCTTTAAACAATAAAAGTGGTTTCGAACACGCTATAAGATTTGCTCAGGAAGTTTTATCCATACTTGTTTTGGTGACTTTAGGTTTTGTAGTTTTAATGCAAATGTTTATGCCAATCGTGATTCTTTTATTTGCTCCAGGTTTTCTTCAGAGTAAAGAGAAATTAGATTTAGCAATTGTTTTGACACGAATTACTTTTCCATACCTTATTTTCATCTCATTGGTTTCTTTAATGTCTGGGGTTTTAAATGCGCTGGGCAAATTTGCCGCTGCAGCCGCTACGCCGATTCTATTAAATGTTGCTTTAATTGGTTCTTTAATACTTCTTTCTGAGCACACTCAAACTCCAGCACACGCGTTAGCATGGGGTGTAAGCGTCGGTGGACTTATGCAATTTATCTGGCTTTTGATTTATTGCTCTAAATTGGGGGTATATCTTCGACTAACATTACCGAAGTTCTCTAAAGAAGTAATGTTAATGTTAAAGCGTATTATTCCTGTGGCTATAGGTGCTGGGGTTTATCAAGTTAGTTTGTTAATTGATACTATAATAGCTTCGTTTTTGCCATCGGGCTCCATTTCTTACTTATTTTATGCGGACCGAATTAACCAATTGCCGATAGGAATTGTTGGTGTCGCTATTGGAACAGCATTGCTTCCAACACTATCCAAAAGTCTAATCGCAAATAATGAAAAATTAGCACTCGATACCCAAAATCGTGCGATCGAATTTTCGATAGTTCTCGCATTGCCTGCGGCAATCGCACTCATTATTTTGGCTGGACCAGTTATATCGACATTATTTGAGAGGGGACAATTTGGAGCCGACTCAGTCGTTTCAACAGCAGCTGCCTTATCAATTTATTCTATTGGATTACCCGCGTACATATTAATAAAGGCATTAGTACCAGGTTATTTTTCAAGAGGGGACACGTCCACGCCTATAAAAATCGCTGGATTTGCGATAGTGATAAATATTATTTTTAATTTGATCTTAATGGGGCCATTTTTACACCTAGGAATTGCTGCTGCGACAGTAATTTCAGCATGGTGTAATGTTGCACTGCTATCAGTTTTTCTCTGGAAACGTGGCCAACTTAAACCAGATAATTTATTCCTTTATCGTTTACCTCGTGCAATTTTGGCAACTCTTATCATGGGATGTCTGGTATATTTAGGTGCCTTTCTTTTTGAGGAGTCGCTGAATGGTAAAGTGTTTGAAAAGTTCATAACATTGATCGCACTAGTATTTTTAGGTCTTACCTCGTATGGCTGTATTACGATATACTTTAAGGTCTATAGTTTAAAAGATATAACTGGGGTATTTAAGCAAAAAATTTAGTAATCTGACTTGTTCCGAATAGAATAACTAGTATTATCAGCTTAATCTTCATTATAAAGTAAAAGAACCAGTATGAGTCGAATTTTTTCGGGTATTCAGCCAACCGGTGAATTGCACCTCGGTAATTATTTGGGTGCTTTACGCAACTGGGTTAATTTACAGCACAAATATGAATGCATTTATTGTGTCGTAGACTTGCATGCAATAACCGCTTTACACAATCCCAAACAGCTTGAGAGAAACACGTTAGAAGTTACAGCTGGCTTGATAGCGTCTGGTTTAGATCCAAAGAAGAATATTATATTTAATCAAAGCTCTGTATCCGCACATGCTGAGTTAGCGTGGATTTTTAATTGTGTCTCAAGATTAGGTTGGTTAAATCGAATGACTCAATTTAAGGAAAAGGCGGGAGAGAATAGTGAAAGAGCGTCTGCCGGGTTATACGTATATCCAAATCTGATGGCTGCTGATATTCTTCTATATAAAGCGACTCACGTGCCGGTTGGAGATGACCAGAAACAACATTTGGAGTTAGCTAGAGATATTGCTCAGAAATTTAATACGGATTTTCAAACAAAGTTGTTCCCATTACCTGAGCCATTAATTATAGGAGAAGCAACCAGAGTTATGTCATTAAAGAGTGGCTTGAAAAAAATGAGTAAATCTGACCCTTCTGAGAATAGTCGTATTAATATGACCGATGGCTCCGATGAAATTCAGAAGAAAATAAAAAAGGCTACTTCAGATGCTGAGCTTTTACCTGGCAGACCCGAGGAACTTGTTGAAAGACCAGAAGCCTCAAACCTTTTAGGAATTTTTGCTGCCTTATCGGATAAAACACTTGAGAGTGTTTGTCAGGAATTTGAAGGAAAGCAGTTTTCAGTATTTAAGTCTGCGTTGGTAGATATTGCTATTGCGGTGTTGGCACCTATCGGTGATGAGATGGCCAGATTGTTGAAGAACCCAGATTATTTAAGGGGTGTTTTAAAGGACGGATCCAAAGGGGCTAACGACATTGCTGCCCCAATATTAAAAGATGTGTACGAATCGGTAGGCTTTTTAAGAACTTAGTTATCAGTTTTTTAACAAAAAAAATAGTAAATTAGCTCTTCGAATTAGGACAGATATGGTTATAATGTAATCACGGTTGAAAAAAGGTTTAAAAAAATTCAAATTGATAGCTTTTTTGGAATAAGATTAGAAAATGAAAATTTTTGACAGATCAATCATTGTATTTTTATTATCTTCAACTTTTTGCTTAATAACGCTAGCAATCAGCTTTCCTAGCAAACTAATATCTAAATCACCTCAGGCTTTATTGACTAAAATCACTTTAAGCGATGTAAGAAAAGTTAAATTATTTGAGAAAAAAAATAGTCCAGGTAGTCCTCTTTCTGCAAATAAATTATCTATTGCATTTAATAGTTTAAAATACGATTTGGCAGGTATTACAAAAGAGGGCGCTTTCGTTCCCCGAATCTTTTTAGAAAAAATACCAAATGATATGTCCAATATACAGAGACCGAAGCAGAAGAAAGAAATATTTTTTAAAGCAATTCTTCCAGTTATTTTAAGAGCTAATAATAAAATAATCAAAGATCGAGAACGACTTTTAAGAATAAAGATCAAAATAAAAAGGCTATTAGACCTTAATGTGCTTGATAAGATTTGGTTAGCAGCGATGTCTGATAAATATAAAACTAGAAGAGATGACGTTCACCAACTACTGCTTAAAGTTGATGTTATTCCGCCTTCGATAGCTCTTGCACAAGCAGCTGAGGAGAGTGGATGGGGAACCTCAAGATTTGCAATAGAGGGTAATGCTCTTTTTGGTCAATGGACTTATGGAAAATCCCATTCATTAATTCCACTGGGAAGAGACTCAGGAAAAAAGCATAGGATAAAGGCTTTCCCAACGATATTTGACGCTGTTAAAGCATATATGCATAATTTAAATACACACAATGCCTATCGCGAATTTCGTAAAAAAAGAGAAAACCTTAGGAAGAAGAAGCTACCTTTACTTAGCAGAAACTTACTGGGTTCACTCAAGAATTATTCCCAGCGTAGAAATGAATATATTAAAACTGTAAGGTCCATTATTAAATCAAATCAGCTTGATATGCTCGACAATGCTAAATTAGGTGGAGATTATGTTGTTATAGTCCAACCACCAGCCATCTAGTTACTAAAATTAGTTTATTTCTGGTACTACAAATAATCTACCAAACCAGTACCAATGGCCGTCTTGTCTTGGCATAGTGCAATTTACCCGAGTTCTTCCTGAGGGTAATATTTTTGGCATTCTAATCTCTATACGACGGCCCAACTTCTCAAGTTGGAGTTTCCCGGTTCTTGAGGAGAAACAGTTCAAAGAACTAAGCTTTAAGGTCTCCGAATTAATTGTGAAACCAAGCGAAGGTGGATTGTTGGAGCTAATAAGGGGGCTTTTGGGAAGGAGCTCAGTAATTGGAAGGGGCCTCGTCCTAAGAATTAAACGAAATCTTTTCATATTACCATAATTTTCATTTAGAGCAAACCTTGGTATATTAAAGAAATTGCTTTTTGCATCTATGGGCCCCGAGTGTTGGCCAAACGCAGATTTATAACCAAGTTCTTTGACAAGGTTTTGCACCTCAGTGCTACTCTCACCAAAAGGATATGCAAATATCTCAGGGATACCACCTAACTCAATTAAATACTTCTCATTTGAGGTTAATATTTCTCTTATATTTACATTATGCGAAGATGTGGCCATATGATTATGAGTGTTTGTATGTGCGCCAATATCCACTCCTGCGCTTTTGAGAGTCCGAATTTGGTCCCAAGACATATATTTTTTTGTATTTTTGCCTATCAAGGCTGTGGAAATAAAGACAGTAAATGGAAACTTGAGTTTTTGAAACCTTGGCCAAGCCTCTGAGAAAACTGACTGGTATCCGTCATCAATTGTGATCCCAACGGTTTTCTCAGGGAGGCTCTCCCCAATCTTTAATTTTGAAATAATTTCTCTTATTGGTAATACTTTGTAATTTTTATTCCTTAATTCAGCTAGGTGCAGGTCAAACTGTTTTAAACGTATATTAGTTGAAGGATAAGTCGTTTCCCCGAAGCGATGATACATAAGGATTACTGCTGAGTTTTCAGCAACTAGGGTATTACTAGTTATTAAACAATTAAAACTCGTTATAATAAAAATTATAATGGAATATGATGTTAATCTCATTTGTTTGCATCCTTTTGCTTCTTTTTTGATAACATCATTGGAACTTTTAATGTTCTATCAGATAATAGTTGGTAGGTTTTGGAATTAAATAATTGATAATGCCACCACTCATTTTTAAAGAAATCCCAACCAGCTGCTGTCATTATTCCAAGTAATAGCATTCGATTTCTCCTTGCAACCGTGCTTATTCCAGGGTTGCCATGGTGAGAGAGGTCTGAAAACTCGTCAAAACCTGTTCCCATGTCTAGTTCTTGACCACTGGTATCGAGGAGGGTTACATCAATTGCAACTCCTCGTGAATGTGGCGAGCCAATATTAGGGTCCGCTAAAAAATTTGGATCTGGTGAATGTCTCCAAAGAACCCATTGTGCTTCAGACGGCCTAAAGGCATCGTAAATCCTAATCTTGAGCGATAATTGGGCGGCTAGTTCTACAGCGTTAGATAGTAGTTTTTCGGCATCCGTGTGGAGATAACATCTTGGTCGATCATACACACTCTTGCCCGTAAAGTTATCATTTGTGCCATAGAGTAGCAAAATTTCTACTTTGTGCGTTTCAGGCAGTATCTCAACTAAAGCCATATTTCCAAGCTATCCAATATTATAAACTAATTTAAATACCTTTGATTTATATATGCATTACATTTAAAAGAATATTAACCAATAATATTAATTTTAATTGGTAGGTTAGTTAATAAGGGTTAAACTTGAATATTCTAGTTTTCGATACGGCCAGTCCCATGTGTTCATCAGCTATTTTTGCTGATGGAGCTGTTGTTGCAAAGAATCACAAATTAATTACACACCAACACGCTGAGATTCTAATTCCAATGATTGAGCAAACATTATCTGATGCAAAAATGGATTATATTGATCTCAATTTAATTGGTACAACTACTGGACCTGGAAGTTTCACAGGGATTCGTATAGGGTTAGCGACGGCTCGTGGCCTATCATTGGCATGCAATATACCATTAATCGGGGTAACTAATTTTGAAGTGTTGGCGAATGCAGTTTCAAGAACAGATAGAGTTGGTCAAAGAATTCTTATAATTTTAGAAACCAAACGTGATGATTTTTATGTATGTGTTTATAGTGAACGACTGGATTTGATTTATGGCCCGACGACTATTGAAGGTGGTGATCTTGAGGGTTTGGTTGATCCAGGCAAAACAATTATTTTAGGCGATGGTGTAAAACGTGCGATGCCATTTTTTGCCCGCTCAGGGACCACACTTACCGGAAAAAAAACAAAAAACAATATAGAGTTACAAATGATCGCCGTTCTTGTAAATGATAGATTTAACCTCGATGCTAAACTGGAAAAACCTAGGCCGATGTATATAAACCCTCCAAATATAAATTAATTGATTTGTAAATGCCATGTTATGAGATTGTTAGAATTTCTGAGTCGAAATTTATTGATGTTTCCAAGATCCATAAGAGTTGTTTTGATAATAGCTGGAGTCTCAATTATTTAAGCCTTCTTATGAAAAATAAGATTAATGATGGTTTTATCGCTAAATTAAAAGCCAGCACTAATATAAAAAAACACAATAAGTCAAAATATAATGAACTAGATAAATGTATCGGGTTTATCCTGTTTTCTATGGTTCACGAGCATTCGGAATTAATATCACTTGGTGTTCTTCCAAATTGGCGCTGCAATGGAATTGGATCCGATTTAATACAGCATGTTATTAGCTTTATACAAAGGTCTGGAGCGAATCGATTAGTTTTGGAGGTTGCTGAAAACAATTTATCAGCGCGTAAGTTATATTTAGATCTTGATTTTAAGGAAATTTCCCGAAGAATTGGTTATTATAAACAATCTAAAGGAAATGTAGACGCGTTAATTTTAGAGAAAAAGATCTGATAGCCANATTNTAAAGATNTTTTAATANAATGATTATTTTTAAAATGATCANGAATGTTTGATTGAAAAAAACTGGTTTATATTTTATGTTATAGNTAANAANTATTTATANCTTGAGGNGNNNAACNCATTGGTTGAACAAAAAAGNGTTTCTAGTNTGCANNAATTATGNATTNAGCGTGGGATGAAGATGACAGATCAACGNCGTGTTATTGCGGAAGTGCTGTCAGAANCAGANGATCANCCTGATGTGGAGCAGGTNTANANNCGCTCGGTCGAGNTTGATCCAAGNATCAGTATAGCCACGGTTTATAGAACGGTGAGATTATTTGAAGANGCCGGTTTGCTTGANAGGCTTGATTTTGGAGATGGCCGGGCGCGTTANGAGCAAACTAGTGATGACCATCATGATCATCTAATCGATGTAAAATCGGGNNAAATTATCGAATTTCATGATGAGGAGGTTGAAGCCCTTCAACTTCAAGTTGCGAAAAAGCTTGGTTACAAGTTGGTTGGTCACAGAATGGAGTTATTTGGTGTTCCACTAAAAAAAAATGAGACGATTGATTCTAGATAAAATCATGATGAGATTATTTATCATTAACATTAAACTGGCTCTCTTATAGCTTGAAAAAACACCTTCATATCAAAACCTTTGGTTGCCAAATGAATGTTTATGATTCTGATCGTATGGCTGATGTTATGCAAAAGTCGGGTTATCATAAAATTAACGTCCCAGATAATGCTGATATGATTATATTAAACACATGTCACATTAGGGAGCAGGCTTCCGAAAAACTTTTCTCTCAGTTGGGCCGGTATAGAAAGATAAAATCAAAACGTGAGGCTGAGGGGGCCACAATGATTATAGCTGTTGCTGGATGCGTTGCTCAGGCAGCAGGGAATGAAATTATTAAGCGNGCNCCTTTTGTTGATATCGTTTTAGGGCCGCAAACGTATCACCGATTGCCGGAGATGGTTGCAGAGGTAACACGGTCAAAGATAAAGAATAAAGATTCACAGGTTGTTGACCTGGAGTTTCCTGAAAAAATAAAATTTGATTATTTGCCAAAACCTGGTGNTGCGGGGCCATCTGCTTTTTTATCAATACAAGAGGGTTGCGATAAATTTTGTACATTTTGCGTTGTACCATACACTAGAGGCGCCGAATATTCTCGTTCAATTGAGAGCATTTTAGATGAGGCAAAACAACTTATCGCGTCTGGCACAAAAGAAATAACTTTGCTAGGGCAAAATGTTAATGCATATCATGGATTAAAAGAAAATAGCACAAGGAAAAAGGAGTTTGGACTGGGATATCTTATACGTAGGATAGCTGAGATAGAGGGTCTTATGCGACTTCGATATATTACCTCACACCCTAAAGATATGACTGACGATCTCATAGCTGCCCATGGAGAAATTGAACTTCTCATGCCATTTTTACATCTGCCGGTTCAAAGTGGATCTGACCAAATATTAAAACGAATGAATCGGCAACATAAGGTTAAAGATTATATTTCCGTAGTGGAAAAGTTATTGAGCGCCAGACCAGAATTAAGACTATCATCTGATTTTATTGTTGGTTTTCCTGGTGAGAGTGATGCAGACTTCGAAGCAACAATAAGGTTAATAAGAGAGGTAAAATTTTTGCAAGCATATTCTTTTAAATTTAGCCCTCGCCCCGGTACACCNGGCGCAAACCTCGAAAACCAGATTCCAAATACTGTAAAAGATTCTCGTCTGGCAGTTTTGCAAGAAATTTTACTAAATCATCAAAGTGAATTTAATAAATCGACAATTGGGAAAACAGTGCCCGTGCTTTTTGATCGAAAAGGTCGANTTAATGGACANTTATTGGGCAGAACAAAGTTTATGCAGCCAGTGCACGCTAACTTAGATGATGATTATATGGGTCAGGTCAGCCAAGTAATCATTGATACGGCCACGAGCAATAGCTTGGGTGGAAGTCTCACAAAATGAAACTCTATATCACCTCAAATCTAAATGTTGGAATTTATTAAAAATATTTTAAAAAGATGCTAATCAATGAGAATTAAAAAACAAATAAAACTAAGTAGTATTGGAAATGCTGCAGGTGAAACTTCTGACGCTAATTTAAAAATCGAATTTAGTGACAATAAAGTTTTGCCTATTTTGTTTGGCCAGTTTAATTCAAACTTGGCTTTGATTGAAAATAAGTTGGGTATCGTTTTAAACGTGCGTGGAAATAAAATAAATATTTCTGGAACACCGGAAAAATCAAAGTTAGCACAGAGCGCTCTGGACGTCCTTTATGAAAAAGCGTGTGAGGGCATCAGTATCAACGAAGGTGAGGTTAATGGTGTTCTAAGAATGAATACCACCGGATTAAAAAAAACAAATATAGATGAAAATTATGTTGTGACGAAGAAAAGGAAAATATATCCGCGTTCTCAAAATCAAGCGGATTATTTTAATAAAATGATAAACCATGACCTTGTATTTGGGTTAGGCCCAGCAGGAACGGGAAAAACTTATTTAGCCGTTGCTAAGGCTGTAGAGTCTTTGATAAACGGGAAAATCGATCGTATAATTTTATCGCGTCCCGCAGTGGAGGCTGGAGAGCAACTAGGTTTTTTACCCGGAGACATGCGGGAAAAAGTCGACCCCTACCTTCGTCCTCTCTANGATGCTCTTCATGATATGTTACCAGAGAATCAAGTAGCAAAGAAATTAGACAGTGGTGAAATAGAAATTGCCCCTTTAGCATTTATGCGAGGACGGACACTTTCTGACGCCTTTGTAATTCTCGACGAGGCCCAAAATACAACACCAATGCAAATGAAAATGTTTCTTACCCGGCTCGGAGAAAACGCTTCTATGGTCGTTACTGGCGACTTAACTCAAGTTGATTTACCTAGTGGCCAGCGATCAGGACTTTTTGATGCTGTAGATATTCTTGATGGAACTGATGGGGTAGGTTTTATNAGATTTGATGAAGTTGATGTTGTTCGACACCCGCTTGTTGCAAANATTATTAATGCTTATGCTAAAAAAAGTTNAGGAAAATCNAATGTTAGNAGGTAACTTNGANATTAACTATGGAGGCTAGCGTCAANACGTTAGTGCAGTTAAGAAGCAAAGAATGGNGNANTNNNNTACCTAATTNTAGGGCCTTNTGTATTGCNGCATCCGANGCCACTTGGCAAANAGTCAATATGATTAATNGNCCNTATGAACTTANTATAGTNTTAGCTAATGATAANTTTGTAAAAAAATTAAATAATAAATTTCGGGGAAAGAATAATCCAACAAATGTCCTATCATTCCCAGCTGCCGCGGATAGTATAAATATGACTGGTGATATCCAAAGCCTTGGCGATATTGTTTTGGCATTAGAAACAGTTCTTGCTGAGTCGCAAGAGAATTTGTCACAACATTTTTCGCATTTGATTGTTCATGGCTGCCTGCACCTGTTTGGTCACGATCATATTGAAGAGGCAGAAGCACTTGCAATGGAGGCACTTGAAATAGAAATTTTAAAAACACTGAATATAAAAAATCCATATACATAGAAATTGTTAATCGTAAAATAAAGTATTTCTTTGATGAAAAATAAAAAAGCTCAATAGAGAAGGACCCATGAAAACTTTAGACCATAAAACGCCATCAAATCCATTAAAGCCGAACATTCATAAAAAAGAGACATGGTTATATAATTTATGGGCTAATTTTATTAAAAGTATTTTTGGATCACGTAATGGGGAGGACTCCGTCCGTGAAGCAATTGAGGAATTAATAGAGGATGATGGTGAAAAAATAAGCTCACTTGAGATGGAGGAACGAAACCTTTTATCAAATATACTATGCCTCAAAGACCGAACGGTTTTTGATGTAATGGTTCCCCGGGCTAATATTTCTGCCCTAGATATTAACGCTTCACTATCTGATTTGATTGAACTAATTAATGCTGAGGCTCATTCGCGTGTACCAATATTTCAGGAAACACTCGATGATGCCATTGGAATGATACACATAAAAGATGTTATGGCCGCGCGATCAATTTTTAGCGTTTCAAACCACAGTTTAGATGCTGACCAGTTGGAACTGCGAAACATCATGCGGGAAGTCTTGTTTGTTGCACCATCGATGCAGATTTTAGAGTTATTGCTTGAGATGAGAGTTAAACGAATCCATATGGCTTTGGTAGTTGATGAATTTGGTGGAGTTGACGGATTAGTAACCATTGAAGATTTAGTTGAGGAAATAGTTGGTGAGATTGAAGATGAACACGATCAGGATGAAGAACCACAAATTACGTTTAAAAATAATGGTATAGTTGAAGTTGACCCAAGAGTGACCATTGATAGTTTTGAAGAAAAATTTGGTCAAGTTTTTACAGAGCAGGAAAAAACGGACTTAAATACGCTTGGTGGAGTAGTGTTTGCGTTAGCTGGCCGGGTTCCGATTCGGGGTGAATTGGTAAAACACTCAAGTGGAATGGAAATAGAAATAATCGACGCTGACCCTCGACGTATTAAAAATATTCGAATACTTGGACTAAGATCGTACTTGAAGGATAAATGATAATAAAGTCAATATTAACCACAAAAAGAACATTGATAGAAAGCCATCATGTTTTTCTTAGTTGAGCATTTATATACTTTTTTTTTAGAGTTGAGAGGTTTTAAGAGAGGGGCTTTGGCGATCTCTCTGGGCCTTATTTCTGTGTTAGCGTTTCCCCCTATTCACTTTCTGCCAATAGGAGTTATTAGTTTTGTCGGTTTAATTTGGCTCTTAGATGGCTCGAGCGAAAAAAAAAGTTTAAATAAACAACAAAACTTAAGAGGCCATTTTTTTAACAGCTCATTTTTAGTTGGTTATAATTTTGGTCTTGGTTTTTTTTCAGCAGGTTTCTATTGGATAGGGTTTTCTTTTTTAGTTGATGCAGAAATATTCTCTTGGATGATACCGTTTGCGATTCTCGGTTTATCGGCTTGTTTTGCAACTTATGTTGGCATTGTGACATTTATAACTTTTCATTTAACGAATCGAGGAATTGGAAGAATTATAATTTTTTCGATAGTTTGGGTTTTATTTGAATGGATAAGAGGTTTCTTATTTACCGGTTTTCCATGGAATTTATTGGGGACAATATGGGCTAACAGCGATAATATGATTCAATTGGCATCTTTTTTTGGGGTCATTGGTCTAAGTTTTATCACTGCTTTGACTTTAAGTTCATTCGCTATAATAGCATATGCAAATATACCAATAATTTCGCGCTTCAAAGCAATTTTAGCACCTGTTTTGTTGATGGTTCTTATTTGGGTTGGAGGTGCTTACAGATTAAGCGGGGTTGCTATTAATTATGCAGATGGGGTTTTTTTGAGGCTCGTTCAGCCAAATATTCAGCAAAGTGAAAAGTGGAAATCCGAGAAACGCCTTGAGCATCTAAACAATCTTTTGGAATTAACAGAGAGACCCTCGGTTCAAGGTAATATTAGACAACCAACTCATATAATTTGGCCAGAGACCGCAATACCATTTAGTCTCGGCGGGCCTATGAGTCCAGCTCTGGACATTATTTCAAAAGTGGTACCAAAAAATGGGGCATTATTTTCTGGTGCCCTAGAAGTAACTAATAGTCAATTTGGTGAAAAAAAATTCTGGAACACATTGAAGGTTTTAACATCGGAAAATAAAATTTTTGACAGTTATAAAAAATTTCACCTCGTACCGTTTGGAGAGTTTATTCCTTTTCGTAAGCAACTCGAAAATCTTTTAAGAAGCAATAAATATTCTGCTTTGGCGCGCATTGATTTTTCTCGAGGGTCTGGATTAAAGGTTATTCATGCCCCAGGCATACCTCCGGTAAGTCCGCTAATTTGTTATGAAGTTATATTCGCTGGGAATGTAGTACCCAGTGATGTTGATGAGAAAAATCGACCAGAGTGGCTTTTAAATATTACAAACGATGCGTGGTTTGGCGTTTCGATGGGACCATTCCAACATTTAGCAGCAGCAAAGTTTCGAGCTGTCGAGGAGGGTTTACCTCTTGTAAGAGTTGCTAATACCGGCATTTCTGCCCTAATAGATCCCTATGGTAGGACTGTTATTCAAACTCTTTTAAATGAGCGAAAATTTATAGATGTTGGTCTACCCAAAGCTATTAAGAATCGAACATTTTTCTCTCAGTTACAAGTATTTTTTTATCAGTTCGTACATTAAATATTTTTTTGATTTCTAATGAGACTATAATGAAAAAGAAATTTTGTGATTTTTAAATTAGCCTTGATAATTTTTAATCCCCTTGCTAATCATGGTTGCTATCCTTAGTTCCTTGTAGCCCTATATGTTTTAAATATTAATAGTAATTTTAACCGAATATATTTTTTTAACTGGGAGTGTTATTTTGTCCAACGAAAATTTTTTGTTTACCAGTGAGTCCGTATCTGAAGGTCACCCTGATAAAGTTAGTGATAGGGTGTCTGATGCCGTCGTTGACTTGTTTCTTGCTACAGATCCATTGTCGCGGGTAGCGGTCGAAACCTTATGTACTACAAATAGAATGATACTCGCTGGGGAGGTTCGTGGACCTGAGAATATTACCCATGAAAAAATGGAAAAAGTTGCTCGAGATGCTGTTAGAGACATCGGTTATGAGCAAGAGGGATTTCATTGGAATAATATGGATGTGGAAGTATATGTTCATGCTCAATCTGTTGATATTGCTCAAGGTGTTGATGCGTCTGGGAATAAGGATGAGGGCGCAGGGGATCAAGGGATAATGTTTGGATATGCGTGTCGTGAGACTGAGGTGCTAATGCCAGCNCCAATTCACTATTCGCACGGAATATTGAAAGAGTTATCNNTAGCGAGACATTCCGGGGAAGTNAAAGGACTCGGGCCNGATTCAAANAGCCAAGTTACTTTGAGATATGAGAAAGGCNATCCAGTATCTGCAACATCAATTGTTGTATCAACCCAACATGATGCGGACCTTGATCAAAAAGATGTTAAAGAGTTGGTTAGGCCTTATGTTGAAAAGGTGCTACCTGAAGGATGGATGTGTCCTGAGAGTGAGTTTTACGTAAATCCAACTGGTCTATTTGTAATTGGGGGACCTGATGGCGATGCTGGTTTGACAGGAAGAAAAATTATTGTTGATACATATGGTGGTGCCGCGCCTCATGGTGGGGGTGCGTTTTCTGGNAAAGATCCCACCAANGTTGATAGATCAGCGGCATATGCGGCTCGNTATTTAGCTAAGAATGTTGTTGCAGCGGAATTAGCAGAGAAATGCACCATTCAATTATCTTATGCGATAGGCGTATCAAAACCATTATCAGTTTATGTTGATACCGCTGGTACGGGAAAGATCGAAGAAATGAGGTTATCAAATATCTTACAAGAGATTATGGATTTAAGCCCTCGAGGTATTCGTGAACATTTGGAATTAAGCCGACCAATTTATGAGCGATCATCAGCTTATGGTCACTTTGGAAGGGTTCCAGAAACTGATGGAGGGTTTTCTTGGGAGAAAGAAAGCCTTGTAGAGGCTCTTAAGGCGGCAATTTAGAAAATATTAGTGGATGTTAAGAAAAGATATTAACAGTCATTTGCCCCGATATTTTGGTCGAAGAAAAGGGCATGCCTTAAGTAAAAGGCGCCAGATGTTAATTATGGATGTCCTTCCACGACACTCACTCGTTTTTGACAGAAATGGTCGTCTGAATGAAACCGCTTCATTTGGGCGCGAGGGCAGTCTTTGGTTAGAAATTGGCTTTGGAGCCGGAGAGCATTTAATTGATCAGGCATTAAAAAATCCAAACATAAACTTTATTGGTTGCGAACCATTTGTGAATGGGGTAGCGACTTTATTGTCAGAGATTGAGAGATATTCGATTAAAAATATTTGTATTTTTAGTGATGATATTAGACTGCTATTAAANACANTGAGGCGATCTTCGATTGANAAGGTTTTTTTATTATTTAGTGATCCTTGGCCGAAGAAACGNCATAATTCGCGAAGGCTTATATCTTCTGAAATGCTNGATGAGTTATCAAANATAATGTCAAACAAGTCTAAAATTCTTGTTGCGAGTGATGATTTGAATTTAATTAGGTCTGTACTTAATTTATTTTATTGTCACCAAAATTTTTTTTGGTTAGCCGATAGTAAAGATGATTGGGAAAACAGGTATTCAGGCTCAATAGCTACACGTTATGAAAACAAAGCTATTTCAATTGGAAAACACTGTATTTATTTATCCTTCACACATGAGATAAAAAATTATGTTTAGTTTTTGATAAAAAGCTTGTATTTTTGTTAAGATAAGTAAATATTNTCNNNAAATATNNTTTTNNNNGNGTTNNNAGTGGGCTNAATGGCCCACTTTTTTATTGTGAAAATATAATAATATGAANACTGAAGAAAAAATAATAGAAGAAATCTTGGTGNCTGANATTCAAAACTTAGGTTACAGGCTTATAAGAGTGANGGTTTTACGCGAAAACAACTTAACACTTCAGATTATGATAGATAAAAATCATGGGAGTGAAGTAACAGTTGAAGATTGTGAAATTGTCTCAAGAAAAGTAAGCCCTCTTTTAGATACTGATTGTCCAATAAATGATGAATATTTTTTAGAAGTAAGTTCGCCTGGGATTGATCGGCCGTTAATCAGTTCGTCGGATTTTGATAATTATATTGGATTCGATGCTCGAATTGAGATGAATACCATGGTTGGTGGCCGAAAAAAATTTAAAGGTAAACTAATGGGTATGGAGAAAGATATGGTAAAGATTTTGGCCGGAGATGTTTTTTATGAATTATCATATAATGATATTTTTCGAGCAAAATTAATTCTAACTCAAGAATTACTCGATGTATAAATCGAAATTTAACTGAAATAGGTCTGAGCGTTATGAGTGATAATATAGAAACAAGTGTTATTTATGCCCACCCAGAATTATTATTGGTTGCAGATACTGTGGCTCGAGAAAAAGGTATTGAGCGAGAAGTAGTCCTTGACGCCATGGAGCAAGCGATTCAGAAGGCTGGGCGCTCTAAGTATGGTCAAGAACATGATATTCGCGCTGAAATCGATCGTAAATCTGGTGAGATAAAGTTAGCTAGATATATTGAGATTGTCGAGGAAGTAGAAAATGAGATCACTGAAATTTCCTTTGTTAACGCGCGAGTGAAGAGAGACGATGCGAAAATTGGGGAGTTTTTCATTGATACGTTGCCCCCCATTGATTTTGGCAGAATTGCTGCTCAGACGGCTAAACAAGTTATAGTGCAAAAGGTTCGAGAAGCCGAGCGTAAACGACAATATGCCGAGTTTAAGGATAGAATTGGTGAAATTGTAAATGGGGTAGTTAAAAGAGTCGAGTTTGGAAATGTTATGGTCGATTTGGGTGGTCGAGCAGAGGGGGTAATTCGGCGGGACGAATGTATTCCTCGTGAACACTTTAATAATGGAGATAGAGTTAGATCCTATATCTTTGACGTTAGAGAAGAGTTGAGGGGACCACAAATTTTTCTTTCCAGGAGCCATCCACAATTTATGGCAAAACTTTTTACTCAGGAAGTTCCGGAAATATACGACGGTGTTATTGAAATTCGTTCGGTGTCAAGAGATCCTGGTAGTCGCGCTAAAATTTCTGTTATTTCTAATGACACTACGATTGATCCTGTTGGAGCCTGTGTCGGGATGAGGGGTTCTCGTGTGCAATCAGTTGTTGCTGAGTTGCAGGGTGAAAAAATTGATATTATTTCATGGTCAGACGAGCCCGCTACTTTTATTGTGAATGCTTTAGCACCGGCGGAAGTTACTAAGGTAGTTCTAGATGAGGAACAAAATAGAATTGAGGTTGTGGTACCCGATGAACAATTGAGCCTTGCAATAGGCCGTCGTGGTCAAAATGTTCGCTTGGCTTCGCAACTAACAAATTGGGATATAGATATTTTAACTGAGGCTGAAGAATCCGATCGCAGGGGTGAAGAGTTTAAGTCGCGCTCACAATTATTCATTGATGGCTTAGATGTTGATGAGGTTATCGCGCAATTGCTTGTGACTGAAGGATTTTCAACAATTGAAGAGGTTGCATTTGTTCCAATAGAGGAACTATCAACAATCGAGGGATTTGATGCTGATGTGGCGGAAGAGTTGAGAGATAGGGCTAGACAATATCTTGAGCAACGAGAAACAGAGTTATCAGACATGCGTAAGAAAGCTGGTGTAAGTGATGAGATAGCCGAAATTGATGGTTTAAATGGTGAGATGCTTGTAGCTCTTGGTGAAAATGAGATTAAAACCTTAGATAATTTAGCTGATTTAGCGAATGATGAATTAATAGATATTGTCGGTAAAGGCAATTTGTCAGAAGATACTGCTGATAAAATTATAATGCTGGCTCGAGCACATTGGTTTGAGGACGAGGAGATAGAAGATGATAAAAAGAAAAACGAGTAATGATAAAAAATTAGGTAAAAAGTCTTAAGAATTTATTGTTTATATTTGTTCGGTAGAGAGGTTGTCCTGTTAAAAAGCCCAAAAAGTGATAGAAATATGAGAAAATGTATTCTCACTAAAGAACAATGTTATAAATCAGATCTAATTCGATTTGTGGTAGGGCCAAATAAATTTATTGTTCCAGACGTTACTGGACGTCTCCCTGGTCGTGGTTTATGGTTAAAGGCAAAAAAAGATATTATTATAGCTGCGTGTAATAACGGTATTTTTCCAAAAGCGGCAAAGGATAAAGTAAGTGTCCCTGATGATATGGCTGATTTGATTGAGGGCTTATTAAGAAAACGGTGCCATGAATTAATGGGAATGGCGAGGCGAGCAGGACAAATGGTCGGTGGTTATGCGAAGGTGGGTTTGTTTATATCTTCTAAAAAGGCTGGTGTAATATTTGTGGCTAATGATAGTAGACGCGTAAGTTCTATAGAAAATACAAATATATCTCCTCATGCAAAGTTCGTGTTTTGTTTTAGTAGCCAGGAGTTAGGTAGAATTTTTGATAGAGATAAAATCGTATACGCTGTTATTAGCTCTGGTTCATTAGCTACCAGCCTTTTACTTGAAATTAAGAGGTTGTCGGGTTTTTTAAGGCAAAAGATGGGTACTTGAATATTAGCAAATACAATTTAAGCAAAAATATTTAATGAATTTTTTAATAACATAATAAAAAAATAGTTGGTTGGATATGAACGATAATACTGATACCAAAGACAAAAAACCAAAGAAAAAGCTGACCTTATCCCGGCCAGGTAAACTTGAACTTCAAAAAACAATTGGAGGAGGTCAAGTGAGACAGAGTTTTTCGCATGGCCGTTCAAAGGTAGTTGCAGTTGAAGTAAAAAAGAAGAGAACATTCGAGGCGAGTTCATCGGGCCGAATGAAAGAGGTCGTGGATAGGTCAGGAGAAAAAGAACTTGAATCAGATATTAAGCCAGTTGAGGAGGCGGAATCCCAAGAAAATCAATCGGTAAAACCTACATCTCAGCAGAATCTTACTGAAAAAGAGCGTACAGCCAGAGCTCTTGCCCTTCAAGTTGCCCAAGAAACTGAACAGGCTAGAAAAGATAGCCCAGTACCCGAACCAATTAAGGATCTGGAGCCCGAGAAAATCCAAGAAGATCAGATTAAATTAGATGAGGCCGAGATTGAAGCGGAAAAAATTAGACAATCGGCGTTAGATTTAGAGGCGGCTGAGGCCGCTGCTGCAAAGTCCAATTTAGATAAATTGATTCTGAAAGATGATGATGAAAGCCCGAAGAAAAAAGGTGTGTCGCCAAAAAAACAACTTTCAATGCCAAGGCAAGGGGAGAGACGTAGACAAGGAAAACTCACTATAGCTGAAGCATTA
Organism: Rhodospirillaceae bacterium TMED23; assembly: GCA_002168115.1. Classification (GTDB taxonomy): domain Bacteria; phylum Pseudomonadota; class Alphaproteobacteria; order Rhodospirillales; family UBA2165; genus TMED23. The sequence goes on along the minus strand of NHCC01000018.1, from coordinate 240,701 downwards.
GATGACACTGAACGTCAGCGCTCACTTGCTTCTCTGAAACGCCAACGTGAGCGGCAAAAACGGCAAGAGGGGCCCATTGAACACATTAAAATTGTTAGAGAGGTGATTATCCCAGAAACAATTTCTGTTCAGGAACTCTCAAATCGAATGGCCTCCAGGGGCGTTGAGGTGGTAAAGGCTTTAATGAAAATGGGTGTGATGGCGAAAATGGCTGACGTGATTGATGCGGACACAGCAGAATTGCTGGTTGAAGAGTTTGGCCACACAGCAAAAAGAGTGAGTGACTCCGATATTGAAATTGGCTTGGGCGATAAACAGGACAAGGACGAAGATATGGTGGCTCGTTCTCCAGTCGTAACAGTTATGGGCCATGTGGATCATGGGAAGACTTCTTTGCTTGATGCAATAAGGAAGGCTAGCGTGGTTGATGGCGAGGCTGGTGGCATTACTCAGCATATTGGAGCTTATCAAAGTGAGGCCGATAATGGCGAAAAAATTACATTTATTGATACACCAGGACATGAAGCATTTACAGCCATGAGAGCAAGGGGTGCCAAGGTTACTGATATCGTCGTATTAGTGGTTGCTGCTGACGATGGTATCATGCCCCAGACTGTTGAGGCAATTAATCATGCAAAATCTGCCAATGTTCCTGTTATCGTAGCAATTAATAAAATTGATAAACCAGATGCTGACCCTAATAAAGTTAGAACCCAATTGTTGGAGCATGAGTTAGTTTTAGAGGCCATGGGTGGTGAGATACTTGATGTTGAGGTCTCGGCTACTGCGGGAACCAATATTGCAAAATTGGAAGAAACCATCCTACTTCAATCTGAAATACTAGATCTAAAGGCAAACCCGAATCGACGAGCGGAAGGCGTGATTATAGAATCACGAGTGGAACAGGGAAAAGGTGTAGTTGCAACCGTGTTAGTTCAAAGAGGCACTTTGAGTATGGGAAACATTTTTGTTGCAGGCTCGGAATCTGGCAGGGTAAGAGCACTTGTAAATGATAAAGGTGAGAATATTATAGAGGTTGGTCCAGCGGTCCCCGCCGAAGTTGTTGGTTTCTCAGGCGCCCCTAATGCCGGCGAAGAATTTTTTGTTGTCGAGAGTGAGGCGCGTGCTAGAGAGATTGCGGCATTTAGGGGGGAAAAGAATCGAGTTGCAAAGTCAATTGCGGGCCAACGTGGCACCTTAGAAGAAATGTTTCAATCAATAAAGTCTGGAGAAGTAAAGGACTTGCCGATTGTAATTAAAGCGGATGTTCAAGGTTCTGCCGAAGCAATAGTTGGTATGTTTTCAAAACTTCCACAAGATGAAGTTAAAATTCAGGTTCTACACCAGGGTATTGGCGGCATCAATGAATCAGATGTATCTTTGGCGGGAGCTTCAAACGCTGTAATTTTTGGATTTAACGTAAGAGCTAATCACCAAGCTCGTGATACGGCACGAAAAGAGGGTATTGACATCAGGTATTATTCAATAATCTACGATGTTGTAGATGACATAAAGAAATTGCTTGTTGGTCTAATGGCCCCGATCGTTCGTGAGACGCATTTGGGAAATGCAGAGATAAGAGAAGTTTTTAACGTGTCAAAAATTGGAAAAGTTGCAGGCTGTTTTGTGACTACCGGTGAGGTCAAGCGTGGAGCTAGTGTGAGATTGCTACGTGATGATATTGTAATTCATGAAGGTAATTTATCCACACTTAAACGATTTAAAGATGATGTGGGTGAAGTTAGGGAAACAATGGAATGTGGCATGTCTTTTGAAAATTATACTGATTTGAAAATTGGCGATGTCATAGAGTGTTTTGATGTGAAAGAAGAAACCCCAGAAATATAAATTTATTTAGAACAGGTAATTTATGGGAAAAAAGTCTAAACACATGTCCAGGCATGTTCCCAGTCAGCGGCAATTACGGGTTGGCGAAGAATTGAGGCATCTGTTGTCGCAGATTTTTGATCGCGGAGAGTTGAATCATCCGGACCTGGTTAATGTAACTATTACAGTCTCAGAGGTGCGAGTCTCACCAGATTTAAATAACGCTACAATATTTATAACACGTTTAGGTGGCGGTGAACGAAAGGTGTTAATTGAAGCGGCTCAGAGTGCTTCTCCTTTTATCCGACGTCAGCTAGCGAAACGTGTTTATTTACGAAGAGTTCCTAAATTAAAATTTGAAGCTGACACATCATTTGATTATGCAATGCATATTGATCACTTATTGGGATCCATAGACTGAGAGAGGAAAATATAATATTTGACGACGCTAGAACGATTTAATGAGGTCTAAATAATAATATGGCTAGAAAAAGAAAAGGTGAACAAGTTCATGGATGGCTAGTTGTTGATAAACCTTTAAATATGAGTTCTGCTAAGGCTGTTTTTTATGCAAAAAAGTATCTAAATGCCTCAAAGGTGGGTCACGGAGGGACGCTTGATCCGATGGCTTCTGGGGTGCTACCGTTGGCTTTTGGAGAGGCGACAAAAACAGTTTCTTATGCAGCAAACAAATTAAAAAAGTATAAGTTTACCATTAGATGGGGTGAAGCCAGAGATACTGACGATCTTGAAGGAAACATTATTGATACGAGTGATGAAAGACCAAATGTTTCTTCTATCCGTAATATTCTTAAGCGATTCATTGGAAAAATAAATCAGGTGCCCCCAATTTACTCAGCAATTAAAATAAGCGGCCAAAGATCTTATAAATTGGCACGTGGCGGAAAAGACGTTGTTTTAAATCCGCGTTCTGTTTTTATCGAAGATTTAGACTTGATTAAGGTACTTAGTAAGAATGAAGCCAGCTTTCAATTGTGTTGTGGAAAGGGAGTGTATGTAAGGTCGCTTGCACGAGATTTAGCTCAAGCCTTAGGAACGGTCGGATGCATCTCTAGTTTGAGAAGAACACAAGTCGGTAATTTTTTAGAAAAAGATGCAATTTCGCTGGATCAATTGAAAGTTTTAGGGCATAAGAGGGCCGCTGTAAGTAAATTGCAGCCGGTTGAAGCGGTGCTGGACGACATCCCGGCGCTGCTATTGACTGAAGAAGAAGCAAAAATAGTAAAAGATGGTATGGCTATTCCGTTGGTTCAATTATCTGAAAGTCAACAAGCCTTGCAAATAGAGGTGGCGACACCTCTTTATACAATATGCCGGGGTAAAATTGTTGCATTAGCTAAGATAGAATCAGGGAGAATTAGACCTTATCGTGTATTAAACCTTTGATATGATTGGAGAAACCGATGTCGATTACTGCGGAACGCAAACAGGATGTAATCAATGAATACTCTATTAAAGTTGGTGATACTGGTTCACCAGAGGTACAAATAGCAATCTTGACGGAAAGAATTACTAATCTGACTGACCATCTTAAAACTCACAAGAAAGATCATCATTCCCGGCGTGGGCTTTTAATGATGGTTGGGCAGCGACGACGTCTTTTGGATTACTTAAAATCACGGAAATTTGATCGCTACGATGATTTAATAAAAAGATTGGGATTGCGTCGATAGAGTATTTTCGGGTTCTATGGTTATATTTAAACACGCCAGTTTACAATTAATAAGATAAATTATTCAGGTAAATCTGATTCGCAAAAGTGGCGACTTTTCAGTTTCATACATTAGGGTTGAATGGCAATAGAATATAAATTAAATGAGCTAAGTAAATTAATATTTATTAATTGTGCCTTTTCAAAGGTACAAACATCATTGTTGGTAGGAAGGATAACATAATGTTTTCTGAATTCAAAAAAGAGATGAATTTAGGTGGTCGTAAACTTACGTTTGAGACAGGAAAAATAGCACGACAGGCTGACGGCGCAGTCATGATTACATATGGTGAAACTAAGGTGTTATGCACAGCTGTTGGTGCAAAAAAACCTAGGGCTGACCTAGATTTCTTTCCTTTAACGGTTAATTATCAGGAAAAAACATTTGCTGCTGGCAAAATACCGGGTGGGTTTTTTAAACGTGAGGCTCGTCCAACTGAAAAAGAGACGCTTACTTCCCGCCTTATCGATAGGCCAATTCGACCTCTTTTTCATCCAAATTACAAATGTGAGACGCAACTGATCTGTACAGTATTAGCGCACGATCTAGAAAATGATCCGGACATTATTGCGATGATTGGAACTTCGGCAGCGTTAACGATTTCTGGTATACCCTTTATGGGCCCGATAGGTGCTTCAAGAGTGGGATACATAGATGGGGAATACGTTTTAAATCCTGTTTTGGAAACTATGCAGGATTCCAAACTTAATTTGGTTGTTGCGGGAACTAATGAAGGGGTTCTAATGGTAGAGTCCGAAGCAAATGAACTTTCAGAAGAAATAATGCTCGGAGCCGTGATGTTTGGGCACAAAGCTAATCAGGAAATCATTTCTTCTATAGTTGATCTAGCGCAGGCTTGTGCTAAGGACCCTAGAGAGGTTCCAGAAACACCAGAGATTTTTGGCCAAATAAGGTCTACGGTACAGAAATTATCGGAAGATGGATTGCGAGAGGCTTATTCTATCTCAGAAAAGTCCGCGCGTCAGGAGAGAATATCCAGTATTAAAGCAACCGTCATGGAAAATTTTATCGATAATGAAGATGCTACTGATATGGTTGTTGGTAATGTTTTCAAGGAAATAGAGAAGGATGTTGTTAGAAAAGATTTGATTAAGACAGGCCAAAGAATTGATGGTCGTGATACCAGAACGGTACGACCAATCGTATCAGAGGTTGGAATTCTTCCACGGGCCCACGGGAGCTCACTTTTTACCCGCGGAGAGACACAGGCAATGGTTGTCGCTACACTCGGTACTGGACAGGACGAGCAAATAATTGATGGGCTCGATGGTGATTATCGTGAACATTTTATGTTACATTACAACTTTCCACCCTACTCTGTGGGAGAGGCTGGTAGGATGGCGGGTCCGGGTCGTCGAGAAATTGGTCATGGAAAGCTCGCTTGGCGAGCAATTCGCCCAGTCATGCCCGAAAAAGAATTCTTTCCATATACAATCAGGATAGTATCAGAAATCACTGAATCCAATGGATCGTCTTCAATGGCTACTGTTTGTGGCACTTCTTTATCAATGATGGATGCCGGTGTACCTCTAAGCAGACCAGTAGCGGGTATAGCGATGGGTTTGATAAAAGAAGAGGATGGTGTCGTTATTTTATCAGATATTCTAGGTGATGAAGATCATCTTGGTGATATGGATTTCAAGGTTGCGGGGACGGAGACCGGGATAACTGCGCTTCAAATGGATATTAAAATCACATCGATTACTGAAGAAATAATGAGAGATGCAGTAGAACAGGCGCGCGAGGGCAGACTACATATATTGAAAGAAATGTCAAAAGCTCTAACTTCTGCTCGTGATGTTGTTAGTGATAATGCACCGCGCATCACGGTGATTAAAGTTTCTGTTGATAAAATTCGTGAAATTATTGGACCTGGAGGTAAAATGATCAGGGAGATTTGCGAAACCACCGGTGCAAAGATTGATATTGATGACGACGGAACTGTAAAGGTTGCGGCTATGGATGAAAAGGCATCAGATGCAGCAGTAGGAATGATAAATGATATTGCTGCGGAGCCTGAAGTAGGTGTTATTTATACCGGTACTGTGGTAAAGACGGTTGATTTTGGAGCTTTTGTTAATTTTATGGGTGCTCGCGATGGATTGGTCCATATTAGTGAATTACGTCCTGAGAGAGTAGAAAAAACAACTGATATTGTTAATGTTGGAGATAAAGTTAAAGTTAAGTTAGTTGGAATAGATGATAGGGGGAAAGTAAAACTTTCAATGAAAAGCGTAAATCAAGAGACGGGTGAAGATATTAGTAATTGATTGCGGTAGAATATACCAAATATTAATCATAGTTTTTTGTAAAATTATTTTTGTAAATTATTCGTTTTTTGGCTTTTTAATACATATATATGTAAATAGAGGTAAAATTTGTATTATGGCCTTATGATAAAATTAATGATTTAAGGAAATTAGTTTTTTCTAATTTAGTCCAAATTTGCACAACTGATATATGTACCTGGTAGAAAATAAATATGACCTCAGAGAAAATATTCGAGCCCCAAGGTAGCTATACTTATGATGAAATAATTGCGTGTGCGAAAGGCCGGCTTTTTGGTGCTGGCAATGCTCAATTACCTCAACCACCTATGCTTATGTTTGATCGTATTACATCAATTTCTGAGAAAGGTGGTTTTTACAATAAAGGCCAAGTTTTGGCGGAATTCGATATTAAACCAGAGTTGTGGTTCTTTTTGTGTCATTTTGAAGGTGACCCGGTAATGCCGGGTTGTCTCGGCCTTGACGCTTTATGGCAACTGGCCGGGTTCTATCTGGGTTGGAGCGGTGCAAAGGGTCGTGGCAGAGCCTTCGGGGTAGGTGATGTTAAATTTACAGGTATGGTTACACCGTCGGCTAAACTTGTAACCTACCGAGTGGATATTAAAAGGGTTGTAAATAGACAGGTTGCAATTGCTTTTGCGGATGGTGTTATGGAGGTTGACGGCAAAATTTGTTATGAAACTAAGGGTTTGCGTGTTGGTACCATTCCAGCAGATGTATAGTAAAATTAGTGTAAATATGTAATGAGGGTAGTGTGAGAAAAGCGGTAATTACTGGATTAGGTATTGTATCATGTATAGGTAATAGTAAACGTGATGTAATTAAGTCTCTTCGTGCTGGTTCGTCTGGAATAACCTTTTCTGAAGAATTTGCAGAAATGGGCTTTAGGAGCCAGGTTTGGGGTAAACCAGAGATTGATATAGCTGATTACATTGATCGTCGAGATAGGCGCTTCATGGGAGAGGGTGCAGCTTATAATTATATAGCGATGCAACAAGCGATAGAAGATTCTGGACTTGACGAAAAGTTAGTATCCAATGAGCGTACGGGACTAATTATGGGGTCTGGTGGCCCATCTGTAATTAATCTGATTGAGACATCGGATACTGCTCGAAACAGGGGTCCAAGAAAGGTTAGTCCCTTCATGGTGCCTAGAACGATGTCCTCGACAAACTCGGCAACGTTAGCTACGCCCTTCAAAATTAAAGGCGTTAATTATTCAATAACTTCGGCGTGTTCAACATCAGCTCATTGTATTGGTAATGCTGCGGAAATGATACAGTGGGGTAAACAAGATATTGTATTTGCAGGTGGAGGAGAAGAGTTGGGCTGGGGTATGTCCGTCATGTTTGATGCCATGCCAGCGCTTTCATCAGGATATAATGATAATCCCACTTGTGCTTCTCGTGCTTTTGACGCTAATCGAGACGGATTCGTAATAGGAGCTGGTGGAGGTGTTGTAGTTATTGAAGAATATGACCATGCTGTCGCTCGGGGTGCAAAAATTTATGCCGAAGTGGCGGGTTATGGTGCGACTTCTGACGGCTATGATATGGTGCAACCTTCTGGCGAGGGGGCAATACGTTGCATGCGGCAGGCTATGGCAAATCTAAGATATCCAGTTGACTACATAAACACTCACGGCACCTCTACGCCTGTGGGAGACGTTAAAGAGTTGGGGGCTTTGAGGGAGGCCTTTAAAGATTATGAAAATGTTCCTTATTTTAATTCTACCAAATCGCTCACAGGTCATTCCCTTGGAGCTACTGGAGTTCAGGAGGCGATCTATTCATTACTTATGATGGAAAATAATTTTATTTGCCCATCTGTAAATATTGAAGAATTAGAGCCAGAAGTAGGCGATATGCCCATTGTTCGTGATTTAATGGATAATGTTGAAATTAATTGCGCTATGTCTAATAGTTTTGGATTTGGGGGCACAAATGCTTGTTTGGTTTTTTCAAAACCTCTCGCAGAATAATTTATAATGTTGAAGTCTGATCAATCGATGAGTGGCAAACGCGGCCTGATTATGGGTGTAGCAAATGAGCGATCTATTGCTTGGGGTATTGCCCAGGTTTTGGCACAGTCTGGAGCAGAGTTGGCGTTTACATTTCAAGGTGAAGCCTTTGAAAAAAGATTGGAACCATTGGCAAAGGGAGTAAATTCTAATATTATATTGCCGTGTGATGTTGAAAAACAAGATAGTATTAACTCTGTTTTTTCAACTATACAACAAGATTGGGGTTCGATAGATTTTGTCGTTCATTCCTTGGCCTATTCTGATAAACATGAGTTATCTGGGCGATACGTTGACACAACTGCGAAAAATTTTTCTAGAACGTTAGATATTTCATGTTTTTCATTCACTGCAGTTGCTAAAGCCGCCTACCCATTAATGTTGGATAATGGTGGAAGTATGATTACGCTTACGTATTATGGTGCGGAACGGGTTTTACCAAATTATAATGTCATGGGCGTAGCGAAAGCGGCTCTCGAAGCAAGCGTTAGATACCTAGCGACAGACCTTGGCCCAGATAAAATACGTGTGAATGGGTTATCAGCGGGTCCGATGAGAACTCTTGCTGGAAGTGCAATTGGAAGTGCTCGTAAAATTTATAATTTAAGTGAATTAAATTCACCACTCAGAAAATCTGTTACTCTTGACCAAATTGGTAATACGGCTTTATATTTGCTTAGTGACGCAAGCAGTGGCGTTACCGGTGAAATACATCACGTAGATTCTGGTTATAATATAATTGGTATGCCGTATCTATAGAATATTTAAACTAATATGTTTTTAATAGACGCTATAATTGAAAAATGTTTTATCTTGTAATTTTAATTGGTAAGGAATTATGGTTTGGACAAAATCCGTCCGTATAGTAAAGTGCTTAGAACTCTAAAAAGCGCAGGTCTGAGACCCACAAAACAGAGATTAGTCCTATCAAGACTTCTCTTTGATGGGAAGAACCGCCATGTTACAGCAGAAGGCCTTCACTCAGAGGCTATTTTATCTGGACAAAAGATATCTTTGGCTACTGTTTATAATGTATTAAATGCTTTTACTTCTGCCGACTTGTTGAAGGAAATAATCGTAGATTCAGGCTGTAGTTACTTCGATACGAATATTACTGAACATCATCATATTTTTAATGAAGATAACAATGAATTAACGGATATTAAAATAAAAAATGTAGAACTGAAGGGTCTGCCAATTTTAACTAGTTGCGAGAAGTTGCAGAGAATAGACGTAATTATTCGGGTAAAAAATAAAAGTAAATGATATCAGTAATTTATATATATTTTTAGAACTATTAAACAATATATTGACTAAATAAATCAAAATAGTCTAAACTGTTTTTAGATTGAGAAATCCAATCGTTATTAAATTACGTAACCAGTGAAATAATAGTTAATCGGAAAGGAACGAGACATGCCTGCATTAAAAGGGTCGAACACAGAACAAAACTTAAAAGATGCATTTGCTGGTGAATCACAAGCAAACCGCAGATATTTATATTTTGCTCAAAAAGCTGATGTCGAAGGTTATAATGATGTATCTACCGTGTTTAGATCAACAGCGGAAGGAGAAACAGGTCACGCACACGGTCACCTAGAGTATCTTGAAGAGTCCGGTGATCCAGCGACGGGTCTCCCAATAGGCGCGACCGCTCAAAATTTAGCGGCAGCAGTTGAAGGTGAAACGCATGAATACACTGACATGTATCCGGGCATGGCGAAGACAGCCAGAGAAGAGGGCTTCGATGAAATTGCAGATTGGTTTGAAACTTTAGCGAAGGCTGAAAAATCCCATGCTGGACGTTTTCAGAAAGCGTTGGACTCGTTAGACTAGAGATAGAAACTCCTGAGTCACACGCTTAATGTTTAGGGGAGACCTTTTGTCTCCCCTTATTATTTTATTATCAATAAATAAGGTTCAACTTTAATGTCTGAAGGCAGCTTAGAGGCGCCTACCCGCCACAACATCCCTTGGAAAGAAAAAGATTACTTAAATCCTCAAGCAATTGATAGTGAGATGCGCCGTGTTTTTGATGTGTGTCACGGTTGTCGACGTTGTTTTAACCTTTGCGATAGCTTTCCAAGATTATTTGACCTCATTGACGACTCAGACAGTGAAGAACTGGATACAGTTGAAAGCAAGGATTTCAAGACGGTTGTTGATGCATGTACGTTCTGCGATATGTGTTTTATGACAAAATGTCCTTACGTTCCTCCCCACGAATTTGATTTGGATTTTCCACATTTGATGCTTCGGTATCGGGCAATGGAGTTTGATCAAGGGAAAGTTGCATACACGACAAAACAAATTACTAAAACCGACAGAAATGGCAAAATGGCTAGTCCGATCGCAAGCCTTATTAATTGGACTACGAAGCGACAAAATAAAATTACCCGGCCAGTAATGGAAAAAATTACAAAGATACACAGGGAGGCAGAGTTACCTGAATTTACAAGTATGCCTCTAACAAAACGTACCCCGATTAAAACCCACACTAAACCTAAGAGAAAAGTAGCACTATATGCAACTTGCTTTGGAAATTATAACAATCCTAGTATAGGTGATGCCATGCGCGCTGTATTGGCTAAAAATAATGTTGAGGTTGAACTCGTATATCCTGCTTGTTGTGGCATGCCGCAGTTAGAGCAGGGAGATATAACTAGTGTTGCAGAGAAAGCGAAGATTGTAGCATCTGAATTGGCAAATTGGATTAAAAAAGATTATCAAATTATTGCTTTGATACCCTCGTGTGCACTGATGCTGAAATTTGAATGGCCATTAATTCTACCAGATGATATAAATGTGAAGGTTGTAAGCGAGAATACATTTGACGCTGCGGAGTTTATAGTTGACCTAGCGAAGAAGGGAGAATTATCTAATGAAATGGTGGGCCTCGATGGTTCTATTAGCCTTCAATTAGCCTGTCATTCTAGGGCGCAGAATATGGGCCCGAAAGCTGCGGAAATGTTGAGACTTATACCAGATGCTCAAGTTGAAGTGGTTGAGAGATGTTCTGGTCATGGTGGATCTTGGGGAATAATGAAGGATAATTTTGACGTTGCCTTAAAGATTGGTCGCCCTGCCGCACGAAAGGCTCTAGAGTCAAAGGCTAAATATATCGTATCAGAGTGCCCTTTGGCGCGTGAACACATAATCCAGGGAATCGATAAGCTCAATGAAACTAATCCTGAAAATTTTAGTAAAGTTGTTCAACATCCAATCCAAGTTTTGGCTTTAGCATATGGAATTAAATAATGACTATGAAAACTACTCTCAAAGAAAGTGATATACTAGACATCAGCAAATATGAGTCTATTAGGGGTAAATTTAGAGAGGAAATCGTTGAAGAGAAAAAATTACGCAGAATAGCGGTTGGTCCTTATGCCACTTTCTATTTTGAATCATACAATACAATGTGGTACCAAGTGCAGGAGATGCTCCGAATTGAAAAGGGTGGGAAGGCGCAAATAAAGGATGAATTGGCAGCTTACAATCCACTTATTCCTAATGGAATGGAGCTCGTTGCCACTTTAATGTTTGAGATTGATAACCCCGATATACGGACCGCTTTCTTAGCGGGGCTGGGGGGAGTTGAAGAAAAAATTAATATGCATATTGGCAAAAAAATTATTGCCGCTGTGCCAGAAGAAGATGTTGATCGCACGAGTTCGAAGGGTAAAGCTTCTTCTGTTCAATTTGTCCATTTTAATTTTTCAGAACTAGAGATTGCAGAATTTAATAGAAAAGCGGAGCAGATTGTATTGAGTATAAATCATCCAAAATATAGTCATTCCACAACCTTGCAAAAAGATACCCTAGATATATTGGCGATGGATTTTAAATAATACAGCTAATAGATTGAGATATATTACTTGATAGCTTCATCAGGATAAACTCCCCAAAAGTCTACTCGACGCAACCACCCTTTATAGCCATCTACAGAAACGATGCACCAGCTTAACGAGTGTTTGCACTTAGAAATTTTTCCAACAACGTTTACCTCTAATTTAGCGATAGGATTTGATTTGCTGCTCTCAGATTTTCTAAGTGTTCTTATTTTCCCCGTAATAATAAAAGTTCGAATCTTGCTAAGCATACTTTGGTGGATCCAGCCTTGGCCACCTCTAACATCACGTACTTTACGCCAGGTGCCGAACTCTAATATTACTTCTAGAGGCAAGTTTTTTACTTGATAAACCCAATCTATTGGATATTGAACACCGGGCCCAGTACGCAAATAAGTTTTATCTTGCTTTAGTGATACGAAACGTGGCAGCGGACTATTTTTTTTTTCTAATGAATTTTCTGCAAGACTTGTTTTATAAAAACTCATAAAACCCAGAAGTAGAATTAAGATTGATAGCTTTTTAAAAGCACTATTTTTATTGTATATTTTTTTCATTATTTTTATCAAAATTTCTAATTAAAGTAGTTTACTTTATCTAGGTTAACGACCTATTAAATATCATGATTTGGACTAGCTTTTGGAACTATGGCCATTTATATAATAATGAATTAAATATGCATAAATTAGTTTATTAATAAATTATCATATTGGGGGATTTAATTATTATTTCTGTTAATAATATCAAAATAAACATACGGCCAAAAGTTTTCGTTACTCGGAAGCTTCCAGACCCGGTTGAGACTCGAATGATGGAACTTTTTGACTCGCGCCTAAATTTGGATGATGTTGCATTAAGTAGGGAAGAGTTGATTATGGCTGTACAAAATTCTGATATATTAGTCCCAACCGTTACTGATGTTATTGACTCTGAAATTATTAACTCAGCGGGTGATCAATTGAAAATGATCGCTAATTTTGGGGCTGGTGTCGACCACATAGATCTTCGAGCGGCGGCTGCAAGAAACATAATAATTACAAATACACCTGGTGTACTAACTGAGGATACAGCTGACATTACAATGGCACTTATTCTTATGACAGCAAGACGATTGGGTGAAGGTGAGCGCATAATTCGCAATAACGAATGGACCGGATGGACACCGACACAATTACTTGGCAGTAAAATTACTGGAAAAAGGCTCGGCATAGTTGGTTTGGGTAGAATTGGTAGCGCCGTGGCTCAGCGTGCAAAGGGATTTGGTTTGAAGATTCACTATCATAATCGGACACGAATTATACCTAAAAAAGAACAACAGTTAGAAGCAACCTACTGGGAAAGCTTGGATCAAATGTTAGCTCACATGGATACGATAGTTTTAACCTGCCCTTCAACCCCAGCTTCTCACCATTTATTATCTGAACGACGCCTTAAGCTTATTCAACCGCATTGTTTTATTATTAATACATCTCGTGGGAATATTATTGATCAGACAGCACTCATAAAATTACTCGATGAAGGATTAATTGCTGGCGCAGGCCTCGATGTTTTTGAGGATGAACCAAATGTCCCCTCAAAACTAAAAAAAATGCAGAATGTTGTCATTCTGCCCCATCTTGGTTCGGCGACGATGGAGGGCAGAGTGGCAATGGGTGAAACTGTAGTAATTAATATTAAAACTTTTGTCGATGGACATAAGGTGCCTAATCGGGTTTTGGAAACATTGATTTAATAATATTGTTTATCATTTCTGATTGATCTCTGTAATGGTTGCGGATGGGCTACACAACAAGCACTTTGGATCTGGTTTAATTTTTATTTTCCTAAACTGAGTACTTAGAGCATTAAAAATAATTAATGACCCTGATAAACTCTCTCCCGTACCAATAATTTCTTTCAAGATTTCAGTTGCTTGCATAGAGCCAATAATACCACATAGTGATCCTAATACTCCAGCTTCAGCACAAGTTGGGATTGTATTTGGTTTTGGTGCTTCAGGATATAGGCAACGATAACAAGGACAATCTCCTTCATTTCTTTTATGTGGTTTAAAAACACTCAGTTGTCCGTCAAAACGCATAATAGCTCCCGAGACTAATGTTCTTCGTTCAAGGTAGCAACTATCCATTACTAAAAATCTAGTTGAGAAATTATCACAACCATCAGAAATAATATCATATTCAGATATTAATTGGCGGGCATTCTTATAAGTTAAACGCTCAGAATGGCAGATAATGTTTGTATCTGGGTTAATTTCCCTAGCTGCGATTTTAGCGCTTAATACCTTTTTCATTCCTATTCGTGAGGTTGAGTGCATGACTTGACGTTGAAGATTGCTTAGTTCAACTATGTCGTCATCTATTACCCCGATTGTGCCTATACCGGCTGCGGTAAGATATTGGATTATGGGTGTGCTGAGGCCTCCCGCGCCGACCACCAGTACTTTTGCTTCACGAATTTTTGCTTGTCCACTGCCACCAATTTCCGGAAGGAGAATGTGTCTTGCGTACCTTTCAACTTGTTGATCCGTTAGAGACATAATTTAATTACCTATTATTAATTCCATCAAATAGCGCAGTAGATAAATATCTTTCGGCAAAAGAAGGAAGAATCACAATAATTTTCTTATCTAACATATCTGACCGCGAACCAACTTCAAGAGCAGCGGCTAATGCGGCGCCCGAAGATATACCGATTGGTAAACCCTCTAACCTAGCTGCCTGACGTGCGGTTATTAATGCTGTTTCATTTCCAATCTGTATTACCTCATCAATAAGACTAGTATCAAGATTATCTGGAATAAATCCCGCACCAATACCTTGTATCTTATGGGGGCCAGGAATGCCCCCCGATATTATTGGACTATCTTCAGGTTCTATAGCAATCATGCGAATATTGGGCTTCCTTTTTTTTAATGTTCTACCAATTCCGGTAAAAGTTCCTCCGGTGCCAATGCCTGCAATAATTGCATCAATCTTTCCCCCTGTATCTGACCAAATCTCTTCAGCCGTGGTTTGACAATGGATCTCAGGGTTTGAGTTGTTACTAAATTGCTGTGGCATGAATGCGTTAGGGGTGTTACTTTCAATTTCTTGAGCTTTTTCAATAGCCCCTCTCATTCCTTTAGATGCTGGGGTTAATATGATTTCCGCTCCTAACAAATACAACATTTTTCGTCTTTCTTCAGACATGCTTTCTGGCATCGTTAATATTAGTCGATAACCCTTAGCTGCTGCAATGAATGCTAATGCAATACCAGTATTGCCAGATGTTGGTTCAACAATGACTGAACCCTCTTTTAATTTTCCCTCATTTTCAGCCGCGATAATCATGGCATGTCCAATACGATCTTTAACTGAAGCTAATGGATTAAAAAATTCACATTTACCGAGTATAATAGCATGACAATCATATTTTTTCGGAAGCCGGTCTAATTTAATTAATGGTGTAGCACCTATAGTGTCTATTATACTATCGTATATACGACCTCTGAATTCTGATAATTTATTCATAATTACTTTTATACATTGCTATATTGAAAAATCTAAGTTTTCACGGCCTTCGCTAATTACTCCACTGGAACGAGCTTTTTGGCATAGGTCATCGATTGAAATTTGATCCAACTTCCTCATCATTTCATTTTGGTGTTCGGATAGCAGTGGGCTAATTACTAACTTTGCAAGATTTGAACCGACTTCTTTCTCAAACATATTAACTGATTGGTCCATTTTACTTATAATTTCAATAATATCTCCCAGCGAGATACGCCGCCGCTCCCTCGCAAGGTTATAACCTCCTTTTGGTCCCCTTACTCCATGAAGAAGGTTTGCCTTAACCAATTCCTGTAATGCTTGTTCGAGATATCGACGTGGAATACCCTGACGCCGGGTAATATCTCTGCTTTGAACTGGTTGGCTGCCGGCGTGATAGGCAATATCAACTACCGCTTCAACGGCAAACAGTACTTTTTTTGAAAGGCGGAACATTGTAATACTAATCTCCATCTAATATGACGCATTTTATTTTGTACCTGTAGAACCAAAACCCCCACTACCTCGTGTAGTTTTAGATAACTCGTCGGTTTCATTCCACGCAATCGCAACTACTGGTGATACAACCATTTGAGCGATCCTCATCCCACGCTCGATTTTAAATGTATTATTTCCAAAATTAATAAGAATTACACCAATTTCACCTCTATAGTCTGAGTCAATTGTTCCTGGCGTATTCAGCACGCTTATTCCATTTTTGATGGCTAAGCCAGAGCGTGGGCGTACTTGTGCCTCATAACCCTCTGGCAAGGCAATTGATATTCCAGTAGGAACTATTTTGCGTTGGCTTGGTTTTATGACTAATGTGTTGTTAACTGCTGCAAGTAAGTCAACACCGGCAGAAAAATTTGTTTGTATTTCTGGTAAAGGTAGACCTTGATAATTCTTTAAGCGTTTAATAGAAACGCTAATCTTTTCCATTTTTATGATCTTTCAGAAATGCTATAATCCTTTTAGTTAATTTTTTCCCGATGGCTTCTTTAGACAAAATGGGCCACTCTTCTATTTTATTTTTAGAAATAAATTTTATTTGATTAGTGTCCCCACCAAAAACCCCAGTCTCCTTTGAGACATTATTTGCTAAAATCCAGTCACATCCTTTTTTATCGAGTTTGATAGTTGCATTTTCTAGTAAATTCTGGGTCTCAGCAGCAAATCCGATCACTAGATTTGGTCGATTTTTTTGAGTTCTAGCTATAGTAGCTAAAATATCTGGGTTCTCCATTAATTCTAGCGATAAAGTTTCGTCTTGCTTTTTAATTTTTTCAGAATATTGATTTTTTATACGCCAGTCTGAAACTGCTGCAGCACAAATCACGATGTCCGCAGGTAGGCAATCCAAACAGGACTGTAACATTTCTTCGGCAGTTGTAATATGTTTAACACAAATTCCAGGAGGATCTGGTATTTGCGTTGGACCGGTAATTAAAGTAGTAGTTGCACCTTGTTCATGGAGAGCCCTTGCTATTGCAAAACCCTGTTTTCCTGACGAGTGATTAGTTATATACCTTATAGGATCAATTGCTTCATGGGTCGGCCCGCCTGTTACAACCACTTTTCTGCCTTTTAACTTGCCCGCAGCTTTATTGGTTTTGATTTTAAAAAAATTATTTAGGGTTGCACTAATCTTTTCTATATCTGACATTCTGCCTAACCCGAATTCACCGCATGCCATCTCGCCATCTTCAGGACCAATGATTTTTATACCTCTTTTTAAAAGGGTCGATATGTTAGTCTGGGTGCTTGCATGATTCCACATTCTCACATTCATCGACGGGGCAATGATTACGGGCTTATCAGTGGCAAGTAATGTTGTTGTGGCAAGGTCATCGGCTATGCCACAGGACATCTTAGCTATTATATTGGCGGTTGCTGGAGCCACCAATACTAAATCCGTATTTCTAGATAATTGAATATGCCCCATAGTATTTTCATCTGAAACGGAAAATAGGTCTTGATAAACTTTATCTTTACTCAGAGCTGTAAGCGAAAGTGGAGTTACGAACTTACCAGCGTTTTCAGTTAATATACATCTAATACTTATATTAAGGCGATTTAGTTCTCGAATAAGATCGAGGCTTTTATAAGCCGCGATACCACCGGAGATTATAAGTAAGACCCTTTGTTTGTTATTCATTTTGCAAACCGTAGAATTTTTGGCGTTAATTTTTAATAGCAAAAATGAAAGTTAGACGTGGATTAATATTATAGCAAGTAAATTACATAAATTATTGGTATAATTCAGATTATTATCTAGAGTTTTGCGTAAATTAAATAAACCCAGCTCGCCAAAGAAAATAATAAAAAACATAATATTAACTTCTCGATTAAAGCTCTGCGCGAGCTTTTTCTTTGAAACTCTTTTAGACTATCAGCGTGAATTTTTAAGCCTTCTTTACTTAAGGTTTTTATATTTTTTTCTAGTAAAGACAAAGTTTTTGGCAAGCCCTTTATCTTATCTGCAATTTCCTTTGTTGACTGAATGAAAATAGATTCCTTATTTAAATCGTTCTCAACCCAGTGTTCAATTAATGGTTGTGCAAGGAGCCAAATATTTGCCGTTGGGCTTAGTTTGCGTCCAACCCCTTCTGCAGTGAGCATGGTTTTTTGAAGTAAAAGTAATTGGGGCTGCACTTCCATTTGGAAGTCTTTTGATACTTGAAATAAATAACCAAGTAGTCGCGCGATTGATATTTCATTTTGGGGTTTTCCCAATATTGGCTCTGCGATTGACCGGCACGCTTGAGCAAATGAGTGAACAGATTTATCGGAAGGCACGTACCCAGCCTCAAAGTGAAGTTCGGCTACTCGAGTGTAGTCTCTATTTAGAAAAGATAGTAGCATTTGTCCCAGATAATAACGAGTTTTTATATCCAGACGGCCCATGATTCCAAAATCAATCGCAATAATTTTACCTTCTCTCGAAACAAAAATATTTCCCGGATGCTGATCTGCATGAAAAAAACCATCTCGAAAAACCTGTTTAAACAATGACGTTGCAGCTTTTGAAAGTATCTCGTTTGGATCTAGACCAGCATGCTTAATTAAATCAGTATCACCAATAGAAATTCCATCAACTCGCCGCAGTGTTAGAATACGCTTGGATGTTAGGCTCCAATCAACCTCTGGGACTTCAAACTCCTGATCACCGATAAAGTTTTCAGCCAACTCTCCAGCTGCCGCAGCTTCAAAACGAAGGTCCATTTCTTGATTGATAGTTGTTTCGAAGGTTTTAATGATCTCAATAAGCTTAAATCTACGAAGGTCTTGTTGCGTATGTTCGATAAGTTCAGCAATCCAATAAAATAAGTCTATATCTCTTTTAAAAGCTTCTTCTATCTTTGGACGTAGTATTTTAACAGCAACTTCGCAGCCCCCTATAGTTGTTGCAAAATGAACCTGTGCAATAGATGCAGCTGCTACCGCGTTCCAGTTAAATTCTGCAAAACATTTTTCGACAGGTTTTCCCATCTCGTTCTCTATAATATTTTTAACATCTTGTTTGCTGAAGGCTGGTAGCTTATCCTGAAGTTTAGATAGGTCTGAAGCAATTTCCTCACCACAAATATCTGAGCGTGTCGACAGTGCCTGGCCTAACTTAATAAATGTAGGACCAAGTTCTTCGAGAGCCATAGCTAAACGTTTGCCAGGTTTGAATTTTAAATTTTTTTTTGAGATTAAGACAAAAATATTGATGATGTTGTTAGCTATACCTGCTTCTTTTAGAAGCGATAACACATTATATTTTCCGAGCGTTCGAAAAATAAAAATTAAACGTCTAATATTTTTAAGAGCTTTAAACATAAGTAATTAATATATTTCTATATTTTCCATGCTGAATGAATGGCCGTTATGCCCCCTAAAATATTCTCATATGAGGCCTTAACTAGACCCGCGTCTTCTATATGGGCCAAAAACGCATCCTGACGCGGAAACCTGCGAATGCTCTCAACCAGATATTGATAAGAATTGCGATCTTTTGAGATAGCATACCCCAGAAATGGAAGAAAATTGAACGAGTAAGTATCATAAAGTTTTCTTAATTGCGGAATGATAACGTAACTAAATTCTAAACACAAAAATCTGCCACCTGGTTTTAAGACGCGATAAGCTTCTTTTAGTGCCTTATCCAAATTGGTAACATTGCGAAAACAAAATGCTGTTAAATAATAGTCAAACGATGCATCATCAATTGGCAGTTCCTCGGCATTCGCACATACCCAAGTAATTTCACTGATTAATGCTCTGTTTAAAGCCCGGCCTCGACCAACCACAAGCATTTTTTTATTAATATCGGCAACAACAATTTCCCTGCCGCCCATCTCTAGGAACTTGAATGGTAAATCACCTGTGCCGCCGCCAACATCTAGAACCTTAAGCTCTGGATTGGGCTTAACTTTCTCGATTAGTCTGCTCTTCCATAATCGGTGTAAACCTAAACTCATTAGGTCGTTCATTAGGTCATAATTTTGAGCAACACTATCAAATACTTCTGCGACCAATGCATCTTTTTCTTCTCGTAATACATCTTTGTATCCAAAAGCGGTATGAAATTCAGTATTCTTTTTTATAGACATGATAAGAACCGTAGCTTACTTAATGATAAGGTGCACTCTAACTTACAATTATTATATTTTAAAACGAAAATAGTTATAACTTATGCCCGAACTTCCTGAAGTAGAGACAGTAAAAAGATCCTTGGTACCACACTTGGAAAATACAGTGTTATCATCCGTCATAACCAGGCGAAAAGGTCTTCGCATCCCATTTCCAGAACAATTTTGCCAAAAACTATCTGGAAAAAAGATAATAAATATAACTCGGCGAGGAAAGTATCTCTTGATTTATTTGGAGAAAGACCTTGTTTTAATTATTCACTTAGGCATGTCTGGGCACATACGAGTTCTTCAAAAAAACATCCCAGTACCAAGCAAACATGATCATATAGACTTTGTTACTCAAAATGGAGTTACCATCCGTTATAATGATCCACGAAGGTTTGGTATTGTGACTCTTGCTAAAAGAGAGACTATTGGATCGCACAAGTTATTAAGAAATATAGGACCAGAACCATTGAGCAATAGTTTTAATGCAGTTGTCTTGATGAAAAAACTAAATGGTAGAAACATTGCTATAAAGTGCGCTCTTTTAGATCAAAAAATAGTTGCTGGTTTGGGTAACATATATGTGAGTGAAAGTTTGTTTCGGTCAGGTATATCTCCAAAACGCTTATCAAAAAATATCAGTTTTAAAAAAGCTGAAAAGTTGGTAAAAATGATAAGAATTGTGTTGACCGATGCAATTAATGCTGGAGGTTCAACGTTAAATGACCATCGAAGACCGGATGGTAAACTTGGTTATTTCCAGTACCAGTTTCTTGTATATGGCAAAAATGGAGAGTTGTGTGGTTATTGTGAAAAAGCTAAAATACAAAAAATAATCCAAGCTGGGCGGTCAACTTTTTTTTGTTCAAATTGCCAACGGTAGCTTATTGGAAAGAAGGGTTTTATGAAAACAACTTTCTTTTTGTCGTTTATTGTAGCGTTTTACTTTCTTCCAAACACGGTTTATCCGCAAAGTTCATTTATTTCTATACTCAATGATGTGCCACTGATGTCTGGTTTTAAAATACAAAACCAAACCGCACTAATATTTGATACACCAAGTGGAAGAATAGTTGAGATTGCGGCAGATGGAAAAGTCTCATTATTTAAGGCGCGTAGATTTTATGCTGATACACTACCTCAATTAGGTTGGAGGGATAGCGGTAATAATATTTTTTTACGAGATGAAGAAATTTTAACTATTAATTTTTCCAAAATTGAGAATGGACATACTCAAATAAAATTTTCTATAGCTCCGGAACCAAGAAAACACTAAAATCTGTTTAAAAATTTCAATTAGAACCACTAAGGCTTGACGCCCACCGTCTACACATATATAACCACCAACCTTAACGATTATACCTTCCTTTAATCTGTTTTTAGAAATTAATATCGTTGGAAATTATGGCTAATATCAAATCTGCTAAAAAGCGTATTTTACAAACTGAGAGAAAATCAGAAGTTAACCGTAGCCGTCGTAGTGAGATGAGAACACAGGTTAAATTGGTAGAAAAAGCCATAGAATCCGGTGATATTGGTGCTGCAAAAGAAGCGTTAGAAACAGCTGAGCCGAAATTAATGAGGTCCGCTCAAAAGAATCTTCTTCATCGCAATACAGCGTCAAGGAAACTCTCTAGGCTCTCAAAGAAAATTAAATCTATAAAAACCTAATAGAAATTAGCTCCTAAATTTTTAATATTTGGTAAATTTCAAGCTTTACCAGACAGTTTGTTAATGTTGATTAGCAGGTTATTAAAAAGGAGCATTATAGATCACGATTCGAATCTTTTTTTCATGTCAAGAAGAATATTTTACACGTTCTCCTTTCGGACCTATTGAATCAAAAAATTATGTTATGTACAGTTGAATTTGTATAGAGATTGGGAACTAAACTAAACTTCGTAATAAATTAAAAAGAATCATTAAAAAGTGGTTATCAAAAATTTCAAGGATGACATTGTGTGGCAATTCTGATGTTATAATTGTTTTAGAAAAATAAGCGTAACCGCAATATTAATGGGTTGAGACAAACTGAGATTGTTCTTTTTTGGAATTTAAGCACTATCTTGGGTCCAAGTTTACGTTTAATGTGAATTTTTGTTGCTGAGTTAATCCTGAGATACTATTAATATTGGATGTTTATTTATTGGGGCTGGCAAGTATGGGCATAAGTTATGAGGATCAAAGTTTCCAGAAGCAATGGCTTAGAATAAGTGACACGTTAAAGACCGAAATCGGGGAAACCGCTTTTGAAAATTGGGTAAGGCCAATAAAAGCCTGTGATTTAAGAAACTCAGAAGTCAGATTAGCTGTTCCATCAAGGTTTATGCGTGACTGGGTGGTTGCAAATTATCTTGAACGTCTCAAAGAACTATGGACACAAGAGAACAAGGTCGTAAATTCGGTTGATGTTATAATCCAGCCGAGTTTGAAAACTAAGCAGAATATTGCTACAAAATATGATGGTATTAACAAAGATAATATTTTGGATTCTAAGGTTGTTTTCAAGGCAGATCCAATAGAGAAATCTGTCTCGCCTCACATTTCGGACAGTCAAATTTCAGCACCATTGGATGACAGATTCAGGTTTGATCAATTCGTGGTTGGTAAGCCAAATGAATTTGCTTATGCAGCAGCCAGACGCGTGGCGCAGGCATCCTCAGTTTTTTTTAATCCGTTATTTTTGTATGGTGGTGTTGGCCTAGGTAAAACGCATTTAATGAACGCGATTGCTTGGGAAATACTAGAACGTGAACCCGAGCGTACTGTAATGTATTTATCTGCAGAAAAATTTATGTATAGGTTTGTTAGAGCGTTAAGAGAGAAAAATACTGTTAACTTCAAGGAGCAGTTTCGTTCGGTTGATGTGTTAATGATTGATGATGTTCAGTTCATTGGTGGGCGCGATGCGACCCAAGAGGAATTCTTTCATACATTTAATGCACTGGTTGATCAGGGTCGTCAAATAATTTTATCAGCAGATAAATCACCTTCAGACCTTGAAGGTGTTGAAGAGCGATTAAAATCAAGACTTAATTGCGGGTTGGTCGCAGATATTCATGCCACAACTTATGAACTCCGTTTAGCTATACTAGAGACCAAGTCTGAGAAAATGAAATTGGAAGTTCCCCGTGACGTTGTTGAGTTTTTGGCACATAGAATCACCTCGAATGTTCGTGAATTGGAGGGTGCGTTAAATCGTGTTGCTGCTCACACACAGTTAGTTGGTAGAGATCTAACTTTGGAAACCGCAAAAGACATACTTCATGATCTTCTTCGCTCGAATGATCGCAGGGTAACGATTGATGAAATTCAAAAAAGTGTAGCTGAGCATTTTAATATTCGTATTTCAGACATGCATTCAGCCCGCCGGGCTCGGTCCGTTGCGCGCCCACGCCAGGTGGCCATGTATTTGTCAAAGCAGCTTACATCTAGATCATTGCCTGAAATAGGAAGAAAATTTGGTGGAAGAGATCATACAACCGTTATGCATGCGGTTAAAAAAGTAGACGAATTGTGTGATCACGATAATAGCTTTGCAGAAGATGTAGATCTTTTAAAGCGTATGTTAGAGGGCTAGGAGGCTTTTGTAACATTAATTATACAAATTTAAAAGTTAATTTGATTATTTCCTTCGTCAAATGCTATTTTTCTTATTACTGGCTCTCAAATTAATATTTTGGAATTATTAGCCAAAAATAAAAAAGTTTATATTGTTATGGTAAAAAGCTTACCTATATCACCTAATCTGTTATACTCTTATTGAGTTTAAGCAAGGGATAACAGTAAAAATTCAAATTGTATCTAATGGTTGATTCAGAGATGTTCAAATATAAATTGAAAAATATATTTTAACAAAAAAAATACCTTTTGTTGTTAAATTAAGAAATATTCATTAGGAGAAAGTGGGAAATCGTAATATCATGAAAATTACTATTGAACGGGGATTATTGTTAAAAGTTTTAAATCATATCCAAGGAGTTGTAGAGCGAAGAAACACTATCCCTATTTTATCAAATGTCAAATTTGAAGCTCAAAATAACGTTCTCACTTTACATGCAACCGATATGGATATTGATATAGTAGAACAAATTCCAGCTGATATAAGCGTTACCGGTTCAGCTACCGCTCCAGCGCACACATTATATGATATTGTGAGAAAACTACCTGATGGGTCTCAGATTATTTTAGACTCGGACGGAGATGATGAACAGCTAACATTGATGTCTGGTCGTTCTAATTTTAAGTTAACGTGTTTGCCAACTGAGGATTTTCCAGTAGTGGCAACTGAGGATTTCCCAACAAATTTTGTACTTAAATCTGCCGATTTGAGAGGCTTAATTGATAGATCAAAATTTGCTATTTCTACAGAGGAAACCCGTTATTATTTGAACGGAATATATATCCACGCTGCAAAAAGGGGCGATGTAGATGTATTGCGTGCTGTTGCAACGGATGGACACAGGCTAGCTAGTGTAGAATTAGCTTTGCCACAGGGTGCATCAGATATGCCAGGAGTTATTTTGCCTCGTAAAGCAGTTGCGGAAATGCGCAAATTAATTGACGAAAGCGAGGAAAATATTGAAATAGGTCTCTCTGATACTAAGATAAAGTTTAGTTTTGATGGTACGGCTTTAACATCAAAGTTGATTGACGGGACATTTCCAGATTATGATCGTGTTATACCAGATAATAACGATAAAGTGCTTGAGGTAGATACCCTTTTATTTGCTCAGGCGGTGGATCGAGTATCTGCCATTTCTAACGAAAAATCTCGATCGGTTAAGTTATCTGTCTCAAGAGGTAATTTAATGCTTTCAGCAAATAGTTCAGATAATGATTCTGCCACTGAAGAGTTGCAAGTGGATTATGATGAGGCAGAGATGGAAATCGGTTTTAACTCTCGCTATTTATTGGATATAGCTCAACAAATAGAGGGTAAACGCATACGTTTCACTTTGGCAAATTCATCGTCACCCACACTAATAGAAGATTTAGAAGATCAAGGAGCGTTATACGTTTTAATGCCAATGAGGGTTTAATAGGTTGATTTTAAATTAAATAACTATGTCGATATTTATTCCAAGTAACTAAGGATGAGTATTTATAATAAAAAATGGAATAAAAATTTTTGAGATTTTTTTTAAGAAACTATCAAATAGTGTTAGAAATATGAACCAGGTAAATAAAAAACCTGTATTCAACAAAACTGTCATTAGTTCGCTCACTTTGTCTAATTTTAGATCCTATAAGTTTAAACGCTTTGAAATTGATAGCAATCTCGTTGTTTTAACCGGTTTAAATGGAGCAGGAAAAACTAATTTGTTGGAGGCGCTATCATTTTTAGTTCCAGGTAAGGGGTTAAGGCGAGCGCCATTAAGTGAAATTTTGCATAAATCATCCCAATGCAAAGATAAAATATCAAATTGGGCTGTAGCTGCTAAATTAAAAATTGGCAAAAATATGATGGATGTTGGCACGGGTTGTCAATTTCCTGATTATGATAACAATAATCAAAAAAATATAAAACGTGTTATTAAAATCAACGGTAACATGGTTAAGAGCCAATCCGAATTGGGTGAATACGTTAGTGCTCAATGGTTAACTCCTCAAATGGATAGATTGTTTGCTGAGGGTGCATCTGGTCGACGTCGATTTATTGATCAAATTACTTATGCACTTGATCCTTCCCATATTGGTCCCGTTAGTGCGTATGAACATTCTATCAGAAGCCGTAATAAGTTATTGAGAAATAATTGTAATAACTCGGAATGGCTGGATTCTATCGAAGCTTCAATTTCCCGTCATGGGGTAGCTGTAACGGTTCAACGGTTACAAACAGTAGAACGGTTAAGAAAATTTTGCTCAATCGGTAATGGTATTTTTCCGGGTTCGTTAATTGAACTTAATGGACAAGTAGAGCGATGGTTGGAAAAAGAACCAGCTTTGGCTGTTGAAGAGAAAATACGTATCGAGCTTAAGGCATCTCGCGAAAGTGATAGTATTATAGGTCATACGTCGTTTGGACCCCATAAAAGTGACTTAATGGTTTACCATACAAAAAATAAGATGGAGGCTAAGTTATGTTCGACAGGAGAGCAAAAGTCGCTTCTCATTAGTCTTGTAATTGCAGCTGTAATTCTTCAGACACAAGAGCGTGGTTATGCACCATTTCTTTTACTTGATGAAATTACGGCGCACCTAGACCAAGACCGTCGAACTTCTTTATTTGATCTAATTGTAGATTTAGGTGTTCAGGCATGGATTACTGGGACAGACCCAGAGACTTTTTCTTCCTTAAAAAATAGTGCGCAACATTTTACAATTGGGGCAGATTAATAATAAAGACAAAAAATAAACTACCATATAGCTACTTACTAATAGATTGGAAAAAAAATGGTCGATGAGACAAATAAGGTTGAAAAGTCAGATGGTGGAGAATTAGCTGAAGATTCTTACGGTGCACAATCAATAAAAGTTCTTAAAGGCTTAGATGCTGTCCGCAAGCGACCTGGTATGTATATCGGTGATACTGATGATGGTTCCGGATTACATCATATGATTTATGAAGTTGTTGATAATGGAATTGACGAGGCGCTTGCAGGTCATTGTGATATTGTTCAGGTAACCCTAAATGGGGATGGATCAGTGAGTGTTTATGATAATGGTCGAGGTATACCGGTTGATCTTCATGAGGAAGAGGGCTTGCCAGCAGCTGAAGTAATAATGACCCAGTTACATGCGGGGGGGAAGTTTGATCAGAACTCTTATAAAGTATCCGGGGGTTTGCATGGAGTTGGTGTCTCAGTTGTAAATGCATTATCAACACGTTTAGAACTACGTATCTGGAGAGATGAAAAGGAACATTTGCTTGTATTTACTAATGGTGATATTTCTGAAAAAATGAGTGTTGTTGGTGATGCTAACGGCAAAACTGGAACACAAGTGACTTTTTTAGCCTCAGAGCAGACATTCTCAAATATAAATTATAATTTTGCAACCATTGAACATAGGCTACGTGAACTGGCATTTTTGAATTCAGGTGTTAGAATTAAACTTATTGACGACAGGCATGTTGATCAGAATATCGTAGAATTGTGTTATGAAGGCGGCCTTGAAGCTTTTATAAAATATTTAGATCGCTCAAAAAATTCTCTAATTCCAACGATTGTGGTAAAAAGTGAAAAAGAGGATATTGTAGTTGAAGCGGCATTGCAGTGGAATGATAGCTATCAAGAAACCACCCTATGCTTTACAAACAATATTCCACAAAAAGATGGTGGTACACATTTAGCTGGCTTTAGGGGAGCTCTAACCCGAACCGTAAATACTTATGCGGACCGCGAGGGGTTAAACAAGAAAAATAAAGTTGCAATTTCAGGTGATGATGCTCGAGAAGGTATCACTTGTGTCCTATCTGTGAAGGTTCCGGACCCAAAATTTTCTTCCCAAACAAAGGAAAAGTTGGTTTCCTCTGAAGTGAGACCTGTAGTTGAGAGTGTGGTTGGTGATAAATTAACTGAATGGTTCGAGGAACATCCAGCAGAGGCCAAAATTATAATAAATAAAATTGCGGAGGCTGCGGCAGCTCGGGAGGCTGCTAGAAAGGCGCGAGAATTAACCAGAAGAAAGGGAGCTCTTGATATTGCCTCGTTACCCGGTAAGTTGGCCGATTGTCAGTCAAAAGATCCTACTGTTAGTGAAATATTTATTGTTGAGGGTGATTCTGCAGGGGGGTCGGCAAAACAAGGTAGAGATCGAGCTCATCAAGCGATATTGCCACTTAGAGGTAAAATATTAAACGTAGAACGAGCAAGAGATGACAAAATGCTGGCCTCAGCTGAAATTGGTACTTTAATTACTGCACTTGGCACAGGGATCGGACCTGAAGAGTTTAATGCTGAAAAATCGCGTTATCATAAAATCATAATCATGACTGATGCTGATGTCGATGGTAGTCATATAAGGACTTTGCTGTTAACGTTTTTTTATCGTCAAATGCCTGAATTAATAGATAAAGGATATTTATATATTGCCCAACCACCTCTATATCGGGCGAAGCATGGTAAATCGGAGGTTTATCTTAAAGATGATTATGAGTTGGAAAACTATCTTATAAATGCTGGCATAGATGGTTGCGTTTTTAAGCTCAATAATGGTGATCAGATTTCTGGTCAAGATCTAAAACTTTTAATAGAATTTTGTCGAGACGTTAAGAATCAAATTTTTGGACTTACCTCTAGGGTGCCTATTAAAATTTCGGAACAAGCTGCTATTTCGGGAGCGCTAGACCCGAACATATTAGCAAATACAGAACAAGCGGACGAAGTTGCTGCTTATATAGCTATACGTTTAAACGCTCTTGAATCCAAATCTGAACGAGGATGGTTGGGCGAAAGTCTAGCTGATGGGGGATTAGCATTTTCAAGGACGCTTAGGGGCGTTCCAGATGGTCCCCACATAATTGACGGTTCTGTTATTAGGAGCTCAGAAGCAAGAGCTTTACATTCCAAGAGAGATGAGCTTTTAGATAAATTTCTGGGTCATGGAGATTTAGTTTCAAAAGAGAAGAGTTTTAAAATTACGGGCCCCATTTCGTTGTTCGAATCTATTATGGAAATAGGTAAGAAGGGTGTGTCAATGCAACGTTATAAAGGCTTGGGAGAAATGAATCCTGAACAGTTATGGGAAACAACGCTAGATCCAAATGTAAGAACACTATTGCAAGTCAAAGAGCGCCATGTTGGTGAAGCCAAAGAGCTCTTTTCAACTCTCATGGGCGATGTTGTTGAACCTCGCCGGGAATTTATTCAAACAAATGCGCTAAAAGTTACTAATTTAGATGTTTAATATAATTTGGCAAAATTTTAATAAATAACACTATTTTTATTGGAGAGATAAATTTTTGAGGTTTTTGTTTAAGTGGTTTTTTACTCTATCAATATGGACAGTGTTAGTAATTACAATTATTACATTATATTTTGCATATGACCTACCCCCGATTGATAAGGCTTTGGAGGTATCCCGTCGCCCATCCATAACAATTTTAGCAAACGATGGTTCAAGGTTGGCTCGTTTTGGAGACCTAATGGGCGATAAAGTTTTTGTTGAAGATCTTCCCGCTCATCTGATTAATGCTTTTATAGCTACTGAAGATCGTAGATTCTATTCGCATTTTGGGGTCGATGTAGTGGGAATTGTTAGGGCAATGGTTAGCAACCTCAAAGCAGGCCATATTGTGCAAGGTGGCAGCACAATAACCCAACAAGCTGCAAAAAATTTATTTTTAAATTCAGAAAGAACATTTAAGCGGAAATACCAAGAGTTAATATTAGCTCTTTGGTTAGAACAAAAATTCACAAAAGATCAAATAATGTCTATTTATTTGAATCGAGTTTATTTTGGCTCTGGGTCATACGGTGTTGATAGTGCCTCAAGAACATATTTTGGGAAAGAAGCTAAAAAACTGACCGTTCTGGAGTCGGCAATTATTGCGGGAATCGTAAAAGCACCATCTAGGCTAAATCCAGCCCATAACCCTAAGGGAGCGATCGATCGGGCTAAGGTGGTCATTTCAAATATGGTAAAGTCTGGTTATCTTAATGAGATTCAGGCAAAACAGTTGATTGAGAGTAAATTTAGATACAAACAGCATAGAAAATCGAAGAAAATTGGGCAATATTTTACTGATTGGGTTTCTGATCAAATACGAGGGTTTGCCGGTCCCAATACCAGTAATGTCATAGTGCGAACAACTTTAAATCCGCTACTTCAAATAAAGTTAGAGTTGATTCTGGAAAAATATTTATCAAAATATGGCAAAAAACTAAAAGTTTCACAAGGCGCTTCGATATTGATGACGAGTCACGGCGCTATTCTGGCAATGGCTGGGGGTAGGGATTATAATAAAAGCCAATTTAATAGAGCAACTCAAGCGCTTCGTCAGCCGGGTTCAGCATTCAAACCTATTGTTTACCTGGCAGGATTGGAGGCTGGTCTTAAACCGGATACAAAATTTGTAGACTCACGGGTCTCAGTTGAAGGCTGGTCTCCAAAAAACTATAATAATAAATTTATTGGAGAGTTGTCTCTAAAGAGCGCATTAGCTAAATCTGTTAATACAATAGCAGTTCAGGTTTCAGAATATGCTGGTAGGGATGAAGTAATTAAGACTGCTAGGCAATTGGGAATAGTTTCGCCCTTAACCCGATCACCTAGCCTCGCGCTTGGAACTTCTGAATTGAGTTTATTTGAGTTAACAAGCGCTTACGCAGTGTTTGCGAATGGAGGTCGCGGTGTTTTGCCTTTCGGTATTTTACAAATTGAGGATAATATTGGCAATGTAATATATAAGCGAAGTGGAGGGGGAACCGGACAGATTGTTGATCAAAATAATGTGTCATTAATGAATGAGATGTTGAAAGAAGTGGTTATATCTGGAACAGGAAGGAATGCTCGTTTTTCAGGTCAAGAAAAAGGCAAAACTGGCACTAGTCAACGATTTCGTGATGCTTGGTTTGTTGGTTATGTAAATAATCT
This sequence comes from Rhodospirillaceae bacterium TMED23, assembly GCA_002168115.1. Taxonomy (GTDB): domain Bacteria; phylum Pseudomonadota; class Alphaproteobacteria; order Rhodospirillales; family UBA2165; genus TMED23. The sequence continues at coordinate 210,270 of NHCC01000018.1, read as the reverse complement.
TGTAGGTGGCGTTTGGGTTGGTAATGATAATGATGGTTCCATGAAAAAAGTTGTTGGTGGAGGGTTGCCGTCATTTATTTGGAGAGATTTCATGCGTTATGCCCAAAACCAAATTAATAAGTTAGAGCTTGAACAAAACACAAGGCCAATTAAAATTCAGAAAGAAAAATCATTTTGGAATAAATTTATCGATATTATTATACCTAATAATTGATAACGTGCTGTGGTTTAGGCAAAAAGTGCCCCTTCATGAGTTATTTTTATTTATTTTTACAATTGTATTTGTTGTGCTAAAGCCATCCTTAATGTCAGCTAATATTATTTTACCACCATAGGAATTAATAATCTTTGTTTCTGGAATATTTTTAATAGAATAATCTGCTCCCTTCACAAAAATTTCGGGTTTTATAAGTTTTAGGATATTATTAGGATTTTTTTCGTTAAATATTATTACCCCATCTACATGTTCTAAAGAAATAAGTATTTTGGAGCGAGTAACCTCTGATTGCACTGGGCGATTATCACCTTTCAGGCTTTTTACAGAACTATCACTATTTAAAGCCACAATTAATTTATCACATAATGACTTTGCTTTTGTAATGGTAGATAAATGACCTGGGTGTAGAATATCAAAACATCCATTTGTAAAACCTATTTTTAAACCTTTAGATCTCCATGTTTTGATTTGGTCGGTAATGGAGTGTATTGTATATAATTTTTCGTCAATTGATTTAACACTTCCATTATTAAAGTTCGATATTAAATCATTTGTATAGACTACTGCTGTCCCTAATTTAGCAACAACGATACCAGCCGCGATATTCGCCAGCTTGACACCGTGATCAAGTTTAATATTAGCAGCCAAACATGCACTTAACGTTGCTACCACTGTATCGCCAGCCCCTGATACGTCGAAAACTTCACGCGCCTCTGCCGCAAATGTAGTAAAGCATTTCTTGTTAATAAGGCTCATCCCATCGCTTGAGCGCGTAGCAAGTACCGAATTAATTTTGTATTTTGATATTAGTGATATTGCAGCTGAACTGATTTCTTCATCATTATCAGTTGGCTTCGTTGTTGCTTCTGAGAGTTCTTTTAGATTTGGTGTTATAAGATCAGCCCCACTGTAAGCACTGTAGTCAAAACCCTGAGGATCTATTATAACGGGAATTTTTTTAGATTTTGCGATTGTAATAATCTTTTTAAGAAGAAATCTAGTTAAAACACCTTTACCATAATCAGCCAGCACTAAGGCGCCACAGTGATCTAGAGCTGATCGTGTTAACTCAATAATATTACTCTCGATTGTGTTATCTATGTTTAATGTTGTTTCACTATCAACTCGCATCATTTGCTGCCCATTTGCAATAAAGCGTGTTTTAAAAGTAGTTGGTCGTTTTTCATCCGTAATAAGGTTAGCTATGATATTTGGAATCTTTTTAATTAATTTTGCTATGGTCTTTCCGGTCTGATCCTTTCCAATGACAGAAATAAAATGCGTTTCTACCCCCAAACAAGAAAGATTATTTGCTACGTTACCAGCCCCCCCTAATAATAATTTATCGGATTTTGTTTTAAGTATAGGTATAGGAGCCTCAGGTGAAATTCTATTCACTTCGCCGTATACAAATTTATCCAACATTAAATCACCGATGCATAGTACTTTTGCTTCGGAAAGGCGCTCAACTAAGGTATTTAATGACCATTTTTCATTCGACATTAATTTTTTCCTTAATCAAATAAGATCAACTTTTGAACCTAAACGTAAAGATTCCATGACAGCGAGGGTTGCCCTACTGCTATCAAAAATTTCATCCAGATTACATGGATTATGAACCTTTCCGTTTATAGATGATTTGAATGCCTCTAACGCACTTTTGAAGCCTTTATCTTGTCCATAACTATTATAACTTTTTGTATTACCATTCGAAGTTATGGTTAACTCCCGAAAGTTATTTATAGCTAATACAGTGCCACCTGAAAATATTTCATATTGTTCTTTTGGGACAGTTGTGTCACCCAGTCCAGTATACGCAATTGTAGCAAGACTACCACTTTCAAAACGTATTATGGCCGTAACGTCGTCGGGAGATCCCCCCGTATTTCTCGCTGCATCTGCTTGTACAGACAATATTTTTGATCTGGCGCAGTGGCGCGCAAAGTCAATAAAATGGCACATTTCTCCAATAATTCTTCCCCCACCTTCTTTATCGTTATGGATCCAACTACCATTGGGAATATGCCCGGCATTTATGCGGAAAAGCATAAAGCGTGGCCCATCAATTTTTGCTAATTCGGTATCAAGTTTATTTGTTATAGGTGCAAATCTTCTATTAAAGCCAATTTGTAGAAAACCATTATTTTTCTCATAGGCTTTTTGAACGTCGATTAACTCTTTTTTTGTTAACCCTAACGGTTTTTCAACTAGTACATGCTTACCTGCATTCAGACTTTTTATTGTCAATTCAGCATGACTATCATGGCGGGTTGTAATTATTACAGCGTTAATACTTGGATCATCTAAAATTTTCAACGGATCTCTACTAGCATTTAAGAAGCCAAATTTTTCTTTTAAATGGTTAGAAGATTTACCATTGTTTGAGACAATCGTGTGCAGGCTTACATCATTAATTTTGGATAATGCTGGAAGTAAAATGGATTTACTGAAATTACCAGCCCCAAATACACCAATCACACATGATTTGGTGCGTTTAATTCTCTTATTTGCTTCTTTTGGATCATGCCGTATAGAAGTATTTTCTGGGTAATTTATCAGTATACCTAAGTGAGGGGTAGTTTTTGATAAAACCATCTCAAAAGCGTTAACTGATGACTCAATACTAAAACGATGCGTAATGAGCGATTTAACATCGAGTTGATTTGTTGTCTTTTCTGATAAGAGTCGCATGACTTCTGCGAGGTTGGCAGTTTCAGTCCAACGAACAAATCCAACGGGATATTTTAGACCACGTTTTTCATAATCATCATCATATCTGCCAGGCCCATACGATCTTGAAACTATGATAGACAACTCTTTTTTCATAAACTCTGCATAGGGGAATTCTGTTCCACTCATTCCAACCAAACAAATTTTACCCCGATCGCGGCTTATTTGTGCTGCTAAATTAAAGGGTTCATTAGTTGGAGTTGATGCTGCAATTAAAATAGCGTCGCAACCAATGCCTTCAGTTAAAGAAAGAATATTATTGCATATATTGTTATCTTGAAGGTTAATTACCTTTTCAGCACCTAATTTTTCCCCAAGATCTAATCTCGATTGATCATAATCAAGGATAATAACTCGTGCGCCGGATAAATTTAAAAATTGAGCAGCTAATTGTCCCACAAGGCCGGCACCAAACACAGCAACAACGTCACCGAGTTGAACAGATAAATTTCTAACTGAATGCATGGCAATTGAAGCTATTGTTGCGAAAGCGGCTTCTTCATCACTAACGGATTCAGGAATTGATACGGCTAAATTTTCAGGTACGACATTATATTCAGAGTGGTTGGCAATACCAGCTCCTGCAATTGCTACCCGTTCGCCAATTGCAAATTTACCCTCAATACCTTTACCAACTTCCACTACTCTTCCTGATGCCGAGTATCCAAGTGGGATCGGCTCATCTAATCTTGTGATAACAGCCCTTGTCGCTGCTTTGAGGCCATCAGTTTTTACTTTAGACAACACTTTTTTCACAAGGTCAGGACGATGCCGCGCTTTTGATATTATATTCTTTTTTGCAAATTCTGCGATCATTCGCTCTGTCCCTGATGAAATTAGTGAAGCACTTGTTTTCACTAGAATTTGTCCTCTCCCAACCTGGGGAGCAGGTAGGTCTTTCACCTTCAGGTCACCTGATTTTGCGCTCTGAATAATTTGTTTCATAATATAGGTTTTAGCTCGTTTCTTTTCATGTTTCCAGAAATTATCTCTATTTTTAATTCAAATTTTTTTAAGGCATCAATATTGATTGAATTAAAACTCTTCATATGCCATCGTTTAAAAAATAAGAAGGAGCATTTAATTGGATAATTATCACCTAATAAGTTTCAAAACCTGACCATGGGTTCAGCGCGCCGTGATTGTATTGCGTGCAAAAAAAGTAGATTTTGACGTAACATACATTAATAAAGAAGAAAAACCTAAATGGTTTTTAGAGATTTCCCCCCATGGAAAAGTTCCAGTTCTTAAAGTTAATGATATTGCACTATTTGAGTCAAATGCAATTGCAGAGTTTCTTGATGAAGTGGTTGAACCACGTCTAGCTCCCGAGGATCCGATCATGCGCGCTTACAATAGAGCGTGGACTGATTTTACGGGAAATTGGGCTAGGGCACTTAATCAAGTGACGTATGCTAAAACTATCAAGGAACATTCGTCGGCTTTGAACGAATTACCATTTACATTGCAAAAACTGGAAGGCGCATTGTCTCGCCGTAGTAATAATGGCCCGTATTTTAATGATGAAAAAATATCTCTTGTAGATGCAGCTTACGCACCATTTATAATGCGATTTGAGATTGTCGAGAAAATAAACCCAACACATATTTTAAAACAGTATCCGAAAATAATCGCGTGGTCTGATGCGCTAATGAATAATGACTTTATTATAAATTCTGTTCCAAATGATTTTTCTGAAGTTTATCGGGTTAATCTCTATAATAGGAAAACACTGGCAGCCGAAATATTAAGTCAAAATCAACAATAGAATAGTAAAAAATATAATATTATTTAAGATTAGTAAAAACTTTGAATTAGGAGAAGGACGTGACCGAGATAGAAGTACAAAAGCTTCAAAAATATCTACGTAGTAAGTTTAAAAATGATAATTTTAGACTTGTTAGTCGGATTAAGGCACAAGACTCTTTGGAGGTTTATTTAAGTGAGGAATTCATAGGTACTTTGTATCGGGATGAAGAAGAGGGTGAGGTCTCATATGATTTTAACATGGCGATTTTAGAAATTGACCTACCAGAATAGTTTTAAATATTTCAAATAATTATTGAATTAAATTTATAGGAATTCAAATAAATGAGGTTTTCTAATTTTGGTGTGACTGAATATGATAGGGTTCTATCCTCTCCAGGTGCTACTTTATTTTCCCCATTACTTCAAAAAACAACATATTTGATTGGTATGCAAGGTGAAGTCCTCCATAGTTGGAATCTTGAGTCTCAACCAGGAAATTATGCTTATCTATTACCAAATGGTAATTTGTTAGTTGCAGTTCTCACACCAAATGGGCCATCTGAATTAAATGCTAAAGGTGGAAAGATTCTCGAGATTAATTGGAACGGTGATATAATCTGGGAATATTGCGATGATTATCAGCACCATGATTTTCGGCGTTGTCCGAACGGAAATACAATATACTTAGCATGGGACCTCATACCTGATAATTATTCTCATCGTGTTAAGGGTGGGGATCCCAGCCGCACACATCCGGATGGTATTTGGGGTGATTGTATTCGAGAGGTCAACTCGGAAGGTGAACTGGTTTGGGAATGGCGTATGTGGGAGCACATTGAGATTGAGTCCTTTCCAAATTCATTTAATTCTGGTCGAAGAGAGTGGGCTCACGCAAATTCAATCATGCTTCTTCCCAATAGTGACGTAATGTTAAGTTGCAGGCATAATAATTTAATTGCTGTAATAGATAAAAAGACAGGACAATTCAAATTCTCATGGTGTGGGGCTGAACTGGGTTATCAGCATGATTTTCAGGTTTTAGAGAATGGAAATTATATGGTTTTTATTAATCAGGTTCCAGGTCCTGGTATGGGTTCTAAGGTAATAGAATTTAATCCAGCAACAAAAGAGATAGTTTGGGAGTATTCGGGTAGTCCTAGGTACACGTTTTATAGTCCAATGATTTCTGGCGCTCAAAGGCTAAAGTCTGGAAATACTCTTATTTGCGAGGGAATTTGGGGTAGAATTTTTGAGGTTACAAAAAATAATAAATTAGTATGGGAATATATTTCTCCATACTTTACATCTCAGGATTCTAAAGACCCACAATCTAATTGTGTTTTTAGAGCATACCGATATGACATTGATGGACCGGAAATTAAGGGTCGGGTTACGCCACTTTAATAGGAGAGATATTAATGAGAATCTCAGGTGGCTGCCACTGCGAGAATATTTTATACGAAGCTGAGGCTGATGAGAAGGGGGTTGGGATATGTCATTGTACAGACTGCCAAAAATTATCTGCAGCGGCTTATCGAATAGTAATACCAGCAAATGAAAAAAACTTCACTTTGTTAGGAAGTGAGCCAAAAATTTATATAAAAAAATCTAATAATGGGACTCCTCGAATACAAGCTTTTTGTTCAGAGTGTGGTTCTCACATTTATGCCACCTCAACCCAAGAAAGTGGTGATCGGATCTTTAATATAAGATTAGGTACGGTTGATAATAATCAGGGGCTTGTTCCAAAAAAACAGATTTGGTGTCGATCCGCGCAATTATGGGCTTTTAACCTCGATAATATACCAAAAATCGAAAAACAGTCTTAATGAGAAATATTTATTTAGAATCGTAGAAAACCTTTTTAGAGTAAATAAGATTATGAAGAATAATTATAATGATAAAGACGAACGTTCTTTTTTAAGGCGCCAATTGAAGTGTCACGTGAATAAAGATTTAGCACTTTGTATATATGGATCACAATTATTAGGTCGGAATAATGAATTGGTTATGCATGGCGGTGGAAACTCATCTGTAAAAACTTCGAATGATATTTTGTATGTTAAAGGAAGTGGATCAGATATGGCGTTTGCTGCACCAAATAATTTTCCAGCGCTTGATCTAAAATACCTTATTAAAAAGCAATCTTTAGGCGAGGTCTCGGATAAGCAAATGATTGCGATCCTGAGAAGATCGAAGTTAAACCCTGATGCTATTGATCCTTCTGTGGAAACATTGGTTCATGCATTTTTACCCGATAAATTTGTTTATCACACTCATGCAAATGCAATCTTGGCGTTGAGTAATCAACCTAATGGAATGGCTCTTTGTAAAAGCCTTTTTGGTAATAAGGTTGGTGTTATTACGTATTCAATGTCAGGGTTTGAGCTGGCTAAAAAGGTTGTTAATGCAAGGAATAAAATTCAAGATTGTAAAAGCGTTATTTGCACGAAGCATGGCATATTTTCCTTTGGCGCAAGTGCTAAAGAAGCATATAACAATATGATAAATTTAGTAAAAGATGCGGAAAAAAAGTTAAAAATAAAACGACAAAAGAAATTCCCAAGTTCCAANCCCATCAANATAACCAACCGAATTGAAGAAATACTNCCCATAATTAGGGGTGNCTTGGGCTCTGGGTGGCTTCTTAGTTATCGAACAAGNAAGTNGATAAAAACCTTTATGAGCAACAATGAGTTAAGGCGATATAGTATGGCAGGACCAGTTACACCTGATCATGTTATATGGATAGGACATAAACCATTNATTTTGANTTTAAGCCAAAATCCAAAAGAAAATTTTGAAAAAATAATTTTAGACTCAATTACGTCATATAAAGCCCAGAGTAAGAGAAGATTTGATAAAAATAATCTTAGATATGGTGGCCAGAAAATTATTAAAAATAGAACACCACGGGTAATTCTTATACCAGGCATCGGCTTAGTTGGAGTAGGAAAAAATATTAATGAATCCAATATTGCGGCCGATCTGGCAGAAGTAAATATAAGCGTGATTTCAGATGCTGAAGCGATCGGCACATATCGTCCTGCTAATAAAAAACAAATTTTTGATGTTGAATACTGGGCTCCTGAGGCTAATAAAGTCAAAAAACAAACTTCTTTACCTCTTAGTGGCAAAATAGTGCTTATAACTGGAGCTGGCTCTGGCATTGGTGCGGCTACAGCAGGTATTTTTTCAAAAAATGGCGCAGTGGTTGCAGTGGTAGACAAAGATCTAACCGCTGCTGAATTGGTTGCTTCAAAAACTAATGGTTACGGCTTCCAATGTGACGTAACCAATTTAAAAGATGTGAAGAGAATTTTTGATCAAATATGCAAGAAATTTGGAGGAGTTGATGTTATAGTGTCAAACGCTGGCGCAGCGTGGCAAGGTGAAATTGGCACAGTTGATAATAATATAATTCGTGATAGTTTTGAATTAAATTTCTTTGCCCATCAAAATATTGCTCAAAATGCGGTTAGAATAATGAGAGCCCAGAAGCTTGGCGGGNCTTTATTATTTAATACGTCAAAACAAGCAATCAACCCTGGCCCAGATTTTGGGCCTTATGGTTTACCGAAGGCTGCAACACTTTTTTTAATGCGGCAATATGCTGTTGATCACGGTAAGGATGGNATTACCTCAAATGCGGTAAATGCTGATAGGATTAGGACTGGATTATTGACATCTGATATGATTAAGANGCGATCTAAGGCACGGCAACTATCTGAAGCGGATTATATGNAGGGNAATTTATTAGGAATAGAGGTGAATGCGGAAGATGTNGGACANGCTTTTCTGGCGTTAGCTCTATCTCCAAAAACCACAGCTTCTGTATTTACGGTTGATGGGGGAAATATAGCTGCAGCCCTCCGCTAATTGTTAAACCCGNCTAAATATAATTCNACCNTTTTCTAATTAATTGGATTAGGAACTTGCTTTTATTTCTTCATAAAGCTGAAACGCTTGTTTGAACCCCTCATTTTTGTGAACAACAGCATTAACTGCCTGTATCATGGCAATAGGATGGTCAGATTGAAATATATTTCGTCCCATGTCCACTCCAGCCGCACCTTGATCAATCGCCTTATAGGCCATTTCCAATGCGTCGATCTCTGATAACTTTTTCCCACCAGCAATAACGATTGGAACTGGGCATGCTGCTACAACCTTCTCAAACCCTGGTTCAAAATAATAACTTTTTANATAATGAGCACCTATTTCAGCGCACATTCGCGTNGCAAGACTAAANTAGCGAAGATCTCTATCCATTTCAGCCCCAACNCCGGTAACCGCTAATGTAGGAANTCCATACCTTAAACCCGTATCTATTAATTTTATTATATTNGAGATAGATTTGTGTTCATATTCTGCGCCAATATATACTTGCGCTGCCATCGCNGATGCNTTTAACCGGAGAGTATCTTCAATATCAACAGCGATGGTTTCATTTGAGAGTTCTTTAAGAATACTTTGACCACCAGAGCATCTTAATACGATTGGTTTTTTTGTATTAGAGGGAATGACCGCACGTAATGCTCCTCGAGTACACATTAAAACATCGGCATAAGGTATTAAAGGCGTAATGCTAACATCAATTCTCTCTATTCCAGTCGTGGGCCCTTGAAAATAGCCGTGATCAAAAGCGAGCATGACGGTTCGCCCAGTGATGGGGTTAAAAATCTGGGATAAGCGGTTTTGCATACCCCAATCTAACGAACCCGCACCCTTTAGAAAAAAAGGCTTATTAGTTTGAAGCACTTTAGTATGAAAATTTTTACCTTCTTTTAAATCATCTTTGTCAGCCATGCCCTTTTTTATCCTTTACTTTTATTTTTATCCAATTCTTATCAACAGAAAAATAGTTGAAGATATAATTATTTATATAATAGATACAGTAATTTATACTGCTTATTATCGTTATTATTATAATTAATCTTTTATTTTTCAAAATGTTTTGATAATTTTAGTTCTTGACCTTGGTAATTTGAACCTACATCTGAGCCATAAATAATTTCCGGAACTGATATTAGAGGTTCATATACAAGCCTTCCCACCATCTGACCATCTTCTAAAACAAATGGGACATCATGAGATCGCACTTCTAACACAGCTCTGCTACCCAAACCCCCAGCAGTATAGTGTCCAAACCCTGGGTCAAAGAAACCAGCGTAATGAACTCTGAATTCGCCTACAAGAGTATCGTAAGCCCTCATTTCGGCAGCTTGGTCTGGCGGCACGCATACTTCTTCTTTAGACGCCAGAATATAGAATTCATCTGGGTCTAGAACTAGTGTTTTGTCAGGTTCAACTAAAATTACATCCCAGAAATCTTCAATCTTATAATAATTAATTCGTTGGATATCTATTAAACCGGAATGTTGTTTTGCTTTATAACCAATTACTCGGCTTTCGTTATTTTTATTTTTAAATCCCGATAAATCAACTGTAAAGGCAATACCATTGGATGCATCGAACTTTCCTTGTCGAAGGCGGAGCTGCGATAGTTTTGATCCAGAATAAACTAAAACACTAAAAGTTAAGGGTGATATTTCTGCATATAATGGTCCTTTATAACCCGCCTTTATCCGATCAAACTCTGTTGAGTTATCAGTTATTACCCGTGTAAAAATATCCAATCGCCCTGTTGAACTTTTAGGGTTTGCCATGCCTGATATGTTGCTAGGGAGATTTAAACTTTCAACCAGAGGGACAATGTATACGCAACCTTTTTCTAAAACTGACCCTTTTGAAATATCAATCTTGTGCATTGTAATTAATTTTAATTTTCCTTCTACAGAAGAATTCTCACCGGGGAGGAAGCTGGCTCTCACTCGATATGCGATATCACCTAAACGAAGATCAATGCTCGCCGGTTGAATTTGATCAGATTTAATATCTATCGAAGATTTAATTATTTTAGAGGTAATTGCTTTCTTTAATTCCTGAGAAGGTAAAATACCTGATTTTAGATTTGGGGTCATAAGAACCTAAAGTTTTTTAAAAACATGCGGTTTTGTTTAAGGCTTTTTATTTATTTAATTGAAAATGCCTATCCAGTTCTTATAAGTCAATTACAACCTTATCTGTTCCACCAACAATCTTTCATAAAGTCAGTATAGTCATCTATGTTTACACTAGTTGATTTTTTAAATTTTTCTTGAAGTTCATCAGATTCCATATCTATTTCAAGACTGTCTGTGAAACGATTCCAAAAATTATTATGTCCAATTACAATTGTAAGTTCAACAATTTGTTCAGATGTAAAATATTTCTTTAATTCAGCCATTGCGTCTGGCGATTGACTGGGACGCCCCGGTACGGATTGATATAGTTTTAATGTTACTATCTCTGCCCACCTAAGAGCTGCTTTTTCCTCTGATGAGAAAAGATTTGAAGTCGGATAGTCACCGTCAACAGCTTCAAGCAATTCATCAGAAAACCCTAACCCTCGACCGAGGGTTGTTTTATGACTTATTCAATAGTTGCAACCATTTAGTAATGAGGTTTTTAGGGTTACTAGGCCTTTAACTCGTTTTGCTAGGCTACCACTAATCTCACTTCTTTGGGAAGCAACAATAAAACCAAAAAGTACTTGTGCAATACGTGGCGTGTGCGCTGCGACACGTATAGCATTTGCAACGCGACCATACATTTTTTTTATATTTTTAAATAGAGCTTGAACTTCAGGCGACGCTTCTTCATCGGAAATCACTGGAATAAGAGACATAATGTATTTTCCTCTACTTTTAGATTTTTATATTAATGATATGTTATATCTAAATTATTATAAATTATACTTGTATTTTAATATGAAAAAAGGCTTTTTCAAATATGAAAGCAATGGTTTTAACTGGCCCTAACCAGCCATTTAAAATGATGAATGTTCCAGATCCGTCTCCGAGTTCGGGCGAAGCTGTAGCAAAAGTAATTAGTTGTGGTGCAGGCCTTACAATACAACATATTCGTGCTGGTCGAACAAAAATTGATTATCCAAGAATTATTGGGCATGAAATTACGGCTGAAATTATTGAAGTGGGAAAAGATGTAGCAAATTTAAAAGTTGGTGATCCCGTAACCGCCTATTACTATTTAACCTGTGGTAATTGCCGCTGGTGTATTGGTGGTAGAGAGACACTTTGTGATAATTTTCTGGGTTATGTTGGTAAGTCCATTAACGGTGGTTATGCTGAATTTATAAAACTACCAGCAAAAAACTTCTTAAAAATCCCAAATAATTTAGATTATAAGAAATACGCTGCAGAGTTGGGTGTTATAACTGACGCTGTTGCCACTCCAATTAAAATAACAAAGAAAACTCGCATGAAATCGGGTGAGGTTGTTGCAATAATTGGCGCGGGAGGTGGTCTTGGTTTGCATATGCTCATGGCCTCGTTGTGGGCTGATACCAAAGTTATTGCTGTGGATATCAGTGATAAAAAACTGAATGTTTGTAAAAAACTTGGTGCAGTTGGGACTATTAATCCAAATAAAATTGGTTTAACGGAGGGCTTGCTTGAATTAACCGGTGGCAAGGGAGCAGACGTAATAATCGATTTTGTTTCTACCCATCAAACGCTAGGTGACTCTATTTGTTCTCTCGGAAAAGGGGGGCGTTTAGTTATTCTGGGAGGTGGTGGCGTTGCAAAACCTATAACAGCATCTGGGGAATGGATTAAATCTAGGGAAATAGAGGTTTTGGGTAGCAAATACGCGACAAAGGAAGAGGTCTTGTTTGCGCTTGATGTGGTATCGCGCGGAGAAATTTGGCCAAAAGTGACAGAAATTTGCTTATTAAAAGATGTTGAGCTTATGCACCAAAGAATAGAGAACGGTTTAATAACTGGTCGAGCAGCAATAATAATTTAATCCGAATTTGGGACAAAGTTTTTATTGATCGTACATACCAAGGCCATCTTTTTGAACAAAAATTTTTCTATTTAACTTATGATCTAACTTCTTATTCAGCGCACGATCCATCCATTCGGCCATAAAGTGAAATGTAGGTTGTCCACATAATGCTTTAGTGGAATGTATCGAATGAAATTCATCTTCTAATACCCACATCTCTTTTTGGCAATTAAGCGCTTCATATACTTTTTCAGCATCTTCTAATGGGTTAAGCGGATCGAATTCCCCTATACACATAAGAACAGGACAGGTTATGCGCTCAGCGTGCCCTTTTAATGTAAGGCCTGTGCACATTCTATCAAAGTCATTTTCATCTTCGATGCCAGCCATGGCCATAAACACTTGTTTGAACCTAATCGGCGCTTCATCGAAGATTGTTAATAAATCCCAATAATAGCAAGCGACAGCACTTGCTACTGCTGCATACCGATGTTCATCCGCTACCGCACGCATTGACCAAAAAGATCCAAAGCTACGACCTGATAACCCAATACGATTTTCGTCAACATCGTCTCTTTTCGACAAGAAATCAAAAGCAGAACTTGCTGCTGCAACATGATTATCTGGAGTTACAAAAATCCCTCTCTCTAAAGCTTGGCCTTGACCCGGCCCATCAATCGCTAATACATGCATACCGCGTTGATGAAATTCATTATCTAATGGGTTAGGGTAATTTTCTTTTGTGTTGTCCATTCCAGGAATAAACACAACTGCGGGAGCTTTCACTTGACCAGGTTGAAGGTGAAGAATACCAGGAATTGTTTTGTCGCCGAATGGAATTTCAATTTGCTCAATGGGGTAATCTAGTAAGTTAAACATTCGTTGTGAACAAATTCGCGCCTTTTCATAAATATCCCAACGAGCGGAACTTGTAGCTGGAATAATAAAATGTTGTGCTTCACGGTATTTTTCTGAAGCTACGCGAAATAGAGCACGGGCATTAATTTTATCCCCATAGTTTTCAGCAGACTTAGCAAGGTGTTCCGCATGTTCTGCTTCTTTGATAACATATTTTGATACCATTCTCATGCTTTTAGCCTGAGTAGGAAGCAAGCGACTATCTAATTCATAATGTACTGGCCTTCCAGTCATTTTTAACAAATAGTCGTTTATCCATTGTTGACCATCACGTTTCCTGATTGAGCGTTTCATATTTACCGTCCTAAATATCAATTTTTAAGAGTTTTTTTAAATTTCCATTACATATTGCCTCGATATCCTCTTCGGTAAGTCCATCAACACTTAACAGATGTGCGATTGGATTAATATTTGCCATACCTGCGGGGTGGTCCGTACCAAGGACTAGTTGACTGCTTCCGCACTCATTTAATAAATGTTTTAGATTTTCCGTACCATAGACAAGAGTATCAAAATAAATTTGTTTTAAATATTCACTCGGTTTTTTCTTTTCGAGGCCGCACCCACCCCGGTCATTACTATTATGTCCGTGGTCATAACGCCCTATATAGGATGGTAACAAGCCGCCACCGTGAGCACCCAATATTTTCAAATCTGGATATTGGTCAAGCACACCTTCATAAATTAGATGTGCTAGGGCTACTGTTGTATCTAGGGGATTGCCAATAATATTTGATAAAAACCCTCTACCTTTGAAACGTTGCGCTGCCACTTTAAAATGTCGGGGATGAATAAAAACTAGGGCGTTTAGTTCTTCTGCCTTTGCCCAAAACGGGTTAAATTTTGGATTTGATAACTCATCTTCCCCAATAGTGGCAGTGATCATTACCCCTCTATGATCAAGATTTTTAACGGAGTGTTCTAATTGGTTAACGGCGAGATTTGGATGTTGAAGCGAGACTGTACCCAGAGCAATAAATCGATCTGGATATTGGCCACAAATTTCTGCGAGTTTTTCATTTTGAATCCGTATTATTTCAGCAGCTAAATCTTTTTCTGCCCAATGAAAATGCTGAAAAACTGTAATGCTTAAAGCTTGCATATCAATTCCCATAGCATCCATGTCTTTCAAGCGAGAAGGAATACTTTCAACCCTCGCAAAATCTGCCCCGGCCAATGTTTGTCCTTTCACTTCAGGCCTATTTTTAACAAGCTCCAGAGCCTCGGAGACTTGACAGTGTGCATGAACATCAATGGTTTGAATTTTTTTACCGTTAATTACGATAGGTAAGGGTGTTTGGGATTCAAGTGTGCTGGGATTTTTTTTAAAGGCTGGTTTGTTGGCCATATAACAAAGGTCACAACTGACAAATTCTATATTATTATCTCTTGTGGTCATTTTTATTTATCTCTCACAATTTATTCGTTCTTAAATTATAGAAATTTGATTACTAACCACTTCTTACGCCAGTTATTGAACTTTCATATAATGTTTGAGTTCGATAAAGAATACGATCGTACTTTTCATCGAATGATGTTGCTGAATGTAAGCACCTAAGGTTATCCCAAACAATAACATCCCCCTTTTTCCATTTGTGTTCATATATAAATTTATTTTGTGTACAAAAATTTTCTAGAGCGCCAACAATTTCTCGGGATGTAGACTCATCAAACCCATCTATCTCGCGAATGGTTGCGGATGTCATGTAAACTGATTCATGACCAGTTCTAGGGTGAATTGAAATTAATGGGTGTCTTACAGGAGGCGCAGATAATTTTTGTTTTTCGGTTAATTGGGGGCGATCCGGGTATAATTTTTCATAAGAGAAGGAATGGTCATGCAATGCACTTTTACCAATAATTTTTGATTTTAGATTGTCTGGCATTTGAGTAAATGCCTCACGCATATCAGAAAACAATGTATCAGCTCCGGTTGGTGGACATTCAATGCCGTGAAGAAGCGTTGCATATCCAACATTCTTTAAAAATACTAAGTCAGTATGCCAATAGTGTCCTGCTCTATATTGCCCGATGTATTTTCCTTTCTTTTTTACGTTAGAAAGTACTCTAACTTCAGGGTTATCAGGAAAGGTTTTCTCGGCTAAATGGTGAATATGAAGCTTTCCAAAATGTTTTGAAAAATTACTAAATTCCGTAGGCGTTAGTTTCTGATGTCTGAAAATGATTACGCCAAAGTCATCAAAAGCCTGTTTAATTTGAGAGACTTCCTCAATTGATAATTCATTGGATAAATTAATATTTTTTATTTCTCCGGCAAAAGAGTCTGAGAAGCTCTCAATCTTCAAATCGATTTTTGCAGTATTATTCAAGAAAAACCTCTTTACTAATTAAGCTTTCTAACTATTTTTTATATTTCCACAAAAAAAAACTTAATTGTCAAGTTGGATAATATTTAGAGATAACAAGATTAAATCTAAAGGGGTGTTTGCATGAAAAAAAAAGAAATTGGCATAGCCGTGATAGGATCAGGTAGGATAGGCTCATTAAGAGCTGGAATGGCATCGCGCCACCCATCAGTAAATTTTATAGCATTATCTGATAAAAATAAAACTAAGGCAGATATATTAGCGCAGAAAACCGGAGCCGATTTTATAACAGATAATAATCTTAATGCTATTTCCCATGATTGTGTAGATGCAGTTGTTGTAGCTACGCCAGAACATGATCACGTTGAAGCTGTTCTTCAAGCGATAGAATTGGGTAAGCCAGTCTTCTTGGAAAAACCCTTAGCTTTGACGCTTGAAGATGGAGACATTATTGCCAATGCAGCGAAAGAGGCTGATGTGGAAATTGTTATCGGTTATTCGAGGCGCCACGATCGCCGGTGGATGATGACGAAACAACATATAAAAGAAGGCCGACTTGGTGAAATAATTTCAATACAATCCAGGGTGATTAATACGCGTGCTCAAATGCTTGAAATTATAAAACGATCCCCAGATGCATCGCCAGTTCTCGATGTGTTAACCTATTATGTGGATATGGTTTGCTGGTATATGGAGGGTATAAGGCCTGTTGAAGTTGTGTCACGTAGTCATGGAAAAATTTTTAAGCAACTAGGTTATGATACAGACGAAGCGACTTGGGCTATTATTACATTTGAAAATGGAGCGATAGTTAATCTAGGTATATTTTATGCTCTTCCTGCTACTTATCCAACATTTGGACAAAGTCCTAGGTTTGAAATTTTTGGCGAGGAAGGTGTCATATTATTAGATGTAGATAATAAGGATAGCATTCTTTATTCAGATAAGGGTATTCCTCATGCTTATGTACCGGATCACGATCCTAAAATGTTATTCATGCAAACAAACTCCTCGGGAGATTGGGCTCTGGATGATTTTTGGGGACCAATAGCCAATGAAACTCGTTCTTGGCTAGATCATCTGGTTACCGGCTTACCCTGTCCTCATACGACAATTGAGGAAGGTCTAAAAACTTTGCAAATTACTCTAGCGATGGAGGAGTCCTCTAGGACCGGGGCCGCTGTTAAAATTAGTTAAATAGAACCTTCAGATTTTAACTCGTCGATCGCTTCAAGCATACAGGTTACGCCATATGTTAGAACTTTAGCACCGCAGGGATTAACGCATACCATTAGGGCTTCAGCAATCTCAGTCGGCTCTAAGCCAAGTAAAATACCCTTTTTTAAATGGTTTTTAAGGTGGGGTTGATTGTGAGGATTTGACGTTTCAACTGCTAAAGCAAGAATATGGAATAATTCATGCATCTTCTCATCAAATTTTCTCTCTTTTCCACGAATAATATGGTCTAAATCAAGCAATGCTTCCATGTAATCTGGAAAATGTTCTGCAATAAATTTATGCGCTGGGTATTGATAGCCCCGTCGTTTTGCAATTTCTTCAGCAAGTTTGTTAGCTTTTGTCATAGTTCATCCTTTTTTATATGAGCGTTTAAGATTAAATTATTCTTGACTCGGATCCATGAATTTTCTGATACTATATCATTATATGATAATAGAATTAAATTATAGAAATCTTTTGAACTAACTTTAGAGGGACTGAAAATGTTAAAAAAGTCGACAACACTTATTGCATTAAGTATTACAAGTATTTTTCTCATTGCAGCATCTACTGGATTGAAAGCGGATTATCCAGAGCGAACAATTGAAATTGTGGTAAAAGCTGGGCCGGGATCTGGAGCAAATGTTTTGGGCCATAAGGCCGCACAAATTTTGCCAAAGTATTTAGGTGGCTCGGCTGTCGCACTTTATAAAAAGGGCGGTTCGGGTGCTGTTGCACAAGCTTATATTCAAAAACGTAAAGCAAACGGTTATCATATTTTTTTAGATACCACCACCACCGCTATTGTAATTGCAAGTGGAAAAGTACCCTTTACAGAGAATGACTGGCAAGGTGTAGCTAGATTACAAATGGATCCCCAAGGTGTTGGTGTTCGAGCGGACTCACAATGGAAAGACTTTAAGTCTTTAGTAGGTTGGATTAAGGCAAATCCTGGCAAATTAAGGTGGACCGGTGCTCATTCAATTGGAATGGATCCATATACTGTTGATTTACTCCTCCAATCTGGTTCAATAAAAAAATCAGAAATCAAGTATGTACCAGTTCGTAAAGCAAATAAAATGATCCAGATGTTATTAGGTAATCATATTGATGCAGCAATTTTAAATCCCGGCGAGATCAGAGACCAAGTTAAATCTGGCAACCTACGAATGCTCGGTGTTGCTCATACAAGTCGTTTGCCTGCTCACCCCGATTGGCCTACTTTTAAAGAAGGTGGCCACGATGTTCAGGCTGCTATTTGGAGAGGAATATTAGTTAAAAAGGGGACCCCGTCGTCAATCGTAAATAAACTTCACGAAGCTGTTAAGAAAATGCTCAAGGATCCCGAGTATATTAAATATACCAGTGAAAAAGCAATTATGAGCGGTTACATGGGTGGACCAAAGCAGTTTGATGCATTTTTCAAAAAACAGGTTCGAGACTTAAAAAGTCATTTTAAAAAATAAAATAGAAAGATGATTAAAAAGAATAAAACTATATCCTTAAAAGATATGGGTGGCGGGGAACTCTCCGTCGCCCTTCTTTTAATTCTCGTATCCATACTTGGATGGTGGGAAACGACCAGATTTGAAGTTGACCCAGGTATGGTTAAAACCATGGGACCAGCAATGTTCCCACAGATTTTATTTACCGGGATTATTATATCCGCACTTTTTTTGATTACCCAACTTTTAATAAAAAAGACTAAACGCTCTGAGGTTGCATGGGGCAGATGGCAAAAAGCACCTCTCGCTGCAGTTATAATGTTGTTTCAGGCTTTAACATTCGAGGAGTTAAGCACATTTGTTTCAGCAGGCATAACACTACCCCTACTTCTTTGGGTAGCTGCGGTTCGATTAAAATTTATTATTATTGTTACTCTTATTTTTCTGCTTTTTGTTTATTTCTTTTTTATCCTAGCCCTAAGAGTGCCTCTTCCGCTTCAATTTTTACCAACCTTGCTGGGCTGACTTTTAATTTATTAGGGGATAATAATATACAATGTTAGAGAATTGGCTTTTAGGCATCGGACAGTTGGGGCAATGGCAGGTTGTATTTGCAATGTTTGCGGGTGTAGCGATGGGCATCGTTGTCGGAGCGATGCCCGGCCTGAGTGGCCCCACCGGATTAGCGTTAATGATTCCGTTCACTTATATTTTATCGCCAATAGTAGCAATTGTACTTTTAATATCAATCTACGTTGGAGCTGAATATGGTGGTTCGATAACAGCAATAACTATTAATACGCCAGGAACTCCTTCAGGCGCGATTACCGCCATTGACGGTTACCCTATGACCGAGACTGGTCAGACTGGAAGAGCGCTGAGTATTTCAATAATGTCTTCTACCACAGGAGGTGTGTTTAGTACGATATGTCTGGTTCTTTTCTCTATCCCCCTGGCACAGTTTGCAATTGCTTTTGGACCGGTACAATATTTTGCTCTGGGTATTTTTGGATTAACTATTGTTGCTAGTCTCGTAAGTGGAAATTGGATTAAAGGCGTAATTGCCGCTCTAATAGGCCTTCTGATAGAAACAATTGGCGCTGAGCCAATGACCGGAACCCAGCGCTTTACTTTTGGTCAACCAGCCTTGTGGGAGGGTGTTTCATTCGTTTCTGCAATGTTGGGATTATTTGCGATTACAGAAGTATTTTTAATTATAGAGTCAGAAGTAAAGACAAGATTAAAGAGCAAAGCTAAATTTACTACAGAACGCATTTCTTGGCGCGAGTTTGCTGGTCTTTGGAAGACGCTATCAATTTCTAGTGTAATTGGGACAATAATTGGTGTAATGCCAGGTGCTGGTGCTTCTATAGGAAGCATTGTAGCTTATAACGAGGCTAAACGCATTTCGCCGAATTATCAAAAGTTTGGCAAAGGTGCGCCAGAGGGGGTTTGTGCATCCGAAACAGCCAATAACGCAACAGTAGGTGGTGCATTAGTTCCATTGCTCACGTTAGGGGTGCCTGGATCAGGAAGTACAGCAATTCTTTTAGGTGCATTAATGTTACATAATATCTCACCGGGACCGCAATTATTCGTAAAAAACCCCGATATTGTGTACGGAATTTTCACAACACTCTTCTTGGCAAATTTTGTAATGTTATTTTTAGGTTTAAAATTTATTCGCCTTTGGCTGAAGGTCGTTGAAGTTTCTCCCCCTATCCTAGCTGCATTAATTTTTAGTGTTGCTTTCATTGGCGCCTTTAGTGTTGGCGGTAGTGTTGGTGATGTAGTTGTTATGTTGATAATTGGTGTTTTGGGTTATGTACTGCGTAAATTTAAATTTCCGTTGATACCTCTGGTTATCGGTTTAGTCTTGGGCGAACTAATTGAGATTTCACTCCGAAGGGCGTTAATTTTATCCGATGGAAGTTTTCAGGTCTTTTTTACAGATCCAATTAGCTTAGGGCTATTGATTGCAGCAGCTTTATCTCTTATATACGCGATTGTCAGAGATATGCGCGCTGCTAAAGCAAAACAAAAGTTTGAGTCATTATAACGAATGGACCCTTTGTGAGTAATAAATTACCGTTATCTATTTCAGATGTTGGGCATATCTCGATAGCTGTTCCAAGTCTCAAAGAAGCACAGTTATTTTATTCAAAAACGTTTGGCTGTGAAGCTAGTGATCCGATTGATGTGCCGGCTCAAGGCATAAGGATGGTATATTTATTCTTTAGTAATATTAAAATAGAACTCATGGAACCTATTAATTCTTCATCGCCAATTCAAAAATTTTTAGATAAAAATCCTGCTGGTGGGTTGCATCATATTTGCCTTACGACCAATAATGCCGATGAAGCAAAAAATATATTATTGGAGGGAGATATTAGAATTCTGGGGGGCGATAAGGTGATAAAGGGTCACCATGGAAGAGATATTTTTTTTATGCATCCAAAAGATGCATGTGGAACTCTTATTGAAATTGAACAAACTGATAATTAAGGAGTTATATTGTGATTAAAGAGCGTAATTTTAATGAAATTTTGTTTGAAATTAAAGATGATGTGGCTTGGATTACTATTAATCGTCCACAAGTCTTGAATGCTTTTCGTGAGCAGACCCTTGATGAGCTAATTGAAGCAGTTAAGTCTATTAGAGAGGATGCATCAATTGTGGCTGCGGTTATCACAGGTTCCGGAGATAGAGCTTTTTCTGCTGGCGGAGACTTTCAGGCAATGATGAAGTTAAATCGTGCTAATGCAATGCATTGGAATGATCGGATGCTTGGATTAGCAATGGCAATCCGGGGTGCAACGGTTCCAGTTATCGCCATGGTACATGGACATTGCATGGGCGGTGGCCACGAGTTAGCACTTTGGTGTGATTTAGTAATTTCTGCTGATGATGGAGTATTTGGTCAGACCGGTGCAAAAGTGGGCGCGTGTCCAACCGTTGGAGCTACACAGTATATTCCTAGATTAATAGGTGATCGTTTGGCAAAGGAAATGATTTTTTTATGTCGCACCTTTCCTGCAGAAGAAGCTGTTAAAATTGGTTTAATTAATAAGGTTGTGCCAAAAGCTGATTTGAGGCGTG
Source organism: Rhodospirillaceae bacterium TMED23 (assembly GCA_002168115.1). Taxonomy (GTDB): domain Bacteria; phylum Pseudomonadota; class Alphaproteobacteria; order Rhodospirillales; family UBA2165; genus TMED23. The sequence continues at coordinate 188,716 of NHCC01000018.1, read as the reverse complement.
CGACTGAAGAGTGGTGTCAACAAATGAGAGGGTATTCCGGTCAAACGCTTCGTGCAACAAAGAAATCTCTGAATTTTGAGTCAGACGAACTTTATGCATCCTGGCAGCAAGGTATGGAGTTGTTAGCAGAGATATGGGGATCAGACGAGTCTTTAGAAGGAATGAATGCGTTTTTAGAGAAAAGAAAACCAGATTTTCATAAGTTTAGGTTAGATCGTAAAGTAAAAGTTGATCAGTATTTGACTGACTTAGATAATGATCTAAATCAAGATCAATCAAAATTTTAAATGACTTCATCTAATAATGAAGGCCCTTTGTCTGGGCTAAGGGTTATTGATTTAACAAGAATTTTAGCGGGCCCATTTTGCACCATGAATCTAGGTGATATGGGTGCAGAAATTATCAAGATAGAGCGTCAAGGATCTGGAGACGATACTCGGCGCTGGGGCCCCCCTTTTCTTGAGGGAGAGGCAGCATATTTTCTCGGAATAAACCGCAACAAATCTAGCGTTACTCTGGACTTAAGAAATCCAAAAGGTCAGGAAATTCTAAAAAAATTACTTAAAGATGCAGATATTGTTATTGAAAACTTTAAAGTTGGTACTCTTGATCGTTGGGGTATCACTGATGACTGGCGAGAGAAGAATGCGCCACAGTTAATACATTGTAGCATCACTGGATATGGTGAGAGGGGGCCTAAGGGTGGTATGCCTGGCTATGATTTTTTATTACAAGCTGAGAGTGGTCTCATGTCAATTACCGGTGATATTAATGGTGGTCCAACTAAACTCGGTGTCGCAATTGTTGATGTTTGTACGGGTTTGTATTCTGCGATGACCATTCTCGCTGCAATTAATGCTCGGAATAATACAGGAATAGGTCAGCGAATACAGACCTCTCTTTTTGATACGGGTTTATCATTGTTAGTAAATGTAGCCTCAAATTATTTAATTGGCTCAAAGGAAGGTAATCGTTTTGGAAATGGTCATCCTAATATTGTGCCTTATAGTGATTTTAATTGTAAAAGCGGGGAAATTGCAGTTGCTGTTGGAAATGATGCCCAGTTCTATAAATTCTCAGAATGTGTTGGCCACCCAGAGTGGGAAAACGATATAAGGTTTAATACAAATCCGGAAAGAGTAAAAAATAGAGAGGTTTTGGAAGGGCTAATAACCGACGCTTTGGCGAAAGATAGCGCAGAGTCATGGATAAAAAAATTATCTAATTTTAATGTTCCATGCAGTATGGTAATGTCTGTTTCCCAAGCTCTTGAGAGTGATCAGGCAAAAGCAAATAATATGGTTGTAGAGATTAATCATCCTATTGCGGGTGTTATTAAAATGCTTGGTATACCATTTAGGTTTTCTCATACTCCAGAATCAATCAACTCTTCTCCGCCTACACTGGGTGAAAATACTGATGAAATTTTACTAAAATATACGAATATATCTAAAAGTGAAATTGAGCAACTTAGAAATGATAATATCATATAAGGTCAATTAACCTAAACATGGTGAGAAATAATATTTTTGGTTTAGACGGTGTTTAGTAATTTGTTGGGCTTCCGCCATTAATGTTTTTTTAAAAATTATTATGCCAGACAGTCTATAAGCCGGGTTCTGTAATCTCTGCGTTAGTAGCAAAGATTGATGATCATTCATCTAGGACGAACGTTACCGAACGTCTCAAGCGACCGACCCGAATAGCAATGCGAAAACCCAAATATTTTCAAATCACTTTGAAAACGAGCCATTCCTATTTGGTCTTACTCCCAGTGGGGTTTACCCTGCCACTGACGTTACCGTCAGCGCGGTGTGCTCTTACCACACCCTTTCACCCTTGCCCAATATGGGCGGTTTGCTTTCTGTGGCACTTTCCCTGGGGTTGCCCCCGCCGGGCATTACCCGGCACCGTGTTTCCGTGGAGCCCGGACTTTCCTCTATATCGTATATTTCGAGATAGCGATCATCCAACTGTCTGGCCTGGATATTTATAGACTATTTCGAAAAAATGCCAATTGATTTATTGAAAGAATGGAAAGTGAGTGATTCATCAATTGGTAATATTTTTGTGATCAGATTAAAATCTAAACACTAAGGAGATAAATATGAACTTTGCAATACGTCATGATAAAGCAAGCGGCGATTGGTTGGTGTTTAATGTGGGTGAGAGTTTTGAACTAGAGAGTATACATAAATGTAAAAGCACAGCATTGTCGCATATTAAACATTTGGACGAAAAGGTAAAAAAGCGAGCACTCTACATTCGGCCAAAAACTATGGTTGCTGCATAGCAATATTAGATAGTCTGGCTAAATGGTCAGGCTATCTTTTTTCCAGACTTTATAATAGCTCTATGAGTCTTCTTAAAATTGAAACAGTTTGTATATCAATCTTTCCGGAACAAGTCTTTGGCTGGAAGTGCCTTTGAAATGCAAGAGTTGATGCCACTAAATTAGAGGTTTCATAACCATAAAGCCCGAGTTTGCTCTCAAAATCTGACAAATCATCGACGTTATTATTAATTACAACTTTGTTCTCTGGCCATAGACCCAATCCATTCTCCGCTAGTAAAGACCAATTAAAAAGTTCGCCAGGATCTTTCTTTCGTTTGGGTGCAACATCTGAATGACCTACAATATTCCTTGCAGGTATGTTATATTTCTGAACGATCTCTCTCGCTAATTTTATAAGTGAAGTTATTTGTTTTTCCGGAAAATACTTGTAATTGAAATTATGACCAGGGTTTTCTAACTCAATTCCAATGGAGCGATCATTAATATTTGTCTCTCCTCTCCAATAGGCTAGTCCTGCGTGCCAGGCTCTTTTCTCCTCAGGAACTAATTGAAAAATCCTTCCATTTTCATCTATCATATAATGAGCACTTACCTTTGCTATAGGGGAACACATTCTTTCTAATGCTTCATTAGCTGACAACATTCCCGTGTAATGAAATATCAACATGTCGATTGCTATTCCATCGGGTCGGTTATTAAAATTTGGTGATAAATATTTTAGCATTAGGCTATTAAATTAAATAGAACGTTCTTTAGATATCAAATCATAGGCCGCATTAATACTTGCCATTTTCTTATTCGCAGTATCAATAAATTCTTGAGGCATGCCTTGAGCTATCAAAATATCTGGATGATTTTTACGAATTAGGTCACGGTATATATTTTTAATATCACTATTTGACATGTTTCGATTTACGCCTAATAACTCATATGGATCTGTTTTATTTGATGTTATAAATGAGGATCGTATTCGATTAAAATCTTTATTACTTAGACCAAAGCATTTTGAAACCTCAAGAAGAAACTTATCTTCATCCCGGTGAATAATTCCGTCAGCTAAAGCAATTTGGAATAAACTTGCAAGTAAACTCTCTATAACATTTTGATCATTTTTAAACATTGAACCAATCTGCTGAGCATATGGTTCAAAGCCTGAAGAGTCTTTTCTCGCTTCATTAAATAACTTACCTACGTCGTTTATTTCACTTTCTGGTATATCAAATAAATTCTTAAAGGCGCTGATTTCATCACGGGTGACATGACCATCAGCCTTTGCCATCTTTGCAGATAATACAACGACGGCAACAGTAAACGCAGTTTGACGAGATTTTAATGAATTGGGTTCAACATTTTCAAATGTATTACCAGCCCACTTTTTGCTATCAAGAGCGTGTCCAAGAGTAGCACCTGCAATAGCTCCTAATGGCCCACCCGCCGCAAAACCCGCAACGCCACCCAATATTTTGCCCCAAATAGCCATAAAAATAATTATCCCATAAAGTTAGTAATCTTGCGAGTTAGTTTAAAAGAGTTTATTTTTCTAATCTTTTTATAACGCTTTAAATACGTATTGACGACAAAGAATATGGTAATTTTTTTTCTTTATTTTTACTTCATTGAGCCCAAATGACATATATAGAGAACATTATCGAGCTGGCGCTAAATCACCAACGCAATGGTAAGATTAAAAGAGCTAAATATCTCTATAATAAGATATTAGAGATAGACCCTAAAAATTCAGATGCAATACATCTATTAGGTATGATTGAATACTCCAATCATAATTACACGTTAGCCATCAATTGTATAGAAAAAGCTATTAGGTTAAACCCTGATATCCCAGACTATCATATTAATTTAACATCTTGTTATATTGCTACTTTAAATTTAGTAAAAGCCAAACAACATGCGTTAATTGCGATTGATTTAGATCATAATTTATTTAAAGCATATTATAATTTGGGTAACATACTTTTTGCTGAGGGGGACATTGAAGGAGCAATAATTAATTATAAAAAGGCTCTCAATATTAAATTAGACAATCAATCAATATGGTCGAATTATCTATTCGCTCTAAACTTTTTAGTTGGAAGTAATCCAGAAAGTATTTTTCTTGAAAACAGAAAATGGGGACAACAGATTGAAAATAAGATTAAAAAGCATAGAAAACCATTTATAAATAGAAATCGAAATCACCTTCGTAAGATCGCTTATTATTTACCAGAAATGGATAGTCATGTAACTCCTAGGTTTATTAGGCCTCTTTTACTTAATCATGATCGAACGAAATTCGAGATATTGGGTTATGGGTATCAACAAAATAATTCAAAAGAAAATCAGCAATTTATTGATCAATTTACATTTTGGTTGGACATTAAAAATCTGTCCACAGAAAAACTTGTTGAGAGGATGCGCGAAGATAAAATTGATATTTTAATTCACCCATGTACATTTAAATCACGGTATCGAGAAATACTCGCGCATAGACCTGCCCCAATCCAAGTTGCGAATACTAATTTGGTCTCAACAACTGGATTAAAGGAGGTAGATTTTCTTGTTACAGACTCCACAATTTCACCTAAAGAGACTAGTTTAAACTTATATACTGAGAAATTAATTTATTTATCTCAAGTAAATACGTATCAGGCCCTAGAAAATTCTCCAAATGTCTCAGAGCTACCAGCACTTAAAAATAATTATATTACATTTGGCTCTTGTAATAATATTGCGAAAATAAATATTGAGGTTATAAAAACTTGGTCAAGAATTCTTAATGCTATCCCAAATTCAAAACTTTTAATAAAACATCGTTCTTTGGACAATAATTTATTAAAGCGTCGAATTTTATTCTCTTTCCGTGAATTTGATATCGAAAGTGAACGCATAGTGTTGGAAGGGTTTACACCAAACCCTATCGACTATCTGGACGTTTATAATAAAATAGATATTTCACTAGACCCTTTCCCCTTCGGTGGCGGAACAGTTAGCTATGAGTCTCTATGGATGGGAGTTCCAATTTTGACAATGTTGGGAGAATTGTTTATGGGGCGTCTATCTGGTTCTCTAATGAAACAAGTTGGTTTGAGTAATTGGATTGTTAACTCTCAAAGCGATTATATTAGTATCGCTATAAGTTTTAGCACAAATTTGGGAGAATTAGGCCAAATTAGGCAAACACTTAGACAACAGGCTCGATTAAGTATTTTTGATGGAGTAAAATACACCAGAGAGTTTGAAAGTGCTTTGATTAAGGTTTGGGGTAACTATATTAAAAACCAAAAAACAGGTATCTAAAATATACCGCTTATACTGACATTCTAGAGTAAACCACGGCAACCAACCCCTTGCCAGTGCCCGTCCCGTTTAAAAGTTTTATAGCATATGTTAGATCTGGCAAAAAATTATCCCAAAAATAGCTTTTATAATTTGTTCTGAATTCCCCAAGATCATTAAATTTAAGGTTCTCTATTAGGCCAGCTTCCTCGAGAGAGCGATATAAGCGAACCAGCCATTGATTGTATTGAGATTGTGTCATGTATGCCAGTATATGTGATGCTCTTACCAAACGGCATAAATCCGTTTTATCTTTCGATGTTTCTTTCGCGGCTATATCTGATGCCCTTATTGCCAATTTTACGTCTTCTGCATTAAAGTTTTTTAATGATCTAAAGTTTTTATCAACAAATAAAAGACTACGTTCTTTATAATATGGCCAGAGAACAGAACCAGATGAAGGAGCGTCAAACGTCTGGTATTTCCCCTTTCCGACGTAGTATCTCTCTGTGGGTTGATTTGGATTAACCTCATCTTCTTCTAGGATTCCACCTACTATTCCGACATGAGATATCAAAGTAGCCATTACAAGATTAAAAAATAAACGTGGATCAACAAAACCAGTATTGTGCAAAACCCCATCTAATATTTCCAACGCTATTATTCCGGCACGTTTAGTATGATTTACATTTAAAAATAAACTATTACTGATGGACATTTTTGCGAGTGCCATACGAGATATATTTAGAGTATTTTGTAACAATTCAACTTCTGAGTCACCAAAAATTCGTTGATGATGATGAGCTAGTTGTTCGCAAAAATGTTCTATTTGGAGGCTTCTAAAATCTATCACTTATTTAAATTCCATCGATATGTCAAAGCCCACTTGTCCCATGATGGCTAACGCCTGTTTATCCGGAGGCTTAGGCTCTAATGAAAAAATTTCGAAAACATATTTTATATTTTCAGACGTAAATACTGGAAATGCCAAACCACACCCAACCCCAACATCTTTAGCATGCTTTGATCGAGGAAAATTGGGATCAGCAGTAACATCTTGAATCCAATGTGGTTTGCTATCTTTCCAAACCCTACCAGGCAAGCCCTTGCCTTTCTTAAAGGTTGTATTCATTGTGATTTTCTCGAATGCCGCGGTCTTTTGATTTTTATTCTTAAAATACCAAATTTTAGACGGTAGTAATTCGTTGCCGGCATCATTTAATTCGTATATGTGTCCTACTGGCCAATTCTGGTATTCACAAACCTTTTTTAAAACAATTCCTAATCCCTCTTCTATATTATGGCCATCAAGAATATCAGGTATCTCCGAGAGCAGTGTTATATCACCGCTATTTAAGATGGCAGAATTTTCTTGGCTGAATACATTTGAATAAAGGTGCGAGGTCCATTTTTTTCCATTGTCTGTGTCGTTTAAATAGTCAAGGGCCTGTTCTACATGAGAAAATACAAAGTTATAAAAGAATGTTGGGTAACCCTCTGCTAAATCATAAGCACTAGAGTAACCAAGTCGGGTTGCGGCGCCTGTCTCATAGAATTCATAATATAATGCTGGTATTTTTTTCATGTAGTTAGGGTCTGCAAGTTGTCCAACGAGGTCTGCCGATTGTATTAATTGCGCAAGCTCCCTAAAGTTTTTATCGTTAGCACCTTCAATATTCCGATTTGCTGGCACAGGAAATTCGGTTTGACTAATTAAGCTTGCAAGGTACGTGACGTCTATATCGGGATGCCAATTTCTACTCACAACAAATTCTTGGCCTCTGTAAACGTGATAGGGAGTTAGAGATGCATCAGTAGATTGAGCAGGTAATTGAATTTTATTTCCATCAGAATCAATCCGTTGTCCATCCTCCTCATCATCATCTAGAAGTCCTCTTACATATCCAATATCATGAAATAGACATGCAATAGTGAAGTGTAGCCAATCGCTATGAGATAAATCTCCTCGGCGGAGCTCCCTTCCTAGATAAATATCTTGCCCACAAAGTGTAACTAAGCACGTATGTTCAACATCGTGATATAAGGCGTCGGTTCTACTAATGATTGTAAGTGCAGTTCGAACAGCACCATCAAGGATTTCTTCATAAACATCGGGGCTATTTGGACAAATAATATCACGATATGAATGCAAGTTCTCTATTAGAAGATTCTCAAGACTGGTTACATCATTAGTATTTACGGCCATGTTATCTCTTAATTTTTAAATTTCTTACTAATTTTCATAATCTTAGCTTATGAGTATTAATGTAACTATAATGGTTTTATGCGTAAAGGATAATAAAAGATAATGGAATATACTTATAATTAAAAATTTTAATTATTTTAGCTGAATACAATGAATATGAGAACGTATTTATTATTTTAGAGACTTATTTTAAGCCCCATTCAGGTATTCAACGATAACAACTGAAGATTTTTAAAGTCGGAGCCACATTTCTTTAAATCCAAAATAATGATCTCAACATCAAATTTTGATACTTTGGATTTAAATCTTAGCGTATCAAGAGCAACATTGAGCTTTCGTTGTAAATGATTTAGCAATTATGCATATTATTTTTGTAGGTGTCGAATGAGCAACAAAATATCACTCAGGTTAGATAAAAAGAAGTGGCAATTTTGGATTGATAGAGGTGGAACTTTCACTGATATTATTGCAATTTCGCCCCAAGATGAATTATTAACTGATAAAATATTATCAGAGAATTCTAATCAATATGACGATGCTGCTATAGAAGGTATAAGGAGATTTTTAAAATTAAATAAAAACCAAAAAATTCCAAGTAAAGAAATCTCAGTCGTGAAAATGGGAACCACAGTAGCAACAAATGCCCTACTAGAGCGAAAAGGTTCAAAGACTCTTTTAGTTGTTAATGATGGATTTAGAGATGCTCTAAGAATTGGATACCAAAATAGGCCAGACCTTTTTGCGTTAAATATACATCTGCCTGAGCAACTCTATCATGAAGTAATCGAACTGCCTGGCCGAGTCGATGCACATGGTGATACTATAACAGCCGTTAACAAAGAGTTAGCTAAAAAAGAATTTAAGAGATTTTATGATACGGGTATTAGATCAATTGCGATAGTTTTAATGCATAGTTATCGATATAAATCGAATGAAAAATTATTATTCAAGATTGCAAGGGACGTTGGTTTCCCACAAATTTCTGTTTCCCATAAAGTAAGCCCACTCATAAAATTTATATCTAGAGGCGATATTACTGTGATTGATGCCTATTTATCGCCAATTCTCGACCAATATATAAAAAAAATTCAGAAAAAAATACCGGGTGTTAAGCTAATGTTTATGAAATCAAATGGCGGACTGACAGAAGCGCAATGGTTTCGGGGTAAAGATAGTATACTATCAGGACCTGCCGGTGGGATTGTTGGCGCAATCGATGTCTCAAAGTCAGCAGGGTTTAAAAAAATAATAGGTTTTGATATGGGGGGTACATCGACTGACGTCTCTCACTTCTCTGGATCGTATGAAAGAACTTTCGACACACAAATATCAGGAATAAGGGTTCGCGCGCCGATGATGAAAATCCATACCGTGGCGGCAGGTGGTGGTTCAGTTTTATTTTATGATGGCGCACGGTTTAGGGTTGGGCCAGACTCGGCGGGAGCTAACCCTGGGCCTGCTAGTTATGGCAAAGGTGGGCCACTAACAGTAACTGATGCAAACATTATTCTTGGTCGAATACAGCCAAAATACTTCCCAAAGTCATTTGGTGTTAATTCTCAAGAGTCACTTAATTACGCAATCGTTAGAGATAAATTTGAGGCTTTAGCAGCGAGAGTTAGTTTATCTGTAAGTGAGGTCGCAGAAGGCTTTATTAAAATTGCTAACGAAAATATGGCGAACGCCATAAAGAAAATTTCTATTCAAAGAGGATATGACGTTACTAAATATGTGCTTACATGTTTTGGTGGTGCGGCTGGCCAACATGCATGCATGGTTGCTGATTTGCTTGGTATGGAAGTTATTTTAATCCCGCCAATGGCAGGAGTTTTGTCAGCATATGGAATAGGTCTGGCCCAGCCTAGAACATTAAAAGAAATTTCGTTCGAAAAGCCTCTTAATGCTCATTCGCTATTAGAAATGGAGGTCTATTTTAGAGACTTAAAAAACCAAGCTTGTCATGAATTAGTTGCTCAGGGAATTCAGACTAGTGATATTGTTACGAATGAGACCCTATATGTCCGTTACTTAGGAACAAATACCTCAATTGAATTAATGAACAATGATCTCAGTTCTTTGATAACTGATTTTGAGAGCCAACATAGGCATAACTTTGGTTTCATCTACCCTGACCGTTCTTTGGTTGTCGAAACCTTAGTAATTGAGGCAGTGGGAAAACTTCAAAAATCTGGCAGTTCAAAACCATTACACCACACAGAAGACACCTCTAATAATTTAGATGAGGTAACTATGATAATTGGGTCCCAAGAGGTGATGGTAAGAGTGTATGAACGAAAAAATCTGATTGCCAGACAAATGATTAGCGGTCCCGCTATCATTGTCGACCAAAATAATACAATAGTTATTGATCCTGGCTGGAGAGCAAATATTACGGAATCGCATGACGTAGTCGTTAAAAGATATAAGAAAAAAATCCAAAAGACTAACGTTAAAATAAATGCTGATCCTATTATGCTCGAGGTTTTTAATAATCTTTTTATGTCAATAGCTGAACAAATGGGAGCGGTTCTCGAAAAGACATCAAGTTCAGTTAATATTAAGGAGAGGTTGGATTTTTCTTGTGCAATCTTTGACTCGAAAGGCGCTCTAATTGCTAACGCCCCGCACATGCCAATCCATTTAGGCTCAATGGGTGAAAGTGTTAGGGCAATCTTGAAGAAGCGCGGTGACACTATGTTACCTGGACAAGTTTATGCGCTAAATGATCCCTATGATGGCGGGACGCATTTGCCAGATGTAACTGTTATTACCCCTATTTTTAATAAGGAAAATGATAAACCAATGTTTTTTGTTGGGTCAAGGGGACATCAAGCTGATATTGGTGGAATAACACCTGGATCAATGCCACCAAATAGTAATACTATTCACGAGGAAGGTATTCTGGTCACTAACTTCTTGCTCGTTGAAAATTATATTATGAGGGAGGAAGAATTGCGTGTTTTGCTCACATCTGGTGATTATCCAGCGCGTAACGTTGATCAAAATATATCAGATTTTAAGGCATTAGTTGCATCAAATGAAAGAGGTGTTCAAGAAATTAAAAGGATTATTAAAGATTTTGGCTTGCCAGTAGTTGACGCTTATATGACGCACATTAGAAACAATGCTTCTGAAAGCGTATGTAAAATTTTGGAATTACTACCCGACGGTAAGTTTAAAAGTCATTTGGATGATGGAAGTAAAATTAAGGTTTCAGTCAAAGTTGATAAACAAAATCGCAAGGCGGTGATTGATTTTACTGGAACGTCCAAACAGACATTAAGTAATTTTAACGCACCAACCGCTGTTTGTAGGGCTGCAGTCCTTTATGTATTTAGGTGCTTGGTACAGGCTGACATACCGTTAAATGATGGTTGTTTGGACCCAATTGAAATTATAATACCAGAAGGATCATTGCTATCGCCAAAATATCCTGCAGCTATTGTTGCGGGAAACGTTGAGACCTCACAAGCAATAACGGCGGCTTTATTTGGGGCCATGAATACGGTAGCAGCAAGTCAAGGCACCATGAATAATTTTACCTTTGGTAACGCAGAATACCAATATTATGAGACTATTTGTGGTGGTTCTGGGGCTGGTAACGATTTTGAAGGTTGTTCTGCAGTACATACTCATATGACTAATACGCGGTTAACAGATCCAGAAATCTTAGAAACTGAATATCCCGTAATTCTGGAAAAGTTTGAAATAAGAAACGGCTCGGGCGGAGTAGGAAAATATAATGGTGGCTGTGGGGTCGTTCGCGAAATTAAATTTAGAGAAAATATGATAGCATCAATCTTATCAGGTTCTAGAATTAATCCACCTTTTGGGCTGGCTGGCGGGGGTTCGGGTAAATGTGGAGAAACATTTTTAAAAAAACCATCAGGTAAGATTTATAAATTGGGTTTTAGGGATCAGGTTGATGTTGAGACAGGCGACACGATTATCATTAGGACTCCTGGAGGTGGGGCCTTTGGAAATAAAATCTAAGATATGTCAGTTTCTCTTTCTTCCGCACTTCTCTCTAAATTTTTTGACATAGTTTTTGTGCGAGGTAAAACCCAAATCCAAATTGATATGAATGCAATGGTTGCCAATATTAGTGACAGCTGGAGAGTGCTGTAGCCTGCAATTGTGCCTATAATCCAAGCTCCAACAGCAGGCCCACCTCTTAAAATGACCCCCCAAATACTCATGACTCTGCCACGAACTGATCCATGAATTGTATTTTGAATTAGCAGTTGACCTGCTATTCCTGCATAAGTTGCAGACCCACTAAGAATCATGGCACAGGTAACAGAAATCCAAAAAAGGTTTGTTGTCGCAAATATTAATTGCGTAATAATCGATATAAGTAACACAGCCATGATGGTTTTTATTAAACCGGGAATTTTGGTAAAGCTACCTAAATAAATTGCGGTAATCATGGCGCCTAGTCCTGAGGCAGAACTTAATATGGCTAATCCCTCAACTCCCATATTAAAGATTCCATCTGAGACGCCCGCAAAAAGCTCACGGTAGGCTCTCATGAACACAGATACACCTAGTGATAAAATTAAAAACCCGGGTAATCCGGGCATTCTTGAAATATATGTCAGACCCTCTTTAAATTCTGAGATAAAACCCTGCGGTTTGTGAGGTATTACCTCTTCATATCTAAATCTGATAATAAACAATACTCCCAAATAAGCTAAATAACTTGCCGCATTGAATGCAAATGCATGGGTAACACTGAGCGACGCAATTATAATTCCACCTAATGCAGGACCCACAAATTGTGCTAGATTGAATAAGGTTGCACTTACGCCTAAAGCCGGAGGTAGATCTTCTTTGGGCACGAGGCTTGGAGGAATTGTCATGCGCAAGGGTGTCCAAAACCCTTCGGCAACGCCATTTAATATAACCAGTAAAAACAGTACTTTTATTGTAATCATATCTGTTACTGACAATAAAGTTGTAAGACTACAGATACATATAAGTGCTAATTGTACAATTTTGGCTAAAGTTAGTCGATTGAATCGGTCTGACAAGGTGCCAGCATACGGCATTACCAGTATTGTGCTGATACCATCAACAAAAGCTATTGCTCCAAGCATGCTAAAAGAATGGGTCATTTCCCAGGTTAGCCAAAAGACTGCTGTCCGATGAATCCACAACCCAACGTTTGATACCCATCCGGCAGTAGCGTATAAACTGAAGTCTCTGTGGCGTAATGCCCGACCCATGCCATGATTACCCAACCTAGAAACAAAATAACCAAAGTTACTCATTTATCTTTCAACCCATATTTGAGGCATGCGCTTGTAAATTTGACCTTTTTTTTGTAGCTAAATTAGTGTGTTAATTTATTTCTGGAACATGTTTTAAAATAACATATATATTACCTAAATGATTCTAGAACTATTTTTTAAAAGATACGAATATTATGGAAAAGTAAAACACTACAGTTGGTTAAAGATGTATAAAATGCCGGTTTAATTAATTTTTGGCCTCAAGGTATGCCTTGAATTTTCTATATTTTTAAGGATATTAAAGAGATATATTTTTTATATAATTAAAAGGGATATAACTATTAATATCCGCAATTAAACAATATTTCTTGCTGGGTGTTTTTTGTGGAGAATAGAATAAATTGAAAAAAATAACTGTAATACTCTCTTCAATATTAATTCTCTTTTTTGGCCTGACTATTTTTCTTCCAAATTTAGTTAATTGGAATGAATATAAAAATATTATTGAAGATAAAATAAAAGATAGAACGGGGAGAACTGCTGAGATACGGGGAGATATTAAATTGGAATTGCTCCCATCTCCAGCTATTTGGATAAATGACGTAAGAATAAAAAATATTAATCAATCAAAATACCTTAATCAAATATCTATTAAGGCTGTTGAGGCCAGAATAAATATTATGTCAATGTTTAATAGACAAATCCAGATCAAAAAACTGCGGATTGTTGAGCCGAGTTTGAGGATAGAAAAATATTTAAACAATCAAACAAACATGTTTATTTCACCGAATGAGATCGAAAAAGTTGTGAATGACGAATTTTTTAAAGGAATTGGAAATACTAATAATATAATAAATAATTCGCAATCCACTAGTAAAATAACTCCGAGTTTCTTGACCCGCATAGACGATTTCATAATAGTGGATGGTTCAATCGAATATTATGACCACAATAAAGTTGCCTCGAAAAGAATTGATCAAATTAATAGTGATTTTGCGGTTGCATCTTTATCAGGACCAATGACGGGCTCTGGCGTTGCCGTGTTTCAAGGTGTAAAGATAAAGTTCAATTTGGACTTAGGCGAGATCGTAAAAGACAGAACTCTGCCCCTTAATGTTAAACTTTCATCGGTTTCTAGTAATTCAAAATTTGAAATTTCTGGTGCAGTAACAAAACTAAACTCTAATCCTCAATTAAGTGGGTCGTTTAGGTTTGAGGATGAAAACTTATCAAAGTTTATAGGGTTATTTAATCAGAATATGACTGTTTCTCGGGGATTAGAAAAATCTGTTAATGTATCTGGAAAAATAAAGGTAACTAACGAGAGTTTTCTTTTATCAAAGCTACTTTTGAATTTTGATGGAGTTGAAGGAATTGGTTTAATAAGTGGAAAATTCTCCGATAATTTAGATTTACGGCTCAAACTAGAAATTAATGAGGTTGATTATGATTCTTTTTTAAAAGCTAAAGATAAGCCTAAGCAAGTTAAAACCAAAGTAAAAAATGAAAGCGAAAAAAAAGCATCTCTTGATAGTGTGAAAACCACTTCTGGTATTAGTACGAATATTAATGAATTACAGAATTTTAAAAAATTTAATTTGGAGATGTTTCCTAAAGACATGAGGTTGGAAGTGGATCTCTCAATTGGCTCCCTGACTTACAACAATGAGAGAGTGCAGCAGGTAAAAATAAATCTAGCACACGAAGACAAGGAAATAATTTTCAATCAGGTATCAGCACTGCTGCCAGGAAGTGCTGATTTTGGTATTCAAGGAATTATGAGAAATGATGAAAAATCTAAAACACCTAAGTTTTTTGGATCTGTTGATCTAGCAACCAATAGTCCAAATATACTAGTGAAATGGTTGGGTTTAGATCTTCCAGGAATACGAGTTGATCGACTAAAGAAATTTAACTTAAACAGCAAATTAGAATTTGGCTTGAGGGATGCTAAATTGTCTCAGCTTAAAGCAAAAGTAGATAAAAGCGTAATCAACGGATCAATTAGCGCAATATTTCAGGAACAACCAATATACAGTGCAACTCTAAATATTAATAAACTAAATTTTGATGAATACTATATCGGTTCTTCCCAATCTTTGTCAGTTAAGGGTGGAAAACAGGCTAAAGTAAAAATCGATAAACCTCTGAATTCGGTTAGAACTTTTGACGTTAAAAATAATCAAACAAAAGTTGCCATCACTCAAAAGAACCCCAGTCTTGATCTAAAAATTAATATTAAGTCTTTAATATTNCAGAATTTAANAGTTAAGAATCTANAGACACGGNCCAAAGTGATCAANAATGATTTAACTTTANTAAAACTCGAGACATCAGATATTGCTGGATTAAAGGTTAGNGCTTCGGGGAGAGTTTTGGCANTTTTAGGAAGTTNNNANCAGNCATTTGAAAATCTNAATTTTGACATATCAGGAAAAAATCTAAAAAAAATAATNAGTAGTGTACCAGCATTTAGNAATTTGGANTTTTTAGATAAAGTACGCAAATTTAGATTGAGGGGTATGATAAATGGTAAGTATCNNGAACCAAAAGTTAGGGCTAATTTATCAATATTAGGAGGTTCCATNGGTTTAAATGGTATTGCTGATTTTAAATCTTTACTACCAACCTTTGAAGGANAATTATCGTTAAANCACAGAAANCTATCAAAATTAATTNANNNNATGANGGGAAAGATTAATTCGNCGNNACAGAATATTGGAGACCTNAATATAAAAAGNCGTATTAAGGCTGATATACTTAAAGTGACTTTATCAGATATATNGGGACNGGTGGCAAATGTNAAATTTAACGGNAAGCTCTCNATGAGGACTCTAAGTAAGCGTCCNAGTTTTAGGTTAAACCTTAAAACAGGTTNCATAAATATTGATAAATTTCAGGTTTCAAAACCATTAATTCNNTATATTCANATTAAGACACCATNCGTGCAGAGAATTGCNTTTAAACCGAATATGAGTGGCTTTAGAAATAATTCTACAAAAATAGTTATAGCAAAAAATACCGCAAAAAACGCNAAGTCGTTATTGGNCGAGCACTTNGATTTTTCCTTNTTAAAAAAAATAAACCTTGAATTAGAAATGTTGTCTNAAGGAATTCAATTTCAAAAGTATAACCTAAAAACTGTNAAAATTAAGTCAAGTATCAAAAACGGNATTCTCAATATNAGGGATCTTAATGCTAAAGTATATGATGGTTTGGTTTCTGCAGCAGGAACCATGTCTCATGCCGGAAAATTAAGAGGTAAAATAAAGATAGCCAAGCTTAATATAGGGAAGCTTATGAGAGCAAATGGTATTAAGGGCATTGATACTGGTTACCTAAATTTAAACAGTACTATGAAGGCAGAGGGCAGTAGTTTAATGTTAATGGCTGAGAAACTTGATGGTAAAGGGTCTTTAACAATTAAGAACTTACAAATTACAGAGTCGTCTTCCAAAAAGTCTGCTATACAAGCTATTTCTAAACTTCTTTTGTCGCTCCAAAGGTTTAGTCAGAGCCTTAACCCAAAGTCTGCTAAAATTTTATCTGCTAATATTAATACAAATTTTTTTATAAAGAGAGGTATTTTAAGTTATAATGATCTCACTTTNAACTCTATACTGGGTAATGGCTCNGCTAAGGGAGCCATCGATTTGCCAAAGTGGATGATTAATACCTCAGGGCAAATCAAACTCGCACCTAATTTATTAACTAGTATTTTACTTAAGAATTCTCAAGAAAATACTTTGCTCCCATTTAGTATAGTTGGTAATTTGAATAATCCTAATATTGATCTAAAAACATCAGCTCTTACGAAAGGCGGAATTAAACTGCCCGGATCTTTGAATAGAAAGCTAGAGAAATTATTGAAGAAAAAAGGTGTTGGAACAATTTTAGAGCAAATTATACCATTAACTAACTCAAACAATAATCAATCAAAAAATTCAAATAAAAAGACAAATGCAGAAACAAAGGAAAAAATAAGAAAACCAGAGGCGGAAGATGTTATAAAAGGTATTCTTAAAGGCTTATTTAGATAGATTATTTTTCTGAATGTAATTTAAAATGAATACTCGGATAGCACTCGATAAATTAGGCTCAGATTTATGGATACGCCTGTTATCGATTTGAGTAATGCATTCATTAATCGATACGCCTTTGTCTGTGCATATTTCCTTTAATTTTATCCAGAAAGCTGTTTCTAAAGATATACTTGTACGATGTCCCGATATGTATATTGAGCGTTTGGTTATTGAACTATTAGAGTGCACTGGGGTTTCGGTCATGTTACTAACCTTAAAACTATCAAGTATAATAAGAAAATTTGAACAAATAAACTTGAGTATTTATATAAACGAACTGCGTTCTCAATATCTGAGACGNCTACTTTTGCGCGCCCCTCTCCAAGCCAATTTTTTATACCAGATAAATTTTTATTGATAGGGGACCCATGGAGAGCTAGCCCCAGAGCATTTGCAAAGGCAAGAATTGAAATCTTATATTGATAGTCATCAGATCCAAGATCTTTCAACATAAATGACTGTAATAGATTATTTTCGAAGGTGCGTGAAATAAATATTCCTACAATTAAAATAAGACCCCTACCCAATACAGCAGGAATAAAAAGAAATATTTTATTTAGCTGGATTATTGAAAATCCAAAGCCTTGATAATTTCTATTTTTTTGACCAATCTTATTATAAATAATAGAAATAGTTTTATATGAAGCTAAACCTGGCAGTCCAAATATTAAGTACCAGAATATGGGTGCTATTATTAAAGATGGGAACGATATTGCTAGTTTCTGAATTGTAATACGCGCGAGTGTATAATGATCTTCCGTCTTATAATTCTGGGAAGTTAGAACGTTGAGTTTGCGAATTACCAATGCTGCCTTTTGTTTTTGTAGAGCGCTCGCAATTTCATTAATTTTGGCGCATAAATTCTTATCGCCGATTAAAATTATCAAAAGTAAAAATTCAAAAATCCAAAATAAACTAATCTCTTGGCTTAAGTACGAAATATACTTTGTAAGAACGTAACTTATTGAAATAATGATTAAAACGGATATAAATCCGCGAACGGCCCTATCTTTATGACTTCGAGTTTGTTTATTCAGTTTTCTATCAAACCAGTTTGTCAAATATTCTATAAACCTTACTGGTAATTCAAAAATGTAAATAAAAAATTTTAATTTATTAAGAGCTATTTCTATAATTATAGCCGATAACAATAATATTAGACTATCAGAGNTTTCAATATAGTATGGAATGCTAAAATTAAACATTATATAACAATGATATCATAGAAATCTAACGTCAATATGATTTAATTGCATAGTTTCTTAGCTTGCACCATTTTGTCACCCAGTTTATGAATTTATNTTAAAAATTTTTAGAATGAATATTTTATGCAGTCTCGCCATGTTTATTTTTATTTGTTTATAGTTGTGCTGATTATAATTATTGGCCTGGGACTCCATGGTTTTTTGTCTGATAAAAATAGGTATCAAGATAATCAGGTTATTACCATAAAAAAGACGACGACATCTGGAACACCGTCAATCGGAGGCTCTTTCCAGTTAATCAACCACAATGGGGATGTGGTCTCTGATAAGAGTTATACGGGCCAATATTTAATTGTTTTCTTCGGTTACACATTTTGCCCAGATGTTTGTCCCAATACGCTAGCAAAATTTTCAACCGTAATGGATCAACTTGGGGAATATAGCTCTAGGGTCACACCATTGTTTATAACTGTTGATCCAGTTCGAGATACTTTTCAGGTTATGAATGATTATATATCCAACTTTCATCCAAGGATTGAGGGCCTTACTGGAAATGAAAAACAAATTGAATATATAAAAAAAATATATAGAGTATATGGCGCAAAATCGAAGGATAATAACGGAAATTTGGATGATTATATTGTTGATCATTCATCCTTAAGTTATTTTATGGGGACAGGGGGAGAATATATTGATTTTTTTAATTATAATATGAAACCTTCTCGTATTGTCTCTAAAATTAAAAAGATTATTGGTACGAAAAAGTAAAATGATCGATAAAAAACCGTTCTGGGAAACTAAGAAATTATCTGAGATGACTAATGAAGAATGGGAAAGTTTGTGTGATGGTTGCGCTAAATGCTGTTTAAATAAACTTGAGGATGCGGATACGGGTTATATTTCTTATACTAATGTTGCTTGTCATCAACTCGATATTGAAACTTGTAAATGCAAAAATTATAAAGAAAGAGAAATATACGTTCCTGATTGTATTAAATTAACAGTCAATAAATTAGAGTCTCTCTCTTGGTTGCCTCNGACTTGTGCTTACCGACTTCTATACGAAAAAAAAAGTTTATATCCTTGGCACCCTCTTATCTCTGGGGATAAAGAAACAGTTGAAAAGAATGGTGTTTCGGTAAAGGGTCGGATTATTAGCGAGAATAATAATATTGATCTTGAGAAANATATAGTAGATTGGCCAAATGAATAACAACAATATNGTCGAAACTGAGTTATGTATAGAGGATACTATTATTCCATTAAAAATTAGACGAAATTCTCGCGCTTTGAGGGCAATATTGAGAGTTGATCCAAGAACAAGAGGGGCAATTGTGACACTTCCAAAATATGGAAGTAATAATGATGCGTTTGAGTTAGTGCGTAGAAGCTCTGATTGGATTTTGAAGAGGATAACAAGAATTCCTGAGCCGATAAAGCTGGGTAATGGTGTAAATATTTCTTTATTAGGTCAAAATTATATCATTTGCCATGACTTGACTTCTAAGGTTCCCGCAAAAAAAATGGGTCACGAGATTATTATTGGTGGGCGTAAAGAGCATTTGGGCCGCAGAACTAGAGACTGGCTAAAAAAACAGGCTAAGGTAGAAATCCTNCCAAGAGCAATGAGTATGGCAAAGATTATTGATCGCAAGATTGGACGTTTGACTATAAGAGATACGAAATCACGCTGGGGATCATGTACCTCTGAGGGGAATATATCTTTTTGTTGGCGCCTAGTAATGTCGCCCGATTGGGTTTTAGATTATGTTGTTGCTCATGAGGTGTCGCATCTTCTTTATATGAACCATAGCACATCTTTCTGGCAAACCGTCGATAGATTTAATGTAAAAGTGAAAGAAGCTAAAAAATGGTTATCTGATAATGGAGCAGAACTTCACCGATATGAATAAGTTAGCTTGAAAATAATCGTTCTTCTGAGCTAATTTATAGATATTAATTAATCAGATATTTGGATCTTTTATTTTTTGTAACCTTTTAGCAGCTGTATGTGCNAACTGAAGAATCTGCGCGCGCCGGCGATTAATTGTTATTTTTGTAATTGGTGATGGTTTTATAATTGCAGCATTATAAGCGTCCGCNATTATTATTCCACANTCNTTGGGNAGAATNTTTACNGGAAAACCGTTAGCAACNGCAAAATATATTTCGTCCGCAAATGGTATATATTCATGCCATTTNTTNTCTGCTCTAAAGTCATTAACNGATGANTTTACTTCAATAATAATAAAACGACTNCCATTATCCAGGCCAATTAGATCAACTCTTCGTTTGGACTGTAACTTGAATTCTGTAATTAAACTATATCCAAGGTTTCTNAAATGCCTNATAGTNCCGCGAGTTATGTCAGCTGTGTCAAANGGTCCTAAAGTTGGAATATCTNNATCAAAACCATCAAATTCCAGCTCAATGTTCTTGCTATGTTTCATTCTTTACAAATAAAGAATAATAGAGTTGAGTGCAAGTCTCTATAAGTAGTTGAGTTTATGTAAATAAAAAAGTTAAAAGAATGATAGNNTAGTCAAATTTAATTAACCTAAATAAATATTATTTTGTTTGCCGGAGAAAACCATGGCTCGTGCCGAAATTAACCAAGCTCTNAAATTACATCAAGAGGGAAACATTGATCAGGCAGAAGATCTTTATTTAGAAATTTTATCGAGGGAGCCCGAAAATCAAGATGCACTGCATTTTCTAGGACTGGTCTCCAAACAACGAGGTTCCATTCAATTAGCGATAGAATATATAACTCGCGCAATTTCGATCGAACCAGATCGTGAAACTTTCCATTATAATATTGGATTAATTTTTGCCGAGACAGGTGACTTAAAAAAAGGTCGGAACGCCCTTGAAATCGCTAATGAATTAAAACCAGGGTCGATAGAAATATTACTAAGTCTTGGCATGTTGCAGGGTCAAACGGGAGATAACGGGATAGCTGAAGCGACTTTTAACGAACTGCTGGATATTGATCCTGATAATGGATCGGCTCTGGTTGGATTAACTGCTGTATTGAACCGCCTTGATAGGTATGAAGATGCCGAAAGAATTGGACATAGATCCATACAGTTGGCTCCAAGCAGTTGCGAAGCGTGGACTAATTTGGGTAACTCTCTTCATAAACAATCAAAAAAACCTGGAAACCTTAAAAAAGCTGAAAAATACTTTCGACAAGCCTTAAAGATTAAACCGGAATATACTACCGCCCTTTTTAATTTAGGTAATGTTCTAAATGATCAATGGATTAACGATGAGGCTATTAGGTGTTTTGAGAAAGTAATTAAAATTGATCCTAATTACTTTGNAGCTTGGCAGAGTTTTTTGATGAATTTATTATATAATACCGACCAGACGGAAGAAACATTATTTAATTATCACAAAAAATGGGTATCAAGTTATTATTTGAGTTCTCCCTCAAATAACGTATCGATCAACATAAAAAAAACAGAAAAAATTAGAATTGGTTATGTATCTCCAGATTTTCGACGTCATTCGTGTGCATATTTCCTGAAATCAATTTTTGAATATTACAATAATTTAGAATTTGAAGTCTTTGTTTATTCAAATGTCACTAAGTNTGACGAGATAACATCGTGGTTTANAAAACATTGCGATCATTGGCTTNATATAACCCGANAGACAGACCAAGAAGTTATTANNCAGATAAAAAATGATAAAATAGANATATTAGTTGATTTGGCTGGTTTGAGTAAAGGCAATAGAATNTCCATTTTTGCTGAAAAACCAGCACGAATCCAAATTTCTTGGCTCGGTTATCCGGGAACCATTGGCTTACCAGAAATTAGTTATAGAATCACTGATGACATTGCGGATCCTGAGGGTTTATCAGATAATTATCATGTCGAAAAACTAGTTCGTTTGGATGGAGGCTTTCATTGCTATACTTCATATGAAGAATTACCTGAAGTAAAATGTTTGCCTCAGAAAAGAAATAAATTTATTACATTTGGATCCTTTAATAATATTTTAAAGATTTCTCAAGAAGTAATTAAAACTTGGTCAGATATATTAAATTCAGTAGAAAAATCTCGTCTTGTCATAAAGGGTCGTATGATTGATTATACAGTTGTTCGTGAAAGAATTAGAAATGAATTTTCTCAACACAACGTTTCTAGTAATAGGGTGGAATTTATGGAGTGGGTCCCGAGAGACCAAAGGCCACTCGAAAAATATAACTCAATCGACATCGCTCTAGATACGTTTCCTTATAATGGCACTACCACAAGTTTCGAAGCTATCGTAATGGGGGTCCCCGTTATAACATTGCGCGGGACAAGGCACGCTGCTCGAGTTGGTGCTTCAATTATGACCAGAATAGGGTGCAAGGAGTTGATTGGTGAATCAGAATCTCAATATGTTCAAATTGCTCAGAGCTTAGCCAATGACATTCCACGATTACAGAGATATCGCGAAAACCTTAGAATAAATTTTGAAAAATCACCATATGGTAATCCAATAGAGTTTACCAGAAAATTCGAAGAGACTTTTAAAAGCTTATATAAGAATTAATATTGATATGTGATAAAATAAAAATCTATTAAACATAGAATTACATATAGTGGATTTAAATATGTCAAATAAATCTAGAGGTAAATTACGCCACATAGCTCTATCTGTTCCTAATCGAGTCAAGTCTCAGAAGTTCTACGAGAACAGTTTTGGAATGAAATTAGTTCGTGAAAATGAAACGCCTATGGCTAGTGTTACTTATATGTCTGATGGTGTAATGAGCCTAGCTCTCATTGAATATAAATCTGACGAAGCCGCAGGTAAGGCTACAAGCTTGAAAGAAGAAGGAAAAGATTTTATTGGATTACATCATTTAGGTTTTTGGGTTGATGATGTTATCCAAACAAAAAAATCGATAGAAGAGTCTGGTGGAAAATATATGATGGGTGACATGGTTGATAAATCGGACGAAGAGGCTGGTTACTATGAAATCAAATATAGGGATCCAGATAATATTATTGTTGATATTACTCATACGGGTTGGGTAGGGGCTGTAAAAGAGCCAGAAACAAATTCTTAACTCTTTTGGATGGCTATATTTGGTCAGACCAGTCTGTAATTAAATTTGAGAGTTCATCAATCTTATCAGGTGTATTATGAGGGTAATGTTCGGCGCCTTTTAGATTATAGTTAGTGCATCTATTCCCGCACGCTTTTGACCACATCTCTATTTGACTTGGAAAAACACATTTATCCGCTGTAAAGTTGACATTTAAAACAGGTATTGTGGTATTTGATAAGCATTTAGGGCCATCTGCTCGAGATAGGCGCACACTCCACTGACTTAAGAACGAGCGAAGTGTCGTAAATCTACCAATATTATTTGCAGCATAATTTATCTTTTTTGGATCACCCCAGATTGTGCCAGGTTCTCGATCATTAGGATCTAAGGATAAGTCCAAAAAACGCGGATCCGCCATTGTTCTGTGAATTATAAAAGCTTGATCAGATGCAACTGAGTGATCCATTTTATCTAAACGTGATATTACCCAATCGGTAAGACGATTATTTCTATCAAGCTGAACTTTGCGATAATTTGAAAGCCATTTTTTTTTATATTTAGGACCATTATTCGTATTATACATATCAATTGAAGGATCATGAGAAAATAAATCTTGCTCGTTTGTAACAGCCGGGTCAATCCAATCAGTAAGTGTGTATGCTCGTCCAGGATGAGCACAAAGCAAGATTATTCCATCGGCTTTCGGAAGATCCTCATTTTTCAGATCGATAAAAAGGTTATCTGGGGTTGTTTTAATGGTGAGATTTTCGGCTTGCTCCTGATACATCGAGACTAGAGCCCCACCCCCAGAATTACCAATCAGAATAATTTTTTTATAACCCTGTTTCCGTAAATATTTTACCCCCGCTCCTAGATCTTGAATGGCGCGTTCCATTAGAAGCATTGTGTCGTTGCCTATATAACGTGTATTTAAGCCAAGCAAAGAGAGATTTCTTTTATTAAATGGTTCAAAAAGGTAATGAGCCATAAAATTACTCGTGGGATGAATTATAATAAAGGCTAAGTCTTTTTCAGGACGATTATTCTCAAGTCGCCCAAATATTTTTGGATTATGCATTTGAATGCCACTTTGGCTCTCCATCATTTCACCACGCCGAACATTCAATATTAATAGAGAATCATTGTGTTCAATTGACATGATTTAAATAACTCTGGATTTAATTTTTATGAACCCAAGATGCATCAGCTGGAACCACTTTTTTTTCATTCCATTTTTTTAACATTAGAGGTGCTGTCGACTTTAATTTCTGCATCATCGCGGCATCACCTAAGTGATACGTTAACTCTGTACGGTGTCCGTTGGGATCAAAAAAATAAATAGATTCACAAAAACCATGGTTAGTTGGTCCAACAACATTTATTCCATCCTCCTCTAAAAGACTTTTTCTTTGTAATAACTCGTCTCGACTTTCCACATTCAAAGCTAAATGTTGCACCCAATCTGGTGTGTTTGGATCCTTTTGCATTGGTGGGGATGATGGAACCTCAAAAAAAGCAACACAGGATCCATCTTTCATCGCGAAAAATATATGCATATAAGGACACTTTTCTCCAGTTGATGGCACATCCTCCTCAGCAACGGCTGCATAATACTCTAATCCTAGGTATTTTGTATAAAAATCTGCTGTTTCTTGTGCATCGTTGCATCTATACGCTACGTGATGAAGTTTTGTAACAGCCATTGATTTTTCTCCTTTTTTTTAGAGGTTATATTTACGCTGTCGAGGTTGCGAGCGGAGTAGGATCCTGATACTCCAATATCATACGCAAAAGCTCATCTGTTAAATCAGCACGCAATTGGGGTTTACTCTCCCATAAATTGTTTAATTCTTCCGGATCGTTGATTAAATCATATAGCTCATCGCGCGCATCTGGATAACCAATCGTCAATCTATGGTTTTCTGTTATTAATGTTCTGATTTTTTGGAATCTACTAAAACCCAGGTATATGCGTTGTCTATCGTCTTCAATAAGAATTGAGTCCCGCTTTATTGTGTTATTTTTATCCATAGTCTTAAGGAGCGATGTTCCTTGTATCCCCCAATATGGTTTTATTCCTGCACGCTCTAAAACCGTACTTGATATATCAATTGTTTGCCCAAGCGTTGAAGTTGATTTTACTGTATCTGCCATGGGATCTTTCCAAATGAATGGAACGCGTATCATGCCGTGCAGATGCAGGGGGCCTTTAAGCATTAGGCCGTGGTCGCCCATGTAATCTCCGTGATCAGACGTGAATACAATAATTGTATTATCATCCAAGTCTAATTGCTTTAATTTAGTTAAAACCCGACCAATTTGATCATCAATCATTGTAATCATACCAAAGGTGAGAGCCATGGCTTCCTGTATTTCACGGGCTGAAGCAACATATGGATTCTGCGTATCACGAACAGCTGTGCCCTTCTCAAGCTGGTCCCTTAGAAAGACTTCCATACTGGAGTCTCCATCATTGACCGTTTTTGGAAATGGCATGTCATCCGGATTATACATATCCCAGTATTTACCTGGAGGGGTAAATGGATGATGAGGATCAGGAAAAGAACATTGAAGAAAAAAGGGTTCGGTTTGTTCGCCTGAGGCATAATCGTTTAAATAATCTAAAGTCATATCGCCAATATATGATGATGGGTATAATTCCTCTGGCAATTTAGTTTTCCAAGCTTGAGGAGTTGTAATTCTATTATCCGATTGGCAGTTTTTGCGCCCCCTTAATTTATTACCGTTTGGTTCTTTTTTGAGCAACCATCTTTCGTAAGCACCGCCGACTTCGTCTGAGTGTTCTGTGCACAGGTCTACATGTTGAAAGCCATAAAAAGGGGTGATTACACCATGTTCTTCTTTATCCCTCCAGAAATTTGGGTTTTCATTTTCATAGCCGGCTCCATGCATATTCCAGTCAAATGCTTGAATTGGTATTCCATTTGAATCAACAGCAAAGTCATCAGAAGATGGCCCCCACATTGGTTTTTTGCCAGTCATATTTTGAAGATGTGATTTTCCGACGAGAGCTGTTTTATATCCATTCTCGGCAAGGTGTTCGACGTAAGTCCGAGCACTAAGTGAAAGTGGTGTTCCGTTACATCGTACGCCATGAGCTGAGGGCATTCTACCTGTCATTAAAGATGATCTATTTGGCATGCATAGTGGATTTGCTACATAAAAACGATTAAACAATGATCCACTTCCTGCAATACCGTCTATATTAGGCGTTTTAACGATTGTATTACCATAACATCCTAAATTATCAGCACGGTGCTGGTCTGTCATAAACAATAAAAAATTTGGCTTTTTCATAATAATAATAATGTTCCTGATGTTTAGACTGATGCTCCTAAATTAAGAGTATATCTGTCATTTTAATTTTTATTAATATAATTAGGCTTGCGATACTATTCTTTGCATTCTAACACTATATTTATGACAAAGTCTCCTAGATCATTCAAGACTCATGGACAAATTACTCGATCAGATATTAAAAATGGTCTATTCGAAAAAATGATATCTGAAAGTGAGACAAAAGGACATTTTAGAAGGTTGCCCGAAGCTGAGCGTGACAAATCGCGATTAGATTTACTATCTACCATGCCCAAAAATAGTGATATTTGGTTGTTTGCTTATGGATCGTTAATTTGGAGTCCAATGATTAAATTTATAGAAAAAAGAAAGGCTAAACTTTTTGGGTATCATCGGAAATTTTGCATGTGGACAAAACTTGGGCGGGGTAGTCCAGATCACCCTGGCCTTATTTTAGCTTTGGAGCCGGGCGGGTCAACCAAGGGTATTGCTTTTAGAATTCAGGCAGAAACAATTGAAAAAGAGCTTAAATTAGTATGGGATAGAGAAATGATAGGTGGTTCCTACGTACCTAGAGTTGTTAAACTGCAATTTATCGAAAATAATAAAATAGAAAATGTGGATGCAATTGCTTTTATTATGAATCGCGATCATGAAAACTATACTGGCAAGCTGACAGTAGAAGAGGAGGTAAAAGCAATATATGGCGCCGAAGGTCCGCTTGGCAAATGTGAAGACTATTTGTTCAATACCGTAAAACATTTAGATGAATTGGGACTTTCCGACAATAAATTATCCAGTTTAGCTAAACTTATTAAAGAGAAAAAACATACCTTGATTTAGAAGTTGGAGGTTTATATTTTAGGTCTCCAACTTTTTCTCGTAGCTAGGGATATATTCATTTGGTATTTTACCCCCTGATTTCCGGCGTTCTATCGCTACCTTTACGGTCTCGGCTCGCCTAGCTATTTTTAGGCCAAGCTGCCGGTCTGTTGGGAATGGCTTCAGCATATCAGGTGGAGGTAAGGTTGAAGCAGGAAAATATGCTATATTATCTTTTTTGAGTTTCTTTTTTTTGGGGTTTATTTTGGGCCGATTTGTATTTTTTGCTGCGACCACATAATTATTAGGATCGTATTTAAAAGAGCGTTTTCCTATTACTTCGAGGTCTAGCCACCATTTTTTCTGATCAACTGGATTACCATTTGCAAGCTTATCATCAAGCCAGATGGCAATTGGAATGAGGATGGGCTTCAGCCACATCGCATTAATTCCTAGCCAACTGCCTATTTGGTGAAATAGTGGACCATCCCATGTTGTATCTTTAGATAGTGGGCAGACTTTTACGCAGCGCCCGCAAGCGGAACCTTTTGAATTGGTAGCTCTATATACTGTGCACCTTTCACTATCAGGTTTCCAGGTTTCATAACCATTAAAAATTACCTTATCGCCATATGGTATTGCTTGAGACGGACATTCCCTTGCACATTTTGAACATTTTGAGCAGAATAATTGTACTCCAAAATCAATCGGTAAATCTGGGTTTAGTGGCATGTCAGTTGTTAAGACTGCGGTCTTAAAGCGCATGCCAAGAAACGGATTAATAGCACTCTCCCCAATTCTACTCTGTTCCCCCAAACCTGCGTGAAGAACAAGAGGCACATGCAGTACTTGACTATCTAAATTGGAGTGGGCGCGTGCACTATAGCCCATATTTCTTATCATTTCGGCAATTACTCCAACGACCTCTGCACCTTTAAGATACGCGCGCATTGATTGGGATCCTGATATCCAGTCATTACCACTACCTCCCAAGAAAGTTTCATATCCTTGATCAATTAGAATGACCATTGCATATTTATGATAAGGTTCAATCGGTTCACCGCGTTTATCATGAGAATACCAAGCATAATCAGGCACCTCGCATACCCCAGTTATTGCAGATCCCATATAATGGCTAAGAGCTTTAAGGGCCCTAGTATTTTTCTCAGGATTTATGGTTTTTGGAGCGATTGATTGAGCAACAGTTCCATCCTGCAGAGGTTTAATAGCCCAACTGGGTCTGACAATTCCTTGAGACACCGGATGTTTCTGGGACCAGCGGTCAGATTCTCTTTTAGCTTTGTCACTAAGATCGCCAAAGGCGGTGCGCACATACATATTGGATCTGCTTGGAACGCGGGGCACTTCGTCTTTAAAAATTTCAGTTGTTATTTTTTTTGTTCGTTTTAGGTTTTCAACGGGATAAGGACCTAAATGAGATGGTCTTCGCCTACGCCGCCACCTCTCAAGACCAGAGACGGCTCCACTAAGCCCGAGATAATATGAGAGGTTTTTGACGTTTCTAATTGAATTATCAAGTGGTAAGTCTATTTTTAACTCATAATTTGTCGTAATTATAGCTAAAGCAAATTTGTTAGCAACAAAAGGATTAATAATTTTATCATTCCTTCTAATGGCAAGTCCCGAGAGAATTGCAGCCTTGTTTAGATCTATATCCGTTGAACCCCTCCAATGGACCTTGCTAAAAAAACCCATGCTCGAGACCTGACCACTAATATCGAGTGCAATCTCAGCGGCTAACAGGGTTGCTATTAAATGTTCATTACCAGCCACCCAGTCCTTCGCAATGTTTTTATCGTCTATAGGATCAGAGTATTTTACTAAAATAGCAATTGCGTGTGAATGCTCTTTATTTGCTTTTGTGGACCATAAATTTTCAATAGTCTTAAAAATACCTACCTGTGAAGCATCTAAAAAATATCCAGATCCCTTTATATCTCTTGTGCGTAATTCTAAGTCATTTGGAACGGGCGCGGGTTTTGAATAAGGCTTTGGCTCCTGGAGTTTCTCGAATGCTGATAAATGAGTTTTCAGTGCCTCAGTAAGGAACGAATTAGACCCTTCATTCATAGGTGTATCCTGAACGGGCTGAGACTGGGCCTCTCTCTCAATTATTTTTTCATCCCTTTTTAAATTTTCAACGGGATAAGGGCCAAATTCAACTGGACGTTTACTGCGCTTATAGCCAAACATCTAACATTCCTAGTATTAAAAAGTTTCAATCATCTAGATACCATTTTGGTAGGGCAATGCTTGAAATACAAGCATAGACTGTTGATCGCGTAATTTTGAACCATAATCTTTACGTCACAAAGATAAATTTATTATTTTTTTTATAATTACAGTTTTCAATTTCCACTAGGTAAAAAATAAAATTTATTTTTTAAAAAATTATAAACTTGGTTGCGCCCGTTAACTTCCAGTACTACAGTTTAGTTTCAAATAAAAGTAAGGCATATGGGAGCGTGGAATGGTTACTGCCAAAACCAATAAAACTAACAATCAGAGGCTACTTAATTGGGTAAATGAAATGGCGTCATTAGCTCAGCCTGATGATATATACTGGTGTGATGGATCTGAAGAAGAGTATGATGATCTATGTAAAAAAATGATTGCCGCAGGAACGATAAGTCCTCTTAATCCTGAAAAAAGACCCGGATCTTTTCTCGCCAATTCAGATCCAGATGACGTTGCGCGTGTTGAAGATAGGACATTTATTTGCTCAAAATTAGAGAAAGACGCAGGACCAACAAATAACTGGATGGATCCTGATAAAATGAAAACCATATTAAAAGGTCTATTTAAGAATTCTATGATGGGGCGTACCCTTTATGTCATTCCCTTTAGTATGGGCCCACTCGGTTCGCATATAGCCCATATTGGTGTTCAACTAACAGATAGTCCGTATGTCGCTGCGAGTATGAGAGTAATGACGAGAATGGGTAAGGCAGCACTAGATATACTCGGTGATAACGGTCAATTCGTTCCTTGCATGCATTCCCTAGGCGCTCCACTAAATTCTAATCAAGAGGATGTACCCTGGCCGAATAATAAAACA
This sequence comes from Rhodospirillaceae bacterium TMED23, assembly GCA_002168115.1. GTDB lineage: Bacteria > Pseudomonadota > Alphaproteobacteria > Rhodospirillales > UBA2165 > TMED23. The sequence continues at coordinate 158,148 of NHCC01000018.1, read as the reverse complement.
AAATATATTGTGCAATATCCCGAAGAAAGGTCAATATGGTCATATGGAAGTGGTTACGGAGGTAATGCTCTTCTTGGAAAAAAATGTTTTTCACTTAGAATTGCCTCTGTAATGGCTAGAGATGAAGGATGGTTGGCAGAACACATGCTAATTCTGGGGCTTGAGTCTCCAAAAGGTGAGATTACTTATGTTGCGGCTGCTTTCCCTAGTGCATGTGGTAAAACAAACCTTGCTATGCTCATTCCGCCAGAGGGCTTTGAAGGTTGGAAAGTAAGAACAGTTGGCGATGATATTGCTTGGATTAAGCCAGGAAAAGATGGTCGTCTTTATGCCATAAATCCAGAGGCTGGTTATTTTGGTGTGGTGCCCGGCACTTCAATGAAAACTAATCCTAGTGCAATGGAGATGATGAAAAGTAACACTATTTTTACAAATGTTGCCCTAACAGACGATGGTGATGTATGGTGGGAGGGACATGATGATCCGGCTCCAGATCATTTAATTGATTGGAAAGGCAACGATTGGTATCCAGATAGTAATGAATTAGCGGCCCATCCGAATGCAAGATTTACATGTTCAACCAGCCAATGTCCAACGGTTGACCCAGCATGGGATGATCCATCCGGTGTTCCGATAAGTGCGTTTATTTTTGGTGGTAGGTTGAGCCATACTTTTCCTTTAGTTTATCAGTCTTTAAATTGGGAACATGGGGTTTATATGGCTGCTACAATGGGATCTGAAGCCACTGCTGCCGCTGTTAATCAAGCTGCAATCCGACGTGACCCAATGGCCATGTTACCGTTTTGCGGTTACAATATGGGAGATTATTGGGCACATTGGCTGAAACTAGGCGGTTCTCTTAAAAACCCTCCTAAGATTTTTCGTGTTAACTGGTTTCGAAAAGACACTAACGGAAATTTTGTTTGGCCAGGATTTGGTGAAAATATGAGAGTTCTGAATTGGATTGTTGACCGAGTAAATGGCAAGGAAGAGGCTGCCGAAAGTCCATTTGGTTATATGCCAAAGTATCAAGATATTAACTGGTCAGGTCTCGAGGACTTTGAAAAAGAGAGTTTTGAAGAGGTTATGGACATAGACAAACAAGCGGGAAAGAGAGAGGTTCAGGAAATTAAAAGTTATTTTGAGACCTTTGAGGATCGTTTGCCAATTGAAATGGAAAAACAACGCGTGGCTTTTGATGCGCGTCTTGATAAATCGCCAGAAATATGGCGTGTTGATCGATAACAGAATAAAAGCAAGTACCAATCTTAATTCAATTTATTTTTGGGGAAAAAATTTGATATTGAATCTATTTTTTGAGTGATAATAATTTTGATCTTGTCACTATTCGATATATTAGTAAGACAAGAATTACTATTAAGTAAATAGTTGGACGAGTAAAATCAGCACGGGTCATCATAAAAAAATGAAAGACCCCCAATATTGCTATAGTATATATAACAAAGTGAATTTTCTTCCACAACTTTCCTCCAACATATTTAATAATTTTTTTAGATGAGGTTGCAGCCATCGGTATTAACAGAATAAACCCTATTACTCCAATTGTTATAAAATTCCGCTTGCTTATATCATTTAGTAGCTCAATCATATCAAATTGTAAATTTAGACCAACATAAGAGAGAAAGTGGAGACATACATAAAAAAAACCGAATAATCCAAATATTTTACGGTAAACGATTAATCCCTTTTTTTTACTGAGTTCAGCGATAGGACTTATGGAAAGCGTTAAAATAATAAATATTAGAGCCCAGTCACCTAATTCTCGATCGAATTTTTGAACAGGGTCAACTGACATTAATCGAGTTTGATATAAAGTATCCGATAAGATTGCAAAGATAAGCCAAGCCAATGGCATTAAACAGACAACGAAAACCAAGTATTTGTATGTATTACGAGTTTTTTTTGCCATTACCCCAATTAAAAAAACTGTTTTAAGTCCATACCCTTATATAAGTGCGCCACTTCTTCGGCATAACCGTTTAAATATTCTGTTTTAATTTTTGGCGTAAATAGAGCTCCAAGACCACTTTCGCCAGTTATTCGTCGTTCTTCTTTCTGGCTCCATCTGGGGTGATCACGGTTAGGGTTTACATTAGAATAAAAACCGTATTCTTGGGGCGCTAGTTGGTTCCAAGTTGTTTGAGGTTTATTTTCAACGAAACCAATTTTTACTATAGACTTGATACTTTTGAAACCATATTTCCATGGAACAACTAGTCTAATGGGGGCTCCATTTTGATTAGGCATAGGTTTTCCATATAAACCAATGGCCAAGATAGTGAGAGGATTCATTGCCTCGTCCATCCTTAAACCTTCAATATATGGCCAATCTATAAATTTAGAATTCTGGCCAGGCATCCGCTTTTTATCAACAAGTGTCTCGAATGCTACATATTTAGCTTTCGAGTTAGGCTCAAACCGTTTTATTATGCTGGACAATGGAACACCAATCCAAGGAATTACCATTGACCAAGCTTCTACACAACGTAATCTATATATTCGCTCTTCGAGCTCAGATGGTTTTATTAAATCACTTATGTCAAATTTTCCAGTTTTCTTTGCCATCCCCATTATTTCAACGGTCCATGGTTCAGTCTTTAGTAGATGAGAATATTGAGCGGGATCAGTTTTTCCGGTTCCAAACTCATAAAAATTATTGTAGTTTGTAATTCCTTCAAAAGAAGTAAGCTTTTCATTTATCCCAAACGACATTTTTTTTATGTTAGCAAAAATATTATTAGTTGGCTCGCCTGCAAAACCGCTCAAAGGAGATAGTAAGCTTGCTCCCGAAATTAATGTTGCTTGAATAAACCGGCGCCGGGCCAGGAAATTATTTTCTGATGTTATCTCTGACGGTTTTATATCGGATTTTTTAGAAAATTTGATTAGCATGCCATTTTACCTCAATGTGCCTCACCCCAGTTTTTGCCAAATCCTGTATCTACGACGAGGGGAACGTCCAAGGTCGCCACAGATTCCATTACCTGCTTAGTTAGATTAATTGTCTCCTCTAATTCTTCTTCTGGCACATCTAAAATTAATTCATCATGCACTTGAAGCAACATTTTCGCACCCAATTTCTTTTTGCGCAATGCCGTCTCTACACTTAACATAGCTTTTTTAATGATGTCAGCAGCGCCTCCCTGTATTGGAGCATTGATTGCAGCACGTTCAGCAAAACTTTTTACCGCCCCATTTGGATCTTTTATACCAGGGATATGACAACGTCTGCCAAAAAGTGTAGTCACATAACCAAGTTCAATAGCCGATATTTTTGTTTTTTCCATATAATCCTTAATACCAGGATATTGTTTAAAATAAGCTGATATATATTCAGCGGCCTCATTTCTAGAGATATCAAGCTGACGCGCTAGCCCAAAAGCCGAAATGCCATATATAATCCCAAAATTAATGGCTTTAGCATTTCGCCTTACCATGGGGTCCATATTTTCAAGCCCGACATTAAAAACTTGAGAAGCTGTAAGCGCATGGATATCCACCCCTTTATGGAATGCTTCCTTAAGGGGTTTTATTTCCGCGACGTGCGCTAAAAGGCGCAGCTCAATTTGTGAATAATCTGCTGATAAAAGAAAATTTCCTTCTGAAGCTATAAATGCTGTTCTGATTTTTCTTCCTTCTTCTGTGCGTATGGGAATATTTTGGAGATTTGGATCATTCGAGCTTAACCTACCGGTTGAGGCAATTGCTTGACCATAGTTTGTGTGAACGCGCCTGGTTTTAGGGTTAATTTGTTGAATTAAAGAATCAGTGTAAGTACTTTTTAATTTTGAAAGTTGTCTATATTCAAGTATTTTAACTGGTAATTTATGGCCATCTGCTGCGAGGCCTTCTAATATGTCAGCTCCAGTTTTATAGCCTCCAGACTTAGTCTTTTTACCACCCTCTATATTCATTTCTTCAAATAGGATTTCGCCCAACTGTTTTGGTGAATTAATATTGAAATCATGCCCAACCACTGAATATATTTCTACTTCCAATTCGCCTAGCCTTTTATTAAAATCATTGCTGAGACCCTTAAGTACGTTAATATCAACCCGGATTCCCTCAAGTTCCATGTTGGTTAATATGTAACTCAGTGGGCGTTCCAATTTCTCATATATTGTCACCATATGCTCAAGTGCTAAACGCGGTTTTAGGGTTTTATGAAGACGCAATGTTATATCGGCATCTTCAGCAGCGTAGTTAAGGGCCTCTGCTAAAGGTACTTTATCAAAAGTAATTTGTGATTTTCCACTACCGGCAACTTCTTTGAATTTAATAGTTTGATGATCCAGATGAATTTGAGCGAGATCATCTAGGTTATGTTTGTGCAAGCCCCCTTCAAGAGTATATGAAATTAACATCGTATCTTCTATTGGAAATATATCCACACCATAGTGACTAAGAATTTTTGCATCATACTTGATATTATGACCAATCTTTAATACCGATTTATTCTCGAGAATGGGTTTAATGAGAGCGATTGCATCGTTTCTTGAAATTTGTTTGATATCGTTTTTATTTTTAGTTTTAGATGTTTCTTCAGCGTCAAACCCCAAACTCACCTGTTCTTGTTGATTGATGTGCGCAACAGGAACATAACATGCTACTCCCGGATAAACTGATAGCGAAAATCCAACTAATTCAGCTAACATGGGGTTTAATGAAGTTGTTTCAGTATCGAAAGCTAAAGTGCCTAAGTTCTGTGCTTTCTTGAGCCAAGAATTTAAATGATTAATATCTTGTATTAGCTCATATCTTACTTCTGGCTGAGTATTATGGGGCTCTGAGTCTGCCCCAGAAGGGTTAATCTCTTTATTTAATTCACTTTTAGATTTTAAATTATACCGTCCCTCAAACCTAGTAATAAGGGAGTTAAACGCCTGCTCTTTTAGAAATTTTATAAATTTTTCTTTGTCTATTTCTTTAATAGCAAAATCTTTTATATCTACCTCTATCGGAACATCATCTTTTAAAGTCACTAGTTCTCTAGAGATGCGTGCGAGATCAGCATGCTCAATTAGTGCTTCTCTCCGTTTTATCTGTTTTATATTACAGGCGTTGGCTAATACTGAATCAAGGTCACCATATTCGTTTATTAGTAGGGCAGCTGTTTTTACACCTATCCCAGCAACACCTGGAATATTATCAGCTGAGTCTCCGGCGAGCGCCTGAACGTCAATGACTTTATTTGGTGATACCCCAAATTTTTCAATGACTTGGTCTGGGCCTATTTCAACGTTTTTCATTGCATCATATAAACTGATGTTTCCGCCGACACATTGCATTAGGTCTTTATCTGTAGAGACAATTGTTACTTTTGCTCCTATTTCTGCAGCTTTTTTTGCATAAGTTGCAATCAAGTCATCAGCTTCATATCCCTCCATATCAATCGCTGGTATATTCATTGCTGTTGTGGCACTTCGAACTAAATCAAACTGGGGAATTAGGTCCTCTGGCGGTGGTGGTCGGTGGGCTTTATACTCACTGTATATTTCATTCCTAAACGTTTTTCTAGCTTGATCGAAAATTACAGCAATATGATCAGCATCTGTGTCTTCAACAAGTTTCATGAGCATTTGGGTAAAACCATATACAGCATTGGTTGGAGTGCCATCTGGTCGAGACATTTTGGCTTTAACACCAAAGTAGGCTCGAAATAAGAACCCTGAACCATCAATGAGAAATACATGTTTCATATTATCTTATCTCATTTAATGCGTTGTTGCCTCAGCCTCAGAGGCACTAAAAATAAATTTTTGACTGCAATAGGGACACGTTACTTCGTTTTCATCATTAATGTATAAATATACATTTGGATGTCCTGCGGTTCCTCCCCCACCATCACAACTTATAGATTTTGTATGTACAATCTTTGGTTCTTGAACAGGTGTGTTAATCATTTTTATATATTCTCAGTCTGCATGTTTATATTAATTTATAAGTAAAATTTGAATGTTGACCATATCTAGGTTGAATGATAACCCACAAATATAAAAGCGCCAACCTTAGACATGGTTTGCCTGAATAATTTATTTGGAACCTTCATTATCATGAATGTATTAACGAACAATAGTTTACCTGATTATGCTATAGAAATCAGTGGATTAAATAAAACTTATAAAGGTACTTCTGTTCAGCCCGCAAAAGAGGCTTTGCTTGATATAAACTTAAAAATCCCGAGAGGATCTTTTTTTGGTTTGCTCGGTCCAAACGGTGCTGGAAAATCAACCATTATTAATATAATGGCTGGTTTAGTTATAAAGAGTTCAGGAAACGTGAAAGTATGGAATTACGATATCATTGAGCAGATGCGCCAGGCTAGATCGTCAATAGGAATAGTTCCCCAAGAGCTTAACATCGATCCATTTTTCACGCCCCGTGAGGTCCTTGAAACGCAAGCCGGTTTGTATGGTGTAAAAAAATCAGATAGGAGAACAGATGATATATTAGCAGCCGTAAGATTGTCAGATAAAGCAGATGCTTATGCACGATCTCTCTCGGGTGGGATGAGAAGGAGGATGCTGGTTGCAAAAGCAATGGTGCATTCTCCTCCTGTTTTGGTTCTCGATGAACCGACGGCGGGAGTTGATGTTGAGCTTAGACAGCAACTTTGGTCTTATATACGCGAACTCCGTTCTCAGGGAACTACAATTCTTCTTACAACGCACTATCTAGAAGAGGCAGAGGAGCTTTGCGACGAAATTGCCATCATTAATCATGGAAAATTGGTTACTAGCCAGAAAACCGAAGACCTATTGAGAACCCTAGACTCTAAAGAACTAATTATAACGTTAGATAAAGATATTACTATTCTGCCTAATTCCTTAATGCACTTTAACGTTGAGATAGTTGCTCCCCGTAAGGTTATAATAAGGATTCCTCCGGATGAAGTACCAGTTGAGTCGGTTATTGATGCTATTAGGAATTCAGGTTTCGGCATTCATGATTTAACTACCAAACAAAGTGATTTAGAGGATATTTTTATAGAAATGACCAGTGATAAGACTTAATGAACATAATATTAAATTATTTATTATATGAGATAGCATATTTTGTATATTAAGCGACTACTAATATAAAAGACTCTAGAAATATAGAACATACCTAACTATTAAGTCTTAAATAAAATTTATATTTTCAATGACTTTTTCTTGACTTTGCGGTAAAAGGAGCTATACGAGGCGCGTTATTACGTTACATAGAAGTCTTATGTGCTCCCTGTTTGAGTTGCTCAATCGCTATCGACTAGTTGCTCCGCTGACATCGTGAACGTTGAACTGTAAAAAGGCACAATGTCTTTCTGCAAAAATTATAGTTATAAAGGAAACAAAGTTATGGTTGACGGAACAGTAAAGTGGTTTAATGCAACTAAGGGTTTTGGTTTTATTGAGCCGGAAAATGGTGGAAAAGATGCTTTTGTTCATATATCTGCAGTTGAAAAAGCCGGTATCGGTAGCTTAAATGATGGACAAAAGGTAACTTATGAGCTGGTTGCAGGCCGTGATGGAAAAGAAGCCGCTGAAAATATACAGATTCGAGATTAATATAGAGTCGCAATGCTCCTCTAGCATTGTCTAGATGGAAATGGGAAACCAGTACGTTTCCCATTTCTTTTTTTTGTAAGCATTTGTAAGGACTGAAAGTATACTGATAAACACTTAATCGTAACGTTTATCATAATAATACAAATCTCGATCTAAATGTTTTTTTCAGTTCAATTTTTTGCCTTAAATTGTTTTTATGATGATATAAATCGACTGTTATATTACTAACTAGTCTGAGCAGGCAAAGAGGTTTAAAATGATTAAAGCACACTTTCAAAAGATTGACTGGAGCGATGCAGTAATAGAAGAATTTTGGCGATATTGGTCTGAACAACCCGATGCGTATTTTACTGAAGTGTTGGGTAATACAATTTTAGAGTTTTTTAAAAATCGTATCCCAAATATAGGAACTTCCCTAGATTTTGGGGCGGGTACAGGGGGACTTTTAGCTGCACTTTCGCGAACTGGTACTAGGAGTTTTGGGCTAGAGTTCGGTCAAGATGTAATTGATAAGTTAACGTCGCGATTTTCAAATGATGAGAATGTTGAAAGTATTATTGGATATAATCAGATAGAAAACTATAAAGAGTTTTTTGATACAATATTTCTGATTGAAACTATTGAACATATGCCGGATCGCCACCTTCTCAGTGCGATTAAGGCCATATTTTTTATGCTCAAACCGGGTGGTTATTTATTTATTTCTACCCCAAATGATGAACAACTTGAGGCAGCAGAAGTTTATTGTCCTATAAGCAAAGTCGTATTTCATCCAATGCAGCATTTGCGATCATGGAATAAAACTACTCTGTCTAAGTTCCTTGTTGATAATGAATTTATAAATATCACCTGTCAGGAAATTGACTTACAAGCCCTTTTATATCACTCCAAAACCGGTGCAATTAAGCGTATCGTAAAAAAAATATTTTACAGTGGCTATAAAGACCCTCATCTCGTTGCATTTGCAAGAAAATAAGATGTCAACAATTAAAATTGACTAGATATTTTATAAAATAATAATACTTTAAAGGATTTATTTTTTTTTGGATCTATTTTAGTATTAATAAATCAAGGTCCGGATGCTAAAATTTGATTAATTAAAATATTAAATAAAAAATGGATCAAATAAGAGCTAAAAACTGTATTAACGTTAGTTTATGGTTTTTCGGGATAAAAATATTAGTTTTTTTATAGTGGTAATAAAATATGAATCCCTGGCTTTTAGAGCTATTAACTTGCCCCCGATGTGATATTGAAGATGATTTATTGGTTTATCCGGAAAAAACCCTGATGGAAGATGTGCTGGAGGGATGGTTGTCCTGTCCAAGATGTAACAACAATTATTTAATTGCCAATGGTATTCCCAGATTTGTTAATCTTGAAGAAAACTATGCTGAGAATTTTGGCCATCAGTGGAATAAATTTCGTTTAACTCAGATTGATCGACTTAACTCTCACAATATCTCAAGTTCTAGGCTACTGAACGATACTAAGTGGTCAAAAGAGTCAATACAAGGAAAGCTTGTTCTTGATGCTGGATGTGGAGCTGGGAGGTTTGCGGATGAATTAGCGCAATTTGGAGCGCGTGTTGTTGCATGTGATCTCTCTTCTGCGGTTGATGCCTGCAAGCAAACTGTTAATGATTGTCATGGAAAAACTATTAATCGTGGTGAAGTAGCTATTGTTCAGGCAAATTTACTATCAATGCCTTTCAAACGAGGTATTTTTGATTACATCCATTGTGCTGGAACCATTCAGCATACGCCTAAACCTGAAAAAATTATAAAGACTTTACCTAGTTACCTAGTATCAAATGGTTTATTGTTTTATAATTTTTATGAGATAGACCCATTTACTAAATTTCAGATTATTAAATATTTCTTACGCCGGTGGACACCAAACTGGAGGGTTAAAACATTAGTTAGGTTTAGTCGCTGGATGTGTTATATATTTTTTATGCTATCTTTTATAATGAGTCGTATTCCAATAGTTCGTTTTTTTAATAGATTTTTGCCCATTTGTTCCGTGCATCCAATTGGACTTAGTTTAGGCCAACAATTTGATCTCACTCTTTTAGATACTGTTGACTGGTACGGCCCTAGGTATGAAATTCGTCAAAATCATAAAGAGGTCGCTGCCCTATTAATTAAGGAGGGGCTTACACAGGTGAAATCTGATAAAGGTTTTGTTTGGGCGATTAAAAATTAGTATAACTAGCTGAAAACAAATTTTAAAACTCAACCCAACTTATACCAACCGAGCAGTTTAAAGTGTTTTAGACAAGGTAGAGAACATTAGACACCTAGGAGTTAATTACCATACCTTCGGCCTGGCCCATCTTTTAATTTATAAAGAATTAAATGCTAAGCTAAGCCGTTTTAAGCTGATATTGAACATTTTTCTGATATTTTATTAATGATTGTTTTTATTATTTGATACTTTAAGCCTAAGGTATAATTAATTTTAACCTTAATTTGGTAAAAAAATTGAATATTTAAATAGAGTTTATTTCTCATGACAATAATTTAAGGCAATGCTAATCATGGATAATAAAATTATTATAATTGTTCACTGGGCTCTAATGATTGTGGCGATATTGGGTGATTTAATTATTATTATTAGTAGTATTGTGGTTTCTGAAGTTAGTTTAGAAGGTAATAAATTAATAATAATACTTACCTTGCCAATCTTTATTTATGTATTTTTTTTGAAATTAAAGACAAAGACTTGGATATTTTTTCCATGGCAGCACGATTAAAATTGAATAAAGAAGGTATTTTTTACAATTGTTAAATTTTAAAAGAAGATTTATGAAGTAATATTCCAATCAAGGGATCTTTAAAATTATAATTTAAAAAAAATAATACACAAACTGATACGTTTTTGAACAACTTAAATAAGATTGTTGAAGTTTTATTAAATGATAGTGAATTCTATTACTTATTGCATTTTTATGTAAATTTAAAACGTCATGAGAAATTCAATTTTCTGCCACTTCAATATCAATCTAAAATAGAAAAACAATAATGTAATGAGGTTATTTATAATCTAGTAAGTGAAAATTAGTTAAATGATTTGGGCAATTACATGCGTATTTTATATTATTTTATTAGATATACCTTTAAGATAAAATTTAGGTTTAGTATTTTATTTTTGATTTATTTTTACCCTCTCGATTTTGGATTCGCTGAGTCAATTTTAATCGATGACCTCGTGATGCGAGAAGGAAAATATTATAAAATTTTCAGTAATACTCCATTTACTGGCCATGTAACGGGCATTCTCAATGGTAAAATTAAAGATGGGAAATGGGAAGGAATTTGGAAACATTTTTATAAAAATGGGCCCTTGGGATCAAAAATTTACTATGAGAATGGTAAAAAAGAGGGACCATTTGAAACCTATCATGGTAATGGGCAAGTGTTATCCCGAGGCAACTATAAGAATGGATTATTACATGGAATTCTTGAAATTTATGATATTCATGGAAAATTAAAGGTACAGAGGTTTTTCAAAAATGGTAGTGAGAATATTCAAAAATAGTATTATCAACTTGGAGTTTTTATTTAATACTAAATTAATAAGCCATACTCGCTAAATTCTAGGGGGCAGAATGGATTTAAATGATAAGTCAATAATATTTGTAGGGACAGGAGCTAATGGCAGCTCAATTGCTTCTGATATAATTAATTCTGGTTTTCAAATAAAATGCTATGATCAGTGGCCCGAGAATGTAGAGGTTATCCGAAAACATGGTTTCACAGTAAATACATTAGATGGTGAGCAAAATACGAAAGCTAGGGCTTTTCATTTATGCCAACTTGCAGAAACAACCTCTAAATTTGATATTGTCTTATTAGCTCTAAAATCCTACGACACTAAATGGGCTTGTGAAATGGTAATGCCTTATTTGGCTGATGACGGCATTATAGTTGGTATTCAGAATGGCATGACTGCTGAAACTATTGCAAGTTACGTGGGCATTGAGAGAACACTGGGGTGTGTTGTAGAACTCTCTTCTGAGATGACTGAGCCTGGTATTGTTCAACGAAATACGTTACAAAAGCAGACTTGGTTTGGATTAGGAAAACTTGGTAATATAAATAACCCACATTTTGAAAATGTAAAAACTTTGTTGAATTGTGCTGGCACTGTTTCAATATGCAAAGATATTCTATCAGCGAAATGGATGAAACTTCTTGTTAATACTATGAGTCTTGGACCATTTGCATTATTAGGCCTTCCTGTTCAAGAAGGTCTGAATACTCCTGGCATGCGTGAGTTGGTTCTGGCAATCGGTGATGAGACAATGTCATTGGGGAATGAGTTAGGTTATAATATTGAGCCCATTATGGGATTAAGTGAAAATGCAATGAAAGAATCTAATCGCCTGCCAGAAACTCTTTTAGATACGCTTGTAGAACATATTGGGCCATCGGCCCGTGATTGTATACTTCAAGACATGTTGAAAGGACGTCGTACAGAAATAGATATGATAAATGGATTGGTTGTGGAGAAGTTATCGAATTTTAAGCGGGTTGCCCCCTATAATGCTGCCGTTATTGAAGTCGGTAGTATTATTGCTGCAGGAGAGTTGTCTCCAAATCCAGAAAACATTAGTATTCTAAGGAAAATTATAAAAAGGAACTTAGATAAGATTGAATAAGTTTAAGCTCATTTAATTAATTTCCTAGCCCCGTTTTTTTTTAATAATAGGAGTCAAAATGTTAGGACAGAAAAAATTTATTAGGATGTGGGCACGAACTGTTGGGATGCCAATTGGTAATACTGATAGCGATAAACCTGAATTTCTACCTATTACCCAGACAGATGTTGGAAAAGCTCTGGCAATGCGTACTTTCTGGATTTTGCTTCACATAACAACATGCTTAATGATTATCGCGGGCAATTCTAGAACTTTAGGTTGGATTTAATCCTTATTGTCGGTCTGATGTTTGTCTCGTATATAGCTGTAATCCTAATGCCGTAAACATCTAAATATTGTTATTATACCAATATTTAAGTATTAACTATTATTTGAACGATTTTATAAAAATTTTAACCGGAGAAATTTTAAAAATGTCAATTCGTGATTGCATTGCGCCAGATAGGAACCCTAAAAAACCGAATATTATTTTACCGAGGGGTTCAGTAGACACTCACGTGCACATATTTGAGAGAGATTTTCCACTTTTTAACGGTCGTGGTTATAATCCGCCGGAGTCTACACTGGAGGATTTANAACACTTGCATCNAACCCTNGGTATCGACCGAGTTGTTTTTACACAACCTTCGGTTTATGGNGTNGATAATTCTGCNATTTTAAAAGGAATGAATACATTAAACCAAAAAACTCANTCTAAGGCGCGTGGAGTATGTGCAATTACGATTGATGCTTCAGATGAATTTTTAAATGGATTACATGATCAGGGTATTCGTGGTGTAAGACTAAATTTAGATAATAAAGGAGGTATGCCTCTTAATCTAAAAGACATCCCGGAATTAGAGGCAAGAATCAAGACTTTTGGTTGGCATTTGGAATATCTTTTTCCAGGTAATACTATTGAGGAGCTAGAACCGACCCTTATGGCGTCAAGTGTTCCAATAATGATTGGTCATTTTGCTTACCAGCCTGCAACAANTGGAATTAATGCTCCGGGTTTTCAGGTGTTATTAAAATTAATNAAAGANGGTAATACGTGGGTTAAAATTTCGGGGGCTAACCGTGTCAGTGAAACAGATTTACCNCCATATGATGATGTTAAACCNATGGCTCANGCATTAGTTGAAGCAAATTCGGATAACGTGGTCTGGGGAACTGATTGGCCACATCCAAACAAGTATGANGTTAATCCGAATGATGGGGATCTTGTNAATGCTTTTGGTGATTGGATTACTGATCCTCTTTTGAGAGAGAAGATTTTAGTTTCAAATCCAGAGAATTTTTATTCTTTTGGTATTTTTTCATGAGAGTAAAGTTCTTGGTAGGAGATAGTCTTNATGAATAATAATCTAAAGGTAGCATTAATTACAGGTGGCGGTACCGGAATTGGGAGATCCAGCGCTTTAGCCCTTCAGAAGATAGGCTTTAAGGTTATTATTTGTGGCCGAAGGGAGGGTCCACTCAAAGAAACAGCGCTTCTGGCTGACCCCAAAAATTCCAAGATTACTGTGCGTATCACAGATATTTCTGAAGGAAGATCTGTTGAGGAACTGTTTAAGAAAATATCGGTAGAATTTGGACGCTTGGATGTTATNTTCAACAATGCTGGAATGGGCGCACCCCGAGTACCTTTTGATATCTTAAAAGAAAATGATTGGAGACGATGTGTGGATGTTAATTTGACTGGCACTTTTTTATGTGCCCAAGCTGCATTCAAACTTATGAAGGAACAAAAACCTCAGGGGGGACGAATTATTAATAATGGTTCTGTATCAGCTCATTCGCCTCGACCCGATACAATCGCTTATACTTCGACAAAACACGCTATTACGGGTTTAACTAAATCAATTGCTCTTGATGGGCGGGCGTTTAATATTGCCTGTTCTCAACTTGATATAGGGAATGCAGATACGGCGATCGGAAGCAGGTTCAAGGAGGGTGTTCCGCAGGCAAGTGGCGAAATAAAAATAGAACCAGTTATTGACTCTGATGAATGTGGGAGAGCAATTGCTTATATGTCTCAACTGCCTCTGAGTACAAATATTCTTAATATGACCCTAATGGCAACTAATATGCCATTTGTGGGAAGGGGTTAAAATTTTATTCCAAAGCAACAATAGGTGGTTATTAAGTATAAGGCATTATTCAAAGCATCACATGTAAATTTGCATTTATACTTGTTATTATTGATTTATGGGAAAAGTAAAAATCTTAATAATTATCAGCCTACTTTTTATTTTATATTTTCAATATAAAAGAATAGGTGACAATTATAGTTCATTTACCGAGTTGCTATCGAATAGTAAGCCGAACAATTCATTATTATATAATAAGATTGGTGAAAGATCTAAACTTTCGCTTAACGGGAGCGAAACTGCTACCGAACAAAATAAAACTAATAATGAAATTTCATCTATTGGCATAGAACAAGTGAAAAAAAATAGTCACAAATTAGTTAATTCTAGTCGTAAGTCGAAAGAAGCTATCGAGTATAAGAATTTAATAAAACTAAATAACCTTTTTTATAAGAAGAGAGAGGATATACCATATACTGGATTTGTTAGTGGACTGAAAAATGGGAAAATTAAAAATGGAAAAATTGATGGNCTCTGGATCAGCTATTTNAAAAANGGTTATTTGGAGTNCAAAGCTAATTATAAGAATGGANTGCGTGAGGGTCAGTGGTTCGAATATTCAGGAAATGGAAATTTATATGAACAAGGGCTCTATAAAAATAATCAACGTGAGGGGCTTTGGAAAAGATATTTTGAAAATGGGCAACTAAGTTATACGGTTGTGTATGAAAAAGGTAAAGAGACCGGAAATGTTCATTCTTATTCAGAAGAGACNGGTGCTTTAATTTGGAAGGGAAAATATATTAGAGGTGAAAAGACGGGCCTTTGGGAATATTATGATAAAGATGGTAATGTTGAGATAAAAGAGCAGTATCGACTTGGGAAGAAAGAAGGTTTGACTGAATGGTTTNATAAAAATGGTAAATTAAGGAATATTGCTAATTATATTGGTGGAGTAAGACAAGATGGTTTTTGGGAAGAATATTACAATAATGGAGAATTAAGATTAAAAGGTAACTTTTTGAATGGAAAACGGTCTGGTTTTTGGGAGGAATATTGGACTAATGGCAAACCAAAGGANTTGGGTAAATACCTTAATGGTAAGCGCCAAGGTACTTGGAATTATTATGATAGTATGGGACAGCTCATTAGAGTAAAGGATTTTAGAAAAGGAAAAGAGATAAAATTTTGAGTAAATATCGCTGGAAGCCNTTATCTTTTGCGCAAATCAGACCACCAGTTTTTTAATTTTGCAACTGAAAATCGATCCTCGGTGGGTTTATTATCAACCGGTAGGGGTTCTTGAGGTTCAGTTATATTATTTTCGTTTTCAGCTTTAATATTTTTTTGTTCTTTCGAGTCTATTATTTTANTCTTTAATTGAGCTAGAAGCCCCAAAAAGTCTCTCCAAGAACTATTTTCTTCA
This sequence comes from Rhodospirillaceae bacterium TMED23, assembly GCA_002168115.1. GTDB lineage: Bacteria > Pseudomonadota > Alphaproteobacteria > Rhodospirillales > UBA2165 > TMED23. The sequence continues at coordinate 142,416 of NHCC01000018.1, read as the reverse complement.
TCCTCTTTCTCCACGAGAATGGGATTATTTGACCTTTGACGTGTTATCGTTCTAAGACCCTTTTTTGGGTATTTGAATTTATCATCTTCCCACATACCCTGCTGTATTCTTCCATCGGCTAGTGTATATATACCCTGTCCATTTTTTTTACCTTTCCGCCATTCACCTTCATATACGTCGCCGGAGAATTCAGACAACGCCCCCCACGTATAAATTCCTTGTCCATGATATTCGCCATTTCGGTATTCACCTGCGTAAGAATTACCCGAAAATTTTGATTGAGCCCCGAATGTAATAGAACCTTCTCCATTCGGAACGCCATTTTTTACCTGACCAATATAAATATCACCATTTAAATATTTGATTGTCCCTTTCCCATTTGGTTTGCCACCATTCATCTCACCAGAATAGGTATCTCCATTCTTGTATGTCAGATTTCCCTTACCATTTGGTTTTCCATTTTGGATTTTTCCAATAAATATATTTCCTTTATCTCCATTTGGAGCTAGGTAGTAGTAAACCCCTTTACCTGTAAATGAACCCTTTTCCCATTTTCCGTTGTAGTAGTCTCCCGGATTTTGAGACGCCGGTCCAAATGTGAAAGTTCCTTCACCGTCAAATTCACCATCCTTCCATTCACCTTTGTATTTATTTCCATTTGTAAATGTATAAGTACCTATTCCCTGATAAGTGCCATTTTCAAATTCTCCATCGTAGGTTTCACCGTCTGTAAAAATAAAAATACCTTGACCNTGNCGTTTNCCATCTTTGTATGTACCNGAATATTTNTTACCGTTGGGATAAGTATATTCTCCATANCAATCAGACCANCGAGACGGTGATGGNTTATCTTCCTCGGGGCAGGGTGTTANGGCAANACTATTAGAGNTGCCTNCNCATAATNACAAAATAANAATNCNATANAAGCTTAACNGATTTTTCATAAGAAATTTAGCATAANTTTTAATTNAAAATACATTATCTGTNTTTATCAACGAGTAATTTGCTATCCGCAATAGTTTTAACTTTACTTAAATATCGTTTTTTTAAATTACTTCTTAAATTACTTACCTTTAATTATATTCTTTTGAGATTTAGACTTCTTTTTTATCAGACTTTCATAGGCCTTTATCTTATTGTTTAACTGAGTGAGCCTAGATTGACTTTCTAATATTTTATTTTCATAATTTACCTTTAAAATGCGCGTATTTCGCTGTTCTTTGGCAATTTTTCTTTCTAGCATTTTATTTTTATTATTTAACTGACCGTATTTTCTTTTTTCTAAAGATAGAGATGCTTTTAAATTATTCATCTTTGTTATTATTGATTCATAGTCTGCGGCAAGTTTTGTATATGTCTGCATATATTTTGCTTTACTTGCTGCTGTATTTTTGATCAATCTATCGTTACTTTGTCTTAATTCTTCAATGTTATTTCTTTCTATGTTCAGTAACTCATTTAAAACTAGTATTTCAGACTGCAAAGCAGAGTTGTCTTTACCCTGACCCGACATTTTAGTGATAATTGTACTAACCTTAGTTGTTAAATTTTCAATTTCCTTAGCTCTTGTATTATTTTGGGAGCGTATTAACTCAATCTTATTTTGGGTTTTGTTAATTAGATCCTTAGTCTCCTCGATATTTTGCCTAGTTTCCGAACTTATTTTATCGAGATTTGTAGATATGTCCTCGGCATAAACCATTGCACATACGCAAACAAATAAGAAGGTAAGGCATGTAAGGAAACAAAGTTTAATAACAGATTTTAACATTAATAATGTTCTCTATTTCTTTAATAAAAATATTTTTATTAAGTTTTTTCTTAAATTACATCTTAAATAATTTGTATGGGTATTCTATATCCTTTTTTTCAAACTGCCTATCTAAAGGAATACTATTTTAAAAAAAATATTTTAATAAGTTGGGGCAATATGATTATTGCCCCAACTACTTATAAAGGCATGCTTTATTATGCTGCTGCCTTTGATTTATCCAAACTCAATTTTTCAGCCTCATCCGTTGGTGAAAGGTCTGAGACCGAATTAATCATAATTTTTCGTGGCTTGAGAGATTCTGGAATTTCGCGAATTAGATCAATATGCAATAATCCATTTTCAAGACTCGCATCCTTCACTTTGACGTAATCAGCCAAGCTAAATACTCGTTTAAAGGATCGGCCGGCGATGCCTTGATGTAGTAATTTACTATTTTCACTCGATCCTACTTTACCTGTAATTGATAACGAGTCTTCTCTTACCTCAATATCTAATTCTGTCCTATTAAACCCTGCTACAGCAAGCGTTATTCTATAAGATCCATCTTCAGAAGTTGCAATATTGTAAGGTGGATATGAATTCTGAGGGGTTTCACTTTCTCGAGTGAGACTATTTAATAAACTTTGCATTCGGTCAAAGCCGATCGAATGACGAAAGAGTGGGGTAAAATCATAACTATTCATTGCACATTCTCCTTTAGAAGCAATATGAAGTTTAAAAATTCACCAAAATGGTCAAATTTTTGCATAAAACAAATCAATTAACGACCCAGCTATTTGGCATCGTAAATAATCATTGATAGTATTTAGTTAGTTTACTTAACCAACATTTCAATACTAATTTTTAATTTATTTTATTTGTGATGCGGAGGCTTATTATCATTAATTTAGTATCTTCTGGTAATGTCCATAAATTTTAATTAGTTTATCTTATTAAATTGAAAGCCGGCTTTCTGATGGACGATAATTTTCGTACTAAACAAATATTTGGAATATTTCTGGTAATATTAGCGATGGCGCTTTTCTCGCTAAAGGATTCTTTTGTTAAGATGTTAGACGGTTATTATTCACCCGTGTTTATCATGTGGATCCAGATGTTATTTGCAAGTATATTTTGGACCCCAATTGTTGTCGTGAAGTATAGTATTAAAAGTCTAATTCCAGAGAATAAAATTTTGCAAATTCTTCGTTCAAGTTTTGTTATAACTGGAATTGGAATGTTTTATTGGTCTATTAGTTTAATTCCCCTTGCCGAGGCGACAGCCATCTCTTTCACAGCTCCATTGGTCACAACTGCAATTTCACCATTGATTTTGAAAGAAAAGATTGGGATTAGACGCTGGATTTCTGTTTTAGTTGGTTTCGGAGGGGTTTTATTAATATTAAAACCAGATTTTGGAGGCGATCGATTGGGATATTTGGTTGCTTTTGGTGCCGGAATTTCTATTGGTTTCTTTTATACTTTTAATCGCCTTCTTGCTGGTAAAGCGCCCCCTCTTGTTAACTTAACATATTCTTCGACTATTGGAGCTCTTCTTCTTGCTCCTTTGATTTTTTCTGTTTGGGCGCCAATCCGCTTAGAAGATTGGCATTTACTTGTCGGATTTGCCGCGATAGCTGCTGTGGGTCAAACCTGTTTATTTTTTGCGTTTGTGTATGGAGAGGCATCAATCCTGGCACCTATTACTTTATCCCAAATTATTTTTGCAACTTTATTTGGATATATATTCTTTTTACAGTTTCCAGATAAGTTATCAGTTATCGGCATTTTTGTGGTTATTTTCAGTGCAGTATATATAGCCATCAGAGAAACAAGAAATCGAACATAAATTATAGACACGTTTATTTTATTTTGATTTTTGCATTTGTTAGAGGTTTACAAGTATAAAATACTAATTAAGTTAATAAAATAATTTGTTTAATATTGGTGATTATGATGCTTGAAGAAGCTTTAAAGATTATTGACCGGCCTAGTCAAAATACGGTTAATCTTTTAATAAACGAATTAAAACAAATGTTTTGCGATCGCTTGTTAACATCTCTTGCGGCGAGAGAATTTCATGCCCGAGATTTCTCATCTTATGAAGCAGTGCCCCCTGATGCTGTTGTAATGGCAGAAACAACTGCTGAAGTGGTTTCTGTTGTCCAAGCTTGTGCAAAATATAAAGTTCCAGTTATACCATTTGGAACTGGCACTTCAGCAGAGGGTCATTTGGCAGCACTGTATGGTGGAATTTCTTTAGATGTTTCAGGAATGAAAAACATATTAGAAGTTAATGCTGAAGATATGGATGTTACTGTTGAACCAGGAGTGACCCGTAAACAACTGAATGAGCATCTAAGAGATACTGGTCTATTTTTCCCAATAGACCCAGGGGCTGATGCATCGCTGGGTGGGATGGCGTCAACTCGAGCCTCAGGTACCAATGCTGTGAGATATGGAACAATGAAGGATAACGTATTGAGTCTTGAGGTTGTTTTATCTGATGGAAGGGTTATTCGAACATCAAGGCGTGCTCGGAAGTCATCTTCTGGATACGACCTGACGAGACTTTTTGTAGGATCTGAGGGAACGCTTGGCGTTATCACCAAGGTAACGTTAAAATTATTTGGGATTCCCGAGGCAACCTCTGCAGCAGTAGTCTCATTTGAGACTTTGGGTGGAGCGGTTGATTCTGTTATCGAGGCAATACAGTGGGGAATACCCATGGCCCGTATTGAATTGCTTGATGATGTTCAAATGTCAGCAATTAATAACTATGCTGGATTAGATTATCCAATAAAAAATACTCTATTTTTAGAATTCCATGGATCGGAGTCTGGCGTGAAAAGTCAAGCAGAGCTTATTTCCGAATTGTGTAAAGAGCATGGTGGCGGAAATTTTTCGTGGACTTCGAATTCTGATGAACGTGACAAATTATGGGCGGCGCGCCACAATGCTGCATATTCATGCATCGCGTTGCGTCCCGGATGCTCTGTAATGCCAACAGATGTCTGTGTGCCAATCTCAAGGCTATCAGAGTGTATTCTAGCAACAAAACAAGATATTGAAGATGCTGGTATTATAGCCCCAATAGTCGGCCATGTTGGTGATGGCAATTTTCATGCACAGATGCTAATACATCCAGATACGAGGGAAGAAGACCTCAGAATATGTGGAAAAATTAATAAGAAAATAATCGAACGCGCAATCTCGATGGATGGGACATGTACTGGAGAGCATGGTGTGGGTCAGGGTAAAATTAAATATTTGCCGCAAGAACATGGTGAGGCCTTATCTGCAATGAGAATGATAAAAAAGACCTTCGATCCCATAGGAATTATGAACCCAGGTAAGATGATTATTTCCGCTGAATAATATAATCGGTAACAATGGGACTTTTATCGATTATAGGTATATTTATTATATGCTCCCTAATCTCTAAAGACTAAAGCGATTAAACCAATAGGATTAATATGCCTAATCCCACAAGATTATCACAAGCTTTTGCTGCTGTTTTATGGGCGGCCTTATCTTCTGGTATTTTGACTTCAATGTGGGTGATTGTTCGACAACTTTCCGATCGTATACATCCCCTTGAAATTACATTTTTTGCTACGTTTTTTGGTTTTTTGTTTCTTTCATGTAGTACCATAAAATATGGACGTAAGATTTTCAAAACGTTTAAACTAAAACTTCATTTTTATAGAGGCACTGTTAATGGGTTGGCAATTTTGTCATGGTTTACGGCGTTAACGCTTATTCCTTTGGCTGATGCCTCTGCGTTAAATCTTTTGGCACCATTATTTACTAGTATTGGCGCTGTCTTATTTCTTGGTGAAAGAATGGGGCCAAGACGATGGATGGCTCTGAGTATTGGGGTTATCGGAGCTTTAGTCATAATGAGGCCTGGGTTTGGCTATATTGATAGTTTAGGATTATGGTTGGTGTTTATAACAGTTGTCGCTAGCGCTGTTCAAAGATTATTAGGTAAATCAGTAATTTCTGAAGATAGTTCAACAACGTGTGTATTGTATCTTACATTATTTATGATTCCCGTTGCATTAATTTCTGCCTCATTTGTCTGGATATGGCCAGATTTTGGAGATTTGCCTTGGTTAGTATTAATAGGTGCTTTGTTAAGTCTAGGTCATTATGCACTAATGCGATCATTAAATCTGGCTGATGTTAGTGCTCTTGAACCTGTTAATTTCACTCGGTTAGTTTGGGGAGCATTATTTGGATTTTTATTTTTTAAGGAATCTCCAGATTTATTTACTTGGATCGGGGGCTTTATGATTATTTCGGCAACTAGTTATGTTGCCCACAGAGAGGCAAAACTTAAAAAGATTAAATCTAATAATTAAACTTTTTTGATCCGCCGTTAAAAATAACAGAATAATTTTATTTTTTCTGGTTAAAGCATCTTAACTTAACATAAAATTTCTTATTAAAATAATAAATAAATTTTCAATAGGTGAAATTATGAATTAAAATAGATGCCTTTTTATCATTACTATAGCATTTAGTGACCACACACTAATGGGTTATTTTTGAAAAGGGAATCGACATGCCAATAAAAAATGGCAAGCAGTTTTTAGAAACTCTCTCAGAAGAGCGGGAAATATATATAGAAGGCGAACGTGTAAAGGATGTAGTTTCAGACCCTCGTTTTTCGGGGGCTACAAAAACAATGGCTCATTTAATGGACATACAATCGGATCCAGAGCTAAGTAATGTAATGACCTACGACTCCCCGAATTCTGGCGATAAAGTTGGTATGACCCATATACAACCCCAATCTCGCGAAGATGTGATTGCGCGTAATGATGCGATAAAGGTTTGGATGGATGCAAGTTGTGGGATGATGGGCCGAAGCCCAGATTATAAAAATTGTATCATTTCAAGTTACGCGGCAGCGAAAGATGTATTTAAACGCGATGCCTTTGATGGAAGCGAGAATATAAAAAATTTCTATGAGTATGTCAGAGAAAACGATTCAGTTACTACCCATGTTTTGGTTAATCCACAAGTTGATAGATCAAAACCCGCTCATTTAGAGACATCAGATATTGTCGCGCAAATTGTTAAAGAAACTGATGCAGGAATAGTCATAAGAGGCGCAAGAATGGTAGCGACTTTATGTGCAATGGCCAACGAATTATTAGTTATGCCGGCAGCTGCAACGTGGTCAAATGAAAAAAGAGATACTTCAGATTTTTCTTTTGGGTTTGCGATTCCAACGTCGACGCCAGGGCTAAAATTTATTTGCAGACCACCGGTGGCTCATACAAATGCACCAAGCCTGATGGATCACCCTTTATCGCTTCAGTATGATGAGTCAGATGGGATGGTTATATTTGATGATGTATTGGTTCCATGGGAAAGGGTGTTTATTCATCGTGATCCTGACTTTGATTTAAAAGTTAATCCAAACTGTTATATTGCTCACTCAATGTTGATGCAATCTGTAGTGAGGGCGCAAGCAAAATCAGAATTTATGATGGCATTAGCATTTTCTATAGCCCGATCAACAAAAATCGACCAACATATTCCGGTCCAAGTAAAATTAGCTGAAATGATTTCCATGACAGAATTTGTTCGTTCTTGCAGGATAACGGCTGAACACGATGCTCAGGAAACCGAATTTAGAACCTGGGTAGGGGGAATCAGGCCTTTACAGACATGGCAGACCTTCTTTTTTGAAATGTACAATAGGCAATGCGAGATTATTACTACATTGGGTGCGGGTGGGCTGGTTGCTGTGCCGTCCTTCGCTGAAATAGCTGGAGACTTAAAAGAAGATGTTGAAAAGTACTTTCAAGTCGCGAACGCAGACTCTCCAAGGCGTATTAAATTAATGCGATTGGCTTATGATTCCGCATTATCAAGTTTTGCTGGAAGACAACGTTTGTATGAGCAGTATTATACTGGAGACCCTATGAGAACTCAGGCAGCTCTATTTAATTCGTATGATAAAGATACCCATATTGAGCGTGTTTGGACTATGTTGGATGAGTTAGAGAAACGAGCTTAATTTTTACTTATGTCAAACTTCTAATAGAATGCCAGCTATTAGGGTTCCTGCTGCACTTGTCGTTAAAAGGGCACTATAGAAATTAAAGTTTGATTAGCACCTGACGATCGAGCGAATTCCGGCATTTGAGCTTGATATGCATTGCCTACCAGAAGAGAGACCACTCTTACTAAAAGTATCATAGTAACAATAATAGGATGGTCTGAAATATCATAGAATGTCTTACTAATGTTTGAAAAATCCCGTATTATTGTTTTTGGATGAGCGCCTGTAGGGTTCTCTGATTCTAATTTGTTTGTTAATATGTATGCCTAAAAGTTGCCTTCTAAAGCCAAATTAGCAGTGGTAAGTAGATAAACGCATTTATGAAAATTCCCCATGCGGGTCCAGCTATCAAAAGTAGTGCTCCCCCGATTGTTGGTCCAAGTAAAATACCGAGTGTTCTGGATGTTGCTGTTAGTCTGACACCGCTCTCTAATTGTTTGTCTCCTAGTATAACATGAACAAACAATAGGCTGGTAGGCCCTCAAAGTACGCCGTCAGCGAAACCATGAATAATTAATAGAATGACGGCGTGCCACATTTCTAATGTATCAGAAAAAAAGAAGTAACCTCATCCTAAAGAGACAAATATAAATAGAACCATGCCTAATTGAATCATTCTACAAGGGCCATCCTTAATAGCTAGTACGCCCTCATAAATCGAAAAAAATAGAGATGGAAGCCAATGGGCAATTACAGAAAATTCTGCTTAAGCCGGAGATTCAAATTTATCAAAAATTACCTAGTAACTAGTCACATGCTCAATAAAATTAGCCATCATAGCAAGTGCTGCGCCAATAAAATAAGCCCCAAAGCCGGGGTGTTTAAGAGTTAGAAATGATTTTGGGGTAGATTAAAGCTTTTTGTGGGTCCTATCTGAAATATTTTCCAATATATAATTCCTGTGAACGTAAAAAAATGAAAAAGCTAGGTATATAAAATTTTTAAAACTTACTTGGACGGCTATTAGAAAAAATATACATTTTCATAGGCCTAAACCCCCTGAGGGTAAAGAGCCAACAACCGTTAGCTGTTAGGAGAAATCAAATGATTTATGCTTTGGGTAATTTAATGCCTCGTTATTCTGGAGATAGTCACTGGGTAGCAGAAAATGCTACCATAATTGGTGATGTTGAGATCGGTATTGAGGTAAGTATTTGGTGGAATGTGGTTATTAGAGCTGATAACGAACATGTAGTAATAGGTGATTGCGCTAATATTCAGGATGGTAGTGTTCTACATACAGACCCCGGTTTTCCGATGGTTATTGGTGAGAATGTTACAATTGGTCACATGTGTATGTTGCATGGCTGTACTATTGGTAAAGAGTCTTTAATAGGGATTGGTAGTGTTGTTATGAATGGGGCTAAAATAGGTAAAAATTGTATTATTGGAGCTAATAGTTTAATTACCGAAGGTAAAGAGATTCCGGATAATTCATTAGTGATGGGTTCACCGGGTAAAATTCAGCGTGTATTAACGGCAGAAGAGATTTTAAATATAAGAAAAAACGCTGATGGATACGTAGTGCGATCTAGACTATATAGAAACCAATTGGAAAGAGTAAAATAATAATGATTAATAAAAGAGCGTTGGAGAGGTTCTCGGTTTTAGATTTAACAAGAGTTCGCTCGGGCCCCACTGCGGTAAGACAGCTTGCTGATTGGGGTGCAAAAGTTATTAAAGTGGAGTTACCTGAAAAGTTAGATGGATCAGAACTTGGAGGCCCGCGTTCGGGCTCAGATTTTCAGAATCTTCATCGTAACAAACGCAGTTTATCGTTGGATCTTAAGAGTGAAAGAGGACTAGAGATATTTAAGAAACTTGTTCTGAAGGCTGATATTATTGTTGAAAATTTTAGACCTGACGTAAAATATCGCCTTGGTATTGATTACGAAACCCTGAAAAAACTAAACAATAAACTAATTTATGCGAGCATTTCGGGGTTTGGGCAGAATGGACCATATAAAGATCGACCAGGCTTTGATCAGATTGCGCAGGGAATGGGTGGTTTGATGTCAATCACCGGAAAACCAGATGAAGGGCCAATGAGGGCTGGGATTCCTATTGCCGATTTAACTGCAGGCTTATTTTGTGCGCAAGGAATTATGATTGCGTTGCTTGAACGTGAGATTTCGGGCGAGGGCCAATGGGTTCAAACATCGTTACTTCAAGCGCAAGCGTTTATGTTGGATTTTCAGGCTGCGAGGTGGCTTATTGATAAAGAAGTTCCAACTCAGGCTGGTAATAATCACCCTACCGTTATTCCAACGGGGGTCTTTAAAACGCTAAACGGGCATATTAACATTGCTGGTGGGGGGGAAATTATATGGCGTCGTTTATGTGATGCTCTGGAATTGTCTGCTTTAATTACGGACCCAAAGTATGCAACCCCTGAAGCAAGGTCGATTAATAGAGATAAATTGAACATGTTAATTGAAAAACAGACAGTTATGAAGAGATCTGAATATTGGGTTCAATATTTAAATGCTAATAATGTTCCGTGTGGAGAAATTAACTCAATTGATCAAGTGTTTGAAAACCCGCAAATTAAACATTTAGAGATGGTTGAAGAGGTTAAGTCTAGTAAGCTAAATAAAGTTAGTTTATTGGGTCAACCTGTAATTATGAGTAGGAGCTCAAGTGATATTCAGTTACGGTCACCAGAATCGGGTGAGCATAATAAGCAAATATTGGATGAGATAGGTTTTTCTGAAGAAGAGATTACAGAACTAAATAAATTGAATATTATCTAACTTACCATTTACTAAATATGCTATATACTTATGTTGTTTTTTACTAACCTATTATAATCATAAATTTATAGATAAAACCTGATATTTTAAATGACTTACAACAATTTTATCCCAAATCAATAAAATTTACAATATTTTGTACTTACTTGTTAAAAAAGTCTATATCTTGCTCAATATTTATTGTAATTTATATTAGGAGTAATAGATTTTATTCTAATAAATCTTTTAAAAATATTATATTATATTATATTTAGTATAACCCTATTTTCAAATTAAGAAAATAATTCATTTAAATCAATATTTTATAGGATTTACCTAAGAAAAAGAATTTGAAAGATCGATAAGTGAATTCATTCCTATATGAAATGACGATAGTAGTTGAAAATTTCTAAATAAAGAATATAAATAGAATTATGATTAATGAATTAGAACATAATAAAATTTTAAAAAAATCATACACTATTACCTGCTCTAGTGATTTTAGAGATAGAATATTGGATTTAGCTCTCATAAAATCGATAAATGTTGGTGATTTAGCTAGGTCAATTCTAATTGTAATTCCTGAGAATATTATTACTGACTTCGAAGATCCTGGGGAACCAAAGGTTGATGATCGCGAAAAAACTATAATTAAGTCGGGTCGTTCTAGAGGTCGGCTTTGGAGTAGGAAGCCCCGGCTGCAGGCCCGTCTTTCTCCAGGTTATGACATAACTCTTATACGGCGTGCATTGAACTTAGCGCTAATTCTCAATGATGGTGAACACCTTATTACAATTAAAGATCCAATAATGATTGAGGAAGATCGAAGCATAAGAAATCAGAAGAAAATTATAGAACTTGATTATAGGAAGTTAAGCGATAAACTCGAGTTACGTAACAAAGCATTTTCTTTATTGCTGTTTAAACCACTAACCCATGGAATTCACACTAGACAAGACGCACTTTATATTATGGGTTTACCGCCTTCTGCTCGACCAGATTTAGTAACCCTTAGAATTAGATACCGTGATCTTGCTACCATTTATCATCCTGATGGAGAATTGGGTAATCANGAGCATATGAGCCAATTAAATGCCGCCATGGAATTTTTAAGCAAATAAACTCGACTNAATGACTATTTTTATCATATTAATAATTTTTAAATTCTTACTATAATTATGTAATNGTCTATTTATTAACCACGGAACGATCATAATTCTTGTCCATATGCCCTATCCCTTCCTGATCGCCTTTATCGAAAATCCACATATAACCTCTATCTGGGTTACTTAGAATTTCCCAGCAATTAAGATCTGAGTCCCAAAAGTAAAAACTATACGTACCATGTTGNGCCCTTGGCTTTGATATTTTTGTTAAACCCCATTTGCTGGCTTGATTAGTCGCCACCNCGTGAGCCTCATCTACCTGTTTATCTGTGTCCACATCAAGACCATTATGAAACAGATAATTCATTTCAGCGTCATGTTTTTTGTTTTCGACAACGGCATAAACGTGATTACCTCCCATTCGTATCATTAGAGATATAGGGCTTGTTCTTACAACCTCTAAACCGAAGAAATCTTGATAGAATTCCTTACTTTTCTCTAGATTCCGTGAGATTAAGGTGCCATGGGATAAAAATTTAAGGTTTAGCGCTGGTTTAGTATTATTCATTATAAGTCTCCCTTTCTTCTAATCTTCTATATTATCTCACTAAATAATTTTTCCAACCATTTTTATAAGAACAATATTTAATATTCNGAATATCGCGCTATGGGCATAATTAATAATAGAAAAATTATCCCCTTTCTCGATTTATTGGCCTAACTTTATTTATATTAAATCATATGATTCAGCTTTTATAACTGTGTTTAGAGAACATACACTAGCCGGAAAGCCAACTTCTNATCGTGTCCAACCTACATTTTAGGACGGATCTATAGAAATTATGTAACCGCTTACTCTAAATATAAACTTAGAAATTTNTCTATAGCATTCGGNGGGAAAACTCTAAGCACCGTAACACTGAGTCCNTATCTTCTATTACCAANATGGTTATTTATCAGGGCATATCTTATAATTTGTTTTTTATCATTATATTGGACCCAAAAACATATANATTCTTGGGTCCAATATTAAGTTATTTGCGATCACCAATAAGGTGCAACAACATAATAAAAAGATTTAGGAAATCTAGATAAAGGCTCAATGCACCCATAACCGCCTTTTTTGAGGCAGACTCAGAATGCTCACCCTCAACATACATTCTCTTTATATTCTGNGTATCGTGGGCTGTNAGACCAACAAATACTAACACTCCTATAACGGAAATCACGAATGCCATCGCTGACGATTGCATGAAGATATTAACTACAGATGCAATGATAATTCCGATTAATCCCATAAACAGAAACGAACCAAATTTTGAAAGATCCCTTTTTGTTGTATATCCATAAAGGCTCATCGCTGCAAAAGTTCCAGCGGTTATAAAAAACACNCTTGTGATGCTTGCACCAGTATAAACGAGAAAGATATGTGTNAANGATAAGCCCATGATTGCAGCAAAAAGCCAGAAAATCATTTGTGCTGTGGTNGCTTTCATCTTTTGAATGCCAAAATTCAGAACTAAAATAAAAGCTAATGGNGATAACATGANAATCCAAGCAAATAACGTAGGGCTTGCTGAACCACTCGGTCCAACCGAATACATCATATTTAAAAAGGTTGGAAATTTTGTTGCTCCATAAGCAAATATACCCGTCAATATCAGACCTGAAGCCATATAATTGTAGACACGCAACATATACTGNCGTAAACCTGTGTCTAACNCTNTCTCGTCTGATCGTGCTAGACCAGACAAACGGATTGNTTGCTCTTNATCTTTTCCTAACGCCATAACTATTCCTCTGAACTAATAAATNTTAANGACCACNTTAATATGGCCATTTTTTNTAAAAATTCAAGTCTAACTTTGGGAAAANTNTNGTGAAAACGTACTTTTCCCGTTTTAAAATCNATCAGTCATTCCGNAGTTGAGGAGCCGCTTTTTGACCNAGTGCGGACCANGTACCNNCCAAACCCGCAATAATAGTTATCAATAGGCAGATAATAACACTTACTAAAATAGAATTCAGACTAAATTGCCAGTTTAACTCCATCAAATACCTTACNACTNTCCANCCAACNAATGTGCCTAAAANAATTGAACANAATGATGTCAAAAAGCCAAGAAAACAGAATTCNTATATCAATGATTTNATAATGGTCCATCGCGTNGCNCCCAATACTTTGAAAATTATNGCTTCGTAAATGCGTCGCTGTCTACCTGCTGCTATAGCTCCAGCTAAAACGAGGCTTCCTACTAATAAGGTAATTGTCGAAATAGATCGAACGGCCATACCAATACCATTTAAAATTTGGGCGGCTGCTTCAAGAGCTTCACGCACCCTAATTATTGAAACGTTTTTAAATTTATTTAGAATGTCTTCTTCGATTTTATTTTCCAACGCTTCAGGTGCTTGAAGAGCTGCTATATGGCTGTGAGGCGCGTTATCCAATACGCCTGGTGAAAAAATTATTGCAAAATCAAATCGCAATGATCGCCAATTGATTTTTCTGAGGGATGCAATCTCACCTTTAATTTCTCTCCCTAGTACATTTAACGTCAATGTATCTCCTATTGTAACCCCAAATCCCCGAGCTATCGATGAGTCTAGGGATATTAACGGTTTACCAGTATATTCTTTAGGCCACCACTTACCTGCTGTAATTTCAGTACCTTCGGCCTGCTCTTTCGAATAAGTGAGTGCCCGATCTCCTCTGACAGCCCACCGCACGTTTGGTGATATATCAACCTTTTCAACCGAAATATTATTAATTTTAACGATTCGACCCCTTAACGTCGCAACGCGTTTATAGTTACCAATACCTGATATTTTTTTGATAGTTTGATCAAAATATGATTTTTGATCAGTTTGNATATCCAGGAAAAAGAAAGCTGGTGCCATATCAGGGAGCCGTTTTTTAATTTGGTTACCNAGATTATCTTCGATTAACGAGATCGCCACTAGGACTGTTAGTCCAAGCCCCAGTGATAAAACAATACTGGAAGCAATTGATCCGGGCCTGTTTAAATTTGTAATAGCTAATCTGAGGGCCGTATTTTTCTTTATAATAATTTTCTGTGATAATTGAATTAGTTGAGTGGAAAATATTTTTAAAATTAGGAAAACAAAACATGTGCCGACGATAAAGTATAAATTAAATAAAATTTCATCTGAACTTATTAAAATAACCGAGGATAGAATGGAGCAAAGGATAGCTAATATAACCTTATATCCCCCGTGAGGTTTAATTTTCCTCAACTGTATATTATCTCTAAACAAATTTGTTGCTGGAATTNCTTTGGCTTTGGCCAGAGGCCAGGTAGAAAATATTAGAACAATTAAAATTCCATATATTACAGCTATGACTATAGGCTTTGGGTACACTGATATAACTGGACTTACTGGAAAAACGTCATTCAGAACTAAAAATCCTAAGGCCGGCAAAATTGCCCCCACGGCAATCCCAAGCAAGAGGCCAAATAAAGCAAGTATGCCTAGTTGAAGGGCATATATCCAAAATATTAAGTCACTTGGAGCGCCCAAAAATTTATAAATAGCTATAGTTTTATTTTTACTATTGAGAAAATTTGATACCGCATTACTAATCCCAACCCCTCCAACAATAAGAGTTGTTAATCCTACAAAAGTTAAAAACAAAGTCATTCGATCAATAAACCTCCTTAAACCACCTGTCCCATCGTTCGAGGTTCGAATTCGCCAGCCAGCTGCTGGGAATGTTTCATTAAGTTGTTTTTGCCAATTTTTAATTTCTGCAGCGTCTGATAACGACACTCGGTATCGGTATCTTATTTGACTTCCAGGTTGAACAAGTTTTGTTTTGTACAGGCCAAGGGATGCGATCATTACTCTAGGCCCAAAGCTTANAATATTTGCTACTTTATCTGGTTCTTTTTTTATTGTTCCCGTTAAACGAAATTGCGCNTCCCCAATATTTATAAAATCTCCAATTTTTAAATTCAATTTAGTCAGTAAATTTTTATCAACAACCGCGCCAAATACACCATTTTTCTCTTGAAGTGCTTCTTTTAAAGTCAGACGTTGGTTTAATAAGATATTGCCGACGAGTGGATAAGCTTGATCCACAGCCTTTAATTCCGCAAGTGTCCTATATGCCTTGGATTTATATGANTGAACCATTGAGCGCATCTCAATGACCTCTGAGAAATCTGATGTTTTATCAAAAAATTTTTTTTGTTTTTCTGTTGCTGGACGGTGAATCAGGCGGATTGAAAGATCCCCACCCAAGAGTTTCTTTCCATCTCTCGCGAGGCCAGCTTCAATTGACTCAGATACGGTCCCTACCCCAGCGATTGCTGCTACCCCGATCGCCAAACAACTTATAAAAAGNTAAAATCCTTTNAGCCCNGACCTTAGTTCTCGAAATGAGAATATTATTGCTAGAGANAGATTATTTGCCATCAGCATCTTTGATAATTTTACCATCGGCTANGCTNATAATGCGATCACAACGATTAGCNAGCNCNGGATCATGACTAATTANCAACATGGTTGTGTTANTGNCACTATGAAGTTCAAACATTAAATCCATTACCTTTTTACCTGTTTTTTGNTCCAAATTACCGGTTGGTTCATCAGCAAGTAAAATTGCTGGTTTTGTAGCAAACGCTCTTGCAAGTGCTACGCGTTGTTGCTCACCTCCAGATAATTGTGCCGGATAGTGATCAGCCCTGTTTTCGAGCCCTACCTTCTCCAGTAACTTATAAGCCCTCGCGTGCGTATNATTATAGCCGGCAAATTCCATGGGAATAGAGATGTTCTCCATTGCTGACATGGTTGGAACCAGATGAAAATTCTGAAAAACAATGCCAACATTATCGCGACGGAATTCAGCAAGTTTGTCTTCATTNTAATTTGTAAGATTAAAGCCGGCCGTTTTAANAACGCCTGATGTTACTCTTTCGAGGCCAGCAATAACCATCATCATGCTTGATTTTCCGCCACCAGAAGGACCTACAACCCCGATAGATTCGCCTCTTTTCACTGCTAAATTAATACCACGCAATATTTGTACTTCACCTGCTAAACTAGGTAACGTGAGCTCAACATTTTCCAGTTGAATAGCCAANTCTTCATTAATAGTAANTTTAGAGTTTGTGTTTTTGAAAATTTCAGACATATGTATTATTNACTTNATTTATATTTGGATTTNGATGTTGNTGCAGNGAAAATNACATATCTCTTATTTTTAAAAGCACAAAAACTCATTNTTGGNTTACGNTAGAANATTCTAGNAGATCAGATNTATTTAACCTTNGGCTAACNTTTTGATAAAATTTTTTAGTAAACTTATACTCGTAGTTATTATTACATCCATTGTTTCAGTTTCTCAAGCAAACGAAAATGAAAAAAAACTAATGATCTTTGGTGATAGTTTGACGGCAGGCTATGGTTTGAGGCAAGAAGACGCGTTTTCAGCAAAATTAGAGCGATCATTAAAATTAATGGGTAAAAGCGTTAAAATTATTTCTTCAAGTGTCTCAGGGGATACCTCATCTGGAGGAAATAATAGAATTCTATGGGCTTTATCGGATAAGCCAGATGCGGTGATTCTTGAGTTGGGAGCAAATGATGGTTTAAGGGGAATAGACCCGAAAGTAACTTATCATAATTTATATTCGATTATGGAAAAATTAAAAAATAACAACATAAAGGTTCTTATCGCCGGTATGCTTGCGCCACCTAATTTAGGAAAAGAGTATGGTGAAGAATTTAATCAAATTTATACCAGATTAGCTTATGAATTTAATAGCCAGTTGTATCCATTTTTTCTTAAAGGAGTTGTAAATAAGCCTCATTTAAACCAACCTGACGGCATTCACCCCAACGAGGCGGGTATTGAAGAAATTATTAAGCGTATTCTACCTATGGTTATTAATTTAATAAAATAGCCTAAGAAAATTTTGGAAAAATTTTAAAATGTTTAAATGTTCGCATGCTCAAAATACTGACTGGAAGACTACTTTAGATGATTGTTTGCATAATCTAGAGAAGAATTCCTCTGCAAACTTAGGTTTTCTTTATATTACTGAACCTATAGCCCCTTTTTTATCCTCAATTTTAGAAACTCTCAAAGCGGATACCGGAATTGAAAAATGGGTGGGAAGCGTTGGAATGGGAATTTGTGCAATTGGCAATGATGAGGGCAAGGAATATTTCGATGTACCTGCAATCGCTATTTTAACAGCTTACTTGCCTCCTGATTCTTTCGAAATTATGGAAACGATAGATGAAATTGTTGATGAGCATGTTGATGAACCAATTGATGAGAATGATCTGTCACAAGTTCCTCCAATTATTTTGATACATGCGGATTGCGGAAATGAGCAAGTTTTGGAAATAATGAATGATATAGCGATCGGAACTGAGGGATACTTATTGGGAGCTCTAACCTTGAGTGAGGCGCCCAAACACCATGCAGCAGGCTGTGTTACCGGTGGCGGTGTCTCAGGATTAATCTTGAACTCAGAAGTCAATGTTGTCACTGCATTAACGCAGGGTTGTCAACCAATCGGGATTAGTCACCAAATAACCGAATGTTCTGAGAATTTTATTATTGGTTTAGATGGACGTAATGCTGTTGAAGTATTTCAAGAAGATATCGGTGATATTTTATCTCGGGATTTAGACAAAACTGCGGGATTTGTGCATGTGGCTTTACCTGTATTAGGCTCAGACACTGGAGATTATGTTGTCAGAAATCTTTTAGGTGTAGATCCAGAGGAAGGGGTTTTTGCAATTGCTGCGCCAGTAGAACCTGGCGATCAGTTAATGTTTGTTAATCGGGACTCTAATACTGCTCAGAAAGATCTAGCAGAAATGGTTCTAAAATTACAGAAACGCGCGGAAAATTCAATTAAAGGAGGTATTTATATTTCTTGTATTGCTCGCGGCCCTAATATGTTCGGTGAGGTTAATGCTGAAATTCAGATTATTAAAAATATTTTGGGCAATATTCCTCTTATTGGATTATATGCAAATGGAGAAATTTCAAATAATAGGCTCTACAGTTACACTGGNGTATTGACTTTATTTACNTAGAATTGNTTAGGATTCCAATGTCTTNAAGTATNTCTATNCTAGTTGAACTAAGACGATATTTTAGGACNTAATNTATGNAGGTTTGACANATANTNTTAATAAAATTTTTTTTANTTAAAATAATTTTTTTGGGGCTNTATNATATACAATATTTATAATTTCTGTTTTATAATATATTTGATTAAACCTTCACAGGCTTCCTCAATTAAATCAAGGACATTGTTAAATCCATCAAATCCACCATAGTATGGATCAGGGANATCTCTGATATTTGAAGAGTTTGAAAAATCCATTAATCGGAAAATTTTATTGTGTAATGCAGTTGGCATGAACTGGTTTAAAAATTTAATATTTGAGCTATCCATCCCAACAAAAAGATCAAATTTGTTAATATCGTTGTCAATGATCGGTCTTGATTTAATCATTGATAGGTCGTATCCGCGCGACGCAGCCGCNCTTTGAGTTCTTTTATCTGGAGGCGCACCTAGATGCCATGAACCAGTTCCTGCGGACTCTATAAAAATATTATCTTCAATTTTATACTCAGATATTAGGGTTCGGAAGACACCTTCAGCAGTAGGTGACCGACAAATATTTCCTGTACAAATAAAAATAATTTTAAATATGTTTTAATTTCCCAATTAGCTCGACGTTTTGATAGACTGTAATTTGTTTTTCTGATCTGTTGAACCAAACTTAATAATGTCACGATGACTTATATAAAATATTGATATTATAATTACGCAACCACCAATCTAAGTCCACATGTCTAGAATTTCTCCAAAGAAACCATAACCCACTGCAGCAACTATTAAAAGTCTCATATAGTCATAGGGCAGTACGACAGATGCATTTGCTGTAGCAAATGAACGAGTATAAGCTAAATAGCCAAAAGTTGAAAATAAACCAATTCCAAATAACCATGCTAATGCTTCATAAGATGGAGTCTGCTATAAAAGAGTGCCGTAACCAGTGAGATGGGAGTTGAGAATATAGCCATATATAAAACGATTGTATCGGGTGTGCCGGTTTTATCTAAAATTTTTACAATTAGAGGTGAGCAGGCAATATAAATAGCCCCTCCTATTGCAAGCAGATCTGGCATGGCAAAGGTTGCTGAACCATGCCTTAAGATTATTAAAATACTAATAAATCCAATGCCTAAAGCAAGCCATCGTTGTTTCCCAANAACCTCATTCAGAGATAAAACGGCGTCTAAAGTTATGAATAGTGGAGTGGTATATCCTAAGGCAGTAGCTTCAGCGAGGGGAAGATAAATCATTGATGCAAACCATAGGATCGCAGCAATATAGCTTGAGATGCTTCTTGCGAAAAGTAATGACACATTTTTAGCTTTGATCCCACTCATACCTAGTCTTAATACCCAAGGAACCATAATTAAAAGGCTAAAAANATACCTAAAAAAATACAATCTCGAAAATTGGAATTTCTCTGGATGCCATTTTAATTGAGTTCCGAGAAACGCAAAACAGATACTGGATTAAAGAATCCAGATCANACCCTTTTTTATTGAAGAGATATTCATCCAGTTATCTTTAACCGATTTTAAATAAGACATTTACTTATCTAGTTTAAATAAATTTAAAAAACCAGTTTATTCAATTCAACTTATATTTATTGAATTATTCTTTAATTTATATAACACTCACCTCTTAAATACTCGAGAGAATGGCCATGATAAATGAGCACTGAAATAACTAGTCTTTGGGAACCTAGCAAAGACCGTATTGAAGATAGCAATATTGTTTCATTTATTCAATTTGTTGAAAAACAGTATGATTGCAAAATTAATGGTTTTAATGCTTTGTATGAGTTTTCTATAAATCAGAAAGAAAAATTTTGGTCTTCTCTAATTGAATTTTCAGGCTTAGTTGCGCAAACTTGGGGCACTAGGATTATTGAAGGCCCGACTAAAATGCCGGGAGCAAAGTGGTTTCCAGATGCAAAGTTGAACTACGCAGAAAACCTTCTTCGCCGACGAGACAGTGGTGACGCGATAGTTTTCTGGGGTGAGGATAAAATAAAATCTAGNCTCAGCCACAAACAGTTATTTGATCGAGTGTCTCGCTTTTCCCAGGCTCTGAAAGCTTCGGGCATTAGTGAAGGCGATCGTGTGGGCGGNTACTTGCCAAATATGCCCGAAACAATAATTGCAATGTTAGCCAGTGCAAGTATTGGTGCAATTTGGTCCTCATGCTCTCCTGATTTTGGTGTGCAAGGTGTATTGGATCGTTTCGGGCAGATCACGCCAAAAATTCTAATAGCATGTGATGGCTATTATTATAATGGGAAGCCACATTCAATAATCGATAAACTTACTAAGATTGTAAATGATCTTCCTTCGGTGGAGACGGTGGTTATNGTTCCCTACGAAAAGGAATCCCCTAAGATTGATTTAATTCCCAATGCTATTATCTTTGATAATTTTATTGAGGTTTTTAAACCCATCTCGATAAGATTTGAACAACTTCCTTTCAATCAACCGCTTTATATAATGTATTCATCAGGAACTACTGGTGTTCCAAAATGCATTATCCACGGCGCCGGTGGGACACTGCTTAAACATATCTCGGAGCATTTATTGCATTCGGATGAAAAGCAAGATGACCGAATTTTTTATTTTACCACNTGTGGGTGGATGATGTGGAATTGGCTTGTCTCTGGTCTAGCTTGCGGAACTACCTTGTTACTTTATGATGGTTCACCCTTTTACCCCAATGGGAATATATTATTTGATTTTGCAGATATAGAAAGAATGACTCATTTCGGTACTTCAGCAAAATACATTGATGCCATAAAAAAATCGAGCATTAGACCGGTTAAAACCCATAAACTTAGTGNNCTGAAATNAATGATGTCAACCGGATCACCTNTAGTACCAGAGAGTTTTGATTATGTGTATGAGAATATNAAATCAGACATTCACNTAGCTTCTATTTCAGGCGGTACCGATATTGTGGGATGTTTTGTTTTGGGAAATCCTATTGGATCAGTATGGAGAGGGGAAATACAAACCCGAGCGTTAGGGCTCGCCGTAGATGTATTTGATGAACAAGGNAATGCGTTAATTGGAGAAGCGGGTGATCTGGTTTGTAAGCAACCATTNCCGTCAATGCCCGTTGGTTTTTGGGGAGACCCCGAGNATAAAAANTANCATGCAGCNTATTTTGATACTTACCCCAACGTTTGGTGTCATGGAGATTGGGTGGAGTTAACTAAGAGGGGCGGAATGATAATCTATGGTAGATCAGATACGACACTAAATCCTGGGGGCGTAAGAATAGGAACTGCTGAAATTTATCGACAGGTTGAACAATTTGATGAGATTATTGAAAGTTTATGTATTGGCCAGGCGTGGGATGGGGATACCCGAATAATATTATTCGTGGTGGTTAGAAAAGGGTGTTCTTTAGACGATAAATTAAGAAGTTTAATTCGAGCTCAGATTGGGAAGAGTTGCACAATTCGTCATATTCCAGAAAAAATTATTGAGGTTATAGATATTCCTAGAACTAAGTCAGGCAAAATAACTGAACTAGCAGTTCGAGATGTTGTTGAAGGACGAGCAATAAAAAATAAAGAAGCGTTGGCTAACCCTCAAGCTTTAGAATATTTTGAAGATTTGCCTGAGCTACAGGTATAGTTTTCATTTTTTAGTTAATCTGACCTATAATAAGGCCATACTGCCTCTGTTTGATTAAAGATATTTTGAAGTTTAGNATCGGATTATATTTGTATAAATNTAGGAGCTTGTTGTGACAGAGACATTGAAGGTAAAAATAAGTAGTCAAGCGGTTCTGATAGTTATTTGCTGTAGTCTGGTACTACTTCTAACTATGGGCATGCGACAGAGTTTTGGCTTATGGCAAACGCCCGTTTCTCAAGCTTTTGGTGTTGGGTTTACTGTTTTTTCATTATCTTTAGCAATCCAAAATTTATGTTGGGGGCTATTTCAGCCATTGGTGGGAGGTTTAGCAGATAAATTTGGATCTGGTCGAGTAATTGCCATAGCTGGGGCTTTGCAGGCTTTAGGTTTGATATGGCTGGCTTATGCAGACCAAATATGGGAATTNCATGCGAGCGCAGGNATTATTATTGGNATTTCTGGCGCNGGAACAACTTGGGCTGTATTAATGTCCGTNGTAGCTCGAAACGTTCCAGAAAATCGCCGNACCCAATTTTTTGGTATGGTGAGTGCTATAGGCACGGGCGGTCAGATTATTATCGCGCCATTTAATCAGTATACAATAAATACATTTGGTTGGCATGAAGCGCTTATTATTCTGGCTATAATGCTATCACTTACAGTACCATTGGCCTATTTTCTCAGAGGCAAAACCAGTAATGATGTTAAACAACATGCTGAGACACTCTCTCAGGCTTTAAATAGAGCGAGAAAACATACTGGCTATGTATTGCTTTCCGCTGGATTTTTTGTTTGTGGTTTTCATGTCATGTTCGTAATGAGTCATCTACCGAGTTACCTGCAAAGTCAAAATATGCCAGACTGGTTGCCTGGGGCAGCTATAAGTGTAATTGGCATAGCTAATCTTGTCGGAACATTTATTGCTGGATATCTGGGAGATAAATTTAGTAAGAAATATTTATTAAGTTCAATCTACTTTATGCGCTCNATCGNCTTTATTTTATTTTTAACTGCTCCAATTACAACAACCTCAACCCTAATTTTTGCTGCAGCAATTGGTCTTTTGTGGTTAGCNACTGTTCCACTAACTTACGCACTCGTTGGACAAATTTTTGGTCTACGTTATTTTGGGACTTTAAGTGGTTTAGTATTTTGTGCACATCAGTTAGGAGCTTTTACATCAGTTGCACTTGGTGGCTATGTTTTTGATACATTTGGCTCATACGATTTGATATGGCAGGTGACTGTTGCGCTTGGATTGGTAGCTGCTTTATTGCACTTACCAATTAATGAATCTCCGACAGTCCCAAAATCGGCTGAAATTGCAAAATAAATGTAAGGGNTGTTAATGTTTATTTATTTTTAAACTATTTGTTAGTTTAATTAGAAAGTAGTTCTCTCGGGAGTCAAAAGTGCGTGGATATTTTGGAATTGGTGCAGAAAAGATTCATAAACCAATGAATATTGGAAGCCTGTTTCGTACTGCTCATGCATTTGGTGCAGATTTTATGTTCACTGTTAACTCTGTTTATACACGNCGTCGTGGCAGACTTTCCGATACTTCTGANTCTATTTCTCATATTCCATTTTACAGCTTTCCAACGCTCACAGATATGATTTTACCTGAAGGTTGTACTCTTGTGGGCGTAGAATTGACCGATGACGCCATAGAATTACCAAGTTTTAAACATCCCCATCAGGCAGCTTACATTCTTGGTCCAGAGAAAGGAGAGCTATCTTCAGAAATGTTCGAGAAATGTGCTTATACAGTGAAGATTCCTACTAAATTCTGTATAAATGTTGGATTGGCAGGCGCGATTATAATGTATGATCGTATTAAGACTTTGGGAAAGTTCCCCCGACCTCCCATATCATCTGGGGGGTCGGTTGAGCCATTACATGAACATAAATACGGCCGCACCTTAATGCGTACACAAGTTAAAAAGTTTATTGATGTTCCACCTCAAGATAGATATTAGGATTTGATCTATTATGATAACAAAAGTTTTTAACCTAAATATCTTAGTTATTATTGTTTTAATATCCAGCCAAAGTTTTGGACAAAAAGCTGTTGATAAATNTAGNGACTGGACAGCTTTTTATGATGGGTCTGAGAAAAATAGAAGTTGTTATATTGCTAGTCTGCCACAAAAGACGTCAGGGAAATATAAAAGTCGGGGGACAACGGGGATAACTGTAACTCACCGTATGCGAAAAAATACAAAAAATGTTATCGAAATTAGGGCTGGTTATACATATAAAAAAGACTCCGAGGTTGAANTAAAAATTGATGGNAAACNNTTTATGCTTTTNACAAATAGTGACTCTGCCTGGGCATACGACAAGGAGGATAGTGCTATAGTTAGGTCAATGGTTAGTGGAAAAACCATGATAGTAACCGGGTTTTCTAGCAGAGGAACAAAAACAGTGGATACATACTCTTTGCTTGGTTTTACCCAAGCCCATAGAACTATTGGTAAGTTATGTGGATTAAAATAAATGCCAGTTAATAAACCTAAAATTAATTTGATAGGCTTCTCTCGGCAAGAATTAAAATCTGAAATAATTAAATTAGGCGAAAAAGATTTTAGGACAAAGCAGTTGTGGCATTGGATATATCATAAGGGCGAGACTGATTTCAATAAAATGTCATCACTAGGTAAATCTTTAAGAGAAAAATTAAATATGTCTTATGTAGTACTTAGGCCAAAAGTTGTTACAGAAAAATTATCAAAAGATACAACACATAAATGGCTTTTTAGAACTGAGGATAATAATGAAATAGAGACAGTTTTTATTCCTGAGGATGATCGTGGTGCTCTTTGTATATCTTCACAGGTAGGTTGCACTTTAACATGTTCATTTTGTCATACAGGTACTCAGAAATTAGTTCGCAACTTATCGGCGGCGGAAATAGTTGGCCAAATGATGGTAGCCCGAGATGTTTATGGAGAATGGCCATCAAATGGGCACGACAGAAAACTTACAAATATAGTTATGATGGGAATGGGCGAGCCTCTTTATAATTTTGAGCAAGTTGCAAAAGCACTAAAGATTATTATGGACGAGGAGGGGATATCAATATCACGTCGTCGAATAACCTTATCTACATCGGGTGTGGTTCCATTAATCGAAAGATGTGGAAAAGAGTTAGGCGTTGGTTTGGCCGTATCGCTTCATGCCGTTCGTGATGAATTAAGGAATATTCTAGTGCCTATAAATAAAAAATATCCAATTAGAGATTTATTAAAAGCTTGCAAAAAATATCCCGGGTCAAGTAATGCTAGGAGAATTACATTTGAATACGTTATGTTGAATGGAATAAATGATTCTGCCTCTGATGCAAAGGAATTAGCGCGTCTTTTACATGGTATTCCCGCAAAAATAAATTTAATACCTTTTAACAAGTGGCCGGGAGTAGAATATGAGTGTTCGTCTCATCATACAATTAAGCAATTCTCTGAGATTTTGAATGAACGTGGCCTTAGCGCTCCAATTAGACTACCCCGAGGTCGCGATATAATGGCTGCTTGTGGCCAGCTAAAGTCAGAAAGTCAAGCTATTAGAAAATATTCTGATAGGGATAAACTTAATGTCTCCGTTATCAATTAATGATGCATTATTCAGCTTGCTCGGGGTCAACTAAGTCAGAATCATCGGATTTGTTATCTGATGGATAGTTGAATGATCCCATTCTTAAGATTAGTGCACTAGCTGCCAATATCAGTATGCCTCCAGTCACAATAATAATTTTTATGTCTGGGACGTGGTCGACATTAATCATACCAATTAACAGGCGCGTTAGGGCAGTAATAGCAACATAAACTAAGAATCTTACCGGCATATGGTTGGTTTTAAAATATATACCAACCATTGCGCCTAATTCTAGATAAATGAATAATAGTAATATATCTTCGATACTGGCTTTTCCTTTGGCCACCATAGAAAAAAAGTCACTGGATGCAGACCATACTATCGTTGCACCAATTGCAAATAATGCGAGTAAATGAAAGCCGCGAACAAATAAATCACCAAAGCTTTCGACGAACTGCTCACTTTTATTTGTGAATTTATCAAACCCTTTGTATATCATGCTTGTTACCCCAAACTTTTATGTTTCTAAGATACCATATCATAGATTATGGCCAATTATTCGTATTGAGGTTATAGTGTAAATCATAATAGTATAAATTGCTCGATATTTTTCACTAACGTTCATACCAAATACAAAATGATGGTGTTGGTATTCGCAAACTGACGCTGATAATTATCAGCATTACTGGAAAACACGTCTCGATAAAAGGAAATAAGAAGATGGCTATAAACAAGAACATTGCGAATATAAAAAAGGTGGTTCTAGCCTATTCTGGGGGATTAGATACTTCGGTTATATTAAAGTGGCTGCAAGATGAATATAACTGTGAGGTCGTGACTTTTACTGCAGACCTTGGTCAGGGTGAGGAGATTGAGCCTGCACGCGAGAAAGCCAAGTCACTTGGTATTAAAGAGATATTTATTGAAGATTTACGTGAGGAATTTGTTAGAGATTATGTATTTCCGATGTTCCGATCAAATGCTGTATACGAGGGAACTTATCTTTTAGGTACTTCAATAGCACGACCATTGATTGCTAAAAGGCAAATCGAAATTGCAAAAGAAGTGGGTGCCGATGCGGTATCTCACGGAGCGACTGGTAAGGGCAATGACCAAGTAAGATTTGAGTTAGGTTATTATGCTCTTAATTCAGATATTAAAGTTATAGCCCCCTGGAGAGAGTGGGATTTGGACTCTCGAACAAAGTTAATTGATTATGCTCAGAAACATCAGATTCGAGTGCCAAAAGACAAGGAGGGGGAGGCACCGTATTCTACCGATGCTAACCTTCTTCATATTTCATATGAGGGTAAGGTACTTGAAGACCCATGGGTAGAGCCAAACGAATCCATGTTTACGCGATCAGTATCCCCAGAAAAAGCTCCAAATAAACCGATCACAATGGAGATAGATTTTAAAAATGGAGATCCTATTGCAATAAATGGTGTAAATTTAAGCCCAGCTAATTTTTTAACTCAATTGAATGAGATTGCTGGAGCTAATGGCATAGGGCGAATAGATATTGTTGAAAATAGATTTATTGGAATGAAATCTCGAGGTGTTTATGAAACACCAGGTGGAACAGTGTTGTTGAGTGCCCGAAGAGCAATTGAAAGTCTGGTTTTGGATAAAGGGGCATTACACTTAAAGGATGAAATAATGCCGCGCTATGCTGAGTTAATTTATAATGGCTTATGGTTTTCGCCAGAGAGGAAAATGCTCCAAAAAGCTATAGATAAGAGTCAAGAAAATGTAACAGGAACTGTTCGCCTCAAACTATATAAGGGTAATATTATAATACTAGGTCGAAAGTCACCATTTAGTTTATACGATGAGGATATAGCAACTTTTGAGGCTGATACGGTCTACGATCAAAGAGATGCGGAAGGATTTATAAAACTGAACGCCTTGAGACTTCTGCTAGCAAGGAAAGTTAGTAAATAATTACTAATTAAATATATTATGATTCTTAATCCACTTATAGTTATTCCCTCACAATTAAATGAGACTGGAGAACCAAAGAAGCAATTAGCAGACGTTAATGGTCATGCGATGGTTGTTCACTCATATAAACGAGTAAAGCAGTCTGGGATCGGTAGTGTTATTGTTGATTGTGTGAATGATGAAGTTGCTGAAGTTTTGGGTGAGGCCGGAGCATATACGGTAAAAACTAACCCAGAAGACTTACCAAGGAATCATAATTATAAAACAGAGTCGGGCGCGGAACGTATTCAGGCTACAGTTAATAGATTTGATAGATTTTATACGCATGATTTAATTATTAATATCCACGAAGATATGCCGACGTTAGAGCCAAAGTATATAAGAGCTCTTATGTATGCGTTAGCAGATAGAGAAGTGGGGATGGCAACAATGGCCTGCCCATTGACTGAAAAGGAATTAATGAACCCCCAACTCGTGAAAATATCGGCTAACTGGAATGAAACACGTAAGGTTTACGTTTTAAAAAATTCTAAAGTAGGAACAGTTAAAAACTTTTATAGAGTTCCTAGTTTATCATTAGACCAGACACTATATCGCCATATACCTATTTATGCGTATAAGAGATCGACCCTCGATAAATTTGTGAATTCTCCACCTACTGACCGTGAACTAGAGGAAAATATTGAAGGCCTTAGAGTTCTTGATCTGGGGATCCGCATGGATGTTTGTTTGGTGGATCGGGCGCCATTTCAAGTCATTTCAGAGGTAGATCTCAAACAAATAAGAAATTAGTTGTCATTAAGTGATATTTTATTTTGATAATTCAGGTCTAGCCGTTGCTTTAAGGTCTTGAATGTCTGTTTCTTCACCAAGTTCAATTTCTATAATACGTTCACCCCTTTTTGATACTTTTTCTGTAGATGTACTGATTTGACGCAAGTCATCATCTGCTTGTCGCATATGGGTTTGTAATTTAGCTACTCTGCTATCAAGGCGTTTTACATCTTCAAGAATTATGTGTACCTCATTTTGAATAACGCTTGCCTGTTCGCGCATGTGAACATCTTTTAAAACGGCGCGAACCGTATTTAAAGTGGCCATTAAGGTTGTCGGAGCTACAATCCATACCTTCGACCGGTATGATTTATCAACAATATTAGGAAGATTTGAATGGAGCTCTGCATATATAGCTTCGGAAGGTAAAAACATTAGAGCAGATTCTGCTGTCTCACCTGGTATTATATATTTCTCATTTATATCCTGTATATGTTTGAGGATAGAATTACCAAGATTACGTAGAGCAATTTTTTGGTCAGCTTCAGTTTTGGCATCCCGCAGTGAGTGGTATGCCTCTAGTGGAAATTTTGCATCAATTACGATTGGGCCCGGGGGATTAGGTAAATTAAGAACACAATCAGCACGCTTGCTATTCGACATTGTCACCTGAAAGGCATACGCTGAAGGTGGCAGTATTGAGGTGACGAGATCATTAAGTTGTATTTCACCAAATGCTCCCCTCGCTTGTTTATTTGATAAGATGTCTTGTAATCCAACCATTTGCTCTGAAAGACCAGTAATATTTTTTTGGGCAACATCAATTACTGCTAATCTTTCATTTAATTGTTTTAATGTTACACCAGTTCTTTCGGTCTGTTGATCTAGACCCTCACTAATACGCTTTGAGATACTTTCGAGGCGTTCATTTAAATTGGTTTGGCCTTGTTCCATTCGACCTTTAATTTCTGCCTGTGCAGAGATTTGGGATTTAATTTGTTCCTGCAACTGAGTTTGATAATTTTCCGAAAATTTGGTTATTAATTGGTCCAAATTAGTTCGGTTTTGATATACTTTGAACAATAAGAATATTATTACAAAAAGTGTAATCAGAACTAACAAGAATAAGAGGTTATATATTTCCATAGAAGTATTTCTGCCATTAATTAAGTAAAGATAGATTTCTCTACTCATCATATCTTGACCTATCTTTCAGCTTGTTTTATCCCATTACGTAACTCTAGGAAACTGATAAATGGCAATTTTACCAATAATAGTAGCTCCAGATCCCCGCCTTAAAGTTAAATGTGAGAAATTAACTCATGTGGAAGAAGAGCATGTAAAACTTTTGGATGATATGCTAGATACTATGTATGATGCTCCCGGAATTGGTCTTGCAGCTCCTCAGGTTGGAGTGACAAAACGTTTAATAGTAATAGATGTTACTGAAAGCGGTGGGTCCCGCCATACTTATAAAATGATAAATCCTAAAATTACTTGGTTCTCAAACGAAGTTTCGAATTATGAGGAAGGCTGTTTATCCTTACCTGAACAATATGCAAATGTGATTAGGCCAGAACAAATATGCGTCGAATTTTTAGATAATAAGGGAAAATCACAAACCATTGATGCAAAAGGTGTATTAGCCACTTGTATACAGCATGAGATTGATCATTTAGATGGGACCCTGTTCGTTGATCATATTACAAAATTACGCAGAGATTTAATTATTCGTAAATTAAAAAAGTATAAGTCTGTGATAAAACCGTAATGAAGCAAGCACATTCTAATCAATTAAGAATTGCATTTATGGGTACGCCTGATTTCTCTGTACCCATCTTAGATGTATTGTTTAATGCTGGTCATAAAATTGTTTGTGTTTATACCCAGCCACCTCGTTCAGCTGGACGGGGTCAGGGATTGAAAAAATCTGCTGTTCAAAGGCGAGCGGAAGAATTAAATTTAAAAGTGTTAACTCCAAAAAATTTTACGCAACATTCAGAACAGAAAGTTTTTCAAAACCTTTCACTCGATTGTGCTATCGTGGCAGCGTATGGTTTAATTTTACCAGAAGCTATTTTGGAGGCGCCAAGACTGGGTTGTATCAATGTACATGCTTCATTGTTACCGAGGTGGCGAGGTGCAGCTCCTATCCAAAGAGCAATTTTAGCGGGCGACTCAATAAGCGGTGTAACAATAATGAAAATGGATAAGGGTCTGGATACTGGTCCAGTTTTGAATAAGGAGACAATACCAATACATCCAAATACAACTGGAGAGAGTCTCCATTCTGAATTATCAACTATAGGCTCAAGATTAATTGCAGAGACTTTAGTAAAACTAACAAATAATGAAATTGTTTCTGTTGACCAAGCTGAAATTGGGGTAACTTATGCTAATAAATTAGAGCGGAAAGAGGGGATTATAAATTGGCATAATCCTGCCATAGAGATAGAGCGTCTAATAAGAGCTTTTACACCTTGGCCGGGAAGCTGGTTTAAGTTTGGAAGTGAGCGTATTAAAATTTATTCAGCAGAAATTAGTTTGAATACTGGGAAGCCAGGAACAATCTTAGATAATAATTTGACTGTTGCGTGTGGTTCTCAAAGTTTGAGGCTTAAAAGAATTCAAAGATCAGGAAAAGGTATTATGGATACATCTGATTTTTTAAAAGGATTTAAATTACCAATGGGTACTAATCTAATAAATGGCAAGATATAAGATTGTTATAGAATATGATGGCCTGCCATTTGTTGGTTGGCAGCGGCAACAGAACGGCGTAGGTGTTCAAGAATCAATTGAAACAGCAATAAAAGAATTTTGTGGGGAGATTGTTTTAGTTCAAGGTTCGGGCCGAACGGACGCAGGGGTTCATGCTATTGCCCAAGTTGCCCATTTTGATATAGAAAAACAGACCGATTCTAATACAGTTCGAGATGCCCTCAATAACCACCTTAAACATATACCGATATCGATTTTAGATGCTGCTTCTATGGGCAATGATTTTCACGCAAGATTTTCAGCCAAACAACGTGCTTATAAATACATAATAGCAAATCGTAGGCCCCCTATTTGTTTGGATCGTGGCAGAGCTTGGTGGGTTCCAGTTAATTTAGATATAGAAAATATGCAAGAAGCTGCAAAACTATTGGTTGGCAAACATGATTTTACAACTTTTAGGGCTGCAGACTGCCAGTCAAATACTGCGGTCAAAACATTGGACTCAATTGATATTAGTGCTTTAAAATGTTTGAATGGAAAAAATATAGAAATTAGAGTTCGTGCTCGATCTTTTCTCTATCATCAGGTAAGAAATCTTGTAGGTTCACTAAAATTAGTCGGTGAAGGTCGTTGGACTATTGCTGACTTTGAGGATGCATTCAAGGCAGCCGATCGAAAAAGGGGAGGGCCCACTGCGCCCTCAGAAGGACTTTACTTTGAGGAAGTAATCTATTAGCCAGGTAATTAATTTTTATATATTTTATTTTTTTAAATACTATTTTTAACTTTGATATTAAGACAGTAAATCATTCCAGTGGATAGAAATTGATTATACAACCATCAAGGTTTGTTTTTGTATTTGCATTACTGACAAGCATCGCATTGTATTTTTGGCCAACACCTAATGTGATGGACCAACGTNTTTTTGAGGCCGCAGCGGTAATTATTATGGCGGTGGGCCTATGGTCGACCGCCGTAATACCCTCATTCTTTGGTTCCTTAATCTTTATGTTTGTTGCGGTAATTTTATCCATTGCCCCTCCAAAAGTTGTATTTTCTGGGTTTCATTCAGGAGCAACTTGGCTTGTATTTGGGGGATTAATATTTGGACTTGGGGTCCGAAAAACTGGTTTGGATACGAGACTAGTAAAATCGTTTTTACGATATTTCCCACGATTTTATACTGNCATAATTTATGGTGTTTTTTGGATTGGGACCGCCTTGGCTTTTATTGTTCCCTCTTCGTCAGGGAGAGTTGCTGTTTTGGTTCCAATNATGGCAGCACTGGCTAAGGAACTTGGATTTGGTGATCCCAAAAACGGAGGAGGTAAGGGAAGGACAGGACTTATATTGGCGGCTTCCATGGGCACAATGGTTCCGGCTTTCGGCATTTTGCCTTCAAATGTNCCAAACATGGCTTTATTTGGGGCTGCNGATAGTGTTTTAGACATTCAATTAACTTTTGGCGAATATTTTNTATTAAATTTTCCAGTGATGGGTTTTTTCCCTTTATTGGTTTATCCAGCTATTATTGCGTTCTTATTTAANGACATNCCCANTTATCCAAAATTACNAGAGTCCAAAGAAGGCTGGAGCAGTGATGAGAAGCGTCTTTTGNTAATTTTGATGTTTGCGCTCTTACTTTGGATAACTGATACATTTCATAANATTTCTCCAGCATGGGTATCGTTAGGAGCAGCTATTGTTTGTATGCTTCCAANAGTGGGNGTGCTAAAATCAAGTATTTTAGGCGGTGAAATTAATTACGGGCCCGTACTATTTGTGGTTGGTGTNATAGGGCTTGGAGCAATCGCAAACTATGCCGGACTTGGGGACCTTATTGGGCAGAATATCATTGATCTATTTGATTTTCAAAAAGGGCAAAATTTCTTAAATTACATTTATATATCATTAACCGGCATGATAATCGGATTATTCACAACAATGCCAGCTCAACCTGCCATTATCGTTTCAATGACGTCAGTATTATCTGAAGCTACTGGTTGGTCTCATTTCAGTGTTATTATGACATCATTGACTGCTTGGGGCGTTTTTCCTTTCTTTTATCAAACACCACCTGTTGTCGTTGCAGTNGCATTGGGTAACCTAAATATTATGGATGTAACCAAGATGCTAGTGACTTATATGTTTGCAGGAATATTAATCATGCTCCCTCTTCATTTTCTATGGGGGCAATATTTGGGAGTATTTGTTGTAAATAGTTAATTTTAAAGTGTCATAACATTTGCTTTGACTTTTTCACGAAGNTTCTCCGGCATTGGGGCGGAGCACCTTTTTTCCATATTAAAGTATACCTCTGACGTTTTTTGTGTTGCGCAGTGNACACCAGTATCAACGTTAAAGAGTCGTTGTTCATGTGACATGCTTTTATTTCCCATATGTCTCCAAACACCTCTGATTTCCATTAGCTGACCAACTGTGATTTCATGAATAAAATCTATAGAGATATTGGCCACGACAGCACCCATATTGTTTTGTTTTAAGTCTGTTTGTTTAATTCCAATATGGTGCCACATTTGGAAGCCCCCATCATCAAAAAAATGAGCATAGTATCTTACGTTGAGGTGTCCATAGTGATCACAATGTTTAGGGAGAACTACTCCTCTGTATGTTACAAACCAGTTTTCTAATAAGTTTTTATCCATTTAATTCCCTCATATATTAATTATCATTCCCTGTGATATTGAACTTAGAAAAATACTTAAAAACAAATCAATGATAACAATACTAGTTACAAATATATTTGTTGTTTCTAGAGCTACTTTAGTTATAAACCAAGTATAGACCAGAACAATCGATAGAAGGATTAAACCAATAATAGTTGCAGGAAAGCCAGTAAAAATACGAGCCTCAACCAGAATA
Organism: Rhodospirillaceae bacterium TMED23; assembly: GCA_002168115.1. Classification (GTDB taxonomy): domain Bacteria; phylum Pseudomonadota; class Alphaproteobacteria; order Rhodospirillales; family UBA2165; genus TMED23. Next base: position 108,080 of record NHCC01000018.1, on the reverse strand, counting down.
GCAAAAGGCAAGTATATAAAATTTTGTAATACTGAGGCCCAGTTATAGGCTACTACATAACGAATAAATTTATCGCCCATAGATGTTAAATTTAAAATATGAAAAACAATTAAGGGGAAAGCTACCCAGCCAATAATATAGGTAATAATATAAATGGATCCAAACCGGATTGAGCTTATATTTTCACCAGTTGAGTCATATTTCACAATTAATAAAATACAAAATACAGGAGCAATTAGAATTAAAGCATAGAAAGATTTCCAGAAAGCTTCATAGGTCGTATTAAAATAATTTAAACCGGTTTTATCACCTTTTGCTAGTCTAAAAGCTCCGTAAAGAGATTGAATAATATCTTTTAGGGAAATGGTTATTAAAGCCATTAATCATCTGTGCTTATTAAAGAATTTTTCTAAGACATTGGTATATATCTGGGTTAACGCTTCAAGATCTTTGATTGAAACACATTCATTCGCTTTATGCATTGTTCGACCAATTAAACCAAATTCAGCTACGGGACAGTAATCTTTGATAAAGCGGGCATCAGAAGTGCCACCAGTGGTACTGAGTTCGGGTTTTTTACCAGTAACAAGCTCTGCTGCTTCTGATATCATATCACTAAGCGAACCCGGCGGCGTTATAAAACTTTCTCCCGAAACTGCGATATCTAAATTAAATTTATTGCCAAATTGTCCTAATTTATCATGCAAAAATTGTTTCAGCGATTCTGATGTATGAAGCTCATTATACCTTATATTAAAATTTGCCGTTGCTTTTGAGGGAATCACGTTAGTAGCTGAATTTCCAACATCTATTGAAGATATCTGTATTGTGGAAGCTTGAAAATGTTCTGAGCCATTATCTAATGGATCCGCCGTGATTGCATCTAGCATCTTAATTAGATGGTGGATTGGATTATCGGCCAAATGCGGGTATGCTGTGTGTCCTTGAACACCATGAACTGTCAATTGACCATTAAGGCTACCTCTTCGGCCTATTTTTATCATTTCACCTAATTTTTCAGGGTTTGTTGGCTCCCCTACTAAACAAGCAGTAAATGTTTCTCCACGTGACTTTGCCCACTCAAGTAATTTTTGTGTACCGTTGATTGCTGGCCCCTCCTCGTCTCCCGTGATTAGCAAAGAAATTGACCCGCCAAAATTAGTACCGTATTTTTCTATCAGACGTGAAGACGCCTCTACGAAGCAAGCTATCGCAGTTTTCATATCTGACGCTCCTCGACCNTATAAAAACCCTTCTTTTACTATCCCTTCAAAGGGTTTTACATGCCATTCACTNTCATCACCAACNGGAACAACATCTGTATGCCCAGCAAAAGCAAAATTTGGCAGTTCAGTGCCAAAACGTGCATATAGGTTTGAAACATCAGGGGTGTTATCGGAGCCAAATACTATATTCTCACAATTGAAACCAATGCTCTTCAGAGCATCCCCAAGAACTAATTGAGAGCCTCCGTCTTCAGGCGTTANACTTTCGCACTTAATAAGTTTCTTTGAGAGTTCGAGTGCATCAACTTTATGATTAACCATGTTTTTAATCTCTAAGTAATTCATTAACGGACGTCTTTGAGCGTGTTTGCTCGTCAACTATTTTTACTATCACTGCACAGTATAAATTTGGCCCAGGGGTGCCGTCGGGTAGAATTTTTCCGGGAAGTGNCCCAGGTACAACAACAGAATATGCNGGGACACGCCCCTGATGAATTTGTCCCGTTTCCCTATCAATTATTTTAGTGGAAGCNCCTATAAACACTCCCATAGATAACACNGCNCCNGTCTCNACAATAACACCTTCAGCTACTTCAGAACGTGCCCCTATAAAACAGTTGTCTTCAATAATTACTGGATCNGCTTGTAAAGGTTCTAATACTCCCCCAATTCCTACTCCCCCAGATATATGGCAGTTTTTNCCTATTTGTGCGCAAGAACCAANGGTAGCCCATGTATCAANCATAGTACCCTCATCTACAAAAGCACCAAGGTTAACGAACGAAGGCATTAAAATCGCCCCAGGAGCAACAAAAGCTGAGTGCCTGACCACACAATTTGGAACCGCTCTAAACCCGGCATTTATAAATTCTCTATCGGTCCAATCTGAGAATTTAGAGGGCACTTTATCCCACCAATTTCCATTACCTGCACTATTGTTAATTAGCTCCATCGCATTTAGGCGAAATGATAATAGTACAGCTTTTTTTAACCATTGGTTTACTGACCATTTTGACCTCTGACCTTCGATGGGTTCAGCAACCCGACCTTTTCCTGTATCCATGAGTTGAAGAGCACCCATCACTGCATCGCGAACTTCACCCCGTGTTTCCGTATTAATACTGTCTCTATCTTCCCAAGCTGCTTCAATAATAGGTTGCAAGTCATCTTTTTTCACTACGCTTTACCTTCCAAACATTTTTAAAAAACTGGAGAGAAATGTGCTAGCAAAGGCCCAATATGTCAATGCGAACCTTTATGATTCAGTGACTTTGGAAAGCCACTCTGATAAACCATTAGTAATATAATCTGGTTTTATAAGTTCAATTTGATTTTTTGCCCATTCATGACCGGTATCGACCCAGACTGTTCTCATGCCCAAACTAGCTGCAGGAATTAAATTGCGCACCATGTCCTCAAACATAATTGCTTTAGTTGGATTTATATTAAATTTCTCTATGAATTGGTTGTAAACTATTGGATTTGGTTTTGGTATGTAATTTGCTGCTGTAATATCGAATATTTTTTCTATATTTGAATTAATCCCAAGTTTTGTAATAATTTTTTTTGCATACTTCTCAGTTGCGTTCGTGAACACAATTTTTCTACCAGACAGTTTATTCAATGCATTGATCAATTTCATATCAGGTTTTATAATCGAGAAGTTTATGTCATGAACATAATCGAGGTATGGTTCGGGCTCCATGTCATAGCAGTTCATCATGCCACGAAGGGTTGTTCCATGTTCTCTAAAAAACCCTTTTTGAATTTTATAAGCTTCTGAGCGTGAAACACCTAGAAAATCAGCGACGTAGGCAGACATTCTTTTATCTATCTGAGAAAACAAGTTAAGTGATGAATGATAAAGAGTATTATCTAAATCAAAAATCCAGGTTTCAATATTACTAAGGTTCATTAAAGTTTTCATTGGGTGCTGTTCTGAATAATAATTATTAATTAAGTTTTATAATACCGGTTCTTAATTTGCTTCTATCAGGGTTCCAGCGCCGTGTTCAGTAAATAGTTCTAGCAGTAATGCATGTGGAACTCGTCCATCGATAATGACAGCTGCATCAACTCCACTGTTAACGGCCTTCAGACATGTCTCTATTTTGGGTATCATCCCTCCATCTATAACGCCTTCTTCAATTAATTTTTGGGCTCTTTTGGCGTCCATTTTTTTTATTAATTTGCCATTTTCATCTAAAACCCCCTCAATATCTGTTAACAGTAGAAGCCTGCTCGCTGCCATTGCCGAGGCNATTGCTCCTGCCGCGGTGTCAGCGTTTATATTGTAAGTTTCTCCTTTATCTCCAANACCAATTGGNGCAATNACCGGAATGATATCGGTTTCTTTGAATACTTCTAAAATATNNGTNGAAATTTCTTTTGGTTCGCCAACAAAACCTAAGTCTAATATTTTTTCTATGTTAGAATCAGGNTCCTGTCGGGTCCTTCTTGCTTTATTAGCCCTAATTAAGTTACCGTCTTTTCCACATAGACCAACAGCAGAGCCCCCCGCGTTGTTTATCGNNGCTGAGATCTGTTTATTAATGTTTCCAGCGAGCACCATTTCAACAACTTCAACGGTGGCAGCGTCAGTGACNCGAAGGCCATCGATAAACGATGATTGGATTTTTAATCTNTCNAGCATGCTTGCAATCTGNGGCCCTCCGCCATGAANGACAATCGGATTAATACCAACATGTNCAAGCAGCACTATGTCATTGGCAAATATGTTTGCTAACGATGGATTTCCCATTGCGTGACCACCATATTTGATTACNAACGTTTCTCCAGAATGACGACGCATNTANGGNAAAGCTTCACCNAAGATTGNAGCCTGTGCTAGTGGGCTCTCTTTTAACTCTTTTTTATNTTCATCCATAATTTAAGTTCCGTATTNATATTCCATTTTGAAATATTATATNATCGTATTTACTTCTATAAACTTATTGNTTATCTAATTGTTAGNTCAGATANAGTAGCCCGCAACTCTTCCATACCCTGTAATTTGAATGAGCTTGTTACCATAATACTTGGATGGGCGGCAACGTGTTTTGATAAAAGCTGATAAGTANTTTCCAACTTATTTTTTAGTTCTTCTTTTTTAACTTTATCACATTTGGTAAAAATGACCTGATACACAATGGCCGCCGAGTCCATTAAAGACATTGCTTCTAAATCTGTGCTTTTTATTCCATGACGTGAATCAATTAACAAGCAAACACGCCGAAGCTGGGTACGACCTTTTATATAGGAATTTACCAGTAGTGTCCATTTATCTACCGCCGACCGCTGTGCTCTAGCATANCCATACCCNGGTAGGTCGGTTAATATGAGTTTTTCTCCTAAATTAAAGAAATTAATCTGCTGAGTACGACCGGGGGTATTTGATGTTCTGGCTATATTCTTGTGGCCTGTCAGCCCATTAAGAAGGCTCGATTTACCAACATTCGATCTACCCGCAAAAGCAATCTCTGGCAGGTTTGTCTCCGGCAATTGCTCANAAGAGGCTACGCTAATCATAAAATCACATTTTTGGGNGAAAAGAACCCTGCCGGCCTCAAGATTATAATCTTTAACCAATTCAGTTTTGGCCTTATTCATAATTAGCTCTTTTTGGGGTTACCTATCTGAGCCCCAGCCTGTCGCATGATTACATATTGTTGAAGTACTGAAAGTAAATTGTTCCAGGCCCAGTAAATTACTAAACCAGATGGAAATCTAGCTAACATAAATGTGAACATGATTGGAAGAAACATAAAGATTTTTGCTTGCATAGGATCAGGTGGAGGGGGATTTAACTTTTGTTGAGCATACATAGTTACTCCCATAATAATGGGCCAGATACCGATAGCTATAATTTCTGGCGGTGACCAGTCTATTAATCCAAATAAATTTAAAGGTGTTAGTGGGTCAGCAGCCGACAAGTCTTGTATCCAACCATAAAAGGGTGCATGACGTAATTCAATCGTTACGAAAACCACTTTNTATAAAGCGAAAAAGACTGGAATCTGAGGTAGAATAGGGAGGCACCCAGCAGCTGGATTAGCTTTTTCTCGTTTATAGAGCTGCATTACTTCTTGGTTCATTCGTGCTTTATCATCTTTAAAACGGTCTCTGATTTTCATCATTTCTGGCTGAAGTATTTTCATTTTACTCATCGCTCGATATGATTTNTTGGCCAAAGGAAAAAATGCTAGTTTTATCAATACGGTCAGTAGAAGAATTGATAAACCCATATTCCCCAAATATTCNGTAAAATACACTAAAGCGAAGAAAATCGGTTTTGTTAAAAATTCGAACCAACCCCAATCGATTGCTAAATCAAATCTAGTAATATTTAACTCGTCTCGGTAATCAACTATTAATTGTGCTTCCTTTGCCCCTGCAAAGAATTTACTACTAGTTTGAGANGATGTTCCCGCTGCGACTATTTGCGCTTCTCCTCTAAAATCTACTTGATATATATCNGTCCTCTTTTGANACTGNTCNGATTTAAACCTCGTATCAACTGTNGAAATTTGATCGGGTATTAGCGCNGTTAACCAGTATTTATCTGTAATCCCAACCCATCCACCTTTAGATTTCTTTTCAATTTTTTTTGTTTCTCGGATATCATCATAATCTATTTCAGTCAGCACCCCATCAAAAATTCCCAACATGCCTTCATGTAAAATATAAAAATCTGTGATTTCTGGGGTACCAGTTCGTTGTATTCTACCAAATGGAAAAACAGTGACGGTTTTTGATCCAGCATTTTCAACTCTTTGTTTTACAGTAAACATAAAATTCGGATCGAGCGAAATTTCTTGAATAAATTTTATTCTATCGGAATTCTGCCACCATAGTATTACTGNGTTTTCAGGACTTAAAACATCATTTGATGCTATCCACTTTGTTTTTGTGTTAGGTACTTCAGTGTTAGCGGATACCCAGCCAAAGTCGGCAAAATAAGGATTAGAACTTCCAAAGGGAAGTAGTAANGTAATATTTTTGCTATCTTTTTCTATAGTTTCTTTATAATTATTTAGAACAAGATCATCTATCTTTGCTCCAACTAATGAAATTGAGCCTCTTATTCGATCTGATCTAATATTTATTCTTGGTGACTTNGCTTTAATGTTTTCGAGAATTTCTGTCGGTTTTAGTTCAGATATTACGCCTGGTACGGGTATTGATGATTGTGTTGACTTGGTTGGTAACCCCGGAATGGTCTCTGGTGTTTCTGGAACATTAGGCATAGATGATACTGGGGCTGTTTTTTTATTTAATGTATTTTGTTGTGATTGATCTGGCCGTTGACTTGAACTGTACCACTGAAAACCAACCATAATAATGGCCGAGAGTATGATAGCTAGAAGTAGGTTTTTTTGTTCCATAACAATACTAATTCCACTTTAATCTTAAAAAAGGCAAAACACATCATCCCTTTTTACTTATCAAAATTTTTTTGATGAGTAGAAAATTTCCGCGATGTATATCTGTCCAAGTAAGGCTGTGCAACCGCCATTATTTTATTTTCTATACAATTTGGTGGTTGATTTCAATGGAACAGGATCGTAACCGCTCGTTCCCCACGGATGACAGCGTAAAACTCGCTTAAAAGTTAAGTATAACCCAACCATGGGGCCGTGCGATTTGATTGATTCGGAACCATATTGCGAACAAGTTGGAAGATGCCTGCAGGTTAAGGGTAATATTGGCGAAATAAAAAATCTATAAACCCATATTAAACCTAACAATATTGACCGTACACGATTGCCTATAAATTTCATTTTCNGCCTATTGGTGACTGAGTTTTATTAGAGCTTTCTTAAGATCAGTTAAAATTTCTGTGAATNTTTTTTCAATAGTTTTTTTTCGCCCAATTATAACTATGTCATGGTTTGGCATTGAGTATTTGGGCATTAAACTCCTCGCTGCTGCGCGCAGCCTTCTTTTAATAAGGTTTCTAATAACAGAGTTACCTACCTTTTTGCTCACAGTAAACCCAACCCTGGATGNTAGACTGCCAATCATTTTAATTTCACCATTGGTATGTTCTCGGGCCTGTACAATCACACTAGGAGCAATATATTTAAAGTCAGCTTTAGACGCTTTCAAAAAGTCTGCTCGTTTCTTTATTTTACTTATTAATTTTTTTTTATTTTTTTGGGCCAAACTTGAACCCCCTCAGGAAACCCACATACGCGATTAAGCTGATAGGNTTTTACGTCCTTTTAATCTGCGTCTTGCTAGGAGACGTCTNCCGTTAGCGGATGCCATCCTCGAACGGAAACCATGCCGGCGTTTCCGGACGAGATTACTAGGCTGAAAAGTTCTTTTCACTAAATCTCTCCATATATTTGGTATTATNATAAAGTCTACTGCAATACTTTTTAAACNANTTGTACACTAGGTGATCGTAANCTGGGTNTATACTTTTTTATATAGCTTTAGTCAACGATGGNGNCAAAAAAAGNAATAATTTTTACAACCAATAAAATTTTATCTACAAAACTAGCAACTTTTAGTCTCCAACGGCAATCCCCTCTCTTCTATGATCGGCTCCGCCAGATAAAGTCCCATCTTTCCTAATTAAAATACCATGGAGACCACTAGTCAATTTACGGATTTTTACGGAATGGCCCATTTCTCTGAGTTCATCTGTTAGTAATTCTAATTTGGTTTCTTTCTCGAGATCAGTTATCGCATTTCGATTAACAAAGTGGGGAAGATTAATAGCTGCCTGTATACCCATTTTCCAGTCCAAGGTTGCGATTAGTGTCTTTGCTACATAACCAATTATTCTCGAACCACCTGGAGAACCTAATGCCATAAAAAATTTTCCACTTCCGTCAACAACTATAATAGGGCTCATTGAAGAACGAGGGCGTTTGTTTGGCTGAACTCTGTTTGCAACAGGTTCACCATTTATAGCTGGTAAAAACGAAAAATCAGTTAATTGATTATTTAAAAGAAAACCTCTTACAAGAACCCTTGATCCAAAAGCATTCTCTACGCTTGATGTCATTGAAATAGCATTTCCTTCTCCATCAACAATACTAAAATGGGTGGTCGATTTACCCTCGTTAGACTGGTGTTCTGGCAATCGTTCTGAATTTTTATATTCAATTCGTCCAGCTCTAGCCTTACCCATTGATTTTGATTTTGTTATCAATTGTGATCTTTTAAGTAAATATCCTGGATCTAGAAGAGTGTTTACTGGAATATCTATAAAATCTTGATCTGCTAAATATTTATTTCTATCTGCGAATGCAAGCTTACTTGCTTCAGTTATAAGGTGAACGCTCTCGATGGAAGTTGGCTTAAAGGATTCAATTTTTTTATTTTGTAAAATACCGAGTATTTGTAGTGTTGTGATTCCACCAGAGGTTGGCGGCGGCATTCCACAAACTAGCCAGATTTTATAAAATAAACATACGGGATTTCTCTTTTTAGCCTTGTAGTTTGCTAAATCTGAAAGCACCATTCTGCCTGGGTTAATCGATGTTTCTTGTATTGCTTTAACAATATCAATCGCTATTTCTCCGGTGTAAAAAACTTCAGCACCTTTTTTGGCGAGTAGTCGAAAAGTTTTTGCAAGAATTTGGTTTGTTAAAACTGTTCCTATTGGTTTTGTATATCCTTTCACGTTGTAAAATAAATTTTTTGTTGGACCAAATTTCTTCAAATGTCGATCGATCCGAAGTAATGCGAACAAGCGCGGGGATATTTTAAATCCCTCTTCTGCTAACTTAATAGCAGGTTCAAATAGTTTATTCCATGGCAGCTTCCCATGATCTTTATGCGCAAGTTCCAGCATTCTGAGAACCCCGGGTATACCAACAGATAACCCACCAGGAACTACTTCGTGAAATTTGGCTCTGGAGCCTTCTGCCGTTAGGAACATATCTGGTGTGGCTGCAGCTGGTGCAGTTTCCCTTCCATCATATGCTTCAATCTTTCGTGAGCGAGCATGGTAATGCATTAGAAATGCTCCCCCGCCAATACCAGATGATTGAGGTTCAACGACGTTTAACGCTAACTGTGTGGCGATTGCAGCATCTACAGCACTGCCACCAGCTCGCAATATTGTTAGTCCTGCCTTAGCAGCTAGTGGATTTGCTGCTGCTACCATATATTTTTTTGATAAAACAGATTGAGTGTTATGAGATTTATACTCGGGTTTGATTGCTTTTTTAAATGGTTTTTTGATGTGCTGAGGATCAGTCCTGGTTATACTATTATTATTTTTTACACTAGTCTGGGGTAGTTTATGATTGTTAATAATTTTTGGTTTAACTTCTGGTAATTTTTGGGTGAGAGTTGTAGCTGGGTTATTTTGATTCGAGTGTTGTTTAACTATCTGGTCGCTTTGGCAAGCATTGACCATTGCGATTAAAAAAGTTATGCAAGTTGCTCGAAATATAATCGATATTTTGTTATGTTCCATAATCATACCAATACCTAAAGCCCATTTTAAATTTAAAATAAATTATAATTTGACCCTTATAATGCACTATTTATTCATAGTATCTCAAGAATTAACCTCTTAGAATTAGAAATAGTTACGTTTAAACTTGTGATTGTATGCATGACTGCCGATCTACCCTCTGATATACTAGTCGTAATCTTTAGATTCATATGGGAATAATTTTATGAGCACAAATATAAATAACAACTCGCGAATTAAAAGGGTAACCGTGCCAGATATTGCGGGTCGAAAGAATGGCCAACCAATTGTAAGTTTGACAGCTTATACTGCACCAATGACTAAAATACTTGATCCGCATTGTGATTTTCTACTGGTGGGCGACTCATTAGGAATGGTTCTGTACGGAATGGATTCAACTCTGACTGTTACACTTGATATGATGATAAATCACGGTGCTGCGGTTGTTCGTGCATCTAATCACGCATGTATCGTTGTTGACATGCCTTTTGGAAGTTATCAGGAAAGCCAGTTTATAGCTTACCGGAACTGTGCAAGAGTTATGATTGAGACTGGCTGTGCCGCTGTTAAAATTGAAGGTGGTGTTGAAATGGCAGATACAGTCAGATTTTTGACTGAGAGGGGTATACCAGTGATGGGACACATTGGCCTGAAACCGCAGTCAGTTAATATTAATGGTGGTTTTCGTCCGCATGGTTTTGACTCCTCTGAGGCTTTAAAGATTAAGGAAGATGCTAAAAGTATTTCTCGTGCAGGTGCATTTGCAATTGTTGTGGAGGGTGTTAAACCGGGTTTAGCTGAAGAAATTACTCGGGAAATTCCAACAGTGACGATTGGTATTGGTGCTTCAGCAGAATGCGACGGTCAAGTATTAGTAACTGAAGATGCTATTGGCATGTTCTCTGATTTTACGCCAAAATTTGTTAAAAGGTTTGCGGAAGTTGGTGTAGAAATTAATTTAGCAGTTAAAAAGTATGCTGATGAGGTTAAAACAAGGACTTTTCCATCAAGCGAACATTACTATGTTAAAAAATGATACATCAAACGCAATTACAACAGTCAGAACTGTAAGCGATCTTAGAAATATTCTGAAGATTTGGCGCAATAATAAATTAACTGTTGGTTTGGTCCCAACAATGGGAGCCCTTCACGATGGACATTTTTCATTAATAAAAAGATCCTTGTCATTATCAGATAGGACGATAGTCACACTATTTGTTAATCCCAAACAGTTTGGGTCCAACGAGGATTTTGATACGTACCCGACCGATGAACTCTCTGATATAAAGGCTCTGGAAAATTTATCTGTGGATGTTATTTTTGCACCCTCTACTGAAGAAATGTACCCAACGGGTAATATAACGAATATTTCAATACCAGATATTGGTGATTTGTTAGAAGGAGCATTTCGCCCAGGTTTTTTTGATGCCGTAGCTACGGTAGTTTGCAAGTTGTTTATGATTTCGTCCCCTGATTTTGCTTTCTTTGGCGAAAAGGATTATCAGCAGTTACTAATAATCGAGAAAATGGTTCAGGACTTAAATATTCCAACAGAGATAGTTGGGTGTCCAATTATAAGATCAAAAGATGGGTTAGCACTTTCGTCTAGAAACGTATACCTGAGTGAGAAGGATAGATTAGTAGCGCCGCTGCTGTATAAAATTCTAAATGAAATATTAGATGACGCTAAAAATGGAGAGGAATTAAAAAAAACGCTAAATAATGCTAAAATGAATTTGCTTAATTCAGGTTTTACACAAATCGATTATTTGAAAATCTGCGATAAAAAGTATCTTACGGAACTAAATAATTTCTCGTTTGATGCTAGAATATTAGGTGCTGCTTGGATTGGAAATACTCGTTTAATTGATAATATTAGGGTCAATTAAAATTTTTTTATTTTTTTGAATGGTGGCAATAAGACCAGAACTAGCGCCCCACAAACTAGGCTTAAACTTGCAACTTCTTTTAAACCAATTTTTTCACCTAATATCAAATGTCCACTAAGAACCCCGATTACGGGAACTAGCATTATAGATACTGCAGAAACAGAAACAGGAACTTCACTCACAATTTTAAACCACGCAAACCAGCAAAAAATAATTGGATAAGATAGTATTAAAAGTGTTGCTAAAACTGCATCTAATGAAATTGTATTGATGATATTGGGCCATAGGTGAGATTCTAAAAATATAGCTGCTACAGTAATGGGAAGTCCGCCTATAAGGAGTTGCCAACCAGCCAAAGCTATCGTTGGCATATTCCATGCTACACTTTTATGGATTGCTGTTCCTGCACCCCAACTTATAGCTGCAATCAACATCATTATTGAACCTAAAGGTGATATATTGAATATTCCAATGTCCCCCAACGCCAACGCTAAAAGTCCTAAAATTCCGAGTATAAGGCCAATTATGCACTGTAAATGGGGCTTGTCGTTATTTAGAATGATGCTAAAAATTACTGCCCATAATGGCATTGTATAGGCAATTATTGATGCTTGTCCGGACTCTAAAAGACTGATTCCCCAAGCACTAAAAACATGCCATAAAAGAATATTAAAAAAGGATACTGGAATTAAAAACTTCAGGTGGTTCTTTGGAACACGCATGTCTTTTCCAAGCATTATTCCTATTGAGAACATAAAAATTGCTGCTGATGGGGCTATTAAACCTCTGTACGTTAATACCGGTATTTCCGACAATCCAATTTTNAAAAAAGGCCATGAGGTGCCCCATCCAATTATTACACTTATTAGAAGAAAATATCCACCAAGCGACAGACGTTGTTGGCTCATTCTTTAAAAAAAAGGCTGTTTAATAAATAACTTAGAAGACTAAATATAATTTATATTCTCTTAATTTAAGTACAGGTGTACTTCATTTGTTTGCGCTGAACGACTAGTTCTAGCAGTTATTGATATTCTTTGAGGGGGTAGACCCATCCGTTGTAACGAGCGCATAACATTCTCAGCATTTCTACGAGCTTTGTTAGAATTTAGTGCAACACGAGCAGCGCCTCCCGATGAAGGCGCCACAGCTACTAACTCAAAAGTTGCATTAGGGCGCTGTTCTANCGCTTTGCTAACAGCTTTATATAGAGGTTGAGCAAACTCTACATTGGCTCTATCAAACCGAACAATGACTAGTGGTTTGCTACTTGAAAAATTTCTTGATGTCTGGCGATCTAGATTGCCACTTGTCGCGGCAGTAAGTGCCCTGTTTGATAAACTTGCACCCATCAACTCACCACTCTTTACAGCGGCGGATAAGGTATTGAGATTACTTCGTTCAGTAGATACATAATCTGTTTGGCGCTGAATATCTTCAGTCANTTCTTTNAGCAGTCNATCTATCAAAACTACGGTTCTGTTTACTTCGTCTTCTAAAATTGCTAATTGCTGGTGATCCTGGTCAACTGCGCCTGAGAGCCTAAAAGCNGCCCTAGTGTTTTCTGCTAAAAATGCTGCTAAAGTTGAGTCATNTGTTACGCTTGAAGTAAGCAGATTCATATTAGCAATATCATCTCCTATTCTTTTTAAGTCAGATAACGCTTGATTAAATTGTTGAACTAAAACGGGATTACCTGGAGTAGTTCCAACTTGAAGCCGTGCATTAATTGCAGAGACTGCCCCATGGTATCTTTGAGAGTCACTTACTGTTTTTCCACGTATACTTTGTAGTTTAGAATTGTTCTCTGTTACACTCTCCTGAAGGCGTTTTAATTCCCCCCTTAGTTCAACTGCTTTTTTACCTACAAACGTTCCAGTCTTTGTCCCAGGTGTAACGCCGTTTGGCTTAAATTCCGAAGAACCCATAACCAGTTGTTGCGGAACAGGAACAGAAATATTGCTTCTATTGCTATTTGTCGATTCTCGATTAGATGTGTTGGTTTGGTTGGGTTTAACTANATTTCTGCNAGATGGNTCTCCAGCATTCAATGATGGNAGAAAATAATCTGATGAAAAAGAACAGCCCATTAACGAACCCATACTCAAAAGTGCTAAAAAAGTCATTGAGTTTTTTAATTGTGATCTATTTATTGATTTGGTCATTGTATTTTTTGTCATTATCACGATTAACCCCTGATCAAACCCACCTTAAGTTAACATATAGCAAATAAAACTTGGATAANNTTACCCTAAAAAAAATAGGCCAAGTGCATCAAAATGTAAAATCATATTAATTTAAAACATACTGATGTTAAAGCATTAAGTAATAGTTAAAGTAATACCCCTTCTGCCCAAGTCAAGCGCCCCAACACCATGTTAAAACATATAAATATTCATAAGTCACCAAAATAATATGGTATTTAAAATTTAGTTGATTCCAATAAAAGATTAAGTTTGGATTTTTTTTAATTTAGATTGAAAAACCGCTAAGTTTATAATATGAACCAGTATCGTAAAATTCCTTTGTAATTTGTCTATGTGTGTGCGAAACATGCTAATTATGGGAGTAGCACAGAGATATTAATTTGTTTNAAAATGGTACGTTATATGCGCCCGTAGATCAATTGGATAGATCGTCTGACTACGAATCAGGAGGTTGGGAGTTCGAGTCTCTCCGGGCGCGCCATTTTGTAAAATTTATTACTGTGGACTTTGCTCTTTTTTATGGTTTATTGCGCGATAACAGTAGTGTCTCAGTATTGGTTGGATAAGATAGAGAATAGCCATTTCGTCTAAACTTTGTTTTAGTTTTGTGTTATTATTTTGTAAATTTTCCATATTTATTTTTGCACTTTGATCCCCTTGGATTGCTTTTAATGCGTTAAGGCTCCAATCAGAGTAACTCGAGAAATCAATATTCTTATGTAATTCGGCTATACGTTGATCAAACTCATCGATTAAGCCAGCCCAATGTTCTTCATTAAAATTATTTTTTAAATCTTCTATCTTATCTGTCATGAAATATCCTAGTTATTAGCAGAGCCACCATCTACAATTAGACATTGTCCAGTAACAAAATCACTATCGTCTGATGACAAAAATAATAGAGCGCCATTTAAATCTTCTGGAGTTTGATAGCGTTTAATAGCCCTTGTTGCCATGTTGCTGTCTCGCATTTCCATATGACGATCACTTTTTAATACATTCTCACTCATCGTTAAACCTGGCGCTATTGTATTGACACAAATTTTATCATCACCGAGCTCTCTTGATAAACAACGTGTCATTGTTACGATCGCGCCTTTTGAAGATACATAATGTAATAAATTAGGAGTTCCCTTAAATAAAGTTCCAGATGCAATGTTAATTATTTTTCCGCTTTTTTGTTTTCTCATTATAGGGCTTACAGCTTTACTGCAAAGCCACGGGCCTTTTACATTTACGGCCATTAATTTGTCCCATTCGCTAACTTTGATTTCTTCAAAAGGCCCCGGAACTAATTTGCCGAAAATTGCCGCATTATTTACCAGAACATCAATCCGTCCATATCGTTTGAACGTTTCATGCACCATTTTTTTGGTGGAAGTCTCATCGCTTACATCAACTTTCATAGCAAAAATATCAGAGTTGGGAATTTCATCCATTAGTTCTTTTGAAATAGCGCCGCAGTCAACAATGTCTGCAATAACAACTTTGGCTCCCTCAGAAGCTAGACATTTAGCGTAAGTAACACCAATACCTTGCGCTGCACCCGTAATAATTGCTACTTTGTCCTTAAGTTTGAGCATTTTAGATCCTCATTCTAATTACCTTTAAATTCTGGTTTTTCTTTTGCCACAAATGCCTTATAAGCTCTCATAAAATCATTAGTCTGCATGCAAATTGCTTGAGACTGAGCCTCTGCTTCTATTGCTTCATCAATACCCATGTTCCATTCTTGATGTAGCGCTTTTTTCGTCATCGCATGAGCAAAATTTGGGCCTGCTGATATTATTTTTGCTTGTTTCATTACTATATCGATGAGTTGTTCATGAGAAGCAATTTCATTATAAAAACCCCATGCTAGGGCCTCATCTGATGTCATCATACGACCTGTTAGCAAAAGTTCAGTGGCTCTTCCTTGACCAATAATTCTTGGTAAAATTGCGCACGCCCCCATATCACATCCAGCCAACCCAACTCGGGTGAATAAAAAGCCGACTTTTGAATTTGGGGTACCGTAACGGAGATCAGCAGCCATTGCTAAAATAGCTCCTGCTCCAGCACAGACACCATCAATAGCTGCTATTATGGGTTGGGGACATTTACGCATGGCTTTTACTAAATCCCCAGTCATGCGGGTAAAATCAAGAAGTCCCTCCATATCCATTTTAGTTAGTGGACCAATTATATCATGAACATCCCCGCCTGAGCAAAAGTTTCCGCCTTCTCCCGTAATAATCAATGCATTTACATTTTTTACCCATTGTAATTGGTGGAAAAGATCCCGTAACTCTGCATAACTCTCGAATGTGAGAGGGTTTTTGCGATCTGGTCTGTTAAGTGTAACTTTACCAATCTGATTTTCAACTATCCAATTGAAGTGCTTTGGCTTTATATCTTCTCCGCGAATTTCGTTCATTACGCCTCCCTTATAAACCCATAGTCTTTGACTAAATACTAAAATAATAAACTTTAATTTTATACAAGTCTAAAATAATAATTAATAATGTTATTGGCTTACCAGTAATCTATACCGTATATAACGTCTCAATTAAGTCTAGAACGGGAGTGAAATATTATTTAAAATGAAAATTTTTTGTCAAGATAGAACAATTATGTTCAGTGACTGTGATAGTGCTAAAATTGTATTTTATCCAAACTTTTTTCTATGGTTTGATATTGCAACCCAAAATATGTTTAACGAGGTTGGATTATTTTGGGGAGAGATGTGGCCACAATATAATATTGCTGGAATACCTCTGGTTGATGCTCAAGCATCATTTTTGTCACCNCTNAGAATGGATGATCAAGTAANAATTGAAACTTGGGTTGAAAANTGGGATGGTAAGGTTGGGACCATTCGCCATAAAATATCTAAAGGNAGAGAAATTCATGTTGAGGGAACAGAAAAGCGCGTTTGGGCTGTTAAAGCATCTGANTCGGTAAAAGGAATAAAGGCGGCTGNAATTCCTTCAGAGATTTTAGCTCNNTTAACATCATAAACATNANCATTTTNTATNATTTNNAATGTAATANATAAATATTTATCGTGTTTTAATTTAAAATTTTCACCAAAGTTTCATTGAGGCGTTTAGCAAAGTTGGCCGGATCTTTAATAGCCTCGCCCTCAGTGATTTTGGCTTGGTCTAAAAGAAGATGTGCGACATCGCTCAATAAATTTTTCTTTGATAGATCTTGAGAAATTTCGGATAATTTAACAATCAATTTATGGGATGAGTTTATTTCAAGGATTCTGCTACTATCTTGCATATCGTTGTGACCTTGTTGTTTTAACATCCTTGCAAGATGAAGGTCCATATCACCATCAGCTGCAACTAAACATACCGCACTATCGGTTAGTCTATCAGAAGTTTTAACATCCTTTACAGCCTCACCAAGTATTTCTTTCATTGCTATGATTAATTTGGCAAGGTCTGACTCTTTAACAGTTTCATCCTTCTCATTTTTTGGCTTTTTGTCGCCTGAATTTTTTATTTCGCTTAAATTTACATCGCCTGCAGTCACTGATTTGAATTTTTTTTCTTTATATTCTCCTACCATCGGCACCCAAAATTCATCCACTGGATCAGTAAGCAAGAGAACATCAATCCCACGAGCCTTAAATCCCTCTAATTGAGGCGAGTTTTCGATTATATCGTTATTGTCTCCTGTTATATAAAAAATATCCTTTTGTCCGTCATTCATACCCTCCATGTAATTTTCTATGCTCACAAGGTTGTTACTGCGAGTTGATTTAAAACGAGAGAGCTCTAAAAGGGTATTTTTATTTTCATGGTCCTCATATAACCCTTCCTTTAAAACTGCTCCAAAATTAGTCCAAAATAATTCATACTCTTCTGTTTTTTTTGAGGCTTTCTTTTTTAATTCCGAAAAAACTTTTTTAACGAGAGCTTTTTTGATATGAGTTACTAGCAAATTATGCTGCAACATCTCGCGACTAACATTTAGCGGTAAATCCTCAGAGTCAACAACGCCCCTAACAAATCTCAGGTAACTTGGCATGAGGTCTTCGCAATCGTCAGTGATGAAGACCTTTTTAACGTAAAGTTTTACCTTATGCTTACGATCCGGATTCATTAAGTCAAATGGTTTTGATGAGGGGATAAAGAGTAAATTTGTATATTCAATTTTACCTTCCACCCTGTTATGAAGGGTTAACCAAGGATCGTCAAATACATGGCCAACGCTGTGATAAAATTCTTTATATTGTTCGTCTGTAATATCGGATTTATTTCGTGTCCAAATGGCTGAACCACTATTGAGTTGCTCTATATCGGTTTTATTCTTTTCTACTTTTTCAAAATTGATTGGCAGCGACACATGGTCTGAATAAGTCTTAATTATATTTCGAATTCTTGATTCTTCAAGGTACTCTTTGCTCTCTTTCTTTAAAAATACCGTCACCGTAGAGCCTTGACTGTCACGATCCGCTTTCGATATGCTATATGATCCGGCACCCTCAGATGTCCATAGCCATCCCTGAGATTCGCCCGCACGTTTGGTTAAAACTTCGACCTTTTCTGCTACACTGAAGCATGCATAAAAACCCACGCCAAATTGGCCAATGAGTTCTGCGTCTTTCTTCTCATCACCTGATAGACTTTCAAGGAAAGCTGTTGTACCAGACTTTGCTATCGTTCCCAGGTTCTCGATCAGTTCATCATGGTTCATTCCAATTCCATTATCTCTAATCGATATGCTTTTGGATTTTTTATCAGTAGTGATGGATATGGAGAATTCTGTACCTTTGTCTATAAGTTTATCGTGAGTTAGAGAGAGGTATCGAAGTTTGTCACATGCGTCCGAAGCATTAGAAATTAGTTCCCTGAGAAAAATCTCTTTATTGCTGTATAATGAGTTTATCACTAAATCCAAAACCTTGGAGACCTCAGCTTTAAATTCTATTTTATTATCTGATTCTTTTGCTGTCATAATATTTTCACCATTAGCGATTTAAATAAGGTATCATATCTGCAGAAAGTCATATGTATCTGGCTAATCTTTTATGCAAGCCCTAAAATTATAATATTTTTTCTTTTTTTCTTTTTAAGTTTGCTTTTTTAGAGTTAATTTAAAATTATTTGAATTTTACTAACGTACCAAAATTGAACGCTAAAATGCAAATAAATACTAAAGAATCAAATATTATAGCGGTCTTGGGTCCAACAAACACGGGTAAAACCTATTTTGCAATGGAAAGATTGCTTGGACATGGAAGTGGAATGATTGGTTTTCCGCTAAGGTTGTTGGCTAGAGAAAATTATGACCGTGCGGTTTCTTTAAAGGGGCCCCAACAGGTAGCTCTTGTAACGGGCGAGGAAAAAATTATTCCGCGTCATGCAAAATATTTTTTTTGCACTGTTGAATCTATGCCCTTGACTAACTCAGTTGATTTTATAGCAATTGATGAGGTGCAATTATGCACTAATATTGATCGTGGACATATTTTTACCGATCGATTGTTACGTGCCCGTGGGCGGAGTGAAACCATGTTTATGGGTTCAGAATCTGTAAAAAATCTTTTGGTTAAATTAATTCCAAATATTAAAATCATAATGCGTCCTAGGTTTTCTAGATTACTATACAAAGAAAAAATTAAAATTGCTCGACTACCACGGAGAACCGCAATTGTTGGATTTTCAGCGTCCGATGTTTATGCGATTGCCGAACTAGTTCGTCGGCAAAGAGGGGGAGCAGCAATCGTTATGGGTGGTCTAAGTCCGCGTACTCGAAACGCCCAAGTTGAATTGTTTCAAAATGGCGATGTTGATTACCTAGTAGCTACAGATGCGATTGGAATGGGATTAAATATGGAAATTAATCATATCGCATTTGCAGCTTTAAATAAGTTTGATGGTAAAATAATGAGAGATTTGAGGCCCGATGAGTTGGCGCAAATTGCAGGTAGAGCGGGGCGATATATGAATGATGGTACTTTTGGTGAAACCGGCAGTGCTATTAGAATTAACCCTAATATAATTGAACAGATTGAGGAACATAAATTTGATTCAATACAAAACGCGCAGTGGCGCAGTATTAATTTAGATTTCAGCACTCTAGAAAATTTAATAATTAGCCTTAACAAAGTTCCAGAAAAAATGGGTTTGGTCAAAACGCCTAAGTCAAATGATGAAAAGCTTTTATTAGAAATTATTAAAAAAAATAATATTAGTAGTCAGTTGACAAATTCTAGTTCGGTTAAGCTATTGTGGGATGTTTGCCAAATTCCAGATTTTAAGAAACAAATAATGGGACAGCACGCAAATCTTTTGGCTCAGATATTCGCCCATTTATCGAAATTTGGCGAATTAAAATCAGATTGGATAGCTCAAGAGGTTCGGGGAATCGATAAAACCCAAGGAGGTATTGACGCGTTAGTTGACAGAATTTCAAGCATCAGAATTTGGACATATATTTCTAATAGGTCTAAATGGTTGAGTGATCCTGAAAAATGGCAAATTCGCACCAGACAAATCGAAGATAGGCTATCTGATGCATTACATCAGCGTCTTACCCAACGTTTTATAGATCAAAGGACTTCGATCTTGATGAAGAAGCTGAAAGATAGGTCAATTCTTGATGTTAGAGTAAATAGTGATAACGCAATTTTAGTTGAGGGTCAATTTATTGGCCATATTAAAGGTATAAAGTTTATTCCAACCAATGTTGATGGTGCAATGGCGGGACGTGCTATCGCTCGCGCCGCAAATCGGGTGCTGATAAGTGAGATTGAGACAAGAATAAAAAAAATAATATACGAAGATGGTAAAAATATGAGCCTCAACCCAAAAGGCCAAATTTTTTGGTTTGATGGCAACAATAAACAGCCAATCGCTGTTTTGTGTTCGAGCCATAAGTTGCTAAGTCCGATGGTGAAACTTATCTCTAGCGATGTATTAAACAAAGTTTTAAAAGGCAAGGTCACGACATATGTTCAATCCTGGGTTACAAAACACAATAATGAATTATTAAAACCTTTATTTTTGGCGGAGAATTCTAATTCTACCGGATCCTTGCGAGGACTGTTATTTCAATTGATAGACTCTGGAGGAATAATTACTAAAGCATCGTCAATTGACCAAATTAGAAAATTAAAAAGTTATGATTACGGGATTTTAAAAAACCTTGGTATAAAGATTGACAGGAGTCATGTATATTTTCCAACGCTATTATCACCAAAATATAGCTGGTTGACCTCACTATTGTGGGCTTTAAAAAATCAATTGCATTGCATACCACAGTTGCCTAGTCCAGGTAGGGTATCAGTGCCATATCAAAGTAGTGTTTCTAAACAATTTATGCTTGTTGCTGGATATACGCTTGTGGGTAATTTATTTATCCGAATTGATATTTTAGATAAATTGTTAGGAATCCTCAGTAAAGAGACCAACAATGGAGAATTTATCGTCACTCCAGAAGTTTTAAATTTACTTGGCTGTTCTTATAAGGATTTTGGTGAGATGATAAAAAATCTTGGGTACAAAAGATTTGATAAAGGTACAACATTAGAAAACAAGAAAATTTATTTATTTATTAAAGAGAAAAAAAGGAAAAGTAAAAAAAATTTTCATACAGAGAGTTCCAAAAAGAGGAAGGAAAATAATTTTATCTCAAAGACTGAAACACCTTTTTCAAAGCTAAGAGATTTGGAGTTTAAAAATATTCCTAATGGTTGAAAATTTAACAAAAAAAAAGATACGCTTAGATAAATGGCTCTGGTATGCTCGTTTCTTTAAAAGTCGATCATTATCTTCAAAATTCTGCAAAGCAGGTAAAGTTAGAGTTAATGGTAAGATAATTTTTAAACCTCACTTTGCCATTATATTAGGCGATACCTTGACGTTTATGGCTGCTAACATAATCAGAGTGGTTCAAGTTGAACAGATTGGATTACGGCGAGGGCCAGCAATTGAGGCGAGAGAGCTGTATTTAGATCTAACCCCAGAGCCACATATACAAAAAAGAAAAAATAAATTATCAAATAATAAAGTTGCTCAAAGACAGCCTGGAGCAGGGCGTCCCACTAAATTCGAAAGGCGAGCAATTGATCGCTTTTTATTGAAGAATAATAACCTTGATTAAAATCAAAAAAAACCTAAGTTAAAAAATTATTTATTTAGCTCATAGGAATGCCATGATTAATAGAATTAAACTATTATTTTCAAATAATGTTCAAGAATTTGAGGGTGCTGAAATAGGCCAGTTAGAGGCTGCTTCTGCTGCATTACTCGTCGAGGCCGCTTGTATGGATGGTCATTTTGATGAAAAAGAGCGTAAAAAAATTATAAGTCTAATGCAGGCTAATTTTGGTCTCAACAATGAAGAAAGTGAAACTTTGGTAATTGAAGCGCAATCTGTTCTGGAGCAAACC
Organism: Rhodospirillaceae bacterium TMED23; assembly: GCA_002168115.1. Classification (GTDB taxonomy): domain Bacteria; phylum Pseudomonadota; class Alphaproteobacteria; order Rhodospirillales; family UBA2165; genus TMED23. The sequence continues at coordinate 85,929 of NHCC01000018.1, read as the reverse complement.
GGTGATCTATATTCTTTTACCCGAGTGATTAAAGATAGGTTCGATCAGCAGGAGCGGGTTCAAATGATTGAAATGTTATGGGAGGTCGCTTTTGCCGATGGTAATGTTGATTATTATGAGTCTAATTTAATTAGCAGAATTGCTGGGTTAATTTATGTTAATGATATTGATAGAGGTGAAGCAAAAAAAAGAGTTAAGGCGAGGCTTGGCTTTGCTTAGGCTAAAGTGTAGAAATCAATTATTATAACAAATACAAATAAATAATTTATTGGAGATAAACTATGACTTATATCGTGACAGAAAATTGTATTAAATGTAAGTTTATGGATTGTGTCGAAGTATGTCCTGTAGACTGTTTTTATGAAGGAGAAAATTTTTTAGTTATTAACCCTGATGAATGTATTGACTGTGGCGTATGCGAGCCAGAATGCCCAGCCGAGGCAATTTTGCCAGACACAGAAGAAGGTTTGGAAAAATGGTTGGACTTAAACACAAAGTTTTCAGCTATGTGGCCAAATATAACTTCTCAGGGGGATACACCGGCGGACGCAGAAGAGTGGAAAGGTAAAGAAGGAAAATTGTCCGAATTGAGCGAAAATCCTGGTATTGGCAGTTAGAAAATAAAATATTTTTGTAAATAGACTAAGATATTAATTATTAATATAATTGGTATCTCTATGGAAATTTTTTTAACCATTTTTATCCAGAAAATTTGGAGATATTGATTTTAAGCTGGATTGAGTTTGTTTGTATGGACTTAGTAGGGTTATTCCTAAATATTTAAATTATAAGATTGGAGTTAGAATTTTTATTCTCTAACTTCATACAACTTATTGGAGTAAATAGTAATGGTAGCTGAAAAAAAGGGAATAATAGACTTTAAAGAGGGTGATTTTGTCGTTTATCCTACCCATGGTGTTGGCCAAGTAAGGGGAATAGAAAAAGAGATCATTTCTGGACAAAACCTGAAGTTGGTTGTTGTTACCTTTGAGAATGATAGAATGACACTAAGAGTTCCAACAAATAAGATGGAAACTTCAGGATTACGTAGGGTTAGTTCCCGAAAAATAATGGACGTTGCTGTTTCTACCTTAAAGGGTCGCGCGCGTATCAAACGTACAATGTGGAGTAGGCGAGCTCAGGAATACGAGGCTAAAATAAATTCTGGTGATCCTGTCCTAATAGCAGAAGTTGTGAGGGATTTACATCGTAATGTTGGGCAACCTGATCAATCGTTTAGCGAGCGTCAAATATATGAGTCTGCTCTTGAGCGGCTGGCAGGCGAGTTTGCTGCTGTTGAAAGTATAAACAAAGAACAGGCAACTGAGAAATTAGAGGCAGTTTTGCAGGCAGCGTAGTGAAATAAATGAAGTTAACAACAAATTTTTTTTGATAGGTTGGTTGTGTTTAAAACAATAGTAATTATTTTCAACTTACAATAATTTTCACAAGACGCCCATAGCGAAGCTTTTCGAAAGGGGTTAGACCATTTAATACTCTAAATGTTTCTTCTTTAAATCTGTTAACATTCATCATATTTGATAGTTTTTTTACAGTGTCCCCATTCCTTACTGGTATCACCTGAATACGATTTGATGTAATTTTCTTAGCGTCTGTTTCTGATAAGTTTCTGAGGCTATAAGTAGTTTTTCGGAAGTTTAATGATGATTCTGCGGTTATTAATTCAGGACATCTAAAAATAAATCTATATATTCTGTTATTTTTATTATTCCTGATGGCTACAACCCTAACTTCGNAGTTACCTTTTTTATTTCTGTCTTGCAGCTTAGCTGTCGCTCCTTCCATACCATTTACGATAATGTTGTCATTTTCTATGATGTTTTTGCGAGGTAACCAGTGGCGAGAAATATATTTTTTTAACGGGCCGTCAAAATATTTTTTGGCTATATCAAATTGAATTATATTGCCGTTTGAATGTCGGGAAATTACGCGATTAGGGTAATTTAAGATTACATAGTTAGTCGGAACCTCAAAGCTGAAACGTAGTTTAGAGTGAATAAATAGTTGGCCCTTTACGATGCCTTTTTCCGGATTATGCCCATAAGGCATGTTATGTATTAATTTAAGGTATTCAATGTTTCCAGTTCGTTTACCTTGTTGGAATGATTCTTTATTTTTAATGGCGCGCTTTACTCTATCTAATGTTCTGGGATGAGTCGCGAAAATATCAAAACTATCTATNTTTAAAGGGTCTGATTTTCGGCGTTTAGCTTCGAGTTTGCTGTTCGCCCTTAGCTTGGATAAAAATTTGGGGACAGCTGTTAAATCATAGCCGTTTCTAGAGAGATAACGAACTCCCAACGTGTCAGCTTCAAATTCCTGGCTTCGTGAATACGATTTTACNGCTATGTTGCTAGCTAAATCAGCCGCATCTCCNGCNATTGANCCTAAAAATATGCTGGCNGCCATAGTTAATCCGCTGGTTACCATAGAGCTACTATAACGTTGTGCCGTGTGTCTAGCCGTAATATGGCCTATTTCATGTGCTATAACGCCAGAAAGTTCCGCTTCGCTGGAAGCGAGCGAAATAAGGCCACGAGTAACATATATATACCCACCTGGAACCGCAAAAGCATTAATTTGAGGTGAGTCTAAAATTGTAAAGGTCCATTTTATATTTGGAAGTTCAGAAGTCTTCGCGAGGGCATTGCCTATTTTACTTATATACTGGTTGAGGCGCGGTTCCTTATAGACACCACCGTANGCTCTGATAATTTTTGGGTGTTCACGACGACCTATGTTTGCTTCATCCTTTAATGACATAAAGCCTGTGAAACTTCTATCACCAGTGGCAGGATTTACGGAACAACCCANTAGGCCAAATAGANAACAAAAAAGAANNCTTTTAATATAATTTGGCATCGTTTAACTCAAATTTNTTCTAAATGANNATTATNNGCCANTATNATAATNTTTATATTTNAGTTGTTCTAGCCTTAAACNAAATTATATTTAAGATATTATTCTCAAGTTAAAGATTGAAAGAACAGTTATAAACTCTATTTTATTATTTAAGAATCAGAAACTTTATTTCTCCCAGGTGAATGTGTAATTGTCTAAAACAACATTGTACCCTCATATTGAGCCATATAAAACAGGACTATTAAAATTAGATAATGGCCATGAAATGTATTGGGAGTTATCAGGAAACCCTAACGGTTTTCCTGCGTTAGTATTACATGGTGGGCCTGGTGCGGGAGCCTCTGCTTCGCACAGAGAATTTTTTGATCCTGAGTACTATAAAATTATAATTTTTGACCAAAGAGGAAGTGGGCGGTCAAAGCCGTTTGCAGAAATTCAGCATAATACTACGCAAGATTTATTAAGTGATATGGAATTATTGCGACAATATTTAAATATAAAAAAATGGCTATTGTTTGGAGGCTCATGGGGTTCATCTTTAGCGCTAATTTATGGAATTAATTTTCCTCAAAGGGTAGCCGGTTTTATTCTTAGAGGGGTCTTTTTATGCAGTCAATCCGAACTTGACTGGTTTCTTGAAGGTATAAAGACAGTCTTTCCCGACCATTGGAGCAAATTTAGGAATTTTCTTCCGCCAAGCGAACGTAATCAAATACTTAATGCTTATTATAACCGTTTGGTTAGCAATGATCCTGAAATCAACGGGCCAGCGACAATAGCTTGGGCGAATTTTGAAGGCTCGTGTTCAACATTGTTACCTAGCAACCGGCATTTGGTTTATGATAAATCTGCACAAAGAATGCTCGCTTTGGCGCGCATTGAAGCTCATTATTTTATAAATAGATTTTTTCTACCTGAAAACTATATTTATATGAATTTAAGCAAAGTATTTAATCATAAATGTACTATTGTTCAGGGAAGATATGATATGGTTTGTCCTATGGTTACCGCCGATAAACTTAATAACTCTTGGAATGGGGCGCATTATAAAATTATTCATGATGCTGGACATTCTGCAATGGAACCGCTAGTTCTTTCGGCACTAGTTGAAGCAACAGAAGATTACAAGGTAATATAATTCGTCTTATGCTAATATAATTCATATAAAACTCTATTTAGAAGAGTTTTTATTTATCCTGTTTAAATTTTTTGCGAGGAAATATTGATGATTAATAAAAAGATTTTGGTTAGACGGAGATAAAATACAGTTGTCTTTAAAAGTTTCTGTTCCTTATATATCAATAATGTTCGTTATAATAACAGCTCTTCTCGCCGCTCAACTAGGATACTTAGAAGCCGCTGAATTGAGAGAGGATGACCCTTCTTTTGTTTCCATAGGTGTGGGGAGTTATGATTTTAATCGTAAAAAAGAGAAAGGCGCTGAAGTAAGATTAGAGTATAGATCAGGAAGAAAATTCTTTGGCTTTAAGCCTTTTACGTCAGTGGCTTTGACTAATACATCGCAAGGATTTATAGGCGCGGGTATTTTAGTTGACTTGCATTTTGGCCGTAGATTGGTAGCTACGCCATCTTTTGCTCCTAATTATTATTGGGGTGGTAATAAAAAGTTGGATCTTGGGCATGAATTAGAATTTCGTTCTCAATTAGAAATAGCTTATCGTTTGGATAATCGATCAAGAATTGGATTGGCTCTTTCACATTATTCAAATGCAAGCTTAGGGGATGCAAATCCAGGCACGGAAACAGCTACATTTTATTTTTCAATTCCAATAAAATAATATTTCGACTTATTTCAAAAATACGATTTAATAGAATATTTTAAATTTTAATCTACGTAGTTTTTTTGAAAAAATTAAACTATTAAGTTCAAAACTTATCTCTCGATAGTTTTTAGTTTAGGGGTTTCAGTCTAAACCTTCATTACAGAAATTTCTATTTTAAATTCCATAATAAGAAGGTAAAGACTACTAATTTTATTTAAGGCTATTTGAGTATTCTATACAAATATAGTTGTTAGTATAACTTGAATAATACGGTTAAAAGGGATAATGAAACCGTGTGGTTGCGTAACTCAGTTGGATAGAGTGCCAGATTCCTAATATATCATTCTATCTAATCAACCTGAATAATATAATAATATCAATAGGTTATACTGCCATAAAATCCCATGAATCCTTATGTGAATGATTTGTGAATAGTATATAACCCATTTCTTGTCCTTATTAGACATTCACATAGGTCATTTAACGATTCTTAGACTCTCATGAGAGTTAGAAACCCCTTCTCCCTTTATATCACCTAAAACCTTATGTGAATGATTCGTGAATAGGATATACCCTAGTGGTGGTTAAGGTGTATTTCTTGTTATTTTGGGTCTAGGTGATATATCAAAAGTGAGGTGAAAAGTGGCCCCGTAGCTCAGTTGGATAGAGCGATTGATTCCTAATCAATAGGTCATGGGTTCGAATCCCTTCGGGGTCACCACCTCATAAACTCTCATGAGAGTTAAAAAACCTTTTGGGTGAATTTTTTCTGGAGGATATTTTTAAAACCCAGTTAAGTCCCAAAAAGAAATGGGGTATGGGGGGTATGCCCCTTTTCTCCCTGTAGTATTTCTCTTAGACACCTTATTGCATTTATAGATTGTCATTGAAAATGGAACCTTAACTGAAACAAAAGTCTGTGAGATGACAAGGAGAGAAACTATGAGAAAAATGATGATAGCGGTTTGTATCTTTGTGGCGATTACTATTGGTTCTGTGTCGGTAGGTTTTGCGGCGAACATAAACCTCTATGACCCAGATGGAGGGTATTACCATGGGACGGTAAATGGAGGTAATGTTAGTCTATATGACGAAGATGGAAGGTATTACTATGGGAGGATAAACTAAGGGGGGTAGCTTCTGTGTTCTGATAAATAGTTTTCCTTGTTTCTAGGGGTGATCATTTATGCAAATATCAGTGTCGTGATAAGGGCGACACTCTTACCGATGCTAAGAAAGCTCAATTCTATGTTGATCGTCTAATTGAAAAACTTATTTAGTTGGTTTACGATCAGACCATGAATTAGGAGCAAAACAAATGAGTGAAAAACCCACAGAAGGCTGGGCATTAATTCAACTGCACTGTTCAAATAACCAAATGAGGAGTGCCCGATGGATGAGATTGAACTAAACTTAGCAAAGCTGATGCCTAATGACGTTGAGCCTATGATAGCCTCTCATGAAGGGCATGACGCCGTTCGTTTGGTTTTAACTCCTGATGCGGAGACCCCAGACAATCCTACCTTCGCACGTATTAAGGATATAGAATTTCATGATGGTACGATAGAAATTGAGGTAGCAGGTCGACCGCTTCCTGATGCGATACCTGAAGCGAGAGGCTTCATTGGGATAGCATTCCGAATTGCCGATGACCTTTCAGCATTTGAGTGCATGTATTTACGTCCAACCAACGGGCGTGCCGAGCAGCAATTACGGCGAAATCGTGCTACACAATATTTTTCTTATCCAGATTGGAAATTTGATCGTCTTCGCACCGAAGTGCCTGGACATTATGAGGCCTATGTTGATCTAGTCACCGGCGCTTGGACAAAAATGCGAATTGAAGTCATAGGAGATCAAGCCAAACTTTTTGTTCATGATAATGAGCATCCTACTATTATCGTTAACGATCTCAAACACGGTGCAGAGATGAAAGGTGGGGTTGGTCTTTACATTGACAATGGTACTGAAGGTTTTTTTAAAAATCTGAAAGTCACACATAACTAGAAGACGTTTCATTCCGTGATGATTACACAAAGTGGGGAATAATTGAAGCCAATTAATGGGTGTTTGATATATTTTAACTAGGGAAGTTCTACATTATATAGATTAGATTTTGTTTCAGGGTGTTCCGAAAGTCCTAATGAAATAGGCTTCAGAAAACACCAGAAAACCCCCATTCTGATTTTCGGGATTCTGATGTTCTAAACCAACTACTTTTGGAACACCTAAACACCTAAATAAGAGTAGATGTAAGATTCTCTCTTCAGACACAAACTAAGAAACCCAGTTGATTTTGATTAATCAACTGGGTTTCCTTTCATAACAAAACACCCTATGTCGTCATCACAAATAGCCAGTCATTTATGGGTTTGTTTCAACTCCTTCCTTTTCTTCAACTTCTTCTTTCCAACTTGTCTCGAAATCGTGTTCCAAACATCTGATGGTGAATAGTCAATAGTATTAGAAGTATCGAAGTTAAACTCCCCTTCGACTTTTGGTCTTGGTGGTGGATTAATCCATCTATTTCCCATTCCTAATCTGGAAGTCGGCAGTTCGAATCTGCCCGTGACCACCATTTTTTTGATTAAATACTATTAAAAAACCTAGCTTCCATAAAACTTTTCACCAATTCTAATAGGATTAATACCTCGGTCTAGCCTACTTTTATTTGTATCTCTTAGACTAAACACACACCCACAATATTCCTGCTGATAGAATTTTTCATTTTTAGAAATCTCAATCATCCTATTTGAGCCGCCACCTTTTCGCCAATTAAAGGTCCAATAAATTAAATTTTGATACCTGTTTGCTGCTCGAGTACCACAACCATTAATCTGATGGATATTTTTCCATCGCGATGTTCCCAGGGTACTTGAAAAGACCTTAAAACCGTTCTCTGACGCGTATAAAGCCGAGCGTTCAAAGCGCATATCAAAACAAAGCGTACATCGATACCCCCGTTCCGGTTCTAATTCGTATCCTTTAACCTTTGAAAACCAATTATCTTTATCGTAATCCAGATCGACAAATGGCACTTTAAGCTTGCTTGCAAACCTTTTATTTTCAGTTTTACGAAGCTCATATTCTTTGGTAGGGTGTATATTAGGATTATAGAAAAGAATGGTATATTGGATCTTTGATCTCTTTAACTCTGCCATCACATCCCCGGAACAGGGCGCACAACACGAGTGTAATAATACCTGATTTTCTCCTTGAGGAACTTCAAGAGGCGGTCTTTTTGAAGAATTAATCATTATATTTTAGTCCAGATCCTGGGTAAAAATTAGCAGTTAGCTCAAAATGTTTAAAACTCTAATTATTCTTTTTATTGTAAATTATCATCCTAATTATGACCAGCAATTAATCTATTATGAGTTTTAAGACAAGAAAAAATTGATTTTATTATTAAAATTTTAGTTATAAAATAAAAATATTAATAAAAACAGTAAGTTAAATTATATTATACAGTATTTAGTTAATAATTAAAATAATAAAAAAAATATAAAATTTTTAATTTATTAACCATTTTTAATATAATTAAAAACTTCGATAAACATTAAAAAATAAATTATATTTTAAATTATTTTCTTCAATATTATTAAAAGTTTTGTTATTTTATGAAAGTAAAAAAAATCCATTCTCAGTTTAAATGTGTACCCATGTTTGATAAATATTTTATAGAATCATAAAAGTGTCGCGATTTAGTTCTTTTAAAAGTCATATTATCAAATCACCAAAATTAACCTTGGTTATAATTGTAGCCTTTGCTGTATTTCCAATCTGGTTAACAAACTTGAGTCCTTTAATCTTAAAATACAAATTGCTTGACAATAAAAAGCCGATATCGCTAAACGCCAAAAAAAAAATTATTCCAACATCTAGTGCCAAGTTGCCAATTGCAAAAACACAAAGATTCATAGAGACCAAAATTAAGATTAATAAGGGTGATACGTTAATTGAAGTGCTAACTCGATCTCATATAACAATTAGAGAAGCAACCCTTTTGATTAAATCATTAGCGCAAAAATTTGACCCAAAAAGGCTAAAACCAGGTGATCATGTAAAAATTATATTTAAAGCGGATAATACATCAAACTCAAAAACTAAGAATGAAAATTTACGAGATTTATATTCAGTCTCGATCATACCTAGTTTGCACGATACTTACATAGTATCAAAGACCCTAAATAACAAATATCTTACCAAAAAATTACGAAAAATAGACAAACGAACAACTCATTTATCAACTGGAGTAATTAAATCAAGTCTTTATAAGTCAGCCTTAAAATCAAATATACCCCCTCAGATAATAATGGAATTGATTAGAATTTATTCTTGGGACGTTGATTTTCAAAGAGACTTTCAGAGGGGAGATAGCTTTCGCGTTCTTTATGAAAAATATACTCTTGAGAATGGCCATTTTTCTCGATATGGAAATATCTTATACTCGAATCTTATATTGCGTGAGAAAAAAAATCCCCTCTATCGATTTGATCAAGCCAACACAAAGGCCGACTATTACGACCCAAATGGGAGAAGTGCTCGTAAGGCATTAATGCGAACGCCCATAAATGGCGCCCGATTATCATCGGGTTACGGCCGCCGTAAACATCCTATATTAGGCTACAGTAAAATGCATCGAGGTTTAGACTTCGCTGCTCCGATTGGCACCCCTATTTTCGCGGCCGGTAATGGAAAAATTGCATATAAAGGTTGGCATAAAACCTATGGCAACTATCTTAAGATCCGACATAATTCAACCTACATAACAGTCTATGCCCATCTCAGTAAATTTCATAGAATTACTAAATCGGGTGCACGCGTCAAACAGGGACAAGTTATTGGCTATGTAGGAACAACTGGCCGTTCTACAGGCCCACATCTTCACTATGAAATTATCAAGAGTGGCCGAAAGACTAATCCGCTAAAAATAAAAATGCCATCTGGATTAAGACTAAAAGGATCAATTCTTAAAAAATTCTTAGCTCATAAACAAAATATACACACTATATTAGAAAAAAAAGCTAGTAAGGATCAAATTCAAAAAAAATATCCTATTAGAAAATATACTACCTTTACTCAGTGAATAACTAACTGACCATCAACAACATCAACAATTACCGATTCTAAATTATCATTTTCTAATATTAATTGGGCAATCTTATTTTCGAGCTCTCGTTGAATTACTCTTTTTAGTGGCCTCGCACCATACGCTGGTTCATAACCTATCGATGCTAAGTATTCATATGCGGTTTCACTAAGTTCTAGGTTAATATTATTATCTAGTAACCGTGAGTATAGCTTTTGAATTTGAATACCAACAATGGCTCTTATATCTGATATATTTAACCGATTAAATATAACCAAATCATCTAATCTATTTAGAAATTCTGGTTTAAAGAAACTTTGAACTGCTCCTAATACGTTCTCATGCATATTAACATCATCTTCAATTCCGGTATTAGCCGCAAGCGTCTCAGAACCGAGATTGGAGGTAAGTATAATAAGGGTATTATTAAAATTAACTGTTCTTCCCTGACCATCAGTTAATCGCCCATCGTCAAGCAATTGAAGCAGAACATTAAAAACTTCAGGATGAGCCTTTTCAATTTCATCAAATAGAATAATTTGATAAGGTCTGCGCCTTACTGGTTCGGTAAGTGAACCTCCCTCTTCATATCCAACATATCCGGGTGGTGCACCAATAAGTCGGGAAACAGAGTGTTTTTCCATAAATTCTGTCATATCAATCCTTAAGACTGCCTTTTCATCATTAAACAAAAATCCACTTAACACTTTTGTTAACTCCGTTTTACCAACACCGGTTGGACCCAAAAACAAAAATGAGCCGATTGGACGCAGCGCATCACTTAAACCGGCTCTGGACCTTCGAATTGAATTCGAAATAACCTTTATCGCTTCCTCTTGACCAATAACTTTAGTTTTGAGTTCCTCCTCCATATTTAACAATTTTTCCAATTCACCCACCATGATCTTCTCTAAAGGTATTCCTGTCCATCGTGAAACAACGCTGGCCACCATTTCATCTGTAACTTTCTCCTTGATAAATCGATTGCCTTTTAGTGTCTCCATTTCCTGTAACTGCTGCTCAAGCCTCGGTATAACATCATATTGAAGCTTACCAGCTGTCTCAAGATCACCTTCTCTAAAAACTTTTTCCAACGAAGACCTTGCAGTAACTAACTCTTCTGTAACCTTTTGATTCTCGTTTATTTGGTCTTTTTCACTTTGCCAAGAAGCCGTAACATGTTGTTGTTCATCCTCGATTTCTGAAAGTTGCCGCTCTAAAAGTGCCAGTCTCTCATGTGAGCTGGCATCAGTTTCATTTTTGAGGCTCTCTCTCTCAATCTTTAGTTGAATAACCTTTCTATCTAATTCATCAATAAACTCCGGCTTTGAGTCTACTTCCATTTTTAAGCGGCTTGCACTTTCATCAATCAAATCGATCGCCTTATCCGGTAAAAAACGATCTACAATATACCTATCTGCTAAAGTCGCTGCTGATACTAAAGCTGCGTCTGTGATGCGAACTCCATGGTGAAGATCATATTTCTCTTTGATTCCCCGCAATATAGAAATGGTATCCTCAACTGTAGGTTCCTTCACGTAAATAGGTTGGAAGCGTCTTGCTAAAGCTGCATCTTTTTCGACATTTCTTCTATATTCAGTAAGTGTTGTAGCACCTACACAATGCAGTTCTCCACGGGCTAGAGCTGGCTTTAAAAGATTGGACGCATCCATTGCTCCTTCAGCAGCTCCCGCTCCAACAAGGGTATGCATCTCATCAACGAATAAAATGATTTGACCGTCAGCATTTAAAACTTCATCAAGAACCGCTCTCAGGCGTTCCTCAAATTCGCCTCTAAACTTTGCTCCAGCCAGTAATGCTCCTAGATCAAGGACCATTAGTTGTTTACCTTTTAAAGACTCTGGAACGTCACCATTTACAATACGCTGAGCTAACCCCTCAACTATTGCGGTTTTCCCAACACCAGGCTCTCCTATTAGGACTGGATTATTTTTAGTACGTCTTGATAGGACCTGTATTGCTCTCCGAATTTCTTCATCCCGCCCGATCACAGGATCTATTTTAAGGTCTTTCGCTTTTTTCGTTAAATTCTCGGCGTATTTAGTTAAGGCGTTATATTTACTCTCTGCACCAGAGCTATCAGCTCGGTGCCCCATTCTTAATTTATCAATAACAATCAAAAGCCTTTGTGATGTTATTTTATGCTTGGATAGTAGTTTGTTAATTGCAGTTTTTGGAACATTAACCATGGCTAGCAAAACACTATCTATAGTTGTAAATTCATCAGCTTTGTCTTCCGCTATTGACGTGGCTTCTTCAAGGACAGAGCTTAGTTCATTTGAGATATATAATTGTCCGGCTCCTGCACCTTGCACTTGCGGTATACCCTTAAGCACGGATAACAAGTCATTATAGATCAATTTTACATTTCCACCCGAACTCTCCAATAAATTACTAGCAATACCCTCCTGATCCTCAATTAGCACTTGCAGCAAATGTTCATTTAACAATTGTTGATGATTTAAGCGTTTAGCTATAATTCTTGCATTTTCCATAAACCCCTTGCAACGATCTGTAAATCTTTCTAAATCCATTATTAACTTTCAACAATAGCTTTTAATTATTAGTCTAGGTCTATAAAAGGTTTCTTTACAAAACAAACTATCTTACTCACACTCAATATATGGTTCTATCTTAAACTGGCCGCAAGTATTTTTATTTGATACAGTTTTTCAACTATAGAGTTACCGGGCGTTTGAATTATTTATATCGAAAGTATATATCGTTATCCATTAAAAGGCTTCTCTGGTGAGTCGATTAATAAAACGTACCTAAAAGAATCCCAAGCTATTTTGGGGGATCGTGAATATGCCATTTCTCGGGCCGACATTGATTTCGATCCAGATCTACCAAAATACTTTCAGAAAAATAATTTTTTAGCGCTCGTCAATACAGCTAAACTTGCAAATTATCAAATAAAATATGATCAAGCTACTAGAATGCTATCAGTTTTAAGAAAAGGAAAAGAATTAATTAAAGTAAACTTATCTAATAACTTTGAAAGATTGGACCTAGTTGAATTTTTATATACAAAACTCGATATTAAACGTGCTCATAAATTAGATATCATCCGTGCGACTGAGGGAACAAATCAACATAGTTTTTCTGACTTACCAGATAAAGTTATATCGTTTATAAACTTATCAACTGTAAAATCGTTTAGCGAAAAGATTGGATTAAAGATTGATCCACTTAGATTTAGAGCAAACATAAATTTTTCAAGTAATATACCCTGGTGGGAATTTGAATGTTTAAATAAAAAATTGAAGATAGATAAGGTTGTATTAGAAGTAATAAAAAAAACCCGAAGATGCGCAGCTACATCTGTAAATCCATCAACTGCTATTCGAGATATCAATATACCCAGATATCTAAAAAATAATTACGGACATACTGATTTAGGTGTCTATGCTAAAGTTCTAGAGGGCGGTCAGATTATGGTGGGGGACAAGATTGAACTTTTGTGGTAAAGCTTAAGCTAAGATTTTTTTTATAGGATTTTCTGTCTCATTGGGATTATCTGTTACTTCGGCATTACTGTTTTGTGATACTAATGCCGATTCTTCTAATGCATCGTCTTGATTAATGTCATTTTGTGGAGGATTCATTTTTTCACCCTCTTCTGAGATCTGAGAAGACATATTGTTTAATGTGTTATTTTTTTCAAGGTCCTTATTCTTAGCTACTCTATTGCGATGGGTATTTCGGTTATTGCGTCGTGGCGGTTTATTTTTCTCATTCTGATCTAGTACGGCATTTTTTTCTTTTATACTAGTTTTTTCCGACGGATTAACGGAGCTGTCATTCGAGTTGGTTTTATCATTATTTGCCTGCATTTGAGCATTATGAACCATTATTCGATAGAAGTGTTCAGCGTGTTGGGAATAATTCTCCGAAGATATTCTGTCATCGCTGGACAAGGCATCACGTGCTAAAGACAGATATTTTTCATGTACTTGACTAGCGTTACCTCTAATCCTACCATCCGGACCGTGGCTGTCTAAGTTACCATTTCTATTTCCCGATCTCTTGCCACCGTTATTACGTCCACGGGATCGCCGAGAATTCGAACTTTGTTTCATCCTACCTCTTTAACTATATGTTTTTGAATTTTAGCAAATATCAATAGTGACTCACGCCCTATAACCGTTAACTAATATTATCAGATTTAAATAAAGATNTAANTTTCCCTTTATATTAAACGGCGCTCATCNCTTATTTGATGTCTTTTCGCTAACNCNCATTATTTTTANAAAATAANATGCGTGCNNNACNTTCATCTAAATGTAATTAATTACTANTNATTTTCAAACATTTATTTTGATTATATAGTTTGATTCTTATACTGTTGCTAAAATACAACGGTCTAAATTAGAGAGATCTTTATAAAGTTTTATTTCAGAGAGGCCATTTTTCGACAATATTGCGCTAACATCTTCTGCTTGANTANAACCAATCTCCAATAATANNAANCCGCTCGGGGCTATTCTTTTGATACAATCTTGGCCTATTTTGTGATAATGTTCCAAGCCATCATTACCTCCATTTAATGCTAAAACTGGTTCATAATCCTTTATTTTTGTCTCTAGATATGGTATCTTATTTGTCTCGATATATGGGGGATTGCTAAGAATAAGATCAAACTTTCCTTCGAGACCTTCAAACCAATCACCATGTTGAAAACTAACTCTTGAACTTAAATTTAAATTTTTAGCATTAATTATAGCGACATTTAAAGCCGGCTGGCTAATATCAATACCAATACCTGTTGCAAACGGTAGTTCGGATAACAGAGAGAGTAACAAGCAACCTGAACCCGTTCCCAGATCCAGTATACTAAGGGGTAATTTGCGATCTTTAATATTCTGCAATGCTATATTAATTAACAATTCGCTCTCGTGACGTGGAATTAATGTGTCGGGTGTGACATCAAAGCTTAAACTCCAGAATTCTCGACTACCGACTATNTATGAGATTGGTTCACCGCGCACTCTTCGTTTTATATTTGATTCTATAATCTTTAAACACTCAAAATCAATTAANGTTTCAGGATATCCCGTTATTACAGAATCACTAATATTTAAACTATGTGCCAATAATATTCGACTTTCTAAAGAAGCCGATTCTATTCCCGAAAGCGTTAATTCATTCCTAAGAGACGCATATAGAGTCCCCAGATTTAATTTTTTATTCATGAAATTCTTGATAGGCGGGATGCTTGNTCTTCGGTTAGTAANGCTTCAANAACTTCATCNAGATCNCCCTCCATCATTTTTTCTAATTTATACAAGGTTAAATTTATTCTATGGTCTGTTATTCTGCCCTGAGGATAATTATATGTTCTAATTCTCTCAGATCTATCTCCAGACCCTACCTGANTTTTTCTATCTTCAGCGCGAGCAGTATTTTTTTCATTTTGTTCTTTTTCGTATAATTTAGATCTCAGCATTTTCATCGCCTGAGCCCTATTTTTATGTTGTGATTTTCCATCTTGACACTGAACCACAATATTTGTTGGCAGGTGTGTAATTCGAATAGCACTATCCGTTTTATTAACATGCTGCCCACCAGCACCNTGGGCTCGATATGTATCAATTCGAAGGTCCTTTGAGTCAATTTGAATATCAATATCTTCAGCTTCAGGCAATACTGCTACCGTCGCGGCGGATGTATGGACTCGTCCCTGAGACTCTGTTTCTGGCACACGCTGTACTCGATGAACGCCAGACTCAAATTTTAATTTTGCGAATACTCCGCGACCCATTACACTCGCAGTGGCATCTTTGTATCCACCAATACCAGTTTCATTAATGTTCATCACTTCAAATCTCCAGTTTTGTTGTTCAGAGAATCTTTGATACATTCTAAATAGGTCCGCTGCGAATAGAGCTGCCTCATCTCCACCTGTTCCAGCCCGTATTTCTAAAATAGCATTTTTCTCATCCGTTGAATCTTTAGGAAGCAATAANAATTCAATCTCATGTTCTTTCTTTATTAAATCGTTCTTGAGCGCGTAAAACTCTTGTTCAGCCATTGATCGTATTTCGTTTTCTGAATCGGGGTCCGTAATTAATTCAGATATACCATGAATCTCATGCTTCATTTTTTTTACGTCATCAACCAAACTTACAATATCAATCAAATCTGCAAACTCTTTTGAGAGGTTTTGTAAATCTTGACTATTAAGATTATTTTGAGATGAGAGGATTTCCCGTAATTCATCATGGCGAGCAGTTACTTGATTAAGTTTTTCTGAAATACCCATGAGTTATTAATTTGCCCCATCATATTGGTTATTTTTTATTTTATCTAGCAATAGCTTAGTGGCCTTTTCAGGGTCACCATTAGACTCCTTAACTGCAAGTAGTCTCAGCGACTCTAGGTCTTGATATTGCAAAATTTCTTGTTTTACCATATTATTTATATCAACTTCATTAGTAGCAATATCGATAATTCTTTGAGCTTTTTCTATTTCATAGGTGCGGGATAAAGTGCCTTCACGGGTAACCTTTTCCAAATTATTTATTGTATATAAAAAAATATCATTAATGTTCTCAACCGACGGATCAACATCCCCTGGAACACCNGTATCTATGATGAAAATAGGACGCCGACGCCTAGTCTTAATTGCTTTTTTCAGAATTTTCANATCTAATGAAAAATGTCTGTTATTCATTGATGTTAAAATAATATCTGATTTAGATATTAGCTGCACAAGATTTTCCATTTTCCCAATATGGCAATTAAGTCGTTGGCCCATTCGATTAGCCCTCTCTGAAGAAGGGTGGCTGNCAATTAATTGTCTGAGTCCGGCTGAACGCATACTTGATGCCAACATTTCGCCCATTTCTCCTGATCCGACAAGTAAACAGGTCGACTTTGATAGCACACCAAACAAATCTCTAGCTACTTTAACGGCAGCCGCTGAGATAGATACGGGTCGACGATTAATTTCTGTTTCTATAAAAACATGTTTTGCAANTTCTTCAGATTTTAAAACTAATTGATCAAGAAAATTATTAGACATTCCATAATTATATGCATGCTGATGAGCCTGNTTAAAATCTGATAANATTTGATNATCGCCAATAAGAACTGCATCTATTGCTGATATTACNGAAAATAGATGTCTCACTGCATCTNGATTAATTAAGGTATATGTTTGGTCTGTTANTTCAGCACGTGTCGCATCANCGTGAGCNGCAAATAGTTTTATTATTTCGGACTTTATGTTCTCAGCGGATGAAACAGGGGCTAAAAAAATTATATCAGTAATATCAATAGATGATAGTATAATAGCGTTACCAATATTAATTTTACGCAACCTATCAAAAAATTGTGGNAACTTAGGTTNTGAAATNTNTAGTTTGTCGCGGAGAGACATTGATGAAGAACGATGATTTGCGCCGATTACAAATAAACCTGTTTTNGTATTGAGGNTATAATTTNTTTTTATTTTCATATNAGAAAAAGCACCTTATCCTCNTTTATAAATATCCAAANATTTTTCTAATTTTAATTGAGAAACTTCTTTTTGTNATCCAGAATCCATATCTTTCAAGGTAACTGTATTATTTTTCATCTCTTCTGTACCTAATAGTATTGCTGCAATACAGTTGTTTTCATTCGCTCTTTTCATCCGTTTTTTTATGTTACCGTTATATCCTAGTTCAATGTTAAACCCATGTCTTCTGAGATTCTCTGCAATTTTTAAAGCATCAATATTATTATCTAGATCAATTGGTATAACAGCAATTGGACGTATTTCTTCGTCTTTAGATTTTGTTAGGAGGGCCAGCCGCTCAATGCCAGCTGCCCAACCTATACCGGGCGTATCCGGGCCACCCATTTGATTGATCAAACCATCATATCGCCCGCCGGCTAGAACTGTCCCCTGAGCCCCAAGATTAGTAGAAGTAAACTCAAAGGCTGTATGACAATAATAATCAAGTCCCCTAACCAAATTCATATTATGCTTAAAACTAATATTTAATTTCTCCAAGTTAACGCATAAATTCTCGAAAAATTGCTTTGAATCGTAATTAAGGCTATCTACAATCTTTGGTGCATCGGAGATTATATCCCGATCCCCAAGATCTTTGGAGTCGAGTATTCTAAGTGGGTTATTTTTTAAGCGATTAAGACTATCTCGTGATAATTTATTTTTATGTTTAGTTAAATAATTAAGTAAGGTCTTTTTATATATCATCCGGCTTTCATTATCTCCTAATGAATTCAACTCCAGCGTTAATTCATTTTTTAAACCAAGTTCCGTAAGAAAATTTGAAGCCAAGGAAATAATTTCGATATCGGCTTGATAGTCATGAACACCTAAGACCTCAACTCCCACTTGACGAAACTGCCTTCGTCGACCTTTTTGTGGCCTTTCATATCTAAACATTGGTCCTTTATAAAATAATTTTAAGGGTAGAGAATGTTGCAATCCATTTGATATAAATGCTCGAGCTATTCCAGCCGTTCCTTCTGGTCGGAGTGTAATTGTATCTCCACCTTTATCTACGAAAGTATACATCTCTTTAGTAACAATATCCGAATAATCGCCTAAAGTACGGCTAAACACCTCAGAAAATTCAAAAATTGGAATATCTATTTCTTCAAACCCATAACGTCGCGCAACCTTATATGCCGTTTCTTCTATAAGTCGATAAATACGGCTTTCCTTTGGTAAAGTATCCTGGGTTCCTCTAACAGGTTTTAGTGTTTCCATATGTTTCTCATTAAGATGCTAAAATTTAGTTATTAAAGCATCAATGTAACTTAGTCATGTTAAAATTGAAGAAATATTTAATGATAAGTATAGGAGCTTATTCGCCCCTAGAAGTGCCAGCTATTAAATCTTTTGGTACTAAAAGCACATTTCGACGAACTGATCCAATCGCTCCTAAAGGTGGCGCCTTCTGACCATCAACAAATATTTCCAAAGCTCCAGCATTACCAGTTATCAAACTCAAGCCATCTTGATCAGGTACTTCATAAGTTGAGCCCTTCTTTAATAGTCGTGTAGTTAGAATTTGGTTTAACGATCTATTCCGTATTTGCAAATAACTATCAGAGAGTGCACGAATTTTAATTCGACTTGGCTTTTTAACTTTTGTTTCTGCCGAAGAAATATTATTTTCCGATTTTACTTTGGGTTTCTGTGATATGGATTTATCATCAACCTTGGTTTTATTATCCAAAGAAGAAATTTTATTTTCTTTAGGCTCTTTTAAATAAGTTTTAATACCATTCGCCAAATTGGGTTCTTTTTTGGTATTTTGCAAGGTTGGTTTAGAATCAACATCTTTATTATATTTATCTGAAACAATTTGTTTATTTAATAATATTTTGGGTACTTTGGCACCCAAACCAATTTCTATACTGGTTTTTTGATCCGTATTTTTTGCTATTTTTAGCTTTTTAGATGAGTCGTCTGTTGTTTCGTTATCTTTTGGTGTTTTTGTTATCTCATTAGATTTAATCTTTCTTAGGTTCTTAACTTGGTTTAATTTTGATACTTCACTTTTGTTTAGAGTTCTCTTATTTTCTGTGAAGGTATTATTGTTGTAATAATGCCATCCCCCATAAACTAAAATTACGATTATAAGACCAAAAACAATAATTGCCTTACTTGGCATGCCATCTTCAGGAACAATCGTCGGAAAAACTAAATCTGATTTACTAATTTCTGTAACGTTAGCTGATTTGTGTAAATTAATTATTTCTTCTACGTCTAGTTCAAGATATTTTGCATAAGCTTTAATAAAGCCTATGACATAAATTTTTCCGGGTAATTGATCAAAATTGTTGCTCTCTAATGCTTCAAGGTATACCTGACGAATTTTTAATGTTCTTGAAACTTCAGATATGTTTTCATTAAGTCTAAGACGAGCATCATGTAATATTTGACCAACTGATTTATCACTAAGGGATTGATTATATTCTGAATTTTTCATAAACCTCTTCTTTCAAGGGATTTACTACTGACCTTATGAATGCCACGTGATCAGAAAATTGTACAATCCAAACAGTAGAGAAATAATAATTATAATTTTAAAAATAATCTAAACGCGAAGGTGGTCGATGTGATTTCATCGACCATAAAAAGAACTCTTCGCTATTCAGAAGCCGCATCTACTGCAGCACCTGTAACAATTGTTCCGCTACAAACCAAAAGCGCTGGCGGGAAAAAAGCGACAGCTACTCCGCAGGCGGCCACCCCAACAGTGGTTGCCGGATTATCTGTTATTATTGATGCTGAATATTCGGATTTCTTTGCATGAGAAGCTGCAAAACTATTACTCGAAACTCCAACTAAAAACATCGCTATGGTTAAGCTGATAATTATACGCATTTATAAAACCCCTTTATAAGAAAAATATTACTTTATTATAAACTGTTTGAAGATTTTTCGCTAGAGTTTTAAGAAAATTTTTAATTGTGCAATATTTTATAATTAAATTTTATAAAACACTATTAAATATTATTCAAATAATTATATTTAGTGGAATAATGCTATAATTTCTCTAACAATCTACTTTTTATAATTTTTTTGGTTGGAGTTAGTGGCATTTCTTTTATAATCTCTAATCTTTCTGGCCATTTATTTTTTGAAATTCTTTTTGAATCAAGAAACTCACATATTTCTTTTAAATTTATATTTTGGGATTGTGTCACGGTAATAAAACAACAGGCTCTTTCGCCCAGAACTTCATCTGGCATGGGTATTATGGCTGCTTGATTAATGCTAGGATGGCTCATTATTAACTCTTCGATATCTGCTGGGTTAAATTTTACCCCTCCACGACTAATGATATCTTTTATTCTACCGGTTATTATGAGGTTTTGATCTTGATCTAACATAGCTAGATCACCCGTTTTAAACCAGCCGTCATCCGTAAAGGACTCTTCATTAGCTTCAGGATTATCAAAATAACCTGGAAAGACTGAGCTACCGCGTACTTGAAGTTCCCCCTCGATGTAAGATGATAATACCCCCCCATCATCACGAGAAACTATTCTTACTTCATTGCCGGGAGCAGCTGAACCAGCGGAAGTTAGCGCCAAATCTTTAGGACCGGAGTCACGGCAATAGGTTGCTCCTGCTGTTTCTGTCATTCCCCACAATTGTCCAATACGCGTATTTCGATTCTGCATTAAGATTTTTTCCCTATATGTTTTTAAAATATGCTTGGGGCATGCTGACCCTGAAAACATTGAGAATCTAACACTAGAGAAATCATGCTTGTCTATTAGATTTAAATCTAACATGGATGCTGCATGGGGGGGGCCCAAAAAGACAGTTGTGGATTTTGTTTTTTCTATCGTCTCAGCGAGTGCATTAGGGGTAAAAGCGGGAAGCAGAACGTTTGTAGCTCCGGCACATAACGCTACATGAAAATTATAAAGTCCATAAAGGTGGGTAAAAGGCGCTGCAGATATATTCATATCTTTTGAGCACATATTAAATTCTGGCACACTTAAGCGGGCATTACCAATCATATTTTGATAGGTAAGCGGAACTCCTTTGGGATTGGAAGTTGTTCCAGAAGTGTATAGTAATAGAAATGGATCTGAACCAACTGGTGGATTTTCAATTTGAGGGGTTCCAGCAAATTTAAGGTCTTCTATGTTTATTACACCGTCAACAACTTCTGTTCCAATATTTATAATAAATTCTAGTGTATTCAAATTACTTTTAAGCCTTAACATAACATCTTGTGTGGGAAAGTCTTTGAATTTTGGAAGACAAATGATGGCTCTTGATCTCGAATGGCTCAGTAAAAACTCAACATCAGTATCACGGTAAGGCATATGAATGGTTTGCATTATTCCACCAAAAGCTGTTATTGCAAAATAACACAGAATAAACTCTACAGTATTTGGTAATTGGACAGAAACAACGTCTCCCTTGGTCAAACCTAAACCTAATAATCCGTTTGTTAACTGTTCAACTTGTTCGTTTAGTTCTTTATAGGTTAGTTTACCATCAGGATGAATGATTGCGAGAGAGTTGGGGGAATTGACGGCATAATGTTTGAGGTAACTGTTAAGTGTTTCATCAACCCAAAAACCCTTTTCTATATATTTTGTAACAAGCTCAGGTTTAAACTTAATTGACTCTCTAAGCAGCATCGCGTCCTCCCTAAATTTTAGTCTTTCTGACGGATTCTTATAATTATCCTTTCTCCACCTTTTTCCACCTCCCAAGTGGTATAATCTTCGATGTTGATCAATTTTATGATGTTTCCGCTCAGTAAATACTCTTACAACACTAACTTGTTCAGGTAAAAGGCCAATTTTTTTTGCAATTTCTTCGTCAGTTAGACCTGTTTCTGATCTGGAAGCTGCTATGGCCTTAAAATCTAGATTCCGAACTGGATCGCCTCTTCTAGTTTGTTTGTTTAGACTTAGTTTGAAGACGATATCCCCAAACGTATCTATCATTTCTTGAGTGACACCATATGACATATTATTTGAGTTTTGTACTCTCGTGTTCAATATTATGCTCAGTTCTTGCGGCAGCTTCAGCTTCTATAATTTTTTGCCGAATTCCGGCACCTCTTGCTACTGGATTTGCCATTAACGCTGTTTGAGTAATGGGGCATACCCGCATGCATTCGTAACATAGAGAGAGTAATTCGCCGGCTCCTATTGATAGTTTGTACCATAAAACTTGATTTTCAGGGCCGTGTAACGCCATTCCTCTCTCTATAGGATCTTTGGCATCGAGTGTGTCTAGCAATACGCTTGGGATTGCCTCATACTGCTGAGACATTTCTGCACAAGCATGAGAATCGTATTTCATCTCTTCTATCTGATCATTATCATCAATACTTCCACTTAAGCACTCTACGGGACAATATTTTTGGCAGGGCGTTTGTCCACTGCGCCTAAAGAGAGTGACGCAGGATGGATGCGGGCATGGATTCTCAGCCATGGGTTTATCAGGTGGCATCTCTAATTCTGTAAAAACTGATGCATAATACATCATTCCAAATTCAGGATGGAGAAGAATATCGCCAGCCATGGACCGAGCGCCGATACCAGCAACTTCTGCGTGAAGTTTTAAACTTTGCATTGGAACACGAGCCCCTTTCTCGGGGTCCATATCTGGAGGTACAAATATAGCGCGATAACCAAATCTCGATTCAATAAAGAAAGCTAGGCCATAAGCTATCCGATACGCCATTGTTTCTGTATCTCCAATGTATGCCAATGTCTTTGCATCTGCCGACCAAGACCCTTGAGTACCTCCACCAACTCCAATTGATATCACAGTTTTTACTTTAGGTAGCATTGAGCTAGGATTATGCCCTTGAGGAGCTATTTGTTCCAGAGATTCAAGATTAGCGACTCCAAAGGCTAGGCCTCCTTTTTTCTTTACGTACTTCTCGCACTCTTCTTTGACAAATTGTGGGTCAAATTTTTCCCGTTTCATGCCGATTTCCTCTAGAAATATTCCATAACCTTAATGGAAAAAAATTAATTATCAATATGATAATTTAAACTTAAATAGTTTAAGCTTAAATTATAATATAAATTAGTCATAGATTTAACTGGCTAGATATTTGTCAAAAACCTAGTCTTTTTATCTCTAGAGCTTGACGGGAAGAATTAATATGCCAAGTTATCTAAGAATATAAAATGTTAATATACAATTATCCATAAATTAATGTTTTTAAAATGGGTGGTAAGGAGATAGAGTTGTCACGTCTTTCGGTGTTTGATAGTCCTTTTTTACTTGGCTTCGATCATTTTGAGCGCGTTTTAGACCGAGTATCAAAATCGTCAGCTGAGGGCTATCCACCTTATAATATTCAACAAATTAGCGAGGAAGAACTTCGTATTACGCTTGCTGTGGCAGGGTTTTCGATGGATGACCTAGATGTTACTACCGAAGACAACCAACTAGTTATAAGGGGCCGAAGTAGAGATGATAAGGAATCATGCATTTATTTGCACCGTGGGATAGCTTCCAGACAATTTCAAAGAAGTTTTATTTTGGCTGAAGGCATCGAGGTAAGTAGTGCACGTCTTAAAGACGGTTTGTTGCACATAGATATGACTAGGCCACTTCCAGAGCCTAAGGTAAAAAAGATAAAAATCGAAAAAGTATCAACCAACTCTTCAGAAAATATGACCTCGATTGGAACGATTGAATTGGAAGTCAAGTAGCGAGTCTTGGTTTAAGGATTATAAATTNATTTTNNGTTTTTAATATTTNCCAACNATNAATTTTTCTTGANAGNCTGATTTAGGCTAAACANTNTATCACAGAATTAATNNGGTGANTNTAATTTTGTTAAGATTNATCATTTCGGTTTTCGGCCAGAATCGCATAAAGTGCTTCAGGTGTTGATGAGCCTCTTAATTTCTCACAGCTACTTTTATTTTTTAATAATCTAGACACGAGAGCCAANGCTTTTAAATGCTCGGCTCCTGAAGATGCTGGTGCGAGTAACAAGAANACNAAATCGACAGGCCGCTCATCAATTGACTCGAAATCTATGGGCCGTTCAATACTAGCAAAAAATCCATACGATTTATCCAATGTTTGTATTTTTCCATGCGGTATAGCTACTCCTTCCCCAACCCCGGTTGTTCCTAGTTTCTCCCGTTCTAATAAAACATCGAATATATTTTGGTAGTTGTGTTCTATACAATCAGAGAGGCCACGTGACATCTCTTGAAGTATTTGTTTTTTACTTGTGGCTTTTAGATTTGCTATGATACTTTTTGGTGTTATAAGGTCAGCTATTTTCATTATGAACGTTTNCCTGCCATTAAACTTCTTACTAAAAACTCTAAAAATAGTAACGTACTGTATCTACCTCTGAGCTCTTTAGTGGGGCGGAAATTAGTATTCTCTGTGATTTATGTCAAGTTGATCATTAATTAGGTCTTCTTNTAAAAAATAAGTAAATTAGTTTAAAGTCGTATGGTAATAAAGAATAACTTAGGTGTTAACTCGTTTTTCCTTTCTTCTTTGCACTGAAGATGGTATTCCCATCGACTCTCTGTATTTAGCAACAGTCCTGCGTGCAATATCAATACCATTATCCTTAAGGAAATTGACAATTTTATCATCAGATAGAATGCTTTNAGGGAGTTCATCTTCAATTAAAGATTTAATTTTATNACGTACTGCNTCTGCTGAATGCGCNTCACCCCCGATTGATGAGTTGATAGATGCNGAAAAAAAATACTTTAATTCGTATATCCCGCGTGGTGTGTGAATATATTTATTTGAAGTTACTCTGCTCACTGTGCTTTCATGCATTTCAATTTCTTCCGCTATATCTCTTAAAACAAGTGGCTTTAAATATTCAACACCATAGGCAAAAAAATTCTGTTGTTTGAGGGCTATTTCAGTAGCAACTTTTAGAATAGTTGTCGCTCTTTGATGAAGTGACTTTACCAACCAATTTGCCATTTGAAATCTGTCTGTAATATATTGTTTATCTTCTTTCTTACGGGCTGATTTACTGATTTTAGAATAATATTGATTGTTAATTAAAACACGGGGCAGAGTATCGGTATTCAATTCAACAATCCAGGAATTTGATGGGCCGGTTCGCATTAAAACATCGGGAATTATTGGTTGAATTATAACATTGTCAAAAGCTTCTGANGGCTTATGATTTAGCGTTCTAAGTTCTTTTATCATGTCCTTCACATCATTAATATCGACACCACATAATAATGAGAGTTGGCCATAATCTTGATCTCTTACCAAATCTATGTTTGCTAATAATTCTCTCATCGCAGGGTCAAAACGGTTTANCTCTNTTAANTGTACGCTCCAACATTCGATAAGATCTCNAGTAAATATTCCAGGGGGGTCTAATGATTGTAATTTTATTATAATATCTTCTAATCTNCTATTAGAACAACCAAGGGTAGCAGAAAAATCATCTAAGTTATCTGGTAGGCGACCTAATTCATCTAATTGATCCAATAAATATATTGCAATAATCTTATCTGAAGGCGACTGAAAATCTAAATTAATTTGTCCAAGTAAATGTTCCCTTAATGAGATTTCTTGGCTTATGTTNTTTTCAATAGAATAGTCATTTTTTTCAAAGTGTTGGTTGCTTGCTATGTTTTTTGTGTCTGTGCTTGCTAGAGCAATGCCTCGGTCTTCATTTGGTATTACGTTTGTTGCACTCGCTGTTAGATCAGAGTCCCATAAATTTTCATAGTTTTCCATGTCGAGTGAGCTAGCTTTTTCGTCAGTTATTGACTCTGCATTTTTAAATTCAATGGCGGAGTTTTCTTTAACGTCGTCGATTGGCGCAGCACTATTTTTTTCATAGGCCTCTGTTTCTAGCTCTTGGTTATTCCCATCATTATTGTTACCATCATCACGTTCTAACAAAGGATTTTCAGCAAGTTCATTTTCAACAAATACTGCCAAATCTATATTAGACATCTGAAGCAACTTAATAGCTTGTTGCAATTGGGGAGTCATTAAAAGAGATTGGCTTTGTTTAAGTTGTAATCTGGGAGTTAATACCATTGCACTACGCTACTATAGATTGAAGCGATCACCTAAATATACCCTACGTACATCTTCATTGCCAACTATATCAGAAGGTGAGCCTTCCATTAATACCATTCCATCATGAATAATATATGCCCTATCAATTATATCTAATGTATCCCTGACATTATGGTCTGTTATCAATACTCCTATGCCCCTCTCTTTTAGATGGGAAATTAGATCTCGAATATCGTTAACAGCAATTGGGTCTATGCCGGCNAGTGGTTCATCGAGTAAAATAAAATGTGGTCGCGAGGCTAAAGCTCTGGCTATTTCAACGCGACGTCTTTCTCCCCCCGAAAGAGCAAGGGACGGAGTTCGTCTTAGATGAGTAATAGAAAATTCTGCCAAAAGCGACTCTAGTCTAGCTTCCCTCTCCTCACTAGAATTATCAACTACTTCTAGTATTGCTCTAATATTATTTTCCACCGTTAAACCCCTAAAAATAGAAGCTTCTTGAGGCAAATAACCTATTCCAAGTCTCGCTCTTCTATACATCGGTAGTTCAGTTAGATGCTCGCCATCCAAAATAATATTTCCCGAATCAGGTTGTATGAGTCCAGTAATCATATAGAAACATGTTGTTTTACCAGCACCATTAGGACCTAACAGTCCGACGACCTCACCGCGTTTTACAGACAATGATACATCTCGAACAACGGGGCGTTTATCAAAACGTTTTCCTAGGTCTTCAGCAACGAGACCTCTAAACTCGTCTATAATTAATTTTGGGCTCTCATTTACCAACAAAATATTTCCATTCAGTATTTAGTTCGAAAATCATATTTCTTGCTCAGTTAATTCAAGGAAGTAGTCTTTATTACCATCTTTTTATACTATATTTTTACAAGTAAAAACTTATTTAATTTTTATTATATTAAAAAAAATTCTTTAAATAGATATTTTTAATTTTGCTTTGGCATCAGATACCCTCTGATACGTTTCTTTTTTTGTGGCGATTTTGAATTATTATTAACCAGTAATTTACTAATGCCAGTGTTTAAATTNATAATTGCATTATCTCCATTTAATTGATTTTTACCTTTGCTTATACGAACATCGCCACTTAAAGTAACAATTCCAGACTTTAGGTCATAGATGCCTTTGTTAGCTTTAATGCGCTCTGNTAGCGTATTGATTATTATATTATCAAAAGCTTGTATCCTGCTTACTTTTGATTTTCCCTCTTTATCAGTATAAAAAAAGGCTACNAATGTTTCAGCTCGCAATTCTTTGCCATCTTTCTTAATTATGGCATTCTTNCGCGCAACTGCCATTTCTTTTTTCTCAAAATATTCCATCTGTTGGTTTGATGTTATAATGTCAGAACCCNATNCTAATTTGACTATTTTACCACTTACAACAAGTATTGCCTTTTCAAGGTCGTAAATGGCATTCTGTCCTGTAATATNTTGNGTTGGAGANTTAATTTTCACNTTTTGTGATGCTTCTATCNTTGTTAGCTTGGTCTCACCTTTCTTATTTTTTTGGTAATAAGCTCTAAGTNTACTTGCCTCTATCGTTGCATTCCCCCGGGCAGCTTTTGCATTGCCAGTGGCCACCATTAGTTGGTTTTCTCTCTGCCACTCAATTCCGTCATCAGCCGTAATTTCAATTGGTTGTTTTTTGTTACCAGTTGCTAAATTAAAAGACTGCGGAATTACATCTGAAGATATAAATAATATTATTAAAATAAAGAATTGAAATTTAATTATTTTAATATAGTTNAGGTTAAATTTCATTTCTGNGANTCCGGGTAAATAATTAATTTTGATTTTCCTGAAAATAAGAATTGACCACCTTTATTTGATATTTTTAAACCCTCGGCAATAAGATTTCCGAAGGGTCCTTGTCCGGTTACATTTGAATNACTAGATGCNATACCGTTNTCTATATCGATAATNGCGCTCTCAGTGTTAAATTCATAACCCGTATCATGNNATAAGTTTACAGAACCTTTTAGCTTTAGTGTTTTTTTGTTTTGGTNATATATACCTGTATTTGCTATAATNGCTAACCATGTCCCNTCCTTNATTCCAATATCAGCCTTAGGCATTTCTANTTCTAACGATGAACCACTTAGCAAAATATTTTTTGCTAAATCAGCTGTAATTGAGAAGGGTTGATTTTTAGAGTCTGTGCCCACAAAACGAGCATTTATCATCATGGGTTGAGTTGGATTAGNCGGGTTTATAGATGAAAATTTTAGGGAGAATTCTTTTTTTGATAAGTTGATTTCTGGCCAAATTAATAACAGACTAACTANAATAAATGCAATCGAAGGCAAAAGGAANTTCATAATAGATACAAAGCGACTATAAGAGCTTGCTCGATCAGTTTTTCTTACATCTAAATTATTTTCGANCAACAATTTCTGGTCATTGGGTTTGAAATTTAATTTTTTAATCGGAATACTAATGTAGGGAATACGAAAAATCTTATTATCTCCATTAAATTGATTTATGCTAAATCAATCCTTAAGCAATCATGTATGTGCAATAAACCTATAATTTTATAATCATTTTCAACAAAAAGGCTCGTTATTTTTTTATCATTCATTATTTGGAGTGCTTCACTGGCAAGAGCATTTGGTCGAATAGTATGGGCACCCGTTGTCATAACTTGAGAGGCAGTTAAATTGAGCATNTCATTTCCCATATGTCTTCTTAAATCACCATCTGTTATTATCCCTTTGAGTTTACCNTTTNCATTTATTATACCAACGCANCCGAGGCTTTTACGAGTCATTTCAGGTAAAATTTCTTTCATCAANTCTCCGCCTTGTGCCAAAGGTANGTTGTCACCNTGGTGCATAATTTCTGAGACCTTCAACAAACGNTGGCCGAGTGTTCCCCCCGGATGGCGAATTTTAAAATCCTCAGCTGTAAATCCTTTTCTCTGCATCAAAACTACGGCTAATACATCTCCATATGCCATCATCATTGTCGTCGACGTTGTGGGAGCTAGGCCAATGAAACAAGCCTCCTCTGCTTTTGGCAGAATAAGTGTAACATCAGACTCAATAGCCAGAGAACTATCAATAAAACTTGTCATACTTATCAGTGGAATTTTAAACCGACGACTATATGCTATTACATCGCTTAACTCGGGAGTTTCTCCTGAGTTAGATAATGCTAATATTGCATCATTCGTGTTAATCATGCCTATNTCNCCATGGCTAGCCTCACCCGGATGAATAAAAAAAGAGGATTTTCCNGTAGAAGATAAAGTCGNTGCTATTTTCCTTGCAACATGACCGCTTTTNCCCATACCCGTTACAATAATACGGCCNTTCACTCTCTGAAGAATATTAATTGCNAGAGATAAATCGTNATTTATAGATAATGCTAATAACTCTAGACCNTTAGACTCGATCNTTAGAACTTGTCGAGCACGTTCAATGTCTCTTTCCGTTAAGTTTTGATTACTTTTCATATACTACTCAAGCCAATTTACCATTTATAATAACGATCTTAACAGAAATCATATTTTTTTGTTTAGAATTATTATTTCTTCCAGCATTAATGAGCAAAAATATTTTGTTCACCCCAACCTTGAAGGTCTAGGTCAACTTGATATTTGAGAAAGTCAAAACAACCTTGTGCAATCTCTGCCCTATGTTCTCTTTTGAGCCTATTTTCTAGATTATCTTTTAGTTGATGGAGGTAAAGAACGTCTGAAGCTGCATATTCTCTTTGACTCAATGATAACTCAGGGCTTGCCCAATCAGATTGCTGCTGCTGTTTGGATATTTCAACGCCTAGGAGTTCAGAACAGATATCTTTTAGGCCATGTTTGTCTGTATATGTGCGTGTTAATCTGGAGGCTATTCTTGTGCAAAATACAGGCGAACATTGGATTCCCAAATACATTTTTATCGCAGCAAGATCGAAGCGCGCAAAATGGAAGATTTTAAGAATTTTTTCATCGTCGAGCATTTTTCTTAAATTTGGAGCATCATATCTTTCTTGTTTAAATTGAACTAAGTGAGCATCCCCATTACCACTTGATAATTGAATTAAACACAATCTGTCTCTTTGTAGATTGAGTCCCTGAGTTTCGGTATCTATAGCGATACTTTTGCCAAAATCTAATTTGGAAGGTATATCATCTTGATAAAAATGGATAGTCACCGTGAGCCCTTTCAATGAAACATTTCGATAATTTACTAATAAATTTTGATAGGTAGAAGCAACAATTTTATCATTAATTCTCTTCTAATATGTGAGTAGAAATATTTTTCATTTTTTCTCATAAATATAAAAGGTGATACCGTCTAATATGCAGGAACATAAACATAAATATCCAGGCATGCTAGATTCTAGCGAACAATAATTATCTTTTTCCTTAGTTGCGATATGGAGTTTTCGCATTTCCATGTGTTTAAGTGGTTTTTTTACTTCATCACGTAAGGCGGCAAAATTTATCAATTTTTTCTCTTATATTATTATCTTATTACCTCTTCAATAGACTAATTAAAACAATAATACTATTTATTTCTAGACCTTTAGAGTCTCATTATTTAAAAATCAAAGTCTAGCTTTAAAATTAAAAGTAATAAATCAAGTAATTTTATTAGGAGAGTAATATGAGTATTGTATGGAAAGTTGTAAGATGGTTTTTGGGAACTATTATTTTAATTCTCGATACTCTTATTAGACCAAAGCCAATAAAGCGTAATCCGATTGAACAACAAAAGCTCAATAATATTACTTCAAATTATAGTATCTATCAATTTAAGGCGTGTCCCTTTTGTGTTAAAGTCAGAAGGCAGGTTAGAAAATATGGTCTCGAAATTGAATTTAAAGATGCTAAAAATAACAAAATCTNTAAANAAGAGTTGGTTTTAAANGGGGGACGCCATAAAGTNCCATGTCTTCGGATCGATTTGCTAAATGGTGAGACAACNTGGTTGTACGANTCNAAGGCNATAATTGNTTTNCTTNAAACTGAACTNAAACTTATATAATTTTAAAATCATATTCGATTTCTTAATANAGTACTGTATTATTTAACTCACGTAAATTTNCTGGTGTTGAGAGTGNNGTATATGGAAGGTTTNTTNAACGTTAGTTTACTNATNGCTGCTTTAGTAGCNCTACCTAGCGGAATTATTCAAGGNTATGCTGGGTTTGGTGGTGCTTTAGTTGCGGTNCCTTTTTTCGCCATACTCTTTGACCCCGTATCCGGTTTTGCNATAATTTTGGTTGTTGTTTTATTTGGNCAGGGGGNNCATTTTTTANNAGCAATTCAGAGAGTGGACTGGTTTGAAGTCGGACCGATAGCTGCTGCNAGTGCATTTACGATGACGATCGGAATATTCTTTTTGGTAACAACTGACCCACTGTTCATACGAAAATGTATGGGTATAATTATTTTTGTAATCACTTTTTTAATGGCCATTAATTGGAATTATACTGGGAAAAGAGGTTTAGTTAGCAAGCTATTCACCGGCGGTTTTTCTGGAGCAATAACAGGCGGATTTGGGGTGCCCGGTTTTCCCCTGCAGGTTATGTATTTTCACACTTCATCGTCTTCAGTTGAGATAAAAAGATTGAATGTATTGGCCGCATTAGCTTGTGGCCTAGCAGTGGCAATTACTGGTTTATTTTTTCAGAATATTTATACTCAAGATATTTTAGCAAGGGCAGGAATAATCGCCCCAACATTTATCTTTGGAGTTAAATTAGGGGAATATATTTTTAAAATTGCTCCCGTCGATTGGTTTAACAAAGTAACTTATTTTATTTTATTTTTAACATCGATTATGTTAGTAGTAAAATAAATTAGAGGATTAAAAGCGTTCTAATGGTTGTTTAGTCAGCCCCTATTAAAATGGTTATAAAAGATTTAAAATTTATGCTCTAATTTTCGTCTCGGCATCTTTTTGCCACATTTAAGTTGGACATTGTTATATCTAACTTAGGANTAAAGATGTTTTCGCAAAGTATAAATGAATTTTTCTCATGGTTTATCGGGGTTGCTTTTGAAATAGCCGCTGTTATGNGCCATTATGCCAAAGTTCTATTGGTGTCTTTAATTGTATTTATTTTAGTAATGGCATTGCTGTTTGTGGTTGNGAAGATAGTAAGCTTACGTCAAAAAAGAATAAGCCAAATTNATAAAAATATATTACGGCGAGAGCCTAAATTTGATGAATTATAGTATTTTTAGNAACTTATAAGATCGNATAGATTGATGGTATATTGTTAAATCATGTAGTCTCGTGTTAAGGGCTGAGATTTCCTATTTTTTGATATTTGGATCTGAAAGACAGTTAGGTCAAGATGTCTAAATGCCATTTGACTAGCGGCTAGATAGTATTCCCACATCCTGTAAAAATCTTCATCAAAGATGGATCTTATTTGACTTTTGTTTTTCTCAAATTGTTTTGCCCATAACTTTAAGGTTTTTGCATAATGAAGGCCCAGATACTCAATGTCTGTTACTATTAATTTGGTCTTTTCAATGTATGGCATAATTTCTGATAAGCTTGGGATATAGCCNCCTGGAAATATATATTTTCTAATCCAAGGGTCTGTATTTGATGGTGGCCCAGTTCTGCCTATAGTGTGAAGCAAGGCAACACCGTCCTCACTAAGATTATTATAGAGCTTATCGAAAAACTCAGCGAAATGGTTCACTCCGACATGTTCAAACATGCCTACTGATACTATTCGATCGAANTTTTCATTCAATACACGATAATCACATAATTCAAANNAAACTCTATCGGATAATTTAGCCTCTNNAGCTCTNTGTTTAGCNACTTGCAACTGTTCTTTNGATAAGGTAATTCCTTTAACTCGCGCTCCAACTTCTTTTCCAATGAAAAGCCCCATTCCCCCCCAACCGCAGCCAATATCGAGCAGGCTGTGATTGTTGTTAATCATTAATTTCTTAGCAATATGTATTTTTTTGTTAAGTTGTGCGGTATGAATATCATTAGTGTGGTCCTTAAAGTAGGCACATGAGTATTGCATATCTTCATCTAGAAATAATCTATAGAAATTATTAGAAAGATCGTAATGATGCGCGACATTTTTGATTGATTTTCGTATAGGATTAAATTGATGTAAACGCCTAAAAATCGCGTCCAAAGAGAAGTAGATACTATGACATTTATGAAAGCCAATTCGTTCAATATTTAAAAAAATAAGTTTAATAAAATCATGGATAGTTCCTGTTTCTAGGCTTAAATCTCCGCGAGTATAACCTTTTCCAAGTGCCACGCTTGGCGATAGCGCTAGCCAAAGGGCATAGTTTTTCTTATGGAATCTGATGCATACCGATGAGAGTGGCTCAGGCGGCTTAGCCCCTTTAATTATATACTTTGACCCATCATAGTTTATAATTGTTAGAGTACCAAATTTGATTAAATAATTAAGAATACGCTTCAAGAGATACATTNTTTCTCCTAATTTATTTTCCTAAAGTGGATCTAAAATACATTAGCCACCATTTTTTCAAAGTTGACCTTTATTTAATTTGTTTTATACCTAATTTTCAATTTTTTTTTCTAATTTTTTAAAAATTTATTTTTAGGTTTTTAATTTTTAAATATTTTCTGCTATGTTACTTAGTTAGTTTTTTTTTGATATTCATGGTTAGTGATATCATGTTTTCAATTGTAATAGCTTTATTCAGCGGCCTAATACGTGGTTATACGGGTTTTGCCAGCGGACTATTACTTATACCACTTTTTGCAATTTTATTTGGTCCGATTGAAGGTATTGCTCTTGCGGCAATAGTATCCTCTTCTGGGGGCGTTCAGTTAATTCCCTCAGCGCTTAAATCAGTTTATTGGCCTGATAAATAATTATTAAGATTTCAACTGCATCTTTAAAAACCAAAATTAAGAGTCTCAGGTTTCTATATAGTGCTGGGAGATATAAACGAATTTCCTTGGCGTTAAGCGTTATTATCCTCGACTAAAGATCATGATCGAGAAAACTCTTTTTTACATCGTTTTGAGCAATATTTGACGTCTTGCCAGACAGCTTTCCATTTTTTTCGCCACGCAAAGGGTTTTTGACAGTTACGACAAATTTTACTGGGTAAATCAGATTTTTTCATTTTCAATCAAATAGATTATCGAATATATCATTAAACAATAACCTCACTAATTTGAATTATTGGTTTTACGTTCGTATAATTTGGAAAATCATTACTCAATATTTCGCTATGGTTTTTTATCAGATCCTGAAGGTCTTCCATACTTGTAACCTCAAACGTGGCGATAACTAAATATTCAGATTCTTTTTTGTCTGACACTGAAAGGAAGGCTTTCTTTACAACTTGAACATTTAATAACTTATCTGCCCACAGTTTTCTCGCCAGTGGAATATGTTGTTTAGTATAATATTCAAANTCAAATTTGGTATCGGGTGTGTTTGGATACATTGCCATAAATGTTACTGACATCTAAAAACTCCTATGCTCTCTGAAGTTGAATATATTTAATCTCTTTATTTTCAGTATTATCGCAGTTTCTAATAATTAAACATAAATAACTAATTTATTAAGTTTCCAACGCCATTATTTATAAACTTGATTTAGGTTTGTGTATTGGAAACTCAAACTAAATGCGTTCCTTATTTATAATGGAAAATGAAGCAATAACTAGAAAAATTAATCCGAGTCCAATAAAAAATATAGCTACAACAACTGGTATTGCCCACATGCCTGACTGTATTTTATTGCTTTCTAAGTAGCATTTTTCTAAACAACGTCTATAGGAATCGATTGCGTGACTTTTCTTTAAAGCACAAACTTGTGTTTTACAATTTTCTTTAATTTAAAATTTTGTTGGTTCGTTAACAACGAACATTGATATGAGTATACCGCAAGCAATAGTTAAAGATAAAAAGCCAACACTTTTAAAAATGATGTTTACAATTTTATGCATCTTGGGGACTCTACGATTTATGGCCTTACAATTATTAAATTTACTTCAGCAACTAAAAGCGTTTTTTACTATTTATATTACGCATGCAATACCTAATATTTTTGCTTAAAATATATAATCAATAACCATTCTCTGCGAAATTAACAAAATTATTGATATTGGTATTATATTTGTAGACTAAGCTAACCAAGATTTTATTTTAACAACACTAGTTTATAATGAAATTGGATATTTTTATTACCAAAGTTTTAATTATTTTTAAGAATTACAATTATCAAATTGAATAAAGTATAGGGTTTTGGTTGTCTGGTAACTTTTGACGCTGTATGAAAAGACGTATCTGATAGTTACACTAGTTATAATTGGATAATTAAATTATGGATAAGAAAATCGTAACAGTTTTTGGTGGATCTGGATTTATAGGTCGCCATCTTATAAAGAAGTTAGCTGATCAAGACTTTATTGTGAGAGTAGCAGTTAGGGACCCCGAGGCAGCAAAGTATTTGTTAACGATGGGTGATATTGGACAAATTGTACCCATTGCAGCAAGTATTCTCGATGAGTCAACTATCAAAAATGCTATAAAAGGGGTCGACAGCGTTGTTAACTTAGTAGGCATATTAGCAGAATGGGGTATCCAGAGTTTTAATAATTTACATACTACCGGGGCTTCCAACTTAGCTAAGGCTTCTTCAGCGGCTGGGGTCAAAAATTTTGTTCATATATCGGCGTTGGGCGCGAATAGTAAATCTGCTTCATTATATGCTAGGACCAAAGCCGAGGGCGAGCAGCGGGTTCTTGCTGAATTTAAAGAGGCTGTAGTGTTACGGCCTAGTGTTATTTTTGGTGCTGAGGATAAATTTTTTAATTTATTTGCTGCGATATCACGTTTTACATTTTTTATGCCTGCCTTTGGTTGCCCAGCATTCCCCAAACTTCAATTCTTTAAAAATGGTAAATTAATTAGTGCAAATTTTTACGGAGATGGTGGTACTAAATTTCAGCCTGTTTATGTTGGTGATGTTGCAGAGGCTATCTTGACTGTAATTGATAATAAGAAAGCGCAGGGCAATATTTATGAACTAGGTGGCCCAAAGGTTTATACGTGGGTTGAATTAATGAGACTAATATTTAAAGAGATTGATCGAAAACGAGTCTTAGTGCCGATCCCATTTTGGTATTTATACATTGTGGGCTGGTTTCTGCAGAAATTACCTTCTCCTTTGTTAACTTGTGACCAAGTTACCCAACTTAAAATAAATAATATTGTTTCTTCAGAGTTAGGAACATTTAAAGATTTAGGGTTATTGGCTACCCCAGTTGAATTGATAATAGGGGATTATCTTAAGCGTTTTCGAAAACGCAATCGTCGATAAGAAGCTTCTCGATATTACAGAGCGATGATTTAATCTGCATAAGTATTTTTAATTACATTATAAACCGACCTTAAACCCATAGCTTCACCACCCTTTGGACGGCCAGGCTTCGATGCAATATTCCAAGCCATATGGTCTATATGGGCCCACTTAATGTTAGGCTCAATAAACTCGTTAAGAAATAACGCGGCCGTTATTGCTCCTGCGTAGCCACCATCTGGTGCATTATTAAGATCGGCTGAATCCCCCAATATCATATTTTTATAGCCATACCATAACGGCAGACGCCAGACAGGGTCTTGCTCAGTAAGCCCAGACTCTGATAGGTCTTTGGCAAATTTATCGTCATTGGTGAACAACACAGGTATTTCCGTACCAAGCGCGACCCTTGCGGCACCAGTCAGTGTAGCAAAGTCGATGATAAGATCAGGCTTATCTGAACACGCCTCTGCTAAGGCATCTGCTAATATTACCCTGCCTTCGGCATCTGTGTTAGTAATTTCGATAGTCGTTCCGTTACGACTTTTTATTATATCAAGTGGACGTAGAGCATTTCCGGAAACATTATTTTCGACAGCTGGAATTAAAACTCGTAATTGTATAGGCAACTTTGTTGACATTATCATCTGGGCTAGCCCCAAGACATTTGCAGCTCCGCCCATGTCCTTCTTCATAAGTTTCATACCATTAGTTGGTTTAAGGTTTAATCCTCCAGTATCAAAACATACACCTTTCCCAACGAGAATTACCTTAGGGTCATTTTTCTTACCCCATTTTATATCAATAAGTCGAGGTTCTTGTTCCTTGTCTTTGATAGCTCGTCCAATAGCGTGAATTGCCGGGAAATTTCTTTTAAGAAGATTTTCTCCGACTATAACTTTAAAGCTGGCTTTGTTTTGATCTGCTATCTCTTTTGCAGCTTTTGCAAGTTCTTCGGGGTTCATATGTGAAGCTGGGGTATTTATTAAATCTCGAACGAGATAAGTAGCCTGCGCGGCTACCTCAATTTTATTTCTATCTTTTATCACCAATCGAGAAATTTTTTGGCGATTAGTAGTTTTAAACCTATCAAATGAATAAGCTCCAAGAGCCCAACCCAAGCACCATTTCTCGATAGCTTCTATATTTGGGTAATCAATTTTATAATCCCCAGGGGGTAATTTTTTTGGTAAATTGCTAAAATCCCATATGTTAATTTTCTCAGAGATACCAATTAGTACTTTATTTGGAACGGAGTTTTTATCAGGAATTACGCAAAAATCTCCAGGTTCCGCAGTAAACCGTGAATTTTTAACCCAGGATTTTGTTTGATGAGTTTGTTTTGTTTTCCATTTTGAGTATTTATCTCTGGTCACCGGTATAAGCAGCCGGCAATTTTTTGTTGAATTAACAAAGCAACTCATATTCATGGATTTACCTCTGGATTAATTACAATGCGATTACGTGATAGATTTTTTAGAACTGTCTTATAAGCAAGTTCAATTTTATTTAGTGAATAAATATTTTCTGGAATAATAGGAAAGGGCTTATAGGTACCATTATCAAAACCAGATTTCATATCTTCAAGTAATTGACTGGAAACAATATGATCGTGGTCCATATTACTGATCCCTAACATTTTAAAATTGCCACGGTAAAAAGTCCGCAAGTTAATCATATTTTCTTCGATAATTGTAGTAATTATAATATGCCTGCCATTTTTTGCCATAGAATTACAGCCCACTTCAAAATATGGGCTTCCAACAGTATTCATTATGATATCAGCACCTTTCCCATTCGTTTTATCCATTAAAACATCAAGAATGTCAGGCTCTTGTGCGCAGCTTATGACTTCGACTGCTCCTGAGGCATGTCCTAGGTAATTATTATTATTTCTCTCGACCGCGATAACTCTGGCTCCAACCGCAGATGCTATTTGGATAGAAGCTTCTCCAACTTTTCCATTTGCACCGAAAACTACAACTGTCTCACCTTTTAAAACATTTGCACCTTCCACCATACCGAGCCAAGCGCAAGTCCATGAAACACCTAAAGACCCTGCTTCAACCATCGATAGGTTCTTTGGTTTTTCGTTAATCCCATTAATATTAACAATAATAAACTCAGCATGGGCGCCATTCCGACTCATACCTAAGTCACCGCCCGTACCCCAAACCTCTTTTCCAATTAATCGGCTAGGGCCTTCTACAACAATCCCTGCATAATCTCTTCCTGGAGTACGTGGCCAAATTAAATTTGGCATCTTCCCGAGTAAGCCTTTAACATCACTAGGATTAACACTACTGGCGTGAATCTTTATTAAACATTCTTCTTTATTTATTTTAGGAATCTCATCTTTTACGAGCTCATATTTAAGAGTATCTGAGTTTTTTGATTTTTCTTTGACCTTTACTGCGATCATTTAATTTATATCCTCGTTTTTTAATAATATAATTTTAATATCAGCCCCAGACCATTTTTTAAAGAGTGATATGGCGGAATTAGTATTAAACTAATTTCCTAACATGTTATGATGAGAAATTCTAATTTTCCTAGAATACTTGAACTTATTCTCATGCGGTATAAAACCTTTTATATGTCACCACCTATTTTAATACTTAAAGATATAAAATTGACGTTTGGAGGAACGCCTCTTCTAGAAGGTGCGGAGTTAGTTATTTCCGATCATGATAGAATATGTTTAGTGGGTCGAAATGGTTCAGGTAAATCCACCCTATTAAAAATTGCTGCTGGTATTGTTGCTGCAGACAGTGGGGACTCATTTTTGCAGCCAGGGACGACCGTAAGATATCTCTCTCAAGAACCTGATTTTTCCAACTATGCTACAACCTTAGCTTATGCTGAGGCAGGACTAGAAGAGAGTGATAATAAATATAGAGCGGCATACTTATTGGAGCAATTAGGGCTTACGGGAGAAGAAGATCCAAAAAATTTATCTGGTGGAGAGGTTCGTCGTGCAGCTCTCGCTAACGTTCTAGCTCCCGAGCCCGATATTTTATTGCTTGATGAACCCACAAACCATTTGGATATACACGCGATAGAGTGGCTTGAGGGGGAGTTAAAAAATATAAGGTCAGCCCTTGTCATTATAAGTCATGATCGTCGATTTCTTGAAAAATTATCTCAGAATACAATCTGGTTAAGTCTTGGTAAAACCCGCCGTTTAAATCAAGGTTTTAAGAATTATGAGGCTTGGCGTGATGATACTTTGGAACAAGAAGAATTGAATCGTCATAAATTAGATCGGAAAATAGTTAGGGAAGAACACTGGTTGCGTTATGGCGTTACAGCTCGAAGAAAACGTAATGTTAGACGGTTAAATGATTTATATGAATTAAAAGAGAGCCGGAGAAATCAGCGCAGTGACACTGGTTCTGTAAAAATGACCGCTAGCCAATCTGAAACTTCTGGAAAAGTAATTTTTGAGGCTAATGGCATTTTTAAATCATATTCAAACCGGCCTATAGTAAAAGATTTTTCGGTGAAGATCAAAAGAGGCGACCGTATTGGCTTTATTGGCAAAAATGGTATTGGTAAGACAACTTTACTTAATCTTCTAATCGGCCAAATCAAACCTGATGATGGAATTATGAAGGTAGGCACCAAGTTAGAAATGGTGTCCTTGGACCAGAAACGTGAGAGTTTAAACTTAGAAATATCTCTAAGCGATTTTCTAACGGGTGGTAATAGTGATATGGTATCGGTTGGGACAAAACAACGACACGTAGTGAGCTATATGAAGGATTTTTTATTTCAGCCGGAACAGAAAAATACTGATGTAAGTGCTCTTTCTGGCGGCGAGAGGGGAAGGCTCATGTTAGCGAAAGCTTTTGCTAAACCCTCTAATCTATTGGTTTTAGATGAGCCAACAAATGATCTTGATTTGGAGACCTTAGACTTACTTCAAGAGCTAATAGCCAATTATTCTGGTACAGTTTTGTTGGTCAGTCATGATCGTGACTTTATTGACAGAATTGTAACATCTACGCTTGCTCCGAGTGATGAGCGTCAAGGTATTTGGATTGAGTATGCTGGCGGCTATAGTGATATGATATCTCAGAAAATTGTAAGTAAAAGAGAAGATAATCAGTCTTCTAAAAATTTAAAAAACCAAACCCGAAAAATGACTAAAAAAAGAGAGCGTATGTCTTTTAAGGATAAACACGCATTAGAGGTCTTGCCCAAAAAAATTGAAGAAATTAGATCTAATATAAATTCTATAAAAACTAAGTTGGCATCCCCTAATTTTTATTCAAAAGACCCAAAGGGCTTTGAAGGCTTGGCTAACTCTCTTTCCTCAAATGAGAGTGAGTTACTAAGGTTAGAAGATCAATGGCTCAAACTTGAATTAGAGAGAGAAGATCTAGAGGAGAGTTGATATGGAGAGTTTTATTAGATTAAAATCCCAAAGAGGTATTAATCCAGAGACCCAAAAGTTGGTTGTTGAACCAACTAATAGAGTGCGACAAATATTTAGAAATCTAAAAAAATTTGCTGAGGATAATAATACAAATATTAGGGAAGTAGTGAGGCTAGTTGTTTTTGTTGCGGATATGGTAAGGGACCGCCCAATTTTAAATACAATTCAAAAAGAGCTTTGGGGGGATGATGGGCCATTTCCTTGTCGCACTATCGTTGGGGTCGATTATCTTGGAGATGATTTTATTGAGATAGACTTTACTTTGAGAGTGCCAGCTACCGATAGTAGTCCTCTCGAATTTTTATCGCCAGAAGGTTCATTCTCTCCAACTGGTACTTGGAGTC
This sequence comes from Rhodospirillaceae bacterium TMED23, assembly GCA_002168115.1. Classification (GTDB taxonomy): domain Bacteria; phylum Pseudomonadota; class Alphaproteobacteria; order Rhodospirillales; family UBA2165; genus TMED23. The sequence continues at coordinate 44,555 of NHCC01000018.1, read as the reverse complement.
TTGGAATTAAATCTGATGATTGTGTCTTTGTATCGGGAATGCGTGGAGTAAGCCCGGTAGACAATAATCTTGTTATTGGAGAAGCTCCTCGGGCGCGCCAAGCATTAGAAAATTTGAAATTAATTATTAATTCGGTGGGTTTTAATTTTAGTCAGGCTATAAATATCATAATCTATGTAACGGAAGAGCGATTTCTTGAGATGGTTGAGATGCTAATAAAAAAATATTGGCAAAACAAACCGCTACCTCTGATGGAAGTTCATATTGTCACAAGCTTAAATGATAATGATATAATTGAGATAGAAACAACATTTTCCAGCTGATGCTATATTAAATTTTTATTATACGTGCATTCCACCATCAGCCATAAATACGCCGCCCGTTGAGAAACTACTTTTATCAGACATTAAAAAATATGCCATATTAGCGATTTCTTCAGGTGTTGCATGTCTGCCAAGAGCTATCCAATTATTTAGCATTTCAGTTACGTTCGTTCCCGATGCCTTGGAAGCACGTTCCTCAATTTCTAATTGGAAGGTATTATCGACGGGGCCTGGTGCGAGTATGTTGACGCGAACGTTTCGAGGGGCCGCTTCTTTGGAAATACCACGCATTAGACCAATTAGTGCGTGCTTAGATGTTATATACGCTATACTTCCTGGCCTGGCGGTAACCCCCATAATACTTGAAGTTATTAAAATGTTGCCACCATTATTAATTTTAGGGAGTGCATATTTACAGGCTAAGAAAGATCCTCTTACATTTATTGCCATTACTTTGTCAAAGACATCTTCCGGATAATCTGTAACAGGTGCGGACGTACCGCTAAATCCAGCATTGGAAAAGAGCGCATTAATTTTACCCCATTTAGCGATAGTCTGAGAAACATAATTTTGTGTATCTTGGCTGTTTGAGACGTCTGCTTGAAGAATTAATAATCTATCTCGGTCATAAAATTCGTTTTTTACCTTCTCTAATTGCTCTAAATTATGATCAATAAGTGCAACCTTACCCCCAGCATTAAAAACTTTGAGAGCAGTGGCGCATCCTATGCTGCCTGCACCACCTGTTATAATGCAAACTTTATTTTTAAACTCTTGTTCAGTTTTTACATCCATCCGCTGCGGCCCTTTAATTTTCCTGTTTTACAGTCACGGTATAGATGTTTTATAGATTTGTCAGTAGTTAAGGGGAAAATAACAAAATGAATAATCAAGGTCGAATAGATACGGCGGCCTACCATAAAAATCATCGTTATATTTTAGATATACTTAAATCAGAGGTTGATCAGAATATCAGTAATATACTAGAAATTGGCAGTGGTTCGGGGCAACATGCTATTAAATATGCTTCAGCATTTCCAAATACTGAAATTATTACTAGTGATATTGTGCCTAAGAATTTAATGAGTATAAAGGCTTGGATTAAATATTCTAAACTGACTAATTTACGCAATCCATTTTATTTAGATGTTAATGAAGAAGATTGGTCGTTAAATGCACCAGATTCTTTGAGTAAAAACTTATCTCTTATAATCAGTATCAATATGGTTCATATCAGCCCCATAAAGTCAGCTGAGGGATTATTTAAAGGAGCGGGAAATTATTTGGGGACAAAAGGTAAATTAATTCTGTACGGTCCGTTTAAAAGAAACGGTGCACATACTGCGCCTAGTAATATTGAGTTTGATAATTGGCTACGTTCAAATAATCCGTCATGGGGAATTAGGGATGTAATTCAGATGGAAAAATTTGCAAAAAACAATGGTTTATCATTAATCAAAGATATAACAATGCCAGCTAATAACCTTACCCTTATTTTTAACTAAGCTTTACAATCTATAAAATGAAGTTTATCTGGAACCAAACTTATTTTCTTATGATTATTACTGCACTTGCGTGGTCTGGAAATGCGATAACGGCAAAAGGTTTGAATGATATTATTCCCCCAGTTGGTTTAGTTTTCTGGAGATGGATAGTGGCAATTCCCATCCTAATAATTATTGCGTGGCCTTATCTAAAATATGATCTAAAGAAGATTAGAGATAGTTGGCAAATATTAATAGTACTGTCTTTCTTTAGTATAACAGCCTATAACACTTTACTCTATCACGGTCTGCTTTATACGACTGCTATAAATTCTTTTCTCATAAATGCCTCTCGCCCAATGTTTATTGTATTATTATCCGTTGTATTTTTCAGGAACGGAATTAATTTAACTCAGAGTTTTGGGTTTCTTTTAGCATCTTTGGGTACAGTTAATATAATAGTTGAAGGACAAGTAAGTAAGCTATTTGCCCTTGATTTTAATATTGGTGATCTATGGATTTTAGGTGGCACACTATGCTGGGCTATTCATACTGTTTTTCTCAGAAAAAGCCCCGCAATGCACCCGGCTAGTTTTTTGGCTATTACCGTTACAATTGGGGCAATTATTTTATTGCCTTTTTATATATGGGAAATAATATATGTCGCGCCAACCCCATTTAAATTAGAAACTTTTGGGGGTGTTCTTTATTTGGCAATATTTGCATCAATAGTCGCTTACTTATGTTATAATCGTGCAGTGGAGATAGCCGGTCCAAATAAGGCTGGGCAAGTTTCTTATATTTTACCAATAAGTGGTACTCTCTTGGCCATCCTTTTATTAGGAGAGCAGATCCAATTATTTCATATAATTGGTTTGCCTCTCATCTTAGCTGGTATTTATTTTGGTTCTAAAGATAAATAATTTACTGTTATCTTTTCTATAATCTATTTACTTTTTTTATAATTTGTCCTTACAATTATAATTTTATGTTATATTGATAAAATGTCAGATAATTTACATAAATACTTCGGCCAGTTGAAGAAAATTGGTGAAGGTGATAATCAAACGCTTGATATAGCGAGGACCGCTCTTGTATTGGCGGCCTTAGAATTCCCTGATAAAAAAATAAATAACTATATTAATGAATTAAACTCTATGACTTCTGACCTCACAAATGAAGTTGGAAAGTGCACTACTATGATTGAACATTCCAAAGCAATAACAAATATTATTTATAAAAAGTATGGTTACGCCGGAGATATCACCACTTATAACAATATGGAAAATGCTAACCTGATGCGAGTTATCGATAGGCGCAAGGGACTACCAGTTGCACTCGGGATCTTAGTTATGCATTTAGGGCGGTCTCAAGGATGGAAAATATCAGGGTTAAATTTTCCAGGACACTTTTTATTGCGCATGACAGCTTTTGGCGAACATATTGTTTTAGATCCATTTGATTCCTGCCGTATTTTATTGCCCGATGACCTTAAGCGAATACTAGAACTGACGCATGGTCCAAAGACAAACCTACAATCAGAGTTCATTCGCATGGTTTCTGATAGGGATGTTCTAATACGATTACAGAATAATATAAAAATCAGAGCTTTAAGCGTAGGGAATAAAGAAAGGGTATTAAAGACACTCTTATCAATGACACTAGTTGCTCCAACAAATATTGATTTTTTGGCAGAATTGGCTTTGATGGAGGCCTCTGAAGGCAATTATAAATCAGCAATTGATCGACTGAATAATTTTATTAAAAGGCAAAAGGACTCAAAAGACGTTGTTGATATTGAGAATTTATTAGTGAATTTAAAGCGTCGATTGAACTAGAAAAGAATTTATATCAGAGAGGAGTTTACATAATTTATAGATATTTTATACTTTAAATATTTAACCAGTTTGGAAACTTATTTTATGTCGATTGATCAACTCATCTCAGGTTTCAAATCATTCCATCAGGATTATTATCAGGAGAGACCGGAGTTTTATAGGGACTTGGTAAAGAACGGACAAAGTCCTGAGACCATGATTATAGCGTGTTCTGATAGTCGTGTTAGTCCCTCCATAATGTCGAAAGCTGATCCTGGTGAGATTTTTATGGTGCGTAATGTAGCTAATTTAATTCCACCATATGATAGAAATAGCATTCATCACGGAACAAATGCGTGTATCGAATTTGCAGTTAGAGATCTTGAGGTGCGCAATATTATTGTACTTGGTCATTCACATTGTGGGGGCATAAAGCGTCTCTGTGATAGATCTGAAAATGATGCAAAGAGGGAGTTTATTGATAGTTGGGTATCCATTGCTGAAGAAGCATTGGACACTAATCTCGAGGGCGATGAAAAATATCGTTATGTCGAGCGAAGAGCAATTGAAATTTCATTAAATAATTTACTTACTTTCCCATGGCTTAAAAAGAAATTCGAGGAAGATAATATAGAATTACATGGGTGCTTATTTGATTTAGAAACAGGAAAATTATTTTCTAGAAAGATGGACAGTGATTGGAGAATTATAACTTAAATAATTTTAAAATACTTTTTATAGGCTTCAGGGATAAATTATATTCTACTGGAGAAACGATCGAAAGCATCAAATTTTATTTTTGGGATATCAACATCCTTTTGAAATATTTCTGATCGTAGGTATAACAATTCACTATCTAAAGAATCTTCAGGAATATCCTTGTACCAAGATTTTGGTTGGCCATCATTCCCATCACTCCATTTGTAACCACGTAATTTTAATAAATCTTTCAAATCAAAAGGGGCACCTTCTGCCCAAATCCGAAAAGTACTTTGCCGTGCGTTTTTAAGGAGTATATTTAATGCTAATTGGCGAGATTTTGGAAGTTGGAGGCTTAGTAATTCAATCCCAGCATAACAATCATTTGACGCTCTATGGGCTTCATAAAAAAATCCACTCTTCATGCCTAAATACTCAAGTTTTAGGCTGTCAAATTCCTCTTCCGCCCACTCGATCTGTGTCATCGAACAGGCCCAAGGTTTATTAGCAAATATATTTAGGAATATTTCAGCAAATTTCCGATCAAAGTTAGCGTTATGGGCTATTATAATTGAAGCGGGCTCTACGATGTTTTTAACCGATTCTTTATCGATTTGACGCCCTCTTACCATATTATTAGTAATTCCAGTGATCTTGGTGATTTCATCCGGAATTGGATCTAAGGGTTCTTGAAATTGATTGAAAGCATCATGGACCTTGAAAATACGTCCATCAACAGAATATTCGAAAGGAATTAAGCCAATTTCAATTATTTCATTCTCCTTATAATTTAGTCCTGTAGTTTCTAAATCCAGATAGATTGCTAATTTTGTATCCGTCTCATCTGGAGGGTTATAGTGTTTTGGTGGGTTTAACTTTCTAAGAACCTTAAAGTCACCCGTACTTTCGAGTTCAGAAATTTTCTTGTAATCTTCTTTCTGTTGATTATTTTTCATTCTAAATGATGTTCCATTCTCGATCATTTTATAACATTAAAACACTTATCCCTATCAATTATCTAGTTAAAAAATACTAGAAAATTTTTTAAAATTACTATTGCTCATCAGAATAGATTTTATCCTCACTATTGCCTGACCTAGGTCTTCAGAATTATTTCTATAGGGTATTGGGAGTCTAACACCTTCCGAATTAATCATAAAAAATCCTACTGTATGATTGACAAGGTAGTCTTCATCTTCAGGGTCTTCTCGCGAGAGTGAATAAGTTGCACCTATGTTAAATGTAAATGATTTAAGATCTCGATCTGTGCCCGTCAAACCTAAAATTATAGTGTTAAAACTGGAGAGATAGTCTTTGATTATTTCTGGTTTATCTCGATTTGGATCGACTGAAATAAATATTGGTTTAAATTGAAGTTTATTTTTATCAATTTTTTCAAGAGCAATTGTAAGATTATTTAGTGCAGTGGGACAGGCATCAGGACAGAAAGTATATCCAAAGTAAATGATCCCAAGTTTATCTTTTAGCGACTTAATACTCCACGTTTTACCCTCAACATCGTATAACTTTGCTTTAAATAGCTTATTTGACTGCCACCTTTGTGCATAATGATCTGAGATAAAAAAAGTTCCAATTGAAAGCGCACAGAAAACTAATATAGCTAGAATACTGTAGATTATTTTTTTCATATAATATATCGTATGTGAATGGATAAAGAACTAAAATACATTCTTTTTTTTTCAGGGCTAATTTTTCTTATATTTGTCGCTGCATTGCCCTTTTTTGGCCGAGTCGCTTTAAGCATGCCCTCTCTGTTAGCACTATGCGGTTTTAATGTAAATTAAAATACATTTAAATTTATTAAATCCCTAAAAATCGACTTCTGGATTTTAGTGGTGCATATGTTTGTGTTTTAATGGTTTTTTTTGACGCCAGCTAAAATTCTTAACATTAACCATAGTTTCCAGATTACCTAATGTTTCAAATTTTATTATTAATGGAAATTGATTATTTTCTTTTAGGGGTCTTTTGAGCCCCATTAACATAATGTGGAGCCCGCCTGGTTTGATATGTATTGATTTACCAGGTCCAATCTTAAGAGATTTTATATACTGCATTTTTGTAATATTATTCTCCGTAACAGTTTTATGTAGTTGAACCTTATTAGCTATATTAGTACTAAACCCAATAATCTTGACTGCTCGCTCTCCTGTGTTATGGATACTTGTAATATAAACTACGCCAGTCTTAGCTAATTTTGAAGTAGCTCTTGCCCAAGGATTCGAAGCCCTAACTTTCTTATAGGTGTAACTTTTTGCGTCGATATCAGAGGTAGTATAGACGCAAGCCATGGCTATAAGAATTAATATATTGATTGACAGCAATTGATTTTGGATCATGTCTATATTAATTATTTCCTTGGTAAAATAGCTGCCACTAAGTTTTATATTTTTGATTAATGGCAGCTTTTAATCGTTATATAATCACAAATCACATACTTAATAAACTTCATTAATAATGACATTCCCACCTTGGCGTTCCGGCATAGAGGCATAAATCTCTTTTAGTCTTCCAAGAAGTTCTTGCGCCTTTGGAAGTGCTGCTTGTTGCTTTTCTTCAGACTCATAAATTGCTAATACGAGAGCTTCATCATTTCCTTTATTTATCATAAGAAATTGGTTGCAACCAAGGTCAGCAAACTCTGGACGCATTTGTTCAGCTATCTCTAATGCTTTTGCCATCATACCTGCTTTAAATTCCATTTCTATTACACTTGAGAACATTTTTTTTCCTTTAAAAGAGTTTTGCCACATTAAAGAATATGTCCAACTCTTCCCTAATTTACAATCCAAATTCTTAATTAAAAAAGATAGTTTTAGTAAAGATTGTGACACCTATAATTAATAGAAAGCGCAATATAAATTTTTTAAACGATGTTTCATCTGATTTTCTAAATGAGCTTGAGCCGACCCATGTGAAAATTAGCATGAATGGAAGTAGTGCAATTATTATTATCAATAAACGTATTTCAAAACTCGTTATATACAAAATGGAAATAGCTGAAATGCCCTCTTTTATAAAAGACGTGGTGTTTAATGTAGCGCGGGTTTTATTAGCTGTTAGTCCCAATGCTAACATGTAAACTGCGATTGGTGGTCCACCGATAGCGGCAGCGGTTCCTGTCGTTCCGGAGACGAAACCAACGCCAAACGAAAGTGGCAAATTCTGTTTGCCTCGATAAGTCCATCCCGACAGCATTAGCATTGCTGATCCCATTAATAATATTGCAATCATGATACGCATTGCATCGTCTGACATGATATAGAGTATATAAACTCCAACAGGTGTGGCGGCTACGCTTCCAATAAAAATGGGTAAGATCCGTCTCCAGTCTGCATTTCTGGCAGCATTTGGAACCATTGGCGCCATGGCAATCACATCAATTGAAAGTCCTATAAAGACAGCTTCTACAGGTGGCATGATTAAACTAAATATTGGAACCATCATCAAGGTTGTACCAAATCCAGCAAAGCCTCGCATGAAACCACCCAAGGAGGTAATCATAATCAGACTAATCCATTCAAATATGGTAAAATTTAAATTAAAAAGCTCAAAAAATATCATCTTATAAGATCCGATAAGATCATATCAGATGCTTTTTCACCAATCATAATTGTTGGGGCATTAGTGTTTCCAGATACTAAAGTTGGCATAATCGAGGCGTCTGCAATCCGTAATGAACTTACGCCATTCACCCTTAATTTTGGATCTACAATGGCTTCATCGTCAGGCCCCATTCTGCATGTTCCAACCGGATGGTAACTTGTTCTCCCGCTTTTTTCCAAAAAGTCTATTATAGCTTCATCACTATTATGTTCTGATCCGGGACGAAATTCTCGCACAATATATTTTGCAATTGCATCTTGGCTCATTACCTCTCTAACTTTTTTTACACCCATCACTAGGGTTTCTCTATCTTTGTTTGCGGATAAAAAATTATAATTAATTTCCGGATGTTTTTTTGGATCGTCAGATAAAATATTTACTTCACCCCTGCTCTCGGGCCTCAATAAAGCAACGACAGATGCGCATCCTGGGAAAGGATCTACTTTTCCTCCAATAAGTTCGGATGTAAATAGCATGAGTAGATTTTGAATATCGGGTGATGACGAATTTGGATTCACAGTCAAGTAACCTCCAGCATAAGCGACACCCGTACTAAGAAATCCGCGTTGTTGGAATAAATATTTTAAACCATGTAATATTTTTTTATCCCAGCGATTAAGAACATCATTTAGGGTAAAATTTTTATTTAGCTCGAACATAAGTGGCGCATTGAAGTGATCCTGTAAATTCTTTCCTACATTTTGTCGATCAGCGATTATAGGAATAGACATTTTTTTGAGTAGATTGGCAGGACCAATGCCAGATAATTGCAAGAGTTGGGGTGTATTATAAGCGCCAGCTGATACAATGATTTCGTGTTTTGCTTTCGCCAAGATAATTTTTCCACGCCGTTCAAATTCTACCCCTACAGCGCGAGTTCCATTAAAAATAATTCTATTTGTATGTGCTTCTGATTTTATTATTAAATTTTTTCTCTTTCGTGCAGGTTTAAGAAATGCTACCGCGGCACTACACCTAAAACCATTTTTTGTTGTCCATTGCTGGTAACCAAATCCTTCTTGTTCCGCTCCATTAAAATCATAATTCCTTTTATAACCTGCATCCACTCCTGCTTGAATATAAGCATCTGCTAGGGGATGGGTTTCTCGAGGATCTGAGACGTTTAATGGTCCACCAGTGCTATGAAAGGGATCTTGCCCGCGTTCTTGGTTTTCCGATTTTTTAAAATAATCTAATACCTGTTCATATCCCCAACCGTCATTACCTAGTTGGCGCCAATGATCGTAGTCCTCTTTTTGACCCCTCATGTAAACCAACCCATTTATTGAGCTTGAACCACCTATTACTTTACCTCTAGGTTGTTTTATTTGACGTTTAACCCAGTCCCTACCTGGTTTGGAGGAATATAACCAGTTAACTTTTGGATTTGAAAAATTTCGGCCATAACCTATTGGCATATGAATCCATGGACTAGAATCATTCGGGCCAGCTTCAAGAAGTAGTACTCTGAATTCTCCTGAGGCTGTTAGACGATTTGCAATGACACAACCAGCGCTTCCAGCGCCTATGATTATAAAATCAAATTCATTATTAGACATATAGGTACTCATAATTATTTATACTTTTAAAAATTAGAATAAAGGTTGCATTCTGACATTCAAATTATTTATTTAATATTGCGTTTACTTTAGGCATGACCTCGTTTGATAAAAGGTCCATAGAACGAAGCCATCCTTCTTTTGCCTCAGGTTCAGAGTAGTCAAAGCCCATTTGAAGTAGTACGCCGAACCCACCAGTCAAGCGGTATTGGTTTACTATTTGAGAAACCACTGTATCTGGATCTCCAACAAACCAAGTTTCGGAGTCAACTAGGTATTTTGCATCGATCTGGCTTTCTTGAGTATCGCTTGGTCTTCGGAATAAATGTTCAATCCGCAGTCTCTCAATTATTATTTTAAAATATGAATTCCAGAATTCAGCTGCAAAACCGTTAAGAACTGCATTACGGGCTTCTTTAGTAGAATCAGCAACATAAATCTCGCGAATATGTCGCCATTGCTCGCGGTTAGCAGTCTTTCCAACTGAATTTGCAGCATTGTTAATAACTGGCCAGTGAATGGCAACATTCTCAGGAGATACATTAAAACTAAGAGGTATATAACCCTCTTTACCCGCTATTTTAAGTGACGACGAGTCGGGCATAAACCCCGCAAAACCAATCCTTTGTTTTACAGGTTTAAAGGGTTCAAGGTGCCAATTATAATTCTTACTATACTTAGGTTTTTTTACAGACCAGTATTTTCCATTAAACTCGTCAGGACCACCAGGTTTCCAGCAATCAAGAATAATTTTTAGAGCTTCGCGGGACATTTCTTGATGCTGACCCGTCGAGAAATCGACATTATATAATTGAGCATCAGTCGGGGTTCCACCGCCACCAAAACCAAACATTAATCTACCTCGCGCCATTTGATCAAGTTGTGCTAATTCTGCAGCTAGTCGTACCGGATGGCTCTGGTAAAGGACCTCTACTCCTGTACCTAGTCTAATTTTTGATGTTTCCCCAACTGAGCGAGCTATAATTTGTTGTGGTGATGGAAGGGGCTCCCAAGGAGATGTAATATGCTGGCCTATCCAAACCTCATGAAAGCCTAATTTGTCTGCCTCACTTATTACTTCGACGTTCCATTCAATAATATCTGCTAGAGGTCTCCCAGGCTTTGTTGCCGGCTGGAGAAACAGTCCAAGTTCCATATTTTTACCTATTACTATTTATTTTTATATTTACTTACTACTAAGATTTTAAATTTTGGGTACGAGAGCAATAACACGCAACGGGCTACCAGAACCTTTCTCTATCTTTAATGGTGGGGTTATGATAATTGCACCTCTGAGCATTTCTCACTTCCTTAATAATTTTGACGCTATTTAAGCCCAGAATCCAATCACCGGATACGCCTAAATTTGAGTGTGCGAATCCTATTGCGTTAAATAAGTCTTCGCGTATTTTTACGGGGGCATTCTCAAAAATATGCTTCAAGATAGACCTCTAAAAACTATTAATTTATTTTGATTGGATAACTTATTAAATTAATTATTACCAGAGTTGGCGAGTATATTTTCTCCTGATTTTTTTAATTTCTCCATCACATTGGATGTTTCCGAATATAGTAATTTTCCATTTTGTTTTATTATTTCTCCAGCAATCAAAACTGTATCAACATTTGAAGCGTTGGCATAAAACACTATTGCGTTAATAGGATTATTTGCTGGATGCAGATTAAAATCCGTAGATCTAAGTAAAATTATGTCTGCCTCTTTACCAGGTGTTAGAGATCCAATTTTATCATCCAGTCCGAGCATTTCTGCACCATTAATTGTTGCCCATTCCAATGCTTGAATGGCTGAAATAGAGAGTTTTTCGATCGCTTTTCGTTCAGAGGCAAAAGGTCTGTTATCAATCATTCGCTGAATTTGTAATGCCATTCGCATGACGTTGAACATATCACCGCTAATATTAGACTCTACGTCAACGCCTACAGATGGTTTGCCGCCAAATTTCATGACCCTTCCAGTAATAGGATCCCCAAAACCCATCTGAATCTCGACTTCAGGTGTGATGGTCATTTTTACGCCGCTATCAATAAGAATTTTTAGTTCTTCGTCTGATAAATCATTACCATGAACAATATTTAGTTTTGGACTGAGCAGTTTATCATCTCTCATTTTATAAATACCATCAGGTACTAGACGATTAAAGCCACCGCTCATATGAGCGCTTACCAATAAATTATATTCACGGGCTAATAATAAATCTTTTTGTGTGACTTCATAAGTGGAATAATGTGGCCCAAGTATGCACATACCCAGTGTCACAAGGGCATCATTTTGTGATAAACGTCCTTCCCTTAATCGTTTAATTTCACTTGCGGGATGGGGGACTTCGCTAAAATGTTTTTGGCCTTTCTTTGGATCAGGCTTGGGCGAACCATGACCAAATACAGCGCGAATCCCTGATTCCAATAATCCATCAATTGCGGCATCTGTGTGATCGGGAGTGGGGTTATTGTGGGACCAGTCAAATAACGTTGTGACTCCGCTGTTCATCTGAGTTAATGCACCAGCTAAATTACCCAGATATATATCATCGGGTTTAAAACCTGTTGCTAGATTCGCGTGCATGCCCCTAAGATATTGGCCCATTGTCCAATCGCCGGCAATTCCCCTAATTCCTGTTTGCCAAGTGTGAATATGGGAGTCAACTATGCCTGGCATCACAATCATACCCTGCGCGTCAATGATTTTTGCATCATCTGTATTAATTTGCGCTGCCACATCGGTAATTTTATTATTTTCGATTAGTAGATCGCCTATATTTAATTGTCCAATCGTTTTATCCATAGTGACTAAACAGCCACCTTTTAATAGTATTTTTTTCATTTGTTGTTTCCTCTGAATTTGAAGAATTAATTAATTTAACAAAAAGAGACTCAGCTCTGGAAATATTACGAGCAGCATAGTTACAATAAACATAATCACAACGTAGGGAAACGCGCCAATAAAGATATCATTTAGCGTAACACGAGCATCATCCACGGTTGTTCTTACCACGTAAACTGCTATACCTAGCGGTGGGGTTAATAGTCCCATCTCAACCGCGATGATAGTAATAATTCCGAACCAAATATAGTCTCCCCCAAAACTAGCTATAATAGGCAGAACAATTGGTAAAATAATTAAAAGTATTGATATTGAGTCTAAAAACATTCCCAGAATTATAAGGATTAAAATATAAAGTATCATAAAGCTCAGAAAACCCAGGTTAGCGGTAGTTATATACTCACCGACTGATTGCGGAAAACCCGACAATGCGAGCATTCGGCCATAAATATTAGCTGCTAATATTAAAAATAGAACGGTAACTGTAGTATGACCCGTATCTAGGAGTACTTTCCATAATTTATTCCAGGTCAGTCTTTTTTTAATTAAAGCGATGATAAGTGCACCGGCAGTTCCAACCGCACCGGCCTCAACAGGGGTAAATAAACCCCCATAGATGCCACCCATTACCGCGCCCACCAAAATAAATATAGGAATAACTTTTAGGAAAGATGATTTAAGATTTTCATCAGTCTGATCGTCTTCGTTTGCTTCACCGACGTAGCTTGGCCAGAAATGGGCCATCCCAATAATTGACAGTCCCATTGCCCCAGATAATAAAATGCCTGGTATGACGGCAGCTAAAAACAAAAGACCAACAGACTGTTCAGCGACAAAACCATAAATTATTAAAAGGAGGCTTGGTGGAATTAACATGCCTAATACCGAACTACCTGCAACCGTTCCCACNGCAAATCTAGGTTTGTAACCGTGCCTCAACATTTCTGGGACGGCAACTTTTGTAAAAACAGCNGCCGAGGCAATTGATGANCCAGTGATTGCNGCGAAGATAGCATTTGCAATAACTGTGGCGACACCAAGGCCGCCTTTGACCTTTTTTAGCCCCCAACGCGCAGCATCAAAAGTATCTTTGCCTATATTAGACTCTGTTATCAATAAGCCCATCATAACAAATAGCGGAATTACTGATAGTGTATAGTTCCGGAGAAATTCATTTGAAGCTAATTTCACAAGTTTAAAAGCGATATTAGGGTTACCCATCATAATCCACGTACCAACAAAACCCAAGAAAACAAGACCAACACCGATATGGATACCAGTGAAAATTACAANTAAAACGCCAATAAATGAAATAGCACCAATTTGGACTCTCGAAAAATCACCAAGTGCGAGAATCATAATAGNAATCCCTATAAAGATTATTATTGAAAAATATCCAANACCTGTTGGTTGTTTTGGACTAGGATTGATCATTCGTTGTGAAATTAAATCTTTTATTCCAAAAACTACTTCTATTAGAAGTATCAAATATTTAATTGCTACTAAAATCGCACCAAAGAAAATGATGGTACGCAAGGGCCAAACTAATATTGTAAATTCATCTTCAACCCCAAATTTAAGATCTGGCCAAGCCTCTATAAATTTAAACCAAGTTCCATACGCTATTAGTATAAACACGATAAATCCCAAGAGATTNAAGACGAGATGGAAAAGACTTGCACCCAAGGGCCTATTTTTTGAGAGTGGTTCTATGAACATTTCTGCACATGTAAAACGTCCTTCGTGGAGCGAATGCGCTAATTGTAAAAAAACAGATCCAACTAAAGTATATCCAGCAATCTCAGGAACCCCGCGAAGGGGAAAATCAAATANTCCTCTTGATATAACGTCAGCACAAATCAAAAACATCAGACTAAATATCCAGATGCTACCGATGCTATTAGTGACCGAGATAAAACGTGTAAATAAAAGAGAGAAGGATTGAAATATTTTCAATCCCCCTCTCGATCCGGGGTTATTTATCATTTAAATAAAAGGGTTTATTTATCCCAATTACGAATGGGANTNTCACCTTTTTTGCGAATTGCTTCCATATAGTATTTTACGACACTTTTCCCAGGAAGACCTTTTTTCGCTTGTTGTGCTGCCCAGATTCCAGCAAGGTCAGGCAATCCTTTTGCCCATTTTTTTTGCTCAGCCATCGATAATTTCGATACTTTACCACCTTTACTCGGAATTAAAGTCTTCATACTTTTGACAGCAAATCCAGCGGTTTTTTGTGCGACTTTTATCTCATAGCCCTTGCCAACTTCCATAAACATTTTCTGCATTTCTGGGGGTAGACTATCAAATTTTGTTTTGTTCATAGTGAGTGCACCTGTAATGCCGCCGCCTAGACCAACATTAATTATATAAGGCGCTGCTTCNTGAAGTTTAAACGGGAATATGCCACTACCAGGAACGATTGCTCCATCAGCTACTCCTTGTTTTATACCGTTGTAATAGATNGGCAGTCCTCCATTAACNGCTACAGCACCAGTTCCCTTTAACCATTGCGCTGATGCGCCGGGCGCATAGAATTTTTTACCTTTGAGATCGGCAACTGAAGTTATTGGCGTTTTAGATATTAAAATATAATCATCAATGGCTTGGGCTGCTAAAAAAACCTGATTATGTTTTAAAAGTGCTTTCTTTAAAGCCGGAATATCGCGATGCATATCACTAGCTATCTCTGCTGCAGCGACTACGTTGCCGGAGACAAAAGGTAGATAAAAAGTGACATTATGGAGAGGTAATTTATTTGGCTCCCATAAAGTACCTACCCAACCAATATCACCGAGACCATCTTCAATTCCTTCCAGTGTATTTTTAAAATTATATAGTGATCCAGCATAAGCCTCAGTCCACTTAATTGAGTGTCCCAGAGCCTTCGCCCTTTTTCTTGCTTCAGGCACAACATAATTCTTAATGACCGCAACCCATGGAACGACTGGTGGATGACTTGAACTCGCTGTAATTTTAAATTCTTTAGAAGTAGCAGTGTCAGTTAAACAAATTACTGACGCAATAATTACNGCAAAAGCGGCTGNTAATTTATTCNCNATTTTATATTTTNNAAATATCATCAGATNAAAACTCCCGTATTTTAANTAATTTTTTCTATATTTTGGANNATNGTAAAGNTAAATTCNAGCNTAATCAATGTAAAGGATNNCTATTATNTCTAATTTTATGNNGCGAAATAAGATTTAAATATATTNGTNNCATTCCAAAGTGACGAGAGAGTATGNTTNCTNNGNTGNNAAACAGTNNACTTCAGTAAGGTCTAATTCTTTAACACTGCATGGTATACAAGATATTTCTCTAAGGAGGACAAATCAGGAGTAATGCCTAATCCTGGTAAACTGTTGAGTGTTATTTTACTATCAATTATTTTTGGGAATGGGCTTGCTAATCCTTCTCTGAGGGGATTGACATTATAATCAACTTCGAGCATGCCGTCACCTCCAGACCCAGCCAGTAAATGCGCACTCGCTATTAATCCTATGCCTCCCCCGAGAAAATGTGGGCAGTAATGTATCCCATTATTTAAAATTTCTTTAACCACGATTAAATTGGCACTTATGCCTCCCCATTTACATATATCTGGCTGAATAACACCTAAATTACCACTTTTGATTTTTTTATTAAATAAATCTAATCCTCTAATATTTTCACCAGCCGCCAGGCGAATATTTGTAATATCTGATAGTTTTTGCCACTCTTTCTCTGGCCTATCGGCTCGAATAGGTTCCTCAACCCAATTTAAAGGGATTTCATTTATCCTTGAAAAAAAACTAATTGCTTCATTTAACTCCCATGCTTGGTTGGCATCGACCATTAGTTTTTCGCTTTCTGACATAGTTAATTGGACATTCTTAATAATTTCAACATCACTATCATGTCCAAATCCAACCTTAATCTTAAAGGCATCAAAACCTTCGTTCCGTGCACGATCTATGATCTTTTCTGTGTTTACAGGGTTTATCCCACTCGCATAAACAGGAACAACAGCTTCAGTCCCTCCTAGAATTTCATAAAGTGGTTTATTTTTCTTTTGAGCAAAAATATCCCATATTGCGATATCGATACCAGAGATAGCTTGAGCAATAGGACCAATTTCAGCGGTTTGTATAGCCAAGGTATGAGTAGATTTAGTAAGGTACGTAAAAGCTTCTTGAGGATTGTTTGTATCCATTTTAAGAATTAATGGTGCAAAAATAGTTTCTAATAATTTTGCCCTGTGTTCTGCGCCACATGTGGGATAATTACACCAAATTTCTCCCCAACCAGTATAACCATCATTATCATCAATTTTAATAATAACTGCTGGGCGATCAAACATTGTTCCAAAAGATGTCATCACAGGCGTTTCAATAGGTGCCCTGAAAACGAATACTTCAATACTTTTGATAGAAGCAATCATTTTATTTCCATATAAGGTTGTGGTTTTTCCATTGATCTACTTTGTGCCTGAACCATATTTCGTATCATTTCTTCTTGAATTAAGTTTTCTTGGTCTTTACGTATGGCAGAATATTTTTCCATATTCCAAAGATTAATCAATTCATCTGGATCAGAGTGTAAATCATATAATTCACCTTCTTTTTCTCCAAGATACCAGACTAACTTCCAGCGTTTTTCTCTCCTCATACATATAAACTCGGATGCTGTCTGAATATGGCCTCTTGTTAATTCNGAATATACNGCATCTCTAATTTCAAGGGGATCTCNGGAGTCTAATACTCTTTTAAATGAACGAGCCTGCCAGTTTTCCGGAANTGGNATTGATAAATATTCTAAAATTGTTGGAGCAATATCCATTAGTTGCAATAGAGCGTCGCTCCTNCGACCGCCTTTGACCTTATCNGGTGACCAAACCAGCAAGGGAACCTTTACGGACACATCGTACATTGTCCACTTTTGAATATGGCCNTGATCGCCTAAGGCNTCTCCATGATCTGATGTAAATACAATGATGGAGTTTTTTAATAAACCCCGTTTCTCTAANGTATCTAAAATAATACCTATTTTTTCATCGATCATCGAAGTATTTGCAGCGTAGTGCCTNCGCACCCGGAGTAATTCTTCTTTTGTTGGATTATATTTCCACGCGACTGCATCTTGATTATATTTCACAATATTATCGCGATATGCTGCGTGTGCTGGAGGTTGGGCCGCTAGCTCTGCTTCTGTGACATTAGGAACTGGAATATTGATATCTTTATAGTGATTTAACCACCTTTCTGTTGGATCAAAAGGAGGATGAGGGCCAGGAAATCCAATCTGTAGGAACAGAGGAGCTTTCGATTGACGCTCTTCTAACCACCAATTTGCTGTATCACCAACAAAATTATCGGAATGCATGTCTTCGGCATGTTCCCAAGTAAATGCCCCCATNGCCTTCTTATAGGCTTCTGGATTTGCCTTGTGGCGCACATATCGGGTTGGTTTCTCTATACCACGAGAATGTAGAGCGCGATCCCAATCGTCGTAATACGCTCGTTCATGTTCATCTAAAAATAGCGGNCTATCCTTATTTTCTGCCACAATTCTTTGATGAAAGCCCCCGGGGATATCGTAAGGGTTTGTGTGCATTTTACCGATATTCACACAATGGTAACCGGCGTCTGCGAGCCATTGTACCCAAGTTGGCTGCCATTTTTGAAAATTAGAATACACACCGTGCGCATGAGGATACATGCCAGTAAATAAGCTCGCTCTAGANGGCGAGCAGAGTGGTGANGTAACATAGCAGTTTGAAAAAGACATGCCTTCTGTNGCAAGTCTATCTAAATTTGGGGTATGCATCCAATGGGCCCCGAGTGCNTTAATTGTATCAAATCGTTGTTGATCGGTCATGATTAAAATAATATTGGGTTGCTCTGCCATAAAGACCTCCTTCACAACTAGTCAGAATTAGTATTAATTCCGAGCCGATCAAACATTTCCCTTGGGGCATCTATTTTTTTCATATGAATTTCCATTTCTTTAACCAAATATTTTTCGGTCTCTGGATTTTCTATTGGAAATTCTTGGCTGGGGTCGTTTTCGATATCATAAAGCGCTGATACACAGTCCTGAAAGGACATTCCTTGACATTCCACTGCTAGACCATCTTCGTTGGATTTAGTATTGAGTTTTAATAACGGCACGCCCTTGGTAAATGAAAAGGGAGGGTTTAAGGTTGCGTCAACTANCTCATCAATGGCAAATCGACTGGTCATTCTTGTTGGCATCAAAGTATANTCATATAAGTTTTCAGCTGTAAGGTTTTCAGGATATCTGAAATAAACATGNTGACCGTCTGTTATATTGCAGGATGCACCAAAAAATCCAAACATTGCNGTTTTGCGAATAGGNCTATCTTTTGAAAGAATGGGTAGTAANGACTTNCCTGTTACTTCTGAAGGAATATCTACCCCATGNATATCTAACAATGTTGGCATAATATCTATGGCTTGCGTCAATGTCTTACGCCGCTCGCCGGCTTTATCAGAATAATCTGGATGATAAATTANCAGAGGTATGTGGGCTATTTCCTGATAAACTGGCATTCGATTCTTTGCCCACCAATCATGTTCCCCTAGCAAAAATCCGTGGTCAGTGGTTAATACGATAGCGGTATCTTCCCAAAGATTATGCTCATCAAAATAATCTAAAAGTTTACCAAAATATTCGTCACACATTGATAAAAGGGCGGCATAGTTGGCTCTTAGCTCGGCAATCTCCTCCGGAGTTTCTTTAACTCGATCATAAATTGGCCAATCGAGAATGGGTCCCTTATACGCCGTTGAGTATTGNGTTCTAAATCGTTCGGGCGCAAAAAATGGCTCATGAGGATCAAAACATTCAATTTGGAGTAGCCAATCGNCCTCATCCTTATTTGTNTTAAGAAATTCAAATGAATTATTAAAAATTTGTGGGCACGGANAATCTTTTTCTTTTATTATATGCTGNCGGTTAACCATATAAGCTCTCCGATGCTGNTGCATCGGATGATAAAGGTCTTTGAANTCTTCGGGGGGTAGATTTATTTTAGGTTTCCAACGATCAATAGCTTGGCCACGTATTAAATCCCAAGACGAATAACGTTGATGATAAGTTGCACCACCGTCGGCAAAATAGTGATGGTGATCAGTCACTATATGACTATATGTTCCGTGGTCACGAAGTATTTCCGGAAAAGAATTATCAAATGGCTCAAGCGGCCCCCAGCTACGGTGCAAAAAATTTAATCGTCCTGTATGCAGATCNCTTCTTGCAGGCATGCANGGTAAGCTCCCNACATAATGATTATCAAATGTAATGGATTTNTCGGCAAACCTTTTAAAATTAGGAGTTTTAATGTGAGTTCCACCATAACATTCAAGAGCTAAACGATTAAGTGAATCAAAAAGTACAAAGACAGTTTTCATAAAATTAGGTCTCAAATTCCTGTGTTAAAGAAATTAGGTGGTGCAGACAACTCCGCACCACCTAATCTATTACTTAGCAGTTCTTTTTGCAAAATCTTCAATACCTGGAACATAGGCCTCCCGGTAATACTTCAATGCACCAGGATGTAGAGGTGCGCTAAAGCCACGAAGAATAGTATTTTTACTTACCTTTCCCCATGCTGGGTGAACACTTTTCATGTGTCCAAGATTCTCCATAATGGCTTTAGTCATACCATAAACTACTTTTTCAGAGATATCTGCACGTACAAGTAAAACATTACCTAAACCATAAGAATTTATAGCATTTGGTTGTGCTGGGTAGGTATTCGCTGGAATGTTATATTCATAATAGGGGGGTGCTTTTTTTCTAATTTTCGCAGACACAGCGTCAGGAATCTCGATAAAACTAACTTTGCGCCGTGCTTTTAATTTTATCACAGGTGGAAGTGGCATACTTCCGTTCCAGATCGCAGCATCAAGCTGCCCATCACCTAACATATTTACTTGTTTGCCAAGTTTAATGCGAAAATCCTTAAAATCTTTCCCAGGTGTTAATCCAATAGCGGAGAAAAGTGTCTCAGCATCAAGCATAGATGTACCACCAGGTTGCCCCATACCAACACGTTTTCCTTTAAGATCTTGAAGTGTTTTTATCGGAGATCCTTCCAAGGTAAATACATGCATTGCGATTGGCGCAACTGAAATCCAGCTTAAAATTTGGCCGGGCTTATCATTTTTATAAGCGCCTTTTGCCGCATATGCATCATAAGCGACTTTAGAATTTGAAAAACCAGCTTCAATTTTCTTATTGAGAAGTAAACGTATATTAGCTACATAGCCTTTCGTTGCTTCCGCATTAGCTTTAATTCCGCTAACTTTGCGGTTAGCTAAGTCAGAAATACCAGCTGCCCATTGATATGCTGTTAATCCAACAGGATTTGCACCAATTGATACAAAAGTCTTTTTTTCAGCTTGAGCAGTTGAAGTTAATGCTACGACGCCCAATAATGCTATCGGCAAGCCGATATATTTAAATGTTTTAGACATAATGTCCTCCAAGTTAGGTTGAGCCCTCATTTAACAACGTTCTCAATTCCAAATTTGAGAGCAGGTTATATAAATTGGAATTGAGTTCTTTAATTTCTGGATAAGTACTCTTTTTAGGAATAGTTAAGTTCACTTTTCTCTCACCTTTTCAGATAAACTTTCTTTATTGACGTTATTTGACCGCCAACGTATCACTTGCCATATAATGACAAAAATAAGGGCAGCTAATCCCGTGATATTGCTGATTAAGCTCGGAAAAAATAATAAAAATATAACAATCGCTAGGATAATTCGTTCGACTATATTTAGTCTTATCAAAAACCAACCCTGAGTGGTCGCCGCCATAGCCGCTGCAGCAAGAACTGCTAAAAGGAGAGCAGAGCCTACTTGTGCTAAGTTTCCTTGTCCCAAAAGCGCGGGGTTTAGAACGAAAAAATAGGGAACAACAAAGGCCGCTAAACCAAATTTAACGGCAATGATTGAGATGCGTATAGGGTTTGCATTTGCTATACCTGAAGCTGCATAAGCTGCTAAGGCTACAGGTGGGGTTATGGCTGATAACATCGCTGAGTAAAAAACAAAAAAATGTGCTGCTAGTAGATTTACACCAAGTTCAACAAGTGCTGGTGCAGTCAGCGTTGCTACAAGAATATAAGCTGCCGCTGTTGGAAGCCCCATACCCAAAACCAAAGAAGATAACATAGTTAATGCCAAAGCTAAAAATAAATTTCCCGCTGAAGCCGTGATAATTAAAGTGCTAAACACTAATCCAAGGCCGGTAAGACTTATGATTGCAATAATAATTCCAGCTGTTCCGGTGGCTAATGCTACAGTTAGCACAGCCTCAGCTCCGTTAATTAGTCCCGTTAACAAGCGGGCTGGAGTAAGGCGCGTCCATTTGCGGAGGTAAGATAAAACAACCACTCCAATGATGGCATATAATGATGAATACATAATTGAATAACCAAATGCCAACATTAGAATAAAAATCACAATTGATAAAAGGAGGTGGCCACCGTGTTTAAAGGTTTGCATTATTTTTGGCAGATCGTCTCCAATTACCGGCTTTATACCCATTTTTACGGCTTCCAGATGAACCGCTGAAAAGACCGCAATATAATACAATACAGATGGGATTATTGCAGCAAGCGCAATAGTTGTGTAGGGCGTCTCTGTGATGTCTGCCATTATAAATGCGGCCGCCCCCATAATCGGCGGCATTAACTGTCCGCCGGTCGATGCAACTGCTTCGATGGCCCCCGCAACAGCGGGACGATATCCAGTCCTTTTCATTAGGGGAATGCTTATTGTTCCTGTGGTAAGAACGTTGGCAACCGCAGTACCTGAAATCATTCCCATTAGACTACTTCCGACCACCGCTGCTTTTGCCGGACCACCGCGCGCTCGGCCGGTCAACGCAGTTGCTATATCCATTAGAACACCACTTGCCCCGGAAATTTCTAAAAGTGAGCCTAAAATAACGATTAGAACTACAAATGTTGAGCTAACGAAAAGAGGTGTTCCAAATATACCATCTGCTCCCAGGTATATTTGAGAAATGACGCGATCAATATCGTAGCCACGATGTTCAAATAATCCGGGGAGGTAAGGCCCCGTGAATGTGTAGACCAAAAATATTAATGCTAAAATGACAAGAGGCCAGCCCATTATCCTACGAGTGCCCTCTAAAAGAAGTATAACAGCGCCTATTCCAAGATAAAGCTCCATATCTGTTAAAACACCCTCGCGCCCAGCGACTTCATTATAAAAAATAAAATGATACCCAATGGTTATGAATGCCAATGCAGCAAGCGACCAATCAAAAATACTTTTGATAAAAGTGGGAGACTCATATACTGAAAGTGTAAAAACAAGCACTAATGCTAATGAGAGGTGAACACTGGTTTGAATGAAATCTGGTTGAACCCCAAAAGCCGCTGTATAGACCGCAAATCCGGACAATAATAGCGCCAAAAGCTTCCGTAAATTTTTTAAACTTAACTCGGTAAATTTATCCNNCATTTTATTATCTGTATTCATAAAACNGTTTCCCNTAAATCAGATCTGGCCCTATTGGAAATGTTTGGCATCAAATCCGTTAAGCGAAAATTTGGCGAAAATAAAAATTCTGAAAGACCGTGGAGGGCCGCAGATGATGCGACTGATTTAAATTTNTGATCCTTCGGAGTAAATAATGGTAGTTTGATATTATTTTCTGAGGCTGCCGAAATNATTCCGTNAATGTACGAGTTTATTTCGGCAATAGGGCCTACTGTTAAAATAACTTCGGGNGCTAAAGCTTGATATAGTCCCGAAAGCATCTTTCCTAGAGCGTGACCCGCTCTAAATGCTGCGAGTTCAACGACTTTATCTCCATTTTTCGCCCTACTAATCACGTTTTCTAGCAAAAGGCCATCATTGACTAATCTTAGGGGCGAGGAAGCTGGCGGAATGCTTAGTCCAAGGTCCGCAAGGATTGACCAACCCGAAGCTATTGTATTGAGGCAACCTTTTTGCCCACAGGCACATAGGATCCCATTAGTCACTACTGGAATATGGCCAACTTGACCAGCTTGGTAACTATTGCCCCTAGCTAGCTTCCCATCAAATAAAAAACTCCCACCAAGACCCGGACCCACACGAACTAACATTACATCTTTCTTATTGGTACAACAGCCATAGCGCGTCTCGGCCAGTGCAATAATATTATTTAGGTTTTCGACAGCAACTCGGAGATCGAGAGATTCTGAGAGAACCCTGCCAATTTCTACATTTTGCCACCCCAAGTAGGGAGATGACTTGAGTCTTCCAGTGGTAGAGTCAACAATACCAGCAATAGCAAACCCAACGCCTAAAATTCTATGACGTTTAATATTTTGCTGGTTAATAAAACGATCAACCATACTGGAGATTTCCTCGAGAGTCTGCTCGCTATCCTGGGGATTTGATAGTTGAAAAGGGAGAGAGGCAATTACTTCTCCTTTTAAATTTGCCAAAACCATTTGGCGCTCCCAAGCCGCAAAATTAATGCCGATGACGAATGTATTATTGTTTGTAAATGTCAATTGCGTGCGGTTTCGACCAGGACCACTTTTCAAGGGGGATTTAGCTCCAGTCTCTAGGATGCCAGCTTCAATTAATTCGCGAGTTATTCTTGTAATTGCCGTGGTTGTAAGACCTGTTTCTAGAGCTAATTGGGTTCTATCAATAGCATCATGGTTCAAAATAGAATTAAGAACATTAGTTCTATTCTGTCGGCGTAAAGATTCTGGTGATCCAGTTAATTTAGTCAAGATTACCCTCCTCAGAGCTTTGGAGAGATTGTCCTAATACCAAAGCAGCACCTTTTTCTGCAATCATAAGTGTAGGTGCATTCGTATTTGCTGAAGTGATACATGGCATTATAGATGCGTCGATTACACGCAATCCGGTAACACCCCGAACCTTAAGTTCCGGGTCGACAACTGAGCTAATATCCTTTCCCATGCGGCAAGTACCAACGCAGTGAAAAACCGTGCCGCCGTTATCACGAACCTGATGCCAAATTTGCTCTTCAGTATTAGACTCTAAGCCAGGTAAAACCTCAATGTCCCATAAATCNTTAAAAGATGGTTGGTTGGCAATTTCACGAAGCATTTTCACACCTTCAACAATCACGTCTCGATCTTTTTTAACACTAAAATAGTTGGGCTGAATTTTGGCCTGATCCAAAGGGTTTGCCGATTTAATCTCCAGCGAACCGCGCGATTTAGGGTGGCATTGCCAAACTGAAGCTGTGAAACCAGCATATTTATGAAGGGGCATTCCNGGTTTATCTACAGATAGNGGCATTACATTAAATTGGACATCAGGTCTTCCATCTTTCGCATATTTCGTGCATGCGCCGCCACCTACTTGTCCAGCGCCAACAGTTAGGGGGCCTGAACCATTTAAGACCCATTGCAATCCCCATTGAGCTAGTCTTAGAGGATTCCTTATTTGATTATTTAAAGATTTCTTTTTCTTTAACTTTAAAATAGTTCTCATTTGATAATGATCCTGCAAGTTTTGTCCTACTTCTGGAGCATCAACGATTACTGGAATATTATGTTTCTTTAAAAGATTTTTTGGTCCAATACCGGACAGTTGTAAAATCTGTGGTGACTGAAGAGCGCCCGCTGCTAATATTGTTTCACAAGTTGATGTGGCACGGCTTATTTTATCATTTTCAAGCCATTCGACCCCAGTAGTTCTATTCTTCTCAAAAAGAACGCGAGTTGTATGACAATTTGTTTTTACTGTCAGGTTTGGACGACGAATTGCCGGTTTTAGAAATGCATCTGCTGAGCTTGAACGCCAGCGTTTGTCTATTGATAGTTGGTAAGCGCCAACTCCAAAACTATTTTCTGAATTAAAATCTTTATTAAGAGGTAGCCCAAATTCCTGCGCAGCTTGTATCCATGCATTGCAATACGGGTCATTGTTACGGAGGTCGGAGACTCTGAGTTGGCCAAGTCCCCCTCGATATTGGCTTTCACCCCCATTATAATTCTCCAAACGACGGAAAAAAGGTAGAACTTTATTATAGCCCCAGTTTGAAGCGCCTAAATTCTCCCAATCTTCGTAATCTTCTTTCTGCCCACGAATGAAAATTAAGCCATTGATTGAGCTCGATCCTCCTAAAATTCGCCCCCGCGGCCATATTATTTCACGTCCCCCTGTTCCTTCACTCGCCTCAGTCTTGAATTGACGTGAAAACCTATTGTCGTAAATAGTACGAAAGTAGCCCACTGGTATTTTAAGCCAAAAATTACTATCTTTCCCGCCTGCCTCAAGAACTAGCACTTTCTTTTTGGGGTCTTGAGTCAATCGATTTGCTAATAGAGAACCCGCTGAGCCTGATCCAACAATTATGTAGTCAAAGCTAGAATTCTTATCTGAATTAACAGGCATTTTGGTATATTTTCCTAGTTGTGAATAATTTAATTAATAACAGTATGTTATTAATTAAATATAAGCAACTATAAGATGTTTAAATAATTACGATCGTGTCGCCTCGCTAAGTAATTTTTTTACTGGAATTGCTTATAGTGTTTTAAAACCAATGAAATTAGATTTAACCTTATTTCTAAGTTTGCACACTGCTATAGTCCAAGCATTTTAAAATATACGAGCTTAATTTTGTTTATATTTTCTATAATGCCAAAACAAAAATAATAGAGCAAATCCTGTAGCCAGCCAATGAACCCACATTATCGTAATAAGTATGAGTAAAGCTAAAGTTAATCTTAAAACAATTTCCCAAGCTGGCAGTTTCCGCTGATCAAATGCAAGTGTAGCGCTAGATACGAGATATATTACTATCATGAGCCGACAAATTGCAGAGCCGAATTCCCAGGCGTCAAATTTAACACCACTTTCTTCCACTAATAAAAGTACAGGATAGAAGGCAAAGACAAAAGGAACAATGAATTTTACTAGTCCAATTCTTAGCGCATATACAGCAGTTCGCAATGGAGGCGCTTCGGCAATAGAAGCTGCCGCATAAGCTGCTACGGCTACGGGCGGGGTTATTGATGAAGCAACACCGTAGTATAGAACGAATAAATGAGCCACTAATTCCGAGACACCCAGATTCTGGATTGAGGGGCCCATAATTAGAATTATTGTTAAATAGGCTGGTAACGTGGGCATTCCCATACCCATCATTAAAGCGGCTACTGCCGCAATAAACAAAACAGGGAATAGGTTAGACCCCGTCATATTATTCAGAACTTGGGCAAAATCATTTGGAAGACCTGTCGTTCCTAATACGGCTACAATAATTCCAACAACGCCGATGGCCATCAAAAGATGGGCAAAAGTTTCACCACCTTTAGCAAAAGCTAGAATAATTTTGTAAGGTTTTTTTCGGATCTCTGGGTTTAGAAAAGACAAAGGAACAATTGAATACATTGCCATCAATCCTGAGCCAGCAGCTGAAAAACCGTTTAATAGAGCAATTATTACTATCGCGATTGGTACAAAAACCATGATTAAATTGATATAATCTTGCCCAGTTACAGCTAAGTCGTCCTCCATATCGGGAACCGCTTCGATACCTAATCTTCGTGCTTCAAAAACAACAGATGTGAATAAGCTCGCATAGTAAGCTAAGGCTGGTATTAATGCGGCTAAAATAATTGTAAGATAGGAAATACCAGTAAAATCCGACATAACTAAAGCTGCTGCCCCCATTATTGGCGGCATTATTTGACCTGCGCTTGAGGCTGTTGCTTCGACCCCTCCAGCAAATGCAGGTTGGAAGCCCCGTTTTTTAATGATAGGAATAGTTAAAACACCGGTTGCCACAACGTTAGTGACAGCCCCACCAGACATGGTTCCGAAAAGGCCAGAGGCTAAAATCGCGGCATGAGCGGGGCCACCCCGGTAACGGCTTGTAAGATGAAAGGCCACCTTTATTAAAGATCGACCGCCACCTGTTCCCTCTAGAAGTACTCCAAGTAGTATAAACGGGAATACTGTAAATATGAGTATGCCCATGATTGTGCCCAGAACACCATCATTAAGATTAAACCAAAGATCTTCAGACGATTCTATGAAGTATATTGGTGCCGTTTCAAATATCCAAGGCCAATATTCGCCTGTGTATAGATAGAATATAGCTGCTATTCCACAAATTCCTAAGGGCGCACCCCAAACACGCCAGCACAATATTATAAATATAGTACAAGCTGTTAGAGCTATAATAGGATGAATAAATTCTAAATCAAAGAGGCCCTCTTCTATACGCATTAAGACATCTTGATAACTCCAGAATACCCATAAGGATGCTAACATAATTACTACGTCAATAATCCAGGCAAACTGTTTTGTCTGTGGGAACTTCTCAATGATGACTGTTGATATTGGGTTGCGAACCAAGACGATGAAAATAGAGGGTAAAAGTATCAGGGAGCGGATTAATGCTTCAGGAAAAGGGCCAACTCTTGGTATTATCCAGAAGGTGGGTGCAGAATTTAAAATACCCGTAATTGCCATAAAAACTCCAACAATTATTGCCATATAGCCCAGTAATTTTGGCATTGAAGTTTGATTATTTTCCGATACCATACGCACACCTTTTGATCCGAGATAATAAAAAAAATCGGCCTAGTCTTTTAATATAGACTAGGCCTTTGGTTTTTTGTTTTAAACTTACTTTGCTTCAGGTGGAAGCAATCTTTTAGGAATTTTAATACCCACTTCTCTATAATATTTAACAGCACCCATATGAAGTGGCATATTAACACCAGTAAAAGGAGTCTCCTTTTTTATGGTAGCCAGTGTTTTTGCAGATTTATGAATTTCATCAAGATTATCCCATGTNGCTTTGGTCATTTTATAAGCCAAATCGTTCGAAATATTTGTTTTATTCAAAGCAATAAGAAACGTGGTTCCAGCACCGACTAGGTTTTTATCATTATTAACCTGAGCTTTGTACGACCCAGCTGGTATTTTATCTATAACTCGAGCAGGATGTTTACTCCATTTTTTCAGTTTACTCTCTTGGCCAACATCCAACAACCTGTACTTACTTTTCATACCTAGTTGGTCCAAGATAGCGCAACCAAGAGCGCAGGGACGCGCAAACACGTCTAATTTTCCGTCTAACATCGCTTGGAGACCACCACCCCACGGTAATCGAACCGCTTTGTAGTCAACATTGGGTTTAAAGCCCGTAACCGCTTTAATAATAGACTCTGAAATAACTGCGGCAGCTCCTGATGGTGGACCCGTGTATATAGATTTACCTTTAAGATCTTGAAAAGTTTTTATCTCATCTGTTTTGAAAGTCACAAAGTGAAAAATATTTGCGCTCCATCCCCAGATCGATCTGAGGTTCTTTGATAATTCCAGAGCTTTCGTTTTCATAGGCTCTTTTTTATAAGGTCCTTTTCCTTTTGTCATAAGAAAATAAACTGTTGTAGGAAAAGGAAACCAATCAAGCTGTCCGCGACCTAGTTTAAGTGCAGATCGGGTCAGAG
Organism: Rhodospirillaceae bacterium TMED23; assembly: GCA_002168115.1. Taxonomy (GTDB): domain Bacteria; phylum Pseudomonadota; class Alphaproteobacteria; order Rhodospirillales; family UBA2165; genus TMED23. Next base: position 15,712 of record NHCC01000018.1, on the reverse strand, counting down.
TTTGCTTATCGTTTACTTGAAGAGTGAAACCAAGCTTACTCCCCAAAACCTTGCCAAGAACAACTGTTGCAGTATGAGCACTGCCACCCGGAGATCCTGTATCAGCCCTCAGTATTCTGTCTTTTGAAAATGCTACGGTTGACCCAAGCGATAAGATGCTTGTTATAGCCAAAGCGTAAATACTACTGCGTAAAATATTAATCATTTGTATCTCCCAAGTTGTAGTTCGTTAGCAAACAACACTTAATTCTGTCTGTTTTATGTCAGATCTGGATTTTAAAGGCAACAAATTTATCTCATATTGTGAGATAATTACAAACATGGTCATTGGATATTATTATTCAAGAATTTTTTGTGTTAATCGGTTGCTCATTAAAGATCGGTGGTTCCTAATTGACGGGCATTGCTGTTTGTGGTTTTGGCGTTGCCACTTGCCGGGATGCAAGCATTCCGCTTAGTGTACGGTTTATTATTTTTTCGACGATTATGTCTTTTTCTTTTTTACATGCTGGGTCAAACCACAAATTATTAATTTCATTTGGATCATTTTTAAGATCATAAAACTCGCCATCATCAGAATTTAGATACCATACAACTTTTTTCTCAGGGTCTCGCCTCATAACTATTAATTCAGCCTCAGTCTGAATATGATCGCGAGCTAATTCAGCGTAGACAACATTATCTTCAACCTCAGAAGTTTCCCCTAACAATAACGGTAATAGAGAAACGCCATCCCAGTCTTCAGGCTTTTTCATGTTACATAGGTCTATAATTGTTGCTGCAATATCAAAAAATTCAATTGGATCTTCTATTTTTTTAGGCTGGAACATGCCTGGCGACCAAAAAATTAGGGGAACCCTCAAAACCGTATCATACATTGTCCATTTCTGGATATGGCCGTGATCACCAAGTGCATCTGCATGATCAGATGTAAAAATAATAATTGTATTATCTAGCTCTCCTTTTTTCTCTAGCGTCTTAATTATGTCTCCAATTTTTTCGTCGATCATTGAAACGTTAGCCGCATAATGGCGACGCATTTTTAGTAAATCATAATCTGCCGGCAGATATCGCCAATTTACAGAATCAAAATTGAATTCCATCATGTTATCCCGGAGAATTTTTTGCGCCTTGGGNTGTTTGTTTATCTCATCTTGAGTAACGACGGGGATTGGTATTTCTGTATTTTTGTAGAGTTCCATAAAACGGGGGGAGGGGTCATAGGGCGGATGGGGCCCNGGAAAGCCAATTTGCAAAAAAAGTGGTGCGTCAGCTATTCGGTCCTTTAACCACCAACTTGCATTATTTCCGATAAAGAAATCCGAATGCAGTTCCTCATCGGCATCCCAAATAAACGCCCCTAATGCCTTTTTGTATTCTTCTGGGTTGTTAGCAAATCGGGTATACCTTGAGGGCTTAATTATATTGTGAGATTTTAAGGCCTTATCCCACTCGTCATAAAATGCCCGGGAATGTTCATCTAAAAATAATGGTCTATCTTTATTTTCAACCACAAAACGTTGATGAAAACCACCCATTGCCTGATATGGGTTTATGTGCATTTTGCCAATATTAACACAGTGATATCCAATATCGGCTAGCCATTGTACCCAAGTGGGACTCCAAGGATGGAAGTTGCTGAATGTCCCTGTCTGATGAGGATATTTACCGGTAAATAAACTTGCCCGAGAACTCACACAAACTGGCGAGTTAACAAAGCAGTTATTAAACGACACTCCTTCTCTCACCAAACGATCCAAGTTAGGGGTTTGCATCCAAGGTGCTCCATTTGCCGCGATCGAGTCGAACCGCTGTTGGTCGGTCATTATAAGAATAATATTTGGCGTTTTCTTCAAAGGTGTTTTCCTTAAGAGCAAATAAATTTTGGAAGAACGAATAAAAANTCTTTCCCATGAGTNATTAATGCATAGAATATCATAAGATTAATTATTTGAACAATACCTATAAAACCACTTATGTTGGCAGTTTCTTAAAATTTAGAAGACTTATGGATTGGATTAAAAGATTGAAGCAAAAGCCTAATATATTATTTATTACTTCAGATCAGCACCGTTGGGATTGTTTTGGTTTTGAGCACAGAAAAGTTCAGACTCCTCATCTTGATAAGTTAGCCTCTAGCGGTACTAGATTTACAAATTGTATTACGCCAAACGCCGTTTGTCAGCCTGCTAGAGCTTCAATCTTAACAGGGTTGTTGCCGTTATCTCATGGCGTCATTGATAATGGTATTAATTTAACAAATGAAATGGGCAACTTAGGTTTTGCCCAACAACTCGCCAACTCTGGGTATGAAACAGCACTTCTTGGCAAAGCACATTTTACGTCGAAAGCGACATTTAAGCCAACTGGCACGCCAGAGTGCCAATTCTCGAGTGCCGATTATGGCCCCCACTGGTTTGGCCCTTACATGGGATTTGGTCATGTTGAGTTGATGGTTATGGGGCATTTTCAACGACGTTTGGCACCAGGCCATAAGTTTTTACTGCCCTTTGAGCCACCTAATGGTCAACATTTTGAACGTTGGTTTCATAGTTGTGGGGAGGCTGGTGAGGCGAGGCGTTTGTGGGAAGATAGTTGTGATAATAAAGGTCTATTGGCTTCGCAGACATGGAGTTCAATGCTTCCAGAAAAATGGCATACAAGTACTTGGGTTGCGGACCGTGCAATAAAATTTCTTGAGACATCTAAGTCTAAAGAGGGTCCGTTTTGTATTTGGGCATCTTTTCCAGATCCACACCATCCGTTTGATTGTCCAGCACCTTGGAATAAAATGTACGATCCGGATGACGTTGATATTCCTGAATTTCGATATCGTGATTTTGATAAACGGCCCTGGTGGCATCAAAAATTATACGGTAATGATCAAGAAATTAATCCTAATGAATATACAAATAAAAAACTCGGAAAAGTTGCTCGAATAAGTGCTCAGACAGATAATCAATTGAGGAATATGACATCGAATTATTTTGGGATGATTTCCTTAATGGATCATAATGTCGGAAGAATTCTCGGAGCATTAAAGCAATCTAAGTTGGATCAAAACACAATTGTTATATTTACTTCAGACCACGGAGAGCTTCTTGGTGATCATGGTCTAATTTTAAAAGGCCCCACTCTCTATGAGGGCTTAACAAAAGTTGGTTTGATATTTAATGGACCAAATATTGCTTCCAATCAGAATATTGATCAGCCAGTATCAACAGTTGATCTTGCAGCTACATTTTATGATTTTTGTGAGATTGATAATCAATATGATATTCAAAGTAGAAGCCTAAGAAAGCTTATTGAAGGCAAGCAAGAAACACGTGATGTTGCTTACAATGAGTGGCGGGCAGGGAGTGACCGATATAATCTTATGTTAGACTTGCGCCTAGTACGAACAAAAAAATATAAGGCTACGTTTGAACTAGAAAGTGGTGACGGAGAAATGTATGACCTCCATGAAGATCCGTTCGAAATGAACAACTTGTATAATGATTTAGGCTATAAGAAAATTAAAAGAGAACTTCGAGAAATGATGTTGGANCGTCCAGGCGATGTTCTTGATACTGAATTACCAAGGGTAGGAGTTAACTAACTCAACTAGGCTATTTTGAGTTATCCTGTAACCAATCGATTATTTTACGTCTAATCTGATGATCACCCAAAAGAAGTTTATTTGCGTGTTTCTGTGAATTTGAGTCAATTAACACGCTTTTGGCTGAAATCTTTTTGTGTAAAAACTTAGCTGCATCCATCGTTGTAACGCCCGGCCAAATTTCGTCTTTTTGACTGCCAATGGCTAAAACCGGAATATTAGTATTTATTTTGGTATATTCATGAAACTTATTAATTTCATTCTTGTATTTTCCGCTACTTTTATGCGGGGCTACTACTGGCGAGAGAAAAATAATACCTTTTATATGTTCTCTGAAATTTGAATTTAACGTCGTGAGAGACAGCCAACTTCCATAACTACTTCCTATTAAATGTATTCCTTTGGTTTTATTATATGCATTATTTTGAATTATATAATTTATAATAGTTGTAATTTCATTCTCAAAAATATCTTCAAGTGATGATTTTGCACCTTTATTAGAAATTATTATTTGCCCAGTTTTTACTCTTCTCGCTACATTCGAAATACAAGTACGAAAACTGTCACATGGATTTTCATGGCGTGAAAAAGTAAAAAGATTAAGTTTTGCATTATTAAATTCGTCGCGTATTTGATTAATCTGCCCACCTTTATTTCCAAGGCCTGCTAGGAATAAAACAACTGGTTTATTTTTAGCAAATATTGAATGTTCAACTTCAAATGACTTTTCATTAATAGTCTGTAATTTTTTAGAAGTTACAGAGGCGTTAGCAATGCTTTGGGTAAAAATACCTATGATAAATAAACTCGCGAGTATTTTCATTATTGGTTCCTACAAGTTAACNTCNATTANACCTNNNATANNTNATAATANNNATNTNGGACGTANANCAAGTGGATGNNTNTTNNAANNTTTNATCTTAAGAATTCTTTTTAATNCGGNTGNTTCTATAGTTTAACGNACCCCAAATNTATCATACCNNCGNCTTTAATATNNTTAAAATGCTNAATATTTANANGTCCAGTTTCNTATTTAANTNTATTNAGTCACAANTANTCCTTAGCCTCAGATCCAAACTAATATCAGTTAAGTNATTGTNATTGGGAGNNATTAAAATTATACNTTGAATNANGTNCATAAAAGTNTAGACANNNAGANNATANGGGATTGATGNCCNGACGGTTGTTAACATAATTTATTTAATTACTTCTCAAAAAAATANTTNCGAATCAATAATTANAGGTNATCTATTGGCGNNTTTAAAGANTGAAAANANNCATATTNATAANTATTCAANTAGTTTAATNGGTATANCTNTAGTTATNTTATCTGGTTTTTTGCTTAGTATAAANGGAGCGATTGGNAAGCATCTTGGTCAAGATCTACATCCNTTCTTTATAACCTTTATCCGNGCATTTATNATGGTTTTGCTNCTGTTGCCCTGGATTTTTCGNAGAGGTGGNGTTGGCATAAAAATGCGCCGGCCNGGCTTACATTTTATCAATGGAATTTTCTTTACTTTTGCACTTTTTGGTTGGTTTTGGGCATTACCACGAATACCNCTCGATTTAAATACTGCTGTAGGTTTNACCACCCCTATTTTCGCCGTTTTGGGTGCTATTATTTTTCTAGGTGAAAAGTCGGAATCATGGAGGTGGGGTGCTTTAGTTGTTGGTATAATAGGTGCATTGATAATTATTCGACCAACATTATATGGAATTCCGCCTGGGGTTTTGGCGGCTTTATTTTCTGCGCTTTGCTTTGCGGTAACAAAATTATTGACTAAGGTGATTACTAAAGTTGACGCACCTGACTCAATTGTATTTTCGCAAGCTTTTTGGGTAACAGTAATTGCATTCCCTGTAGCAGTATACTTCTGGCAAACCCCTAATTTAGAGCAATTCTTATGGATTATAGTACTGTCTATTGTTACAATCATGAATCACTTTGCGGTTACTTGGGCTATTAGACTTTCTGATATTGGCATGATTGAGCCCATAACATTTACTCGGTTAATTTGGTCAGCCCTTGTTGGTTACTTGATTTTTGGTGATAAACCCAATTTTTATACATTTGTTGGGGGTGTCATTGTCGCGGCTTCTGTTGTGTATATTGCGCGAAGAGAGCGAAAAGAATAAAAATTGTTGTCTCTTAACCCGAAAGTCCCATAATTTTTAACCAACAATCTGCCCAAATCTTTTGCCATATAATTTTTGAAAATGGAGGATGGAAAGGACTGCAAGCAACTTGTTTCTTAAATTATATACGTTTGCTAGGTTTATATAACTAACTGTTCTAATTAAGAATGTCCTTGAATAATTCTAATTATTAATTATTATAAATTAATTATATATACAGTGTTTGAATGGCGGTTTTAAACTATATTTGTTAGTTTAGATTGAAAAATGTTAAAATGATATTTAGGAGTTTATTGCATGGCCTCAAAAAAAATTAAAGTTTTGTTGGTAAATCCGCCACAAATCTATTACGGAAGATCTTTGGGGTTCAACGTATACTTTCCTCTTGGGTTACTTTACCTAGCGGCAAATATACGAGATATATGTGAGGTTAAGGTACTCGACTGTCTCGTTGAAGGATTTCAAATTCAAGAAAAAGATGAAGTTTTCCGCTATGGGATGACATTTGATGAATTGAAAAAAACTGCAGAGGATTATTCGCCAGATGTTATCGGCTTTACCATCCCATTTTCCGCACAGGCAGAAATTGGTATTGAGGTTTCTGACCATTTGAGGGAGGCATGCCCCAATTCAAAGATAGTGATTGGTGGGCCTCACGCGTCTATCCGGTATCAAGATCTTCTTGAAAAAAGTAGTGCTGATTACTGTATAGTTGGTGAAGGCGAAGTAACTTTTCGTGCATTTGTCGAATCTATACTTGACGGAAAAGACCCTGGGCTCGAAGACGGAGTTGTGGAATTAAGAGATGGTGTAGCCAACTACACGCCACGTAAAGCTTTAGATGATTTGGACCTGTTGCCTCTTCCTGCATATGATTTAATTAATTACCAAGACTATTTTGATAGCCCACATCTTTATAAAAGTCGGAGTGCAATTCGAAAAAAATCAATTTCAATGATTACCAGTAGAGGTTGTCCATTTAATTGTTCTTTCTGTTCTATTATGCATCACATGGGTAAAAAATATAGATATAACTCGACAGAACATGTCATGAAGCACATACAGTTTCTAGTTGATGAGATGGGTGTTGAAAATATCCACTTTGAAGATGATAACTTATCCTTAAACAAAGTAAGATTTGAAGAAATTTTAGATGCGTTGATAATTAAAAAACATGATATTAACTGGGATACCCCAAATGGCATACGTGCTGATACACTGAACCAGGAAAAAATTAGAAAAATAAAGGAATCAGGTTGTTCAAGTCTTCAGATTGCAATCGAATCAGGGAACCAAGAGATATTAAACTCTGTCATAAGGAAAGATACAGATCTTACTTACGTATTGCAGGTTATTGATTGGTGCCACGAAGTTGGCCTCAAGTTGGGTGCTTTCTACGTAATTGGCTTTCCGGGTGAGACCGAGATCGAAATGCAAGATACTATTAAATTGGCGCTGCGACTTTATCAAGAAAAGCAAGTTTTCCCGATTCTACTATTTGCCACGCCCCTGTATGGAACAGAATTATACAAGATTTGCGTTGAAAAGGGATATATACAAGATGGTGTAAAGGATAGTGATTTCGCTAGTGCTACGCAGTTCTATGGAGATCCCCTTATTACCACAGAAGATTTTGGTCCAGAGTTGCTTAAAAAGATGGCTGCTGATTTTGAGAAAGAGATTGACAAGCCTCTTCATGACGGCGCTCTCAGAGATATGTTGGTTCATCGAGAAAAGGTTTTCGCTGAAGTTGATAGTCGATAAATTTTGAGTAGGTTTTTAGGAAAATTAAAAATTCCTTACAGATGATCGAATTTTACTATAATGCCAAATATGTAGGACTAAGATAAACATAACAAATAGTGATTATAGCCTAATGGATATCCTACAGGCTTTAATTTTTGATGTTTGTGGCGAAGGCTTTGATATGGAATTATAGTTTATATAGTTTGCGCAATGGATATTTTTTTATGTCGTTTAGTTTGGAAAATGATCAGTGCGTTATTTTTGCTTCAGAAATCAGTTCATACAACTTTGCTCCTTTTGACTATGATGAATATTACGGAATTAAGCCCGGATTCGCGAATATCCGAGACGTTTTACGACGGAATGAACTTATATGGCTAGATGAGCTAGCTGATTACCATTCGGTACTATCAGAGAGAATGTTTCAACGTTCCAAGTGGTGGTGGACTGCACATTCCTCTCGCCTTGATGCTCGTCCTTTCGCCCCTGGTATTAATCTTATCAAATCCCTTTTTTTTGCTCGAGCTACACTTATCTGGTTAGAACAAAACGTCGATGTTAAGGAGTTAACAATCCTAAGTGCTCCAAGGGAAATGATTAGTTATCTAATCGACATGGCGCCAGAACTTAATGTTAATGTGTCGGATAGTATAAATGCTGTTGCAAAGCCACGCCTAGCCTTATGGCAAAGAAGTAAAATGATTTTAAAGGAAGCCTTAGCGGTGACCTGGTTTCATTACAGAAAACCTAAATCAAATACCAAATGTAAGAACCTAGTTTTATATCAACCCGTCTACGGATTGGATCTTAAAGAAAGTTTCGAATTTTACTATACATCATTATTCGACGACCTCATTCCTGAAAATATTCAAATGACGGCCGTTGGAAGAATCGTTAGTAGTCCCACAGAGACTAAATACAAATCGTTGTTGGTATTCAACCAGTTAACTCTGAGAGATATTATAGTTGGATTCTTTGAAGTTATTGCCCTGCTAAGAATAATTGAACGAGAATCACTTGAAAAAAATGTATGTAGTCTCAAGGAAATCAATTGTACTATATTTTGGCGTGATTATTTGCAAGAAGTCCAAGCAGATATAAATTTGTTACACTGCAATTATGGATACAAAGGGCTAAGAAGTTTATTAAGAAGCATAAAAGTTAGTCGTGTTGTCCTTCCGTATGAAGAAAAGGGTATGGAACGAGCTATTATGTGTGCTTGTCAAAAAGAGGGTGTCGAAACCATAGGTTTTACTCCGCATCCTCAGCACCGATTGGCAGTTTCTATGAAGGATAGAATAAATTCTTCCTGCCCAAAACCAGATAGCTATGCTTTTTGTGGAAAAATATATGAGAAATTCTATAAAGATTGGGGAAATAAAAAGTCCCAAAAAATGGAAGTCTGGGGAAGTCAAAAAAGTCTCCGAAAAAACTTCTTGTATAGCCGAGCTGTTAACAATCCACCAACTATACTTCTAACAATAAGTCATCCNGAAGAGCTTCGGATATTTNTTTCTTGGTTCAGAGTTTTGCCAATTATTGNTGAAATTGCAAAGTTTAGGCTAAGACTCTATCCTGCGATCGAAGAAAATTTTGCGGCGCAAGAATTGGNAGTATTTCAAAATCACTTTCCTCAGGTCAAGATATTANGTNGCACATTAATTGAANGCATTGAGCAAATTGATTTTATTGCTTTTTGCGCAACAAGCGCCGGTCCAGAAGTTATTAATTATGGAAAGATTGGTATTTTCTTGGATCTAACTGACTCGTTTTTCATCAATCCTTGCACAGACAAGCTTGACGATATGTTACCGTGCGACAACCCGCGATCATTTTTTAATAGAATTCAAAAATTAATTAGTATGACAGAAAAAGACTTAGCAATGCTGCATGAGCGCCAGACTAAAACAACAACCGAGATTTTTGGGCCGATCGCAAAAGATCTAATATTAAAGAGATTTTCATAAATAAAATAGTTTAGGTTGGTTTTATGCCGAAAAGAGGAAGCGCAATGATCAAAATAGATATCTCACCTGTNAAACTTATTCAAAACTTCAAAAAAAAATGGAAATCTGACATATGTAATTAAATTTTGATTAATTAACATTTATAATCGAAACGTTAGCATGCTGCTTAACAGTTTAAAATAAATTTAATCATTAAGAAGNAATAATACCCGAAATATGGCATATTAAATTATTTTATTAACTATAAGTTGACATCAAAACTTATTTTGTTAACTTATTAGCGAACGGTTAATCAGTTTTTTGTTATTAATCAAAAAAAGCTAATTAGGTATGTCTAATTCAAAAGATCAATTATTTGGTAACTATATAAGATCTCTACGGCAAGAAAGGGGTTTGGGACAAAGGGAATTGGCAAGAGCAATTGGTGTGTCAGCCTCATACCTTAATGACATAGAAAAAAATAAACGCGATGCGCCAAGACCGGAACTCGTAAATATATTGTCTGAAACGCTTGACGCCGATCATTACAAAATTTTAGATCTAGCTGGTCAATCTCGGAATAGTATACCTCAAGATATCAGTGATATGATCTCGAACCGTCGAGAAATGATCCCACTCTTGAGGACGATCAAAGACTGCAATTTAAGTAAAAATCAAATTATAAATATCGGGGAAAATATTGTGGCGTCAAATACCTCGGCAATCATCATTGCTGCTGGTTTGGGAAGTCGAATGAAATCGCATACGGAAGATAAGCCAAAGTGTCTATTAGAATTTGGCGGTAAGACGCTCCTTGAGCGTCAACTTGATGTTTTTCGAAGCGAAGGAATAGAAAATATTTCGTTAGTTCGCGGCTACAAAAAAGAAAAAATCAATTATGAGGGAATTACTTATTTTGAAAATGATGATTATAAGGAAAATAATATTCTTAACTCGCTGTTTTATGGCGAAGAGGCAATAAAAGGACACGTTATTGTATCATATTCCGATATTCTTTTCGATCGGTCTGTAGTCGCCCGTCTCTTAAATTCAAGTTATGATATTTCTATCGTCGTAGACATTGATTGGCGTGGTTATTATGTTGGAAGAAAGGATCATCCTATTGAGGAAGCAGAAAATGTTATTTTTGATGCAGACAACAGTGTATTACAAATAGGCAAAATTCTAACAAATAAGAATGACGTTCATGGAGAATTTATTGGTATGTTGGGTCTCTCTCCTCGTGGAGCAGAAATATTCAAACGTCATTTCCATCGTGCAAAAGAACAGTATTGGGATAAACCGTTTAAACGGGCAGAAAAATTTCAAAAAGCATATATCACCGATATGATCCAAGAGATGGTTGATCTGGGAGTCCCAATTCATTGCGTGATTATTGAGCGGGGATGGAAAGAAATTGATACTGTAGAAGATTATGAAAAAGCACTTCAAGAATTTGAGAATTAATTATACCAATCCTTGGTCAAAGAAAAAGATTTTCTGAGAGAATTGAGGTGGTATCTTTAGGAGAAGACAAAATTGAAAATAAAGTATTCAATAAAAGTTTTAGCTATAAATTTAGTTTTACTAAGTTTCATATATGCAATCAATATAGCAAAGGCTAAAAATATTAATCTTAATATGGTATTTGTTCCGGCTAGTGAGAAAGGAGATGAGAACGATTATATCACTTTGATAAAGATACTAGAAAAATTAACAGGGTTTTCAATCAAACCAATCAAAGTTACTGATTATAATGCCGCAGTTGAGGCCATGCGCGCAGGACGGGTGCAGATTGCATGGTATGGTGGCAAAACATATATTCAAGCTGCTANACTAGCTCATGCTGAGGCGTTCGCCGCTGGCATTCGGAAAGGCGAGAAGGATGCTACATATTTTACATATTTTGTAGTTCGCTCGGATAGCCGACTAAAAGTTCTTAATGATGTTAGAGGCAAAATATTGTCAATGAACAATATAGGCTCGACTAGCGGAGATTTAATTCCCCAAGTTGAATTAAGTAAAATTGGGCTATTTACTAGAAATAAAAAACATTTCAAAAAAGTTTTCTACGCCGGCAGCCACGATGCGTGCTTGTTGGGAGTAATTAACGGACATTCTGATGTGTGTGGAATGAGTTCGCGGAATTTTGATGTAAGACTGGCTGATGGCACATTCAAGCGCTCTCAAGTGCGAATAATTCATACTTCAACGCCGGTTCCACCACCTCCTTTAGCTTACTCTAAAAAACTACCACAGTCAGTTCGGGACGCAATTAAAAATGCAACATTAGAAGCTCATAAGCATGGAAAAATTGGAGGATACGGTGGAGAAATGCAACGTTACGTTGAAGTTAAAGATTCGGATTACGATCTTTTGCGAGATATTGATCGGCTTCTTCGTGCCACCAAAAAATTATAAATTTTCAACAAATAAATATTATAGGTCATAAAAAAAACAATGCACCCAATNTTAAAGGTTTTAAATCTTGAAACAACATTTTCAAATGGTACCAGGGCTTTAAGGGATGTATCTTTCGAGATCTATCCCGGTGAGTTTACGGTTATTTTAGGTCCCAGCGGTTCAGGAAAGACGACCTTGTTTAAATCATTAACAGGGTTAATTAAGTCAAGTACTGGCACTATCCATTTAGAAAATAAGCAGGTATCTGAAGAGACTATTAATGAGTTTCGAAAAAAAATTGGTATGATATTTCAAGGATTCGATCTTGTTGGTAATATTTCTGTGCTGAACAATGTTTTAACTGGACTGTTAGATGATTGTGGAATACTCGCTTCATTATTTTATTTATTCAAAAAAGAACAGAAGCTAATCGCGTTAGAATGCCTCGACCAAGTGGAGTTGCTTTTCAAGGCTTATTCTAGAACAGACCAACTGTCTGGTGGCCAACAACAACGCGTCGGTATCGCCAGAGCAATAGCAAAAAAACCGACATTGCTGCTGGCAGATGAGCCAGTTGCTAGTCTCGACCCAATAACAGCCTTCAATACATTATCGCTTCTTAAGGAAATATGTGTTTCCCACGGTATTACGGTACTATGCAGTCTTCACCAAGTGGATTTAGCTCTTAAATTTTCTGATCGGATTATTGGTTTAGTAAACGGTCGGATAATCATGGATAAAAAATCAGATTCGGTCGATATGGATTATATCCAATCAATTTATAGTGGGCAAAATCAAGAGATTTATTTTGACGCTGTTCACACTGAAACGAAACCTCGGGAAACAGTGCTACTGGAATGATGAAACCGCTTAAAATTATATTTTATAAATAAAATTCAAATGAATAGAAATGCTAATGATGCGCATAAACAGTTGACCGTGGTTATAGCTCCCGCAAGTGACCATGAGAGCGCTTTGGATTTAAGGAGCCTTTTTGATTATTTGTCTGAAAAAATAAAAATTCCTATCCATATAAAATTTTGTCAAACTTACACTGAAACAATTGAAGCTTTGAGTAACGATAAAGCAGATATTGGTTGGCTTGGTCCCTTCGCTTACTTAAAGGCTTCGCGAGAAGGAATTCTAGACTCATTTGCGGTAGGTATTCCCAAAGGAAAAAATTCTCCTAATTATCATTCAATAATTATATCGCGCCAGAGAAGCCCAATTAAAAAAATTGAAGACATTAGAAACAGGAGAATTGCAATTGGTGACCGGCATTCTGCCAGCGGTTTCATTATTCCTGAGAGAGAATTAGGAGAGGCAGGAATGAGCTTAAGTAGGCCAGAAAATTTCAAGGAAATAGTAGTCACAAAAAATCATGATGAAGCGATTCGATTTTTAGGAGAGGGGCGTGTAGATGTTGCCGCGGTTAGTTCAGTTAATTTCGAAGAGAACATACGGGAGAATAAAATTAAGAGGAGCGCTTTTCAAATTATTCATATTTCGCAGGATATACCAGGTGCACCATTAGTTTTTACTAAAAAATTAAATGAGAATCTAAAATTAAAAATAAAGAATTTAGTTTTAAACGCTCATAAAGAAATTGATGTGGGTGGCTATGGTGGAAAAATGGACCGTTATATTGATCCCGCGGAAGGCAAAATTAAATTATTAGAATCTTATTTGCAGCCCCAATGGGGATGGCGGACTAAAGCAAGTCTAATTGCTGGTCTCATAGTCACTTTTCTGATCATGTTAGATTTAGATATTAATCCTTTTCAGTTGGCGAGCACTGCGTCGAATTATCTGGTTGACGTAGTGAGCAGGATGATGCCACCTGATTTTTCGAATTTTAGCACTTTAGCAAAATCTATGTTTGAAACAATTGAAATAGCGTTCTTAGGCACACTGCTTGCAATTTTACTTTCTATCCCAATAGGGTTGTTTTCTGCTCGAAATTTTGCGCCAAATTTAACCCTATTTTATTTTTGTAGAGCAATTACGGTTTTTTTTCGAGCAATTCCCGAATTTATAATTGCGATGATACTTGTTATAGCAGTAGGATTCGGAGCAGTCCCAGGTATTGTCGCTCTCGGGTTTCATACAATGGGTTTTTTAGCAAAATTCTACGCAGAGGCGATTGAGCACGTAAATACCGGTCCAATGGAAGCACTCGAGTCTATGGGCGCATCGCGTATGCAAGTGCTATCATTTTCAATCGTCCCACAAATTCTGCCATCTTTTGTGGGCAATAATATGTATATTTTGGATCGTAATATTCGTATGGCTACGATGCTGGGAATAGTTGGTGCAGGGGGAATAGGTTATCAATTGCAATCTTCATTTAGAATGTTTGAATATCAAGAAGTATCGGCAATCATCATCATGATATTTTTTACAATTTTCATTATTGATATAATCTCTTCCTATATTCGAAGAAAATTTTTGTAGTTACTCGACTTTGAATTGCGCGGTTTTTGCGAAGATCAATGGTGAGACACACTATTTGTGGCGAACCGTTGATCATGAGGGTGAGGTTCTTGAGGCCTTTGATCCAAGCGCATAGACGGAAAAGCCCCGCTAGTTTTCCTCAAAAAATCACGAAAAATCTGATACTCAGCTAAATAATTCGTCAAAACTGGCAATATTGTCCAAAAAAACACAATATTACCTGTAAATTCCCTGTTATTTAAAAAAATAGGTTCTAAGGGAACTGACCAAAATGGTCCCGTGAGACGAATGGGAAATGGAAGAGGGGAAGGGATCTGCTACCAAGTAGTCCTATAACCCACGAAATCCCTGTAAAACATAGATATATTGACTATACTATCCTAAATATGCATACTAATTATGCATACTAAAGGGAGATTTAAATGCTCAAGAAGCCACATCATTTATTTTTGAGAGCGAACACTTGGATGATTAGAGTTCAAGTACCTAAGGACGTGCAGAATATCGTAGGACAAAAAGAGCTACTACAATCTACAAAGAAAAAAGAACATCAAGTAGAGGAAGCCTTGCTCATACGAGACCAGTATCTTGCGACTTGGAAATTAAAGTTACTAGCAATAAGAAGGGGTGATGACCTATCGCACATCCAAGATCTAGAGTTTACTTCTGATACGTGGTCAGGATTGATGAGAGATGAAGCAAGCCTGTCACCTCATGATGAGGATAGCTGGTTAGGTGTCAATGAAATGAAGTCTCAGTTTAATGATGGTGCTTTTGATGAAGCAGTTGGTCTCTACGTTGACGGTGGTTGGCAAGCCATGAATAAAGAAGCACAAAAAATAGGAACGACTGACCAACTCGAAGCAATAAGAAGCATGAATAGTAAAGCCTATCAGAAAGTGATGAAGCATATGGCTATCGTAAAGGGTGAGACCTTTGCTTCTTTGATAGACCAATATTTAAAAACACGTTCTGTAAAAGAGACAACAAAAAAGAACCAAGACTTTACTAAAAAGCAGTTGAAGCAATTTGCAGAGAAGCATCATTACATTGATGGAATAAACAAAGTTGTAGTTAATAAATGGAAAGAAGAGTTAGAGAAAGAGTTTGCTTCTAATACAATCAATAGCAGATTGGGCGCACTAAGTGGCTACTGGGAATATCTAACGATCAATGGTTTTGTAGATGATAACAAAGCTAATCCATTCAAAGGTCTGCGAGTAGTTAAGAAAGTTAAAAGTGTACGTGAACATTTCACGATGGACGAGGCTAGACTGTTAATTGAAGGAGAAGGGAAGCACCAAGCAAACCAACTTCTATTAGATTTTATAAAGCTAGGATTACTTACTGGATGCAGAGTTATAGAGTTATGTAGTCTAAGATTATCAAGCGTTAAGAACTTTGAAAACATAGGCATAATGGACAT
>NHCC01000017.1 GCA_002168115.1 Rhodospirillaceae bacterium TMED23 | reverse complement strand
AGGCCCAGGAATAAAAACGTCAATTAAACTTACAATCCCCGACAGAGAATTTGTACGCGATTGGATAGTCTTTCACACCAATGCGACTTTTTCTTTACCCGCAGAGGCAGATTTTGTGATTGGAACTTGGAAGGACATAAAACCATTATCACAGTTCAAATGTGGAACTGAGGAATACCCAGATCGATCTGCGACAATAATTTTAGAAACAGAAAAATTGGAAAATCTAGGCATGAGCTTGAGAGGCCCGGGAATAAAAACATCAATTGAACTTACAATCCCCGATAGAGAACTACTGTACTTTAACCAGTCACTTTATCCAATGGGGTTAGACTTTTTTCTATGCTGCAATGATAAATTATCAGGTCTTCCAAGGTCAACTAGGTTGGTGGAGATATAAGATGTATGTTGCAGTCAAAGGTGGTGAAAAAGCAATTGATAATGCGCACGCGTGGCTCGCTGAGCTCAGACGGGGTGACGAAAATGTTCTCGAGCTCAGTGTAGATCAGATAAGAGAGCAACTCTCTTTGGCTGTAAACAGGGTAATGTCTGAAGGGTCTTTATTCGATCCCGATCTCGCCGCTTTAGCCATTAAGCAATCAAGGGGAGATTTAATTGAAGCTATATTCTTAATTCGGGCCTATAGAACAACTTTACCTCGTTTTGGATATTCTGCACCAATTAATACCGGTTCAATGCAATGTACGCGCAGAATAAGTGCAACATTTAAGGATATACCTGGCGGTCAAATCCTCGGCCCAACATTTGATTACACACACCGTTTGCTAGATTTTAAGTTGGCTGCTGAAGGCAATAGAGCTAAAGCTCAATCGCAAAAAACTGATCCAAAATTGACACCGCATATAACTGAATTTTTGAATAAAGAGGGTCTCATTCAAACTGAAAAAGACGATGGAAGCGCTCCGCCTGACCTAACACGGGAACCACTGGAGATTCCTGCCGATAGAACCCTTAGGTTACAAGCTCTGTCGAGAAGTGACGAGGGATTTTTACTTGGATTAGCCTATTCCACACAGCGGGGCTACGCGCGAAACCACGCATTTGTCGGCGAATTGCGAATTGGAATTTGTAGCGTTGAAATGGACATTCCTGAGCTCGGCTTTTCTATTGAAATTGGTGAAATTGAAATTACCGAATGTGAAACTGTTAACCAATTTGTAGGTTCAAAAAAGGAGCCGCCACAATTTACACGAGGATATGGGCTCGTTTTTGGTCAAACTGAGCGAAAAGCAATTAGCATGGCTTTGGTTGACAGAGCAATGCGTTGGAAGGAACTCGGCGAAGAAAATAAAAACGCCCCTGCCCAAGACGCTGAATTTGTCTTGTATCATTGTGACAACATTCAAGCGACTGGCTTTCTAGAGCATATAAAGTTACCGCATTACGTGGATTTTCAATCTGAAATCGAATTAGTACGTAAACTCAGGAAGACCGCAGATCAAAACAAAAAACAGAAGGGCAAATAATGGATTACAATTTTGCCTATCTTGATGAACAAACAAAAAGGATGATCCGACGCGCTATATTAAAAGGCCTTGCTATACCTGGTTATCAAGTACCTTTTTCAAGCCGAGAAATGCCGATGCCATACGGTTGGGGCACTGGGGGGGTTCAAGTTAGTGCCTCAATTTTAACCCCAGAAGATAGGCTTAAAGTAATCGATCAAGGAGCCGATGATACAACTAACGCTGTTTCCATTCGCAAGTTTTTTGAGAAAACGGCAAAGATACCAACAACCGAAAAAACTGACGAAGCCACTGTTATTCAAACACGCCACAGAATACCAGAACAACCGCTAATGGACAGCCAAATACTAGTTTACCAGGTACCAATTCCGGAACCACTACGCTTTTTGGAGCCGAGGGAAAGTGAAACCCGGAAAATGCATGCTTTACAAGAATATGGCTTAATGCACGTTAAACTTTATGAAGATATCTCTATAAACGGAGCTATTGCAACTTCCTATGCCTACCCAGTAAAAGTTGAAGATAGATACGTAATGGATCCATCTCCAATTCCTAAATTTGACAATCCAAAAATGGAAATGGAAGCAGTACAACTATTTGGAGCAGGTAGAGAGCAACGCATTTACGCTTTGCCTCCCTTTACAAAAGTTCGCTCACTCGACTTTGAAGACTATCCTTTCGAGCCAAGTAAAGCAGATTATAAATGTAATTTGTGCGGCAGTGATAGCTCTTATCTGGATGAAGTGATCATTGACGATCAAGGAAGGCGAATGTTTGTGTGTTCTGATACAGATTATTGTCAAAAGATGATCGTGGAACATGGAGAAGTTAGCAAACCTGATGATAAAAGAGAGCTCCCATGACGCCCTTACTGAAAGTTGAAAATCTTAAAAAAAATTATGGCACTCAAATAGGATGTTCGGGAGTAACTTTTAATCTCCACCCAGGTGAAGTTATGGGCATTGTTGGCGAAAGTGGATCAGGTAAGTCTACTTTATTAAATTGCTTAGCGGGTCACTTAAAACCTGACGAAGGGTCAGTTTTCTACAATACAAAAACTGATGGTTTGGTAGATACTATTTTAATGAATGAACCAGATAGGCGCATGTTAGGAAGAACCGATTGGGCATTTGTGCATCAAAATCCACGAGACGGGCTGAGAATGAGTATAAGCGCTGGTGGAAATGTTGGAGAACGTTTGATGGCAGTCGGCGAGCGCCACTATGGACATATAAGGGAGAATGCCCGCTCTTGGATCGACCAGGTTGAAATATCAACCGATAGGATAGACGACCGTCCATCTACCTTCAGTGGGGGCATGCAACAAAGATTACAAATAGCAAGGAATTTGGTAACCGGTCCGCGCTTAGTATTTATGGATGAACCGACAGGTGGGCTGGATGTGTCAGTCCAGGCGCGGCTTTTGGATTTACTTAGAAATCTTGTAATAAAAATGAATCTTAGCGCTATTGTTGTGACCCATGACCTTGCTGTAGTTCGACTACTTGCTGATCGCTTAATGGTAATGAAATCCGGACATGTTATTGAATCAGGTCTGACAGACCAAGTCCTTGATGATCCTCAGCATGCATACACCCAGCTGCTCGTAAGCTCTGTATTACAAGTATGAGATGATTTTAAAAGCAAAAGTAAAGTAAAACAATGATCCAACTCAGAGATGTATCAAAAAAATTTAAGCTGTATAATCAGCAGAACGCATTAATTTCAGTAATTGAAAATGCCAATTTAAAGGTAAACCCCGGAGAGTGCGTAGCGTTAGTTGGAACATCAGGTTCAGGCAAATCAACTCTGATGAAAATGATCTATGGAAACTACTTAGCAACCAGTGGGTCAATTTTGGTCGATGGGATCGACCTTACCAAGGCCGAACCGCGTGAAATATTAGAAGTCCGCAAGAGAAAATTAGGATATGTTAGTCAATTTTTAAGAGTAGTACCAAGGGTACCCTCTCTAAAGGTTGTGGCTGAGCCATTACTTAGCATCGGCAAACCAGAGGCTGAAAGCTTAGAAATAGCCGAAGCATTGTTAGAAGAACTAAACATACCAAGAAAATTATGGCCGTTATCTCCAACTACATTTTCAGGAGGAGAGCAGCAAAGGGTAAATATCGCGAGAGGTTTTTCTTATGCGTTTCCGATGCTACTTCTAGACGAGCCAACTGCGAGCCTCGATAAAGAAAATAGGGACATTGTAATTTCACTTATTAACCGAGCAAAAAGCAAAGGTACAGCAATAGTCGGTATTTTTCATGACCAACAGGCACGTGAACTAATTTGTGATAGAGAAGTAGACGTTCGGAAATTCACTCCCAATTTAAATGGCAACGATGCGTAAAGGTCTGTTTTTAGCAATCGTAGGACCATCGGGCAGTGGGAAAGACACAATTATCGAAGCCTTGTGTAAGCAATTACCAAATATAAAGCGAGTAAAAAGATATATAACAAGAGAACAACAAAAAGCTGGTGGTGAGGATAGCTATAATATCGACTTTGATACTTTTNGAAAACTTGAGCGTGATGGAGNCTTTGCATTCAGTTGGTCCGCACACCATCTTAAATACGGACTCCCAATTACAATTTTTGATGAAATTAATGTTGGGAAGAGTTTGATTGCAAACATTTCAAGGTCAATACTGGATCAGNTATCTGATAAATTTGAATATTATGAAATAATCTTAATCACTGCCTCAGATAAAATATTAGCAGAGCGCTTAGAAAAACGTGGAAGGGAAAGTAAGGCCCAAATTGAAGAGCGACTTGCCCGTTCCAGCTTTACGATACCTAATGGTATTTCCCCGCTTATAATAAGAAATGAAACTACTGTGGAAGATGCAGTTTCAAAAATTATTGCCTCTATTTACCCTAATAATTCAAAGCGCTTAATCAAATGAAATCTACCATTTTCATCCTCTCCAGCNAGGCAAAGCGAATTTACTTTAAAAGGGTCTTTAATAATATCTCCAAAAAGAGACTCTACCGCAGAGTGTGCCGTATGAGCATCGTTTTGAGAGAGTGGACCTGTAAGAGTGATATGAAACTGAAATTCACTCATAACAAATGGATATCCCCATTTTTTCATAAGTATTTCTTGGATAGTGGTAAGCTTTATCCTCCTTCTTTTCGCGATTTCTTTCTGAGTAAGTGGAGCACGAAAGCAATCAAAATGCTCTACTACATTTGCAACAAGAGAGTTCAGCTCTGCTTCAGAACCTACTGGCCGAAGTGCCAAAAAGTCTCCCAATTTTTTGACCTCCAAACCNTCCAGAACTACCGGAGANCATATTTCTGCAAATTCATCAAAAGTACTCANCAGCTCAGTAGAAGTTTTGGAACCTTTCATTCTGAAGGGAGCTTTTACAGTAGCATGAAACCCATATTTTTTTGGCTGCTCAGTAAATCTTTTTATATCAAAATCGTTCAGTTCAATTTGCCTAACCTCTTGACCAGTAATTATATCCCAACCGAGCCAACTTGCGCCAAGATTTGCAAGTTCGATCTGGTCCGGAATGAAGTAAATAGCAAATCGATTGAACTTCATAAAAATTTTACTTTCACATCTTAACTTAGGTAAATATTAAGGAGGGAATAATTTTATGACNAAGCAAGTAATTTTCACCAACGCGAGATTAGTTTTAGAGAATGAGATTATATCGGGAACAATAATTTGTCGCAATGGTAAAATCTGTGAAATATCTGAAAAAAATACTAATGCTGCCGAAGCGATTGATGCTGAACAAGACTANATCATTCCTGGTTTGGTAGAGCTCCATACTGACAATCTTGAGAGGCATATGGAGCCTAGGCCAAGAATAAATTGGCCTCTAGAAAACGCTATAATTGCCCATGATTCAGAACTTGCTAGTGTTGGNATAACAACCGTATTCGATGCCTTGCGCACTGGANCNGTGCCTTCAGGTAAAGATAATTACTTGCAGTATGCAAAACAAGTTGCCGAATCCATAGAGGCCCTTGTAACCCGAGATGATTTAAAAATTAGTCACTTAATACATCTACGAGCGGAAGTGTGTTCAGAAACACTGATAGAAGAATTGGAGACCTTTANAGACATGTCTCTTGTGAGATTAATAAGCATAATGGATCACACCCCCGGTCAAAGGCAATTTCGCAATTTAGAGAAATTTAAGNCATACATTATTGGCAAAAATAAGCTGAATGAGGAACAGTATAACTTTCATTTCGAAAAGTTACTTGAAGTAAAAGAAAAATATGGGCGGGTAAATTTAGAAGCGGCAATAGCGTCTGCCAACTTATTTGGTGCTCTCAAAGCTTCGCATGATGACACTACNGTNGAGCATGTTAGAAATTCAAAAAACTTAGGGATATCACTGGCAGAGTTTCCTACTACAAAGGAGGCTGCAGTTGAATGTAAAAATTTTGGTATTCTTACAATTCTNGGTGCACCAAATTTGATGAGAGGCTTATCTCATTCGGGAAATGTTTCTGCTATTGAACTGGCTGAAATGGATTTAATTGACATAATTTCTTCTGATTATATTCCCTCCGCTCTGTTTTTGTCCGCATTTAAACTGGGTTCGATCTGGGATAATTTGGCTGCTGGTATAAAAACNGTTACNCTTAATCCTGCAANGGCTCTCGGCCTTTTNGACAGAGGCGCTTTNAAAGAAAAATTAAGGGCAGATTTTTGCAGAATTGCCACACATAAAAATATACTCAAAGTAAGAGANACNTACGTAAAAGGTCAACGTGTGGCNTAAACGAAAATGAGTTAAAAATTAACCAAGCACATGCGCTAACCTAATTAGCGAAAAATATTTGGTTATTAAAATGTCACNTCGTCANTACCGTACGCATCCGTGGTTTTATAGGCATTAAAACATTGATTATTTTGGATAATTCATGGTACGNAAAGCGGAATCATAATCCGNGNGTCGNGGGTTCAAGTCCCTCCTCCGCTACCACCCATATCCGTTAANACCNAAAGCTNCGTGGGTCACGNCTCCTGNTGATGATACTCGTATTCTTCCAAAAATAGGCTGATTTGTCAAAAGGTGTGTGACACAGATGTGACCCGAGTATTAGCTTGCTAATCTTTCGTTGGGTCAGGGATCTTGAGGAAAGTTAGAAATGCAACGGCGACACACAGCGCCATGATGGCGAAACTCCACCATCCACCGTACATTTGCGTAAACCAAGCAAAGACAAATGGCGCGGTCGCATTGACCGCCATTGAAATGGATCCAATCCAGCCAAGTCTTGTCCCAAAGTCCTTATGACCAAAGAGTGCAAGCGGAAGTGTGCCGCTCACAATGGTCTTTATCCCGTCGCCCATGCCGTAAACCGCAGCGGCGATCAGAATACCTAATATGCTAAACCCAAATGACAAGAGCAAAACTAAACCACCGAATTGGAGTGAGAGCGCTAGAAGGTATGTCTTCAGCGGATGCATGTTTTGATTCATCAGCATTTCAAAAAATCTGCCCACTGTCTTAAATGGTCCGATCACCGCGCCGGCTAGTGCAGCCATCGCTGCGGTATGACCAAGATCCTGCACGTTGGTGACCCATAGCGTCATTACCGCGCCCATCAGGTAGCCGGAAAAAATGAACGATAACACCATCCAGAGCATTCCGCGCTTGCGAGCTTCGCCCTGGAGTTCGGGCCAGTTGGGCGTCAGCGTTTTTCCCGCCGCCGCATCATCACGTTCCGGCCCGTTCAATACGAGTGCATGAATTGGTAAACAAACTATCAGATAAGCTGCGCCAAGTATGATCCAGGTGAGTTGCCAGCCATGGCTGTTGAATAATGCCAAGGTCAACGGCCAGAATATAGTAGAGGCCACACCGCCAAAAAGAGTAATGATTGAGATTGACCGCTGCGAGGAAACCGAAAGATTAAGACGCGCAACCGATGCAAACGCCACGTTGTACAGCACAAACATGCCCGCCCCCTCAGTCACTAGGATTGTAAAAAGAAGCTGCTGCCACGTATTGACTTGGCTCATAGCTACCAATGCCAAACCGGCAAAGAAGGATCCCCCGACCATCACCCAGCGACCGCCAAAGCAGTCTGTCAGATACCCAGAAACTGGAGAAACAAGACCTCCAAACAAAAGGCCCACAGAAAGTACACCAAAAATCTGGCTCAGGCTCAAGTCTAGGTCTTTTGCCATGTGCGGTAAGAGCACGGCATAAGCATACATAAGTGTGCCATAGCCCATGATCTGCGTGACACCCAGACCGATAGCTGGAAAATAGTCCCGGTTGAGCCTCATGCGTTAGACATCATTCCACGATAGGATGAACGGCCTGCTACCCATGTGCCAAGGATGGCGGGTGTTTGCCCCTTGGGCCAGTCGACCATCACAAGATCTGCCCGTTTGCCTACGATGATATCACCTCGATCATCTAATCTCATTGCGCGAGCAGGGCCACTAGAGACAAGTGACCATAGGGCAAGCCGATCAGCCCGCTTTTCTCGATCCAGTTGAGCAACCGCTGCCAGCATTGCTGGATAAAAGTAGTCAGAAGCTAGAACGTCACACAAGCCAGCCTCAACCATATCGCCAGCTCCAAGGGATCCAATATGGCTACCCCCGCGTACCGCGTTTGGCGCTCCAAAAATGATTATGTCACCTTCAGCTCGTGCCGCTAATGCTGCCTCCATCACCATTGGAAATTCTGCAACGGAAACACCTAGGCCTCGGAAATATTCGCGCGTCTCCGCACGAGTATCATCATGGCTCAACATTGGCGCCCCAGCGCCTCGGGCCAGGTTCGCCACTGCCGCAATTTTTTTGGGTACTTCGCTGCGCCTATCCCATATCTTGCCCAGAGCAGCGATATAGTCCTCTTCGCTCAGGCCCGCACGACGTGCCTTTGATGCTGTGCGTTTTTTCATCCGATCGTCGTCAAGGGATGCGATAGAGAAGTCTGGTGACAGCTCAAAAGCGCGTTCTTGAATAGGTACATCGTAAGCTCGCATTGTCATCGAGGTATGATCGTTAAAAGCGACCGAAGGTAAAAGTGGAGCGGCCAAGGCCCATTCGATGACATCAAGTGCTTCGAAAGCGAAAGTTTCCCACCTGAGTTGAACTCTGTTTTCGACTGTTAGCCGCGGAGACAAGTCCTGCAGTGCTTTGATCAAAGCACGCGCTCGAGAAACGTCACGCAAACCTGGTTCCCAACCTAGGGTAATTGCGTGATAAGCTGTGGCAATTCCATTGGACGCCAATTGGCGATCTGTATCAATCAATGCTGTATTTGTGGGAAAAAAGACCCCTGGTCGTGGCATTATCTGCCGTTCGAAGGCATCTCCATGGACGTCGATCAAAGCAGGTGCAAGTATTTTGCCGCGACCATCTATTTCAACGCCTTGGACTGCT
>NHCC01000016.1 GCA_002168115.1 Rhodospirillaceae bacterium TMED23 | reverse complement strand
GCAAACAATCAAAACATTACAATGATTTTCTCAGGTATGCGACATTTCAAGCATTAAAAATGTCTGTCTTTTATTATCATTTCATCCATATTTGATTGCCTGATATATTGCCCCAGTAAGTGCATGACAGATTGGTGGACATCTTCGATGATACCGTAATTATCGGCCTCAACATGAATATTAACAGTTGCGATTTTTGCAGTACGACCACCAGAAAAACCCGTCAAACATATAACGTCTAATCCAAAATCACGCGCCCACTGGGCGACACTCACGACATTTTGAGAGTCTCCCGAAGCACTTATTGTCATTAACACATCCCCTGCTTCTGCCAGGAGTTCAAGTTGGTTGGTGAACACATTGTCGTAGGAAACATCGTTTGCTATTGCTGTTAAAACTGCAACATTACTTGCCAAAGAATGAATTTTTGGCGAAAGCTGTGTATCTGTAGCAACCAGTTTACCATGATCACATGCCAAATGATTAGATATCGAAGCAGAACCTCCGTTACCACATACATATAGTATTTTCTTTTCTTGATAGACAGTAGTCAGTAATTCTGAGGCTTTATCCAGTTTATCACTATCTATACTGGCTATAGCTTCGGCATATTTATTAAAATATTCTTTCGAATATTCTTTCATACTATAAAATTTTTTATTAGGAAATGTCATTCAATACCCTCGTAATACCGTTGAATAACATACTGGCTGAAGACGACAATGCAAACTATAGTTATATTAGCTTACCATTTAAATATTGGAATATTAAAAACGCTGGGTCATAACTAGGCTGCCTTTTAAAAAATTGAGAGCTCTAATGATTAAATTCACAGATATAAGAATAAAGTTGGCTATGCAGAGACAGCAAAATGGTGAATATGATCTAGCATTATCAAGCTATATAAAATACTTCGATAAGGATCCTAAAGATCCAATAATTAATTATTTACTTGGTTCAATTTATTTTGAAATAGAAAAANATAGAAAAATCTAAAAAGTTTCTTGATAACGCTATTGAATCAAAACCATTTTTTCCAGAAGCGTTAAATCTAAGAGGAATAATATATAAGGAATGGGGTCAATTAGAANANGCACAAAAAGATCTAAATNCTGCNCTCGTNATTCANGAAAATTTCCCCGAGGCTTTGAACAATCTAGCAGATATTTATCGACTAGAAAAAAAATACCTGAAAGCGAAAGACCTANTAAACAAAGCAATTANACTTAACCCNAAGCTTGCAGAGGCTTACAATAANTTAGGTGCAATTGANAGAGATACCAAGAACTTTGGTCTCGCGTGCNTAGCATTTAAAAAGGCGTTGAGCCTTAACTCAAAATTATATGAAACAGAACTTAACTTGGCCCTCGCAATTGANAAAGTCGGCGAAACANCAAGTGCTATGAAGTTAGCTTTAAAAGTGGCAACCAGCCATCCGCAAAATGCTGCGGCGCAAAATTGTNTAGGAATNTTATATTTGAATCAAAACAAGTTAATCTTGGCGGAAGGCTATTTTAAAAAAGCCTGCTCATTGCAACCAAATTATTCCGAAGCTCACAATAACCTTGCGAGTACATTTCTGAAAAAGAATGAGGTGCAAAAAGCGCTTAAGTACTTTGATATTGCACTGGGTCTTGACTCTGCAAATCCCGATTTCTGGGCAAATAAAAGTGTGGCTTACCAAGCTCAAAACCAAACTCAAAAAGCAATAGATGCTTGTAATAGAGCTCTCAAAATTGACCCTAACCATATAGATGGTAAATGGAATAGGGGGATCGCTTATTTGCTCTCTGGTGACTTATTACAAGGCTTTTCTGATTATGAATCTAGATGGCGCCTACCNGAGTTTAAATCTATAAAGCGAGATAGTGNATTATGGGTNGGTCAAAAANTATTTAATAAGTCTATTCTGGTATATTCTGAACAAGGCTTTGGCGATACCATACAATTTGCGAGATATNTTAATAAATTAGCAAAANTAAAACCAAATTTAATTTATTTCGAAACACAATCGNCTTTAAAAACATTGATCAACCAAATAAACAGCATTGATGCGGTCAACATAAAGGGAGAACCATCGCCAAAAACAGACTACCACGTTCCATTAATGAGTTTACCTTATATTTTTAAAACGAATATAAACACAATTCCCAATCAAGTTCCTTATCTACACCCTCCCCGAATTCCTAACCTAAAAATTACAAAAAACCCGTCAAAAAAGTTACGCGTAGGTATTTGTTGGAAAGGTAGATCAACTCATAAAAACGACTCTAACCGTTCTATGAACATAAAACATTTNTTTCCTCTTTTTGAGATGGCTGANATCCAGTTTTTTAATTTACAATTAGACCATGGTGAAACTAGCGCATTAGAGCAATATCAAATTGTTGATTTAAGTATACAAATTACTGATTTTAGTTCAACGGCACTACTAATCAAAGAGCTAGACCTCATAATAACCGTTGATACCGCATTAGCCCACCTCTCAGGGGCCCTGGGTTTTANATGCTGGGTTCTTCTGCCGTTCTCTCCAGATTGGCGATGGTTTTTAAAAACGTCTATTAGTCCATGGTACCCAACATTAAAGTTATTTCGCCAAGAAGAGATAGGAAATTGGGNCTCGTTAATTTCAGTTGTNAAACAAACACTCGCAAAAGAAATTTCGCACTAGAGATTATATAACGACTTTGCATTATCGTAAAAAATCGCTTGTTTATCATATTTGGATAATCTTTCAAGTGCACTTTGATAACCATCTAATAATTCTTTATATGAGGCCCAAAGCTTTTCAATAGGGAAATTGCTTCCAAAAATACACCTTTGTGGTCCAAACAACTCAATGCATTGCTCTGTTATTTCCTGAATAAAGTTTGGAGAAACACTATGAATGAACGTTCCAAGCCCAGAGAATTTACAATAAACGTTAGCTTCTTGAGACAATCGTTTAAGACTATCCGACCACTTTTTCATTCCGGCTACTGAAGCGTCTTCTGGCATTCCACAGTGCTGTAAGACCATCGGTGTTTTAGGAAAACAATGCGCTAANTTTGCAGCATCATTCATTTGTGACGAAAATACTTGCAACTCAAAAAGCCAGCCATAATCATTTAAAATCGAAAAATTACGCCGCCAGTTTTGATCCATCATAATGTCTGGCNCGGACGCAAATCGATATTTTGGGTTTACATGCCAGTGAAGTTGTTGCCGGATTCCTTTTACCAACTTATTTTTACTTAACGACTTTATAGTTCTCTCACAGTTTTCTGAAGAAAAATTAACGTAGGCGATAATAGCTATCGGCCATTTGGAAAAATTGGCAACATCGGTCACCCACGCTACTTCGGCCAACTCTCCAGAAATAGGCCAATTTACTTGAATGTAAACNGAACCGACAACATTTTGGCTNCTAGCATCAGCGATAAATTCATCTATAAGATAATCTCTTCTTATTTTATCGTAATTACCAAATATTCTTGGTTGGGTCGGTCCTTTGAGCCAATCTAAATCAGATAATCGCCAAATATGATGATGAGCGTCAATTATTTTAGCCGGTTTTAACAAGTTCTATTCCCTATTTAACTAATTGGCAGCCTACTCTTCCTAATGCATCCCATTCATAAACGTCACAATTCAATTTTAACAGATATTTTTCATACTCTTTTTCAGTCATACAAACATTTTGTTGATCTAATAATCGAATAAATTGGCAATCTTTGCCGGAAATGTATGACAAGCCGTGCTCTCCGCTAGTTCTGCCTGTCTTATGAACCAAGATAACGTCAGCCGCAGTGTGCGAAACTGTCATCCATAATGGAGTTCCACATCCCACGATAAAGTTTATACAAAAAAAACTTATGCACGATTTTATATAAAAATTTGAATAATTTTTTCTTAAACGAATAATGTTTCTCTTAATCAATTATAAATCACTCATTTTCTATAATCAGACTAATTTCCTAGTTTTTTTTAAAAAATTACACGCTATAAGAAACGTAAGTGCTAAACTAATTAAATACTTGCAANCAAGCTTAGCGGAAGTTGGAGCGGGCGATGAGATTCGAACTCACGACTTCAACCTTGGCAAGGTTGCGCTCTACCCCTGAGCTACGCCCGCAATTCTGTTTTAGTATCATTTCANAGTAACAGATAATTGAANCATAATAGTTATACAATAAAACTTTGCAAGATATGTTTAAACTTGAATAGTTACAGAGTAATGACGAAATATATTGGATCATATAGCCATAGGACTTGTAAATTCACATGAATATGACAAATATATTTTGTAATGGCTAAGATAAAAAGGTGGGTAATTTATGAATGAAGATATTAATAGTGGTTTACAAGAGTTTGGTGAAACAATTAGCGGTGAGAGTGGCAGTAGTTTAATAGTAGATACCGATACCGATAANTTTAGTAATGACGTTATAAATGCCTCTATGCAGGTCCCGGTGATAGTGGATTTCTGGGCACCGTGGTGTGGTCCGTGTAAGCAGCTTACACCAGTTTTAGAAAAACTTATACGAGAATACTCGGGTCAAATTAAACTCGTTAAAATTAATATTGATGAAAACCAAGCTTTAGCCCAACAACTTAGGGTACAGTCAATACCAATGGTTTATGCATTTAAGGACGGCCAACCAGTAGATATGTTTAATGGAGCACTTCCAGAGAGCCAACTGCGTAAGTTTATAGAAAAAATTACAGGTGGAGAAGGTTCACCTCAGGATCAATTACTCGAAAAGGCCAAGGGGCTTTTCGAGGATGAACAAATAGAGGCTGCNATAGATGTTTANAGTCAAGTAATCGCCTCAGACGGCACAAATNTNGNAGCTCATGCTGGATTTCTTAAAAGTCTAATGGCACTCGGAAAAAATGATGAAGCCTCTCAATATCTGGATAATTTAAATGAAGAACTGCGTAAAAATTCAAAAATTTTATCTGTGAAAACTGCACTCGAGTTAGCAGATCAAGCATCCAGTTCTGGTGAAATCGAAGATCTAAAGAATTTAGTGCAAAATGAACCAACTAACCTTCAAGCTAAATATGATTACGCTTTAGCACTCTATGGTTCACTCGAAACAGAGGCCGCCATTGACGAGTTAATTGAAATTTTAAAAATTAATAGTGCTTGGAATGATGATGCAGCACGGCAACAGCTTTTTAAAATATTTGAAGCTCTCGGAAGTAGCGATCAAATTACTATCGATGGCAGAAGAAAAATGTCAGCGGTGTTGTTNTCNTGATGAANGAANAAAAAGNGAATGGTTTNGTTGAACCTTTTGGACTTCCCTTTTCGAGTTTGCCCAAAAACATACCTATATTTCCATTACCGGGTGCTTTATTGTTACCACATGGTAGAATGCCGCTTAATATTTTTGAAGACAGGTATGTCAAAATGATATTGGACAGTTTACGCGAATCACGATTAATTGGTATGGTNCAGCCTATCAGTGAAATTAAGGACACAAATACTGATGAGTCGGAGCTATTCCATATAGGTTGTCTAGGTCGTATTATTTCTTTTTCAGAAATGGATGATGGTCGAATTTTTATAACGCTCCAAGGTGTTGCTCGGTTTAAAATCCTAGATGAACTAAAAAATCAATTTCCCTACCGCTCTATTACTGCGCAGTATAATGATTATGAAGATGACTATGACCCATATAAGGCAGTCAAGGGGAGAAACAATTTAGCAAATATATTGGGGAATTACCTCGAAGAAAAAAAAGTCGCGTTAGAATGGAAAGAACTCGAAAAAACAAAAGACCGGCGATTGGTTGCATCAATTGGAATGATGCTTCCGTTTAGCAATACAGAAAAGCAAGCTATATTGGAATCTAATAATTTTGATCAAATGGTTGATATTATTAACTCATTAATTGAGATGGAATTAGCGACCGGCGATAGTTTAGCGACTAAACATTAGAGGATATTGTTATAAATCATGAAAAGTAGTTTCGATAAAAAACTTTTGGAAATATTAGTCTGTCCACTTACAAAAGGCCCCTTAAACTATAATGCTGAGAATCAAGAATTAGTGAGCAAAGCGGCCAACCTAGCATTCCCAATTCGTGATGGTATTCCGATTATGTTAATCGATGAGGCTAGATCAATAAAAAAATAGACGGTTCAAGCGCTTATAAAGAGCGTCCCTCTAGAAGTTTCGGCAAATCGCCAACATCTCCCTTGGCGTATAACATTAAATTCTTTTTTAACGGACCTAATTTATTCGTTATAGTTAAACCCAATTGTCTAAGCACTTTAAGCGGCAAAATATTATTAGAAAAAAGCCGGTTAAGTGTATCGGTGAAAAATAACATCGAAGTATTATCAAAATGTCTCCACATTTCATACTCTTTTAAAGTCGAAAACCCTCCAATATCCAGCCCCAGTCTAGCGTTATCGACAAGAACTTCAGCTAAAGCTGCCACATCACGTAAACCCATATTAAAACCCTGGCCTGCAATAGGATGCAAGCCATGAAAAGCATCACCAACCAGGGCCAACCGTTCGTCAATGCACTTATTTGCAAACTGGAAGGAGAGAGGATAAGTCCATTTTGGACTAATAGCGCTTACACGTCCCAAGAAGTCACCAAACTTTTGGTTTAATAAAAAATTAAATTGCTCGTCTTGCATCTCTAGTATTTTCGAAATCTTTTCAGTTTTATCAATCCACACAATTGATGATTTTATGTTTTTTCCACGATCATTTCTCATAGGTAAAATGGCAAATGGTCCACCCGAATAGAAGTGCTCATGTGCTATATTATTGTGGTCATATTCGTGTTCAACGTTAAGCACTATTCCTGTCTGTTTATAATCATAGCGAGTAAGGGAAATTGCTGCCTCAGATCGCACTTGAGATTGTCGTCCGTCAGCACCGACTATAAGAGAAGCCTTTATTATCTGCTGGTTTGTGAGCATGGCAAAGACACCCTCATTATTTCTACGAATAGTCTCCGCTTTAACACCCGATATTAGTGTAATCGAATCCAGACACCCTAATTCAGCATTAAGTGCCTGTCGAAAATGGCGGTTTTCGACCATGAACCCAAGGGGCTTATTATCAACGGCATTACTGGCATAATGAAGAAAGTGTCTTGATGATTGATCACTTACCCTTATATCGAGAATAGGGGTATAATTTTTTTTTAAACGGCCCCAAATACCTAACTGCTGCAACATTTTTTGGGAAGCTGACGCTATTGCCGAAGCCCTCCCATCATAACTCATTGAAGCTTGTTCTAATGGTTTAACTTGATCAATTATGATACTTTGAAAACCAGCCTGAGCGAACGCTATAGCGGCTGTAGCACCCACCATTCCATTTCCAACAATTAAAATATCTGTTTTTAAGTTCTTTTTCATATAATAGAAGTGCACGCAACAGTTTGAAATGTCCAGCACGAATTATGCCCACTAAACATACATTCTGTTTATTTTTTGATAAAATGATTAAAAAATAGGCATATTTTTCTATTGCGGTACGTCGAATTTTGCTAAGGCTCTGAATCAATTGCATAAAAAATTTTGGCACGTTTTTTGGATAAAGTTAATTGCCGTCTAACACAAAAATGAATTGAAACAAGATGCAGTTAATAATTGCCATAATTAAACCAGCGAAATTGGACGAAGTAAGGCTGGCCCTGGACAAAATTGGAATTCAAGGTTTAACAACAAGTGAGGTATCTGGTTTCGGGCGACAAAAGGGGCACACAGAAATTTATCGCGGCGCAGAATACGATATTAATTTCATCCCTAAAATTAAAATTGAGGTCGCTATTAGCGATGAACATGCAGACGAAGTTATTCAAACCATCAGTCAATCAGCAAGAACTGGAAATATCGGGGATGGAAAAATATTCTCTTTAAATCTTGTCCAAGCTGTTCGTATTCGAACCGGAGAAACAGATAACGAAGCACTTTAAATAATTTAGGAGTAATAAAAATGTTTAAATTACGTGGCAAAAATTTAATTAGCTATTTACTAGGAACCAGCATCGCACTGACACCATGCGTGTCACTCGCATCCGATGTTAAACCAATAATGGATACGGGCGACACAGCTTGGCTGTTAACCTCGACAGCTATTGTCTTGCTAATGACAATACCAGGAGTTGCTCTATTTTATAGTGGTATGGCCAGAAAGAAAAATGTTTTATCGGTTTTAATGCAAAGTTTCTCAATTACGTGTTTAATTTCTGTGATTTGGATGGTTTTGGGCTATAGTCTGGCATTTTCAAAAGGGTCTAGCTTATATGTTGGAAACTTAGATTTAGCATTTCTTGATCATTTGGTTGTTGGCGCGATAAATGGCACGATCCCTGATTCATTATTTGTAGTATTTCAAATGACTTTTGCAATTATCACAGCTGCATTGATTACCGGCGCCGTCGCGGAACGGATGAAATTTTCAGCTCTACTTTGGTTTGTTGGCCTTTGGTCAATAGTAGTGTACTCGCCCGTTACCTTTTGGGTTTGGGGAGGTGGTTTTCTAGGAGATGCAGGTGTTTTAGACTTTGCGGGTGGCACAGTAGTCCACATTAATTCCGGTATAGCGGCATTGGTCGCATGTATAATGCTTGGAAAACGAAAAGGGTACGGAATCGAAAATCTTGCACCGCATAATTTAGTCCTTACAGTTATTGGCGGCTCTATGCTATGGGTCGGCTGGTTTGGATTTAACGCGGGATCTGCCCTAGGCGCCAACGGAGGGGCAGCTATGGCAATGACCGTCACTCAGATTGCTGCTGCTGCTGCCGGTTTGGCATGGATGTTTGTAGAATGGGCTACCCACAAAAAACCAACGGTATTAGGCGTTGTATCAGGCGCAATTGCTGGATTGGTCGCGATAACTCCCGCAGCTGGATTCGTTGGACCAAAAGGGGCACTGGCGATAGGAATTTTATCTGGGCTCATATGCTTTTGGGGAGCAACTTCCCTCAAACACAAACTCGGATATGACGATAGTTTGGATGTATTTGCCGTCCATGGGCTTGGGGGAATTACCGGCGCAATATTAACTGGCGTTTTTGCAGTCGAAGCAATTGGAGGAACTGCGGGAGCTCTAGAAGGCAATGTCGCGCAGATAGGTGCTCAATTTTATGGAATCATTGCCACAATACTATGGAGCGCACTAGCGACGGCAGTCATAATTTTTATTCTCGATAAAACCATCGGCATTCGTGTTGATGATGAGTCTGAAGCAGAAGGATTGGACCTCAGCCAGCACGGCGAGTCTATTCAATAATTCATGAGCCTTCCATAAATATTTGAATAAGTGATAATACCGGTAATGTCCTCCTGTTTTATCATTTATAAGGGTCGTTTCAAGTAAGCCACGCCTTGAAACGGCCCACTTTTCTGCATATTTTTTAATCAATAAATCGGTTTTGCTGTTTTATTGTGCGCCTCCTTTCCGAGGCATAATATTCAAAAAGCCCTCACTTTCAGAAGAAGTCTCTGATATTCATACATAAAATGCTTATATCAATCTTCGGCATAGAACTTGAGTACTATATCGTGTTGAGTTAGCGTGGCTGATGACTTTTCAATTGAATAATAGGAGGACAAAATGATTCTTTCATCAAAAATTACGGGTTTTACGAGACTTTTAGTTCAAGCTATTTTTGCACTTGTAATTCTTTTACCCAATAGCGTACAAGCTGCTGATCAACTTAATCAAGGAAACACAGCCTGGATTATCACAGCAACCGCTTTAGTATTATTTATGACGATGCCGGGTTTAGCATTGTTTTATGGTGGACTGGTAAGGTCAAAAAACTTTTTGTCTGTCCTAATGCAGTGTTTTACTATTTGCTGCTTAGCATCAATTGTCTGGGTTATCGCTGGTTACTCAATCGCATTTGGATCTAATAATGTTTGGTGGGGCGGTTTGTCTAAATCTTTTCTTTCTGGGTCTGCAATAGACACTTTATCGGGAGATATTCCTGAAAACGTATTTTTTATGTTTCAAATGACTTTTGCAATAATAACACCCGCTTTAATTGTGGGAGCTTATGTAGAACGCATTAGATTCAGCGCTGTAATCCTGTTTAGTACATTGTGGATTATTGTTGTTTATGCACCATCCACTCACTGGATTTGGGGAGGAGGTCTTCTAAGTGACCTAGGTTGGGCTAGCGAATCTCTAAACGGTTATGCCACAATGGATTTTGCTGGCGGTCTAGTTGTTCACGCTAATGCGGCGGTCGCAGCTCTCATAATTGCCAAGTTTCTTGGCAGTAGAAAGGGCTTTCCAAATGATTTACATCCTCCCCATAACCCGGGCCTGGTGATGATTGGTGCGGCAATGTTGTGGGTAGGTTGGTTTGGTTTTAATGCAGGTTCCGCACTCGCTGCGAACGGAACAGCTGGGATGGCCCTAACCGTAACACACATTTCTGCTGCAACAGCGTGCCTAGTTTGGACATTAATTGAATATTTAAGGTTTGGAAAACCAAGTCTTGTTGGGATTGCAACTGGGGCTATTGCGGGACTGGCCACAATAACACCAGGCTCTGGGTTCGTAGGACCAGCTGGTGCTATTGTTTATGGGGCTTTAGCGGCAATTGTATGTTTCTATATGATTAGTGTTGTTAAAAATGTTTGGAATATTGATGATTCGCTCGATGTATTTGCAGTTCACGGTGTCGGCGGTATACTAGGTATCCTATTAACTGCATTTTTTGCAGATAAAAGCCTTGGTGGCGTTGGTTTACCTGAAGGGGTCACAATGGGAACAGCTTTCCTAGGGCANTTAATAGCAACTATTGTAACTATAGTCTGGGCTAGCATTGCAGCTTTTGTTCTTCTAAAAGTTACCAAGTCATTAGTTGGNTTAAGAGTATCAGAAGAAGATGAAGATGAAGGTCTAGATATTACGTCTCACGGTGAGAGAAGCTACGATATATAAACTTTTTTAAAGGATGCCTTATTATGAAACTCATAGTTGGAATAATTAAACCATCTAAATTGGATGAACTAAGAAATGCACTGTTAAACATTGGTGTTGAGGGACTCACAACAAGTGAGGTTTCTGGGTTTGGTCGACAGAAAGGCCACACGGAAATCTACCGAGGTGCTGAGTATGCAATTAATTTTGTGCCTAAAATCAAGATTGAAATTGCGATCCCTGATGCGTTAGAGGAAAAAGTTATTAATACAATTTTAAATGAAGCTGGCTCGGAAAGCATTGGTGATGGAAAAATATTTGTCTATGAGCTCGCAGAGGCAATACGAATTAGAACCGGTGAACGTGGGGAAAATGCCTTATAGGTTTTTTTTTAGGGATTATTGCTACTTGCGACATCAGTTAGTGTTGGATAAGATAATTAGTCTTTCTATAATTCCACGCAACCTAAACATAAATTAATAGTCATTTAAAATGTACAATCCCTGTCTTGATAAGCTTACAGACTATCCCTTTGATAAGTTGAGGTCTTTGTTGGATGGAATAGACCCTCCAAGAAATCGATCTCAACTTATAATGTCACTTGGAGAACCTCAACATCCAGCGCCTCAAATTATATCTAAAACTATTAAAGAATACCAAGACCATTGGACTCAATATCCTCCGATAGCTGGCACGCCTGACCTTCTTCAAGCTATATCAGACTGGTTGCAACAAAGGTATAAGCTTAATAAATCAATTATTACAGCTTCTGAGAACATCTTAGCCGTATCGGGTACAAGAGAAGCGCTTTACATGTTAGGTGACATCTCAATACCTCGTAAAAAAAATGGCGTAAAACCAGCTGTTTTAATTCCAAATCCCTTTTATCAGGTTTATATCGGTGCTACTCTGATGAATGGGGCTGACCCTATTTATTTGCCAGCCACAAAAAAAACCGAGTTTTTACCAGACCTAAAAGCATTAAATGAAGCCACATTAAAAAGAACAGCGCTTGCATTTCTGTGCTCACCATCTAACCCCCAAGGTGCTGTGGCCGATATTAACTATCTAGAAAACGCTATAAGATTAGCGCAAAAATATGATTTTGTTTTAGCCATCGATGAATGTTATGCCGAAATTTATCGCAAACTACCACCGCCTGGAGGTCTTCAAGCCTGTCAGAACTTAGGGGGAAACCTAAAAAATATTCTTGTTTTTCATACCCTCTCGAAAAGATCTAATGCAGCTGGCTTACGCTCGGGTTTTATTGCCGGGGATCCACTCCTTATAAAAAAATACAAAATGCTTCGCAATTACGGCGGGGCGTCAATTCCACTTCCTCTACTTGCAGCATCGGCAGCATTGTGGCGCGATAATAGCCATGTAGAGGTAAATCGTAACCTTTATAATGAAAAGTTCGACTGTGCAGACCACATTTTATCTGGTTATTTTAATTACTATAAACCAGATGGTGGCTTTTACCTCTGGTTAAACGTTGGAGATGGAGAGAGTGCTGCGAAAACTTTATGGAAAGGTTGTGGGGTTCGAGTGATTCCTGGTTCATTTCTGTCTAGGCCAAACAAAATGGGCGATAATCCAGGGAAAGCCTTTATCAGAATTGCGTTGGTACACGAGCTCAGTATAATTGAAGATTCATTAAACCGCATTCTTAGAACACTTCATTAGAATATAAAACAAATACCTATATTTTTTATTAATATTATTTAAAGACGTTTTCATTACATTCTTACAATGTTTGAATCAAGGTCATCCAATAAACGTGCACGCAAAATATCGCAAGATAGCCTGGTGTTTGAAGGCCCTATTCTGCCCAAATCTTTTGTAAACCATTTACGTCAATACCTTGGTAAATCCTTTGGATTGGGTCTAATAACGATTGGCACTCTTATAATATTATCATTAATATCATATCACCCTAGCGACCCTTCATTAAACAGCGCGTCCGGAGGGGCGGTAAAAAATATTATCGGTATTTTCGGGTCATATTCGTCTGATTTGTTATTACAATTGTTTGGTTCGATAGCGATTTTGCCAAGTATATTGTTTTATGCTTGGGGTTGGCGGCTCCTAGCTGGCAAGAGCCTCGGGTTTTTTTGGCTACGCAGTTTAGTCGCCTTTTTTACTTTACTCTTAGCGTCAATGACGGTTTCTCAAATTTCCACTCCTGAAGACTGGTCTTTGCACACAGGCCTTGGTGGTGTTAGCGGTGGAGTACTATTTCAACAATTATTACTTTTATTAACTGATTTAAAAATTAAAGATACCGGTTTTTACCTCATGCTTGTTAGCCCTCCAATTTGCATTATTAGTCTAATCTATGCGAGTGGATTAGATCGAAATGATTGGCGGGGTGTTCTAAATGTAGTTGTTAAATCTAATAAATATATTTTTAAAAAATTAAACGCTTTAAAAGATAAGTTTTTTACAAGTAACGAAAAACAAAAGCCACGCCTTGATCCAGAATTGGACTCAAGCGAGAACATAGCGATTAATAGAAATAATGAAACACTCGAAGTTCAGAAATCTGATGTAAATAATACAAATGTCATGGGAACTGAAAAAAACATAACAGTTGTTGAGAGTTTCTCCAATAAGCCGATTAGGAATAGTGATACGGCTGACGCGAGCCAAGGTAGTTTAAACCTAACAAACTCAGCCACTTATCAATTACCCCCATTAGACTTCCTAGAGGCTCCGCCAGCCTCTGGGCTTGTTGCCACAACCGACAAAGAAAGTCTTAAAAAAAATGCTGGCTTACTTGAAACTGTAATGAGTGATTTTGGCGTAAAGGGCGAGATTGTAAAGGTGCGACCTGGGCCTGTAGTAACGCTCTACGAACTAGAGCCAGCGCCAGGCACAAAAACATCCAGGGTCATCGGTCTTTCTGATGATATATCACGTTCAATGTCTGCATTATCAGTAAGAATTGCTGTTGTTCCAGGACGATCTGTTATTGGAATTGAACTTCCTAATTTAAAAAAAGATATGGTATATTTTCGAGAAATTCTCGCGTCGTCTACTTATAAAAAATCAAAATCTCAACTTCCATTAGTTCTTGGTAAAGATATAGGGGGTTCGCCAATCGTAGTGGACTTGGCAGCAATGCCACATCTATTAATCGCGGGTACTACTGGCTCCGGAAAATCAGTCGCAATAAACACCATGATTTGCTCCCTACTTTACAGTCTTAATCCGGAGACTTGCAAATTCATTATGGTAGATCCAAAAATGTTAGAACTTTCAGTTTATGATGGCATTCCGAATTTATTGGCGCCAGTTGTTACAGATCCAACAAAGGCGGTCATCGCTCTGAAATGGGCGGTACGTGAAATGGAGGACCGGTATCGACTAATGTCTCAAATGGGCGTGAGGAATATTACAGGTTATAACTCACGACTCGAGGATGCTAAGAAAAAAGATGAAGAAATAAAACGGCGAGTGCAAACAGGTTTTGATGATTATGGTAAGCCTATTTTTGAAGATCAAGATCTAAGCACCGACCCTCTTCCGTTGATTATTATTATTGTCGATGAGATGGCTGACTTAATGATGGTTGCCGGAAAAGATATTGAGGCCCTAATTCAACGCCTAGCACAAATGGCTCGTGCAGCTGGAATTCACTTAATAATGGCAACTCAAAGACCATCTGTGGACGTAATTACAGGAACTATAAAAGCCAACTTTCCAACACGAATTAGTTTTCAGGTAACTTCCAAAATTGATAGCCGAACAATACTTGGGGAGCAAGGTGCTGAGCAACTTCTCGGACAGGGCGATATGCTTTATATGGCTGGAGGAGGGCAAATTACCAGAATTCACGGGCCTTTTGTAAGTGATAAAGAGGTTGAAAATGTTGTTAAACACTTAAAAAATCAAGGTAACCCTGAATATATTGATGCTGTCACGGAGGAAATGGACGAGGAAACAACTGGCATAACAGGGACAAAATCAAACGACAAAGACGACCTATACGATCAAGCTATCTCAATTGTATCACAAGAGGGAAAAGCCTCAACTAGCTTGATTCAACGACGACTGCAAATCGGTTATAATCGAGCCGCTCGGATTATTGAGCAAATGGAATCAGAGGAGGTTATAAGCAAAGCTGACCGAGTAGGCAGGCGCGAGGTTTTGATCGGGACACATTAGTATGCTTTTCTATTGTATTTATTATGTTAACATCCAAGAAGGTACATGTGTTTGTATTATTAAATAGTTAACCCTCTAACAGTCAGCTCCGTTTCCAATGAGTAAATCAAAACTAATAACACTTTTTTCTCTTTTTTTTACTACATTTTTCATTGCTACCACAGATACTCTTATCGCCCAAAATCAAGGGGTCAGTGTAAGTTCAAAAAAATCAAAGGCCATCGAACGAATTAATGATTATTTGAATGAAATTAAAACACTTCGTGCTGATTTTCTGCAAGTTGCAACTAACGGCGAAGTGGCGAGCGGCAAGCTCTATATATCGCGTCCCGGGAAAATCCGCTTCGAATACAAACCCCCAAGTCCTATCTTAATAATATCTGATGGAACTTTCTTAATATACATAGATAAGCATCTCGAGGGTATGACTCATTTTTTTTTAAGCAATTCCCCAATTAATTTTTTAGTAAAAAAGTCAATACGCATAACTGATGATGCAGAAATAATAAGCTTCTCGCAAAAGGCAAATGTCATCCGGCTCAAACTCTCTAAATTAAACCAAATCGATAAAGGCACTATTACTCTAAATTTTACCAACCAACCTTTTAACCTTCGGAAATGGGTTGTAGCCGACTCTCAAGGGGTGAAAACAACTATTATTTTGAATAATATGGAAAAAAATATTACTCTTAATCCAAAGCTTTTTGAATTTGAAGGTTTCTCTAAAAAAGAGTGAATTATAATCAGAAAGCAAATATACCGATAGGTTGATCTAACGTTAGGAAATTATCCAAACAATGATTGTGGTTTCTTGGAATATAAACTCAGTCCGCATTAGATTACAACACCTGAAGCGATTAGTAGACGAAATGAATCCGGATGTGGTCTGTCTGCAGGAAACAAAGGTTGTGGCCGAGAGCTTTCCTCATAATATAATTTCGGATCTTGGTTTTCCATACCAGGCTGTGGCCGGCATTAAGAGTTATAATGGCGTAGCTATTTTATCGAAGTATGAACTTTTAAATACTAAAGTACAAAATTGGTGCAAAAAAGAGGATGCTCGACATATTTCTTCAACTATTAATTTTCCTGATATGGGCAAAGTGGAAATTCACAACCTTTACGTACCTGCTGGCGGTGATCTTCCAGACACACGAAAAAATGAGAAGTTTGCGCATAAACTTAGTTTTTTAAATGAACTTTCAAAGTGGCAAAAAACCCAATCTGAAAATTCTACTAAAAAAATATTATTAGGTGATCTAAATATAGCACCTTTAGAATCAGATGTTTGGTCACATAAACAGCTTATGAATGTTGTCTCCCACACAGAAATAGAAATTTTGGCGTTAAGAGACCTACAAAATGCCGGCCCGTGGATAGATGCTGTGCGGGAACTTATTCCTAAAGATGAAAAGTTATTTAGCTGGTGGAGCTATAGATCAAGAGATTGGGAAAAAAATAATCGTGGAAGAAGACTAGACCATATATGGGTAACTGAAAATTTAAAAAATAGTATTGAAAAAATTCAGCTATTAAAAGAAGCTCGCAATTGGGAAAAGCCTTCCGACCATGTTCCAGTTATAGCAACATTTAAAGCGAGGAAATGAATATCAGGCATTCAATCGATAACCTCTCTCTTCCGTGACTATAATCTCAGCCTTAGATGGGTTTTTTTCAATCTTTTGTCTCAAGCGATAAACGTGGGTCTCCAACGTGTGCGTGTTTACATCAGGATTATAACCCCAAATAGCATGTAGTAGTTCGTCTCGACTAACCACTTCAAGGTCAGAAAAATACAAATAATTAATCATAGCTGTTTCTTTATCCGTAAGGCGAATTTCATGATTATCATTAAGCATCAATTTCCTTTTTGGAAAAAAAAAGTATGGCCCCACACTAATTCCTCTGTTGTCG
This sequence comes from Rhodospirillaceae bacterium TMED23, assembly GCA_002168115.1. Lineage (GTDB taxonomy): Bacteria > Pseudomonadota > Alphaproteobacteria > Rhodospirillales > UBA2165 > TMED23. The sequence continues at coordinate 11,957 of NHCC01000016.1, read as the reverse complement.
CCTTGATTGAAATTATTTATAGCTCTCATAATTATTTTAATGAGGTTAGAGATACGAAAAGGTTTCTTAAGAACATATTTTAAATTTACCGAATTTATTTCTTCTAAACTATCCGCATGGTCTTGTAGTAAAATTATAGGTATATTTTTTCGGGTTTGTTCTAGCATATCGATAATTTTTTTTATTTCGAGTTGGAATATAACTGAACTCACAAGTATTACATCAATTTGTCTAGACATTATAATTTGAAGAGCGTCTCTCGTTATAGCACACGAGCTTACAATAAATTCGTTATCGATCTGAAGTTGCTCAACAATTATCGAACAAAAGTCGGCATCTTTGTCCAAAAGAAGAATGTGCGAGCGAGTGTTCATTTTAAATCCAATAAAAGGCAAATATAAAAAAAGAATACTGTTTAAGAAGCTACCTAAAAAGTTTTCTTTGTATAGCAAAATATACTTATAAAACAACTTATATGGCAATTTTTACCGGGTTTCGGTTCACTCGAAGTCGTATATAGATTAGCAATAAAACGTGTTGTTTATAGGTTTTTATAAACTTGTCGAATTGGCACTACTTTTGCAATAAAATGAAAGGTAACTTAGAAAAGGGAAATAAATGGCGTTGCTAGTTAACTCGGGGCAAATTGAAGTAAGTGACAAACACCAGTATAATTATCAAAATCCAATAAACAAAGATATAAGAAATTCAGATGCAATTTCGATCAAAAACCATACCGGAAAAGCAAAAACGGATACAGATGGTAATTTAACTTTCTGGGATCTTCTTGATATCATAAATCCACTGCAACACATTCCAGGGGTATCTTCCCTTTATAGGGCTATAACCGGGGATGAAATAGGCTCCCTTGCAAAAGTTGCCGGGGGCACACTTTATGGTGGACCCTTAGGAATGGCATCATCGTTAATAGATGTTGCTGTTGATGTTTCAACTGGNANAGANATTGGTGAACACGCCTTAAACACNTTAAACTTATCCCCTGATAATATTGCAAATCAAACAGAACAGAAACTTCCACTAACTGAATTAACGTTTAACGCGGTTGACTCAAATCCTTATTTAGTGAAAACAGCTATTTTAGCACAAGAACTTGCTGGTTATTCAGACGCTAAAAATATTAGATAAAAATCAATTTTTCTAATATTCCTATCTAATTAATAAGGTTAGAATGGCAACAATTAAAGTTATCGCTCCAGATAAGCTCATATATAAAAACCAAACATATAAGTGCTCAATTGGTTTATCGGGAGTTTCCGATTCTAAGAAGGAGAATGACGGAACTACCCCTGCGGGTAAATATAAAATAAGAAGTGTTTTATACCGCGCTGATAAAGTTACGCGCCCAGTTACTTTGCTTGATGCTGATCCTATTGAAACAAATGATGTTTGGTGTGATAATCCACAAAAAAAAGAATATAACCGTAAGGTCAAGTATTCGAACGATTTTACAACTGAAAAGTTATGGAGAGAAGATAACTTATACGATTTAATTGTAGTAATAGGCTATAATGACGACCCAGTAATTGCCGGAAAAGGCAGCGCAATCTTTATGCATGTCGCTAAGCCAGACTATGAAACAACCCGCGGCTGTATTGCACTAAAATTGGCAGATTTATATCAAATCTTAAAAACCTTAAAACCCTTAGATACCATTTTTATTTTAAATTCTTAAGATGAAAATAAAGAAAACGGGTAAGATTGATAAATTTTTATGGAGCAATTGATATACCGTAATTGAACTCCCATTTTTTAATAGATTAAACGTCACAAATTTGGAATTGAGATACGAATGTAAATTTATTTAGGCTAAATTGAACTAGAGTAGGATGAACCAGAAACCATTCACGGGCACCGAGATATGGAGAAGGCCCCGGCACACAGTAAGGGCCAAATTCTGGTTGGTAAAAATAAATAAGAATACTATTATTTTCAAAAGGTCTTAGGGTTTGCTATTTGAAATTATAATCTGACCGAGGGCCAAAAATACCTGATCCAACACGGATATGGGTGGCACCAAACTCTATTGCCGTCGAATAATCCGCGCTCATCCCCATACTAAGTTCTTTTAAATTATTCCTGTCTGCAATTTGTCTAAGCAAGGCAAAGTGAAGTGAAGCCTCCTCATTACTTGGAGGAATGCACATAAGCCCTACAACAGGAAGGCCAAGATCAGAAATACATTTGGAAATAAATTCATCCGCGTCTTTTGGTGCAACACCGCTCTTTTGCGGCTCTTCTCCAGTATTTACTTGAATAAAACACTTGGTCCCAAGTTTTTCACTGTTTATGTGACTTGCAACGGCTCTAGCTAGAGATAGGCGATCAATTGTTTCAATAACGTCAAAAAGTTTTAGCGCTAAGGTTACTTTATTTCTCTGAAGAGCACCAATTAGATGTAACTCAATTTTTGGATAACGAGCTCTTAAATCTGACCACTTGGCATTAGCTTCTTGAACTCGGTTTTCACCGAATATTGTGTGTCCCGCTTTAATAAGCGGTTCAATGACCTCAGGTCCGTGAGTTTTGGAAACAGCAACTACCTTTACAGGTTCACTATTTGATTTATACGATGCGCTCTGAATACTAATGACCTCTTCATTAAGTTTCTGTAATCGATCTCGGGGGTTTTCAGAGAAAGTCATTTGATGTTATTCCTATCATTGCATTAATTTAATAAAAGGCTCCTTCGATGTCTCTAACAAATATTGCTAGATTACTCAAGTTACAGAATGGACAACAATACCTCCCCGATTTAATTTATTTGACTGACGAAAATCATTTAATTGACCCTACACAAATCATTAGTAAATTACCCCGAAAAGCTGGTATTATTTTTAGACATTATGGATTGCCAAATCGGCTCGAACTGGCTCAAAAGATAAAATATGTTTGTAGAGATCGAGATCTCACTTTTATTGTGAGCAGAGATATAAAACTGGCAAGCAAATTAAATGCNGANGGTCTTCATCTGCCAGAATACTTAGCTATTGCGCCAAATTTTAGATTTAGGGCGTGGAAAAACAGGCCCAATAAAATACTTACAGCAGCCGCGCATTCAAGACACGCTATTATGAGAATTAAAAACCTCGGGTTTGATGCTTCATTGGTCTCCCCAGTATTTAAAACTAAAAGTCATGAAGGTGCACGATATTTGGGCACTCTTGGGTTTCAAAATATGGTCTCTCGTCTAGATACACCATCTTTCGCGTTAGGCGGGATAAACGACGAAACGGCAAGGTTGTTGACAAATACAAATGCCATTGGAATAGCAGGAATTCGTGGAATAATTGATTGAACTCGATAATTAATAAAAAAAGGGAGCGACATAAGCCGCTCCCCTTAAATCTGGATAATTTCTATAATTAATTAGAAACCAACTTTAATTCCAGCAACAGCTAACCAACCATCATTGTTGTTGGCATCGTCTGTTGTTTCATCTTCAAACTCAACTTGAGCGAGCGATCCAACAAAGGTAACTCCAGAACCCATGCTATGATTGATTCCAGCTCCAAATTTTGTCACAGAATCTTCGCCAGCGGTTCCAGATGCATTGTCTTTCTCAGCGTTGAAAAATGTGAGAGCAACCTTAGTTGATGGTGACATTTGATATGACACTCCAACATCCATTGAATCCATTTGAGGGTTCGCAGCCAAGGTGCTCTGACCAGAGTCTACAGCATCTTCGTTCAATACAGAACCACCAATTGTAACAGCACCAAAACCCATGGTCACACCAAAGCGACGGCCATCGATTGAGTTAGCTGCTGTACCTTGCTCTCTGTAAGCTGCAACGTCAGCTTTAAGCATCATGCCACCCATCTTGTTTTCATAGCTAGCAACAACGTCATACTGTTGGGTCTCAGTACCATCGGTACCACCCACAGCCGGCAAAGTATCGGCAGTGGTAGTTGAAGGAGTATAACTTGCACCAACTCTAAAACCATTCATTTTCGGAGTAATGTAAACAAGTTTCATGTGATCGCCACCACCAATGTGTGTTCCTTGTGCTGCTGCTACACTGTTATTAGCAGGCTTTACAATGAAACTGTTGGTGTCAGGATTTCCTAGAGCAACTGCGCCAGCTCCTGGAGCACCATGCTTTAGAACGAAAGATGCATATTTTGTTGCACCAATACGCACATCACCAAAACCACCAGTTAGTTTTACATAGGTTTCGTCAATTGCTCCACCGGATACTGCATCACCTTCCAACTGAATTACAACATTAACACCCACGCCATTATCAAGCTTGGTACCGCCTTTGAAGTAAACTTCTGAGTCAGTTTTGATGTTTATTGAATCGTAACCTACACGAGCTGTGGAATCTGCAGTAGATTCAAAAGATCCGTCCTGCTCTGCAAAACCAATGTAAGTGTTTAAAAATCCGCCTAAGCCGATCTTAATTTTTTTAGCATTGGCATCAGTTGCGCCAAAAGCTAAAATGCCAGCAGCCGCTAAAGCTGTGGTCATATATAGTGATTTTTTCATATTTAACTCCTTGTTTTACTTATAAGTAACACCCATATTAAAAAATAATACTGATTCTTTTAAAATGAGCTATCTAACGCGTTTTACATTTCTAATGCTAAATGGTCAATGTATGTTTGATAAAAATACAACAAAAGTAGCCCTGTGTTGTTTTTTTACAACAGTCTATTTCGTCTCGCCGAGTTAGGCCTTGGGACAGGCGCTCTGGCCAAATATGCAACAAAATTTAACCCAATCAAATACGATAATTACTTCGGTTTTAAAAACTAAAGATAAAATATTTAAAATACTGTTTTTTTTAACAAATATATCGTATAGAAGAATCACCTACGTTTTAAAAAAATTATTTAAAAATAAAGAAAAGNTNATGATAAACAAAAGTTCGTTTTTTTCCAGTTATGGNGATNTGCTTATTTCAACCNCAAGAACCTTACTTTTNCTTTTTTCNATATTNTNTTTNGTGGGTTGTGAGGGTGGNACAGTNCCAGACCTNCAAACAATCGGNGGTGAAACNGTNGACATGGACAAAAGGGANACCGTNTTTGGCGGAGAGGGCATAATCTTCGGAGATAATGGCGTAAGCCTTGGTGGGAAAGAACAAAGCACAGGAATTGGCGTAAACGCCTATTTATGGCGCGCAACCCTTGATACAATGTCCGTCTGGCCAATTACGTCTGCCGATCCATTTGGTGGGGTAATTATTACAGACTGGTATGCTCCCCCAAACGCCTCGGGTGAACGCTTTAAAATGAATATCTATATTTTAGATCGATCACTGCGCGCCGACGGGGTAAGAGTATCCGTGTTTAAGCAAGTAATGAATGAAAAAAGGGGGTGGGTCGATGTAGCTGTATCGAAGGGTGTGTCAAGACAGCTTGAAAATGCTATCCTCCAGCGAGCTCGTCAATTTAGAAATAGTTCTATTATCGATTAATGAAAAGCTCTGTATTTTTCGACAAATATCTATTAAAAATAAATACTATTAAATAATGAATTTAATTTTAATTCTACCTTACTTTAAAGTAAGAGGCATGAAAACCAATGTCCCGCTATAATTTTAAAATTACTGAAAGCCATTGGCAAGAAAGCTGGGAAGAAGCCAAAAGTTTTAATGTTAAAGATGACTTCACTTTACCAAAATACTATGTTTTAGAGATGTTTCCCTACCCATCTGGACGAATACATATGGGACATGTGAGAAACTACACACTTGGTGATGTAGTTGCTCGATATAAAAAAGCCCAGGGCTTCAACGTTTTACATCCCATGGGTTGGGATGCGTTTGGTTTGCCCGCAGAAAATGCCGCTATTTCAAATAAAGTTTTACCCGCTACATGGACAAAAGAAAATATAGACACAATGCGACAGCAGTTAAAATCTATGGGGTTCTCATATGACTGGGATAGAGAGATAGCAACCTGTGATCCTGAATACTTTGTGCACGAACAAAGAATGTTTATTGATTTTATTAAAAAGGGAATAGCTTATCGGAAAAAATCATGGGTAAACTGGGATCCTGAAGAAAACACGGTGCTAGCCAATGAACAAGTAATAGATGGGCGTGGTTGGCGATCTAATGCACTAGTAGAAAAAAAAGAACTTACGCAATGGTTTCTTAAAATAAGCGCATTTGGTGATGATCTTTTAAAATCTTTAAAAACTCTTGATCGTTGGCCAGATCGAGTAAAAACCATGCAAGAAAACTGGATCGGCCGATCTGAGGGAATGCGCATAGATTTCAATGTTATTAACAGCAAAAATAAGATTGAGGTCTTTTCTACTAGAGCAGATACCTTATTTGGTGCTTCATTTTGTGCCATCGCTGCGCATCACCCAATAGCCCGTGATCTGAGTAAAAATGATGATCAACTAGCGACGTTTATATCTAAATGCAACTCGCTTGGAACAAGTGAGGCTCAGATCGAAACTGCTGACAAAGAGGGCTATNATACCGGTTTGAGAGTTAGTCATCCTTTAATTGCAAATAAAACAATTCCGGTTTTCGTTGCAAATTTTGTACTTATGGAATATGGAACGGGGGCCATCTTTGGGTGTCCTGCTCATGATCAAAGAGACTTAGACTTTGCAAAAAAATATGGTTTAGATGTTATCCCTGTTGTGGCGCCCAAAGACGCTAATCAAAAAGATTTTAAAATTGATGATGTGGCCTACACCGGAAATGGTGTTCACATTAACTCCGATTTTTTAAATGGAACTACCATCGACGAAGCCAAAAAAATGGTTGCGCAAACACTCGAGAAGAACAAATCTGGAAAACGCGAGGTCACCTTTAGATTGCGCGATTGGGGAATATCTCGACAACGATATTGGGGGTGCCCGATCCCGATCATTAATTGCACTGAATGCGGCCCAGTTCCAGTGCCTGACGAACAACTCCCAATATTACTTCCGAAGGATATAAATTTTGATACGCCGGGGAACCCTCTTGAAAACCATTCAACCTGGAAAAAGACTAATTGCCCAAAATGTGGCCAACCTGCGCTAAGAGAAACCGACACCTTTGATACATTTTTCGAATCATCTTGGTATTTTGCGCGGTTTTGCTCTCCAAATTCTCCTGATGGTCTAATCAAAGACAATGTAAACTATTGGTTGCCAGTCGATCAGTATATTGGAGGTGTTGAGCATGCTGTTTTACACTTGTTATATTCCCGTTTCTTCACTCGTGCTTTAGATAGGTGCGAATATCTGGACCTAAAAGAACCATTTTTGGGCTTAGTCACTCAAGGAATGATTTGTCATGAAACATATAAAAGTAAAGACGGGCAATGGCTGTTTCCAGATGAGGTTGTGAAGAAGAATGGCGACCAATTTATCAATCAACAAGATGGGAAGAGTATTATTCGCGGACGCTCAGAGAAAATGAGTAAATCAAAAAAAAATGTTGTCGACCCTGAAGTCATTATTACAGAGTATGGCGCAGACACTGCGCGATTATTTATGCTATCTGATAGCCCACCAGATCGGGATCTAGACTGGACCGAAGCGGGTATTGAAGGAGCATGGAGGTATATTAATAAACTTTGGCGAATGATTGACATGCCTAAAGATGGTTTATCACTTGATATCATTGAACAGCCTCAGAAACTAAGTTTAGAAGTGCTGAAAATCAAAAAAAAGATCCATCAGACAATCCAATTGGTTAGTTCAGACCTTGAGAGGTTTCATTTCAACAAAGCTATCGCTCGAATTAGAGAGCTTACTAATATTATAGACTCAATAAACATAGAAAAATTGGACTCAAAGTGGATTTACCAGGAAGGTTGCAAAATAATTATTAGACTTTTAAATCCAGTAATTCCACACATCACTGAGGAATTATGGAAGAAGATGGGGCATAAGGTGTTTTTATCGGAAACACCTTGGCCCGATTATGATCCTTCGCTTTTAGTTAATGAAAGCATAATAATTGGTGTTCAGGTTAACGGAAAAAATCGGGGACAAATAGAGTTGCCCAAAGATTGTGATCAAATTCTTGCCGAAAGTTTAGGCCTTAAATTAGAAGGAGTAATAAGAGCGATGGCTGGAAAGAAAGTAAAGAAAATCGTCTATGTTGCTAACAGGATCCTAAATGTTGTCGTTTAAATTAACAGCATCTATTTTTATATGCTTCCTCCTCACTGGTTGTGGTTTTTCGCCAGTATATGTTGGGAATAAATCAAATATCTTCAACAGTGAGTTTCGATATATTAAAATTAATCTAATACAAGATCGAGTAGGACAACAGCTCCGAAACGAGCTGATCAAACGTTTACATCCTTATGGCCGAGCGACACCGGTTAAATATAATTTAAATGCAACGATCTCCGTATCAAAACAGGGGTTAGCCATTCAAAAATCAGCATTAGCTACGCGAGCTAATATTGTTTATGAATCTACTTTTACTCTAGAAGAAAACATCTCCAAAACGTTACTTACAAGTGGAAGAAGTAGAATTATTACAAGCTATAATATTTTAGACCGAGTATATGCGACTAAAGTGGCCGAAAAAAATGCTCAGACGCGCGCAATCATTGAAATTAGTCAAGATATCACGAACAAAATTAGCGTGTTCTTTAAATACCCGAAAAAAGTGAAAAAATAGACGTGAAGTTTAATGCTAGTCAATTAGCAGCCTTTTTTAAAAAGCGGGACCTGTCTTTCAAGGTTGTTTTGTTTTTTGGTCCGGATCAAGGTCTAGTTCATGAGCGAACAGTGGCGTTAATTAAATTAATTGTAAGTGACATTAATGATCCTTTTTTAATTAGTGAGCTTACTAGCAAACAAATTGCATTGGATCCTGGACGTCTTATTGACGAGACCATGGCTCAATCATTGGTAGGCGGAGAAAGAATTGTATGGATACGGCTCGGTTCAGAAAATATCTCCAAACAAATTGAGAATTATTTAGAAACGATTACTGAGGGCTCTTTAATCGTTATCGAAGCTGGTGATATTAACATTCACTCGCCACTTCGGAAGATTATTGAAAAAGACAAGCGCGCCATAGCCGCGCCTTGTTATTTAGATAATAAAAAATCAATCGCTATGCTGGTTAACCAGATTCTCACCAATAATAATAATAAAATTTCAGACGATGCCAAAATACATCTGATAGAAAGCTTGGGATCTGACCATTTAGTATCAAAGACGGAAATAGAAAAATTAGCGATATATTCAGGAAAAAATGAGAGCATATCGTTAAAAGATGTCAAAGCAATCATAGGTGACAGCGGCGTCATGTCCCTTGAAGAAATCTGTTATTGTACCGGAGAAGGTAATATCATTGGTTTAGAAAGGAACTTATCTCGCTTGCATACAGACGGTCTGAATTCAATCACTGTGGTGAGATCAGTAATAAGACATTTTCTAAAATTACACCTTGTTGCATCTCATAAAAATAACGAAAGGACAATCGATCATGCGATTAAACTCTTAAAGCCACCTATCATTTTTTTATTCTTAAATAGATTCAAAAAACAAGCTGCGCGCTGGTCCACTAAAAACCTTGAGCGAGCATTGATACTTCTGCAGGAGGCAGAAATTGAATGTAAATCTAGTGGGTATCCAGTAAACGCTATTTGCGATAGGGCTTTAATAAGAATAGCCAAGAGAGCCAAAAACCAATAAAAAAATTCACGGGTAATCTATTAATTAAAGTTATCAATCTCATCCTTGGCTAATTTAACAACATCCCCCTGAATAGGTGTCTCGCCATCTAACAACAGAGATTTTCGACCAAGCTTTCCTCCACTCAGAAGAAACAATGTATTATCAAGTTGTTCCAGCGTTTCATATGATATTATTAGCTTTCCACCTTTTCTTTTGTGATCAATTTTAGCCCGCAGGCCAAGCAATGCCGATAAATCATTTTCTAAAGCGACTTTATTTGGGTCCTTATCAAACGATGTGACCGAATTTTGTTTCTTTTGCAAATTATCTACAGATTCTTGGCAGATTTTTTCTACTTCACGAACACTTAATCCATCGCGTATAATTTTATTGGCCACGGATACTGGGTCTTTAGCGTTTAAAAGAGCTCGAGCATGTCCGATTGATATTTGACCTAAATTTAAAAATTCTTTAATTTTTTCGGGTAAAAGCAGTAGCCGTATCATATTAGCAATGTACGGTCGGCTTTTGCCTGCCGCACTTGCTATCTGTTTTTGAGTACGATTGAATTCGTCTATTAAGCGTCGATATCCTTCTGCTTCTTCCAAAGGAGTTAAGCTCTCTCGCTGGAGGTTTTCAACAAGGCCGATCTCAAGAGCCTCAACATCAGAAAAATCTCTAATTATTGAGGGGATAGTGTGTATTTTTGCAACTTGAGCCGCCCTCCATCTCCGCTCTCCAGCTATTATTTCATAACAATTTGCTTTATCTAAATGTTTTCGCAATAGGATCGGTTGCAAAACACCATGTTCCTTTATGGATGATGCTAATTCTTCTATTTCTAGACTAGTGAACAACCTTCTCGGTTGGTAATTGCCAGGGTATATATTTTCAATTGGAACCATTTTCTCGAATATTTGAGAAGAATCAGAATCTTCATGTTTAGACGACATCTGCAAAATATCATTAAATTTTTCATTTTCTCCACCGAGGAGTGCAGATAACCCCATTCCTAAATTTTTGTTTGAACCCTTTACCATTTTACCCCATCAATAATTTCTCTCGTTTTAAAAATTCACTCGCTAGGTCAATATATGCTCTCGAGCCTGCACAGCTCGTATCATACAACAAAACCGGTTTTCCGTGTGATGGCGCCTCCGATACTCTAACATTCCGTGGGATAGACGTCGTATATACAATGTCTTCGAAAAAATCTCTGACATCTTCTGCCACAGCTTCTGATAAATTATTTCTTGAATCATACATAGTTAATACTATTCCTTGAATTTCCAGAGCCGAGTTATATGTTTTTTTTACCCTTTCAATCGTCCCTATCAAATGACTAAGGCCCTCTAAAGCAAAAAATTCACATTGGAGGGGAACTAAAATTGCATCTGACGCATTTAGGGCGTTAATGGTCAAAAGACCTAACGCGGGAGGGCAATCAATGAAAACATATTCAAAATCTTTAATACAATCATCCATCTTAGACTTAAGCCTATAGAGGCGATCCTCAAAATCTATTAGCTCAATCTCAGCGCCAGCCAAATCAACTCCCGAGCTTATAATTGACAATCCAGGTATGAGTGTATCAAGAATTGCCTCTTTAAAAAAGGCTTTGCCTATCATCACGTGATATGCATTAACAGACCGTTCAGATTGGGAAACCCCTAATCCAGTACTTGCGTTTCCCTGAGGATCAAGGTCCAAAACAAGCACCCTCTTTCTTGCCGCTGCCAAGGCAGTGGCTAAATTAATTGTTGTAGTTGTTTTTCCAACCCCACCTTTCTGGTTTGCTATCGCTATAATACGTGGACCAGCGGATCTAGCAAATGGGGTTTGATCAAAACTTTTGATACTTTCGTTCACACTAATTACCTTTTGGGCGTAATTTATCAATCTCCAGAACTACACCATGAAACTCTTTTTCCGCTGAAAACGTTAAAGTAAAAGAGAGTGATTTATGAATCTGAACGTCCATACTCCACTTTTTTTCCGCTTGGGTCAATTCTTGTTCATAATTGCGCCCTTTTAAGAATAAGCATCGACTCTCGCCACGATTCAATGGAAGACTTAATTTAATAAGACGATCTAAAGGAGCAAGGGCTCGAGCTATAATATAATCAAAGTCACCTTCATTTTTATAATCTTCAATACGCCCGTTATAGACCACGGCAGTGCAATTAGTTTCACAAATAACTTCATTTAAAAATCTACATTTCTTTTTATTGGACTCAATTAAAACAACATCTGAAAAGCCCATAATAGACAAAACAAGCCCAGGAAACCCAGCGCCACTGCCCAAATCAACAATTTTTGCACTTTTTTCATCAATA
>NHCC01000015.1 GCA_002168115.1 Rhodospirillaceae bacterium TMED23 | reverse complement strand
CAGATTTGTTTTTAATCTCACCTGCATTAAGAGCAAAATTAACTTACGAAAATATCTTTTTAAATTGGGATGATAAAGATAATAATTTATTAGTTGAAGAAGATTTATATCACGCATCAATAGAACAGATTAAAAAAAAATTAACTTCCAAAGTGCTTGGATTTAGTACTGTAGTTATAATAGGTCATAATCCCATTTTAAATTTATTAATGTATCAACTAATAACTAAAGGTCATAATAAGTTACCGACTAATTTAGTTACTTGTGGTGTTGTTATGATAAAATATTCTGAAAATAATTTTAAGACATCAGTTTTTGCAAACGGGGAAGTTGTCGATTATTTTTTTCCTAGAATGTATATGTAAAATTTAAAACCTTAATTTAAATAATCCTATTTGCAGGGTTTTTTTATTTATTTGAGTATGTTTAAATGAGTGATTAAATATATTAAACAATGAGTTAATATATTATTCTAAATCTATTCGGTTACCGCAGAATGAATTTATATTTAATCCTTTTTGCTGCTATTGCATTTGAAGTTCTTGGGACAATGCTATTACCAGCATCACAAAATTTTACAAAAGCATTTCCAAGTATTGTTTTGTTGATTTCTTATGGCATATCTTTTTATCTACTGTCATTTCTATCCCAAAAACTTTCACTCGCTATAATTTACGCATCTTGGGCAGGAATGGGTGTGTTTTCAATAGCGTTATTAAGTTATATTTTTTACAACCAGACATTAAATTGGCAGTCAATTATTGGTTTGTTTTTAATTGTTGTCGGCGTGACTATAGTGAATGTATATAAAGCACAACCTACCTACTGAGGGGAAAAAGATGCTTTCAATTATAATCACTCATCACACCCCTTCGGTAACGGTAGAATAGTGGTGTAGGGGGGGGATAAGATTTTAACCTTACCATCCCCATAGAGACTAACCCTTCTTTCATTCGACATAATTTCTGTTAATGTTGCAGAATGAAAAAACTGACTCTTACAATCTTTACATGTCGAATACTTCACTCAGCTAATTTGGTGATGGGTTTCCCTATTATTGGTGAGGAAAAGAAATGAAAATAGGAATAGGAGTTTTAGTTGCGACCATTATTGCGTTTGTTACTTGGTTGTTAAAAAAAATAAAGAGTAATAAATAATGAAGTTTATGTTAGTAGTTCTAATCAAATGGGAAGTCTTGTGATCGGTGAGGGAAAAAAAACCTTGAAATAAAAATACCGTAAATATTTTTAAAAAGTAGATAAAAATAAGTAAATCTTTAAGATAAAAAAACCACATATCGTTAATATGAACTAATCCATTTATAGAGTATGGCTCATTAGTATGACTGATAAAAAATATATAATTTAAAACTATAGGAGGAAAGTAATGGATGTTCATATAATTGTTAAATTAAAATCATCTTACGAAGCATGGCATGCAGTGTTTTCTAATGATGGGGAAAATCGCTCAAAGATTTGTGATGATTCCAAAACACTTGTAGGCAAAGCAAACGACACAACTGCGCTTGTAACCTTTTTCGATGTAGACATGGAAGCAATGGGAGCAATGATGTCAGACCCTGAATTTCATAAACTAACTGAGGATTTGGTTGAAGAGCATGTTCCTTATACAATTTTACCAATAGAACCGCCTGCGTAGATTAGAATATTAAGTTTTAACTCGTTTAACGAGGATACAAGAATATTCCTTGGATTCTGCATTGAGTAAGACCCTAATTTTTATAAGAATCAGGGTCTTCCGCCGCTATTTTAAGAGATATTAATCCATCTTTCATTCCACACAATTTCTGTTAATATTACAAAATGAAGGACCTCACTACCATACTCTGTCTAACTATTGCCGCTCTTCTTTGAAGTGTCGGTGCTGATAGAGTTCTGGAATAAAGGTGATATCATTGATTGCTGACCTCGTCTTAGTTTTTCATTTTTGTGTTGTGATTTTTATCACTTCTGGATTCCCTCTTATACCAATTGGTTACAAGTTGGGTTGGAGTTGGATTGCAAATAGAAAATTAAGAATATTTCATTGTGGAATGATGGTATTCATTACATTAGAAACATTATTGGGAATAACTTGTCCGCTCACTTCCATTGAAAATAGTTTGCGTGGAATTCATCAATCCCAATCATTTATTGGATATTGGATAAACCAAATCATTTATTGGGATTTTCCAACACAATTTTTCATTATTTTGTATTGTATATTTTTAGGGTGGACTTTGTTATTGTGGAAAATATATCCACCAAGAAACACAAAGGGTGTTGAGTAGAACTTTATTAAACTCAATTAATGAATTTCTTAGTTATTGAATGAACATGAGCATTCTTCAAGGTGTTAGNTTTAATCGTTCTATAATTATTTTGATTTGATAATTTAGCAATACCATTAAGCAACACTCTTTTTCACGNAGTTTCAAAATGGTATAGTTAAGTAAGAATTGATATTGTAAATATAATGGAATTTTTAGTACGGCGTTCTATGAGCGATGATAAAACAGAAGATAAACCATGTATTTATGACATCACCCTTGTTCCCCTATTCGTTTACAGTGGAATAGGTTTCCTTGGATAAATAATAATTTAAGTTTTTTGTTACCATGGGATGAAGTTCAAGTGCTTCTCTAGTTTTTGGTGATTATTAAAGAAAAATACATGTACTCAGTCTTTTCGTGACTTTGATGTTTCTATCATTAAAAGTTCCCTTCACTATTGTTTTTAAAATTATCATCTAGTAAATCGACCTTTATTTGATTAATAAATTTTTAATGATTTTCCCCGATCCATTGCATTAAGGACAAGAAATTATTTGCTCATATTCTCTACTACTTGTAACCTTTGAAAATTTGTGGGAAATGACACGGTTCTTTTACTGTTGGTAAATTAACTTTTTCTACTCCTTCAAATTTTGTTTCATTAAATATTAGGATATTAAAAAATACAGATAATGGTTTTCATTCGTTTTACAAATTCATGATATAAAAATGAATTCTCAAGTGACGTACTCTGGAATTATAAAAAAATATTTAGGTAGAAAAATTTAGAGTGTAATGATTTGAATTGGGAGTGCCACTGTTGAATAGTTTGGCAAAGTTATNTTTTGATATTAGGNTTGGTGATAATTTTACCTCAAGGTTTTAAATTATGCGCGNGTTTATCATATTATTTTCTGTTGTAACAGTANTAATAACTCCAAAAGTCGCTTCAGTTAAAACTATTCAAATTGAGTTTACAGAAAATGACTCGTATAGCATTGAAGTTGCGAACATCGATGCTGGTGATACNATAGAATGGTTGCCAACGAATGNAGGGCATAACGTAGAGTTTCTCGCTGGTCNTGAAATGACTTTGCTCCCACCAAAATCAAAAATAGACCAGGTTTACTCTGTCGTGTTTAAAGTGCCTGGAGTTTATTTATACGGATGTACTCCGCACGCGAACATGGGTATGTTAGGTTTAATCATTGTTGATAATAATTTCCATAATATTGAGAAAATAAAAACAATTGAATTACCCCCTGTTGCCTTATCAGTTTTGGCACGTTTAATTAGANNTGNACGGGACNTGTGAACGAAGTGAGATACAATTAGTTATATTAATCTGCAACCCATCAGTTAATAATTTTACTATCATATATTATATTAATTTAAGGATTTAACTGATTGAATAAAATAAAAATACAAAAAGTAATAATTTTAATTATTGTTATGGTTCTAATTATGGGTAATTCAAATTCTTTAATATCACTCGATAAAATTATAAGTAATTTTGAATGGGAAAAAAGGATATTACTTTTAATTGCTAACGATGAAGACATTAATCTTATACGTGGAGTGGAGTCTTTTTTTATAAAGGAAGCATGCCAAAATAACGATAGAAATATAGTGTTATATAAGATTATTGGTGATGAAATTAGAAAATATAAAATACCCAGAAGGTATGAAGGAAAAAATGGTATTTGGTTAATTGGTTATGANGGGGGTGATAAGGCATATTCANGAGATCTTTCTTTGCTCAATAAATTATATGGCATTGTAGATAAAATGCCTATAAGGAGAGACGAAATCTTAAATCAGGAGTCACAATGCGATTAAATATCATAAGTTTTTCCACTATCAGAATATAAAACATATTCTCAACGACTTAGGAGTAACTGCGCAATGAAGAATTAAATAAAGATCAGACAGACTAAATAATAAACGTCCAAGATACCGGAGATCGTGGTTTTCTAAAATTGGNTTATAATCTGGTATTAAAATAACTAAAGAAAAAAAGACTTGAATTATTGAGAAAAAATGCNGTCANTTATAATCACTTATCTCATCCCTTCATTAACGGTCGAGTAAGTNTAAAAGTANGGATCCTGAAAAAATATCCTACGTTTATTAACATGAACTTAAATAATATTACTATATGTTAGATATTTTGATTATGTATAAAGAAATAATATGTGTGGCATAGCAGGAATTGTAGCTAAGCGGCCAGTTAATCATCAGGCAGTAGAACAAATGAATGTGCTTCAGGAACATCGNGGACCAGATGATTCCGGTGTGTGGAGTAGCAAAAATAAAAANATCATCCTAGGACATCGNCGACTATCGATTATCGATACATCGAGCTCAGGACATCAGCCAATGGTCCGAGGTTCAGANGTGATAACTTATAACGGTGAAATATACAACTACCTGGAAATTACTAAAAAACTGAAGGCTTTAGGTCACAATTTTGACTCNGCTTCGGATACGGAAGTNTTACTAAAAGCCTACCAAGAGTGGGGTGNGNTGGCTTTAAATGAACTCAATGGAATGTTCGCTTTTGTTATATATGACGACAAACGCCAAGAAATATTCTGTGCTCGAGATCGTTTTGGCGAGAAGCCACTGCTTTTTCATAGAACTGACGATAGTTTTATATTCGCTTCAGAATATAAGGCAATATTAGCCCTTGAAGGTGTGTCTTCCAAATATGATCAAAATCGTATAATGCGTTTTCTTTATCATCCGACACAAGGATTGGATGACGAAATGCAGACATGTTTTAGAGACGTTAAGCAAATACCACCCGGACACTATTTAAAATTAGATATCAAAACTTTCCAAATTAAAATCAAACGTTATTGGGATGTTTCACCTAATAATCAATTTTCTAAAATGACCGAACCTGATGCTCAAGATTATTTTCGCGAATTATTGACTGATTCTATTAAAATTCGTATGCGCTCTGATGTTCCATTAGGTTCGTGTCTCTCGGGGGGGCTTGATTCGAGTACGATTGTTAGTATTGCAAATCAGTTAAAAAATCCAAATCATCCTTACGAGGTTTTTACAGGACGTTTTCCTAACTCTAAAAATGATGAATGGAAATGGGCAAAAAAAATTATAGAGTCTAATTCTGTGATCTCGCATACAACTAAACCCTCGGTGGAGGATTTTAACGATGACCTAAGTAAATTTGTCTGGCATAATGAATTGCCTGTTGGTAGCACGAGTCAATATGCTCAATGGGATATATTTCGTTTAGCAAAGCAGAAAGGCATAACGGTTTTGCTAGATGGCCAAGGGGGTGATGAACTTCTGGGTGGCTATGAGCAGTACTTTGAAAAATATTTAGCCAGCTTAACTGCAACTTTAATCAGTGAACGGACGAAAATTAACGAACGGTATCCGCTGGCATTGGTGAATAAGCGTCAACNCGCACAGCAGTGTTTGCCACATTGGATCAGACATCTTTTAGCTGGGATAACTGGTATGGGAAGTGACTTCTCGTTTGGTTTAATGCCAAAACATGCTACACATCTTCATCAAACAATGCCCACAGCACCGCGGTCGGCGTCTCGTTTTCATCCACTTGCAGCGACACTCTATCGAGAAATGCTTCATACTCATTTACCTGTATTATTGCGATATGGTGATAGAAATTCTATGGCACATTCGAGGGAAGTTCGTCTTCCATTTTGCGATCATCGATTAGCTGAATTTACNTTTTCACTNCCAGCTAATTATTTAATGGGTGGTGCTCAAACAAAACGACTTTTGCGAGGAGCCATGAAAGGAGTTTTACCGGAGGAAATTCGTACTCGTTGGAATAAACAAGGTTTTTTGCCACCCCAAGCTAAATGGTTTCAGCAAAACCTAACAGCACTTGTTTCAGATGTCATTAATCACCCACATTTTGAGGATTCTGGGGTCTGGAGAAAAAAGTGGTGGTTAGATGTATTAAAGCGTTTTAATGCCGGTGAACTCCACTTATCATCTATGCTTTGGCGCCCCGTAATAGAGGATGCTTGGCAAAAAAANTTTTTAGCCCCTATTAATTTGCGGAAAAAAATTCCCATATTCGAGATTTCAGGACAATGAGACTAGTTTTTATTAACCATTGTCACCCGGAAGTGCCACATGTTTGTGCTACTAGAATGCGGGAATTTGCTCTAGCTATGACACTATTAGGTCACAAAGTTATATTACTAACGGAGGTTCTGTATGGGGTCAAATCACGAACTACTCACGAGCAGATACTAAAAAAAATTCAAAATCATGATTTTAGTAGGCCACTCCACCTTGCTACTGAACCGAAAGGGCATCCCTTAATTAGGAAATTACGCGAACAAAAACTACCTTGGGGTATACGCCANGTAGTGATTATTTGGTATTTTTTTTATCACAAAGGAGTTTTTACCGACTGGCGAACCGGTAGNCAATTATATTTAGAACCTATTGCCAAAGGCTTTAAACCAGATTTGATTTGGGCNACTTTCTCTAATACTGATGCNTGGAATATAGCAAAAGATTTAGCAAAAATTTCGGAAGTTCCGTGGGTTGGAGATATCAAGGATCCATGGGGTTTTTTTATTCCAGCACCATTCCGCAAATTTCTAGCGAAATATTATGATAGTTGTCCTGCATTGTCTACTTTTTCTCACTTTAATTCAACTGATGCGCAGAAATGGTTTAATTTGCCTAATACCGTTATTTATAGTGGTTTCTGGGAAAGTGAACTTGGTCAAAGCTCTAATTTAAATGGGGATAATATTAATATTAGTCTCACTGGTGGAATATACGATGACCAATCACTTTATCAGTTGCTCAAAGGTATTATAATCTGGTTGAAAGAATTACCCCAAGAACAAAGATCCAGAGTCACTCTTAATTATGCGGGTAATGANACCAAATCTGTTGCTAGAGTAGCGAAAAAATTTAAACATCTATGTCATTTAAATTTATTAGGTTTCATTTCAATTGAAGAACTTCAAAAAATTCATAGAAACTCTATCGCAAACTTATATATTAAAATAAATCGCACATTTCATCATAAAGCAATCGAGATATTATCAGCAGGTCGCCCGATCATTTGCTATCCAGAGGAGAGTAACGAAGTAATTGATATTGCCAAAACAACAAATGTTCCTTTGTACTCATGCAACAGTCTTCAAGATATTTCCAAAGCACTATCAGAAAGCTTAAATACTGAATCAAAGAAAATAAAAGAAAATAAGGCTCTTAAAAATTTAACNTGGAATTTTCAAGCAAAAAGATTAGAGGATCTATTTCAGAATATTCTGCTAAACCAAAAATAGTGACCTAATTTTCAGTTAACCAACCAACAGTCTTAAAAGTACTTTTCCCAATTTTTATCAGAGCAACTGGTCTAGCTATTTTAAAAAACAATATTATATTGAGAGTTTGTAGTCGACACATTCAATATTAAATGAACCNTAAATTAAACAGCAGTGTATATTCAAACTTCACATTTGAGTCTCGAATTGTTATCCATCAATCTGCGACCATCATTAATGTTTTGTGTAAACACCAAATAGGGAGCAAGTGCTATTTAAATTCTAGGTTTTTGATTTTTAATTANCAGCAAAAAGTTTCCCTTGGAGTTAAGTAAGAATCATTAAGTTAACATAATTGGTCTTAAATCCTGAGGTTACTCGCATTTTGTACGAATAACGAATTAATTAACTTTAGTATACTGAGAATGGGAACTGATCTTCGCTAGACCTATAACGCACAATACTAAGCCAAAAGCTTCTTATAAAAAGCTACGGAACGATGAATATAATCATCCCAGCTCTGACGAGATTGCACGGTTGCCAAAGCCTGCGCNCCCATCGATTGCCTTAAATGAGTATCATCAACCAGATGTAACAATGCATCACCCAAAGCAGTCCGATCGCCGGAGGCAACAATAAAACCATTATACCCGTGCTCTAGTAGGTCCGCCGCACCAACCACATGTGTAGTAACAACCGGTAATCCGCAGGCCATAGCTTGAAGAATAACCATGCCATATCCCTCTTCCAATGAGGGTAAACAAAAAANATCCCCTCGACCATACTCTGCAGCTAATTGATTGCTAGGAAGTGCGCCCCGCACATGAATGCCTTTGCCGACAGTTACACGCAATATCGGTTCATAGTCTGGAGATATAGGCCCAATTAAATGTAATTCAGCTTTAGATGAGAGACTTTTAAAAGCTTCGATTAACCACGGAACTCCTTTGCGAATTCCAACGCCACCTACAAAAATGATACGNGGCTTNCGGTCACTTGGGCGTTTAGTTGGAGGATGAAATAGTCCCAAATTAACGCCGTATCTATTTATAAATATTTTGTTTTTTGGGATGCCACGGTCAATAAACGTTTGTGCTGCATACTTTGACGGAACAGAAATTTTATCAGCTAGGCTATATTCGCGTTCTTCACGTTCAATAATTTCTAAAGGGGTTCCGTTAAAATGAAGCCCAAACTCTTTATAAGCTTCGTGCAGCACATTGGTTTGCTCAGCGATATGAGTTGAACCTCGCTCAATAATAATTTTTGACCCAAAATCTTGAGCCCGCTCGATTGCTTCCAAGGAAGCGGAGCTCCACCCAACAAAGATATCCGTATCGCTACGAACGTGTCTTTTTGAAAATTCACCAAACGTTTTTGCAATACTGAGATCGATATTTTTATTAACACCGAGCTTAGGGTACAGTCGCCTCCTCAATTCAATTGAGGGAATAGTTTTAAGTGTGATCTTGGAACCAACATGTTTCCGAACCATGAAGCGGGGATAAGTNGTTAGAAGCTGATTCAAATAACCAGACTGGCTCAACCCTTTTGCTAACTCAAAGGCATGGAAACGACCATGGACAGAGACTGTGATTTTCATAAGCCAAACCGAAGCTTTTCAAGATCAGAAGAATCGGAATCAGAATTTTGAGAGAGACAGAGCGCAAGTATGAGTACAAATGAGATCTGCCACCAAGCTGACCAAAACGANAAATTGAAAAGCCCNGAAACCCAATATCCCACAGACATACAAATAGCAATTAAATAAGCATAATCACCATTTTGGAGAAATTTTCGGATCATATGAATAAAGCTGGCTGTTATGGCGCCTAAAAGAGAGAGCAACCCAAACACTCCTGTTTCAACAGCGACCTCTAAAATCCAATTATGCGGATGACTTGGGATCATATTTAGATTGTNGATAGTGCCTGGAATAATAGCGTTGGCCCCAGGGGCAAAATTAATTGTATTGATTCCCATGCCGAACCAAAAATTCTGTTGNAAGAGTTCAAAAGAAAATCTCCAGATTGATTGGCGTTGAAAATCCACTAACCATAATGGGAGAAACCAATTCCCTTCAATTCGAGGACTTTGGTGGGTTATATTAAACCAAATTAATGTGCCTATTATNGTGGTTAAAGCTACTCCAGGTAACCCTATCCGAAGTATGCGTGAACNATCTAAACGGGCCACCAAAACAGCAGCAACTGCACTCATTGCAATAAACCCAGCGATTGCTGCCTTGTTATACGTTAATCCGACAAGAGTAATGAAACCAATTGAACTCGTTACTGCAAAAATTATCCATTTTCCACTTAAACGGAAACCCGCCCAAAGTAGAGCTGGAACCATAAAGACAGCCAGAGCGGCAAATGATTTTTGACTGGTGCCTATAGGAATATCTAGCCATCCCTTAAAGTTGATCAACCAATAAAGCCCTGGCACAGCAATCTCGGCGATAATAGCGATAAGGACTGCAACTGCAGAGGCAATTATAAAGATGCGGCAGAAAAGACCATGGACCGCTNTATTTTTTACCAAAATAGCCCAGAAGAGGATGGCCAACCCTAGAAAAAGAAAGGTCCTTATTGCTGTCTCAAACGAACGGACTGGTTCAGACGATAGGGTAATATTAGGCACCCAGAAAATAGCCATGATCAACACCATCAAGCCTACAGGGTGCAACGCTGCATTAAATGCGTGTTTAAGATAATTTAATTTTTGAGGCAAGGATAGAAAACAAAAAAAAGCTAGTNCCAGGGTGACCGCTATTGCTCCAGGTCCCATAATTTGGATGGGAAGAACGCAACTTAATAAAACTATCATGACCCGTATCCTTATGGCCTCTTTAACCTTTAAATTGGGGACACTAGTCATTAGTTGAGGCTTTCGTTATTTAATAAATTTTAACACTAAAGTATATCTCAAGTTGGTATCTAACCATGTAGAACAAATCATTTCTTATAGAATTCTGCAACAAGATATTAATCAAGCTATACCCTCAAAAAAATAACTTCACCACAAATATAGAAGTACTGAAGTTTGCCTGTAAGGATTGNAAAAATTGTTCANNAGAACTCCGCCTCTTGTTTCATTTAATAATTTCTTTGATATATTATCACTATGAAAATTAAATATCATAATTCTAATTTGTCTGATATTTCTCTCATCTAATGCGGTGATGAGTGANANTATGGACGACCTGGTGGAACGGGAGGGATTTTATTTTAAGAAATTTAAGGACGTTCCATTTACCGGAAAAGTATATGGAAAGTGACAGGGNTCAATTAAGAATGAAAAAAGGGAAGATGCTTGGTTTTTTGCTATGAAAATGTTCAGTTATGGGAGGCTGGCAACTATAAAAAAGATAAGAAGGAAGGTCTCTGAACTTCTTACTTCGATGATGGCACGGTAAATAAATATATCACAGGAATTTATAAAAATGGGAAGAAGATTAGGTACTAAGTAGTTAAAAAACTTTTTCTTAGAGTTTGTTGTACTATCAGGTAATTTCTTAGGAGTATATTTTGTTAAATAAAATTTTTTTTCTAATTGGATCAATCTTTTTAATTTTTAATATTTTCATGATTCAAATAGGTAACCTCCAAGCAAGAAGTTTATCTAATTTTATCTGTATGCCAGATCAACTTGAAACACCTGAACANAGGGGACTTGAGATTTTTGGCAAATTGTCTGGGTTTGATCCCTGTAATAAATCAGTGGAATTTAAGGTTCCAGAAATATCCTCTAAACCCGGTTTGATTATCAGCGTCCACGGTGGTGGCGGTAAAAAAGATGCNGCTANTATAAATGCGGAATTCTATAAAATTGNTTATGCAACCTTAATTTTTGATGCTTATGATATGAATAGTATATCTCTGGGTAGGATAGGAAATGCATATCGACAGATGATGTTGCTGAAGACGAGTTATGCTGCTTATAAATGGGTTTTAAATAGAGAAGAAATAGATAACAAAAATATTTATTTTTATGGAATATCGAACGGTGCCTCTGCTGTTCTGAATATTGCGGGGATGGTCAGTCCAGTGCACGTTCGTGGAGTCATTTCAGAGGCACCTAATCCAATAGGGATCGGTTATCCCAATTCAATAAGAATACCAATCCAAATTATTTTTGGAGATTTGGATGATTTATCTGCTCCTATTGGAAAAAAAAGATGGGAGATCTCTGCACCGTGTTATTTGAATAGACGCTNTNANTTTGCTCCTATGGGTTTTTCTGAGGATTGTAGAAAGGGTAAAAATAAAATAAAAATGCCAACGACTTTAGAATGGGCAGAAACTGTTCTAAAAGAAAATAATGTTCAAATTGATATCAAATATATTAAAGATATGGCGCATGGAGGCTTTTTAGGACCGGTAAAAATACAAACAAGGAATTTTGGGCGGGGACCAATCGGTTGGTCATTGGGAGGGACCCCTGTCGCAAGGGACAAAATGATGTCTATTATTAAAGATTTCCTGGCAAAATAATTTGTTATTAAAATAACTTTATTTTGATAAAAGCCCAAAAGATTGAATAGAGTTCGAATAAGAAATTTATAATTAAATTAAAACTCCGTGCAATTAAGCATTATGTAAAAAAATATGAGAGAAAAATTAAAACTATTTAATATGACCCCAATAGTAGATAAGTTTATTGGAATAATTTTTTTCATACACCTTATACTGTGGTTCTGGATTATTGACCATAGTTTTAGTCTATCTCATTTCATCATTCAAGTAGATTGGGTTTTTCCTGAGTCTCAAAGCTACGTATGGCAATGGTTATATCACGAGTCTTTTTTACCGATAGAATGGACTGATGAAGTTTGGTGGATATCACTAATAATTTCGATTTATTGTGGATGGAGATTTAGGCATATTCCGATGCGGATTATTCATAGGATGGCAAGAACTTTTGATAAGTATGTTTAATTAAAATATATTTTTTAATTTTTTTTTTTATTTTCTGCTTAGGGCGTTTTTCGGCTCTCCACTGTAGTTCTTAAAAATAAAATTTTCGCTTCTTGGATAGGAATTGGTGTATTAGCAATAGTATTTTTAAGATATTTTTTCTATAAATAGCCATTAAATTAGTATTTAATTTTCGGTTTGTTCTTAATTGCCGTTGGAGCGGCTCTAGTGAATTTATATAAAGAGCCATTTTACTAAAAAATTTGCGATACTCTAGTTAAACCATATTTCTTTATCAGAATGATAAATCTCGGCAAAGGCCTCAAATGCTTTAGTCAAAATTAGATGAAAATTTCGGCATATATTCTTATTTCCAGAGTAAATACTGAGAAATATTTACACTCAACCGGTCGAATTCTATAATACTTAAAACTATTGAGTTGTAATTTAGTGGCAATTCAATTTATTTTGAAGCAACCCAATATAAATTAAGGGAGATGCTTGGGATGGTCCTTTACAGAAAATCGCGATTGCAGGACGAAAAAGGTAATGTGGTTCCATTTAGCGAGATCTTGCGGATACCCATTATAATTTTTCAGGCGATTTTAAAAAAATTATTTAATTACTATCCTTCTTCCCCGTGTATTGTTTATGGTGCAAAAAAAGCTCTAGATTCAATAATAGATAAAAATATGTTAATTGTAGAGTTTGGAAGTGGTCAGTCCACTCATTGGTATGCAAAACGGTGTAAAGAGATAATTAGTCACGAGACAACTGAGAATTGGTTAGAAAAAGTAAAAAAAAATCTGCGAAAAGCAGGCTGTTTTAATGTGAAGTTGATAATGTGGGATGGTGAAACAATTAGTNAAGAAATAAAATCCCCTCGTCCAGATTTGATAATTATAGATGGAATTCGCAGAGATATTTGTGTTAACTATGCAATTGAAGTTGCAAAAAAGTCTACTTGGATTTATTTAGATAATTCTGATAAAGATATAGATTCATTAAATTACAATAAAGAAATGAGGGTTTGTGAACAAAACTTAATTGAATTTGCTGAGTTGGAAAATCGTGAGATTAAATATTTTACTGGTTTTGCTCCCGCACAATTTTTTGGAGAGCAAGGAATGTTAGTGTATCCAAAAAGGTAATTATTTAAGTTTGTTTTAAAACTTGGTAAAAAGCCAAGATTTCTTGGCTTGTGAGCCTTTTTTACCGATCCTTTTTTAACTACCTCAGACTAGAGAAGTGTTTCCTATTCTGATATTTTTGAGAGTTAAAAAATTTTTGGCCTAACGGACTTATTGGATTTGAAGGCTTTAGGCGGTTACCAACGACTTCNTCAGCAATATTAATTAATTTAGCACCTATACCTTGACGCCTGAACATAGAATTAACAAAAACATATTCCACTGTACACTTATCTTTATTAAATTGTGCGTACCCAACCGTTGTATTTGCGTTATTGATGACAATAGTATCACCGTTAAAAATTACAGGTTCATTTAATCTCATNTCTCTACCTCATACTTATNTAATGANTACGTTTGCTATGAGATTCTAGATGAGAATGTATATTTTTTTTTCAGATTTCTCGATAAAGTCCGATTATGTTTAGTTTCTCAAGTTTATCAACTGAAGTGGTGNCACCAAAATTATTTACTGCTTCTCGAGGNGGCCTCACTTTATATTTTCTCGTAATATTCAATGAACTGCGCTATCTTTAACATCATCAAGGTTAATATTAGTAACCCAAGTCGTTTTTTCTTCTATTATATAATTTCTATATCTCTTATTGAATTTTTAATTCATGTTGAGATTTTATTTATTCAAAGTTAAGTATTTTAGCAATAACTTATAGTAAGAAATTAATATTGGGATATAATATTCTTCTAATAAATATTTTCAATTTCTGAAACTTAGCATTATTATTTTTTTATTATAATATTGATATTGTGTATTTTGATATTTAAGAGAATCTGAGCTTGGAATGATAAAAAATAAATACGTGGATGATATAGCTATTGATGGTTCTAATAGTTTTCAGGATATTTTTCCACTATCATCAGACCGTTTACTCGAAATCATGGATAAATGGGATATTGAGTATAATTTACATTTCCACGCTCCTCTTAAAACCGTCAATCAATCAAAGGAAATACAAGGAAGATTCTTAAAACCTGAGTGTGGCGGTGGTCATGTGAAAAATCTTTACCTAAGGGATCGTAAGAAAGTTAATCTACTAATTGTGACTCAACAAGATCGGATCATAGATTTGAAAAAGTTAAAGTTAACGATTGGTTCAGGTCACCTGTCTTTTGGCTCAGAAGAACGTTTAATGGAGCATCTTGGTGTTCGTCCAGGAGCTGTTTCACCCTTATCAATGATTAATGCAGTGAAAAAAAGTGTCATATTATATATAGATATAGAGTTAAGGTCATGCTCAAAAATCTATTTGCATCCTCTTGTCAATGATCGCACGGTCGAACTTTCGATAAAGAATTTAGAAAAGTTTTTTGAAAATATAAAAATACAGCCAAACTGGATTGATTTGTGAGAGTCTAGGAAAATTGAAATAAAGTATCACAACCTAATTTTTTTCGCTAATACAGGCTTTTTTAATAAAAAATTGTATTTTCTAAAAATATTGATTTTTTTTATGCCANTTGTTTGTATTTTCTAATGTTGCGTAGGGTTTAATCATCTGAGGGTCGAAAGGTGTTGGTAAAATATCTGAATTAATTTTTTTTGGNCATTCAGGATCGGCTAAAGCGCCCTTGCCTATCGCTATAAAATCTGCTTCACCCTTTGATAAGAGATTCTCAGCGCGACTAGGATCATGAAGTCCGCCACATGCAATCGTTAACCCCCCCCAAAGTTCTTTCGCCCAAGATGCCAGATTTCTATTGCTTCCCCAGACGTCTTCAAGTCCCTTGTGAGTGCTAATATGAATATAAGTTGGACCAACTGATTTTATTGCAGAAAAAATAATATTTGCATCGTGTTCGGCATTTGGCCATTGATAATCAAAATTATTAACTTTAGTCTGAGAGATTCTGATTCCAACCGGAACTTTTCCGCTGACTGCTTCCAAAACACTCTCTAAAACTTCACAATGAAACCTTATACGGTTCTGGATAGTGCCTCCATACTCATCTTCCCTTATATTTGCGAACTCAGTTAAAAACTGATCCAGTAAATAGCCGTTTGCTCCGTGAATTTCAATGCCATCGAAACCGGCTTCTACTGACCTTAAAGCTGCTTTAGCGAAGTCTGCAGCTGTATTTTTTATTTCTTCTTTCGTAATTTCCCTTGGAACCGGAAAAGTGCCTTCTCCAAAATAATGAGGTAACATTTTACCCATTTGGTTAACAGCAGAAGGTGCAATTGCTTTTCGGCCATAATAATTTTCTTGAATTAGGGCGCCGGCATGTATTAATTGCTGAAATATTGGGGTGTTGCAATTATGAACTATATCGACAATTTTAGACCACTCACTAATATGTTTATCGTTAGCGATGCCTGGTTGGTTCTTATAACCTTGNGACTCANCCTCATTAATATAGGTACCTTCTGTAAAAATTAAACCCCACTGTCCTCTTGCAAATGACTCATAATGTTGTTGCATTATTTTAGTGGGAGTTCCGTCTAGTGTGGCACTCACCCGAGTCATCGGTGCAACAATAGCTTTGTTAGAAAGTTTGACAGATCCAATATTTGAAGGACCTAGGAGATATGGATATTTTTTCCCAACCATATTTTTATGATTCTCGTTATTGTAAGAAAAGTATTAAATATCAATCCTGAGTAAATCATGAGCGATTTGTAAGGGGCCATCGTAATTACGCTTAATATCCTTTACAACCTCGTCCATAACATGTGGCCCCATTTCATCAACTGGCATATGATGTTTTGCAGCATTTTTTATTACCTGATTTGTACTCTCAAAATGGCCGAAGTGGGTCGCAACCAACTTTTTTATTTTTGCTTTCGCCGCTATTTCTCCGAGTTCAGTTGGTGAAGTATGGGCGTGCGTTCCTACTCCTGAGAGGCGTCTAAATTCAATAAACGACTCAGGAAATGTGCATTCGTGAAATAAAACATCAACATTCATAGCAAGTTTAATCATATTATCGCATGGTTTAGTGTCTCCTGAGAAAGCTATAGCTTTACCTTCAGCCTCAAAACGAATTCCATAGCATTCTGTTATTTCACGAGGAATGTGTTCAACATAATCACAATAAATTTTGACATTTGTATCTTCGTAGCAAAGACCTGGTGAAACTTCACGAACATCTGGTCGAATTGCTTTTAAATTTTTTTGTCTCAATGGATAATCGCCTCTCGCTCGAAAATCTGCATCAAACGCTCCTCCTTCAAAAAGATGATTGCAAAAATTTTTAGTACCTTTTGGGCCTAAAACGATAGGAGGTATCTTTCTGTCCCACATCCATCCCGTTATTGCGAAAAGAGGAAAATCGCAGATGTGATCATGATGAAGGTGTGTAAGAAAAACTGCCGTTACATCAGCTGGGTTTGTATTCGCTCTCACCATATTATGGGTAGTTCCGGCGCCGCAATCGAACAAATATGTCGAACCATTATCGAGTGTCACAAGTATGCCAGACTGAGCTCTGTCTGGATCAGGGAAAGCAGCACCTGTACCTAACATAGTAATCTTCATCAACTAATCCTTTGATTTTTAACCATCCAAATTTCAGATATTAATTTTTATCCAGATTATTTATATCAGCTATAAAAAATTTTTAAAATACATGATATAATTGAAATCTTATTAGTTCACTTATACAAAAATTAGAACTATACTTTATAAATTTTGAGATTCAACAAATATGAGAAACATAAAATATATACCAGAGAAGTTTTATGAGTCATATGGTTCATATAGAGAATACGTTTATCCATTAATCAAGAAAAAGCATATCAGGGATTTTGATAAAAATTTTTGGAGGCCCTCAGGCTTTACATCAAACATGTCGGTACTAGAGATTGGTTGTGGTACTGGATTATTTCTTAAGTTTATCGAAAAACGTGGAATAAGAAATTTTATTGGAATAGAATCTGATAAAAAAGTGCTGGAATATATGCCAGATGATTTAAAGGATAAAATAAAAATAATTGATATTTTTGATTATCTGGGAGGTTTATCCAATGGTGAAATATTCGATAGGGTAGTTTTAATTGATGTTTTAGAACACTTTAACCCACAGGAGGGTGTGGACTTATTAGAATTGATAAAACCGGTTTTAAGCCGTAATGGAGTAGTAATAGCGCGCGTACCTAATGTCTCATCTCCTTGGGGCACCAAATACCAGTACGGTGATTTAACACATAAAGCCGCCTACGCGCCAGGATCTTTGAAGCAAGTCGGACTCATGGCTGGTTTTGATTGTGAAGTTTTACCTCATAGAAGAGGTAATCCAAGGAAACAGTTGTTTGAGAGCGCCATAGAAAAAATTATTAATTTGGTTATTACTGATCCACCAGATATATGGACTGCTAATATGGTTGGTTTATTTAGGGCTAGATGACTCCAAAATTTTAATCTTAGTTATGTGAAATTTTAATTAGATATTCGATTTTCTTAAATTATAACAGAGGTTTTGATTTATTTAAGAATTGAGGATAATGAGAAGTCATAGACTGTGTTTTTATTTTTATGCATGGTAAAGGATGAAAATTCTATTTGATTCCAGTCTTGCGTTTCAAATTTTGAATTCCAAGTTTTAATATTTTTTTGGTTAATTGCCATCATTGGAATTATCAAGTTTGAGGGCACACTGAGACCTTTTGAGTGGTCGTTTATTAATACTAATGACCAACCTCCTAACATAAAATGACCACCAACTGTTGTGATCATCTTTTTAGACAGAACATTTTTTAATCCTTCTTTAGAACAATTTAGTCCTCCAACGAATACATCTACGCCTGGTTTAAGCTGCGTTTTTTCCAAGGCATCGATAGCACCGAGAGCCATATCGTCATTTGCGGCCCATATACCTCTCACATTTGGCCATCTGCGTAATAAGCCAGTGATTTGGGCTTCGGCATTTTCTCTACGCCATTGACTATAGATTATTTGAAAAATTTTAATATTGGGAGAGAATGAACTATAAGATTTAAGTCCATTTACTCTTAGAATNGANGCAGGCGTTCTTTTGTTTCCCCCAATNGCAATAATACCAATTTCGTCTATTTTATTTTGTTTGCGCGCCGCCATAATAATATGATTAGCGATATCTTTGCCAGCTTGAAAATGATCAGGCGTTAGTGAAGAAACTAATTTACTACTAAATTTTGAAGAAGCACGAAATTGAGATTCCTCTGCCTCACCCAATGAGTTGTTAATGAATATAACGTTGGTATGAGGAGCCAGTATTTTTAGAAGTCGGCTCCCAGTATTTTTTTCATTCACTACAACCGTATAATCAGGTTTGTCACTATTGATTATTGCATTCTCAGCAATTCTTAGCATCTTGAACATGTCTCTCTCAGAATACGTAATCTTGAGTTGTATATTTAAGTCATATGCGGCGGCTTCCATAAAGTTACTTACCATTGTCCAGAAAGTTTCCCCAGTTTTGCCAGGGTTAATAAATAATACTTTCGTACTTTTAGACTGCACATTTGTAATAAAACAAAAATATATCAAGACTAAAATAGTGAGCTTAAGTGTAATTTTGGGGATATTATTCAACATGTTTTTTATTTTGTATTCATGACAAACACACCATCCCAATTATCAGGCGGTGGGCTTTCTATATAATTGTTTATTCTATCAACATAAATAGAAGCGAGAGGATCGCCCCCGCGTTTATGAGTATTATTTGAGTTATTTAATGATATAGCGCTATCGAATTCTAAAAATATTTTTTTTGCTTCCTCCCAAGATTGTCTCTTGAAAGCTGAAATGCCAGTTTCCCAAAAATCTAAAAACTTAATCTTTGGACTACCTTTCGGAAGGGCCTCGAAAATTTTAACTGGATCAGATTTGCCTTTAACCCTGAGTAGATCAGCAGAACGGAAAAGTTTTTTCTCTTCCAAACCCAATAGGTTGAACGTAAATTCGCTTATCAAAATATCGGTTTTATAAAATTTTGTAGCACCTTCTAATCTGGCTGCAAGATTGACGGCATCACCAATAACTGTGTAATTCATGCGTTTTGATGATCCAATGTTGCCTACTACGACCTCGCCCGTATTAATTCCCATTCCCATTCGGATAGGAATATCCCCCCGTGCTTCCCTTTTGACATTGAGTATTTTCATCGCTGAAGACATTTCATAAACAGCGGTAACCGCGTTATTTGCATCTTCACCGGATGTAAAGGGTATTCCAAATGCTGCCATGATTGCATCGCCAATAAATTTATCAAGAATCCCGTCATTCTTCTGTATCATATCGACCATTTCCGAGAAATATTCATTAAGCATTGCAACTGTTTGTTTCGCCCCTATAGATTCAGATATACTAGTGAAACTTCGAATATCTGTGAACAGAATAGTTGCAACTTGGGAGGTGCCCTCTAGTTTGTCTCCATCAGATTCCAACAATTGATCAACAATTTTTGGGGAAACATACCTGGACATGGCTCCCCGAACCCGTTTTTCTTCACTAATATCTTCGAATATAATCAGATAGCCGCCATCACTGTCTTCTATGCTTTGTAGGGGTGTTATAACCAAATTGACTTCAATTTTTCCCCCAGATGGTAAATTAAGAATATCATCCATTATCTGTTTAGCTCTTCCAGAGTTAACTACGTAGCTTAAAAGCTCGGTAATCCAAAGATTGTTATTCCCAATAATATCTTCAAATGTTTGTTCTATCCTAGATACTTTGGACAAATTCATGATTTCTTGGGCTGCAGCGTTAATTTTTTGAATTTTAAAGTCTCTGTCTAGTGATATCACGCCATTGGTTAAACTGCCTAAAATACTCTCATTATAATTTCTCATTTTGAGGACGCTTTCAAATAATTGAGCATTTTCGATTGCGGCACTTGTTTGGGCATTTAAAGAGGCCATTCTCTCTATATCATGGTTAGAGAATATTCCATTTTTTTTGTTTAAAACCTGAGTTACACCAATTTTCTGCCCAGACTTATTTGTAATCGGCATGCTGAGTATATTTTTTACATTAAATCCCAGATCTTCCGAGATTTGTTTCTCCCAGCGATCGTCAGATGAAGGATCAAGGACAATTTCAGCTTTACCAGTTTGAAATACACTTCCGGCGATTCCTTCATTAGATTTTAACCTAATTACATGATCGCCAATACCTTCTGCTACGCGGGTCCACAGGGTGTCGCTCTCTGCATCAAAAAGATAGAGTGTGCTGCGTTCTGCATCTAATAGTTCTGTTGAAGCACCGATAATTTGAGCCAGGAGATTATCTAGATTTAGTTCGGTTGCTATAGCTCTAGTGGTTTTAAGTAATTTGAGTTCATCTCGCCTGTTTTTTTGATCAGCTTCGATCGACTTCGCAATATCTCCAATTTCATCATCCCGCATCATATAGTTGTCGTCTACGTCACCAGAATAGTCACCAATTAATCTTTGGCGCATAATTGAACTCATCATCATAATAGGTTTTGTGAAAGAGCTTATTGTTATTGATAGGCCAATTATTATGATTGTTAGAATAATAAAGGCGATAAATGCTGATGAAATTAAATCATTCCAGAAAGCTGAGTTAATTCTGTCGGTTGTCATGAATATTGTAATATGACCAAGATTTCTTTTTTTTCCTTCCTCTGTCGTAAAAACAATCTTTTGTTTTACTTTGATAATTGACTTGGCATTCCGCTTGCTTATTTTGCTCCTTTTTGCATCCGATAATTTTAACATGGAAAAATTAGCAAATATACGACCTGTATCGTCAATTATTTCTGCATCAATGACTTCAGGGTCCTGTGTTATGCCAATTAAATTGCCACTTGCTCTTTTTTGGTCATAGTCCCAAATTAAACCAGCCAAAGCATCTGCTTGAGAAGCCGCTAAAAGAGTTGCTCTGAGATACAATGAATTCAATCGCTCTTCGTTGTTGTGATGTAGATTATAGGCGGTTTGTGTAACAAAAATTGCAGAAACTATGGTTGAAAGTGCAATAATTATACGCGTCGAGAGTTTTAGGTGTTTGATAAAATTAAATGGCATTTAGATTCTTCACTTTCTATGAATATTTTTGAATCTATCAAAGTTTTTTGAATAAAAAAAGCGCGTGTTGGGGTTTATTTCTGCCTTTTTTTTGTGCTTAATGTTTTTATAATAAGAAAGACGCTTAATTCGACACGGTATGGTTAAATAAAAACCTAAAATTTGTAAGTTGTTTGTGAAATGGTTTGTATGTCATATGTTCTATAGAACTTTTATAGAAAATAAAATATTTGGAAATTTATTACCACTGAGCTTAACAATATTTTTGCTCTCAGGTTGCGAAACCGTGGATAAAGTAAATTCACCAAAATTAGATTTGGCGCAGGCCAGTATCGGGTTAGAGAGCAAACCTAAGAAAAAAGCTTTTAAAAGTTACTTACCCGAATGCCCAAAAGAATATAATAAGCAAAGTTGGACAGCTTGTTATGGTATTCGAAATTTTAAAGTTCCCCCGTTAACTGGAGATCGTTATGAGGGTGAATGGAAAAATGGATTATTTAGTGGTCTGGGAATATTTTATTATCGAGCCGATAACATATTCAAGGGTGATCGTTATCAAGGAGAGTGGAAACAAGGAAGATTCCATGGAGTCGGTACGTATTTTTATGGGGCAGATGGTAAATTTAAGGGAGATAAATATATTGGAGAGTGGCGTGATGGACTTTTTGATGGCCGCGGCACTTACTATCATTTGGCGCAGAATGAATTAATAGGTAGCAAGTATGTTGGCCAGCTTACGCGAGGCCAAAAAAACGGTTTTGGTATCTATACTTATGGACCACGATCAAAATATGCTGGAGATAAGTATGAAGGGGACTGGGTATTTGGAAGAAAGGAAGGTAATGGCACATACACTAGTAAGGGTGGGGGCGTATATAAAGGAAAAGTATTAAACGATAAGCCTCATGGCAAAGGTAAATTCATTTTCGGCTCCAAATCTAAATTAGAAGGTTCAACATATGTTGGTGACTATAAAAATGGTAAGTTTAATGGTTATGGCCTCTTTACTTTTGGATCCAATACCGACACAGCTGGCGATAAATATGATGGTCAATGGATAGATGGAAAACCTAACGGTAAAGGCAAGTATATTTCGGTAAATGGTACTAGTTATGTTGGCCAGATAAAAGACGGTAAACCAAATGGCAAAGGCATTTACACATGGGGCTCAGGCTCACAATTTTCTGGAGATGTTTATGTTGGTCAATTCGTAGACGGTAAAAAAACAGGAAGAGGTACATATAAATATGCAAATGGCGACCGTTACAGCGGCTGGTTTTTAAACGGAAAGAAACATGGAATTGGAAAGTATATTTTTGGATCCAGGTCCAAATTCGCGGGCGATATTTATGAGGGCGAGTACAAGAATGATAAGTATAACGGCAAGGGTAGGTATTCATTTGGTTTAAAGTCGAGATTTGCTGGTGATATATATGATGGAGAGTGGGAAAATATGAGGCCTAATGGCTTAGGTAAATATTCTTATGGTAANGGAAACGTTTACGTTGGACGTTTCCTCAAAGGAAGAAAGAATGGGCTTGGTACGTTTACTTGGGGAGTAAAATCAAGATTTTCAGGCAACAAGTATTTTGGCGAGTGGAAAAATGACCGCAAAAATGGCCAAGGAAAACAAACTTATGGNAATGGTAAAATTGAAGAAGGAATTTGGGTTAATAATAAGTTCAAATATTCCAGACAACCTCCACCACCTTGATTTTACGTTTTTTAAATTATAGCTCAAATCTAGAGACTATTTTAGGTCTATAGCATCGTTAATACAAAAATTTAGGTGAGTGAGATTAAGATATGGCAAATTATGAATACGATTTGATTACTCTAGGTGCTGGGTCAGGTGGTGTACGCGCTTCTAGATTAGCAGGTGGTTATGGTGCTAAGGTAGCGGTCTGTGAAGAAGACAGAGTTGGAGGGACTTGCGTTCTTCGCGGTTGCATCCCTAAAAAATTACTTATATTTGGAGCCCACTATGCAGATCATATGGAAGATGCTGCAAATTATGGTTGGACCATTGAAGAAGCGCATCATAATTGGCAGACACTTATAAAAAATAAAAATTCTGAATTAGACCGTTTAAATCAGATTTATCTTAATATTTTAAAAAATAATAATGTCGATTTAAAACAAGGTCGGGCAGTTTTAATTGATGATCACACCGTCGAAGTTGGAGGAGAAAGGTTAACTACCNAAAATATTTTGATCGCAGTCGGTGGTTGGCCTAATTTGCCTCGTATTCCAGGCATAGAGAACGCAATAACCTCTAATGAAGCATTGGAACTTCCTAGTTTACCAAAAAAAGTAGTGATCGTGGGTGGCGGTTATATTGCGGTTGAGTTTGCTGGAATTTTTTCTGGCTTTGGATCGACTGTTACTGAAATTATTCGTGGTGAGGAAGTTTTGCGCGGTTTTGATAATGATATCAGAAAATCACTATCAGAAGAAATGAGAAAGCGTGGTATTGAAATATTCGCTAAAACTGAAGTTATTGAAATTAAAAAGTCAGGCCACAATCTTTTATTAACGCTTAATAATGGGTCTGTAATGCAAACAGATTGTATTATGTATGCAACAGGCCGAGCCGCAAATACGAGGGGACTTGGCCTAGAAAAAGCGGGTGTTGAATTAAAAAATGATGGCTCGATAGTGGTTGATAAGTACAATAGAACCTCTCAATCAAATATTTATGCCGTTGGCGATGTAACGGACCGGATTCAGCTAACTCCAGTTGCTATTCAAGAGGGCCATATTTTTGCTGATATGTTATTTAAAAAAGATAATAAATTTGTTGACTATTCCAATGTTCCTTCGGCTGTTTTTTCCACGCCACCTATTGCAGTAGTGGGTCTTACTGAAGAAGAAGCAAAAGAAAAGTTTGAATCTATCGATATTTATGAGTCAAATTTCAAACCGCTCGTTCACACAATCTCTGGTCGCGATGAAAGAACATTTATGAAGTTGGTGGTTGACGCAGAAACGGATGTTGTTCTTGGTTGCCATATGATGGGTATTGATGCACCAGAAATTATACAAGGCATTGCAATTGCAATTAAATGTGGTGCCAAGAAGGAACAATTTGATGCAACAACAGGCATACACCCATCATCCGCTGAAGAATTTGTTACGATGCGCTCAAAAAGGTCTAACTAATANAAAGATTATTTTATTTTTAGAACTATCTTTCCTCTNACGTGNTGAGTATCCACGGAATCGTGTGCTTTTCTCACAAGAGCAAAAGGATATGTTTCAATTTGAGGAACTNGAACNGCTCCNGACNCCACTAAATCAAGAATTTTTAATAAANATATTTTATCACGTTGGACATCGGGTCGNANCACTTGTANGCCAGTTGGCGGCGAATTNGNTTTATTTGATAATGGAGCGATATATGCAATTCTGCCATTGGGNTTTAAAACTTTCCATGATCTTACGTGAACATCNCCNCCNATTAANTCAAAAACAACATCAATATTTTTTAAAATCTTNGTAAAATCNTCCTTGTTGTAATCAATNACTTGNTTGGCTCCTAAATTAAGAAGATATTCGTGATTAACTTGACTTGCTGTAGTTATAACTTCAGANCCAATATGGCGTGCCAATTGCACAGAAAAACTGCCTACACCACCAGCTCCACCGTGAATTAGAATTCGTTCATTAGATTGTAATTTTAGACTCTCTTCAATTGAGACCAAAGATGTTAGTCCNGTCAAAGCTANNGCNGNAGCTTCANTATGTGATAAATTTTCTGGTTTTGCGACAACNAGATTATGGTCTATCTTTAGATATTCTTGATAAGTTCCTTCAACACCTCTTGGTAATACACCAAAAACAGAATCGCCAACTTTAACGCTGTTTACCTCCATACCGCATTTAGCAACGACGCCTGAAAAGTCTCGTCCGATAGAGCTTGGAAAAGAAAAATCGGAAGAAACTGGNTACGCNCCTTCCCGCATTTTACAATCAGCTGGGTTTACACTTGCNGCATGAACTTCAACTAAAATCTCTCCAGGTTTAGGTTCAGGTNTGGGTATTTCTTGNATTTGTAAAACATCAGAGCCACCAAATGATTTTATATTTATAGCTTTCATTTTTTAAAATTCCCTTTTTAAGCTGGAGTTTGNTAGTATAAAGGTTTATAGAAAGCGCCAATTTTAAGNAGTATCTAGGTAATGAAACAAAGAGTAAAGAGTATGGATGAAAAATGGACACCAAAAAGTTGGAGAAGCAAACCTATACTTCAGGTTCCTGAATATCCTGATATGGANAAATTGCAGGTTATTGAAAAAANATTATCAAATTATCCGCCTTTGGTATTNGCTGGTGAGGCACGTGCACTTAAGAGGCATTTAGCGAAGGCCGCACTTGGAGAAGCCTTTCTGCTNCAAGGAGGAGACTGTGCAGAGAGTTTTCAAGAGTTTCATCCAGATAANATTAGAGATACGTTTNGGGTATTNTTGCAAATGGCCGTTGTTTTAACGTTTGGTGCATCGCGCCCNGTTGTAAAAGTTGGNCGTTTAGCTGGCCAATTTGCNAAGCCAAGATCTGGTGAAACAGAAACAGTCGATGAGGTNGAATTACCAAATTATCGTGGTGATATAATTAATGGAACCGAGTTTAACTCTGATACCAGGATGCCGGACCCCGAGAGAATGTTGCAGGCTTATAATCAATCTGCTTCCACCTTAAATCTATTGAGAGCTTTCGCTCAAGGCGGATTTGCAGACCTTCATCGGGTTCATCAATGGAATATGGGTTTTGTGTCGGACGATGCCATTGGAGATCGGTATAAAGACATAGCGGAACGTTTGGACGAATCTCTTAATTTTATGGCGGCGTGTGGCTTAACCTCCGAGACAGCACCCCAGTTGAAAGAAACTGATTTTTACACATCTCATGAGGCATTGTTGCTGCAGTATGAGGAAGCTATGACCCGGGTAGACTCATTGACAGGTGATTGGTACGATACATCTGCTCATATGCTATGGGTTGGTGAGCGAACAAGACAATTAGATGGTGCACATCTGGAATTTCTTCGAGGTGTTGCAAATCCGATAGGCGCAAAAGTTGGACCTACCACTGAGCCAGAGTATTTAATGAAATTAATTGATTTTCTTAATGCGGATAATGAACCTGGCAGATTAACACTAATTTCGAGAATGGGGGCTGATAAAATCGAACAAGTTTTACCAGCACTTATTCGTAAAGTAAAGGAAGAAGGACGACATGTAGTTTGGTCATGTGATCCGATGCATGGTAATACAGTCAAAGCGAGTAGTGGCTATAAAACAAGGCATTTAAATAAGATTATGAGGGAAGTTGAAGGTTTTTTTAATGTGCATCGTAGTGAGGGAACTCACCCAGGAGGGGTGCACTTTGAGTTAACAGGGCAAGATGTTACTGAATGTGTTGGAGGAGCCCAAGCCATCACTGAAGCTGACCTATCTAGTCGTTATCATACCCACTGTGACCCTCGTTTGAATGCCAAACAGGCTTTGGAGCTTGCTTTCGCGTTTGCTGATCGATTAAAAGTAGATCGTGATAAAACTAGAAAAAGTGTAATGAAAAAAGTGCTTAATAATTGTTAATCTATTTTCCTCGCTCGTGTCGTAAAAAATCTGTGTATTGACTGGAATAATGGCATCTTTTAATCCAACCTCATAAAGGGTAAGAAAAACGAGTTATTAAATCTATGACTGATAAACTTATCATTTCGTTAGCGCAAATTAATCCCATTGTAGGTGATATTGATGGAAATATTAATTTGATCAAAGACGCTCGAAAAAAAGCTGAACGTGATCAAGCAGAACTGGTTGTTATGGGGGAATTATGTGTCTGTGGGTATCCACCTGAGGATTTAGTCAGAAAATCCCTATTCTTAGAATATATTGAGAAACAAGTTTTATTGCTGGCTAAAGAAACCGATGATGGCGGCCCTGCAATAATTATTGGAGCACCGTGGCGCGAAGACGAAAGAGTTTATAATGCATTATTGTTATTAGACGAAGGCAAAATATCAGCAATACAGTATAAACATCTTTTACCTAATTATGGTGTTTTTGATGAGAACCGGGTTTTTGATTTAGGGCCCATGCCCGGCCCTATTTCATTTCGAGGCAAACGCCTTGGGTTGATGATTTGCGAGGACATGTGGGGTTCTGATGTAACTGAGTGTCTGGACGAGTCTGGGGCTGAGATTCTAATTGTTATAAACGGCTCACCTTTTGAAATTGATAAACCAGATACGCGTCTTAACAATGCTGTTGCTCGAGTTAAAGAGGCAAAGTTACCTCTTATCTACGTCAATCTTGTTGGTGGCCAAGATGAGTTGGTTTTCGATGGGGGATCTTTTGTTTTAAATAATGATTTGCAACTTCAAGTGCAAATGCCGCCTTTTGAATCTGCTCATATTACGACGGAGTGGCTTAAGTCCGATTTAGGTTGGTTTTGCTCCACAAAAAGTGTTGAAAAGACAAAGCAGGATATTAATGGAAGCCTCAAGGCAATTTATCAGGCTATCG
The DNA here is from genome assembly GCA_002168115.1 of Rhodospirillaceae bacterium TMED23. Lineage (GTDB taxonomy): Bacteria > Pseudomonadota > Alphaproteobacteria > Rhodospirillales > UBA2165 > TMED23. The sequence continues at coordinate 18,483 of NHCC01000015.1, read as the reverse complement.
TTCTTGGGCTAAGGGACTATGTAAACAAGAACCGTTTTTCTGGCATAATTATTGGTCTGTCTGGTGGAATTGACTCGAGCCTTTCGGCGGCTGTCGCCGTTGATGCCATCGGTGCTGAGAGGGTTCATTGTGTAATGATGCCCTCGCCTTACACTTCGAAGGAAAGTCTGGAAGATGCTGCCCAGCAAGCCAATGCACTTGGTATAGTTTGCGATACAATTCCTATTAATTCTGCTATGGAAGCGTTCAACAAACTCCTGGAGCCTGTATTTCATAATAGAGAGGTTGATACTACGGAAGAAAACATTCAAGCACGAACTCGAGGACTTATTATAATGGCTATTTCCAATAAATTAGGGTTTATGCCATTAACGACGGGTAATAAATCAGAAATGTCTGTTGGTTATGCAACTCTTTATGGCGATATGTGTGGAGGTTATTCAGTTTTAAAGGATATATATAAAACTACGGTATTTGCTGTATCCCATTGGCGCAATAATAACTTCGTTTCGGGCTTTAATGGACCAAAAGGACTGGTAATTCCAAATCGGGTTATAACAAAAAAGCCATCTGCAGAATTAAAACCAGATCAATTTGATGAAGATAGTTTGCCAGCTTATGATATATTAGATGATATTTTAAAACGTTTGATTGAGGGTGAGGCATCCATTGATGACATTGTTGCTGAAGGCCATGATAAAGATATTGTGAGGAAGGTTTGGCAGATGCTTGATAGAGCTGAGTATAAGAGGCGTCAAGCACCCCCGGGAGTTAAGATCTCATCACGAGCCTTTGGTCGGGATCGCAGATATCCGATAACTAATGGGTTCACAAATATTGTTTCGCGTCTTGGAGAAAGTAGTTTTTAATCTTAGGCTACTTAAAAAATTTATTTGGAAAATTATATAGCCTAGAAGAAATATATTTAAAAATATGATAGTCCTTAAACTTTATAATACCAAAACCAGAGAAAAGCGTATTTTTCATCCTATCAATGAAAGTTCTGTGGGAATGTACGTTTGTGGGCCGACTGTTTATGATTATTCGCATATAGGGAATGCCCGGCCAGTAATTATTTTTGATGTATTGTATAGGTTATTGAGGAAAGTTTATGGGGAAGAAAACGTAAATTATGTTCGAAATATAACAGATGTTGATGATAAAATCATAGCTGCTCATCAAGATAGTGGAGAAGATATCGATGTTATCACGTCCCGCACAATTAAAGCATTTCGGAGTGATATGCGAGATTTAGGTAATCTGGAACCATCAATAGAGCCGAAGGCTACTGATCACATTCCGCAAATGATAAAAATGATTGAAAAACTAATTTCAATTGGTAACGCCTATCAGGAACAAGAACACGTATGTTTTAATGTGCCTTCAATGGTAAATTATGGCAGTCTCTCTAAGCTTAACCGTGAAGAATTAATCGTGGGTGCTCGCGTTGATATAGCCCCGTACAAAAGAGATCCAGCTGATTTTATTTTATGGAAACCAAGTAGTTCCGATCAACCAGGATGGAATAGCCCTTGGGGAAGAGGGCGTCCCGGTTGGCATATCGAGTGTTCGGCAATGTCGAATGAATATCTGGGTGCTACATTCGACATTCACGGAGGGGGCCAAGACTTAATTTTCCCACATCATGAAAATGAAATAGCCCAAAGTTGTTGCGCAAATGGAGAGGATACTTTCGCTCAAATATGGATGCACAATGGATATCTAATGGTTGATGGCGAAAAAATGTCAAAAAGTTTAGGTAATTTTATTACTGTTCGAGATTTGTTGCATAGTTATCATGGCGAAACGATAAGGCTGTGTATGTTAATGACACATTACAGACAGCCTCTGAACTGGACTTCCAATGGATTGGCCCAAGCTAAAAGCAGCTTGGACAGTTTTTATGGAGCTTTGCGCCAGATAAATGATTTACCTCAATTTGCTGATGAATTATCGGAAGATTTTATGGCGGCTTTATCAGATGATATAAATACTCCAGAAGCGTTAAAGGTTTTGCATGAATTATCTAGAGATTTAAATAAAGCTAAGACAGAAAAGGCTAAAGCTCGATTAAAAGGTAAAATACTCTCCGCTGGAAAGTTACTAGGTATTTTGAAATGTGATCCTGATAATTGGTTTAAATCTGTGAGTCCTAATTTAAAGTCTGACTTAAGCGACGATCAGATACATTCATTAATATTAGCTCGCAACAATGCGCGTGATGATAAAAATTTTGTTTTATCAGATAAAATAAGAGACGAGTTATTACAAAGCGGCATAGTCTTAGAAGATAGTAAGAGCATAACAAGGTGGAAGCGTGTTTAATTCTCTATTTCATGGCGCCTTTTTACTATTGAAGCACTAATTAGGATCGTTATTACGATACCGATTGCACCCGCTATAGCGAGTGAATATTGCAATCCCAAATAGGTGGATAACCATCCAATAGCCATAGCGGATATCGCTGGTGCTCCAACCGCTATCGAAACAACAATACTTATGACCCGTGCTCTATAAATATCAGTAACAGAATGCTGAATTAAAGACTGAGCAGATATAGAGGAAGAGACAAGAAGTCCTCCTAGAGCCGATAATAAAATTAAACCTATGGTAAAGTTATTTGAGAGGGCAAAGAGGATAAAAAATATTATTGCCCCAATTTGACAGAAAATAAGATACAAAGTTAAACCGCTTACTCGTCCACGAATTGCAAAAAAAATAGCAAAAAAGATTGAACCAATACCTGAAAAAGCAGTGAGTAAAGACAAGCCCTCTTTTCCCACTTTAAAAATTTTATCAGAAAATTCTGGTAAAAAATCTAAGTAAGGACGAATGAAAAATGAGCCTGAGAACAATAAAAGTATCAATAATCTAATATGCTTATCTTTAAAACAATAAATAATGCCAGAGGATAAGTTATTAAAAATATTGAATGATTCTTTTTGATTTAAATTTTGATTTTTTGGTAATTTTAAAAAAGTTAGGGCTCCAACCATCCAAGTCATGCAAATTGCGTTAGTAATAAAACATAATCCAGCACCAAATTCGGTCGATCCTATTGTTAGGAGTAATCCTCCAAACATCGGTCCGGTAAAACTACTTGAGTAAAATGTGGTTGAATTCACGGCAACGGCTGCTGGCATGTCTCCTCTCTCTAATAAAGTTGGAAATAATGACTGTCGGGCAGGAAATTCAAAAGAAAAAGCAATGCCTTGCAAGACTGCATGTAATAACAGAAATATAGGAGTAATAGTTCCAGTCCAAGTTAAAATAGCCGCTACTAATGCAATTAAGGAACCTAATAACCCCATAATCACTGAAGTATATTTGTAACCTAAGTGATCGGCTAAAGCGCCGCCAATCGGTCCAAGAAATAACACTGGTAAAAAATATCCAGCAGCCAAAAAACCCAACCATGTGGAGGAATTCGTCATTTCCCACATTAGCCAACCCGCCGCTATTTTGTAGATCCAAAATCCCTGCACCATCACGATCTGTCCAAACCAATATATCCGGTATTCTTTATTTGATAATGCGCGGCTGATGCCGCCGAAAGATTTCAAAATGCGCGCGGTTTTTATCATTTTATTTAGGCGATTGTCATCATTAAAAAATTTAAATCTTTAATAAGTCTTTTGCATATTTATCATTATAAATTCATGCAAAAAAACGTACTGATTATTGAATTTGTTAAATATACTTAAAATAATCATTATTCAAAATATTAACCAATGGGAACTAAGATAAGTCCTTGAGATTATGAGTATTATTGTGCATTGTCCGGTAATTATTAGATCACTATAAACAGTCAGAGAATTATGATGACAGATAATAGAGTTTATCTTTTTGATAGCACGCTTCGAGACGGAGCTCAAACACAAGGCATTGATTTTAACGTTACCGATAAAATTGCAATTTCAAGTGATTTAGATATGCTTGGAATCGATTATATAGAAGGCGGCTGGCCGGGTGCAAATCCAACAGATGATGCTTTTTTCTCAAATCTGCCGGAATTAAAAAACTCACGTTTCGTTGCTTTTGGAATGACTAGGAGGCCGGGGCGTAGCACTGATAATGATCCAGGTTTAAGTGCAATTTTAAGCGCAGGGACACCATGTGTCTGTATTGTTGGAAAGACGTGGGATTTTCAAGTTGAAGTTGCGCTTGAAATAAATTTGGAAGAAAATATTAAGATGATTGCCGACTCAATTGAGCATGCTGGGCAAAAAACTGATCAGGTAATTTTTGATGCTGAGCATTTTTTTGACGGATATAAAGCAAATGCGTCTTATGCCTTGAAATGTCTCGAGGCAGCCCTTAAGGCGGGATCTCGCTGGATTGTGCTTTGCGATACGAATGGGGGAACGTTGCCATTTGAAATTGAAGAGATAATTAACGAGGTTATAAAAAAAATTCCTGGTAAGTATTTGGGTATTCATTGCCATAATGACACGGGTAATGCTGTCGCCAATTCCTTAGCCGCTGTTAAGGCTGGAGTTCGGCAGGTTCAGGGAACCTTAAATGGCTTAGGTGAGAGATGTGGAAATGCAGATCTTATCTCAATTATACCTTCTTTAATGTTGAAAATGGGATTTGAAACAGGGGTCTCGCAAAAAAAATTGAAAAAATTAGTCACTATTTCTCACTCGTTGGATGAACGTTTAAATAGGTCTCCTCGCCGCAGTGCGCCATACGTTGGTGAGTCTGCATTTGCTCATAAGGGTGGTTTACACGTTTCTGCGGTTGAGAAAGATCCAAAGTGTTATGAACATATAGACCCCGAGTTAGTTGGTAATCATCGCCATATTGTTGTTTCGGATCAATCTGGTAAATCAAATATTCTAGCAATGTTTCGTCGAATTGGCTTAAAAGTAGATTCTAAAAATCCTAAAATTTCTAGTTTGGTTGAGCAAGTAAAAGAGCTTGAATTTGCTGGTTATGCATATGATGGAGCAGACGCTAGTTTGGAATTATTAGCAAGGCGATCCCTTGAGAATATACCGGAATATTTTCGTTTAAATAGTTTTAGGGTGATTGATGAACGTCGCTGGAATGCAAAAGATGAACTGATTACTTTATCTGAAGCTACAATTAAGGCCCAGATTAATGGTGAAATATATATGACGGTTGGAGAGGGAAATGGACCAGTAAACGCGCTCGATAGGGCTCTACGTGATGTTTTACTACCAATTTATCCGAGCTTAGAGGATATTAAATTGATAGATTATAAAGTTAGAATATTAACACCTTCTGATGCGACTGGGGCCGTGACTCGAGTTATGATTGAAAGTTCTGACTCTAATGGACAAAGGTGGACCACAGTTGGTGTTTCTGCAAATATTGTTGATGCTTCTTATGCGGCACTGCGTGATGCTATTGTCTATAAGCTTTATAGTGATAAAGTTATACCGTTAGCCGTAAAAGATAAATAAAATTTATTTTATGGCTGGAACAGATCGACGCATAATCAAATTAAAATCTGAAGCTGGATCAACCGAAAAAAATATTCCTGCTATTATTCTTGTTGAACCACAGCTAGGGGAAAATATTGGTATGGTAGCGAGGGCTATGTTGAATTGTGGTCTTACTGATCTTAGATTAGTGCGCCCACGCGACGGGTGGCCGAATTCTGATACTATAAAGCCAGCTGCTGGAGCCGATATTGTCTTAAATAATGCAAAAGTATTTCGAACAACGGATGAGGCGATAGCAGATTTGGAATTAGTCTTTGCCACAACAGCTAGAAATCGAGACATGACTAAAGAAGTCGTTACTCCTGAGTTTGCAGCAAATGAGATGAGATCTTTGGAACGCAAAGCATGTGGTATTTTATTTGGTCGCGAGTCCAAGGGATTAAAAAATGAGGATATCGTTCGAGCAAATAAGATTTTAATTATTCCTTTAAATTTAGGGTTTACATCGCTTAATTTATCGCAGGCTGTTTTAATTGTCGCTTACGAGTGGTTTAAATTAAAAAACACCAAGGCGGAGGCTTTTGGATTAAGAATCAAAAATACTAGATTAGCAAATAAACAGGAATTACTTAAGATGTTTGAGCACTTGGAGAGGGAGTTGGATTATCATGGTTTTCTTCGAATTAAAGAGAAGCGACCTACAATGGTACAAAATATTAGGAATATCTTTGAGCGAGCAGAAATGACTGAACAGGAGGTCAAAACGTTTCGAGGCATTATTAAAAGTTTGACAAAATTCCAACGAAAATTCTAGCACTCTCAATTTTATCGAACTAAGTCCACACCTTTTCTGGCAAGAGCGTCTGCTCTCTCATTTTCCGGATGTCCATCGTGTCCTCTTACCCAACACCAATCAATTGTATGTTTTTGACTTAAGGCATCAAGTTCTCTCCAAAGGTCGTGGTTTATACGATATTTACCGCCTTTTATCTTATAGCCTTGAATTTTCCAGCCTTCTAACCACTGTGTCATTGTTTTTTGGACATAAGTACTATCAGTATATACTATAACAAAAGATGGCTTTTTTAGTGCTTTTAAACCTTCTATTACTGCCTGAACTTCCATACGATTATTTGTAGTATTTTGTTCGCCACCGAAGAGTTCTTTTTCTATGCTATTCCAGCGCAGTAATACCCCCCAACCACCAGGTCCTGGATTACCACTGCAGGCTCCATCACTATATATTTCTACGGTATTCGTTACATTCATTTTTATTTTATCTGTTTAAATAGTGTAAGTTTTCATTAGCTTATCTTATAATTTAATCACTCTTTGATTACGTATTAAAACAAAATAGAACTTTTGAAGAGATAATTAACTTTTTTTTTAAATTCTGCCATTGTATGAATTAACTTTATTAAAAAAACACTCTTCTAATATGGAATTAAATATGTCCAAAAAATTAAAAATAAACCCTATCACGCAATTTATGAAACAATATTTAATTGTTGCGTGTGTTGTTCTCTTGCTTGGATGCGCTAATTCTTCTGATACAGGTCTATGGGGAAAGGGGGTAGTAGTTCCACAGTGTCCAGTCGTTCAACTATTAAAAGATACCGATATAATTACTGTATACAAAAAAGGCCTAGGAAGAGACATAACGGATATTCGATATGAAGCTGAATTAAAGAGTTTTACAGGAAATTGTGAGTATATTTGGGAAAAGAGTAAAAACAAAGCCGTAAAAGTTATTTTAAGAGTTTCTTTTGATATTACTATTGGTCCCTCGGCGGAAACACGAAATTTATCAGTACCTTATTTTATTGCGATACCAATTTATTACCCGGCACCATATGGCAAACAAGAATTTGTTGCTAATATAAAATTTCCAGAGAATCAAAATACAATAAGTTACGTTGATGAGGACTTGGAAATTATAATACCATTGGATGAAAAAAATTTAGGGCCTAATATTAAAATTTATATTGGTTTTAAGTTGACACCGGAACAATTAAGAGGCAACCGACTCAAAAAACAAAGTCTACGTATTAATTAAATACGTTTTTGTGCATCAAGGATATTCAAATGGCAGAATTATTTTATACACAGGAACATCAGTGGATTTCCATCGAAAACACTGTTGGAACAGTTGGAATAACAGACTTTGCTCAAAAACAGCTTGGGGATTTGGTTTTTGTTGAGTGTCCAGAAGTTCAAAAACTTTATTACAAAAATGAAGAAGTTGCTGTTGTTGAGTCTTCAAAAGCAGCATCAGAAGTTTATATGCCGGTTGATGGAATTATATTAGAAATCAATTTAATACTCGAGGCAAAACCTTCATTAATAAATTCAGACCCAGAGGGTAAGGGTTGGATTTTTAGAACAAAAATTAGCAACATAACGGATCTACGCCAGTTGATGGATCTAAAAAATTATAAATCTTTTCTTGAAGAAAGTAATTAAATAAATGAAGTATATCTAACAAATTTGTCTCTTTACAGAGTGTCGGAGTTTAATAAGGCATTCGTCTCTATTAGCTTTACATTCTTTTGATAACCACCAATCTTCAGTTATTTTAAGAAATTTAGATATTTGCGGTCCAGCGGGAATTCCAAGGTTGATTACATCTTTACCTTTTAAGGGAAAAACTAAAGAGCCCTGTTTAATATTTATGATTATTTCTATGATTCTTAACCAGTCTTTTTCTGTATGACCTATTTTATTTTTGATGTTGTTTGATTTTTTGGACCAATTTATGAGAATTGTATCAATCAATACGTTTTGACCATATTGATGCAATAGACGGATTAGGTCAGCTCTTTTAATATTCGGAGTGACCTTTTTAATACAAGATGAGATCTGTGTTAAATGATGATTTTCAGTTTTTGAGAGTTTCAAGGCTATAGAAATTTCTTTGGTTTGTGAACAATCAAAGTCCACTAAAGTTGCTAATCGTCGAATTGATTTGAATGCAACTATATTTGGTTCGATAACTTTATTTTCAATCTGAATAATGGTTCGAAATAACTTGGTATCTGAAACATTTGGTATAATTTGTTCTAAAATATTATGCTCGTGGAGCTTATCAATAATACTAGGAGAGAAATTTGAATTAATAATTTTAAAAAATTCACCTTTAATCCTTTCTTTTGATAATTTCTTTATGTTATGAGCCAAAGTTACGCACGCAGTAAGATCAGACACTTCTCCAACTTCTACATTCAAGGTTGCGATAAACCTAAAATACCTTAGAATACGAAGATAATCCTCGTGGATTCTGTCCGATGCTTTTCCTACAAAGCGTATGGCATTTAACTCAATATCTTTTAAACCACCACAATAATCGTAGATTATTCCCTCTAGGTCAGCACTTAGTGCATTAAATGTGAAATCTCTGCGTTCAGCATCTTTTTGCCAATTATCGGTGAATTTAACCAAAGCATGACGTCCATCGGTTTTAACATCCTCACGAAGTGTGGTGATTTCATATCTTGAACAATTATGAAAAGCCAAAACCGTCCCGTGTTTAATTCCGATATTGACCGTTTTAATCCCGGCTTCTTTAAGAAAAAATTTTATATTTTCTGGATGTTCTGTCGTTGCGATGTCAATATCATGAACCTCTCGATTTAATATAGCATCTCGAACGCAACCTCCTACAAACCTTATTTCTTTCTTACCTCTGGAAATAACACTAATAATATCTTTTGTATTGGGATTTGACATCCAACTATGTTCGTTTGGATTAAGTTTAAAACTACTTTTCATCTTATAAACAGAACCTACTTGAAATGACCGGGTACTATTTTACCATCTTTTAAAATAGGCGACTGGTATTTTTTTCCTAATTCATTACCCAGGGTTGATAAATAAATCAACGAGGCAGCAACAAGCATTAAGCCAATGAAAATTGACCAAAACCAGCTTTTTGTTTTCCATTCGGGTTTATTTTGTCCCTTTCTTTTTGAGTCTACATAAACCCATATTATATAAATAATTATTGGAATTATTAAAGGTAAAACTATGTGTAAAAGTAATCGCATTGATTTGTCCTATTCCCGATGTAAGCGCTGAGAGAGGTTTCTTAGCATCCCGGCTGTTGCTCCCCAAATGAAGTAATTTTCCCAAGTTATTGCAAAATGTTTTCTAGGTATGCCATTAAATTCCTTTGAATATTGGCTAAAATTATTGGGCGCTATTAAAAAATCTAAGGGCACCTCAAATATCTCAGCAACTTCCTGTTCTTGTTTTACAAATTTATACGGTGGTTTGATGATACCAATAAATGGTTTTACCAAAAAACCTGTTCCTACGATATACTCATCTAGCTCATCAATAATTTTAATATTTTTTGGGTGAATTCCAACTTCTTCATGAATTTCACGAAGCGCAGTATGTCGTGATGACTCATCTTTATTATCTACTCGACCACCTGGAAAACTAATTTGGCCGGCATGATGTTTTAAGTTTGAAGATCGTTTTGTTAATAACACGTTAATCCCATCATTTCTGATTATTAAAGCAACCAAAACTGCTGCAGGAATCAACGGTTTAGTTCCATTTTTCCAATCATTTCTGTTGATAATGTCGTAATCTGGGTCTTCGGCCTCTTCATTCGATCTTCGACCAACTGTTTGGCTGGTTGCTTTAAGTCTTGCCCTAACTTCACTAAGATTTATATTTCGTCTGGTATTATTCCGATTTGGAAGAATTTTTTCATGCTCCATACTCCAAAAACCTTTTCTTTAATTATATTGTTTCCTTGTGATTTTTCCATAATCCTTTCCACACCGTGATTAATTAAATGATAGAAAACTGATCTTGTAAGGCGCGCTTCTAAACCATCACGTATCATAACGTAAGGAGCAGGTTCACCGGTGTTTGGATTTGTCTCTATTCTAATTGGATTATTTTTACCCGCAATTACATATTCATCTACATTTGTTCGGAATGTCAGATTTTGATTTTTACCTTTACCCTCAGTATTAATCTCAACAGCCTGAAATGGAACATCATCAACCTTTATTTTAACTTTTTCTACTGGATTGCAAAGCCAATACTGGCCGTCGAGATCAATCTCTAAAATAGACGAAAATAATTTTACCAGTTCGATCCGTCCAATCGGGCTACCGTCGTGGAGCCATAATCCGTCATAATTAATGTGAATATCTATATCACCACATAGTGTTTGCTCGTTAATATTTTTTAACTTAAATGAAAGTTCCGAGGCCGTGTCTTTAGTCTGTGATGGGTTAATAGGCTGATGGTTTGTTTTATTCTGGTTCTGCATTAGATTATATGACTATCATTTAACAATAAACTTACTTCCAAGACGCTGACGGGGGAAGAGACATTAATATAGCTTCAGTATTTCCACCCGTCATTAGTCCAAATTTGGTTCCGCGATCGTGTATTAAATTAAATTCTACATAACGACCTCTCTTAATGGATTGGGTTTCTCGATCCTTCGATGTCCATTTTTTATTCATATTTCTGCGAATAATTTTTGAGTAAACATTTATAAACGTTCTGCCAACGTCTTGTGTATAAGCAAAATCGTTATTCCAATCTCCACTATTCAAAGAATCAAAAAATATTCCTCCAACCCCTCTTTTTTCATTTCTATGAGGTAAAAAGAAATATTTGTCGCACCACTCTTTATACTTCGGATAGTACTTTGTATTATATGTATCGCATACAGATTTAAAAGCTAGGTGGAATTCTGAAGTATCCTTTTCTATCGGAAATATAGGTGTCAGGTCTCCACCTCCCCCAAACCACTGCTTTGTTGTTACGATCATGCGGGTATTCATATGTGCTATAGGTACAAAAGGAGATCGTGGATGTGCTACAACAGAAATACCTGAAGCCCAAAATCTTGGATCTTGCTCTGCACCAGGAATAGATTTTTTGAACTCGTCAGAAAATTCACCAAAAACCGTCGAGATATTTACTCCTACTTTTTCAAATACTTTGCCATGCATTACGGAAATAGTTCCTCCGCCTCCATCGTTTTTAGTGTTAGCTCGTTTCCAATTTTTTCGCTCAAAAACGCAATCTAAATTATCCCAATGTTTATAGTTTTTATTCGACTCATTCTCAATTGATAAAAAGTTGTCACAAATTAAATTTCTCAATTCTTTGAACCATTCTTGAGCTATTTTTTTTTTATTTTCTAGTTCTTCCATCTCATAAAACTCTAATCAGGGGTAAGTATTCGTTTGTCTCATTGCTTCACCCAACACCATTGCTGCAGAAATTGCAATATTTAAGCTTCTCGATCCGCTTGACATAGGAATAATTATATTCTCATCTACGCTATCCCTTACATTTTCGGGGACTCCCGCACTTTCACGGCCCAGTAAAAGTATATCCGTTTTCTTAAAATTAAAGCTTATGAAACTATTTTCGGATTTTGTTGTAAGAAGTATAATCCTGGCTTTTATTGTATTTTGAACTGTATCAAAAAAAATATCCCAACTATCGTGGAAGTTTAGGTTTACCTTTTCAACATAATCCATTCCTGACCTCTTGAGTCGGCGGTCATTAATTACGAAACCACATGGTTTAATTATTTCTACCGTGATTTTAAAGCAGGCCGCTAAACGTAAAATTGTACCAGTATTTTGTGGAATATCGGGCTCGTATAACGCTATGCGCATTGAATTAGACCTCTCTTTCGTTTAACTTGAAAATAATATATTATTTTTAAGACTAAAATTAGGATTTTTTCTTTTCTAACTCCATATTCTGCATTATATAGATCTCAACTTAATACTCTAGGTTTGGTAACCTTATGAGCGATAACAAAAAAGCTACTTATCAAATTTTTTTTGTTAAGTTGATATAAAATACGCATTTAGAGCATTAAAAAAAGGAAAGGTACTTAGTGGATATGGCAACAACTTCACAGGATGATAAAAAAGATACTGTAGATGATTCTAAACGGGACTTCCTGCTCTATTCTACATATGCTGTCGGTTCGGTTGGAGCCTTGGCTGCGGCATGGCCCTTTATTGATAGTATGAATCCTTCCAAAGATGTATTAGCACTTGCATCGACTGAATTAGATCTGAGCTCTGTTGAAGAAGGCCAAAGCATAACCGCAATGTGGCGTGGTAAGCCGGTATTTATCCGGAAGAGAACAGCGGATGAAATTAAACTCGCTAAATCAATTAAATTAAGTGAGCTAAAAGATCCGCAAGCTGATAGCGATAGAGTTCAAAAAGACCAGTGGCTTGTTTTGGTTGGAATTTGTACTCATTTGGGATGTATTCCCTCGGGTCAAAAAGGTGGTGATGTTAAAGGTGATTTTAACGGTTGGTTTTGCCCTTGTCATGGGTCACATTACGATACGTCTGGCAGGATTCGAAAAGGTCCAGCGCCAAAAAATCTGGACGTGCCACCATACAGATTTACTAATGAAACAAATATTATTATAGGTTAGGGCTAAGAAATGACTAAACCAGTATGGAAAAATCCTGTTGTAAAATGGATTGACCACAGACTTCCTATTTTTACTTTTATTGACCATTCGGCTATTCAGCATCCAACCCCCAGAAATTTGAATTATTTTTGGAACTTTGGTTCTTTGCTGGGTTTTATCTTGGTGGTAATGATCGCTTCAGGGATTATTTTGTCGATGAATTACACGGCAAATGCATCTTTGGCATTTGACTCAGTTGAACGTATAATGCGCGACGTCAATTACGGTTGGCTAATTCGATATGTGCACATGAATGGCGCATCGATGTTTTTTATTATTGTTTATCTTCATATCTTTCGAGGGCTTTATTATGGCTCATACAAACAGCCAAGAGAATTGCTTTGGATTATTGGAATTTTAATTTTTCTAACCATGATGGCAACCGCTTTCCTTGGTTATGTGCTGCCTTGGGGTCAAATGAGTTTTTGGGGTGCAACAGTTATAACTAATCTTTTTTCTGTAATACCATTTTTTGGCGATACAATCGTAACTTGGTTATGGAGCGGTTTTTCTGTAGATAACCCAACGCTGAATAAATTCTTTTCACTGCATTATCTATTGCCTTTTATAATTTTTGGATTAGTTTTTATTCATCTGTGGGCACTCCATACTCATGGATCTAATAACCCGACAGGATTAGATGTAAAAGGCGATAAAGACGAGATTCCTTTTCATCCCTACTATACGGTGAAAGATGCATTCGGGCTTGGATTTTTCTTAGTAATATTTTTAGGCTTTGTGTTTTTTGCGCCAAACTTCTTTGGAGAACCTGATAATTATATTGAGGCGAATCCGCTCGTTACTCCTCCGCATATTGTTCCAGAATGGTATTTTCTACCCTATTATGCAATTTTGAGAGCAGTACCGGATAATTTCATCGATGTATGGGGTTGGTTACCAGTCATAATTCCAGCTAAGACTGCTGGGGTTATCTGTATGTTTGCTTCTATATTATTGTTAGCAGCGTTACCGTGGCTTGATACTTCTAAAGTAAGAAGCGCAAACTATAGACCAACTTATTTTTGGTTATATTGGATCTTTTTGATTAATACCATTATTTTGGGTTTTGTGGGTGCAAAACCCGCGGAGGGGGCCTGGCTATTGATAGGAAGATTGGCTACCCTGTATTATTTTCTTCATTTATTGGTCCTAATCCCTTTAGTTGGGAGGTTTGAGAAAACAAAGCCCCTTCCAAATAGCATTAGCTCTGCTGTAATTCCTGCTGGTACGACGGACGAGGAGTCGGTTAATGCTTAAACGAAATTTTATAATTTTTTTTACTGTAGCGACCATAAGCGGATTTTTTGGGAATATAGTTAATGCCGCTGGTGTCGCGATGAAACCTGGAGAATATGCTTGGTCGACCAATGGTGTTTTTGGTTCTTTTGACCGCAAGCAACTTAAACGTGGCTGGCAAGTATATACTGAGGTTTGTGCGGGCTGCCATAGCGTCAGACTTATTTACTATCGCAATTTGGCAGAGATTGGATTCTCATCAAGTGAAATTAAGAAAATTGCTGCTTCTGTTGAAGTTCCGGCAGGCCCAAATGAGGATGGTGAAACCCATAAAGATGACGAACCTATTATGAGGCCAGCTAAGGCATTTGATAAGGTTATCTCACCTTATCCAAATAAGATTGCCGCCCGCGCAGCGAATGGAGGGGCCCTCCCACCTGATTTATCTCTGATGACTAAAGCACGTATTAATGGCCCGAATTATGTTCATGCTTTGCTAACGGGTTTTAAAGAGGCGCCTTCGGGACTTAAATTATCTGATGGAATGTATTATAATCCATATTATCCTGGTGGCCAAATTGCCATGGCAGCGCCATTGAGTGCAGAGGCTGTAGAGTATTCAGATGGAACTAAGGCAACAGTCGAACAAATGTCCAAAGATGTAACAGCTTTTCTAATTTGGACGGCAGAACCTGAGTTGGAGGAGCGAAAACGTTTGGGTATAAAGGTAATATTCTTCCTTATCATCTTTACCGCGATGCTCTATGCTGTTAAACGGCAGATTTGGTCAAAACTGAATTGATTAAATATTTTTACATTAACCATTGTAAATGTGAATTGAGTTTTAGAAATTAGTTTTTATCTTTAGGGAAATATTTGAATGATGAGAGTTTTTGTTGTTTTTTTATCTATAATAGTAATGAGTTTAATTATGGAAAATGTAGATGCTGCTGAAAAACCCAAAGTTTATTTTAAAACAAATGTAGGGGATTTTACAGTTGAATTAGAGCCTGAGTTGGCTCCAAAAACCGTGGCTAATTTTATTCAATATGTTCGAGAGGGTCATTATGACGGCTTAATATTTCATAGAGTAATTAAAGCTTTTATGATCCAAGGTGGAGGATTTGATGCCTCATATAGCAAAAAACCAACAAGACCACCTATTGAAAATGAGGCAGATAAGGGATTGTCAAATGAACGCGGTACTATTGCTATGGCGCGTACAGGTGATCCACACTCCGCCACTAATCAATTTTTTATCAATGTTAAATTCAATGGATTTTTAAATTATGTGTCAAAGTCCCAACAAGGCTGGGGTTATACCGCTTTTGGACGCGTCATAGATGGGATGAATATTGTTGGAAGAATATCTCGGTTGGAAACAGGAAAAGGGGGCCCCTTTCCTAGCGATGTACCAACTGATCAAGTTATAATTGAAGAGGCTAAGCTGGTCGCAAATTAAAATAGGGTAAATTAATGGCAAACTCTCGCGTTATTGGAATAATTGGCGGAAGTGGTCTTTATGAGATTGGTGGGCTCTCGAACGTTAGCTGGGAGAAAATTGATAGCCCTTTTGGTCAAACTTCTGACGATTTTCTATGCGGGGAGCTAAATGGTCAGAAACTAATATTTTTGCCGAGACATGGACGTGGGCACAAAATCCCACCGTCGGAATTAAATTTCCGTGCCAATATTGATGCATTAAAGCGCTTGGGTGTAACCGAAATTATTTCATTATCAGCATGCGGATCTTTTAAAGATGAGCTAGATCCAGGAACGTTTGTGATTATTGATCAATTTATTGATAGAACCTTTGCTCGAAACAAGAGTTTCTTTGAGAGTGGCATGGTCGCCCATGTTGCTTTTGGACAACCGGTATGTTCAAGATTAGGCGATGCTCTAGAAGAAGCTTGTAAAAAAATTAATATTAAATCTGTTAGAGGTGGAACTTATCTCGCAATGGAAGGTCCTCAGTTCTCTAGTTTAGCCGAGTCACGATTATATAAGGAATGGGGTTGCGACGTTATTGGGATGACTAATATGCCCGAGGCGAAATTAGCAAGAGAAGCTGAAATGTGCTACGCAACCGTTGCTATGGTTACAGACTTTGATTGTTGGCACCCTGAACATGATAGCGTTTCTGTTGACTCAATTATTAAAGTATTAATGAAGAATGCTGAAATGGGTGCTTCCTTAATTAAAGAAATAACACCTATACTATCAAAGCAAGATATATTATGCAGTCAAGGTTGTCATCACGCTCTTGACAATGCACTTATAACCTCTCCTGATGCTAGAGATCCAAAGGTTTTGGCAAAACTTGATGCTGTTGCGGGACGAGTATTATAACTATGTTAGTAAATGGGGTTCCATATCGGACAATTTGGTTAGCTGATGATCGCGTAACAGTTGAAATTATTGATCAAACAAAATTACCTCATGAGTTTAAAATAGAAAAATTAGAATCAGTTTTTGCGGTAGCAAATGCTATCAAAAATATGCTGGTTAGAGGCGCGCCGCTTATCGGAGCTACAGCAGCTTATGGTATGGCACTTGGAATTAAAGATGACCCATCAAATGATAACCTCAAGAAATGTTATGACCTCTTATTAGCCACTCGCCCAACTGCAGTAAATTTACGTTGGGCGCTTGATGACTTGAGGACCATATTAACGGAGACTCCTGTTGGTGACCGTAAAAATGTTGCATACAAAAGAGCAACGGATATATGCAATGAGGATATTGATATTTGCTCAAATATTGGAGAGCATGGTTCATTATTAATTAAAGATATTTACGATAAGAATAATAATAAAACGGTAAATATTTTAACGCATTGTAATGCTGGGTGGCTCGCTACAGTTGATTGGGGCACTGCTCTTGCTCCAATTTATAAAGCTTTTGATGCTGGAGTAGATTTACATGTTTGGGTTGATGAAACGCGGCCTCGAAACCAGGGCGCCAGTTTGACCGCGTGGGAACTTGGTCAGCATGGTGTGCCTCACACTATAATCGTGGACAATGTTGGGGGTCATTTAATGCAACATGGTCATGTAGACATTGTAATTACGGGAACTGATCGAACGACCTATACGGGAGATGTGTGTAATAAAATTGGAACCTATTTAAAAGCTCTTGCTGCAAAAGCAAACAATGTTCCATTTTATGTCGGCTTGCCTTCTCCAACTATTGATTGGACTGTTGAAGATGGAGTTAAAGACATACCGATAGAGGAGCGAGACCAGCATGAGGTTGCTACCATGAGGGGTAAGTTGGCTAATGGACAAATGGTCGATGTTCAAATCACCCCTGATGCATCTTTTTCAAAGAATTTTGCGTTTGATGTTACTCCAAGACATTTAATTACTGGTTTAATCACTGAGCGTGGTATTAGTAAAGCTAATGCACAGGGACTGAGAGCACTTTTCCCAGAATATTTGTAGATTAGACTCTAAAGGATTTGATACACTTATTGCATTAGTGGAATATCGCAGATACATTGCCCTAGTTTCACAAACATAACTTATGTAATTTATTATAGATTAAATTAAAATTGGGAGCTTAAATGATAAAAAAAATTTTTTTGGCCGGAGCCGGAGCGGTCATGTGTATATCTGGTGCTCAAGCTCAAAGTATTACATTATCGAGCGCGGCAGCAGCTCCAGGTCTCTCAACAGATGTGGTAGCCAAGTATCAAGCCGAAATTGCAGCAGCTAATAATATTGCAACAATTCAGGTTCAGGTGGGTCAGGTATTAACGAAAACAATTGTGCAGGTGGCTAAGGGTGAAACAGATATATCTGCAACACCGTTCATACTCAATTTTCTGATGTCTAAAGGTTTAGGACCTTATTCTGGGATGGGTAAAGATAAAGGAAAAGCGCTGGCTAGTAATATGCGCCTACTATACCCTTATCATTTGGGTGCTTTTTGCCTTATTTCATTTCAGACAACGGGCATCGATAGTTACTCTAAGTTAAAAGGTAAGACAATTCATAACGGACCACCCCGCGGTGGCGCTCTTGTAACAGCAAGAAATATTATACGTTTAAGTACTTCAGGATTCAAAGAAGGTAAGGATTATAAAGGGAAGCAGATTGCTTGGGGCCAAGCGGACTCAATTTTTTTAGATCGTTCTGTAGATGCCGCGGTTCGTCCCTGTGGCAATCCAGCAAACTTTATCCCTATCCTAGCGGCAGCTGGTAAAATCAATATAGTATCTGTTCCGAAGAAATTGTATAAGGGAAAGAGTTGGCAAAAATACCTAAATGCACCGGGTATGGGACCAGTTATTTGGAAAACGAAGGATATGGACCTATATGGTCCCAACGTGAAGGTAATTTCAGA